>NZ_JAPONB010000002.1 GCF_026676115.1 Salinimicrobium sp. TH3 | reverse complement strand
TCCTCCTTAGCTCAGTTGGTTAGAGCATCTGACTGTTAATCAGAGGGTCCTTGGTTCGAGCCCAAGAGGAGGAGCAACAAAGCCCCACATTTTTATGTGGGGCTTTCTGTTTTTAAATTATGGCTACAGTTTATATTCTCCATTCTAAAAAATTGAATAGATTCTATACAGGATATACAAATGATCTTGATGTGAGAATGAATTTTCATTCTATAGCTCATTCCAATAAGTTTACAGGAAAAGCAGATGACTGGATATTGTTTTTACAAATTGAGTGTAAAAATAAAGTCCAGGCTTTAGCTGTTGAGCGCCATATAAAAAGAATGAAAAGTAAAGTTTACATTGAGAACCTAAAAAAATATCCTGAAATGCTTGCGAAGCTAAAGAATACTTATTCTGACTGTTAATCAGAGCCCCGATAGCTATCGGGGTTGGTTCGAGCCCATTGCTTGTCCCGATTCCTATCGGGAAGGAGGAGCTTTATAAAGCCGACCATGTGGTCGGCTTTTTTATTGTCTTATGTTGGGCAGTCCCGATAGCCATCGGGATCGAGGGAAGCCTAAGAGGAGGAGAAACAAGAGGCAGTCGTAAAAGCTATTAAAATGCCATCCTATTAAGGGTAATCTTAATCTAATTATCAGAATCAAAAAGAACCTGAAACAAGTTCAGGTTCTTTTTTTTTATTCTTAGTGCTTGTAATTCCCTCTCAAAAATGCCTTTTTTAAAAGGCTTATATACTTCGGTTACAGCCGGCGTTATCGATAGTAGACTGGTATTGCTCCAGGTAATCTATTAAATACTCGGCTGTAGTTTTATCATAGGTTTTAGTAGGCTGTTGAAAATCCTGCTCATAGACGTGGGACAGGTAATCATTTATGGCCACAGTAATCGCGGTGGCATCGTCCATCATTTTGCCATTGGCTGCAATGAGTTCTACTCTTCCATTCCTGTACTCCATTTTAATCCCTGAATAAGCCAGGGAAGGGGCGTAATCGGCATTAAGGAAAGTTTCTAGCTGCTCAACGGTCATGTTGAAAGAATCCAGCCCATTTTGAAAAGGATCTATGGTGTAAAGATCGAAAGGTGTGATACTTCCATAGTCCAGTCCGGCACGAATTCCGCCGTAGTTTTGAAAAACTAAATCGGCTCCGGTTACTGCACGTATGGCATCGGTATAGAAACAGGCTGTTTCGGGGGTACTGTGATCTCTCAGGGATGTGCCTATTTCCTCAAAGAATTCGGGTTTATTGTTGTACTCAGAAATCAACTTCTCAATTTCCTCATCGGTTTGGGTCACCATATCAAGATCGATGAGCTCATGCCGGTAATCTACAACGTCTCCATTCTCTACCGTTAGACTCAATTTTGTGAGAAGCTTCAGGTTTGATCCTGATTGCACCATGTATCGTCCCGCTACTTTTTGGCTGTACACCGCATGATTATGACCTCCTACTACAAGATCAACAAAATCATGCTGCTCCAGGATCATCTTATCCCCTTCCCTTCCATAATGTGTTAGCGCCACCACAAGGTCGGCTGCCATTACTTCGGGATCATTCCGGTATTTTCCCATAGCGTTTACACCTTCCTTAAATTCCAGGCCCTTAAGTTTCTTTGGGTGAGACAATGGCTTATTATCTGCCGATCCTGTTTCCACAACACTTATAAAGGCTATTTCAAATCCATCTTTTCCAAGAACCACTTTTCCCTGCGGAATGGTAAAGCCTGAACTGCTGCTTTCAATGTTTGCACAAAGAAAAGGAAATTGGGACTGCAACATTCTTTTTTGTAGCACCTCCTGCCCGTAATCGAACTCGTGGTTCCCCAAAGCACTCACATCCATCCCGGCCCTGCCCATTAGATCAACCATGGGAAATCCTTTCTCGGGGTGGTAGTCAACAATGGGATTTCCCGAGAAAATATCCCCGCCAGAGACAAAGAAGACCTGGGATTCAGTTTCTTTTTCGGCATCAATAATTGCCTTTATCCTTCCGAAGTTGTGGATCCTCCCGTGTGGATCATTGATGGAGTAGATGACAATAGTTTCAGTTTGCGGCTCAACTTCAGGCGGCGCAGGATCATCTGCATTATCTGAAGAACAGGAAACCAGAAAAAGGATACCCGCCAAAAATGACATTTTCCGAAGGTATTCCGAAGCAGAGAAAGAGAAATAAGTTTTCATAAAGTTCAAAAAATAAAGGCCGAAAATATCATTTTTCGGCCTTATATAATTTAATTTATTTCAATATTTTATTCAAAGAGCCAGCGGTAGATATCATTTCCGTTCGCAAACAATACCAGTGCAATTAGGATTACGAAACCAACAAGCTGTGCATATTCCATAAATTTTTCATTTGGTGTCCTGCCCGTTACCATTTCGTAAAGGAGGAATACCACGTGCCCCCCGTCAAGCGCCGGAATGGGTAGAATATTCATAAAAGCAAGTATTATGGAGATAAACGCAGTGGTCATCCAGAAGGCCTGCCAGTTCCACGCATCGGGGAAGAGACCTCCTATAGCACCAAAACCACCAACCTGGGTCGCTCCTTTTTTAGTGAAAACATATTTAAACTGCGCCACATAATCATGCAGCGTCCAGTAAGCAAGGTCAAAACCTTTGCTTACACTTTCGGCAAGAGAATATTTTTCACGCTGCACAGAGATGCTGTAAGACTTTGAAATTCCAATTTCTCCTTCAGCATTTGGCGTAACAGAGATCTCTATCATACCATTTTCCAGGATTTTGGCTTTTTGCTCATCCAGCTCTACACTTTGAAATTCTCCATCCCTTCTAAAAATGATGTTTAAGGGCTCTCCTTCATTCTCCTCAATTTCACGGGTAAGTTCATGCCAGTATCCTATCTCGATATCATTTATAGAGATGATAACGTCCCCTTTTTGGAGACCGGCGAGAGCTGCAGGACTACCTGCAACAACAGAATCCAGCACAGGATATTCAATTGGAACAAAAGGCTGCATGACGCCCTCCTGGAACATTTTCGAGCCTATTTCTTCGGGAACAGAAATTGTTTCCTGCTGCCCGTCCTGGTGTTTAACAGTGATATTATTAACATCCCTTAAAAAAAGGTATTTGTTGATATCTATGCTGTTCTTAAGGTCTTCCCCATTCACCTGCAAAACCTGGTCACCATCGCGAAAACCAAATTCCTTGAAGGTGTCGTCTACGGCAAAACCATTGGGCATATCATCTGGTGAAATATAAGGACTTCCCCAGGTGAATACCACCATCATATAAATAACAAATCCTAGAACAATGTTTACGGTAACTCCTCCTACCATCACGATTAATCGTTGCCATGCAGGTTTGCTCCTAAATTCCCAGGGCTTTGGTGCCTGGGCCATTTGCTCCTTGTCCATGCTTTCATCGATCATCCCGGCAATCTTGACGTAACCTCCCAGGGGAAGCCATCCAATTCCATAAACGGTATCTCCTATCTTCTTCTTGAAAAGAGCAAATTTTACGTCAAAAAAGAGGAAAAATTTCTCCACTTTTATTCCGAACATTTTCGCCGGAATAAAGTGCCCAAGTTCGTGAAGAACAATGAGAATGGATAAACTGAGTATTAACTGTAATGCTTTTATAAAAAACGGATCCATACGCGATCTGGCTAAATTAAAATCGCACAAAAGTAACCTTTTAATGGTTCTCAAAAAAGCTTAAAAGGAGAGTAGGTTCAGGAACAAATTTTTTTAAGGTGGTGGGATCTCAAAAATGCCGTTTAGAATCGTAATTTTGTATCCAAATAAATGCTATGCTTAGCTTTTTCGCGAAATATAAGTTCTTCGGAATCTTTCTCTTTGTGCTCTCGGCGATCATCATAACGATCATTTATAACATCCTGAAGCCCGAAGAAAGGCTTCCTGTCTTCCAGCCAAACATGGTGAATAGCGAGCTGGTAGATTCCACCATGCAGGAGGTACGGAAATATCACACCATCAAAGACTTTAAGCTATACAACCAGAACGGCGATACTATCACTCAGAATTTCTATAAAGACAAGATCTATGTAGCCGATTTCTTCTTCACTACTTGCCAAACTATTTGCCCGATCATGACAGATCATATGCTGCAAATCCAGGAGAAGCTAAAGAACGACAAGGACATCCTGTTACTTTCACACACAGTAATACCCAATCATGATAGCGTTCCTGTGCTAAGAAAATATGCCGATGAAAAAGGGGTTAATGATGAAAAGTGGAACCTGGTAACGGGGGATAAAAAGGAGATTTATGAACTGGCGAGAAAATCATATCTAGCAGCAAAATCTGATGGAGATGGTGGTACCTTCGACATGATACATACAGAGAATTTTGTCCTCGTGGACAGGGAAAAGAGGATAAGAGGCTTTTATGATGGTACAGATCCCAAGGCCATTGAAGAACTCATGCACGACATTGAAATCCTTAAAAAAGAAGATCGTTAAGCTGATCTTTATCAGGAAAGCCTTAATAAAAATTTCTTTTGTGGGTGCAAGTTTTTGTAAGTGTATATTTTGCCTTATTTTTGCCTTGTTTAAAATCAATCTAAATAAACATTGACCACTACCATTGCCGATCTTAAAAGGGGCCAGCGAGGCATAATCAAGGAAATTTCAGCAGAGGTAATTCCGCTAAAACTTCTCGAGATGGGATGCCTGCCGGGTAATGAAGTTGAACTGGTACAAACCGCTCCATTCAGGGATCCGCTTTATCTCAATATTAACGGCAGTCACCTGGCAATAAGAAAAGAGACAGCCCTGCAAATTGAAATTGAAATTATTCCCTGACCATGGCCAAACAAATAAATGTTGCATTAATTGGCAATCCTAACACCGGGAAGACTTCTGTTTTCAATCAGCTCACAGGTCTAAACCAGCAGGTAGGAAATTACCCGGGGATCACGGTAGAGAAGAAAGAAGGAGTTTGTAAACTTCCGCGGAATGTTAAAGCTCACATTCTAGACCTTCCCGGCACATATAGTCTTAATGCATCATCTCTTGATGAAAATGTTGTCATTGAGCTACTTCTGAATAAAAATGACAAGGATTACCCAGATGTTGCGGTAGTTGTGAGCGACGTGGAAAACCTGAAACGCAACCTTTTGCTTTTCACCCAGATCAAGGATCTTGAGATCCCTACGATCCTGGTCATCAACATGGCCGACAGGATGAAGCGCAAAGGAATTTCAATTGATGTTCCTGCTCTTGAAAAGCAATTGAAGACAAAAGTAGCTTTGGTAAGTGCAAGGAAAAAAACCGGAATTGATGAGCTAAAAGAGCATATTTTAAATTACCGGCACATTTCTACCGAACCTTGTCTTCACGCATCCAAAATGGATCCCGAATATTTTGGCAGGTTGAGAAATGCCTTTCCTAATCAATCATTATATAAACTTTGGCTGGTAATTACCCAGGACGTGAATTTTGGGAATGTAAACCGGAACAGTGATACTCTTAGAGAAGATTTTGTGACCAAAGATGAGGGAGCTCTTAAGAGGATGCAGCAAAAAGAGACCATCCTGCGATATCAATTTATTAATAATGTCCTTAAAGAGACAATGACGGTAGATGTAAATGCTGCCAGAGGTTTACGTGCTCAAATGGACAGGATCCTCACCCATAAAATTTGGGGTTATGTGATCTTCTTTGCTATTCTGCTTCTTATTTTCCAGGCCATCTATGACTGGTCGAGTTATCCTATGGATTTTATTGATGCCTCTTTTGCAAAGCTTAGTGAGATCACCAGGGATTTTATGCCTCCGGGACCCTTTACAGATCTTATTGCCGAAGGGATCATCCCCGGGCTGGGAGGCATTGTAATATTTATTCCACAGATCGCTTTTCTCTTTTTGTTCATTTCAATCTTAGAAGAAAGTGGTTACATGAGCCGTGTGGTGTTCCTTATGGACAGGACCATGCGCCGCTTTGGCCTTAGTGGAAAAAGTGTTGTGCCACTGGTATCGGGTACTGCCTGTGCTATCCCTGCGGTTATGGCCTCCAGGAACATTGAAGACTGGAAAGAAAGATTGATAACCATCCTTGTAGTTCCTTTTACAACCTGCTCTGCCCGGTTACCGGTATACCTTATCATTATAGCACTTGTAATTCCCGATAAGTCCTTTATGGGATTTAACCTTCAGGGTTTAACGCTCATGCTGTTGTACCTTCTTGGTTTTTCAATGGCCATAGGATCTGCCTGGATACTGCACAAGATCCTTAAGATCAAAAGCAAATCGTATTTCGTTATTGAAATGCCCAATTATAAAGTGCCAATGATTAAAAATGTGGGCATTAATGTAGTGGAGAAGACAAAAGCCTTTGTCCTGGGTGCCGGAAAGATCATCCTTGCGATATCTATAATTTTATGGGTACTGGCCAGTTATGGGCCGGGAGATAACTTTAGCAATGCCCGTGAGATAGTCGAAACCGAGTACAGTGAAACCTACTTGCCCGAAGACGAGATCGATGAACTGGTGGCTTCCTATAAGCTTCAGCATTCGTATATCGGGAATATTGGAAAAGCGATTGAACCGGCTGTAGCTCCATTGGGATATGACTGGAAAATTGGCATAGCCCTTGTAAGTTCTTTTGCAGCAAGAGAAGTTTTTGTGGGTACTTTGGCTACTA
This sequence comes from Salinimicrobium sp. TH3, assembly GCF_026676115.1. Lineage (GTDB taxonomy): Bacteria > Bacteroidota > Bacteroidia > Flavobacteriales > Flavobacteriaceae > Salinimicrobium. The sequence goes on along the minus strand of NZ_JAPONB010000002.1, from coordinate 535,273 downwards.
TTTATAGCGTAGGTAGTGACGAAGAAGAAACTATTAAAGCAAGAATGGCATCGGAGACCAACCATATCCTGGGAGGACCTCTTTTCACCTTTGCTAGTGGAGTAAGTTTGCTGTTGTTTTATGCCTTTGCAATGCAGTGTATGAGTACCCTTGCAATTGTAAAAAGAGAAACTAACACCTGGAAATGGCCTTTATTGCAGTTAGTAACCATGACCGCAATTGCGTATGTGGCTGCGTTGTTAGCGTTTCAAATACTTAAATAAGACTATGGAATTATTTCAGGAAATACTTGTCTTTATCACCTTTGGTTTAGCAGTAGGTTACATGTTTACCAAGTTTATTTATAAGCCCAAATTTATCTTTGGAAGCAAGAAAAAGAGCGGCAAAGCATGTGAAACCAGCTGCGGAAGCTGTCATTGATCTTACTGCGGAAGTACTGCCACAAAACTGAGGCAGTATTCTTCGGGAGCTATTCCCTTTGCCGTTTCCGGATACGGCGTTAAACCCGTGATTTGCATTTGAAGCACTTCAGAAAGCGCCAGCTCTGCACCACCACCCGATATCACCACTTCTTTTTGAAAGTATTCCCCGTTCAATTCAATTCCAAGCAAAACCTTTGCCTCACCGGGCCAGATACATGTTACCTGCTTAGGGCAACGGGAATCTGATATCACACCCATAAATTTTATTTTCGTTTCATCGACAAGGAAATTCTGCCCCACGCCAAGATCTGTGTTTATTCGCACCTGTTCTGCGACTGTGGAATCTATTTCCTGCGCAAAGGAAATGGCAGAAAGTAAAACTGCCGAAAATACACTTATAAATTTCTTCATATCATAAAGACTACAAAAAAAAGTCCCTGTTGCAAATTTCCGGAATTAATCTAATTGATTTCCCCCCGTATTTTTATTGAGCAAATTTCGTAAATTAGAGGTAGTTATGAGGTTTTTCATTTCCATTTCGCTGTCGGTACTGCTCCTGTTTCAATCCTTTAATTTTGGAGCTGCAGATCTATTGTGTTTTGACGAACTGGTGGCACACGCCCGGGTTCATTTCGAAGATTACGGCGATTCCTTTTTTGTATTTCTCACCAAACACTATGGAAGCCAAAAAGAGGATCATTCCGCTTCTCATGAAGGACACGAGAATCTTCCTTTTAGGCCTGACCATTCTCAAACCACAGTAAATTTATTCGTACCGGAATATTTTGAAAGTCCCCAACCAAAAAATCCACTTGTTTCACAACAACAGGTAATCTATTTCCATAACAATAATTACACTTCCCTCAATACTACCAATATTTTTCAGCCACCCAGGCACGCATAATTCCCTCAATTTTTAAAACCGGCTCCCCCCGGCAAAATAAACATTGAAGTTCTGAATTATGTTAACACGAATAATCCGGTTTAGTTTAACCCATAAACTAGTCATTCTTCTGCTTACCCTCGTAATGGTGGGCTACGGGATATATTCCCTTACCCAGATCCCCATTGGCGCGGTACCCGATATTACCAATAACCAGGTGCAGGTGATCACCACCTCGCAAAACCTCTCCACCCAGGATATGGAGCAATTCATTACCGCTCCCATAGAGCTGGAAATGGCCAATCTTCCCGGAGTAGTGGAGATACGCTCAGTCTCAAAATTTGGATTATCTGTTGTCACCATTGTTTTCGAGGATGACATGGGACCTTACCGGCCACGGCAGCTTATTGCGGAAAAGATAGATGCTGCATCACAATCTATTCCCGAAGGTTTCGGTACGCCCGAGATGGGCCCGATCACTACCGGCCTTGGAGAGATCTACCAATACATCCTGGATGTCAAGCCCGGGTATGAGGACAGATACTCTCCTACCGACATTCGAACCATACAAGATTGGATCGTGAGAAGACAGCTCTCGGGAATACCGGGTGTTGTGGAAGTAAACAGCTGGGGCGGAAACCTGAAGCAGTATGAAGTGGCCATAAAAACTGAAAAACTCGCAGCCATGGATATCACTGCTGCCGAGGTTTTCACAGCCCTTGAAAAGAATAATAGTGTGGCAGGAGGCGGGTATATTGAAAAGGAGAATCAGGCATATTTTATTCGGGGAGAAGGTCTGGTTAGTTCCCTGGAGGATATTGAGAATATTGTGGTTAAGAACAGGAACGGGATTCCTGTTTATATAGGTGACATTGCTGAAGTAGGTTTTGGAAGGGCTACGCGCTATGGTGCAATTACAGGAAATGCTGAAGGGGAAAAGGTACTTGGGCAGGTGATGATGCTGAAGGATGCGAATTCTAAAAAAGTGATTGAGGCTGTGCAGGAACGGGTGGCTTCAATTTCTGAAACCCTTCCCGAAGGGATCTACATTAACGGCTTTTTGGACCGTAGCCTGCTTATTGATAAGACCACCTTTACCATTACAGAAAACCTCGTCCTGGGATTTCTCATCGTGATCTTCGTGGTGGTTCTGCTTTTAGGAAATATAAGATCCGGGCTTGTTGTGGGTTCTGTGATCCCTCTTTCTATGCTCTTTGCGCTCTCCATGATGTACACTTTTGGGGTAGATGCCAATCTCATGAGCCTGGGAGCTATAGATTTTGGGATCATCATAGACGGGGCAGTGATCATAGTAGAATTCATTGCTTTCAAGATAAACAAAAAGAGTGATGATTTTGAAGGTCTCCAAAAACAGGAAAGACAGGAATTAAAAAATAAAATCACCCTTACAGGGGCCTCAAAAATGATGAATTCTGCTGTCTTTGGACAATTGATCATCCTCATCGTCTTTATACCTATCCTCTCTTTAACAGGGGTGGAAGGAAAAATGTTCAGGCCTATGGCCCTAACTTTTAGTTTCGCCCTGGTTGGTGCCATGATCCTCTGCTTCACTTATGTACCCGTAGTTTCCTCCATTTTTCTCAAGCCTTCAAAACCAGGACCAAAAAACTGGTCGGTCAGGTTAATGAAATTCCTCAACAATAGTTATGATGCTTCGGTCACCCGGGCGTTAAAGATCAAAAAAGTTGTTCTTGCAATGGCAGTGATCCTGCTGGCGGCCAGTGTTTACCTGTATACTACTATGGGAGGAGAATTTGTACCAACCCTGGATGAAGGGGATTTCGTTATCCAGCCGATTTTAAAGACAGGGACTTCCCTTAGCAAGACTATAGAAATAACTACAGAAATAGAGCGCATCTTGATCGACAATTTCCCTGAAGTAGACCAGGTTGTTTCCCGAATAGGTGCTGCAGAAGTTCCTACAGATCCTATGTCAATGGAAGAAAGCGATGTGATTGTTACCCTTAAACCCAAAAGTGAATGGGTAAGTGCAAACAGTAAGGACGAGCTCGCCGATAAGATAAAGGAAGCGCTGGAAGTTATGCCGGGGATGGAAGTAGAATTCACTCAACCCATCGAAATGAGATTTAATGAACTCATCACCGGGGTAAGGGCAGATATCGCGATAAAAATATTTGGAGAAGATCTCGGAATTTTGAGTAGTAAAGCCGCACAAATAGAAGATCTTATAAGGAACGTAGAAGGTGCTGCCGATATTACCGTAGAAAAAGTTGAAGGCCTACCCCAAATGGCTGTGAACTATAATCGAAGTGAGATCGCCAGGTACGGACTGAACGTTGCCGACATTAACGAAGTTTTAAGTATGGCATTTGGGGGAAAGACCATGGGAAGTTTTTTTGAAGGGGAAAGACGCTTCGACATGGTGGTAAGGCTGGATGAAGAAAACCGGAGGGATATTGCTAACCTACAGAACCTTTATGTGGATCTTCCAGCAGGTGGCAAAATTCCCCTTAGTGAGGTTGCTGATGTATCCTACCAGAAGACCGCCGCCAAAATCTCCCGCGATGAAACCCAAAGGCGAATTGTTGTAGGTATCAATGTAAGAAACCGGGACCTGCAGTCGGTTGTAGATGATGTAAGGGAGATCATCAGTAACAACCTGGATTTACCCCCCGGATACACCGTCTCCTACGGCGGTCAATTTGAAAATCTTCAAAAGGCTTCCAACAGGTTGAAGTATGCAGTACCGGTAGCACTTATTCTTATCTTTTTCATGCTGTACTTTGCCTTTAATTCCATAAAGGAAACCCTCATCATCTATTCGGCTATTCCCCTGGCAGCAGTAGGTGGAGTGTGGTTATTATGGCTGCGGGATATGCCCTTTAGTATTTCGGCCGGGGTTGGTTTTATTGCCCTCTTTGGGATTGCCGTTTTGAACGGAATTGTACTCATCGAACACTTCAATCATTTAAAAAATAATGGAATGGAACATGGAGATGAACTGGTAAGACAAGGGGCTAAAGATCGCCTGCGGGCCGTACTGCTTACAGCCTCTGCCGCAGCTTTGGGATTTCTTCCCATGGCGGTTTCTACCAATGCAGGAGCAGAAGTTCAGAGACCGCTGGCCACAGTGGTCATTGGCGGTCTGGTCACGGCAACTTTCCTCACCTTGATTGTGCTGCCAATTCTATACTCTATTTTTGGAAAAAGCGACAAAAAACCCTCTCACAAAACGAAGAAAGGTAAAAATAAAAAACTCCTCTTCATCCTGCTACTTTTCTCTATTCCGGCCGTGGCGCAGGAGAAAAGCTTTAGCTATGACGAGCTCCTCTCACTGGCAATGGAGAACAACGTGGGGCTTAAAGCTGCCGCATTAAAGGTGGAACAGGCTCAAGCATTAAAAGGTGCTGCTTTTAGTTTTAATAAAACTGATCTATACTACAGCCGGAATAATGTCGAATTCCTGTCCAATGGGGAGCCGCTGAAAATGTTTGGAGTAGATCAAAGCCTGGATTTTCCCACCTTCTATTTTGCGCAGTTAAAGCGGTATAAGGAAAGTACAAAGTTTGAAAAGCTCAATTATGAAATAGTCAGAAAAACCCTGGAACAGGAACTCGCTTTGAGTTATCTGGAATATCAATATTCACAGGAAAAGAGAAAAACCTTGTATGTGATCGACACCCTATACAGCAACTTCTCCCATGCCGCCACGCGAAGGTTTGAACTGGGAGAAACCAATTACCTGGAAAAGATCACTGCCCAGGCCCGGCAACGGGAACTTGAGCTGGAGCTCAAGAAGGCCGAAGCTGAAGTAAGCCTTGCCTACACCAACATTATGCAGCTTGTGCAGGCAGAGGAAGAGTTGAGGATTGCACAGGCTCCATTTGAAAAAATGGAGATCACCAGGATGAGTGTAGATCAACATGTGCTAAAGCAACTTTATGAGCAACGGATTTCCCTCGCCAGGGCCGAAAATTTAGTGGAAAAGCAGCGCCTCCTGCCGGAAATTACCTTCAGCTACTTTCGCGGATTAAATGAAGATGTAAATGATCATCTTTCGGGATACCAGGCGGGACTTCGCATTCCTATTCTCTTCAGCGGAAATGCTGCCAGGATAAAAGCCTCAAAAATAGCAACAGAAATTGCTGCTGAAGAAGCCCTGCAAAACGAGCGGCTACTCGAAACAAAATACCTTCAGCTTATGACACAGTTGGAGAAACATGAGGAGGCTCTTTCCTACTATCAACAGGAAGGAAATGCACTTTCAGAAGAAATTTTAAGAACCGCAAATTTTGGCTATCAAAACGGGGAGATAGATTTCTTCCAGTACATTCTAAGCCTTGAGAACGCTTACAGAATAAGGTTGTCATTTCTCGACACCCTGTATACCTACAATCAAACCGTGATTGCCATTAATCAACTAATGATCCTAGAACCATGAAAAGTATTAAATATTTACCCTTTTTGACAGTGTTACTCCTGGCTTCATGTAAATCTGAACCCGATGTGGCCAAAGCCGAAATGAATGAGGACCGGGAGGGAATTGTCATCACCAAAGAACAGTTTGAACATAACCGGATGGAACTCGGGGAACTAACGGAAAAAGATTTTCCGGAGATCATTCGGGTAAATGGGAAGATCGATGTCCCACCCGAAAACAGGGCGCAAATCAATGTTTTTGAAGGGGGTTACGTGAAGCGGGCACCTCTGCTGGAAGGAAACAGCGTGCAACGGGGGCAGCTTTTACTTAGTCTTGAGAATCCAAAATATATTGAGCTCCAGCAGGAATACCTGGAGCTGGCGGGGCAACTCGATTTCCTGAAGGCTGAATATGAAAGGCAGCAAATAATGCTCGATGAAAACATCACTTCAAAGAAGAACTTCCTAAGAGTGGAAAGCGAATACAAAAGTGGGTTGGCGCGTTACAATGGCCTGCGGAAAAAGCTTCAGATGTTGAATATCGATCCACAGGAAGTGGAAGCAGGAAAAGTTACTTCAGAAATAAATGTTTATTCCCCTATTAGCGGCACTGTGGACAGGGTGAATGTTACAAAAGGGATGTTTGTGGAGCCGACCCATAATATTATGGAAATCGTGAACACAGATCATCTTCACCTCGAACTAAATGCTTTTGAAAAGGATCTCATGAAGATCAAAGTAGGACAAAAAATTAACTTTAGCCTGCCCCAGGAGCCCTCAAAAAATTATGAGGCAGAGATATGGCTGGTGGGAAAAAGCATTGATGAAGATCGTATGGCGGGGGTTCATGCTCATCTTGAAGACAGTCTTAAAAGCAAATTCGCAGTAGGAATGTTTGTGGAAGCCAGGATCATTACCCACAGCAAACTACTTCCCGCCCTTCCCGAAGCTGCAATTGTAGAAGTCGATAATGCTCATCATGTGCTGGTTTTGGAAAATACGAACGGGGATGAATATATTTTCACCCGTGTCCAGGTGAAGCCACAAGCAACTTATAACGGGTTTACGGCAGTTGAAGATCCCGAAGCTTTAAAAGGAAAACAGATCCTGACCAAAGGAGCATTTAACCTTATAGGCAGCTAGCTGAGTCCTACATCCAGGGTCATCATGACCATAAAACCACCGATAAAGCCCATAGTGGCAATATCGGTAAAACGATCCTGTTGCGCCTCGGGAATAACCTCTTCGACAACAACGAAGATCATGGCACCTGCGGCAAAGCACAGCGCATAAGGTAAAATAGGTTCAAAGGTCATCACTGCCCATGCTCCCAGAACAGCAGCAACAGGCTCAACAATGGCTGAAAGCTGTCCATAGTTCCAGCTTTTCCAGCGGCTCATCCCCTGCCCCCGCAATGGCATGGCTACCGCAAAACCTTCAGGGAAGTTTTGCAACCCGATACCCATAGCCAAAGCGACAGCTCCGCCAATACTGGCACCTTCCAGCCCCATTGCAGCTCCTCCAAAAAGAACCCCAATGGCAAGACCTTCTGGAATGTTGTGCAGCGTAATAGCCAAAGTAAGCAGAACAGATTTATGCCAGGGAGTTTTCACTCCTTCCTTATCGGCCATTTTAAAGTTTACATGTAAATGTGGTAGCACCTTATCAAGGCCAAAAATGAACAAAGCTCCCAGTCCAAATCCTACCACGGCAGGTATAACTTTTACAAACCCTTCTCCTTTACTCATTTCAATCCCGGGCGCCAGTAAGCTCCAGAAACTTGCAGCCACCATTACTCCACCGGTAAAACCCAGCATCCCGTCAAACAAGGCCCGGTTCATTTTTTTGAAAAGAAAAACCAGCGAAGCACCCAAGGCAGTTAGTCCCCAGGTAAATAAAGTGGCCAGGAAGGCCGCCATTACGGGATCGATGCTCTCAAAATATGCTATTATATCATTCATGACTCAATGGGTTTTACAAATAGGTTCTTTGAAATTGTCTTCGAAATGCGCAGATCTTTATCATTGATCTTGATCAAAAGGGATTCATCATATTCTTCCCGCTGCACTATTTTTATAGCTTTTCCAAGGGTGATCTCATTTTTATCAAGGTACCTTAGAAATTCTGTAGAAGAATCTTTCACTCCTACGCAAATTCCCGCCTGGCCCTCCTCAAGATCGGCCAGTAACATTTTGTTGGAGATCCTAAAATTACCATCGCCATCGGGAATAGGATCTCCGTGCGGATCTCTTTTTGGATGCCCCAGAAACTTATCCAGCTCATCAGTTAATTTTTCAGATTTTATGTGCTCCAGTTGTTCTGCGATATCATGTACCTCATCCCAGGAGAAGTTTAGTTTTTCCACCAGGAAGACTTCCCAAAGACGATGCTTTCGAATAACTTCAATAGCGGTTCTTTTCCCCTTTTCACTCAAGTGCACTCCCTGATATTTTCTGTATTTCACCAGGTCTTTTTCAGAGAGTTTCTTCACCATATCGGTAACCGAAGATGCTTTGGTCTCCATTTCTTCGGCCAGGGCATTGGTACTAACGCCCCCGGCATATTTCCTTTCTAAATGGAAAATGGCCTTAAGATAATTTTCTTCGGAAAGACTAAACATAAAATTATTTCATTTTTACATGCCAAAAATACATTTTTAAAAATTCATAAACAATTTTTAGACTTATCTAAAATTACTTTATAGCTTTGATGAAATTATTGTTTTGAAGTTATTACTCAGCTTATTAATATTTCTTTCAGTTCAAATTGGCCTGGCGCAAACCGCTAAGGTTTCCGGTGAGGTCACTGCCAACGGCACTCCGGTTCCTTTTGTCAACATTTACCTTGAAGGCACGAAAATAGGTACGACCACAAATGAGCAGGGTAAATATTACCTTGAGGCTCCCCTGGGGCACCATGAAATAATACTTAAGGCTATAGGCTATAAGACATTGAGAAACCACCTGGATATTTTAGTTCCTGAGGATCAAAGTATGGACTTCTCCCTACAGGAGGACATTACAGGGCTTGACCAGGTGGTAATTTCTGCCAGCCGCACAGGACAACTTCGACATACCGCCCCGGTAATTGTTTCAGTCACCTCTTCAAAAGATTTTAAAGCCACACAGTCCATAAGTCTTAGTGAAGGTTTGAATTTCCAACCCGGCCTGCGTATGGAAACCAATTGCCAGAATTGTGGTTTTTCGCAGGTACGCATGAACGGTCTTGATGGTGCTTATTCACAGATCCTAATTGACAGCAGGCCCATCTTTAGCGCCCTTAATGGTGTATATGGCCTGGATCAAATTCCCGCTAATTCTATTGAAAGGATTGAAGTTGTGCGAGGTGGGGGTTCTGCCCTCTATGGGTCAAATGCCATTGCAGGTACAATTAATATCATTACAAAAGTTCCTACCGAAGATTATTTTGAGGTAGCAGGAAACATAGCGGCTACCAGTCGCGAGGCCAGTGATAAGGCTATTACAGTAAATGGAACTATTTTGTCTAACGATTATAATTCCGGGTTAAATGTCTACGGAATGTTTAGGGACCGAGATCCTTATGACCACAATAACGACGGGTTTACTGAAATTACAGAGGTAGAAAATAAAACCTTCGGCTTTAAGTCATTTCTCAAACCCAATGACCGCAGTGAAATAAGCTTTGATTTCCACACTATCCATGAATTTCGTCGTGGTGGAAATAAGCTGCATCTTCAACCTTTTGAAGCCGATATTACCGAACAGATCGAAAGTGAAGTAATTGGAGGTGGTCTAACTTACGAAGCCTTCTCAAGAAATAAGAATTTTCGCTACTCTGTATACGGAACAGCCCAGTTATCAAAAAATGACAATTTCTATGGCGGAAAAGGCAAAACTTTAGAAGAGAGTATCAAAGGTTATGGGAACTCGCTTGACAACACATATCTGTTGGGAACCCAATTCTCCTTCGATCAGGAAAATTTCCTTGGCTCAACCGCAACTTTTACAGCCGGGAGTGAGTTCAGGAACAATTTAATGAGAGACCGCAAACCCGGTTATAATGCTAAGATCGACCAGAACCTTAACATACTTGGTCTTTATGCCCAACAGGAATGGCAGACTACAAAAAAATTAAAAATTCTGGGAGGATTACGTGCAGACCTTCATAATGCGGCCGAAGAAAATGTTGTTTTAAATCCGCGTTTTAATGTGCTATATGCGGCAAGCGAACAATTGCAATTCCGCACCAGCTATGCAAAAGGTTTCAGGGCGCCGCAGGTCTTCACAGAGGATATTCATGCGAGGATAGCTGCAGGAGAAGTAAGTCTTGTACAATTTTCAGATGATCTGGAGTCAGAAACCTCACATAGCTATCTGGCTTCCGCAGAATGGAGCAAAAGTACCTTGGACCAAAATTACCGTTTCACCTTCGAAACATTTTACACCAGGCTGGAAAAACCTTTTGTCCTGGAACGTATTTCTGAAACGATTTTTGAAAAAAGAAACGGGGAGGGAGCCGATGTCTACGGGATGAACCTGGATGTGGTTTTCGCACCCAATCAGGACTGGATCCTGCAATTGGGAGGAACCCTGCAAAAGGCAAAATATGACGTTCCTGTACAATTCAGCGATGACCCGGAAGTATCTCTCCAAAACGCCCGAAATTTCTTCAAGTCACCCAATATCTACGGAAATTTCATCCTTACCTGGGCTCCGGTAAAAAACTGGCAGAATAATCTTTCCGGCGTTTACACCGGCAGCATGTATGTACCACACCTGGCGGGATACATTGAAAAGGACCGCCTCGAAAAAACGAGAAGTTTTATGGAAGTAAACTTTAAAACCGCCTATATTTTTGAATTGGCCAAAAGTTTTGAGCTGGAATTCAATCTGGGGGTTCAGAATTTATTTGATCAATACCAGGAAGATTTTGACATGGGTGTAGACCGGGATGCCAATTATGTCTATGGTCCCTCCAGACCGAGAACATTGTTCGTTGGATTAAAATTCGGTAATAAATTGCTTCAGTAGAAAAATTCAGGAATCTTAAAAACCTCTTTCCTTCTGAATCTGTTCATAAGCTTCCTGGACTCTTCGAAACTTTTCTTCAGCCCCTTTGCGGTAAGCTTCATCCATATGCTGAAGTTTGTCGGGATGGTATTTCTTGGCCATTTCGCGGTATGCTTTTTTAACTTCGGCATCGGTCGCAGACTTGTCGATTTCCAGGATCTTATAGGAATTATCTGTAGTCTTGAAGAACATGGCGTAAAGACTCTCAAAATCCTTTGACCCAATGCGCAGGTACCCCGCGATTTGCCGAATTTTCCCCGCTTCGGCCTGGCTTACTCTTCCATCGGCATTGGCAATACTAAACAAGAAGTGAACTATTTGCAGCCGGGCCGCATATTGAGTGCGGGCAACCAGGAACTGGGCAATTCTTCTCTCGTCAAGTTCACGACTTTTTACAACATCATTAAAAGTGCGAAAAACAGCATTTGCACGTTCCTTTCCATAGGCCTGCACAAAATAGTTACGCACGTAATCCATCTCCTGCTGACTCACCTGTCCATCGGCTTTAATAACAATAGCCGAAAGCGTTAACAGGTGAAGTTCGAAATCCCCCGGAGTGACACGCTCTTCTTCAGAAAAAATATTAAATCCTCCCCTACGGGAGGAAATAAGAGAATCAATAATACTTCCTATAATAAATCCAAGGATAGCTCCACGGAAACCATAAAACATAAAGCCGACAAAAGCGGCAAACCATTTGATCATTCTGGTACTTTTGGGCTGCAAAGATAGTATTTTACAACGGCTTTTCTTCTGAATGAGGAGCCACTCAGGGGTTTAACTTTCCAAAATTTATGCTCTTAGTTTAATTTGGTATCTTTGCATCTTTAGTTCTAACAATAAAAAATTGATATATGTATCCACCGGAATTAGTGAAGCCAATGCGCGAAGATCTTACCAGCATTGGGTTTGAAGAATTACATACAGTAGAGAAAGTTGATGAGGCAATTGCCAGAAAAGGTACTACCCTGGTAGTGGTAAACTCTGTATGCGGTTGTGCCGCTGCCAATGCCCGTCCTGCAGCCAGAATGTCTTTACAGAATACTAAAAGACCCGACCACCTGGTAACGGTTTTCGCCGGAGTAGATAAAGAAGCAACAGATAAGGCCCGTGATTATATGGTACCTTTTCCTCCATCTTCTCCATCCATGGCTCTTTTTAGAGACGGGGAGTTGGTACACATGCTGGAAAGACATCACATAGAAGGACGTCCTGCAGAGGTTATTGCCGATAATCTTACTGAAGCTTACAACGAGTTTTGCTAAAAATGCTGGCGTAAAAGGCCATTTTTAAAAATTTAAGCTGTCAAAAATTTCTTTTTTGACAGCTTTTTTTGTTTTAACCAGCCAACAACAACCTGTCTCAACCGGTGCTCCTACACAAAAAAATATATACATTGATGGCTTAATTAGATTTTGCACGTCATGAATTAAATGCAGAAATTGCAGCCCGTTACAAGCAAGAAAGAATGAAAAAACTAAAAAAGATCCTCTCCTATCCCATTTCAGTAATATTTTTCTTTTTCTTTTTTCTTACCCTGCTGGTCTTTCATCCTATCCAGTGGATCTCCCTTAAATTAGGTGGTTACGAAAGCCATAAGAAAAGTGTCGATGCTATGAATTTCTTTCTTCTGCGTTGCCTCAATCTTTTAGGCACAAGTTTTACTATAGAAAATCCTCACAACCTGCCCACTAACAGATCCTGCATTTTCGTCTCGAATCACCAGGGTACTTATGATATTCCGCCCATCATCTGGCACTTTAGAAAGCACCACCCAAAGTTTGTAAGCAAAAAAGAGTTAGGAAAAGGGATACCAAGTATTTCATATAATTTAAGACACGGCGGGAATTTACTTATTGATCGAAAAAAGGGACGGGAATCCATGATTGCGTTGAGCAAATTTGCAGATTACCTCAAAGAGAATAAACGCTCTGCCGTCATTTTTCCTGAAGGAACACGCAGCCGTACGGGCGCACCCAAGAAATTTGCCGTAAAGGGATTGCAGTTGCTAATTGAAAAAATGCCCGAAGCTTTGGTTGTTCCCATAACCATCAATAACAGCTGGAAACTTTTTCGCTACGGAAACTTCCCAATGGGAATTGGAGTTCATTTCATGTTGAAGGTACATGAACCAATTGCAGCAAATTCCATGGTTTCCGATGCACTTGTAGCCCAGGTAGAACGCACAATAACAGCCGATATAATTTAGGCCTTAATACGACATTTTAGAGACCTATGGACCAAAACAAGATCGTTGCAGACGCTGTTGAATTTGTAAAGCATAAATTACAGGACGCCGAAGGAGGCCACGACTGGTTCCACATTGAAAGGGTTTACAACAACGCACGTGCAATCGCCGCAGGTGAAAAAGTTGATCTCTTTGTGGTAGAACTGGGAGCGCTGCTTCACGATATTGCCGATTACAAATTTCATGGTGGAGATGAATCTTTAGGCCCTGAGATAGCAAGAAACTTTCTACAGGAAAAAGAGGTTCCCGAAGACATCATTGTACATGTAGAGAACATCATAAACTGGATCTCTTTTAAAGGAGGAAATGAGCAACAGCAATTCAATTCCCCCGAGCTGCAGGTAGTGCAGGACGCCGACAGACTAGATGCTTTGGGAGCAATTGGCATTGCCCGAACTTTTAACTATGGTGGCTTTAAAGGAAGAGCCATTTTTGATCCAGCTATTCCCCCTAACATGAACATGAGCAAGGAGGAATACAAGAAATCCACAGCGCCTACCATAAATCATTTTTATGAAAAGCTTTTTCTTTTAAAGGACCGAATGAATACAGAATCGGGAAAAAAGCTGGCCGAAGAGCGCCACGATTTTATGGTTAAATATTTAGATCAGTTTTTTCGGGAGTGGGGACTTCCCTCTCACCAATGGGATTTTTAGAAGAGTTTCATTTGTCCATCTTTGTATTGCTCATGCAATTCGCGGTTCAGCGCCGGGCGCTCCCGATCTTTTAGATATAGTTTTCGTGCAATTGCAAATTGCTGTGCAACCTGATCGGAAATATTTCCATCTCCTTTCATGCGGGTACCAAAGCGGCTGTCGTTGAGATTTCCGCCGTGACATTCGGCGATTTGGTGCAGGACTTTTTCTGCCCTGTCTGGCATTGCTTTCCTGATCCATTCAGAAAAAACCTCCCCAATAGCACCATTAAGTCTTACCACAGTATACCCTACTCCACAGGCTCCCCTTTCTGAGATCTCTTTGACCAAAGGCAGAATCTCATGGCTGTTGATGGAAGGAATAATTGGTGCCATCATTACACTAACGGGTATATCCCTGGAAGCCAGCAACCCGACCGTTTCCAGGCGCTTCTTTATACTGGCCGTTCGGGGTTCCAGTAATTGTCTCGTTTTTTCATCTAAAGAGGTAATGGAAAGATTTACCCTTACAAGGTTATCTTTTGCAAGTTCCTGCAGAATATCAACATCCCGTTGAATCAAAGCATTTTTGGTGATAATCCCAACAGGGTGTTTATATTTTAGAAAGACCTGAAGTAATCTCCTGGTGATCTCCAGTTTCCGCTCAATAGGTTGGTAGCAATCTGTGTTCCCCGAAAGTACAATAGGGGCAGCTCTCCAGCTTTTACTGCGGAGTTTTTGCTCAAGCAATTCAACTGCATTTCTTTTTACCAGGATCTTCTGCTCAAAATCAAGACCTGCCCCATAACCCCAATACTCATGTGAATTCCTGGCGTAACAGTAAACACATCCATGCTCACATCCCTGGTAAGGATTAAGAGAATATTCCATCCCCACATCGGGGCTGGTCACTTTATTTACAATAGTCTTGGGAAATGTATCTATCAAAGTAGTTTGTGAAGTGGTTGCCTCCTCACCTTCGGCCGCACAATAGTTGAGAAAATCATCTCTCAATTCATAAGACAGGGCATCAAACCTGTTCTTGACCTGGTGCTGCGCTCCCCTTCCTTTGATATAATCGTTCCTCTCCATAGGAACAAAAATAGGATATTTTCCTTTTATATGGAAATTTTCCTATTTCCCCGGGAAATTCGCCTTTCGTTTATTCAGGAATGCAGAAGTGCCTTCTTTAAAATCTTCGGTTCCAAAAGAGCTTCCAAACTCGTCGATCTCCACTTCAAACCCGTTCACTCCATCCTCGTAATTAGCATTAACAGCTTTGATTGCCGCAGCAACCGCTATCATGGAATTCTTCATGATTTTACCGGCAAGCTTTTCCGCCAGGGGAATTAACTCCTCAGGAGTGGTCACATGATTTACCAGGTGGTAATCGAGTGCTTCTTTGGCATCGATCATTCCGGCAGTCATGATCATTTCCATTGCCTTTCCTTTACCTACCAGTTGTGGTAATCTTTGGGTACCTCCATAACCTGGGATCACTCCCAGGGAAACTTCGGGTAGCCCCATCCTGGCATTGTCACTGGCAATTCTAAAATGTGCAGCCATGGCAAGTTCGAGTCCGCCACCTAGCGCAAATCCGTTGACTGCTGCGATTACCGGCTTTGGAAAATTGGCCACTACATCAAACAGCTTTTCCTGACCTTCGGCAGCAAGTCGCCTCCCTTCTTCGGCTGAAAAATCTGCAAATTCACTAATATCGGCTCCTGCCACAAAGGCTTTTTCTCCACTTCCGGAGAGGATCACCACTTTGATATCATGATCTTCACGGGCAGATTCAAATGCTTCGTTAAGTTCGGCAATGGTAGCTTTGTTTAGAGCATTAAGTTTATTTGGCCTGTTGATCGTTATGTAACCAATGTTTTCGTTCTCTTCGAACAGGATATTTTCGAAATTCATGTCGTGTTATTTTGGAAAATGAACCTTAAAGATAGTGCCTTTATTTAATTTGGAGGTAAACGTGATGCTTCCGCCGCAACTCTCCACAATATTTTTTACCATCGCAAGGCCAAGACCCATTCCGCTGGATTTGGTGGTAAATTTAGGCTCGAAGATCTTGTCCATATTTTCTTCAGAAATCCCAACGCCATTATCTGAAACTATTAAGCAGGCGCGGTTCTCCTCCTCCATCACCGAAACCAGGACAGCAGGATGTTCTTCCTTCTCGACGGCCTGTACGGCATTTTTCACCAGGTTTGTCACCACCCTAATAAGCTGAGTACGATCAAACTTGGCGACGATCTCTTCTTTTTCTGAAGAGAACAGGATGTAATCTTCGTTGAAAATATCGAGGGCGAGTTTAACTATTTTTGGAACATTTAGTGTTTCATTTTGTTGGGCGGGCATTTTCGCAAAATTGGAAAAAGCTGAAGCAATAGAGCTCATGGTATCGATCTGGGTGATAAGCGTATCACTAAATTCATCAACCTTGTGCTGAATTTGAGGATCATTGGGATCGAATTTTCTTTGAAAACTTTGAACGCTGAGGCGCATTGGCGTAAGAGGATTTTTAATTTCATGGGCCACTTGTTTGGCCATCTCCCTCCAGGCCTGTTCCCGCTCGCTAGTGGCCAGTTTAGCCGCACTTTCCTCAAGCTCGTCGATCATCGAATTATATGCTGCCACCAGGGTAAAGATCTCCTCACTTACATTACCAATCTCGATTTTCTGGTTCTTCTTGTCAAGCCGCGTTTGATGAATCCTTTCTGAAACTGTTTTTAAGCTTCGGGTGATATATTTTGAAAGAAAATAAGCGAGCAGGATCGCAAGGACCAGCATGAATAAATAAACTTCGGTAAGTTTTATGAGAAAGTTCCTTAAATCGCGGGTTATAAAATAGTCATCTTCGAGATATGGAAGGTTGAGGATCGCCAGCGGCCGGAATTTATTATCTGTGATATAGGTATAGGAAGATTGAAATCTTTTGTCGTTTTTGATGGTTTGTTCTATCACCCTTTTTCTGGAAGAAGACTGCAGCTTTTCCACAATTGTCCTGTCAAGTCTAAGATCGGTCGTATCCGGGAAAAAGGACTGGTTCGACTTTAAGATAAGGTCGCCTTCGAGACTATAGACGTTAATGGGCATATTATGCACTTGTGAGATCTCGTGGATCTTGTCGTCCTGTTTAAGAATAAGGTAAACCGTCTCCTCCCTTATCTCATAGGTGGTACTTTCCACTACAAATTTGATGTGCTCCCTTATCGCCTCTTCCTTTCGTTCGAGTCGTTCCCTATGATATTCCTGTGCTTCCTTTTTATATTGCAGTACCGTAATTCCTCCAATTAAAATTGATGCCAGTAACACCAGCACGATCATAGAAAGGAATATTCGGGTTCTTAAAGAGAATTTCAAAGAGTAATTTTTAAGGTGGCAAAATAACTAACAATTATTAAACCATTCTAAATATCGGGATTTTTGGAGCGTAAACGCTTGTAAATTTTTATTCCCAGCATCAACATCGCAGCCAAAAGAAAAATTCCGACTACACCATAGATCCAATTTAACGCATCTCTTAGGATCACCAGGAATACTACTGCAAAAAGAATAAGGGTGGACACCTCATTCCAAAGCCTCATTTGGTTCGATGTCCAGGTGATTTTATCATTTTGAAGCTGATTAAAAATATGATGACTTTTACCATGGTAAAAGAAAAGAAGCAGCACAAAAGCAAGTTTCACGTGCATCCAGGGCATTTGTAACCAACCCGGCATAAGTACAAGGAGCCAGACGGCGAACAGAGTTGCAAGAATTGCTGAAGGCCAGGTAATAATAAACCACAGTCTCCTGGTCATGATCTTTAATTGTTCGCTTAAAATGCTCTTTTCAGGTTCAGGTTTCTCTGAAGCTTCAATGTGGTAGATGAAAAGCCGGGGGATATAAAAAAGTCCCGCAAACCAGGTGATCACAAAAATAAGGTGCAGGGCTTTGATGTAGTTGTAATATTCCAAGGCAGGTCTGGTTTTTAAAACGAATTCTTGCTAAGGTGTCAAAAAAGGTATTATACAGCTACATTTTGGTGCGCCCATTCATCAACCCAACGCGCCAGTACCTTCACCCAATCTTCCCGATCGTTAAGACAGGGCACAACTGTGAATTTTTCACCGCCTGCTTCTTCAAAAATCTCCTTTCCTTCCATTGCAATCTCCTCGAGCGTCTCTAAACAGTCTGAAACAAACGCCGGAGTCACAATAGCAAGGTTCTTAACTCCTTCCAGACCTTTTCTTTCAATAGTACGATCTGTATAAGGCTGCAACCATGGATCAAATCCCAATCTGGACTGGAAGGACACCGAAAATTTCCCTTTTTCAAGCCCCAGGTATTCAGCTACCAGTTTGGTGGTTTCATAACATTGGTGACGGTAACAGAACTGGTGTGCAGGAGAAGGAGTTTGGCAACAACTGCCATCTATTTTACAATGAGATTGGGTAATATCACTTTTCCTGATATGCCTTTTTGGAACCCCGTGATAGGAAAACAAAAGGTGATCAAAATCCACTCCTTTTAAGGATTCTGAAATACTCGTGCCCAGCACCCGAATATAATCTGCATGATTATAAAAGGCGGGAACCGAAGTAAACTGCATCTGCGGAAAATGCTTTTTCCGAAGTTCTTCTGCCAGCACTAGAATAGTTTCGGTAGTTGCCATGGCAAACTGGGGATACAGGGGAAAGATCAATACCTCATCCACTCCTTTGTCATGCAGTTCCTGAAGTCCGCTTTTAATCGAGGGCTTGCCGTAACGCATGGCCAGTGCAATAGGAACTGAAGTTATAGAATCCACCTTTTCCTGAAGCCTTTCAGAAAGAACAATTAAAGGAGAACCTTCTTCCCACCAGATCTTCTCATAAGCCTCTGCCGATTTTTTTGGCCGGGTATTGAGAATAATCCCCCGCACTAAGAGAGTACGAGCCCAATAAGGCACGTCAATAACCCTTTCATCCATGAGGAATTCATCGAGGTACTTTTTTACGTCTTTTGGGTCTGTGCTGTCGGGCGAACCAAGGTTGACCAGTAATACTCCTTTACTCATCTTTTGAATTTGCTGTAAAAATACAATTATTAAATTCGGACAAAAAAGCTTCAGGAAATCTTTAGAAAAATGGCTGCATTGAAGAAATTTATAGATCAGGCTTCCGAAGAAAGTGACATTAGGTACTTCTTTGGAGTTGTCCCAAATTTCTTTTTAAAGGCTGCAATAAAATGACTGGAAGTGCTGTAACCAACTTTAAGTCCAACTTCATTCACATTATATTCTCCGGAATCCAATAGCTTTCGGGCGTATTCCATTTTATAATCAAACAAAAAGCTGAAGACTGAATCTCCATAAATCTGTTTGAACCCTTCCTTAAGTTTTTTAAGGCTAAGGCCAATTTCCCTGGACAATTCCTGCAGTGAAGGAGGTTCGGCCATATTGGCAATCACAATTTCCTTGGCCTTTCTTATTTTTAGCACATTCTCTTCGTCACTTAAAAAAGGGCACTGCTCAACATCGGGCTCTCCAGAACGGTTAAAATAGAGGCTTAGCAATTCATATGCCTTAGCTTTAAAGTAAAGGTTTTTAATACTTGGAACCACATTATAATTCACCACCTGGTTTAGGACGATCACCATTCCGGGGGTTAATGGACTGTCCTTATAATATTGCTTATCACGGTTCTCAAGACTAAGAAAACTTACATAACCTGCCTCTTCAGAAAAAAGGGCATGAAATTTTTTAATCGAGATCACGATGGAGATCACCCAGCTGCCTGGCTGCAGCTCCAGGTCAATGGGCAGGTCACGTTTGGGGTTGTAAAGCAAAAGTGCATTTTCTTCCAGCAGCGGAATTTTATAACTGCCATTATTGAAGAAAAACCTGCCTTCTCCTTTTCCGGAAAAATGAAACTGGATGAAGTTGCTGTTGATATTTCGATGGATCTTCACCCGCTCCCTGGTTGTATTTTGAAACCGGAGCAAATAAAACCCCTCTTCCAACCGTGTTTTTTCAAAGGTACTTTGAGCGACATTTTCCTGCATGGCAAAATGAATTTATAAGCGGCTTTTATTTAGAAACGTTCTAAACAAAGTTGCCGTACTTCCATTGTTCATAGGTAAAAATAGCTCAAAAATATGATTTTAATCAGTTTTTAGACTAAAATCACGTGCAGCGATAAAAAATGTACTTTTAGCGTTGTTTTTTACTTTAACCTTATCTTACATTTGCTCGTTAGAATCCTATTCAGGTACATGGAAGATTATAATATTTCTAGAGGAAAACATTTTTATACAATAGGCCTTAGTTATAAAAAGGCCGATGCAGAAGTAAGAGGACATTTTAGCCTGGACGATACGAGAAAGAAAAATTTGCTTGAGCAGGCAAAGATCGAAGGTATCGACGGCATTATTGTTACCTCTACCTGCAACAGAACCGAAATTTACGGTTTTGCCCAGCACCCTTTCCAATTGATCAAATTGCTGTGTGAGCACACTCATGGTACCGTTGAGGAGTTTGAAAAGGTGGCTTATGTATATAAGAACAAGGAGGCAATTTCTCACATGTTTAGAGTTGGTACCGGTCTTGACAGCCAAATTCTGGGAGATTTCGAGATCATTAGCCAAATTAAGACTGCATTTATTCAGTCAAAGGATATAGGAGTCTCAAATCCATTTTTAGAAAGACTGGTAAATGCCGTGATCCAGGCAAGTAAGCGCATTAAAAATGAAACCGGGATTTCCTCGGGAGCTACTTCTGTGAGTTTCGCTTCGGTTCAATACATTCTAAAGAATTTTGAAAACCCTGCGGACCAGAATATCCTGCTGTTCGGAACAGGAAAAATAGGTCGCAATACCTGTGAGAACCTGGTAAAGCACACAAAAAAACATCAAATTACCCTAATCAACAGGACGAAAGATAAAGCAGAAAAAATTGCCGGTAAATTCGACCTCACCGTTCGGGACTATGCCGACCTTCAGGCAGAAATAAGACAGGCTGATATCCTTATCGTTGCGACAGGAGCTCAAAATCCAACAATAACGAAAGAGCTGATCTATAATAAAAAAGACCTGTTGATCCTGGATCTTTCTATTCCAAAGAATGTATCAGATGAAGTGGCAGAACTTCCGGGAGTGTCGGTAATTCACCTGGATCACCTTTCCCAAATGACCGATGAGACTTTGGAACGCAGAAAATCTGCAATTCCAGATGCACATAAGATCATTGCCGAAATGGAAGCCGATTTCAATTCCTGGCTTGAAACCCGAAAATTCGCACCTACTATAAAAGCTTTGAAAAAGAAACTGAAGACAATGAAAGATGCTGAAGTGGATTTTCAACGCCGAAAAATTGAAAACTTTAACGACAGGCAGGCCGAAGTTCTTGGAGATCGCATTATCCAGAAGATCATGAACCAGTTTGCCAACCATCTCAAAGGCGATTCAAATTCTACAGATGAAAGCCTGGAGTTGATCCAGAAGGTATTTCAACTTGAAGAAACGTTTAAGAAATGAGCAGGGTGATTCGCATAGGCACCCGGGACAGTGAATTAGCACTATGGCAGGCAAATGCAGTAAAAAATGCACTTGAA
The DNA here is from genome assembly GCF_026676115.1 of Salinimicrobium sp. TH3. GTDB lineage: Bacteria > Bacteroidota > Bacteroidia > Flavobacteriales > Flavobacteriaceae > Salinimicrobium. Next base: position 514,054 of record NZ_JAPONB010000002.1, on the reverse strand, counting down.
AAACTGGGTCACAAGACGAAATTAATACCTGTAAAATCACAGGGTGACCTGGTGCTTGACAAACCTCTTTATGAATTTGGGATCACAGGGATCTTTACCAAGACGCTGGATGTGGCCATGATCACAGATGAAATTGACATCGCAGTGCACTCCATGAAAGATGTACCCACAGCTCTGCCTAAAGGAATTGTGGAAGCTGCGGTCTTAAAAAGGGCAAATACCCAGGACATTTTAATTCATAAAGGCACCAATTTCCTCAATGAGGAAGGAATAGTTGCCACGGGTAGTCTTAGACGCCAGGCCCAGTGGTTGCATAAGTACCCAAACCATGAGATCGTAGATCTTCGAGGAAATGTAAATACACGCCTGCAGAAGCTGGAAGACAGCGACTGGAATGGGGCAATCTTTGCGGCGGCAGGCCTAGAACGCATCAACCTCAAACCCGATTCTTTTATTGATCTAAAATGGATGATCCCGGCACCGGCACAAGGAGCCATGCTGGTAGTTGCCAAAGAAGAGGATGAATTTTGCAGAAAGACTCTCTCAGCTTTAAATGATGAGAAAAGTCAAACCTGTGTTCATATTGAAAGGGAATTCCTACGCGTGCTGGAAGGAGGCTGTACAGCTCCAATTGGTGCTCTGGCGACCATTGAAGGAGATAAAATCCACTTTAGGGCCGCACTTTTTAGTCTTGACGGGCAGCAGAGAATTGGTGTAGAAAAGGAAATTCCTGTATCAGACCATAAAGGTTTCGGACGCGCCTGTGCCGAGGAAGTGCTAAAAGCCGGGGGAAGAGAACTTATGCGAGAGATAAAAGAGGCGGTTAACAACACCAAAGGCTAATATTCAAGAACAAACGCTCCCGGGATTTGTCAAAAACAGAAGATGGCGACGGTTTTCCAAAACAGCTCTCAACCCGGAGCAGGATCGCCTCTGTACTTTCAACTAAAAAACTTACTACCGGCCAGCGGGAACTTCTTTTAAACCGTGGAATTGGCCTGGTAGAAATGGATTTTATTTCTATTGCCCCAATTAACTTTGAAATAAAAAATATTCCGGACAACCTGATCTTCACCAGCAAAAATTCTGTTAGGGCAATTCTGAAACATCCGCTTAGAAACCAGCTGCAGGGAAAAAATATTTTTTGTGTTGGGGAGAAAACTGCCGTTTTTTTGAAACAAAATGGCTTCAGGGTGTCAAAAATGGCAAATTACGGGGGAAATTTGGCTTCAGAAATAATCAACAATCAAAAGAAAGAAGAGTTTTTGTTCTTCTGCGGAAAAAAAAGAAATGCAGATTTACCGGAGCGACTAAAATCTGCCGGGGTAAACTTTTCTGAAGTAGAAGTATATGACACTCATGAAGTGTCCAAAAAAATAGATCGTACCTTTGATGGAGTGTTGTTTTTTAGTCCCAGTGCAGTGCGAAGCTATTGTTCCCAGAACGACCTTAAAGACAGCTTGGCTTTTTGCATTGGAACGACAACTGCAGCCGAAGCCAGAAAATTTACAAATGAAATAGTTATTGCCACGACTCCGTCAATTGAAAATGTGATTGTACAGGTGGTGAAAAAATTTACGTAGCGAATAGGTGGTAGACCTGCAAGGTTTCCAAAACCTTGTAGGTCTCTTTTAAACTAATAAACTAAGACCTACAAGGTCGAAAAAAAGACCTTGCAGGTCTGGGAGATATAAAAAAATGAAATTAGAAACATTAGAAAAAGATCATTTTTACCACATCTACAACAGGGGTATAAATAGATCAAACATTTTTTCTAATGATGAAAATAAGCGCTACTTCCTTCAGCTGTACCACAAATATTTAAGCCCAGAAGTTTCAACGTTCGCCTACTGTCTACTTCAGAATCATTTTCACATGGTGGTTAGAGTGGAGACAGATACGAAGCAAGTAACTCAAAGCTTTTCAAATTTCTTTAATTCTTATGCCAAGGCCTTTAACAAGGCAGAGAATAGGACAGGCAGTTTATTTGAGAAGCATTTCAAAAGAATTAAAGTAGATAATGAAAAGCACCTGAAACAACTGATAATCTACGTAAATTTAAACCCTGAAATCCATTTTGGGAAAGCCTTCAAAACCTATACCTTTTCTTCGTTTCGGGAAACTGTAAGCGATGATCCGAAAATTGTAAAAAATGAAGAAATTTCTGCACTTTTTGGAGGTAAAGAAAATTTTCAGAAAGCACATGAGAATCGAAGTATCTCTCTTTCTGAAGAACTAACATTAGAATAAAACAATGACCATGATAAAAAACGATCTTTTTCTTAGAGCTTTAAAAGGGGAAACGGTGGAACGCCCACCGGTATGGATGATGAGACAGGCAGGAAGATACCTGCCCGATTTTATGAAGCTCAAAGAGAAGTACGACTTCTTTACGCGTTGTCGCACTCCGGAGTTAGCTACAGAAATCACTGTGATGCCTATTCACCAGGTAGGAACAGATGCAGCTATACTTTTCAGCGATATTTTAGTGGTTCCTCAAGCGATGAATATTGAAGTGGAGATGAAACCGGGCCTTGGCCCCTGGCTTCCACATCCTGTAAGGTCTTCTGCCGACGTAGATAAAGTTATAGTACCCAATGTGCACGAAACTTTAGGATATGTGATGGAAGCCGTGAAAATGACTAAAAAGGAACTCAATGATGAGGTGCCTTTGATAGGTTTTGCCGGTTCTCCATGGACGATTTTGTGTTATGCAGTACAGGGGCAGGGTTCCAAAAACTTTGATATTGCGAAGAAATTTTGCTTTACAAATCCACAGGCGGCACATACCCTGCTACAAAAGATCACCGATACTACCATTGCTTATTTAAAAGCCAAAGTTGAAGCAGGAGTTGATGCGGTTCAGGTATTTGATTCATGGGGAGGGATGCTTTCTCCTGAGGATTACCAGGAATTCTCCTGGAAATACATTCAGCAGATCATTGATGCTCTAAAACCTGAAATTCCTGTAATTGCTTTTGGAAAAGGATGTTGGTTTGCCCTCGATAAAATGGCAGTTTCGGGAGCTTCTGCCCTTGGGGTTGATTGGACCTGTTCTCCCCACATGGCAAGAAAATTAACAGGAGGAAAAATTACGCTTCAAGGGAATTTTGATCCAAGCAGGTTATATTCACCTCCTTCAGAAATTAAGAAAATGGTGAAACAAATGATCGATGAATTTGGAAAGGACAGGTACATAGTCAACCTTGGCCATGGGATACTACCCGACATTCCTGTAGAAAATGCTATTGCTTTCGTGGAAGCCGCAAAAGAATATAAGGCTCGTTAAAAATGGTAGTAGGTAAAAGAATCGCGACCCTTAACTTTAGGGAACTCGTTATTCTTTGTGCTGTCTTTTTAAGACATCCTTTATACCTCCTCCCTATTTATAAAGCTACCAGGGAAGCTGTAGCCATAAGCGACCGCCTGTATGGCGATTTACATCATAAGGACAACAGGACAAACGCCTTTCGTCATGCCCTTTGGAACTATTTGATCTGTAAATCCTGCTTGCCGGCGGCCGGTTCCCCCGAAAACACATTGAGCTGGAGCAAAAAGATAACCGATCTTCATGAGCGGCTGTCGCCAAATGAGAGCCTCGCAAAAAAAATGGACCTTCATAATAACAGGATTGGAAGGGAACTATTTATGGATTTGGTCGAAAAAGAAAAGGAAGAGGTCATATACATTCTTCAGAAAAAAACGGGAGAAGCAATAAAAATTGAGAGTGTAGAAGAAATTGAAAAAGAGAAAAATAATTTAGTTTTTCTAGAAAAACTTAAAACTTCGAAATGAAAGAAAAGTTCTACGCATACATTCAAAATCTTCAGGACAGGATCACTGCAAATCTTGAAGCCATTGATGGAAGTGCTATTTTCAAGGAAGATCTTTGGCAAAGAGAGGAAGGCGGCGGCGGTCGTACGCGGGTAATAGAAGACGGCGCCGTGTTTGAAAAAGGTGGGGTAAATATTTCCAAAGTATATGGACCTCTTGCACCGGCAATGCAGCAGCATTTTGGTGTGGGAGATGTTGATTTCTTTGCGTGCGGCCTCAGCCTGGTTTTACATCCTTCAAACCCACTGGTGCCTACTGTTCATGCCAACTGGAGGTATTTCGAAATGTACGACAAGAGTGGAAACACAGTAGACAGCTGGTTTGGCGGCGGACAGGATCTTACTCCATATTACCTTTTTAAGGAGGATGCAGAGCATTTTCATAAAGTTTGTAAAGCTGCCTGTGACCGACATGACCCCTCTTTTTATCCCGATTTCAAAATAAAATGTGACCAGTATTTCTGGAATTCCCATCGAGACGAGGCCCGTGGAATAGGAGGTTTATTTTTTGATTATTTAAAACCCTCGAATGAAAAACCGGAAGAGGCCTGGTACAATTTTGTTACCGATATAGGAGACAGTTTTCTTGATGCTTATCTTCCCATTGTGGAAAGGAGAAAGGATCTTGCTTTTTCCTCTGCTCAACGTGACTGGCAGGAGATAAGGCGGGGTCGCTATGTGGAATTTAATTTGGTGCACGACAAGGGCACTTTGTTCGGATTGAAGACCAATGGTAGAATTGAAAGTATCCTCATGAGTCTGCCTCCACAAGTGCAGTGGGTTTATGACCATCATCCCGAACCGGGAAGTGAAGAGGAGAAATTGGTGAAGGTGTTGGAGAATCCGCGGGAATGGATCTAGTGCTCAGTTTTAAAGTTCAATCTTTAACAGTAAACTCCCTTTAATATTAAACTTTTAACCTTGAACCGAATCTTGAACCTTGAATTTTAAATCATGCTAATAAGAAACCGACGACTTAGAACAAACGAAGTTATACGAAGCCTGGTAAGGGAAACCCTTGTTTCTCCCAACGATTTTATCGTACCACTGTTTGTGGTGGAAGGGCAAAACGTGAAGGAAGAGATCGCTTCCATGCCTGGTTACTACAGGTATAGTCTGGATCTTTTGAAAAAAGAGGTTAAAGAACTTTGGGACCTGGGGTTAAGATCTGTTCTGGTATTTGTAAAAGTACCCGACAACTTAAAAGACAACAAGGGAACTGAAGCTCTTAATCCCGAAGGCCTTATGCAGCGGGCGGTAAAGACGATCAAAGGCGCTGTGCCCGAAATGCTTGTAATGACCGATGTCGCTCTTGATCCATACTCTTCCTACGGCCACGACGGTATTGTGGAAGACGGTTACATAGTCAATGATGCCACAAGGGAAGTACTGGCCCAAATGGCTCTTTCCCACGTGCAGGCAGGGGCCGATTTTGTTGCTCCCAGTGATATGATGGATGGTAGGATCCAGGCAATTAGGCAGCTCCTGGAACAGGAGAATTTTCCAAATTCAGGAATTATGAGTTACAGTGCGAAATATGCTTCGGCATTTTACGGCCCTTTTAGAGATGCACTGGATTCGGCACCCGGATTTGGTGACAAAAAAACCTATCAAATGGATCCTGCAAACCGCGAAGAAGCGATCAAAGAAACCCTGCAGGACATCGCAGAAGGCGCCGATATCGTGATGGTAAAACCGGGACTTTGTTACCTGGACATTGTTCGGGAGATCAAAAATGCCGTAAACCTACCGGTGGCGGTTTACCAGGTAAGCGGCGAATATTCCATGCTTAAAGCTGCAGCCGAAAAAGGCTGGCTGGATCATGATGCGGTGATGCTGGAACAGCTTACTGCAATCAAGCGGGCCGGTGCACAAATGATCGCCAGTTATTTTGCAAAAGACGCTGTTAAATTGCTCTAAACGGTGTGCTTTTTGATTAATTTTAGCTTGTGCAGCAGCAGATAAAAATATTGTTGAATCACCTCGCCATTTTGCTGGCCCTTTTAAGCATTGGCGGGGGTTCTACTTATGCTTCCGGTGTTCCAGAGATCCGGAAAGAGCAACCTTTTTCTTCTGAAAAATTCGCAGCTGCCAATCCTCTTTCTGTCGCTTATCGCGAAAACCCTTATCAGGACATCCCGGAGCTACTAAAAAATTTCCATTTTGGCAATTCTTCAGTAGTTCCCAATTCCTTCAATACGGAGATTACTGGCTATTCGGAAGGATCTTACTTCAGCTATAAAAGAGATCTTCGAAAAGATCTTGAAATTCAACTTTTTCCGAAGCATTTTTTCTTGTGAACATGTTCTGCATTCTTTTGCAGTACACCAAAAACATATTTCAAAAAAGTTCACATTTAAAAATTTACAAAATGGATACAGCATCCACCCTTATGGGTCTGGGACTACTACTCTTGTTTATAGCTCCCGTTGGTTTTCTGGTTTACAACCAGTCTAAGAAAGAAAAAAAACGTGCAAAGAAACTGTCATTTTTGGCAGGTGAGAAAGGTTACAACCTTGACGAAACTGAAAATGTACATGGGTTATCACTGGCACTGGACAAAACAGCAAAGAAATTCCTCCTGTTAAAATCTGGTGAGGAAGCCAAGCTGCAGGTTATAGATCTTGATGATATTTCTAAAATTGATTTACACAAAAACAACGAAGATGGAAAAAGTACATCTTCACTGGATGAAATGAGAGAAATCATGCTTCTTGTAAAGACCAAAAATAATTCAGAAAAAAAGCTGGTCTTTTACGCAGAGGAAGAAGATCCGGTTACCCAAAAAGCCGAAAGATTGGACAGGGCTATAAAGTGGCAAAAGACACTTCAGAAATATTCCCGGTCCTAAACTTTTCCCAAAAACAAATATAAATAACAGGAGCATAACCGCTCCTGTTATTTTTTTGCAGCTTCTTCAACCCCTTTCCCAACTGACTTAACAAGAATACTTACACGATTCTTTTTTGAATAACCGGCTGCTGATCCAGCCCCAAACTACCAGTAAAATAGCGGGGTTTAAGATTGTTTTAAGTTTGCTTTAGTACAATTTCACAGGCCTCTCTTGTACCTTTGAAAATGAGCGATGAGATAATCCAGCCATTTTTTCCGGGGCGTTCGCTCATCCTTTATTAATTATCCTGGCGGAAAAAATTCGAAGGTTATTTAAAAAGATCTAAACCGAATGACTAAAAATACTTCTGTAAAAATTGCCCTTGTGACCGGTGGTAGTAGCGGTATTGGAATGGCAATAGCCAAAAAACTCAGTAGTGAAGGCGTAACAGTTGTTGTAGCCGATCTTAATAAATCCGGGGAACAGCATGAAAATATAAAGTATCGAAAATGTGATGTGAGTAAGGCAGAAGATATCGATGACCTCTACTCCTGGACCACAGAAAATTTTGGTCACCCCGATTATCTTATCCTCAATGCCGGCCGGGGAATTCAGGAAAAACTTACAGAAGGAGATCCTGAGAAATGGAAAATGGTACTGGAAACAAATCTACTGGGCCCTTTGAGATGTATAAGGGCTTTTACTCCCCACATGATCTCTCAACAAAAAGGAAATGTTGTTTTTATTTCATCGGTCTCAGCCAATCAACCTCACCCATACGGAGGAATCTACGCGGCTTCAAAATCTGCCCTGGAGGTAATTGCCGAAACATTGAGACTGGAGGCCCTTCCCCACATAAATGTTACGATTGTAAGTCCCGGGATTGTAGACACGGCTTTTTACAAGCACCAGATCTCTGGAAATAATTCGGTGGACCAAATGGCCATGGGGGCGATAAATCCCGAAGAGATTGCAGAAGACGTATGGTATGCACTCAACAAGAAAAAAGGAACCAGCATCAATAAGATCATAACCAGACCAACTTTACAAAACTTTTAACCAACCAAAACTAATTAGATGCAGAAGAAAATACTTATAACAGGAGGAGCAGGATTTATTGGGTCGCATCTCGCAGATGAACTTTTAAACAAAGGATACAAGGTGCGGGCACTGGATAACCTTTCTGAACAGGTTCACGGGAAGAATGCTTCCCGTCCCGAATATCTTAATCCCGATGCGGAGCTGCAAATTGGAGACGTTCGTGATAAAGCGGCCGTAGAAAAGGCCCTCGAAGGCATAGATGCTGTAATTCACCTGGCGGCAATGGTGGGCGTAGGACAAAGTATGTATCAAATAAAAGATTATACAGATGTCAACAACGTAGGAACTGCAGTGTTAATGGAAGCGCTCATGGATAAACCGGTAGAAAAACTGGTCACCGCTTCCAGCATGAGTATTTATGGTGAAGGCCTGTACCTAAATGAGGAAGGCGAAAAACGCATGGACTGCGAAAGAAAACTGTCCGATCTTAAAAAGGGGAAATGGGAGATGTATGACAGCAATGGAAAAGAGCTGGAGCCGGTTCCCACTCCAGAAACAAAAATTCCCAATCTTTCTTCAGTTTACGCCCTTTCCAAATATGACCAGGAAAGGTTGAGTTTAATTACAGGAAAAGCATATAATTTCCCGGCCACGGCCTTGAGGTTCTTCAATGTTTATGGCACCCGGCAGGCACTTTCCAATCCCTATACCGGGGTTCTGGCAATCTTTGCCTCACGCCTGCTGAATAATAATCCCCCGTTGATTTTTGAAGATGGAAAACAGAAACGAGATTTCATCCATGTAAAAGATGTAGCCCGAGCCATTCGACTGGCCATGGAAAAGCCCGAAGCCGATGGTGAAGTATTTAACGTGGGCAGCGGCAACAAATACACCATTCTTGAAATTGCCGATAAACTGGCAGAAGTAATGGGTAAAGAAGATCTTAAAGCCGAAGTAACCGGAAAATACAGGGTTGGGGACATAAGACATTGTTTTGCCGACACCACTAAAACAGAAAATAATTTAGGTTTTAAACCTGAAGTAAAATTTGAAGACGGTTTATTCGAACTGGCCGAATGGCTGAAAACTCAAATAGCTACCGACAATGTGAGTCAGGCAAGCGACGAATTATCTTCCAGAGGTCTAACCGTATAAAAGAACAGCTATGAAAGGAACGAAAAATATAAATCCCAATACTCCTCAACTCGGCATTCTTGAATGGTTTAGACCGGGGGAACACGAGCAGGTAAAAGCTGCAATTGAAGATTTTAAAAAACTAGGTATAAAACATTTGCGCACAGGGATTTCCTGGGCCGACTGGTACGTTGAAGGTACCCCAGAATGGTATGACTGGCTTTTTGCAGAACTTGCTCCGCATGTCGAGATCTTACCCTGTTTCCTGTATACTCCTCCATCTATAGGAGAAATGCCTAAAACCTCAGCTCCACCTAAAGATCTAAAATCATATGCCGATTTTATAGACGAAATGATCACCCGGTATGGTGACTATTTCGAATGGGTGGAATTATGGAATGAGCCAAATAACAAAGTGGAGTACGATTTTACCCTTGACTATTCCTGGAACAAGTTTTCCACGATGATAGGCATGGCTGCTCATTGGGCTCAAAAAAGGGGAAAAAAGACGCTTCTTGGCGGGATGAGTCCCATAGATCCCAATTGGCTGCAAATGATGGCCGAGCAAAAAGTTCTTGATTATATAGATGCTGTGGGAATTCATGGTTTCCCACACGTTTTCGACCAGCAATGGAAGGGGTGGGAGATCAATATTCAAAGTGTGAGGGAAATCCTTGACAAATTTGGTTATAAACAGGAAATATGGATTTCGGAAGTTGGTTTCTCTACCTGGCAAGACGATGAGGTTAAACAGTATCAGGAATTTAAAAATGTCCTTAATGCCAATGCCGACAGGATATATTGGTATTCCCTGAAAGATCTGGATCCAAAAAACTCCACAGTAGGCGGATTCCATCTTGATGAGCGGGAATACCATTTTGGATTGAAAAAGACCGATGGAACCGAAAAGCTACTCTACAAGCTTCTTTTGAACCACGGAGTAGAAGATATTAAAGAACAAAATTATATTAAGAAGCAGTATAAGATTTCTGAAAAGGAGAAATACATTTTAATAACCGGAGGTGCCGGCTTCATTGGAACTAATCTTGCTTCCCGCTTTCTTTCTGAAGGGAAAAGAGTAATGATCTACGACAGTCTTTTTAGAGATGGAGTAGAAGAAAATTTACAATGGCTTCAGAAGAAATATGAAGATAAATTGATCATCCAGATCTCCGACATTAATGAAGAGAGGATTTTGCAGGAGTGTGTAAATAATGCTTCCGAAGTTTTTCACCTCTGTGCACAGGTTGCCGTAACCTCATCGGTGACAAACCCTATTCACGATTTTAATGTGAACCTTAAAGGTACTTTTCATTTACTCGAAGCGATAAGAAAAAGTAAACATCAGCCATCTTTGATCTTCACTTCCACGAACAAGGTATATGGAAATCTACAGGATGTGAAAATGATTGAAAATGAAACCCGATTTTATCCTGAAGACGCCAGTATGAAGAAGCATGGGATAAATGAAAAAATTCCGCTTGATTTCCACAGCCCTTACGGTTGTTCAAAAGGGGCTGCAGATCAATACATTCTGGACTACTCAAGAACCTATGGCCTTAAAACGGCGGTTTTTAGAATGAGCTGCATTTATGGTCCACACCAGTTTGGCACCGAAGATCAGGGTTGGGTGGCACATTTCCTCATCAGCGCCCTGGAGAATCAACCCATAACCATTTACGGGAACGGAAAGCAGGTTAGGGATATTCTATTTGTAGAAGATCTTATAGATGCATTTATGCTGGCCTCTAAGAATATTGATAAACTGGCAGGAGAAGCTTTCAACATTGGTGGAGGCCCGGAAAATACAGTGAGTCTCCTGGAGATCCTAAATACGATTAGAGAAAAAGCCGGGAAAGAGATGGATGTGAGTTTTGAAGACTGGCGCACAGGGGACCAATTCTATTACGTTTCAAATACAAACAAATTCAAAGAAGCTACAGGTTGGGAGCCTAAATATACGGTACAGGAAGGTGTGGAAAAACTGGTGAAGTGGTTATGTGAAAACCGAAATATCCAACTACCCGAAAACCTGAATCCTCAAAAAAAGGTCGCAATATGAGAACTTCCGAAGCAGTACAGGAAAAAGCACCTGATATATCAAAAACTACTATGGCAAAAGCAGCAGTTTTACAAGCTCCGCAAAAAGTAAGTCTTGAAGAAATAGAATTACCGAAACCCTCTAAAGGAGAGGTGCGAATCAAGCTGGAAGGCTCGGGAGTTTGCGCATCTAACATTCCAGTATGGGAAGGTCGCGACTGGTTTGATTATCCGGTCACTCCGGGAGAACCGGGTCATGAAGGCTGGGGTATTATCGACGCAGTGGGAGAAGGTATTACAGAATTGAAAGAAGGTGACAGAGTTACTGCCCTTACCTATAAAGCCTATGCAACCCATGATATTGCAAAAGAAGATAGTGTGGTGAAATTACCCGATTTTCTCCAGGGAAAGCCGTTTCCCGGGGAACCATTGGGCTGTGCGATGAACATCTTTAACCGCAGTGACATCCAAAAAGGGCAAAAAGTAGCCATAGTTGGCAGCGGTTTTTTAGGAACCCTCCTGGTTCAGCTGGCGAAATCTGCCGGTGCCGAAGTTATCGCTGTTTCCAGAAGAGAATTTTCTTTAGACACTGCAAAAAAGGCAGGAGCAGATCATCTTGTTAAAATGGATGACCATTACAAGATCATTGAAAAAATAAAGGAACTCACAGGGGGGAATTTTTGCGAACGCGTCATAGAATGCACAGGAAAAGAATGGCCGCTTAACCTTTCTATTGAACTCACGGGTACAAGAGGAAAACTAATTGTTGCCGGCTTCCACCAGGACGGCATGCGCAGTCTTAACGTGCAAATGCTCAACTGGAGGGGAATTGACATGATAAGTGCCCATGAGAGGGATCCCCAGCAGTACATTTCAGGAATTAAAGATGCTGTAAAAGCTGTGGAAGAAGGAAAAATGGATCCTTTCCCCCTCTTTACACACAGCTTTTCCCTGGAAAAAATGGACAAGGCATATAAACATCTAACCGACAGGCCTGAAGGCTTTGTTAAAGCATTAATCGTTAACTAAGAATGATACCAACTCAACCAACCAATAAAGAATTATCCCTTGGCTTTCTCGGCGTAGGCTGGATTGGCCGCAACCGCATGGAGGCTATTCTAAAAAACACCAAAGCAAGAGCAGCTGCGATTACCGAACCAAATTCCGAAAATTTAGACGCTGCTAAAAAGAGTGCCAAAAATGCCATTTTAAAGTCCTCTCCCGAAGCGCTTTTTGCTGAAGAAGATCTTGATGGAATTGTAATTGCCACTCCCAGCGCCATGCATGCCAAACAAAGCATGGACGCATTGAAAAGCGGAAAAGCCGTCTTTTGCCAGAAACCTCTAGGGAGAACTGCCGAAGAAGTTAAGCAGGTGGTGGAAGCCTCCCGGAATGCAGACAAATTATTGGCCGTAGATCTTTCCTATCGCTATACAAAAGCTTTTAAAGCGGTTTATGATACCATCCAGAAAGGCGAAATCGGGGAAATCTTTGCTGTAGATCTCACTTTTCACAATGCCTATGGGCCCGATAAGGAATGGTTCTACGACATCAAAAAATCTGGAGGTGGTTGTGTAATGGATCTGGGAATCCATCTGGTAGATCTGGCACTTTGGAGCCTGGATTTTCCGGAAATTAAAGCCGTACGAAGCCATCTTTTTCACAAAGGCAACAAGCTAACTTCATTTGAGGAGCACGTGGAAGATTTCGCAAGTGTGAACCTCACTTCAGAAAAAGACCAGGTAATCAACCTTGAATGTTCCTGGCATGTTTCTGCAGGAAAAGACGCCATTATTGAAGCCACGTTTTACGGAACTAAGGGAGGAGCATCCTTTAAGAATGTCAATGGTTCATTTTACGATTTTAAAGCCGAAAAATATCATGGTACACAAACTGAAACCCTGGTAAATCCTCCCGATGAATGGAGTGGCCGCGCCGGAATTGTTTGGGTAGAAAATTTATTGGAAAATAACCGGTTCGATGAAAAATCGGCAACCGAATTTATAAAAACAGCCTTAGTAATAGACCGTATATATGGAAAATAAAAAGATGAAGGTGTTGATGACTACCGATACGGTAGGAGGAGTATGGGTTTATTCACTGGAACTCTGCAGGGCCCTAATGCAATATGATGTCCAGGTACACCTTATAGCCCAAGGAGGATGGCCTTCCCCGGCACAGCAGACAGAAGCCGAGACAATTCCCAATGTAACCTTCTATAAAAGTGATTACAAGCTCGAATGGATGGAAGACCCATGGGAGGATGTAGAGCAGTCAAGGAAATGGATCAATAGCATTTATCAAACTGTACAACCAGATTTGGTGCACCTTAACAACTACGCTCACGTAGAGGAAGAGTGGACTGCACCTGTAATCACTGTTTTCCATTCCTGTGTGAGAACCTGGTGGCAGGCTGTAAAAGGAAAAAATGCACCACAGGATTGGGATCGTTATTCCCAGATCGTGAAAGAATCCCTTGAAGAATCTAACATTGTAGTGGCACCTACGAAAGCTATCTTACAGAGTGCGCAGGATATGCACCAATTTTCTTCGGAAACCAAGCTAATCCACAACGGCCGTGTTTTCCCTTTGGAAATAAAAGAACCAAAAGAAAAATTCATTCTTTCTATGGGCAGAATGTGGGATGAAGCCAAGAATCTACCCCTGCTTTCAAATATTGCAGAACGCCTGCCGTGGCCTGTATATGTCGCCGGAGAAGCTGTTAATCCCAATACGGGAAAAGAATGTAGTATCAAAAATGTCAAATTTCTTGGGAAACTATCTCCCGAAGAAGTTGAGGAATGGATGCAGCGGGCCAGCATTTTTGTTAGCCCCACCCGCTACGAACCTTTTGGTCTCGCAATTCTTGAGGCTGCGGGCAATGGATGTGCTTTGGTTCTTAGCCAGCTCGAAACCTTAAAGGAATTATGGGACGGCGCGGCGCTGTTTTTCGATCCCGACGATGAAGCCGAAGCAGAGAAAACTATCATCCACCTTCTTGAAAGTCCAGAATTTCTGGAAGAACTTTCAGCAAAAGCCAGAATCCGGGCAAAGGAATATTCCGCAGAGAAAATGGGTGCGGCATATCATGATCTTTATCGGGAAATCCTGGAAAAAGAACAAAAATTGATCAGTATATGAAAATAGTGATGTTTTACCATTCTTTATATTCCGACTGGAATCACGGGAATGCGCATTTTTTAAGGGGAATTGTAAAAGAACTTCAAAAACGGGGACACGAAGTGGATGTCTATGAACCCGAAGGGGGCTGGAGTTTACAGAACCTGCTAAAAGATCACGGTGCCGAGCGGCTGGATGAATTCCGGCAGTATTATCCATCATTGAATCCGCAGTTCTACAACCCAGAAAAAAAGCTAAACTATAAAAATATACTGGGAGATGCCGACCTTGTGATCCTTCACGAATGGAATGAGCCCAACCTTATTTCTGAAATAGGAGAACAAAAAGATAAATTTGGCTTCAAATTGCTATTTCACGATACCCATCACCGTGCTGTTTCAGCTGAAAAAGAGATGAAAAAATTTGATTTCTCTCACTTTGATGGCGCGCTCGTTTTTGGTGAGGTGATAAGAAAGATCTATCAGGATAAAAAATGGGTAGAAAAGGTCTGGACCTGGCATGAAGCTGCCGATGCCGACTTCTTCAGTCCAAACAGAGATGAAGAAAAAGAAGGTGACCTGGTATGGATAGGTAACTGGGGCGACGGCGAAAGAACCGAAGAGCTCATGGAGTTTCTTATACGTCCTGTGAAGGAATTAGGAATTAAAGCAAAAGTCTACGGCGTACGCTATCCCGAAAAAGCAAAAAAAGCCCTTGCCGATGCAGGGATCGAATATGGAGGCTGGTTACCTAACTACAAGGTGCCCGAAGTTTTTGCGAAATATAAAGTAACCGTGCATGTGCCACGGCGACCTTACGTTGAAATGTTGCCGGGAATCCCTACTATCCGGCCTTTCGAAGCCTTGTCCTGCGGCATCCCATTAATTTGTTCTCCCTGGAATGATGCCGAGAACCTTTTCACTCCAGGAAAAGATTACCTCATCGCCAAAGATGGAAATGATATGGGCTATAAACTTGCAGAGGTTCTTAAGAGTGCCCAGCTTGCGCAAAGTCTCTCAGAAAATGGTCGCAAGACGATTCTGGCAAAACACACCTGTGCCCACAGGGTGAATGCTCTGGAAGATATATTTAAAGAACTAGGCCTGTCCAAAGACAAAATCTTTCCAATCCAAAACAAAATACAGCAAGCATGAAAAGAAA
This sequence comes from Salinimicrobium sp. TH3, assembly GCF_026676115.1. Taxonomy (GTDB): domain Bacteria; phylum Bacteroidota; class Bacteroidia; order Flavobacteriales; family Flavobacteriaceae; genus Salinimicrobium. The sequence continues at coordinate 498,892 of NZ_JAPONB010000002.1, read as the reverse complement.
TCTGAAAATTGCCTTTTTTGGCTCAAGTATAGTATCGGCTTACTGGAACGGCGCGGCCACCTATTACCGCGGAATTGTAAAGGCCCTCCATAAAATGGGACATGAAGTAACCTTTTATGAACCGGATATTTATGGACGACAGAAGCATCGGGACATTGAAGATCCCGAATGGTGTACCGTAAAAGTTTATCCTAAAGATAAGGTGACTTTGCAGGGGCTATTGCAGGAAGCTTCGGAAGCAGATGTCATCATAAAAGCTAGCGGGGTTGGCGCCTTTGATGATTTCCTTGAAGACGCTGTAGTACAGCTCAAAAAAGAGGATAATCTCATCATATTTTGGGATGTCGATGCTCCTGCGACGCTTGATAGAATAGAATCTGATCCTTTGGATCCTTTTAATTCCCTAATCCCTAAATATGATCTTGTGCTCACCTATGGTGGAGGCCAACCGGTTATTGACGCCTATGAACGTAACGGCGCAAAAAGATGTGTGCCAATTTATAATGCGCTGGATACAGATACACATTTCCCTGTAGATCCTAATCCAAAATTCGAAGGCACTTTAGCCTTTTTAGGCAACCGTCTTCCCGACCGGGAAAAACGTGTAGAAGAATTTTTTATAAGGCCTGCAAAGCGACTTTCAGATGATAAGTTTCTGCTGGGAGGTAGCGGCTGGGGCGATAAAAAGATGCCAAAAAACATCGATTACGTTGGCCACGTATATACCAAAGATCACAATGCTTTTAATTGTACTCCAAAAGCAGTACTTAATATTAGTCGCGACAGCATGGCCAAGTATGGCTTCTCGCCTGCAACCCGTGTTTTTGAAGCTGCCGGAGCCGGTGCCTGTATAATTACAGATTACTGGAAAGGCATCGATACCTTTTTTGTTCCGGGAAAAGAGATCCTGGTAGCCAATAGTGGCGAAGAAGTGGAGATGATACTGTCGGGGCTTTCTTCGGAAAAAGCCAGAGAAATTGGAAAGGCAGCCTATGAGAAAGTACTGGCCAAACATACCTATAATCATCGCGCAGAATTGCTGGAGTCGGTAATTTCTGAAAAGATACAACCTGTAGAACAAAAACAGTAGCCCATGAAATTTGTAATCATAGGACTTTCGGTCACTTCATCCTGGGGTAACGGTCATGCCACAACGTACCGGGCACTTCTTAAGGAACTTAATGCGATGGGTCATGATATCCTGTTCCTGGAAAAAGATGTGCCCTGGTACGCCCCTCATCGCGATATGCCAAATCCCGATTTTTGCCAGATTGGGCTCTACAAGACCAATGAAGAACTAAAAACCAGTTACAAAGAAGAAATCGAAAAGGCCGATGTGGTCATTGTTGGTTCTTACGTGCAGCAGGGAGTGGAAGTAGGAAACTGGGCAATTGAAACAGCTACGGGCGTGACCGCTTTTTACGATATTGATACTCCGGTTACCCTGGCAAAACTGGAAAGAAAAGATTACGAGTACCTGGACAGGGACATCATTTCAAAATACGACCTGTATTTATCATTTTCGGGAGGTCCTATCCTTAGGCACCTGGAAGAACATTATGGTTCACCTATGGCAAGGGCCCTCTATTGCTCAGTAGACCCCGATCTATATTATCCTGAAGACCGTCCTGAAAAATGGAAAATGGGATACCTTGGTACTTATAGTGATGACAGGCAGCCGACAGTACAGGAATTGCTTAATAAACCTGCCGCACAATTCCCTTCAGAAAAGTTTGTAGTTGCAGGACCCCAATATCCAGAAGACTTCCCGTGGTCAAAAAACGTAGAACGTATAGATCATCTTCCGCCGGCAAAGCATCGGGATTTTTATAATTCCCAGGAGTTCACTCTGAACGTTACCCGGGATGATATGATCAAAGCCGGTTATTCCCCAAGTGTAAGGCTTTTTGAAGCCGCTGCCTGCGGAGTCCCGATAATTTCAGATTACTGGGATGGGATCCACAGCATTTTTAAAGAGGAAAAAGAAATTTTGATCGCCCGAAGCAGCAAGGAAGTAGAGAAATACTTCCGAAGTATATCTGAAGAAGAGCGAAAGCAGATAGGGGAAAAGGCACGGCAAAAAGTCCTTAAATCCCACACAGCACAAGCAAGAGCGAAAGAACTAGTTAATTACGTAAAGGAGGTGCTTAAGCCTTCAGAAAAAGTTTAATATATGTCCACTCAACAAGAAGTAAAAGAACTGGCACCCTGGTTCCACAATATTCAACTTCCCGACGGTACTCAAACCGCACCCGATCATTTTTTGGGGGATTTTCCAAAATTTAAATGGGAAAAGATCAAAAACTCTATTCCCGAAAATCTTGAGGGATGGAAAGTGCTGGACATAGGCTGCAACGCCGGTTATTACTCCCTGGAACTTGCAAAACGCGGTGCCGAGGTGCTGGCAATCGACCTTGATGAACATTACCTGAAGCAAGCAAAATGGGTGGCAAAAGAATTTGGTCTTGACGACAAAATTAGATTTGAACAGATGCAGGTCTACGATCTCGCCCACACCGAAGAACAGTTTGACCTTGTGTGGTTCATGGGAGTTTTTTACCACCTTCGTTATCCAATGCTGGCTATGGACATATTGTCTAAAAAAGTGAAGAAAATGATGGTCTTTCAAACACTTTCCTTACCCGGCCAGGAGGAAATGCCCATTCCGGAAGATGTGGAGTTCCACAAACGGGAGATTATGAAAGAAGATGCCTGGCCAAAAATGGCTTTTATTGAACATAAACTGGCAGGCGACCCTACCAATTGGTGGGCTCCGAATCATCAGGGAATCATCTCAATGTTGCGCAGCTGCGGACTCAATGTCACGGCAATGCCAGAAGATGAAACCTACGTCGCCCAAAAAGATATTAATCTTCACTCCAGCCTGGACACCTGGAACTACTCAGAATATCTCTCTGCAGTTGGAAAAGACTGGAAAGAAGAGGTTGAGAAAAAGACCCGCAAAGAATAACATCTTTATTTATCGTGGCACAATTTTCAAAGTAAAAATCTGGAGGCGCAGGAAATCGCGCCTCTGTTATTTTCTTATTTATTATTCTACCTCCTTTTAAACAGGAGCATTTTTTAATTTTTTTTAAAGTTTACTATTCGAAAAATGCAGAATTAATTCTCTTTTGTGAAGTTTCCGTTCTAGCTTTATTATTTTTGAGAGAAATAGAACCATAACATGCTTTGCATTAAACATCATTCGACAGACCCTTACTTCAATATTGCTACAGATGAATATATCTTTAAGCACATGAAAGAAGATTGTTTCATGCTGTGGCGTAATGATAACGCGATCATTGTAGGCAAACATCAAAATACGCAGGCCGAGATCAACTACGAATACGTGAAGGAAAGAGGAATTAAGGTTGTAAGGCGATTATCTGGCGGTGGTGCTGTTTACCACGACCTGGGAAATCTCAACTTTTCTTTTACCCGCACAGGAGAAAACTATGAAATGATCGACTTTCAACGCTATACCAAACCTATTATTGAAGTGCTGAAGGAACTCGGGGTGGATGCAAAATTTGAAGGCCGCAATGATCTTACCATCGAGGGAAAGAAATTTTCGGGAAATGCAGAGCACGTATTTAAGAACAAGGTGCTTCATCACGGTACGCTTTTATTTTCTTCAGAAATGAAAGATGTTAGCGGCGCGCTCAAGATAAATCCTTTAAAGTACAAGGATCGCGGTGTAAAATCTGTGCCTAACCGGGTGACGAATATAAGCGACCATCTCCCCGAAAAAATAACCCTTGATGAATTCACCAATAAGATCATGGATTATGTTATTAATAAATTTGAGGATGCACGCCCGTATGAATTTACAGACGAGGATCTTGCTGCAATTCAGAAAATAAGGGATGAAAAGTACAGTACCTGGGAATGGAATTTTGGCTATTCACCAGAGTATAATTTTACCCAGGGCGCCCGCACTCCCGGCGGAACTTTGGAAATGAATATGAACGTCATTCACGGTATCATCCAGGAGGTGAGGATCACAGGGGATTTTTTTCACATTAGGGATATTGGCCCTATCGAGCAGGCGCTCAAGGATACCAAACACCAAGAAGATGAAATTAGAAACAAATTATCTCAGTTTAATTTCGATGAATATTTTAGCAAGATCACCAAAGATGACCTGGTAGCAATCATGTTCTAGTTTCTATTATTAACTTAAAAATTTTGAATGGAATTACTCATTTTATACGCCGTACTGGCCATTTTCTTTTCTTTTATGTGCTCCATCATGGAGGCTGCATTTCTTAGTTTTACCCCCTCCTACCTAAAGATCAAGCTTAGAGAAGGTAAAACTTACGCCCACACCCTTACTAAATTTAAGCAGGATGTGGACAAGCCTTTGATCGCGATCCTTACGATCAACACTATTGCCCATACCGTAGGTGCCATTTTAGTAGGAGTACAGGCCGAAAAAGTTTACGGTGACGGTGGGAATGCCGTTGGAATTGTTTCGGCAATTATGACCATGGCAATTTTAATTATTTCTGAAATAATTCCGAAGACAATAGGAGCCACTTACTGGAAATCTCTCGGGGGCTTTACGGCTACTTCATTAAAAGCATTTGTTTTTCCGCTGAAGTATACAGGGATGTTATGGCTAATGATGCTTACAACAAAGCTAATCGGGAAATCGGCCCATGTGAGTTCCATGAGCCGGGAAGAATTCATGGCAATAACTGATGTTGCTGAAGAAGAGGGAGTTTTTGAAGAACAGGAAACGACAGTGATAAGAAATATGCTGCTCTTCAAAAAGGTCAAGGCCAAAGATGTAATGACTCCATTTTCTGTGGCGGTGACCGAGGACGAAGACACCAGCATAGAACAATTTCATCGCGAGCACCGTAATCTTAAATTTTCCCGGATCCCGGTTTACCACAAGAAGCATAATAACATTACAGGATTCGTTCTAAAGGATGATATCCTTGAAGAAATGCTAGATCAAAAAGGCCCCGAACCCCTCAAGATTCTTAAGAGGGAAATCCCAATGACTGCTGAAGAAACTCCGATTCCGCAACTTTTTGAACGTTTTATTCGAGAAAGAACGCACCTGGCCATGGTAGTTGATCACTATGGTAACACAATAGGTCTTGTTACCATGGAAGACATCATCGAAACCCTTATGGGGCTGGAGATCATGGATGAAAGCGACAGCGTTGAAGACATGCAGGTGCTGGCACGTCAAAACTGGGAAAAAAGGGCGAAAAGGCTGGGTCTCCTCAAACAGGACCAGCCTAAAGATACAGAAAGTAAAGATGAACAAAGCCCTTCTTAAAACCCCCCTTGGAAATGCCATTTTGGAAGGTGATTCTAAAGGGATTTCTAAACTTACTTTAACTGAAGAAGCTTCTGAACACCTTGAATTGCAGGCGCCCGAACTTCAGGAGGCAATAGATCAATTACAGCAGTATTTTTCGGGAAAGCTGAAGGAATTCAGCCTAAAGCTGAATCCGCAGGGTACAGATTTTCAGAAAAAAGTTTGGCAGGCACTGCTCACAATTCCTTACGGTCGAACAACTTCCTATATGGACCTGGCAAAGGAGCTGGGAGACCCCCTTGCAATACGTGCAGTGGCTGCTGCCAACGGAAAGAATCCACTGTGGATATTTATTCCCTGTCACAGAGTAATTGGAAGTGATGGTTCCCTTACCGGTTACGCAGGAGGTTTATGGCGAAAAAGGTGGCTGCTGGAACATGAGCAACCCGCAAAACAACAAAGTCTGTTCATATGAGAGGTTTAAAAAAGGGCATTTTTTCCATCCTTTTGTTTTCGGTACTTTTTGTAGGAGCTGCTTTTTTGTTTGAATTCGATTATATTTTTAAAGGAATCCAATCCAGCTATCTTCAAGGCCATCTTAGCGCTCATATAGACGACTACAAGTTCTTCGACAACCGAAAGATCGAAGCAGGAAATCCACAGCCCTGGCCACGGCATAAGAACTACAACACATTCTCACTTTCAGAAGGATTACAGAAAAAGAATGAGGAAGCAGGAACAGTAGCTTTCCTCATAATAAAAAATGACAGCATCCTGCATGAAAGTTATTCTAAAGAATATGGTCCATATTCACATACCAATTCCTTTTCAATGGCAAAAAGCCTGGTAGCAGCCCTACTGGGAAAAGCCATTTTTGAAGGGCATGTGAAAAGCCTGGATCAGCCTGTGGCAGATTTTTTTCCGCAGTTTGATGAAAGACTTACGCTGCACCACCTCGTCTCCATGTCCTCGGGTCTAAACTGGGATGAAAGCTATTATAATCCTTTCTCGATGACCATCCAGGCCTATCTTGATGACGATATTAGGGAAATGATCCTGGATTTAAAATTAGTAGAAGAGCCGGGGGAAAAATTTAAATATTTGAGTGGAAACACACAGTTGCTGGCAATGGTCCTGGAAAAAGCCACAGGTAATAATGTATCAGAATATTTGAGCAATAGCTACTGGAAACCTATGGGCATGGAAAATTACGCTCTTTGGCAGCTGGACAGTGAGGAAAGCGGCATGGAAAAGGCTTTTTGTTGCATATCATCCAATGCTCGGGACTTCGCTCGCTTTGGAAAGCTTTACAATGACTTCGGCAAATGGGAAGGAGAACAACTTCTGGATTCGGCTTATGTGGCAGCATCAATTAGGCCACAGCTGGAGGATTATCCGCATTATGGATTGGGAATCTGGCTGGAGGAATTTATGGGACAGGAAGTGTTTTACCTCCGCGGAATTCTGGGACAATATGTGATTGTACTTCCGAAGAAGGATCTCATCATTGTACGCCTGGGGCATGAAGGCGGCGAAGTTCCCGAAGACAAAGAACACCCGAACGATTTTTATTTTTATCTTGAGGAGGTGTTAAATACTCTTCAAGCAAATGATCAAGAAAATCTCACTCCGCAATCTACTGTTCCTCGATATTGAAACAGTTCCTGAAAATGCCACATTTGCCCAGCTTTCTGAAGAAAAACAGAAGCTATGGGAATCCAAATCAAAATATCAGCGTAAAGAAGAATTCACTCCCGAAGAATTCTACGATCGCGCCGGAATATGGGCAGAATTTGGGAAGATCGTATGTATTTCTGTAGGGTATTTTGCTCTTCAGGGAGAGAAGAGGACGTTTAGAACCACCACGTTTTGCGGGGAAGAAAAGGAGCTACTATCATCTTTTAAGGATCTTCTGGAAAGCCACTTTGGAAAGCCTCAGCACCTGCTGTGCGCACATAACGGGAAGGAGTTTGATTTTCCTTATATCGCCAGGAGAATGCTCATACATAACATCGAGTTGCCTAACAAATTAAATCTCTTTGGAAAAAGGCCTTGGGAAGTACCTCATCTTGACACTCTGGAGTTGTGGAAATTCGGGGATTACAAACATTTTACCTCTCTCAAGCTGTTGTGCAATGTTCTGGGGATTCCTTCTCCCAAGGAAGACATTGACGGCAGCCAGGTGTGTAAAGTTTATTATGAGGAAGAAGACGTGGATAGAATAGTGTCTTACTGCGAAAGGGATGTGGTAGCCATTGCCCAGGTGGTCCTTAGATTAAGACAGGAACCGCTGCTTGAGGAGAGTGAGATCATGCATATTGAGATTCCTTAAGGAACTGTTATTTATCCGGCTGCGTTACAAACTTTTAGTATATTTAAGAGAGAGAGTTCAAAAATGACATTTTTGAGGTTCTTGAATTTTGTATAATTAAAACAGCCAATTATGTATTTATATGTGGAACAATGGAATGTAACTAAGGAATGGATGGATCTTTCTAAAGAAGATCGTCGTGCATATATGAACAAAGTAAGTGATGCTATAAATGATATGAGCCGCGGCGGAGTAGAGAATCTTGGTTGGGCCATGAATGATGAGCACACGCCATACCGAAGCGATTACCGCTACATGGCTTTATGGAAATTACCAAATGAGGAAGCAGTAGAAAAATTCGAACACGGAATTGAAGAGGCAGGCTGGCACAAGTATTTTTCGCAGGTAAATTCCCGCGGAAAGTTGTTACCCCTGCATGAAGCCATAGATTTTCTTGTGAATCTTGAAAAACATTCGACCTCTATATTGGATTAATCCTGAAATATTACGAATTGAAATTGACCTGCAAGGTCTCCTTTTGACCTTGTAGGTCTGAAGCACATTTTTTTTACAAAGAAGACCTACAAGGTTTTAAAAACCCTGCAGGTCTTTTATTATAAATTCATTTCCGGGATTTCACCTTCCACAATTAAAGTTCCTTCGGTAGCTTCTTTAATTTGCTCTACACTTACTCCCGGGGCTCTTTCCAGAAGCTTAAAACCTTTATCTGTTACTTCGAGCACAGCAAGATTGGTTACTATCTTGGTCACACAACCTACTCCTGTAAGCGGAAGAGTACATTTTTTAAGAAGTTTGGACTCTCCTTCACGATTGGTGTGCATCATTGCCACAATAATATTTTCGGCGCTGGCAACAAGATCCATCGCACCGCCCATACCTTTCACCATTTTCCCGGGAATTTTCCAGTTGGCAATGTCTCCATTTTCGGCCACTTCCATAGCGCCCAGGATGGTAAGATCTACATGCTGACCTCTAATCATTCCAAAGCTCATAGCCGAATCAAAAAAGCTGGCTCCGGGTAAAGCCGTGATGGTTTGTTTCCCTGCGTTAATAAGATCGGGATCCTCTTCTCCCTCGAATGGGAAAGGCCCCATTCCAAGAATTCCGTTTTCACTCTGGAATTCTACCTCTATATCATCCCGCACGAAATTGGCAACCAAAGTTGGAATACCTATTCCCAGGTTGACGTAGTAACCGTCCTTTACCTCTTGTGCAATGCGTTTTGCGATTCCGTTTTTATCTAACATTTTTTTAATTTGATGATTGGTGAATTTGAAAATTTGAAGATGAAATTTTTCTCCAAAACTCCTGAAGAGGCTTAAACGCTTTCCTTCTTTCTAACAGTTCTTTGTTCGATTCGTTTCTCATAATCCTTCCCCTGGAAAATTCTCTGAACGAAAATTCCCGGAATGTGGATTTGATTTGGATCCAGTTCACCCGGTTCTACCAGTTCCTCCACTTCGGCTACTGTAATTGTCGCCGCACCGCACATCACCGGATTAAAGTTTCTTGCGGTCCCCTTAAAAATGAGATTTCCGGCCTTGTCTCCTTTCCACGCTTTTACAAAAGCAAAATCTGCTTTATAGGCTTCCTCGAGAACGTACATCTTTCCGTCGAATTCTCGAGTTTCTTTTCCAACAGCTACTTCAGTACCGTAACCTGCCGGGGTGTAGATCGCAGGAAAGCCCTGTTGTGCTGCCTGGCATTTGGCTGCGAGAGTGCCCTGGGGAGTAAGTTCTACCTCCAGTTCCCCGCTAAGCATTTGGCGCTCAAATTCGGCATTCTCACCTACATAGGAAGACACCATTTTATCGATCTGCTTCTTTTGGAGTAACAGCCCGAGTCCAAAATCGTCCACTCCGGCGTTATTGGATATACAGGTAAGATTTTTCAGGTTGAGACGAACCAGTTCAGAAATGGCATTTTCGGGTATCCCGCTAAGGCCAAAACCTCCAAGCATGAAGGTCATTCCATCATGAACGCCGTTAAGGGCTTCAGAAACATCCTTTACAGTTTTATTGATCATTGTTGGTAGTTTTATTCCGAAATATATAAAAAATTAAGGGTCCTTTGCAATACAAAGGACCCTTTACTAAATAATTCGGAAGAATTTTATTTTATTTTCAGAAATCGAGTTCGTCTGGCAGGCGATCTACATCATCCTCATCCCCACGTCCAAACTCCTGACAATCGGTCTGGATTGTCACCACTTCGGGCCGCGGAAAAGCTCCTTTAGCGATATTTAAGTCTTTATCGTTATAAACCTTCTTCATATAGATTCCCCAGATTGGCAGAGCCATTGCTGCTCCTTGTCCGTACCTGATGGAACCAAAGTGCACAGCCCTGTCTTCGGCTCCTACCCATACTCCGGTAGAGAGATTTGGCACCATTCCAATGAACCACCCATCACTTTGATTTTGGGTTGTTCCTGTTTTCCCTGCAATAGGAATTTCTTCCCTATGGAAATTATAAGGATATCCCGTAACCACATTTTTGTAGTATGGGTCATTCACAGCCCAGTCGCCTCTCAATCTTGTTCCCGAACCGTACTGCGTAACCCCTTCAAGAAGGTTGAGGGTAACGTAAGCAGCTTCTTTACTTAAAACATCCCGGGTTTCGGGCACGTGCTGGTAGAGAATAGTTCCATTCTTGTCTTCGATCCTTGTCACAATTACCGGCTTCACATAAACTCCTTCATTGACAAAAGTGCTGTAGGCCGAAACCATCTCGAATACGCTCAGGTCTGCCGTACCAAGTGCAATTGAAGGAACTTCAGGAATATTTTTAGTGTCAATACCTAGTTTTCCTACAAGATCAATTACAGGCTTGGGGCCAGTACGATCAATGAGCCTGGCAGTTACAGTGTTGATAGATTCTGCCAAACCTCTCTTAAGACTAACCATTCCTACGTAATCATCATCTTTGCCCCCGCTGTTTTTTGGCGTCCAGTCATTTTGATTCCCGTGCTTACCTGCTTCTATGGTATGAAGGCTTTTTGGTAATGTATCGCAAGGTGACAGGTGCAACTGGTCAATTGCGGTGGCATAAACAAAAGGCTTAAATGTTGATCCTACCTGTCTTTTTCCCTGTTTTACATGGTCGTATTTAAAGTGCTTAAAGTTAGTTCCTCCCACCCAGGCTTTAACTTCTCCGGTTTGCGGAGTCATAGACATCATCCCGGCCTGGAAGAAAGATTTGTAATAATAGATGGAATCACGGGGAGTCATCGTAGTATCTATATTCCCTTTCCAGGAGAAGATCTCCATTTTGGTTGGGGTATCAAAAGACTTCCTGATCTCATCATTCGATAAACCTTTATCCTTTAAAATTCTCCATCGTTCACTGCGACGCATTGCATCTGTGATAAGTTTATCGATCTCCTCTTCTGAAATATCCCTAAAAGGAGCTGTTTTATTGTTCTTGTTCTGCTTATCAAATTCCTTCTGAAGATTTGCAATATGCATTTGCACTGCCTCTTCGGCATACTCCTGCATGCGGCTGTCGATACTGGTGTAGATCTTTAATCCGTCGCGGTAAATATTATATTCACTTCCATCGGGCTTTGGGTTCTTTTCGATCCAGTCTTTCATGAAGCCCTGCAGGTAAACCCTAAAGTATGTTGCAATACCTTCATCATGCCCTTGTGGTGTAAATTTGATCTTCATTGGAATTTGCTGAAGCGAATCTTTTTCCTCTTCGGTGATGTAGTCGTTCTTTTCCATTTGCCCCAGAACAGTATTTCTTCTCTGCTCAACTAATTCGGGGCGCCGTACTGGATTATAATATGCCGAATTAACCAACATTCCCACCAGAACAGCAGACTCTTCAGGTCTTAGATCTTTTGGTTCTTTATCGAAATAAATTTTCGCAGCCGATCTTACTCCTACCGCCTGATAAATAAAGTCATACTTATTGAGATACATAGTGATGATCTCTTCTTTAGTATACTGTCGTTCCAGCCTGGTCGCAATAATCCATTCTTTGAATTTTTGCAAAACCCGTCCCACGAAGCTTTGAGATACATCCTGGGTAAACAATTGTTTAGCGAGCTGTTGAGAAATAGTACTTGCACCACCTCTTTCTCCCAGAAAAACAGCAGCACGCAAAGTTCCCCGTGCGTCTATTCCCGAGTGTTCGTAAAAACGCTCATCTTCGGTTGCCACAAGGGCTTCTACTAAATGTTGAGGCAGATCGTCGTATTTAACCGGAGTACGGTTTTCATTGTAATACTTTCCAAGGGTCTCTCCATCTGAAGAGAAAATTTCTGTTGCCAGATTCGTTTCAGGATTTTCAAGTTCTTCAAAAGTGGGCATAGTACCGAACACCCCCCAGCTTCCCAGCAAGAAAAGGAGTACAATTGCCGAAATTCCTATTGCAAAAATTGTCCAAAACCAGGATTTATAGCGACTGTAATTTCTTTTTTTATCAGTCTCTTTTTTTGCTTTTTCAGATGTTTTTGCCATCTATTATTATTGTTGTTGTTTAATGTCTTCTATTCTAAAACCCACTTCAGTAATACCTTCAAGATTTTCAATCCCCTGTACACTGTCCCGCTTACGCATGGCCTGCTGTATGTTTACACTATACTCTCCAGGCTCTGTAAACTTCAAATTTTCTTTATACCAAAGCTTACTTTCTTTTACATCACCAAAGCCCGTGCCAAGCCATTCTCCCGTAGGCGCAGCCATCTCATATTGAAGGGTATCGCTCATAACTTTACCATTAGGAAAGTTAAGTTCTGTAATTAAATAAATGTTGCTGAAGTCGTAGTCTGAATTATTCCTGAGATTGATAAACAGGTTATAATTATTGAGGGTATCTGGCGCTTCAAAATTAAATTTCACAATCGAATCCCGATGCCATTCACTGTTGATAGACTCGTATTCATCATAAACCCGGGTTTTGTCACAGGATGCAAAAAGCAAAACTCCCACAAAGAGTATGAAAACAGATACTCTATCCATCCTTTTGAGGTTTTCTCTTTTTGCGTTTGTTCTTTCTCTTTTTCTTCCCTGTTCCTTTAGAATCAAAACGGGTAAGACTATCCTGCCCTACCACATTGTGATAGTCTGGTTTTTCTTCCTGCTGTACCTCTACCGCAAATTCTTCCAGGCTATTTACGGGCTCCTTCTTTTGATTAGCCTTAATAATTGTATTCGCCTGTTCTACAGTAAGCGTATGCCAGTTACTCCAGTCGCCCTCATAGGCATACCACAAAAATCCTTTGAAAATATCTATTTTTTGACACACTGCAGTACCCTTCTTTGTGTACAGCTTTACTTCTGTCTTAGGAAAATCCTTTAGGGCATCCAGGTAAGTATCCAGTTCATAGTTGAGGCAACACTTCAGCTTGCCGCATTGTCCTGCCAGTTTCTGAGGGTTAAGCGAAAGTTGCTGATATCTTGCTGCGGAAGTATTTACGCTTCGGAAATCGGTAAGCCAGGTAGAGCAACACAATTCCCTTCCACAGGAACCAATCCCCCCAAGACGGGAAGCTTCCTGCCTGAAGCCGATCTGCCGCATTTCAATTCGCGTGTTGAATTCTCTTGCAAATTCTTTGATAAGTTGCCTAAAATCAACTCTTTCTTCAGCAGTATAGTAAAAAGTGGCTTTTGAAGCATCTCCCTGGAATTCAATATCGCTTATCTTCATTTGAAGATTAAGGCGAATAGCGATCTCACGGGCGCGGACTTTCATTTTCTCCTCCCGCTCACGCGCTTCCTGCCAAATATCTATATCACGCTGGGTGGCTTTTCGATATATTTTTAGCACTTCGGGGCTGTCCTGTCGCACCTTTTTCTTCTTCATTTGCACGCGCACTAATTCTCCCACCAAAGATATTACGCCCACATCGTGTCCCGGGGAAGCCTCTGTAGCTACCACGTCACCTATACTTAAACTTAAATTTTCTGTATTCTTAAAAAAGTGTTTCCGGCCGTTCTTAAAACGTACTTCCACTATATTAAAGGCTTCCATACCTTGCGGAAGCTCCATATTTGATAACCAGTCGAATACCGAAAGCTTATTACAACCATCGGTCCCGCAGGTCCCATTATTCTTACATCCTTTTGGCTGACCGTCTTTGCCGGTAGCACAACTACTACATCCCATATTATATATATTGAAATTCTGGGCACAGAATATCCCGTTCCCGAATTGTGACGTTATTAAAAACTATTGAGGTAAATATACCATTATTTATGGAACGTGTTCTTGAGTAACTAATTGTCAGTTCTTAAATTTAAGAACCTCAGAACGCCCTTTTTTAAAGATCTTATTGCTGTTTCCCTTGCCTTTTCTCAAGGCTTTTTGCTCTTCATAAGGCAGTGCTGCAATGTCCTTACATTCGGTCGAACAGCAGGTGTTCATTTGCTCCGAACATTCTTCACACTGGATAAACAACAGGTGACATGCCTCGTTGGCACAATTCACATGTACATCACAGGGTTTTCCACATTGATGACAATTAGAAATTACATCTTCACTTATGCGTTCCCCACGCCGATGATCAAAAACAAAATTTTTCCCGAGGAATTTATTCTCCAGGTTCTGGTTTTGTACCTGTCGGGCATATTCAATGATCCCTCCCTCAAGTTGATAAACCTTTTGAAAACCTTTGTGCTTGTAATAGGCACTGGCTTTTTCACAGCGAATTCCGCCGGTACAGTACATTACAAGGTTCTTATCTTCCTTGTGATCTTTAATATCTTCTTCAATAAGGTCAAGACTGTCTCTAAAAGTATCAACATCGGGTGTCATTGCGCCTTTAAAGTGGCCAATTTCACTCTCGTAATGGTTACGCATATCCACCAGGATGGTGTTTGGATCGTCCAAAAGTTCATTAAATGATTTTGCGTCAACGTGCACTCCTTTGTTGGTCACATCAAATGTCTCATCATTGAGACCATCTGCGAGGATCTTATCGCGTACTTTCACCTTCAGCTTAAGAAAAGATTTGATATCGTGTTCTATGGCAATGTTAAGGCGAACATTCTCCAGGAAATAGATCCCGTCAAGAAATTCTTTAAATTTTCCGAAGTTTTTGGCAGGAACAGAAAGTTGAGCGTTGATACCTTCGTGAGCCACGTAGATCCTTCCCAGGACTTCCATTTGGTCCCAGGCGATAAAAAGATGATTTCGGAAAAGGTCTGGATTTCCAATTTTTGCATACTGATAGAAAGAGAGCGTAAGCCGGTCTTCCCCGGCCTCCTCAAGTAGAGCCTCCCTTTCTTTAGCGCTTAATTTATTGTACAGTTGCATGCTATACCAATGATTTAAGGTTAAAGAATTTTGCGCAAAGATAAGGCTTTAAATGAAAAAATGCCCGGATGTCATATCGGGGCATTTTTTTTCGAACGGCTAATTCGTTATTAATACTTTTAATTATTCAACTAAAAATAAGAATAACGTTAGCCACCGTCCATGCGGCAGGTGCAGCTAAGATTAACTACTGCAGAACTGCCGGAAATACATAGAATAATATTCCGTTTTAAAAATTTCATATACAGTTAATAGTTGGTTTACCTAATAGATGCACAAAAGCAGAAAAGGTTGCGTATTAATTTTATGCACTATTAAAAACTTATAGTATTTTAGCAGCAATATCATATAAAAGAAGCAGAATTAGATGAGTAACGAGAAAGAAAAAGAAGCAAAGTTAAAAGCCCTAAAGCTCACCCTTGACAAGATGGATAAAACCTATGGAAAAGGGACAGTAATGAAGATGAGTGACCAGAGTGTCCTTGATGTTGACGTGATCCCGAGTGGATCTTTAGGTCTTGATCTTGCACTTGGAGTTGGAGGATATCCTCGCGGAAGAGTTATCGAAATATATGGACCTGAATCTTCAGGTAAAACAACCCTTACCTTACACGCCATAGCCGAGGCACAAAAGGCAGGAGGAATTGCTGCATTTATTGATGCAGAACATGCCTTTGATCGTTTTTATGCTGAAAAACTCGGGATCGATCTTGAAAACCTGATCATTTCGCAGCCCGACAACGGCGAGCAGGCACTTGAAATTGCCGATAACCTGATACGTTCGGGAGCTATTGACATTATCGTAATTGATTCTGTTGCTGCCTTAACGCCAAAGTCGGAAATTGAAGGTGAGATGGGAGATTCAAAAATGGGATTACACGCCCGCCTTATGTCTCAGGCACTTAGAAAGTTAACCGCTTCCATAAGCAAAACCCACTGTACCGTTATTTTCATCAACCAGTTGAGAGAGAAGATTGGGGTAATGTTCGGAAATCCTGAAACTACTACAGGAGGAAACGCCTTGAAATTCTATGCTTCAATTCGTCTGGACATTAGAAGATCAACCCAAATCAAGGATAGCAATAGCGAAGTCCAGGGGAACAAGACAAGGGTGAAAGTTGTAAAGAACAAGGTTGCTCCCCCCTTCAAAACTGCCGAATTTGACATCATGTATGGGGAAGGGGTCTCTAAGATTGGAGAGATCATCGACATAGGTGTGGATTATGAGATCATTAAAAAGAGTGGTTCATGGTTTAGCTATGAAGACACCAAACTTGGCCAGGGCCGTGATGCTGTGAAAATTTTGTTGAAGGACAATCCAGATCTTATGGAGGAGCTCGAAACAAAAATTGTGGCGGCCATGAAAGTTGCAAAAGCATAAAAAACACTTAAAATCCCGAAATTTTCGGGATTTTTTCTTTTTCGGGCGCAACCATTTCCACTTTTCTGCATCTCTATAATAGAGACCCCAATTTGCCATTGCCGTTATGAAAGATCGACCAGAGACTAATGACTGCGACCCGTATTGTGAAAAAGGCATAACAAAGAGGGAAATTTTAAAGGCTAATTCCTCCGGAAGACCGGGAACCTCTCACGATTCCCGATCTTCCTTTTTTAAAAAATCTCACCCCCCACAACATTTAAGAAGTTCATTTAGCCGCCTGCCGGTTTTTATTTGTGTTGCAGAACCAGCTGAAATTCCTATATTTAGGTTTCCTCATGGCCCTCTGCGACCAAAGGAGAACTATAAAAGAGCGGCCACTTTGCTGCCATTTTTCAACAGCACTTAAAGATTGGGATATTGAGCATCAAACAACTCATACAAAAATGCAAAAAGCAGGACATAAAGGCGCAGGAGCAGCTTTATAAGATGTTTGCGCATAAATTGTTCCCTGTTTGCCTTAAGTATTCTTCCAGTTATCAACAGGCAGAAGACAACCTCCAGGACGCATTTTTGATGATCTTTAAGAATATGCCCCAATATAAAAACAAAGGTTCCTTTGAAGGCTGGATGAAAAGGATCGTAATCAACACTGCCCTTCAAAAATACCGTAAACAAACAGTTTTTGAAATCATTAAAGATGATTACCATAAAGAGCCCGAAGTTGAAGTAGAAGAAGATGAAGTTTCTGTCGATTATTTACTCGAGATCATTCAACAGTTGCCCGACAGGTACAGGCAGGTTTTTAACCTGTACGTACTCGATGGGTTTTCTCATAAAGAAATTGCAGAAATGCTGAATATTTCAACCGGAACCTCAAAATCCAACCTGGCAAGGGCCAGAGTGATCCTGAAAGAAAAAATAGAAACCAGCCTTTATAAAACCGCCGCCCGCTCTGTATAATGAAAGAAAAAAAATTCATAGACCGGCTCTATCAGGAGAAGTTTCGGGATTTTGAAGCGGCACCTCGCGATGCTGTTTGGAAATCTTTAGAAGCCAAACTTCAGGAAAAGCAAAAGCGGCGGGCAGTTGTTCCTCTTTGGTACAGGTATGCCGGTGTTGCTGCATTACTGGCGTTTCTCCTAATGCTTGGAGACTGGATACTTCCTGTGCCTCCTCCTGCAGCGGTAGCGAACGAAGAAATAGAAGAAATAACACTCCCTCCTGCCTCGCCGTCCATTTCCCCGGCTGGTTCTCAGGAAATTATAGCTCCTTCGGGAGCAACGAGGGCCATTGTTAAAAATGATTATTCTAAGGAAGAATCAAATCTAAATTCTACTCCTGTAATTGCTCTAAATACTTCCGGAAAAGAATTAAGAAACACTGAGGAAGCTGCTTCAAAAATAGCTTTGAAAAATGCTATTTTTGACACACCTGTCCCGGTAGCAGAGGTTCCGCTTCAGCAAGAAAAAAAGAATTCCATTCCTGAAGAGCTGAAGCCTTCAATCTTTGATGCTCTTAAACCTTCCGAAGAAATAGAGATTGCCAGCAGTGAGCGCAAAAATAATTTTGAGGTCTCCACTCATGCAACTCCTATCTATTATGGGAAAATGGGCAAAGCAAACCCTCTTGACGTGGGTTACAATGACAGCCGTGAGGCAGAAGTCACATATTCCTATGGGGTGAGACTGGCCATGAACATTAGCGAAAGAGTAAAAATAAGATCTGGGATAAGCCGGGTGGACCTTAGTTACAGTTCCAGCGGTCTGGGTTACAGGACGGCTACAGGAATTTATTCTGTGAGGAATGCTTCTTTGGTAAAAATTAACGACACAGATGTGAAAATGGTCACAGGCGGTGTGAATGGCAGGACCCGAAGTAGCACGAATCGTACGCCTTCAGGAATAATTACTCAGGGGAACTTAAACCAGAAGATGGGATATATTGAAGTTCCCGTAGAATTTGAAATTAACCTTGTAGAGAAGAAGCTCGAACTAAATCTTATTGGAGGGGGAAGTACACTTTTCCTGGATGAAAATGAAGTTACCCTTAACACTGGCAACATTTCTGCAGCAGGAAAGGCCGAAAATCTTAATGATGTAAGCTTTAGTGCAAACCTTGGGCTTGGAGTGGATTATAATCTTTCAGAAAAATTTAAGCTCAACCTGGAGCCTATTCTAAAGTATCAAATAAATACATTTGATAGACCCACGGGAGACGTGCAACCCTACTTTTTTGGAGTCTATACCGGGTTTAGTTTCAAATTTTAAGCCCGTTGATCATTCATTAATTCCTGTTGGATAATATTCCAGGTCTTTTCTCTGATTTCCTTTTTATTCTCTTGCCCCAGGCCTTGTGTAGGTATAAATTCTTTAATTTTCACCCTCATTCTTCCAGGACTACCTTTTGTGAAAATATAAGGAAACCGTTTTTTGTTGTCAAAGAATACGAGTGGCACAATAGGGATTTGATGCGCTATTGCCAGTCTAAAAGCCCCGTCTTTAAAGGTATCGAGAAGGAGCGAAGTATCTGAGGGCACACCACCTTCGGGAAAAATACAAATGCTGGTACCATTGTTTAGCCTGCGTTGAGCACTATCAAAAACTTCTTTCCGGCTTCTTTGATTTCCACGGTCAACCAAGATGCAGGTGCGTTTATAGAAGTATCCAAAAAGGGGAATTTTGACCAGCTCTTTTTTTCCGACAAAAACAAAAGGGCTCTTCACAACTGCAAGCATGAGCATAATATCGGTCATCGACGTATGATTTGCTACAAGCATGTAACTTTCCCCTTTTACCAGTTTCTGCTCCCGTTTGATCTTTGGATAAAATCCCATTCCGTAGAGAATAAACAAAGCCCACCAGCGGGCGATCATAAAAAATTGCGGGTAGAACTTCGTGCGGGAAGTAAACAAAAGTAAAACCGGAAAAAATACGATTATGGGAATGGCCATCAAGATGTAGAACCATATTCTCCATAAGACAACCAGGAAAGACCTAAGTATGTACATGCGGCCAAAAGTAAGGAATTGAATTGAAGGTATTCCTTAAAAAGGATACCTTTGTAGAAAAATATAAAAAGCCAATGTCAAGAATTCTTACGGGAGTACAAAGTACCGGTACTCCTCACCTTGGAAACATTTTAGGAGCGATTATCCCCGCCGTGGAAATGGCAAACAAACCAAAGAATGATTCATTTTTATTTATAGCAAATCTCCATACGCTTACCCAAATAAAGGATCCCAAAATTTTAAGGGATAATACTCTCTCTACGGCAGCAACCTGGCTGGCTTTTGGTCTTGATGTTGACAAAACGGTGTTCTACAGACAAAGCGATATCCCACAGGTGACAGAGCTTACCTGGTACCTCAATTGTTTTTTCCCATATCAAAGGTTGACACTGGCCCATTCTTTTAAAGATAAAGCCGACAGACTTGAGGACGTGAACGCAGGGCTTTTCGATTATCCCATTCTAATGGCTGCAGATATTCTTTTGTATGATGCCGAAATTGTGCCGGTAGGGAAAGATCAATTACAACACCTGGAAATGACAAGGGATGTGGCCTCCCGCTTCCATGCAAAAATGGGAGAAACATTTGTAATGCCCGATGCCCGCGTTTCTGAAGAAACCATGTATGTACCGGGAACAGACGGCGAAAAGATGAGTAAGTCCAAAGGCAATATCATCAACCTCTTCCTGCCCGACAAGCAGCTTAGAAAGCAGATCATGGCTATTCAAACGGATAGCACACCACTGGAAGATCCCAAAGATCCTGATACCGATAATGTATTCAACATCTATAAACTTGTAGCCACCAAAGAGCAGACAGCAGAAATGCGACAGAAATATGAGGCTGGAGGTTTTGGTTATGGTCATGCCAAACAGGCGCTTTACGAGCTATTGATCACAAGATTCGAGAAAGAACGCTCCCAGTACAATTACTATATGGAAAACCCTGAAAAAATAGAAGAGGCACTTGAGGTAGGAGCCGAAAAAGCCCGAAAAGTAGCCCATGAGGTACTAAACAGAGTTAGAAAGAAGTTAGGATATTAGACTGCTTCAAATAATTTTCCAGGCAGAGGTCGCACTACTCCTTTAAGTTCCATGTTGAGCAAAAGGCTTGCGGCCTTGAATGTGGGAATACTACAGTTGAGGGCAATTAGATCGAGTTGCTCTTTACCTTTGTCTTTCAAATAGCCGTAAAGAGCCTGTTCATCTTCCTCGAGCTCTACAAAAAGCTGCTTTTGGACAGGTTTGGTCTTAGAATCTGGTAACCAGTTAAGGATATACACAACATCTGCCGCAGAGGTTAACACATGAGCCTGCTGGGATTTAATAAGCATATTACAGCCTTTGCTCTGCAGGTCTGTAGGTCGACCGGGCACTGCAAAAACTTCCCGGTTATAGGAATTTGCAATATCGGCAGTTACAAGGGAACCTCCTTTTTCAGCACTTTCTATAACGACGGTAGCCTCACTAAGCCCGGCTATTATACGGTTCCGTTTTAAAAAATTATTACGGTCAAAAATATCTGTACTCCAAAAATCGGTTAAGAATCCGCCGTTTTCTTCTACTCCTGCAATATATTTTTGATGCACCCCGGGATAGATCTGGTTTAGACCATGCGCAAGGCAACCAATAGTTTGCAAATTGTATTTCATGGCTGCCTTTTGTGCAGCTATATCAATTCCATAGGCAAAACCCGATACTATTACAGGGTCCAGCGGTGCAAGCTCTTCTATGAATTTCTCAACAAAAGCCACTCCGTGTGTGGTTGCCCTGCGTGTGCCAACAATGCTTAAGATTTTTTTGTTGATAAGATCTATGTTTCCCCGTTGGAAAAGCAGGATGGGACCATCCAAACAATGTTTTAATTTCTCGGGATAGTCTTTATCCTGAAAATACAATGTTCTAATGTCATTTTTAAAGATATACTCCAACTCCTTTTCGGCAGCTTCAAGATTTTTGGATGAAAAAAGATCGTTGAGCTTCGTACTGCCTATACCATCTATTTTAAGTAAAGCAGATTTTTTTTCCTTAAAAACCGCTTCGGCAGAACCCGTGTGACGGATAAGTTTTTTAGCCGATGCATCCCCAAGATTTGGAACATGCTGAAGGGCTAAAACAAACTGTAAATCAGAAACTTCCATGTCAAAATTAAAGCCTGAAAAATAGAGCAAAAATTTGTTAATAAAATATGTGAAGCCTGTTTTTTGAGAAAATAAAAATTTCTACATTTGTTTCAATGGCAGTAGCAAATTACATCCACGATCTATTATACCGATACGAATGCGTGATCCTTCCGGGATTTGGAGCTTTTATCACTCAACAACACTCGGCAGGCATACGTCAATCTACTCAGGAGTTTTATCCTCCAAAAAAAACGGTTTCTTTTAACCGTCAGTTGGTTAAGAACGACGGTCTTTTGGCGAATTACATCATGGAGGCTGAAAATGTTTCCTATGATGCTGCTATTGAACAGATCAATTATTTTGTTCACGAGCTCGAACTTGTACTGGAAAAGAACAGAACGGTGAATTTTGAAAATGTAGGTTCTTTTACCTTGAATGAAGGTGAGAAATTACAATTTGAACCTGCTACACAAACGAATTTCCTGAAAGAAGCATTCGGACTGGGTTCCTTTAAAAGGTCCAGTGTTTCCAGAGAAGTTTACAAACAACAGGCTGAAGAACTGGAAGAAAAAGCTCCCGTTGCCTTTACTCCCGAAAGAAGATCTGGACGCTGGTTAAAGTACGCAGCTGTAAGCCTTCTTGCTATTGGCCTTAGCGGTGCTGCCGGATTTAATGTTTATACCGATCAGGTAAGCGAACACAATATTGCCGAACAACAAAAAGCTGTTTCCAAACTGGAAAGTCAAATCCAGCAAGCTACTTTTGTAATTGACAATCCACTTCCTGCCGTTACTTTAAAGGTTTCAAAACAAACAGGGGATTTCCATATTGTTGCAGGTGCCTTTAGAGAAGCCGAGAATGCTGCAAAAGCAGTTGAGGAATTAAAGGAACAGGGCTTTAAGGCCAGACAGATTGGTGAAAACAGATTCGGTCTTCACCAGGTTTTATCCAGCAGTCACGAAAGCCGCAGGGATGCTATAAATGAGCTTTACAGGGTGAAAAAGACCAATCCAGGAGCCTGGCTACTTGTGGAAAAACTGTAAATTAATTTACCTACCTTATTTTTTAATTAGCAGTAAAAGAAATTCAGGCTACCTCATTTCGGCTGTAATTAATGCTTTATTCCTTTGCTTTTTTTGTACTCTAGGTTAAATGACTGAGCCTTTAAAGTCATTATTACCCGTTAAATAGTGCCCCACTTACTTTTTAATAAGGTCTTAAGTCTTTTTTAATCCTAAGCAGCTTACCTTTGCCGAAAATTCAGAAATGCAAGCCAGAACTCCCGAAGAATCAAAAACTACCCTTACAGATCTTGTTCTCCCAAGCGAAACAAACCCTTTAAACAACCTTTTTGGAGGGGAACTACTCGCGCGTATGGATCGCGCAGCCAGTATTGCCGCTCGTAGGCACAGCCGCAGAATAGTAGTTACCGCCTCGGTCAATCATGTAGCTTTTAATAAAGCAGTACCTCTGGGAAGTGTGGTGACCGTGGAAGCAAAAGTTTCAAGGGCTTTTAAGTCTTCAATGGAAATCTATATTGATGTGTGGGTAGAGGATCGTGAGAGTGGGCGACGTAGCAAAGCCAACGAAGCCATTTATACTTTCGTTGCTGTTGATGAGACCGGAACTCCTGTAAGTATCCCTCCTCTGGAACCCGAAACTGAACTGGAAAAACAACGTTACGACGCAGCTTTGCGCCGCAAACAACTTAGTCTTGTTTTGGCAGGAAAAATGAAGCCGGCTGACGCTACAGAGCTTAAGGCCTTGTTTGTAAATTCGTAGGTGATTATTAAATTACATTAGGTAGGACTATATTCCTAAACCTCAAAAAAAAATATACCGCTCCTCTGGAGCTCCTGGTTTCCTTTGATTCCGTTTCCAGAAATATGTCGCTTCTCCGGAGCTAAAATACAGAACCTACCGGATTTTTTTAGGTTCTAAACGTGTTGTAAAGTCTTCCTTCATTCCTATGAGTCTTGGCTCTCATGTCTTGATTCTTGACTCTTTCAAAAATTACATCTGATAGATCCATTCCTCGGGATTTAACTTTTGATTATTTTTGTACATCACGAAGTACAGGGTTGTTCTCCCATCGGTCTTGTTTATCGCAATATCTCCAAGATCCTGGCCCAGGGAAACCTGCTGTCCTTTTCGAACATCAACAGATTCCAGGTGGTTATAGATTGTTATGTAGTCACCATGTCTAACCATGACCATAAGACTGGATCCCTTTACCGCAATAATCTCACTCACAGTACCTCCAAATACGGCCCTGGCCTTTGTATTAGGATCTGTAGCGATCCTTACTCCATTGCTGTTCATAGTAGCCGTTTTCACAATGGGGTGAGGCTGGGTTCCAAATCGTAAAACAACGGTTCCGGTCCTTACCGGCCACGGCAATTGTCCTTTATTCTTTTCAAAATCGGCGGCAAGGGCTTTTGCCTCAGGCGTTAGTTTAAAAACACTTCTTGATGTAGAACCCTCGGCTTTATTGTTTGCCGCAATGGCTTCCTCAATTATTCTTTCAATCTCGCGGTCAATAGCATTAATTTCCTGCTGCTTTTTACGCAACTGTGATGCAAACTGCCCCTCCTTTTTACGTACTTCGGCAATTAGTCCCTGCTGCTGTTTTCTGCTCTTATCAAGTTGCGCCCGGGTTTGACGGTTTTCAGCAATAAGTTTATCCTTTGCCTTCTTCTGTTCTGCCAGACTTTGATTAAGCTCCTGAAGCTCTCCTGTTCGGATCTTTATCTCCTCCCCTTGTTGATGCCTGTAATTTGCATACTGCTTCATATACTGAAGTCTTTTATAGGCTTGCAAAAAGTTTTCCGATGAAAGAAGGAACATGATCCTGCTTTGCTGAGATTTACTTTTATAAGACCGGCGGATCATTTTGCTGTAGTCTTCCTTGAGCTGCTCCAGCTCCTTGCGAAGCTCACCAATCTTATTTTGATTAGTATTGATCTCACGGGTGAGTAAATTCGCCTGTTGATTTGTTACCCGAATAAGATTTTCTGTCGTACGAATTTGCTGGTCGAGGTCTTCTACCTCGGTAAGTATGGACTTTTGCTTTTGTAGATTTGAAGTACGCAAAGAATTAATCCTCTTGATCTCTTGCTGTAACTCCAGCCTACGCTGTTCCAGCTCCTCCCGCTTATTTTCCTGAGCAAAGCCATGGAGACTCAACAATAAAAATCCTGCAAAAAAGGCAAGTCGTAGTAGAACCTTTATCTTCATTCTATGCTAATTTCTTCGTAGCCCGAAGGTATTGAAAAAGGAAATGAAACCGGAACATTGAATTCAATGTTTCTAAAGCTCATGTCAATTCTTGTATTATCGGCAGCTTGAGTGGCAATAATCTGAATTTGCGATGGGAAAATTTGTCCCTGAACCTTTTGATATTCGGGATAAGTGACTGTTACACTCCTGTTTTCACGCTCCTGCCCCAGTTGCTGTGCGACGGCTTTGAAATTTCCCGCGTCGAGCAGGAACATACGCTTAAGAAAATTCTCCTGAACAGGCTGTAGTTGATAACCCCGGGCAGATTCTGTCAACTTATATCTTTCATCTCTAAGGTCATAAATGGTTTGCCCCAGCAAAAGATTCTGAACCTTTTGGTAATCCAGCGGAGTCCCCAACAAATCGCTCAATAAACTGAAATCTCCATTGAAGTAAGTTTTTGTGATTTTCTCATAGAACTGAACCGAGTTGGGAGTGATCATCACCTTCGCCAGGGGTATCCCCAGCAACTGGCCACTCATCCAGATAGTATCATCCTTTTTCATCCTGAAGTTCACTGTCACGCTCTGGCTTCTTTCCTTAGTCTGATAGTTTAAGCCAAGCTTTCCCTGTAAGGTTTCAAAATCAACCTCATTATCATAGTGTTGGTTGACTACGGCCGCAACAGCAGCATCTTCGGGAGCTACAGTGCCCATTTTAGCTTTTCTTGCCCCACCACAGGAGGAGAAAAGAATTAGAGTTAAAAGAAGCAGGGGGATAATCCGTTTGTAGGTCATTCAGTTTTAATTTATTTTTTCAGCTTTTTTTAAAGCCTCTTCAGCTTTCTGGGCTTGATTGAGCCCATTATATGTCACAGCTAATTGCCTGTAAAATTCCTTTTCGTTTTCGGGATCCTCAATGAGATAATCCAGGCCGGTGAGCAACGCTTCTTCAGCTTTTTTAAAGTCTTTAAGCACGTTGTGTGCTGTGCCTTCCATAAGGAACAGCCAGGCTTGAGTCGGGAAGATCTCTAATCCTTTTTGGCTTAGTAGTTTTACCTCTTCAAAATTTGCGGCTTCAGCTACCAGTTTTATTACATCACGGTATAATCCGAAATCATCTTTTTCATGCTCAAGAGCAGTCCTGTAATAATTTAAGGCTTCTGCCTTATTTCCCTTTTCGATAAAGAAAGTTCCCAACTGCTTATAAACCTTGAGATTGTTTTCTTTTTCTGAGAATACCTGTACCAGCTGTATCAAATCTTCTTCCAAAGAAGGATTTTCGGTGACATATATTAAAAAATCATTGAGCGCCTGATATTTTGTAACCTCGTCAATTTGATCACTGTTGAGCAGGACATTCATAGATTTTACTGCCTTTTCAGCTTCATCACCGGCAATGTAGAACTTGTACAGGGCCAGATGGACAAGCTCAGAATCGGGATTCATAGCCAACAGCTCTTTTGCCGTCTCAAAAGCCTTCTCCACCTGCCCATTTTCACTGTAGACAAAGATCAGGTTGAGATAGTCTTTCTCATCCTGCGGATTGTCTTCAATATTCTCCTGCAGATCATTAATTTGTGCCTCCACATTATTGGTGCGGGCATAAACCTGTCGCCGCAGACTTTCCCTGTAGGTACTGGAGCCTTTAGTATTATCCAGCGAGTCCAGCAAACCAAGTGCTGCCTCGTACTGCTCATTCTGGATATACAGATTTACCAGATCTTCGGAAAAAGCAGGGTTCAGCCTTGCCAAATCCTTTACCACAGGTAGAGCCCTATCATATTCCTTACTTTGAAAATACGTGGTATAAAGTTCTTCCAGAATTCCCTCATTTTTGGGAACTGCTTTCCGGCCTTTTTCCAGATATACCGCAGCCTGGGAATATTGACCAAGAGCATTATAATTTTTGCCCAGCTCAAGATAAACTACAGGCTCATCGGGTTTTAATGCAAGGGCTTGCACTAATGCATCTATAGCCTTCTCATGATTCTCAATCGCCTTTTGCTTAAGAGCTTCAAAAAAATGTTCCTGAAAAGCATCTGTTACATTTCCCAGGTCATCCTGGGCCATTTCCACCACCGGCTTCTGTTTCTCCTGGGCATAGGAAACATTTCCCACCGGCAGCAGGGTCAAAAATGGGATTATGTAAAGATATTTTTTCATGCATTTTTACTGCCACGATATCTATTCCAGTACAGAGTAATCGCCAATACTAATTTCGGTAAACTTACCATTGAATTTAGCAAAGTTCCCAATCATAGCGTTGTTCAAATCGGCATTTTGGACTTCTGCAAAAGTCTGGATCAGGCTGTTCTTTATTGTTGAATTAGTAATTTTTGTTCCGTTCCCAATAGAAACATTAGGTCCAATTTTGGCATTTTTGAGTACCACGTTCTCCCCGATGAAACAAGGTTCAATAATTTCAGAATTTTCCATTTCCACGTTGGAAGCCACAAGTTCTTCTCCGTCATCCTGAAGAAATTTCAGCATTCGAGTGTTGGTTTCTACCGTTACCTGCTTATTCCCGCAGTCCATCCATTCATCTACTTTCCCGGGAACGAACCTCGCACCTTTTTGCTTCATGGATTCGATCCCGTCATTGATCTGGTATTCACCGCCACGAATTATGTTATTGTCCAACACTCCCTGCAGCTCATTTTTTAATACCGCAACATCTTTGAAGTAGTAGATTCCAATAACTGCCAGGTCTGAAACATAATCTGTAGGTTTTTCAACAAGATCGGTGATCTCACGCTTCTCGTTTAACTTCACTACGCCATAGGCTGATGGATTTTCTACCTGTTTCACCCATATTACCGCATCGGCTTCTTTATCTAACGTAAAATCGGCCTTAAAAAGTGTATCGGCGTAAGCGATCACAGCCGGACCTTCCAAAGAGTCTTTGGCGCACATGATCGCATGTCCTGTTCCAAGAGGCTTATCCTGATAATAGATTGTTCCTTTGGCTCCCAGGGTTTGGGCAATTTCTTTAAGATCCTTTTCAACCTTATCGCCAAAATCTTCGCCAATTATGAAAGCTATCTCGTCTATTTTTTCATCGAGTACTTTGGCAATATCTTCTACAAGACGGTGTACAATTGGTTTACCGGCAATAGGAATTAAAGGTTTTGGAACAGTTAAAGTATGAGGACGTAGTCGCGACCCGCGACCCGCCATGGGAACTATGATTTTCATTTTTTAGATATTAGATTTGAGATCTGAGACATGAGATTAAAAATCCCGACTCTGTTATTCGTTTGTTTTCGTTTTTAATTATTGGGGGGTTTAACCCGCCGACTGAGCACTGAATACTGCCAACTTATACTCCGGTGCTTCCAAAGCCACCTGTGCCGCGGGAGGTCTCTTCGAGATTCTCCACTTCTTTCCAGGTGATATGTTCATGTCGGGAAATTACCATTTGCGCAATACGTTCCCCATCCTGAATAGTGAATTCTTCGTTGGAAAGATTCACGAGGATCACCCCGATTTCACCACGATAATCGGCATCTATAGTGCCGGGAGAATTGAGTACGGTAATACCTTTTTTGGCAGCCAAACCGCTTCGGGGTCTTACCTGTGCCTCGTATCCAACAGGCAATTCAATGAATAAACCCGTCTTAATGATAACTCTCTCCAGTGGTTTTAACGAAACAGATTCAGAAATATTTGCCCGCAGATCCATCCCTGCAGAGGAACCGGTCTCATAAGCGGGTAATTCGTGCTTTGATTTGTTGATTATTTTTACGTTCATTCTATTTAATTTTCTTCAGAAGAAGCAGGATTATGCCTTCTTCAAAAGCTGTTTTAACTGATCTTTTTCGGCGTAATAAATAAGGGCAAAAAAGATAAGAATTAATATACTCCCGATGTAATAATTATTTCTAAAAACATAGAAATAGACCACAGAAAAGCTGATCGAAACCAGGAGGTAGCCTCCTATACGCTTGAGGTCATAGGGAATGGGATAATATTTCCTTCCGAAGTAATAGGAAAGCAACATCATACTGCCGTAAGCCGCCAGGGTCGCAATAGCCGATCCCACATAGCTGTAGTACGGAATAAGCCAAAAGTTAAGGATAAGAGTGAGTGCAGCTCCAAAGCCGGAAATATAAGCCGCAAAACGGGTGCGGTCGCTCACCTTGTACCATACAGAAAGGTTGTGGTAGATTCCCAGGAAAAAGTTGGCCAGCAGGATCATTGGAACTACTACCATGGCTTCCCAATAGGACTCATCCCGAATTATGAGCACCTTTAGTAAATCTGAAAAAATAATAACGAGCAGAAATATAACTGCTCCAAAAATGACGAAATATTTAGTAATTGTTGCGTAAGTCACGGCCGCATTTTTCTCCTTTGCGTGGCTAAAAAAAAATGGCTCAATCCCCATTCTAAAAGCAGTGGCAAAAAGGGTCATAAAAAGAGCCAATTTATAACAGGCCGCATATGCACCGACTTCAGCCTTCGCGATCCCTTCAGGCAATATACTACCGAGAAGAATCTTGTCCACGACTTCGTTAATCGCAAAAGCAATACCCGCCAGAAGAATAGGGGTACCATATTTCATCATTTGTTTCCACAAACCTGAATCGAAAGTGTATTTCAACTTCAGATAAAAAGGCAGCATTACCACTAACGTAAGTGCGCTTGCAATGAGATTGGCAATGAAGATGTATGCGATTTCGAAATCGGGAATATAAAGGCTCTCAAAAAAGGTATTTTTGGATGCCAATTCCGGAAGCCACATGATGAAGAAAACATTTAGCCCCAGATTAACCGCCACATTTCCTATCTTGATCGCTGAATAAACTCCCGGTTTTTCCTTTGCACGGAGCCATCCAAAAGGTATTACCACCAGAGCATCTAAAGCCAGGATAAAAATAACATAATTGAGGTAATAAGCGCCAATATCAGTCCCGGCTGCTATGGAATCTCTGAACAGGAAGGCCAGAACAAGAAAGACTGCTGTAGATACCAGAATCGAAATACTGGAAGTCGCAGTAACTTTTTCCCGATGTTCTTCTTTATGAAAAAAACGAAAAAAAGAGGTTTCCATCCCATAGGCCAGAACTACGTTAAAAAATACGATCCAGGCGAAGACAATAGAAACTTCTCCATATTCCTCTTTCGGAAGATATTCCGTATACAACGGTGTAAGCAGGAAGGACAACATCCTGGGCACCACTGTGGCAATACCGTAAATAAAGGTTTGTTTAAATAGCTTCTGAAAGAGCGCCAATAGTTCCTGCTTGTGAATTCCTCACAAATGTACTATTAATGCCGAATGTTTTTAGGGTTTTTTAGCCGCACTTCTTCCGAATCCTTTTTCTCAATATCTTTTATCCTGAAGAATTTCTCTTTACCATTCCTGGTATATCTCACTACAGCTTCCCCTTCGGCAAGTTCAAAGGGAATTTTTTCAATCCTTAGAGGAACTTCATTTCCATATTCCATTTTTGGATCCCTGTGCATCACCAGATCCTTTTTTTCCCCCGGATCTTTAAACCGGGCGACATAAAGATTGGGTGTATTTTGCTCTTTTTGAAGCACTCCTTTCCTTCCGCGGAAGAAAACCGTATCCATTTGTATCTCTGCATCTGCAGCTACTGGAATAAACAAATTAAACCCAGATCCTGCTCCTTTCACACCTCCTGTCCAGGTAGTGTAATAAGCCTGCTGAACAGCCTTGGGTGGTTCTTCCTGAAGGTGTTTCCCGTTGGCACAATTGCTAAAGCTGAAGATGACTAAAAGGGCCGAAAAGGAGAGATAAAAAGGTTTCATGGTGTTAATTGTTTACTGTTTAGGCAATAGTACTTCAATTTTAGTACCAATTAAAAATAAAAAACTCCATGCCTGTCGACATGGAGTTGTATAAAGCTGAAATTCAGCTGTATATTATTTCTATTTATTTAAAGCTTCAGCTCCACCTACGATCTCAAGGATCTCATTGGTAATAGAAGCCTGTCGCGCTTTATTGTATGATAGTTTTAGGGAATCCCTAAGTTCGGTAGCATTATCTGTAGCTTTATGCATGGCAGTCATACGCGCACCGTGTTCAGAAGCGAAAGAATCTCTTAGCGCCTTATAAACCTGCATTTTTAGGGACTTGGGAATTAGTTCCAGTACGATCTCTTCTTTTGAAGGTTCGAAAATATAATCTAAAGTAACATTCTCATCTTTTTCAACCGGCACGATAGGCAGGAACTGTTCTACCTGAACTTTCTGAGTAGCCGCATTTACAAACTGATTGTAAATGAGAACTATTTTATCGTATTTACCCTCAACAAACAACTTCATAAGGTCCTGCGCAACAGCCTCTGCATTTTCAAAACTAAGATCATCATAGATTTCAGTCTCATTGCGAAAGATCTTGTGAGTCTTTTTTAGAATGTCATTCGCTTTCTTACCAATGGTAAAGAATTCAACATTTTTGTTTTCGTAATCACGATTCACAACATACTTTGATGCCTTAACAATGTTTGAGTTAAACGCACCTGCCAATCCACGATTGGAAGAAATTGATACTATAAGGACATTATTCACCTCCCGCTGTTCAGAATACTTGCTGCTTTGGTCACTATCAAGAGTGGCGCTAAGCGACTGTAGCAATTCAGAAAGCTTTTCAGAATAAGGTCTCATTGCAGTAATGGCATCCTGGGCTTTGCTCAACTTTGCAGCCGATACCATTTTCATGGCACTGGTGATCTGCATGGTTGAAGAAACCGAGGTGATCCTGCTTCGTAATTCTTTTAAATTGGCCATTATTGTTAAGTATTGAGTATTGAGATATTAGATGTGAGATCAAATATCTCAATACTTTAATTCAAATTTGAAAACAGGAAGTGAGCTTCTCAATACTCACTTCTCCATACTCAATACTACTTTTTATATTTAGCTGAAAGCTCTTTTACTACCTGTGTAAGCGTATCTGTAATCTCATCTGTAAGCTTACCGGCTTTTAATTGATCAAGTACATCTCTGTGCTTGGCATCAAGATATTCCAGGTATTCCTTTTCGAACTCTCTAATCCTGTCTACAGGAACGTTTCTCAAAAGGTTCTTTGCACCTGCATAGATGATGGCGATTTGGTTCTCCACAGGGTAAGGATTGTTCTCTGCCTGCTTAAGGATCTCCACGTTACGCTTACCTTTTTCAATGATATTAAGAGTTGCAGGGTCAAGATCTGATCCAAACTTCGCAAAAGCTTCAAGTTCGCGATACTGCGCCTGGTCAAGTTTAAGGGTACCCGCTACTTTCTTCATGGATTTAATCTGAGCTGCACCACCAACACGGGATACCGAGATACCTACGTTAATTGCAGGACGCACACCCGAGTTAAATAAATCTGAAGTAAGGAAAATCTGTCCATCGGTGATCGAGATCACGTTGGTAGGGATATAAGCCGAAACGTCACCCGCCTGAGTCTCAATAAGCGGAAGTGCTGTAAGCGATCCTCCCCCTTTAACTTTATCTTTAAGAACGTCTGGAAGATCGTTCATACTTGCAGCAATGTCATCATCATTAATGATCTTTGCAGCACGCTCAAGAAGTCTTGAGTGAAGGAAGAAAACGTCTCCAGGATATGCTTCACGTCCCGGTGGACGTCTTAGAAGCAAAGATACCTCACGGTAAGCAACAGCCTGTTTTGAAAGATCATCATAAACGATCAATGCAGGACGACCGGTATCTCTAAAGTACTCACCTATCGCAGCGCCTGCAAATGGCGCATAAACCTGCATTGGAGCAGGGTCAGATGCGTTTGCAGCAACAATAGTAGTATAGGCAAGAGCTCCCTTGTCCTCAAGAGTCTTAGCAATACCAGCAACTGTAGAGGCTTTTTGCCCGATAGCTACATATATACAATAAACAGGTTCCCCTGCATCATAAAATTCTTTCTGGTTAAGGATGGTATCAATAACCACGGCAGTCTTACCGGTTTGACGGTCACCAATAACAAGCTCTCTCTGTCCACGTCCAATTGGAACCATGGCATCGATAGACTTAATCCCCGTTTGAAGAGGCTCGGTTACCGGTTGGCGGTAAATTACACCCGGTGCTTTACGCTCAAGTGGCATCTGGAAAGTTTCTCCTTCAATTGGACCTTTTCCATCAATTGGCGCTCCAAGAGTATCAACAACACGTCCTACGATTCCTTCACCTACATTGATAGAAGCAATTCTCTGGGTCCTTTTAACAGTAGCTCCTTCTTTTACCTGCTTGTAAGGGCCTAAAAGTACAACCCCAACATTATCTTCTTCAAGGTTAAGTACGATTCCTTCAAGTCCACCTTCAAACTCCACCAACTCGCCGTATTGCGCATTCGCCAGTCCGTAAACGTTAGCGATACCATCCCCAATATTGAGTACAGTACCTACTTCGTCAAGTGAAGCCTTAGCCTCAAACCCGGAAAGCTGTTTCTTTAAAATCGCTGATACTTCAGCCGGATTAATTTCTGCCATAATTATTTAGAATAAAATGCTGCGCCATGGCGCAACGGTTTTCATTAAATTTTTGTAACGTATGTATTGTTCAGTAATTCTCTTTTCAAATTGGTGAGCTGGGCGCTAACACTTCCGTTATACTGTATGTCCCCAACTCTTAAAATGAATCCGCCAATGATACTCTCATCGATAATATTTTCGATTTTAGCCTCATTCCCTGTCAACTCCTTAACTTTTTGCTGAATCTTAGCTTCCAACGCAGGAGTAAGAGGAATAGCCGTTGTTACCCTGGCTACCTGAACCCCGTTCATCTCATTAAAAAGACGGTTGTAATTCTTTGCTACCAGTGGAAGAATATCAAGACGGTTATTCTCGATCAAAATTGTGAACAATCCTGAAGTAACTCCATTTACAGATCTAAAGATCTCTAAAAGGGCACTTTTCTTCATGTTATTTTTAATCACAGGATTCTTGAGAAAATTCCTGAGATCACTGCTATTCGCAATGGTTTCACTAATGGTGGTCATGTCATCATTAACCTCATTAGCGACGTTCTTATCTTTTGCCAGGCTCAAAAGTGCTTTGGCATATCTTGCGGCGGCTCTGCTTCCCTGCATCTTCTTAATTTAAGGTAACATCATCAAGCATATCTTCAACCAGTCTTTCCTGCTTTGCTTTGGTTGAAAGCTCTTCTCTTACCACTTTTTCGGCTATTTGAACAGACAAAGTTGCTACCTGATTTTTAATATCGGCAAGAGCGGCATTCTTTTCAGTTTGGATAGTAGCTTTTGCCTGCTGGATCATTTTCTCTCCTTCTTTCTGTGCATCTTCTTTTGCTTCAGAAATCATTTTATCCTTGATCTGTCTGGCTTCCTTGATCATGTTGTCACGCTCCAAACGAGCTTCCTGTAACAATTTCTCATTATCTGCCTGCAGGTTTTGCATCTCTTTACGAGCTTTTTCAGCCGAATCAAGTGCATCCTGGATTCCCTGCTCCCTTGAATTCAAGGCATCTAAAATGGGTTTCCATGCAAATTTGCGAAGTAACGCGATAAGCACGACCAGGATAATGATCTGCCAGAAAAACAATCCAAAAGAAAAATCGTTGACTAACTTTTCCATATTCTATTTATTTCTTCTATTGTTTAATTTTTAATAAATCAAGCCTTGCAGCCAACCGCTGCAAAGCCTGAAGTTTTTTCTGATTGATTATACTGCGAAAAGAGCAGCAAAAGCAACACCTTCCAAAAGTGCAGCGATGATAATCATTGCAGTTTGGATTTTACCGGCAGCTTCTGGCTGACGTGCAATTCCTTCCATTGCAGCGCTACCAATCTTACCAAGACCAAAACCGGCTCCAATAATAATTAAACCAGCTCCAATCAAATCTAAATTTAAGGCTTCCATACTTATTTATTAAAAATTAAACTTACTCTTAAAAACGTTTATACTATAATACGGGAATGTCTTCGTTATCGGCAGGATGATCATGATCATGCTCTTCAACCGCCATCCCTATGTAAAGGGCACTAAGCAGGGTGAAGATATATGCCTGTAGAAAAGCTACCAGTAATTCGATAATTGAAATAAAAATTGTAAATCCAAAGAACGCAGGTCCTGCGATCCAGTTTTGGAATATTACGATCAATCCAAGCAATGTCATCACGATCACGTGACCAGCCGTCATGTTGGCAAAAAGTCGAATCATAAGTGCGAATGGCTTGGTGAACATTCCCAAAACTTCGATCGGGGCAAGAATGATCTTCATAGGAACAGGAACACCAGGCATCCAAAAAATGTGCTTCCAGTAATCTTTATTCCCCGAGAACTGAACAATAATGAATGTTACCAGGGCCAGTGCGAAGGTTACCGCAATATTTCCTGTCACGTTCACACCAAGTGGTGTCATACCTAAAAGGTTAAGGATCCAGATAAAAAAGAAAACTGTTAACAGGAATCCAGTATATTTTCGATAGTTCTTCCCGATGTTTGGCTTAGCTATTTCATCACGTACGTAAAGAACAAGCGGTTCAAGAACACGTCCAAATTTCTTTGGTATTGCTCTCTTTTTATATGTATTTGCAAGACTTGTGAAAAGAATGAGCATTAAAAGACTCACAAGCATCATTGTAAGCACATTCTTAGTGATTGAAAAATCCCATGGCCTTTCATTTGCCGGAAAACCATCTTCATCATAGGTAATGGTTCCCTCGGCATTAGTTTTATAAATATGAGAGTGATACAAACGGTAATGCTGCCCGTCAACCTCAACGATATCTTCACCATGATGAAATTTACCAGAGGAAAAAACTTTCAATCCGTCATCCCAAAGGATTACCGGAAGTGGAAAGCCATAGTGAGCCCCGGTCTCCGCATCCGAAAAGAAATTCACGTAATAAGAGTCGGCAAGGTGATGATCAATGTATGCCTCGATTTCTTCTTCGGTGTTAACTTTTGCGTCCTCCCCTTCCTGAGGTTCTTTAACACTAAATGCCTGTGAGTTGAAACTCACAAACATTAAAAGACAGGCTAATAAAAACTTCGCAACGTTTTCCTTTTGCATTTTCAGGTAAATTACAGTCCTTTAATTCGGCTGCAAATGTACATAATTATATAAAAAAAAGCAGCCTATGTACACTATTAGTTTTTTTCTACCGAAAGAAGCCTAATTACTTGTCATTCGAGAAGTTAGTGCGGTTAAGAATTTTTGCGATGAAGACAATTTCCACCACGATGCACAGTGCGTAAGGAACAAAAAAATGCAAAAAGACAGATTTGTCCAAATCAAACTCTGATGTTTTTATGAGGTAAAAGAAGATACCCAGCTTTACCATCCCGCTAATTAAAAAGATAAAACCTAACTGTTCTTTAAGATGTTCACTGGCCAAAATAATCGTGGAGGTGAACAGCAGCGTAATGCCCACATTGAATTTATAGGCAAAGTTCACCAGGTCCATGGGGCGGTCATTCTGAAAATAAGTTAAAAATCCATAATGGAATCCATAACTTATCCCGGCCACTAGAAAAAGCAAAAAAGTAAACCTCAACAGGTCTTTGAAAATTTCAGGATTCAATTATTGTAGCGTTTGAGTTGTTTTAGAACAACGTAGACTGAAGCGACTAAACCAAAAAGAACAAAACCAATTGTAAACCAGTTCTTTTCCATTGGATATCTTTCATCCAGTTTTTTTCCAATCCAGGCGCAAATGAAGATCGTGGCGCCCATTTGAAAAGCAATCCCGGTAAATACAGCCCAATTCTTAAGCTGACTTTTCTTGTCGTTGTTTTTCTCCTCTTTCATTGCGAATTGCTTTCACCCCGTCCCGCATTGTGCAGGTGGCGTTAAAAGTTGCTCCAGGCTCTACCGCCAGTTTAGAAACTATGGCTTCCCCTTCAATTACTGCTGTGCTTCGAAGACTCAGTGTCCCCTGGATCTTGAGATTACCAGAAAATTTTCCTTCAATGTCGGCATTTTCGCATTCCAGCTCTCCATTCACACAACCATCTTTTCCTATTACTACTTTCCCGGGGGTTTTTACGGTTCCTTCTACACAACCGTCTATCCTAAAGCCGCCTTTGGCTTCAATGTTTCCCTTGATCTTTGTGCCGGGGGATATTTTATTTTGCTCTTTGCTGTTCTCTGTTATCGATTTTGCCTTATCCTGTTTAAACATTACTGTGTGGGGGTGTTTAATGAATCTAAGTAGGTTTCAATGTTTTTATGGATCTGCACGATCCTGTAGTTTGGGGTGGAAATATAAAAAGATTTTTTATCAATCGGGTATTTATCGTCCCCCTTCAATCTTTGGGCAAAAGTATTTGCCTCTGCAGCGGAATTAAAACCATGAACTACAACAAAATCCTGTTCCTTATTGTAAACATCCCGCGAAACTTTACCGGAATAACCAAACTCCTGCATGGCACTCAAAAGTGTCTCCTGTAACTCAATGGCTCCCTCCTGTTCTTCTTTTCCAAAAGGAAAGATCAACTTAAAGGAAGTGCCGGAAGTATCCGGAACAAATTGTGATCCCGCTATAGCAGGCAAGGCCTGATTAATAATTTCCTGGGCTTTTTTACCTTCAATAGACTGCGGGTAATTAAGCGCAACATAATTAAGGCTCGCTTTATAGGCCTCAAACCCGTACAACCTTCCTTCTGCCATGGCTTTTAAAAGTTCCAGTTTTGGAACTATCTCATCTCCTGCAAATTGACCGGTTAATTGATCTACCTCTGCAATAACATTTTCATATTCCTGATTTTCATAACTGCTATACAACTGTTCATAGATAGCCGTTGGATTGTTCTCATCCCTTAATAAGCTCTCGGGGTTTGAAAGAATAGCAGCATATCGGGAATCGGGATAGGTGACTAAAATGTCATTTTTGAGAGATTGTGCCCGGGCAGTCATTCCGAGATCTGAATAAATTTTATAAAGATTGTATTTCGCAGGCAGCAATAATCTCTCTTCAGGCTTATTACCTATTACAAACTCCAACCTTTCAGCCGCCAGTTCGTTTTCGTTAAACTTTTCCCTGTAGATCAATCCAAGTTGATAACTCGCAAAATTAAGATCCCCTTTTATACTGTCCAGCACAGCTACATCAGTAGGAATAGTTTTTATATATGACTGAGGATCAAATTTTGGATCGTTATCAATAAGTTCATTCACTCCTTCGGTAACCAGGTCTTCGCCGCCGCCACTAATGCGGCGTGTACGCCAGTTATCGGCAAGTTCCCTGTCACCCCACAACCTGAAAAACTCCTGCTTTCCATAGGCCACAGCCGTGGGATTATAAAAATAGAATGAGGAACCGGGATTTGGTATCCCGGGCATAGCAGGACGTTTATTCTCAAAGAAATTCTGCGCTTCCTGCTGCTGTGCAGGACGTTCGGCTTCGCTTTTAGCCTGCTCCCTTAGTTTGGTAGTGTATTCATTAAAGAATTCCAGTTGCCCCTCTTCAGACAAAGATGCGAGATAGAGAATACTATCGGCTTTTTGGGCCATTTTTTCGTAGTAGATCACATCATCCAGGTTATCCCGCTTTCTCTTTATGAGCCGGTATTCCCGTGAATTTTCAGACAATTTCGAAAGAGTGCTGTCAAAGTATGCCCCGGCTACTTCGTAACGGGCAGCATCAAAATTAATATTTCCCAGAGTTTGATAATCCAGGGACTGCAGGTAAGTATTATTAGAAGGTGTTCGAAGTGAACGATTGTAGTAATCTATAGCGAGTTCTGAGGAATCCTGCTGATAATGAAATTCGGCAAGCTGAAAGTATATTTTATCAAGGTATGGCCTGTTTTCCCTGTCTTCTGCAAGAGCATTTAGTTGTTCGAGAACAAGAGCTTTTTCTTTTGCAGTGACATTCAAATATTCTATTTGCCTAATCATTGCATTAACCAGGTAAATGCGTGGGATCTTTCTATTAAGATCGATCACCCGGTCAAAAGCATAAGAAGCACTATCTCGTTTTCCCAAAACATCATAAAGTTGGCCGGTGATATACCAGTAACGCCCTTCTTTATTTTTTTCACCTGTTAATTCGGCCGCACGTTTGATGTGTGCCACAGCAGTATCGGGAGCATTAATATTCAGGTAAGCCTGAGCCAGTATTGCCGAAGCCTCTGCCCTGTCATCCTCGTCCAGTCGCTCACTTTCCAGGATCTTTTTCAAATTTTTGATAGCCAGTTGGTCAAATTCTAGACG
The DNA here is from genome assembly GCF_026676115.1 of Salinimicrobium sp. TH3. Taxonomy (GTDB): domain Bacteria; phylum Bacteroidota; class Bacteroidia; order Flavobacteriales; family Flavobacteriaceae; genus Salinimicrobium. The sequence continues at coordinate 460,140 of NZ_JAPONB010000002.1, read as the reverse complement.
CATATTTGTCTTTTCCCGCCAAATCCTGGCCTCATTAATTGTATTGCTAAGAGGATATTTGTGAAGTATGTAATTAAAAGCTTCCAGAGCCGGCACAAAGCGCTGATCATAATATCTCGCCTTTCCCAACAATAAATAGGCCTCATCAATCTGCGGATTCGTTTCGGATCCTTCAATCAACATGGAGTGCCGCTGAATTGCCTTTACCGCTTTTTCTTCGGCTACAAGAAAATTGGGGTTGATGTTCTCACCGGGAGCCAATACCTCCTCTTTGATCGCCATACGTTCCACCGGAAGTATTCCCCAATAATTGTCAAGGTAGCTTTCATTAAGAGCTTTAATCCCCAGATCAAGAGCTAAATTCCCGTTGTAGAGTGTGTTATATTCCGCTGTAACGGCATGCCAGTTGCGGTTGAGAAAGGTGTTCTTTTTCCTCGAGCAACCTGTGATAGAGATCAACAGGAACAAAATAGCAATAACCTTTATAGATAGTTTCAAATCAACAGATCCTTCTTATTAGCAATAACTTAAATGTGCCGTAAATATTATTGTGAGTGGGTAAAAATAGCGAATTTTTTCGGGGGAACTATGCGTGAAAAGGTATTGTAGATTTAGCTATTCTACCGAGGAATAGAGAAGATGGGAATGTGTGACCTTTGAATCAAACTGGGACAAAAAGTTACGGGTTTCCTTAGGGATGTATGCGGTCTCATAATCTTCCCCTGTTAATTCTTTAATCGCCTCCAGGTTCCTAAACCAGATGATGGTAGTGAATTCCACTTCTTCGGCCATTTCTCTTTTTAATAGTTGGGCACCGTGGAAGCCATCACCACTTTTTATTTCAATCTCCCTAAAGATCTTTGACGTAACTAATTGCGCATAAGCATCTGCGTTCTCTTTAGTTGTATACCCGTGCCAAATTCTAACTATCATGTAATTCTTTTTCGTTTCGTTCTTCACTAAAGAAAGATCTTAATCTTCGGTAAAGTTTCCTTTCTCCCGGGTGAGGCCGAATGAAAAGTATCTTCTGAACGTTTTAAATGATTATTGTTTTACCCTTAGAATCAGCCTGTCAAAATGTTTTTTACAGGTCTTTTGTAGTAGTATAGAGCACCTAAGAAAATAAATAGTTGTGCTATTACTGAAAATACGGAACCTTCAAACCCAAATTCCCCACCATTGAACAAATTCCCGGTAGTATAATTAAATTCTATCAAAGAATAAAAATCCTGCCCGCTCACATTAAAACCCAGGTGCGTCTGGAAAAAGTTCCAGCCAAAATGTAGCCCTATGGGGTACCACAAATTTTTTGTGTAGACGTAGGTGATCCCCAGGATAATACCTGCACAAAAAAGACCAAAAAAACTAAACAGGCTCATGTTTGGATTAAATCCGTGCATCAATGAGAATAGAGCAGATGAAATAATCAATGCGAAATATTTATTACAGGAAAGCATTAAATTCTTTAGGACGTATCCCCTGAACAAAGCCTCTTCCACCAATGCAACAATGAGAAACAACAAAACAGAAATAAGTAAATCCTCAGGATTAAAATTGAATTCGGAGTAATTGATCTCATCTATTCCTATCAACAAAATATATCCAAAGACCATAGTGATCAACCCCACAGCAGTTCCCACTATGAAATCCACAGACCTGTTTTTTAATTGAAAACCCAGGTCGATAAATTTTTCCCGGTCAACATATTTCATAAAGATCCAGAGCACGAGGAAAGTGCCTAATAAACCAAAGAATAAAACGGTTAGTTGTTGCCCCGGTGATCTTACAAAATTTTGATCTTCAAAAGAAATTCCGGCAATGACATAGCCGGTGAGCTCCAACATTCCTCTTATAAACAGGTAAGGCAAAATAAATAAAAGTATACGCGCCCAACCATAGATCTTAAATTCGGTATTGTTCAAAATTACTGGATTAGGCCTGAGTTTCTATAGAATCCTTTTCCTGCTCCTCCTTAACTTTTACCGCTGCTCCGGCAAAATACTGCTCCAGTTCTTTAAGTGTAGCTTCAGAAGTTTTAATATCATTCACAACATGTCCTTTATCAAGCACCACAATTCTTTCGCAAACTTCAGTCACATGTATAAGATCATGACTGGAGATCAAAACAGTCATGTCTGAATTTGACGTAAGCTCCTTAATTAAAGCTTTAAGCCTTATTTGTGTGCTGGGATCAAGGTTAGCAAACGGCTCATCAAGGATCACCACTTCAGGATCACCTATTAAAGCAGCTACAATCCCTACCTTCTTCTGGTTTCCTTTTGAAAGGTCCCGCAAATACTTTTTTCTCCCAAGGATCTCGCCGTTAAAAAACTCATCAAAATTCTGAAGGAAAGTAGAAACATCGGCCTTGTTTCGGTTCCGAAGTTCCCCTACAAAATTGAAATATTCTTCGGGGGTTAGGTATCCAATCAGGAAACTTTCATCAATAAAGGAAGAAGTAAAAGGTTTCCAATTTTCGCTTTGGCTTACCGTAATTTCATTATTGAAAACATTGCCGGTAGTAGGCTGAATGAGGTCCAGCAGAAGACTGAAAAATGTCGTTTTTCCTGCACCGTTATTTCCCACAAGACCAAAACTCTGCCCGCGGGGGATTTCAAGATGTTCAATATTTAGTACCGAAGTACCATTATAAACTTTCGAAAGGTTAGTAACTGTTATCATCTTATTCTCCTGTTTGTTTAAAGCCATTGATCATGGCGTATTTATTCTTTTTATAGGACTGGACTATTGCGTCAAAAATCAGGTTTCTAAAAATTATTCCCAGGAAACCTAAAGCAGCAAGGGTGGTCACCGCAACTTCAAAGGAAAAAAACTTGTTGAGCAGCCAGAAGATCAAAATTGGAAGAATCAAAAGGGGAAGCCCCACCAGCCATTGTGCTGCTCCCGTGCCCTGGTAATTCATGACAGGACTCTTTTCCAATTCTATTCGTTTTCTGTTAAATGAACCTGAAAATAAAAGTACCGGCACATTGATCCCTATGTTGTATAAGGCACACACAATATTGATGAGCAGAATATCGTAACCAAAATATACATAAGGCGTAGTAAGGATAGTGATAATAACTATGCTAAATGTTACCAAAGCTGCTTTGGAATTAAGGTACTGCTTCAACGGAATATTCTGCGCCATCATCATCGAGTAGTAGGAAGAATCCCAGGCAGGAATGAATTGCCCAAAATTGATCATAAAGATGCCCGTCATAAAGATCCCGACAAAGACGAAAATTGCAGGCATGTTCTGATAGGAGTCATTGGGATAAAAAATGAGGCCATAGCCCATAATTAACAGGGAAATAAAAATAAGGGTCTTGGGACGCTTGTTACGCCATATTAATTTAAGATCGAGCTGAAGAAATGGTGCTATCCCTCCAAATCTTCGCAGCCATTCAAAATCCTGGGATTTAGCTTCGGTAACTTTTCCTTTGAGAGATTCGTCTAAATAGAACCTGCTCTTTAACATGGCTTGATTCCACTTGAAGAGAGCGAAAGCAAGAAGTAAAGGCAGAAGTGCCAAAAATGGCATTTCGAGTACGTAATTTAATCCGGCGCCAAAAAATTCTGTAATACTAAATATTTCAAATCTTTCCAGCCCATAAAAAATAAGCGCAATTAACGTATAAGGCAATATGGTCTTTATATCATCTGCAAACTTCTTTTTCAATAAAAAGTTGATGTAGTTGACACTCAATATCAACCCAATAACCGCAACGGTCCATGCAAACATGGAAAGGGCCGGAAGCCCGGTTTCATGCCAGGTGAATACGGCAAAAGGCACAAAGAGCAATAGTGGTAAAAAATTGAAAAATGAAAGTAGCGACCTCAACAGCACGTAATTCACCACTTTTCCTTTAGAAACAGGTAGAGCCAATAGTGGCTTGACTGTCATGACCGGAAGGGATTGTAACGCAGATCGCATCACCAATTCCAGAACAAGATATACCAGCAAAAACCTATTGACGATCTGTAACGGATCTTCTTCCGGGAATGCTTCTTTTAGTAAGGGGTAAAGACCAATTCCAAGAATTAAGAAGACCAAAGCAAAATAAATGGCAATAAAAGCCATAAAAATCTTCAACCCAAGGCTCTTGCCAAAAGAGGCCGACCGGAAAAAGGCTTTCCACTGTAGAGAAATGAAATGTTTAAACATGCGGTAATGACTTTAGCAGTATTAGTGGAAAAATATTGTTTTTGTTACAAATCCCTTAGGAATATTTCATTTTGGGATAAACTTTTTTCAGGATCTCCTCTTTATTTTTTGGAAGGCGAAAGAAGCAGACATAGCTGGTGAGCGCATAAAAAGCAATGAGGAAGGACATCAACCAGTTTATATAACCGGCTTCCGCAGCATCCATAAAATTTAGTAACTGAAATGGAACCCACACCAGGGAAAAATATCCTCCGGCATTCTCGATCATAGTTTCAAAAAGAAAAACCTTTTTTCCTTCTTTGGCTTTTCTCCTCCTTACAGATCTTCGGCCGACAAAAATCAGGAGGATAAATAAAACAATAAAAAGGAAAGTTAGGTAGGCATTTTGACCGTTTTCCAGGTTGAGAAAAAAATTGGATAGCCAAAAGATTAATAGCATGCTAACAGATACTTTAGGCCGTTTAAGAATGGTTATGATCTCCTTCAAAATAAGCTTGTGATATTTCTTTCCCATTGCCCGCTCCCGTTTCTCCACAACATCGCTAAATCCATAAACTCCAAACTTTTTGAACTCCTTTTGCAGAGCCTGCTCAAAGGAAATTCCGGGATCATCCTGCCACTGACATTCGATCCCATTGGCAAGATGGTCTACCAGTTCTGTTTGAACATCGTAGTACACCACAAAATGCTCCCGGGTAAACCTGTATAATCTTTCTATCTCACTATTAGAAACTTTTTTCATAATCGAGCGAACTGTTTTTTGTAATAAGCAGACATTTTAAAAGCAGTTAATAAAATTCCCAGATTTGCCCACACTAAAAGACCATAGATAACCTCTAACCAATCAGCAGGTATTTCTACATTACTTAATAATAGAAAGAACAGGTAATTGATCAAATACGCATACATAGATAACCTGTTAAGAAAGGATATTTTTTGTTTGATGTACAGAACTACCGGTATTAAATAAGCAGTAAAGATTCCTGCTGCACAACTTATCTGGAACCAAAGATTTTTTTCAAGGTGAGCAATGTCTACATTAACCAGAGTGGTCATAATTCCACCACCGACAAGGAGCACAGGAATTTTAAAAAGTTCCTTTCTTATACTTAAAAGTACCTTACGATCTACAGACCATTTCACGCTGTTGGCACTTTTTAGAAGACTCTTCTTATTTTTGATCATGTATGATTTAAAGGCTTCATAGAAGTTACAGGCACTGTACTCCTCAAGTTTTTCTTCAAGTGCACTGGCTACATGATCAACCATTTCTACTCGAACGTCAAGAAATTCCACTCCGGATTTTTTCAAATAGGTATCGATAAATTTTATCTGTTCAGGAGTCAAATTTTTCATCTTAGCCCATTTTTGGTTTTAAGAAAATGACTTCCTGAAGCGTCTTTATATATTCTTCAAGTTCAGAGATTTTCTTAGCTGTTTCTGTAGTTCCTTTTTCGGTAAGTCTGTAGTATTTTCTTAAACGATTATCCACCCTTTCCACCTCTACTTCCAGGATCCCGTCGGCTTCCAGCTTGTGGAGCGTTGGGTATAATGCACCTTCTGTAATTTTAAATTTTCCTTTTGTGGCGTCTTTAACTTTCTGAGTGATTTCATAGCCGTACATGCGCCCTTCCTCCTTCAACAGCTTGAGAACTATTGTAGATAAACTCCCTTTAAACAGGTTAGAATTAGACATTTACAACAAAGTATTTTCAAATATAAAAAATATACCTTTGAGTCATAGGTATTATTTTAAATAATTGTTATAAAAATTGCCATTGTTACTTTGTATTTTTGCGGGTAAATACCCAAAAAATGAGCAAATTCTTTCCGCTAAAGATTAAAAATGTTATTAGGGAAACAGAAGAGGCAGTAAGTCTCGAATTTGAAATACCTCAGAATTTAAAGAGTGAATTCTCCTTTAAAGCAGGACAATACGTTACATTAAGAACAACAATAGAAGGTAAGGAAGTGCGCCGAGCCTACTCCCTTTGTACCCCTCCGGCAGATGAAACTTTTAAGGTGACTGTCAAGGAGGTCAAGGGCGGAACTTTCTCGGTTGTGGCCAACAATAAATTAAAAGCGGGCGATGTACTCGAGGTACATCCTCCCGAAGGAAAATTTATCTTTGAACCGGTGCAGGATGGTCATCCACACACTTATGCTGCCTTTGCTGCCGGTAGCGGGATCACTCCCGTGCTTTCTATACTCAAGACCGTTCTTAAGGAAGAAAAGCATAGTCGCTTCGTTCTTGTCTATGGGAACCGCACTCCAGATGAAACTATATTTTTCAAGGAACTTCTTAAACTACAGGCAGAGCATCCCGACAGGTTATTTATTGAATTTGTTTACAGCCGATGCAATGAGGAAAACTGCCACTACGGAAGGATCGAGGAAAGCACAGTTAATTATGTGCTGAAAAACAGGTTCAAGGATACTACTTTTACCCGATTCTACCTCTGTGGACCAGAAGATATGATCAATAATGTTTCTGAAGTTCTCCTGAAGAACAACATCAAAAAAGAGCAGGTTCTTTTCGAACTTTTTAATACCGAAGTAGAAGGCGAAGTAACATCAAATCTTGAGGGAGAAACCCAGCTGACAATTAAAGTTGATGATGAAGTGGTGACTTTAAGTATGCCAAAAAATAAGACCGTTTTACAAATGGCTCTTGACAATGACATCGATGTTCCCTACTCCTGCCAGGGCGGAATTTGCAGTAGCTGTGTCGCACGCATCACCGAAGGAACCGCCGAAATGGAGAAAAACTCCATTCTTGTAGACAGCGAGATCGAAGAAGGACTTATTCTTACATGCCAGGCACATCCAACTTCAGATAGTCTCAAGGTGGATTATGACGATGTGTAAATAGATTTGAGATATTAGATTTTAGACGTGAGACTTCTCACATATAGAAAAAGGGCTTCAAAAATGACATTTTTAAAGCCCTTTTTTGCTGTTCTGCCCAAGGAATTCAACACATCAAGACCAGCCAAAGTTCTTTTAATATTAATAACTGCAAATTTCAGCTTCCTGTTCCATTGAAGAAAACTTTGGAGTAAAAACGACTTAAGCGTCAGAAAAGGATGATAAAACCTTCAAAAGGGACATTTTTGAAGCCTCTTTAAATTTTAAATTATTGGAATTTGGTGCTTGGTGCTTGAATTTAAACATCTCAATTCTGCTCCAGAACTCCTTTTATTCTTTGAACCACCCTCTGCGGTGGAATGCTCCTCATCACATCCTCATAACCCTTTGGAATGTCTTTTCCATAAATAGAAGTGGGAATAGCCGGATATCTCTGAAGATCGGGCAGCAGGAAATTTGATTCTGGTTGGCGAAAAGGTGCGAATCCGGTGTAGGGGTGCGTGAGGCCCCAAAGCGTTATCACCGGAACTCCAAAACTGGCTGCAACATGCCCGTTACCACTGTCCATTGAAAGCATAAGCTCAAGGTTGGAGATCAAGGTAAGTTCTTCCTCAAAGGATAATTTTCCCGCTACAGAGACAGTGTTAGGAAATTCCTTTTCCCAGGCTGCCAGTTTTCCGGTTTCCACTGCACCGCCACCGAATAAAAATATCTTGAGATTTTGCTCTTTTTGAAGCTCCTGCAAAACCTCCTTCACGAGATCTTCGGGATATGCTTTGGCAGAATGTTGAGCAAAAGGGGCTATTCCAAGCCACTTCCCCGAATGTTCCCCCACGAGCTCCTTTACCTTGGCAGTAAGATCCTGCTTAGGAAGTACTTCAACTGAATCCAAGTTTATCGGATAACCTAACTTCTCAAATACGCCGGCATAGCGCTGATGAGTGGACTTTAATTGCTTAAAGATCTTGTTATTCTTCTGGGTGAGCGCCTTTTTCTCCTTGCGTCCTTTATTTATCTGTCGCACCGGCAAGCCCTTCAGCTTAAAGAAAATCTTCAGAATATTTGAGCGGAGCACATTATGAAGATCGGCTACGGCGTCAATTTTAAGATCGAGAAGTTCAAAAGAAAGTCTTTTAAGTCCGAAGATGCCTTTGTGTTTGCCTTTAACTTCAGCTTCGAAAACCCAGACATTGGGGATATCTTTAAAAAGCGGCGCGAAAAATCTGCGGGTGAGCAAAGTGAGTTTAACCCCGGGATACTTTTCAGTAAAAGCTTTCAAAACAGGGACCATCATCGCCACATCTCCCATGGCCGAGAGGCGTATGATTAGAATGTGGCGCGGTCTCTCCATTCAAAAATGTTATTTTTTAGCCCCTCTTAATACAGGATTCAGCTCATCATCATTGTACATCTTCATTTGCCTGTACACCTTCATATATTTATCACCATTTGCGATATCCTCCAGTAGCTGGTTAATCGCGGTGGAAAGATCAACACGCTGCTCCAAAAGCACATCCAGCTTCGCCTGGCACTTGATCATATGCTCCTGCCCGGCATCCACACGGTTTGCCTCTTCATTCATGTGATAAATCTTAAGGGCCAAAATAGACAACCTGTCAATAGCCCAGGCTGGACTTTCGGAATTGATGGTAGCATCCTCTTTTGGCTCTACATTCTTGTATTTGTCAAGGAAATAGCTGTCAATATACTCCACCATATCTGTACGATCCTGGTTGGACGCATCAATCTGTCTTTTTAGCTTAAGAGCTGCACCGGGATCAATGTTAGGATCACGAATAATGTCCTCATAATGCCACTGTACGGTATCTATCCAGCATTTACGGAACAACAGGTGCTCCAATAACTGTTCTTTTTCATTATAAGGATTGTGAAACTCCTGGCCCACAGTATTGATCTCGTGATATTTTTCTATTACTTCCTGAAAGATCTTATTGGCTTTATCTGAAAACATACTTCTGAATTTTAACAGGTTCTTCTGAAGAAAACCCGTCGATTTACAACTTTGGCAAAGGTACCGGATTTTTAGCTTTTTTTAGGGATGATTCTTTAACTTCTGAAGCTTTAGAACAGCAGCAGAAGCAGTACCGGAAGGAGGACGATCGTAATGAGGAGGATTTCCTTGAACCACTTATCATCCATATTTTGAAAGTAATTGGTCACCACAATGGCCAGCGGGGCAAAGAAAAACATTAATTCGCTGCCATTTTTGGTTGGTCCTAAAACTGCGACCGTTAAGGCTACTCCCGCGCAAAGTAGAATAAGGAACAACGAAGACTTCGCATTGGCACTGGCCTTTTGAATGATCAACATATAGAAGAAAGAAGCCCATACTGTGAGAGCGAATAAAAATGCGGCTGGAATGAGAAGATCGGGGTTCTGGTAATTCCTAAAATCAAAGTACCCCTCCTGCATCCAGTCTGTGAGGGTATAAAAGCTATTGGTAATAAGGAGAGAGGCGCTGGTAACAATTGAAAGCAGGGCAAGCAGCGCTATGAATGGTACAAGCCAGTTCTTAAATCTATGTCCCACATACACCAGCACTCCAAAGAAAACTACAAACAGAAAAAGGATACTCCAAAAATAAAAGAGTGAAGCCACGCCGACCCAAAAGGTAGCGTCGAAGATCTTTTTTATCGTCTCCCGTTGAGACCTTAAGGATAGTATGCGCCGTAGGGAAAGCAACAGGAACAAATTGGCCAGGATAACATCATTATTTTGCAGGGCAGCCGGGAACATGCAAAGAAAACCAGCGAACAAAATGCTCTTATAGGCGTTGCGCCCTGTTAACTCATTTCTTCCCGAAATGAAATTAAGCATAAAAACGCTTAAGACCAGCACCAGGAGCATTCCCAGCTCCTGAATAATCACCCATAAAGGTGCCGTAAACAGGATGCTAAGATTTGCAAAAAGGTAAAAAATGAGGATATAAACGGCCACTATAATAAAGTTAATGGGCCGGGAATTGCTAAAAAAGCTTGTTAGCATTAGGGTTTTTTATATTTTTGTGAAGTTAAATATAACTACTATGAAGGATTTTTTTGAAGGGATACAGACCATTTTTGAAGATTACCTGTTTGCACCATTTAACAGCCTTGCCGATATGGAATTGGACAGCTGGTGGTTGGCCAATGCTGTAAACTGGATCTTTATGCTCATTGCGGCGGCAGCTTTTATTTACTGGATGTTACAGTTAAAAAAATTCAATGACCGCAACGAGGAAAAGCGCGAAACCAGCGCACATTCCTTCCTGGATTAGAGATCAAAACCTATATCCTTCCTAAAATACATCTTATCAAAATGAAGTTTTCCGGCATTTTGATAAGATTTTTTTATGGCCTCAGGGAAATCTTTTCCAAAGGAGGTAATAGCAAGGACGCGACCTCCGCTGGTCACCACTTTCCCATCTTTTTCAGCAGTTCCAGCATGGAACACTATTGAATCCTCGACCTCATTAAGTCCTGTAATTTCCTTTCCTTTTTCATAGGCTTCAGGATAACCGCCCGAAACCAGCATCAAAGTAGCAGCCGCCTCTTTTTTCACCTTTAGTTCTACCTCACTTAGGTTTCCTGCGGCAACCTTTTGGAACACCTCAACAAGATCAGATTCTATTCGCGGCAACACAACTTCAGTTTCAGGATCTCCCATCCTCACATTGTATTCGATTACGTATGGCTCCTCTCCCACCTTGATAAGTCCAATAAAAACAAAGCCTTTATAGTCGATATCTTCGGTTTTAAGGCCATTAATGGTTGGCTTAACGATTCTTTCTTCCACCTTTTCCATGAAAACCTCATCGGCAAACGGTACAGGTGAAATTGCACCCATTCCGCCTGTATTCAAACCTGTATCTCCTTCTCCAATCCTTTTATAGTCTTTTGCTGTGGGGAGGATCTTGTAATTTTCACCATCGGTAAGTACAAAAACACTCAATTCAATTCCGTCGAGAAATTCTTCTATTACGACAGTATTTCCGGCGCTACCAAATTTATTGTTGCTCAACATGTTTTCCAGCTCCTTCTGTGCTTCTTCCAGGGAGTTTAAGATCAAAACACCTTTTCCGGCAGCAAGACCATCGGCTTTTAATACGTATGGCGGTTTTAGAGTGGTAAGAAATTCCTTTCCGGCAGCCAGGCTTTCTTTAGTAAAGCTTTCATATGCCGCAGTAGGAATATTGTACAGTGCCATAAACTCCTTGGCTCTCTCTTTACTTCCTTCCAGCAGGGCACCGCGTTTCGACGGCCCAATCACCGCTACCTGCTTTAACTGCTCATCCTGATTAAAGAAATCTACGATCCCGTTTACGAGTGGATCCTCGGGACCAACCACCATCATCTCTATTTTTTCTTTTATCACCAGCTCCTTTACAGCTTCAAAATCGGTAACGCTTATGGAGACATTTGTTGCTATTTTTGCTGTACCGGCATTCCCGGGAGCCACAAAAAGATTGTCGCAGTGAGAACTTTTTGATATCATGTGTGCAAATGTGTGCTCGCGGCCGCCAGAGCCAAGGATAAGAATATTCATAAGGTGTGTGTTTTCTTTCTTGCCTCAAAAATAATTGTTTGTAAATTGAAGCACCAACTAATTGGCGTAAAAAACAATTTTAATTTAACTCTTGAACTGGTTTAGCCTCTCATTACAACTTAATCGTTTCCCCATTAAAAAGGCGAAAAACGCTCTTGAAATGATCAAGAATATTCCTGAAGGGGAGTACGCGGCTTATGTGGAAAACAAAAGGCAGGAGATTGTTCAATACCATTTAGAAAACAATTCCTTCTACAGGGATTTCTTTAAAAGTCGTGAATTTAGCAGCTGGGAGGAGGTGCCGGTAATGCAGAAGAAGGACCTGCAACGGCCACTGGAAGATCGCTTTAGCAAAGATTACAACTCCAAGAACTGTTATATAGGTAAAACTTCGGGCTCCAGCGGACATCCTTTTATATTCGCCAAAGACCGGTTTTGCCATGCCTTATCCTGGGCCGAATTCAATGATCGCTACCAGTGGTATGGAATTGACCTTGATAAATCTATCCAGGCCCGCTTCTATGGAATTCCTCTAGATCGATTTGGATACTATAAGGAACGTATTAAAGATCGCGTTGGCTTTAGATACAGGTTTCCCATCTTTGATCTCAGCGACGAAAAAATGGAAGAATTCCTTCATGAATTTGAAAAGAAAAGTTTTGATTATATCAACGGCTACACAAGTTCCATTGTACTGTTCGCTAAATTTCTGAAAAAAAAGAACCGTGTTCTTAAAGATGTTTCTCCCAACCTGCGACTTTGTATCGTAACCAGTGAGATGTTCTTTGATGAAGACAAAGTGCTTTTGGAAGAGACTTTTGGGGTTCCTGTTGTCAATGAATATGGTGCAAGCGAACTTGGACTCCTGGCATTTCAAAATCCAGGGGATGAATGGATCCTCAACAGCGAAACCATGTTTGTGGAAGTACTGGATAAAAAGGGAAAAGCGGTTCCTGCAGGAGAAGAAGGAAGAATAGTGATCACATCTCTTTATAACAAAGCTCATCCATTTATTAGGTACGATATCGGCGACACCGGATCTCTTGCTGCAAACAGTAGCTTCAAAAAGCCTGTTTTGAAGAGACTTTTAGGAAGAACAAATGATGTGGCCGTGCTTCCCAGCGGAAAAGTGGTTCCCGGCCTTACATTCTATTATGTAACTAAAAGTATCATAGAAAACGACGGGCAGATAAAGGAGTTCATTGTTCAACAAACAGAACCAGGATCATTTACCGTTATTTATGTGTCTGAAGTAGAGCTAAGACAGGAGCAAAAGAAAAAGATCGAAGAAGCTATGGAGGTTTATCTTGAAACAGGTCTTAATCTAAGTTTTGAACATAAAACCATGCTTAACCGCAGCAAAAGAGGAAAGCTTAAACAATTTGAATCCCTTTTATAGGGCGACTTTCTGCTTCTGTTTCACAAAAAGTTGCTCCCACAGGAATAGTACCATCCAAAAAAGACTTTTTGGAGCAGAATATTTTAGCACCTTTCTATAAACCCTGTAGTTATACTGCAGCATTTCCATTTTGTTTTGAGAAATAGATCCCTTGCGTTCCCTGTAGATCGCCAGCGGCTCCTGTATTCCTTTTGCACCACCGGCTTTTTGAACAGCTAAGAGCCAAAGCCCCCAGTCCTGCCTCTTCCTTATAAGCGGACAATAGATCTTTCCCAGTGCCCGTGCACTATAAATCCCGGTAAGATTACCAATGTAATTGGCTTTTTTAAGCTTATCAAAAGAAAGTGTTTTCAGGGCTTTTATCTGCTTTTTCAGGCTTTGCCCGTCTTCGTTCATAAGCTCATAACTGCTGAAGCATACCTGCATGTTCTCCTCCTGCATTACTTTTAGCTGTTTTTCCAGCTTAAAAGATTTCCAGAGATCATCGGCATCCAGAAATGATATAAAATCCCCCGTAGCAGCTTTAATTCCGATATTCCTTGCAAATCCTGCTCCCTGGTTGGTGGGCAGGATATGAAGTTTGATGCGGTCATCCTTTTCCTTTAAGGCTTCCACCACTTTAGAAGTACCATCATTGGAAGCATCATCAATCACAAGCAGCTCCCATTCTAAATGAGATTGCTGCTGAACAGACCTTATACTTTCAGCAATAAAAGCGGCAGCATTATATGCCGGCATAATGACAGATACCAAAGGTTTTTGCTTCATTCAGGTATTATAAAAAATCCTTTGGAAAGACCAAAATTATAAAGGCTCAAACCTGCATACCGTCTTGATAGAATATTATTTCCTGTTGTGCTTTGAAAAATCTTTATGCTCGCTGCGGTAAAGTTCTTCTTCCCCCAAATTTTTAAAGTAATCATAGGTCTTTTTCATACCCTCACTTCGGGTGACTTTAGGTTCCCAGCCCAGTAATTCCTTTGCACGGGTAATATCCGGCTGCCGCTGCATAGGATCATCTTCGGGTAAAGGTTTGTAGATGATCTTTTGATCTGTCCCTGTCAATTTAATGATTTCTTCGGCAAAATCCTTAATAGTGATCTCATTTGGATTCCCAATATTGACAGGATATGAATAATCACTTAAGAGTAATCTATATATTCCTTCCACTTCATCGTCAACATAGCAAAAAGATCTTGTTTGAGAACCGTCACCAAAGACAGTAAGATCCTCTCCCCTCAAAGCCTGACCAATAAAGGCAGGTATAACACGACCATCGTTCAATCTCATTCGCGGCCCGTAGGTATTGAAGATCCTAACGATACGGGTTTCCAAACCATGGAAACGGTGATAAGCCATAGTAATTGATTCCTGAAAACGCTTAGCTTCATCATAAACTCCCCGGGGACCAATGGTGTTGACATTCCCAAAGTAATCTTCGGTTTGAGGATGTACCTGTGGATCACCATAAATCTCGGAAGTTGAGGCTATAAGGATCCTCGCTTTCTTCTCCATTGCAAGACCAAGAAGGTTGTGAGTCCCCAATGAGCCTACTTTTAAAGTTTGAATAGGGATCTTTAGGTAATCAATAGGACTGGCAGGAGAGGCAAAATGCAGGATGTAATCAAGTTTTCCCGGCACATGCACAAAAGTGGTGACATCATGATGGTAGAATTCAAAATGCTCAAGCTTAAAAAGATGTTCAATATTTCTTTTGTCTCCCGTGATAAGGTTGTCCATTCCAATCACGTGGTATCCTTCCTTGATGAATTTATCACAGAGGTGGGACCCTAGAAAACCGGCCGCCCCGGTGATGAGTATACGTTTCTTCATTGGGTGGTTTTACTTCCGAAAATAACAAAATTAACATTCACAGGCACTACCTAAAATAATGGTTCCAGGGGTTTCTACTGCATTTAAGAATAATTTAACCCTATTTAAGCAAACTGCAACTAAGCTTTGGTAGCAATATGATTAATTTAGGCTGAATAACAGAAAATGAAATACCTATGAGGAATCTTTTACATCACCTTTATACCAATGTAAGTCCCGCCGAAAGAGGCGCCTCTTTACTTGCAGGAGCATATTTTCTTTATGATGCACTGGGAAAGGAAAAGAAAAGCAGCATTGAAGCAGTTCTTGCAGGATATCTTCTTTACCGTGGGATATCGGGCAATTGTCTTCTCTATAATGCCATTGGTAAAACCAAACCCGATAACCGCAGTCGCAACGTTAATATTCAGCTTAAAATGATAGTTGATAAACCGCGGGAGGAAGTTTATTCCTTCTGGCGAAATCTGGAGAACCTTCCGCTATTTATGGAACATTTGGAAAGTGTAGAAAGTTTGAATGACAGCATATCTGTTTGGGAGGCGAATTTGCCGGGACATGTAGGTACGCTGCGTTGGAAAAGCGAGATCGTAAAGGAACGGCCTAATGAATTACTGGGTTGGCAGTCTTTGCCCGGTTCCTCCATTGAAAATGCCGGAAAAGTGGAGTTTCGGGATGCCGGTGAAGGAACCGAGTTGCATGTGGTTATTTCTTATCACGCTCCCGGAGGAATCGCAGGTGAAAGTGCTGCCCGTCTTCTCAATCCTGTTTTCGAGGATATGGTTGAGGAGGATGTAAGGAATTTTAAATGGTTTATTGAAAGGGATTATAACTTTTGATAAAGCTCTTTTAAACTCTCCTTCCAATGTGGAATGGGTAATTTAAAAACATCCTGCACTTTCTGTTTACTCAGCACACTATATGCCGGTCTTACCGCCAGGGTTTGATAATCGTTGTTTTCATTAAGCTCTGTACCTGAATTCATTAAGGTGAGGATCTCTTTGGCAAAATCATACCAGGTAGCTTCCCCCAGGTTGCTGTAATGGTATAAACCGTATTCCAGTTTATTCTCTGCAATAATTTCGAGAACGAAAGCAGCCAGATCGTGGGCATTAGTGGGCGTTCCTTTTTGGGAAGTGGTGATATTGAGAGTTTCTCCCGCTTCAGCTTTGGCTTTTATGGTTGTAAAAAAATTTTTACCAATATTAGAATACAACCATGAGGTTCTAAAAATGAGATATTTTTTGGTGGCTTCCTGTATATATTCTTCCCCAAGCAACTTTGACGCTCCATAAACATTCAATGGATCTGTGGCATCTTCTTCGGTATAAGGAGAATCTTTCTTTCCGTTGAATACGTAATCTGTAGAAATGTGAATAAGCGTACAGCCGGTTTCGTCGCAATCCCTTGCCAGGTTCCTCACACTTTCGGAATTGATGAGATAGGCCATTTCCTGTTCCTTTTCTGCCTTTTCCACGTTAGTATATGCAGCACAGTTGATGCAGATGTCAAATTTTTCTCTCCGCATGAAGGCTCCCACCACAGCAAACTGGGAAAGGTCCAGGTCATCTGAAGTTGTGAAATTAAAATCATGACCGGGATAGTTAAGAGAAGCCTGCTTAAAGCATTTTCCCAACTGTCCTCCTGCGCCGGTGATCAATATTTTCATAAGTCTAACTCTTCAAAAGTGGGAAGATTTTTATCTTTTTCAGAAAGGATGAATTCATCCTGTGGGTATTCCCAGTCAATATTAAATACCGGATCATTAAAATAAACTCCGGCATCGGCTTCTTTATGGAAGTACTGGTCACATTTGTATGCGAAAACAGATATTTCTGAGAGCGTAAGAAAGCCGTGCGCAAAACCGGCAGGCACAAAGAGCTGATGATGGTTTTCGTCGCTTAAAACAACCTTAAATGATTTCCTGAACGTAGGAGAATCGGGACGAAGGTCTACCACAACATCTAAAACGCTTCCCACCACCGTTCTTACCAGTTTTGATTGGGCAAATTTTCCTTTCTGAAAGTGAAGCCCTCTCAACACCCCTTTTTTGGAAGATGATTGGTTGTCCTGCACAAAATCCATTTGCAGGCCCGTGACCTCTTCAAATCTTCTTTGGCTGAAGCTTTCCAGAAAGGTGCCACGGTGATCCCGAAACACCGAAGGCTTCAATAAAAAACAATCTTTTAATGGTGTCTTTTCCAGTTCTAACATGCTAATCCAGTTGTAAAAGGTATTCGCCATACCCGCTTTTTAGCAGCGGTAGGGCCAGCCTGTGAAGCTGAGTTTTATCTATATAATCCATTTTATAGGCTGTTTCTTCTATTGCCCCTATTTTCAAACCCTGCCGTTCTTCTATCACCTGCACAAATTGTGCAGCCTTCATAAGAGAATCAAAAGTACCGGTATCCAGCCAGGCAGTACCTTTATCAAGGATACTCACCTGTAACTTTCCCTTTTGAAGGTAAGCGTTATTCACATCTGTGATCTCCAGTTCCTGCCTGTGCGAAGGTTTTATATCACGAGCAATATCAATGACCTCATTGTCGTAAAAGTATATTCCCGGAACCGCAAAATTTGACTTTGGTGTAACAGGTTTTTCTTCAATCGAGATCACTTTCCCAGTCTTGTCAAAATCTACCACGCCATAGCGTTTTGGGTCATGAACGTGATATGCGAAGATCATTCCGCCGTTGGGATCACTATTATTTTGAAGGAGCTTGTCCAGTCCCGATCCATAAAAAATGTTGTCCCCCAAGATAAGTGCTACTTTGTCATTCCCAATAAAATCTGCTCCAATGATAAAAGCTTCCGCCAGGCCGCGGGGTTTATCCTGTACCGCGAATTGAAATTCACAACCATACCGGCTCCCGTCGCCGAGTAACTCCCTGAATAAAGGGAGATCTTTTGGGGTAGAGATTATGAGGATCTCCCTTATCCCGGCCATCATTAACGTTGATAAAGGATAATAGATCATAGGCTTATCATACACCGGCATTAACTGCTTGCTTACCGCAAGGGTTAATGGGTGCAACCTGGTGCCCGATCCACCTGCCAGGATGATGCCTTTCATGCCTTATATTTTTCAAGATACCATTGTACCGTCTTTTCTATACCCGACTCGAAATTCTCATCGGCTTTCCAACCCAGCTGTGACTCCAGTTTTGTAGCATCAATAGCGTATCTCTGGTCGTGACCGGGACGGTCCTTCACAAAAGTAATAAGATCCTTATAGCTCTTACCGTCTTCACGTGGAACTAATTTGTCTAGAATTTCTGAGATCTTTTGAGCAATATA
Source organism: Salinimicrobium sp. TH3 (assembly GCF_026676115.1). Classification (GTDB taxonomy): domain Bacteria; phylum Bacteroidota; class Bacteroidia; order Flavobacteriales; family Flavobacteriaceae; genus Salinimicrobium. The sequence goes on along the minus strand of NZ_JAPONB010000002.1, from coordinate 442,033 downwards.
AATATTCTCCCGCTCATTTCGGCCTCCAATATTGTAGGTCTCGCCAAATTTACCTTTTTCGAGAACCAGTTTTATTCCCTTACAATGATCTGTTACGTATAGCCAGTCACGTACATTTTTTCCGTCGCCGTAAATAGGGATTGGTTCCTTTTTTAATGCAGTACGGATTATAGTAGGAATAAGTTTTTCATCATGCTGGTGCGGACCATAATTATTAGAACAATTGGTGGTCACAACCGGAAGCCCATAAGTGTGGAAATAACTGCGCACGAGAAAATCTGAAGCCGCTTTTGAAGCCGAGTACGGACTGTTGGGCGCATATGGAGTTTCTTCGGTAAATAATCCTTCTGCGCCTAAAGTACCATACACCTCATCTGTCGAAACATGCAGAAATTTGGCGTCGCTAAACTCTTCCTTCAGCTCAAAAGGTCCATTCATCCACAGCGTGTAAGCAGTTTGCAGCAGGTTGAAAGTACCATTAATGTTTGTTTCCACAAAAGCAGCAGGATTAAGAATAGAATTATCCACGTGAGATTCGGCTGCAAAATTTATTACCCTCGAAAAATGGTATTTTTCGAAGAGATCTTTCACCAACTCCTTATCTCGAATATCACCTTTTACAAAAGTGTAATTCTCATGTCCATTAACTTCAAGGTTTGCAAGATCCCCGGCATAGGTGAGCAAATCCAGGTTTACAATATGAGTATCCTTATCTTCTATGAAAATATTGATATAATTTGATCCAATAAAGCCTGCGCCGCCGGTAACCAGCGTATATTTTTTATTCTCCATCTACGGTTTCCTTTTTTCCTGATTTTTTATTTTTCTCCGACTCCTTTGGAATTTCAAAGATTTGCTCCAGAATCTTTTCGGTGATAAGATATGTAGGTTTTACACCTGTAGTTCCCAATCCACCTGATGCAAGCGTGCTTCCTGTTTCCAGAGGATTATCTGAAGCATAATAAGCATATCTCACCTTGACATCTTCACTAATATTTTTTCTTAACCTGGCTGCAGCCTGTACGGCTTTTTGATAATGTGCTCCTTCCATTTCCAGTCCCACAACATTCCAGGTGGACTCGTGAAAAAACTTCAAAATATCTTTGTTTTGAAGAGAAGTTCCCAGCACAGTAATCATGGAGCCGTCACAAACATGTATTCCATGGCCGTCAAGATCTTCTTTTGAAAGTTCATTGTGAAGTGGATAGTTATCTGCCGTACCTTCAAACAGGTGAGCTGTAGGGATCATAATATCCCCTTTACCGCCTGCGAGAATTCCCGCCTTTCCCATGATAGAAATTGAGGCCACATTCAAATGGATATTTCCATGCTCAGACTGGTAAGGTTTCAGCATTTCATCCATGGTTTCGTAGGCTTGTTCTCCAAAAGCGTAATCCATCACCATGATCACCGGCTTATCTTCTTCTTTCTTCTTGCTGCTCTGTTTGAATTTTGGATTTACCATGGACATTTTTGCAGTATCAAAAACCTGTACATCAATGTTAGCACCACTGGTATCTTCAATAAACACCATCCCTTCAGAAACAGCATTTTTCATAACCTTCATTCTTAGCTGGCCATTGGCCCCATTGCTAAGATCTTCGTAAATGCCAAAAAGTGATTTCTTCTTTAGCTCTGGCTTTAAAGCTTCCGAAGCATAAAGAGTATTCATCACACTGTGCATGTTTGCGCTTATAATGTGTAAAGGGCGGTTCATAAGGTTCTTTTGTAGTAGCACTTCTTTCACCTTATTTGCCCATATCTCCCCGTGAATATGGTGACCAAGCCTCTCCCTTAGTACAGGGCTAAAGGTCACAACACGTTTGTTGTTATTGAGCATTTCATCAAGAGCCAGTTTTCCAAGGTAATAGATGATGTGGAGGAACCTTTCGGGACTTGACGGGGTACTAAAAAGAGGATAGATCGTAGTCACTTCTCTAAAAGTGCGACCTAAGATATTTGCCGTATGGGTAAGGGCTACTTCCCGTTGTGCCTGGTCAAGTGGCTCCTTTTGCAAAACCGCCAGCTCCAGCTTTTGCCAGTCCCGGGATACTTCTCCTTCCTCGTCAATAAGAACCCGTCTCATTATTTTATGAGATTCGATGAACAGGAAGGTGAGGTGAGTAAGAATATCATAAATCTCTGACCGCCCGCGGGTGATCTCGATGTTCATTTGCTCCTCATCGATCCTGTAACAGTTCCTGCGCCTTTTGGGAGGAACTATAGGTTTAAAGTGAGAATTACCGTAGCCTTCATCACTGGTAAGGTTGATAAAACGGCACTCCTCCAGTCCCAGAGGGAGCCTGTCCATCACGTAGAGAAGCCCGTTGAGTTCTACCTTTTCTTCGGCTACAGACCCATAGATCTCCGGACGAAGGATTAATAAGGCTTCCCTAAGAGTTTCCCCCGATACCCCCATAGGTTTATAGAACCCACGGTTGAAAAGATGTCGCATTGTGATGTACATACGTTCAATGGCGTTTGAACTTTCCTGTGCTCTTGTGCGACCCTGTAATTTTAAATTACCCATAAATTATTTTCTGTTTTGTATATTTTCCAAGGCATCGGCGATCTTACGATCATTTGATAGTCTTGGTAATTTGTTTTGTCCACCCAGTTTTCCAATAGACTTCATGTACTGCTGAAAACCGTTGGCAGGAACCCTGCTTATTTTTAATGGCTGAAGGATCTTTCCTTCTATCAGGTCCAGGTAGTAAGAGTTTTGCTGCTGAAGGGATTTATCTAAAGCTGAAGCAAAAGTATTTAAATCTTCGGGTTCTTCCTCAAATTCGATGAACCATTCGTGGTAAGGCAGTTGATCGCCTTCCGGAGTTATTTGTGGCGCAACTGTGAATTCGGAGATTTGTATCCCTGTGCCCAAAGTTGCTTCCTGCATCGCCTGCTCTACTTCCTTGGCGATCACATGCTCTCCAAAAGCCGAAATAAAATGCTTGATCCTTCCCGAAACAATAACCCTGTAAGGAGCCAGCGAGGTAAACTGTACTGTATCTCCAAGATTATAAGCCCATAGACCTGCCGTAGTGGAAATGATCATTACATAGTTTACATCAAGCTCTACCTCTCCTATTGTATATCGCCGTGAGTTTTCAGAATAAAACTCCTCAGCTTTAATGAACTCATAAAAAATTCCGGAGTCTAGCTGTAAAAGCATTCCCTTTTCATCCTGCCTGTCCTGGAAGGCGAAAAACCCTTCAGAAGCTGGAAAGAGTTCGATACTATCCACTTTCCGGCCAATAAGGCTTTCAAATTTTGCACGGTAAGGTTCAAAATTAACTCCGCCGTAAATGAAAAGATTAAAATTAGGAAAGATGTCTCCAACTTTCTTTCCGGCCCTTGCCTGCAGTCTTTCAAAATACATCTGTACCCAGGAAGGGATACCGCTTATTACGGTCATATCTTCCTTAATGGTCTCATCAACTACAGCTTCTACCTTCGTTTCCCAATCTTCAATGGTATTGGTCTCCCACGATGGCATGCGGTTGCGTTGCAGGTAGCCCGGTACGTAATGTGCAGCTATTCCCGAGAGTCTACCAAGTTTAATCCCGTTTTTCTCATCAAGTTCGGGACTACCTTGCAGGAAGATCATTTTTCCATCTACAAAATCTGCTTTTCCTGTGTCATTGATATAGCATAAAATGGCATTTCGTGCAGCATCAATATGAGTAGGCATAGACTCCTTTGTAAGCGGAATATATTTGGCACCACTGGTGGTTCCAGATGTCTTGGCAAAATAAAGCGGTTTCCCGGGCCACAGGATATCTTTCTCACCCGCTACTACTTTTTCAACATACGGTTTAAGTTCCTCATAGTCCCTCACCGGAACCCGGGCTGCATATTCCCTGTATCCGGAGATGTTTTGAAATCCATGGTCTCTTCCAAACTCAGTGTTAGCTGCTTTTTTTAAGAGCTGTTCAAAAACCCTTTTTTGGGTCTTAACCGGCTCGTTTGCCCAGGAATCAATCTGGTGTCTAACGTAGGATGCGAATATTTTAGCTGCAAATGATTTAACTGACATACTTACTATTCAAAATCTATAAAATCTGTTGGGTTTACGGGCCGGCCTTCACTCCACAATTCAAAATGCAGGTGTGGCCCAGTCGAGTATTCTCCTGTAGACCCTGCCGTTGCAATAACTTCTCCTCTTTGCACCCTGTCCCCCTGTTCTTTAGTGAGAGATGAATTGTGTTTATAGATAGAGATAAGCCCGTAACTGTGTTCTAAGATAATAACGTTTCCGGTTTCTGCCGTCCATCCCGAGAATATCACTGTCCCATCGGACACAGATTTTATTGGGGCGTTATGAGAAGCGACAATATCAACCCCAAAATGCTTGTCTTTGATGTTATAACCTTCAGAAAAAGGACCTTTTAGAGGGGGGAAAAGAGCGTAATTGGCGCGGGAAGTAGCGGTTTCAAGAAAATTATATTTATCCTCCTGTACCACGGTTTCCCTAAGTAAACTATCTTCTTTGGAAGGTTTCAGGTCTATTTCATCTGCACTTAACCTATGAGATTCCATAAGGGAATCCCGGTTAAATTCTGCCGGTTTTACATCACCAGACAGCACCCGTTTAATGGAACCAAGATACTGGTTGTTTAGTTCCACCACAGTTTGCAGGGAATCTGTTTTATAAGCCAGCTGCAAAGCTCTTTGCTGCAGCTCGGTAGAAGAATATCCGGGGATGTACTCTCTCAATCCTGTAAAGGCTATGAGTACTGTGGTGCCGGCTATCAATAAAATTGCAGAGAGTGTTACCACCACAAAAACATTGAGACGAGTTAGTTTAAAGGACACTTTTTCTTCAAAAGTGTCTTCATTAAGAATTACCAGCCTGTATTTATGCAGGAGCTTTTGCCTGAAATTTCTTTTATGTTTGGTGTTCTTGGTCATATTTACGGCCTTAGGCAAAGATATAATAAAGATATTTTAGAGAGGTTTTATCCTCTCATAAACAAACGGATTAAAGTTTTATTACTAACTTTGCAACATTAAATTGATCATTATGAGTGCAGTTTTTATACCATTACAGATTGGAGCACCACAAATTATATTAATCGTGGTCATTGTGTTGTTGTTGTTCGGAGGAAGAAAAATCCCTGAGCTAATGAGAGGATTGGGTAGCGGAATTAAAGAATTTAAAGACGCTTCCAAAGATGATGCTCCTGCCAATAATACCGAAGAAGACAAAAAAAGATTGTAAAAGATCTTTTTATACTAAGCAAAAACCCAACTTTCGTTGGGTTTTTTTATAGCTAATTAATTTTTGCCGATTTGAGAATGGCCTCGAGTTCCATCATATTCTCCCTTTTCCTTGCCGAGGGGGAAAAGGCAAATCCTTCCAGTATTACATAACGATCGTTCTCCTCATCGAGCACCGCATAATTTAAAAAAGGACCACCCATAAAATCTCCTTTTACTTCCCATATTCCTTTGGACTCCCAGGCAAAATTACCATCAATTTCAGATTCAAAAAGATAAGGTGCATAAGCAGATTCAGTTACCATATAGCTCCCGTCAATTCTTCCGGGAATATGGGTCTTACCAATAGAGTCACGCATTTCAATGATGTTTCCAACAATATTGGTGTCTTTTTCAATAACGCTCCTTGGCACTTCATAAACAAGTATTTCCATACTCCCTGTAGGTATATCTTTGCGTATCCAGAAGAAGTCATCGCTTTCTTTCGCATACCTGTAAGCCGTAGGGAATTTCAAAGATACGCCAAGTTGTTCTTCCAGCTTTTCATCGTTCTTAAGAGATTTCTTAATTCGACGCTGTTGCTCGGTTAGTTCCGTTTTTTTGAAGGTGGATATAATTTTTTCTGCATTTTCGTCAATAAGAGAAATGATCTCCTCATTAGTCTCCCCGGTAATCAAAACTCCTTTTTGAGGGCGGGCATAAGCATCGTCGGCGAGTTTAACTCCAGTCTCTTCTCCTTTTTGTACCCTAAGAAAGATCCTGTTTTTCCTGGCAAAACCGGAAAATGCTTCCGGCGGCATTTGGCTAAGAGAGAATAACGGCTCCTCTTGTGGTAGCCCATCGACCGGGGCAGCGAAATGACGTCTTACAGCCTCCCCAACTTCACCGGTCCACAGCTCGTTTTCCATCACTACCGTTACGCTATTGATCTTCCCTGAGGAATTGGATACTACAACGGGATCATCCTTGCCATCACCACACCCGGTTAAAATTAAAAGAACTGAAAAGAAAGCTAATAGTTTTTTCATAGATAAAGTTTGAAGTGGGAAGACTACCCGTCGGAAAGTTTAAGTTTCATCCCGGGTTTGAGCCGGGTACTGTTCATTTTATTTAAATTTTTGATCTCCTGTACAGTTACACCCGGAAATTTTTTAGATATGCTCCACAGAGAATCTCCATGTTTAACGGTATAAAACCTTGGTGAGGAAGAACTTTCGGCTGTAGCAGAGTTTTTCTGGGGATATATAATAAGTCTTTGGCCTACCCTGAGATTATTGCTCCTCATGTTGTTCCATCTCTTTATCTGGCTTACCCCTACTCCATACCTTTCAGCTATTTTTCCCAGGTAATCACCACGTCTTACGCGATATCTCACAGTTGACTCGGGCTGTACCAGCTTAGGTAAGGTTTCCTCCTTCTTTTCTTCCAAAGCCTGTGTATATCCATAAATGGCTTCTTCATTATTTACAAAAAGACCGGTCCTGTTACGCGGCAACCTTAGGCTATAGCTCTCATCTTCTACATAAGGAATAACATCAAGTTTATAGCTGGGATTAAGGAACTGCAACATTTCTTTTTCCACTCCTGTCACTTGAGAAATTTGCTCAAAAGTTAGCATCTTCTTTGGGTGGATGGTATCTGTCTCGAAATAAGTTGTTCGAGGATGAGGGGGTTGAAAACCATGCTCTTCGGCGTATTCAAAAATATACATTGTCGCCAGGAAAGCAGGCACATACCCTGCTGTTTCACGTGGAAGATATGGCCTTAGGTTCCAGTAATTTGTGGAACCTCCGCTACGCCTAATTGCTTTAGAAACATTCCCCGGACCGGAATTATAAGAAGCCAAAACCAGATCCCAATCCTCAAAAACCCTGTAAAGGGTAGAAAGGTATTGAGCTGCGGCTTCGGTAGCCATAACAGGATCCATACGCTCATCTACATATGAACTCACATCCAAACCATGCATTTTCCCCGTTGCAAACATAAACTGCCATAAACCGGTAGCCCCAACGCGTGACCTTGCACGAGGATTAAGAGCCGATTCCACTATGGCAAGATATTTTATCTCCAGCGGAATGTTATACACGTCAAGCTTTTGCTCAAAAAGAGGAAAATAGTAGGTGCTTAGGGCCATTAAGCGCTCCATCCCCTTCTTATTTCTCTTGAGATAGGATTTGATCACATTCTCAAGAAGAGGATTGTATTCTATATTAAAAGGAGTTTTGGCATTTAGTTTTTGAAGCCTTAGTTTTAAAGTATCTGTGGGAAGATCATCAAAGACTACCTCATTATATTCCTGGTTAAGCAGGGAGTCCTTTAAATCCATATAAAGACTGGATTCAAAAAGTTCCTGCTGCCACAGCGAATCTATCGTTGCTGCACCAGGATCGTCCAAAAGGGCAAAAACAAGGGAGTCTTTGAGAATCTTATGTACCGGCACATTATTGGCCAGATCTACATCATCACTATCAAGCAAAAGGAAAAAATCCTGTTCTGGAAGTTTTATGGTATCGCCCGTTTCTCCAGTCTCCTGTCCCTTTACATTCTTTGCCTCAGTTTTTTTGTCCTGGGCAAATGCAGCTACAGACATGAGCAGCATCAAAAAAGGCAAAATTTGTTTCATCATAACATCATTTCTCAAAAAGCAGTACATTTTTTCCTTCAATTATCATACCTCTTTATTTTTTTAAGGCTTCAATGCCCGGTAAACTTTTTCCTTCGAGCATTTCAAGCATTGCTCCTCCCCCTGTGGAAACATAGCTCACTTTATCTTCAAGTCCAAATTGTTTTACGGCAGCAACAGAATCTCCTCCTCCTACCAGAGAAAAAGCACCTTTCTTAGTGGCCGCAGCAATATGTTCTCCCACAGCAATAGTTCCTTTTGCAAAAGGTTGCATTTCAAAAACTCCCATTGGTCCGTTCCACAAGATAGTTTTAGAACTTTCAAGAACGTCACCATATTTCTTGATGGTCTCAGGTCCAATATCTAGCCCCATCCATCCGTCGGGGATCTCATTCACAGGAATTACTTTTGTGCTGGCTTCTTCAGAAAAAGAATCGGCTATCACGGCATCAACCGGAAGATGGATCTTCACTCCTTTTTCTTCAGCTTTTCTAAGAATTTCAAGTGCCAGTTCTAATTTGTCGTCTTCCACTAAAGAATTGCCGATTTTCCCGCCTTTCGCTTTTGTAAAAGTGTAAGTCATTCCGCCACCTATTATGAGGTGATCGATCTTATCAAGAATATTTTCAATTACGGTGATCTTAGTTGAAACCTTGGCTCCACCCAAAACAGCAGTTACTGGTTTTTCTGAACTTCCAAGCACTTTCTCCAAACTGTCTATTTCCTTATGAAGTAAAGCGCCAACACATTTTTTATCAAAGTATTGTGCAACAATGGTCGTGGAAGCATGGGCACGGTGCGCAGTACCAAAGGCATCATTCACGTAAATGTCTCCCAATGAAGCCAGTTTTTTAGCGAATTCTTCATCCCCTTTCTCTTCTTCTGCATGGAAACGCAGGTTCTCAAGTAAAAGTACCTCTCCCGGTTTTAGATCACGGGCAGCTTGTTGCGCCTTTTCCCCAACACATTCGTCTACAAATTTCACCCCGACCCCAAGAATTTCTGAAACTTTAGCTACAATGTGCTGCAGCGAGTTCTTTTTATCTACTCCCTTTGGGCGACCAAGGTGTGACATAAGGATAGCGCTACCCCCATCTTTAAGGATCTTATCCACTGTAGGTTTAGCACCTTCAATTCGGCTGGTATCCCCAACCTCTTGTTGTTCATTAAGCGGAACATTAAAATCCACCCTTATCAGGGCCTTTTTATCTTTAAAATTATAGTCATTAATAGTTTTCATATAGCTGTTTTTAGCCTAAATTAAATTTTCCCCTAAGATAATAAAGTGTGAAGAAATTTTATCTTTGCTTATGCTATTTTCTGAAGTATTAGGCCTTCCACATATAAAGAATCACCTCACCACCACGGTGGATAATAACCGGATCCCTCATGCCCAATTATTTGTAGGATCATCGGGTAGTGGAACGCTTCCTATGGCAATTGCTTATGCGCAATATGTACTCTGTGGTAATACAAGTGCAGAGAACAATACAGGAAGGGAAGCCTGTAACCTGAAGATGAACAAACTCGCTCATCCAGACCTGCATTTTGCATATCCTGTTGCTAACAACGACAAAGTAAAGAAGAATGCCATTTCTTCTCATTTTAGCGAGGAATGGCGGCAGTTTGTGGAACAGGAGCCCTACGGAAGCCTTTTTGACTGGTACCAAAAACTGGGAATTGAAAATAAGCAGGGAAAAATAGGGGTCGATGAGGCACAGGATATTGTCAAAGCCCTTTCCCTGAAATCTTACGAAGGAGGCTATAAGGTAATGATCATTTGGATGGCCGAAAAGATGAACGACAGCTGCGCCAACAAATTGCTGAAGCTTATTGAAGAACCCCCACAAAAGACCCTTTTCCTTTTAATTACCGAAGAAGAGGAAAACATCATTCAAACTATAAGATCCAGGTGCCAAACCCTGCACTTTCCCCCATTGAATGAGGCAGTAATTGCCGAGGCCCTGGAACAAAAAGAAAATTGTGATCGTCCCAAAGCGCTTACTATTGCACACCGCGCCAACGGCAATTTCAATAATGCCCTGCACATCTTTAGACACAATTCTGGTGACGAACAATTTGAGGAGTGGTTCATTTCCTGGGTAAGAACAGCTTTTAAAGCTAAAGGAGATAAGACTGCTCTGGCCGAATTAATTGCATGGAGTGAAATGATCGCGGGCACAGGAAGGGAACCGCAAAAGAAGTTCCTGCTGTATTGCATGGATTTTTTCCGGCAGGCTCTTATGTACAATTATAAAGCAAAGAACCTTGTCTTTATGCAACCGCAGACAAAAGGATTTAAATTGGAAAAATTTGCTCCTTTCATCACTGGTAATAATATTACAGGCATCACAAAAGAACTGGAAGATGCGGTTTACCATATTGAAAGAAATGGAAACGCCAAGATCATCCTCACAGACCTTTCAATTAAACTAACCAGACTCATTCATAAAAACTAGTTCATCATGGACAATTTTATTTCTAATATTCCTGTTTACCTCATTTTAGTTTTTACCATAATTACCTTTCTCCAATCGGGTCTTGATAAGATGATGAACTGGAAAGGAAATTACGAATGGCTCACGGGGCACTTTAAAGGCACCTTTATGGGCGGAATGGTATCCCTGCTCCTGGGAACTATTCTTGTACTGGAAATAATTACTGGGCTAATTGCTTTAGCAGCCATCTTCACCCTTTACTTAAATGATGATCCTGCCCTGGCTCTTTGGTCACTTGTTCTAGCCGCGGTTACTCTGCTAATGTTGCTTTTTGGACAACGGGTGGCAAATGATTATGCGGGAGCCTTCACGATTGTGGGATATTTCATCGTTATAATCTTTGGGGTCTTTTTAGTTACCGCATAAAAAAAGGGTTCCATGTGGAACCCTTTAAATTTTAAGAGTGTAAGTAATTATTCTGTTACCACAGCATCTTCTTTGGCAACTCCCCTGCTTTCATTTAGCTCTGCAAGTATCTCCTGAGTTATATCCAGTCCTTCCTTTGCATACATAATGTTTGCAGATTCATTAGATCCAAATATATAGGTGTAATCATTTTCCTCTCCGTAGACCTTCACAAAATCTTTCACTTTAGTAATTATAGAATCTATCACCTGGTCACCTTCCTGTCTCAATTGACCACTTCTCATTTGTTGTTGTTGCTGAAGCATTTGTTGCTTCTGCATCAAATTTTCCTGGGCAGCCTGTCTTTCAGCTTCAGACATTGTGGCGGCATTATCTCTAAATTCCATTACTTCCTGCTGAAATCCCTGCGCAGCAGAATCGAGTTCCCTTTTCAAATTTTCAGATCTTACATTGAAATCTGCTTCGACTTCTTTCATTTCAGAATACTCCTGAATTAGAACAGTAGTGTCGACATAGGCAGTTTTATCATTGTTACAAGCAGTAAGGATAGCCCCTAAAGACAGGACCATAAATAATTTTCTCATTTTTAATTTTTTTCGATTTGCAGCAAAAGTAAGAAAGCATTTCCATTCCCTCCTAAAAAAGACCTTATTATGCAGCTATAAGGTTTTGATATGAAAAAAAACAACATTATTTAAATATTCTATGAAAGACGACTGAATTTTTGGCTCATATAAGCATCATAAATGAAAATAGATATCCTAGATATCATCAAGAAGCTAAAAACCTCTTAAAACGCTTAAAATTCGTTTTACCTGCTTTTCTTTAGAAAGTAAGCGAGAGAAGAGTAGTTTCCGGAGGATCTTGCCTTGAAATTAGAAATTATGCCATTATACCCTGCCCGAAGAAGATTTCCTGAAGCGGAAGAATATTTTTCAGAAAGAAGGCTCACATAAAAGGAATCAAAAAAAAGCCCTTTTTGAGAGGTAAGTAAAAAACCTGTGGAATTAAAAATATCTTTAATAGCTGAAGGAGAGAAATGATAAAGATGCCTGGGCACATCATAAGCTGCCCAATTTTCTTCATACTTCTTTGCGTCATCACTTTTAAAATTCGGCACCGCAATAACAAGAAGACCATTTGGTTTTAAAAGCCGGTCAAGTTCTTTTATTTGCTCTTCAAGATCGGGCACGTGTTCTAAAACATGCCACATGGTGATCACATCAAAACTATGGTCGAAAAAAGAAGATGTTGTTTTTTCCAACTCCACCCCTTTTTCTGAAGCAAGTTTTCGGGCATCGGGATTTGGTTCGACCCCAAAAACTTCCCAGTTCCGGTTTTTTGCCGCACGCAAAAAATCTCCCGTTCCCGCTCCGATATCCAAAATTTTTACTCCCGGTGTTTTTTCCTTTTCAATCCAGTTAAGCTTATTTTTAAGCATCAGGTTTTTTACCTGCTGATAAACCTTATCAAAAAAACCCCTTTTTGAGTCGGTATGGGAAATGTAATTTTCGCTCTTATAGTAAGACGGTAACTGCTCAAGATCAGGTCTCGGAAAAGTTGCTAAGAGATCAAGATCCTTTGCTTTTCTCAATTCGAAATACTCTCCACTTACTGTATGATCTTTACATTTAAGAACAGGTTTTTCAGAAAATTCTAATGGAAACATATAATTTTTTTACCGTTGTTCCACGTGGAACGATTACATTTTATCTTCCCATGTACACCAATAAAACAGAAATATCGTTTGGACTTACCCCGCTAATTCGGGAGGCCTGCGAAATAGATGTTGGCTGAACTTTTTTGAGTTTTTCACGCGCTTCGTAAGACATGGATTTGATCCTGGAATAATCAAAATCCCCCGGAATTTTAATTCCTTCCAGCCTGTGAAGCTTATCGGCGTTGTTCTTTTCCTTTTCAATATATCCCGAATATTTAACCTGAATTTCGGTTTGCTCAAGTACTTCCTCTCCCAGTTGATTCTCCTGGATATATTCTTCCACCCCACTAAAAGTCCTGATGTCCTGCATGTCAATATTAGGCCTGGAAAACACCTTAAATATTTTATTGCTTTGTTTCATTGGAGCAGAATCATTTGCTTCCAAAACAACATTAGCCTCATCGGGGGCAACACTTCTATCTTTCAGAAATTCCACAAAAGCGAAAGATTTGAATTTCTTCTCTTCCATCTTTTGCATTCTTTTTCCTGAAGCTAATCCAATTTTAAAAGACTTTTCGGTAAGTCTGAAATCTGCATTATCCTGCCTCAAAAGAGTTCTATATTCGGCCCTCGAAGTAAACATTCGGTAAGGCTCTTCTGTTCCCTTTGTAATTAGATCATCAATTAGAACTCCAATATAAGCCTCACTTCTTTGCAGCACAAACTCTTCCTTCTCCTGCACTTTTAAGGCCGCATTTATACCTGCCATTAAGCCTTGCGAACCTGCTTCTTCATAACCTGTGGTTCCATTGATCTGTCCGGCGAAATAAAGTCCTTCTACCAGTTTGGTTTCAAGCGTATGTTTTAATTGTGTTGGTGGGAAATAATCATATTCAATCGCGTAACCGGGTCTAAAGAATTTCACTTTTTCAAATCCCGCTACCGAACTCAAGGCTTTAAACTGTACTTCCTCGGGCAACGAAGTTGAAAATCCATTGATATACATCTCCACAGTATTCCACCCTTCGGGTTCGATAAAAAGCTGGTGCCTGTCCTTATCTGCAAAACGATTGATCTTATCTTCAATAGAAGGACAGTAACGCGGCCCAACACTTTTAATTCTGCCGTTAAACATTGGGGACCTGTCAAAACCTTCTTTCAATAATTCATGTACCTCGGGTGAAGTATAAGACATATAACAAGATCTCTGTTTAGTGAGAGGTCTTGTTTCGTCCAGATATGAAAATTTGGAAGGCACATCATCTCCGGGTTGTTCAATCATTTTGGAATAATCCAACGACCTTCCATCTACCCTGGGAGGCGTGCCGGTTTTCATCCTTCCGGCTTCAAAACCTAATTGCACAAGTTCCTCGGTAATTCCGGTTGCAGCTCTTTCTCCTGCCCTGCCGCCTCCAAATTGTTTATCCCCAATATGGATCAAACCATTTAAAAATGTTCCGTTGGTAAGGATCACGCTCTTGGCTTTGATCTCAATTCCCAGGGAAGTTTTTACTCCAACTACCTTCTCTCCTTCTATGATTAGACCCGAAACCATTTCCTGATAGAAATCAAGATTTGGTGTGGCTTCCAGACGTAGACGCCAATGCTCTGCAAACATCATTCGATCACTCTGCACTCTTGGGCTCCACATTGCAGGTCCTTTAGATTTGTTGAGCATCTTAAATTGAATGGCACTAGTATCACTCACGAGCCCACTGTATCCTCCAAGAGCATCTATCTCCCGTACAATTTGCCCTTTTGCAATACCACCCATGGCAGGATTACAGCTCATTTGAGCAATGTTCTGCAGGTTCATGGTCACCAAAAGTGTACTGCAACCCATATTGGCTGCTGCCGCTGCGGCCTCACTTCCGGCGTGCCCGGCTCCTACAACTATAACATCATATTCGTTTTGAAACATAAAATTCTTTCTATTGTTCCACGTGGAACATTTTCATTTTTTCCTCTTCCTTCTCCCTCATTATTTTTTCTTCTTCGGGAGTTTTATCTTTATATCCACACAAATGAAGGACGCCGTGGATGATCACCCGCTTAAGCTCTTCCGGAAATTCTACCTCATAAGAGTCGGCATTTTCTGAGACTCTTTCAGTGCTTATGAATATATCTCCATTTAAGATGTTTCCAACAGAAGCATCAAAACTTATAATATCTGTATAGGTGTCATGATCGAGATACTTTTGATTTATCTCCAGCAGGTATTCATCATCGCAAAAGATGAAACTAATTTCCCCGGTCTTTTTACCTTCCGATGAAATTACATTTTTCACCCAACTTTTGAAAGAAGAAACCTTCTCCAGTTCAAAGTCATTTTCAGAATAAAAATTAATTATCTCTTCGTTCAAAATACTCTTTAACTTTAAGCTTATAAATGGGGCGCAAAGGTAAGCTTTGTCTATTTAAAATTTCATTAGTGTTGAAATATTCTTTAGCCCGTTCTCTTGCCGTACCAGTCTCATTAGAGAACTCATCCTTGCCTGTACTTGATTCTCGTTCAGGTTTATTTCCCTGCTTTAATTTTGCCTCTTCCAACTCCAGCAATCTGTGTTCCAATTTTTGCATTCTTTGAAGTACGCCGGGATCAAATCCTTTTTCCAAAAGTTGTTTCTCGATTTGTTCCATTTCCTTTTCGACATCTTTCCCCGCGCCTTTCTGTCCTTCTTCCTTCAGCTTTTCCTCCAGTGCCCGCCTTAACATTTGTTGCTCCTGGAAGATCCTGAACAATTCACCGTTTTCTTCTTCCCCCGATTCTCCCCCCTGCTGTTTTTGTTGGCCTTTTTTCATTTGTTCCTCCATCTCCTCATTCAATTCCCCCTGTTTCTGAATGATATCCTGAAGTTGCTGGTCCTGCCCCTCCCCTTGGGAAGACGAAGGATTAAGCATATCTTCCATGTTGCCCAGAATATCACTCAATAAATAGGCCAGATCGTTAGCTCCTGTAACCACATATTGCTGACTACTTACTCCCAACCTGATATCGGTTTGGGAAAGTCGTTCCAGGGTTTGATCAAGGCTGTAATCAACATCGATCAGCTTTTTGGTAATAGGTTCGCTAATCATTTCATTACGCAAAGCAAGGGCGTAAAGACTGTCATCAATGTGTCGAAAATGCTCCCTTAAAAGATCCTGCCGTCTAAGTTTTCCAGGCAAGGAAGCATTATCGCTCCCGGCCTTTTTAAAGTCCTCCATTAAATCTTCCTGGCCAAAAGAGAACGTAACCAGGTTATCGAGGATTTGCCTTAGCATAGTTACATCTTCCTGCATTTGTTGCATACCTCCCTGTTGCATTTGTTGCTTCATCTTTTGACCCATTTCCCGTAGTTTCTCACCTGCTTTTTTCTGTTCTTTTTTAGCCCCCTCTTTGTTTTCCCTCCTAAGCTCCTCCCCGGCCTTTTCCTGCTGTTCTTTTACATCCTCCTGTTCCTCCCTGCTATCCGGAATTTCCAGAGGCTTCTTAAGCCCCTGATTTTCCTTTTGTAGCTCCTCAAGTTCTTCAAAGGCTTCTTCAGTTTCTTTGGAAAGAGAATCCTGGGCAGCCTTAGTATTCTCTTTTTCCTTTTCTGCAAGATCTTGCTGCTTCTCTCCCAGTTCCTCAAGATTTTCAGCTACTCTGGCAGTCTTCTCCTGCACGTAATATTTTTTGGTTAGTTCAAGAAGTTGTTCGAGACTCCTTTCCTGGTTTCGGGAGTTTTTGGAAAGCTGTTCCAATTTTTCCTGTAGTCCTTCTTCCTGGATCTTTTCAGAATATTTTTCGAGTTCCTCAAGAAGCTTTTCATTTTCTTCGAGCTCCTTTTCACGATTTGAAAGTCGTTCTTCAAGATCTTTTTTAAGGTCTGTATTTTGAGGGGAAGATTCCTCTTCAAGATTCCGTTTGAGCTTTTCTGTGAAATTTTCCATCAGCCTGTTCTGCTGCTTTTGGCGTTCAAGAAAATTTTCAAGCCTCTTCCGATCATTATAACTCAGTTCCTTTTTTTCCTTCTGGAGTCTTGACAATTCCTCCAATTCTTTTTCTGAAAGTTTCATCTTTTCGAGGGAGCCATCCATTCCTTCTATAACCTGTTGTTGTTCCTGAAGTCTTTGTTGCTTTTCTTCTGAAACTGTCTTTTCCCGGTATGTGAAAAGTTTGCTTTTCACCCTTTTATACCCGTTAATCATGTCATTATCAATGACTTCGAAATAAAACTGGTAGTTTTTGCCCTTTTCAAGACTAAGGTTGTCAGGAAAACTACTAACGAACTCCCCAATATTGCCTTTTCCGAAGGGAAGACGCACTACTTTTTCATTTTCAGGAGATTCCATCGTCTGAACCACCAGGTTAACGGCCGAAATCCCGTAGTCATCAGATACTTTTCCGAAGAAATACTGCGCATCGGCATCAAGGGAATCGATTTGATGTTCCAGGACAAGTTCGGGGTGTTCATCTTTAACGGACCTTATCTGATAATTAAGGTTTTCAAAGTTCTTTACCTTGTCATTTGAAGTGCTTATCCCGTAATCAACGCTTGAATTAATCCTTTTCTGAAACCTAAAAAGATCCCCTTGTTTTTCAAATTTCTGAAGGGTATCGGGCAGCTGCATTTCGACCGATTTGGTGGAAGAAGTTTCCAGTTCCCAAGTAATTCGAGTTCCCTCCGGCACGGTAGCACTCCCGGTACCTTCGATTATCTCCTCCCCTAACCCGGTGTGGACAGGATAGTCAAGAATCATTTTCAAATTCCGCATTTTTGGCACCTCTACAACTTCCACCTCATAATTAGGCGATCGTACTTTATTCGCAGACAGACTGAAATCAAAAGATTTTTGGGTAGGTTCAAAAGTATATTCAAAGGTTCCGGGGGAAACCCGTTTCATAAAATAACTCTGGTCGTTATAATGTACCGACGCATCCTCCGGCACAATCCTTCCACTAGTGTTAACCTGAATTGTGAGCGGCTCATTTTCTCTTATCTGTAAATTCTCGTTACGAAGCTGAAAGGAAAAAGGCGCGGGCGGTTCATAAGCGGTTTTGTAATTAACTACCCGCTCATAACTTCCGGAAAAAACTTCGGTTCTTCCAGTAAGGGCAATAAGTAGTATAATGATTACAGGAATTGCAGCATATTTAAGATATGGAAGATTCTTCCGAAGATCTACTGCCATAGAAAATGGTACAGGTCGTAATTCTTCAGCCTTTTGATCAATTGATGCGAGCAGCAAATCTGTCTTTCGATCATTCTTCTTAAGTTGGAGTACATTAAGGAGTTTGTCATTGACTTCAGGAAAATGACGACCTATAATACGGGAAGCTTCGGTGTAGTCAATTCCACGCGAGATGCGAAACAACTTAAGCAATGGATAGACAATGAACCTTCCGAAGAGAAAGACCTCCACGGTTACAAAACCCCAAAAAAGAATGCTGCGGCCGGTAGAATTCAACCAAAGCAAATGCTCCACAAAAAGGGTAAGTATAAAGTACAGCAGCCCAATGGCAACAAAAAATATAAATCCTTTAAGAAGCTCGTTGAGATAAAACTTCCTTATAAACGCCTCCAGCTTCTTTCGTAAGATCTCAAAATTATCCATTTTTCCCTCCCCCTTTTTAATCTCCTAAAATTACAATTTTATTTGAGATTCCATTTCAACCATCACATTTTCAGCACCATTTCGAGAACCTAAAGAATCCTTTATCTTTGCCCAAAATAACCAGCTTATGTCTACAGAAAAAGTAAGGGTGCGTTTTGCACCAAGCCCCACCGGGCCATTACATATAGGAGGAGTTAGAACCGCTCTTTTTAATTACCTGTTTGCTAAAAAACACGGCGGAGATTTTATTCTGCGTATTGAAGATACAGACCAGGCTCGCTACGTCAAAGGCGCCGAAGCGTATATTATAGAATGCTTAAACTGGTGTAATATTCCGTTTGATGAAGGCCCGGGGAAAGAAAAAGATGCAGGTCCTTACCGCCAGAGCGAGCGTAAAAGTCTTTACCGGGAATATGCCGAAAAGTTGCTCGCCTCCGGAAATGCCTATTATGCCTTTGATACCTCCCAAGAACTTGACCAACACCGTGCAAACCACGAGGCCGAAGGAAAAACCTTTATCTATAACTGGCATAACCGCCAAAAGCTAAAAAATTCTCTCTCCTTACCGGAAGCTGAAGTAAAGCAGAAAATAGAAGCTGGCGAACCTTATGTGGTGCGTTTTAAAACCCCCGAAGATGAAAGTTTGTCTCTAAAAGATGAAATTAGGGGGGAAATGACCATTGAAACCAAGATCCTGGATGATAAAGTGCTTTTTAAAAGCGACGGTATGCCAACTTATCACCTGGCAAATATTGTGGATGATCATTTAATGAAGATCACTCATGTCATACGAGGGGAAGAATGGTTGCCCTCTCTCGCCCTGCACGTTCTTTTATACAGAGCCTTTGACTGGACAGCTCCAAAATTCGCCCATCTGCCTCTTATCCTTAAACCACAGGGAAAAGGAAAATTGAGCAAACGGGACGGAGACAAAATGGGCTTTCCTGTTTTTCCTCTAGAATGGAAAGATCCTAAGTCAGGAGATGCTTCATCGGGATACCGCGAGGAAGGATACTTCCCCGAAGCAGTGGTTAATATGCTTGCCCTCCTTGGCTGGAATGCCGGCGGTGGCACAGAAAAAGAAATCTACACCCTGGAAGAACTTACCCATGCTTTTACCCTGGAGCATGTTTCTAAAGGTGGATCCAAGTTTGATCCCGATAAAACGAAATGGTTCCAGCATCATTATATGCAGGAAGCCAAAGATGAAGAACTGGCAAAAGATCTTGTTCGTCTCCTGGAGGAAAAAGGAATTTCTTCTTCCCAGGAATATGCCGTTAAAGTAGTTGCTCTTTTAAAAGAAAGAGCGACGTTTTTAAGCGACTTTTGGGACATGGGGAGCTACTTCTTCACTGCACCCGAAAACTACGATGAGAAAGCTGCAAAAAAGGCCTGGAAAGAGGATACTTCAGAACTAATGGATGCTGTGATCCAACTTCTGAAAGAGACCGAAGATTTCACTGCGCAAAACCTTCAGGAAAAAGTAAAATCATGGATAACTTCCGAAGGAATTGGTTTTGGAAAGGTCATGCAACCCTTCAGACTTTCGCTGGTAGGTGCCATGCAGGGTCCAGATGTTTTCGAGATTGCTGCTGCAATTGGAAAGGATGAAACTATTAACAGGCTAAAAAGAGCTCAGGAAAAACTATAGCCTGAAAAAAATTCAATAAAAAAAGCCATTTTTGAAAAGTATCAAAAATGGCTTTTTTTATTGTTTGTTATTCTACAAATAAAAAGTGACACCACCGGCGATCATACTTATATTACCTTTAAGGGATGGAACAGAAGCATCCTTTTCCTGCAGGCCTTCATCATGGAGCCCCTTGAAAAAATTGTTGATACCATACTGGTACTGTGCCCAAATTTTGAGTGTTTCCCCTCCCCCACTAATACCTACAGCAAGATTTAGATTAAAAGCAGAAACTTTTTCAAGATCGATGGCGTTGATGTCATAACTTCCAACATAGTAAAGTTCCTTGTCCTGCCTTGCCTCCATTTTCCCGTTAACCTGCACCACAGGTCCGGCTTCTACACTCAGGTAATGATCAATTAATTTATAACTGGCAAAGAAATTTCCCTGTACGCCAATCATACTATACTCAATAAGGGAATTTGCAGATGTTTCTTCCAGTTTTTTACGACCGTCAATATCTACTTTTAAGTCGTAGAAGTTGATACCGTAAACCAATTGAAAATCATTGTAGAAAGAAGCACGCGTGGTAAAACCAGCGGTCCAGCTCACCTTGGGAGTCACTTGGAGATCATTTGTTATAATATCGAAGTGATTTACACCTCCCTGTAACCCCAATCTATTATACTCTCCATCCCATAACCTACGTTGTGCCTGGGAACTAAAAGAAAACATCAAAATTCCTGCAAAAAGAAGGACTTTTTTAGGATCCATAACTGGGTTTTAAAAATGATGGGCTAATGTAGTTGATTATTTTATATCTTTCCTTAAAATTAACTTACAACCATGATCTCCACAATCTTAACAGCAATCTTCGTAGTCTTTGCGTTCATTGTCCTTTTTTCAGGAATATTTACGGTAAAACAACAAACGGCAGCGGTACTTGAGCGCTTCGGAAAATTCCAGCGAATAAGTAACAGCGGTTTGCATTTTAAAGTTCCGGTCTTTGACCAGATCTCCGGCAGGATCAACCTGAAAGTACAACAACTTGATGTACTGGTAGAAACCAAGACCAAAGATGATGTTTTTGTGAAGCTGAAGATCTCTGTACAGTTCCAGGTCATTAGCACAAGGATCTACGATGCCTTCTATAAACTGGAGAATTCTCACGACCAGATAACATCATATGTATTTGATGTGGTACGTGCCGAAGTTCCAAAAATGAAGCTGGATGATGTATTTGAACGTAAAGATGATATTGCAATTGCAGTAAAGCGTGAGTTAAACGAAGCCATGGAAGAATATGGCTATGATATCATAAAAACCCTGGTAACCGATATTGATCCCGATGTACAGGTAAAGGCGGCAATGAACCGTATAAACGCTTCGGAAAGGGAAAAAGTAGCAGCAGAATATGAAGCTGAAGCCGAAAGGATCAAAATTGTAGCTAAGGCCCGTGCCGAAGCCGAAAGCAAACGTCTACAAGGTCAGGGTATTGCCGATCAGCGCCGTGAGATCGCCCGTGGACTTGAAGAAAGTGTTGATGTTTTAAACAATGTGGGAATTAATTCCCAGGAAGCTTCTGCCCTAATTGTAGTTACCCAGCATTATGATACCCTCCAGTCTCTAGGTGAGGAAACCCAAAGTAACCTGATCCTGTTACCTAATTCACCTCAAACAGGAAGTGATATGCTTAATAACATGATCGCATCCTTCACTGCCTCCAATCAAATTGGAGAAGCTATGAAAAAGGAAAATGCGGCAAGAGAGAAAAAACGAAAAGAAAAAGAGGAACGCAAGAAAAGAGATCAACTGCCACCACAACTTCCCGGAGAACAGGAAGAGGGAGATTATGAAAGCCCGCAGTAATACTTATCTTAAGTAGTTATTTACCGAACTTTTCTCCTATAAATCCAAGTACAGAGGTCGCACCTTTAAGTACCAGGGCATTTTTAAATATACTCCCCGCAGCACTTTTAATAATGCGTTTGGGAGAAAGACTTTCTTTTGTTTGATTGTAACTTAAGAGTACTCTTTCCTTATCTATCTCCTTTTGAAGTTTGAGAAGTTTAAGATCCCGGTCTATTTCTTTGAAATTCTTATACTCTCTCATTATCGTTATTCTTTATAATGATCTCGTCTGTCTCATAATCCACCTGTTCTGTAAATTCGGGATGTTCAACTTTCGGCTTCTTTTCGGGCTCCTGAAAGAACTTTTTTGAAGCTCCCGGTAAGATTGCCTTCATAAGTATTTTACTACCAAAGAAGACAAAGAAAAGACCTAATAAAAGGTAAAGACCAGCTACTATGAAAAATCCTGAACTTGGGGAATCGATCCAGTTACTAAGAGCTATTGCAATAGCTATGGAAAGAAACAACAAAGCGAAAAGCATGAAAAAAGCTATTGCCGCTCCTTTTATGGCAGCAGTAGTTCCTTTCATGCTTTTGCTAAAGAGATCAAGTTTATAGTACTCTGCACTGCTTTGTGCAAAGTCTTTAATGTTCTCGTTTAACTGCTGTAGGTTGTCAGATATTCTTTCGAACGCCATAAACGCTTATACTGCAGCACTACCTGTATTCTTATTTCCTTTGGATGCTACGCTCTCATCAACGTTTGCCTTATCACCTGATTCGCTTTTGCGATCCTTCTGAAATTTTGAATTCTGCTTTTTAAGCTCCTCAAGTTTTAATTCAAGGCTGCTAAGAATCTCATCTGCTTTAAAACTTGCTGAAGACAAAGTTTCTTCCAGTCTCTGCTCAAAATCGGATTTAGCTTTCTTAGCCTTCTGACTGAGATTTGATGAAGTTTCCCGGTATCGTTTATTTAAGTCGTCCTGAGTTCTTTTCGCATTTTCTCCCAGTTTTTTCCTGGTGTTCTCTCCACTTTCAGGGGCATATAACATTCCAAGGCCGGCTCCAATTGCTGCCCCGGTTAGCAATGCTAAAAATGTACTTCCTGATTTTGCCATGATATTGTTGGTTATTTAGATTAATATTACATCCAAATATACTTCAATGAGTCCTGCGTTGCTGTTAATAACCGGTTAATATCTAAAATGCTATGCTAAATTATTCTTAATTGAGATTGCACCCAGCCTGGTATTAATTCTTGCCTCCCCACGAATCCCGCAGTGTCACCGTGCGGTTAAAGACTAAATGATCTTTTTTACTATCCTTATCAACGTTAAAATATCCTAATCTTTGAAATTGAAATTTTTCCAAAGGCTCTACATTTTGAAGGCTTGGTTCAAGATATGCAGTGATTACCTTGAGAGATTCAGGATTTAAAAAGTCAAGAAAATCCTTCTCCTTGTCGGCATCGGGTGACTCTACACTAAACAACCTGTCGTAAAGCCTTACCTCCGCCTCTATTGCGTGCTTGGCCGAAACCCAGTGCAGGGTTCCCTTTACCTTACGCATAGATTCTTCGGTACCGCTACCACTCTGGCTTTTTGGATCATAGGTACAGTGGATTTCCACAATATCCCCTGCGTCATTTTTTACTACTTTCTCGCCCTTAATAATATAAGCGTTCTTTAGTCTTACTTCCTTTCCAAGGGTAAGCCTAAAAAACTTTCGGTTGGCTTCTTCCTTAAAATCCTCCTGCTCAATATATAGTTCGCGGGAAAAAGGTACTCTCCTTGAACCTGCAGATTCATCTTCAGGATTATTTTCGGCTTCCAGCCACTCCTCCCCGTCTTCAGGATAGTTTGTGATCACCAGTTTTACGGGATCAAGAACAGCCATTACCCTTGGAGCAGTTTTATTTAGATCTTCCCTAATGCAAAATTCCAACAGGGAAACATCAATGATATTTTCTCTTTTAGCGATTCCAATTGTATCAGCAAACTTTCGAATAGAATCAGGAGTAAAACCTCTTCTCCTAAGGCCCGAAATGGTAGGCATTCTTGGATCATCCCAGGATTTTACGATTCCTTTTTCCACAAGATGCAATAGTTTTCTTTTACTTACTACAGTGTGGCTAAGATTACGTCGTGCAAATTCCCGTTGTTTTGGTCGGAAATCTTCGGCAGAACTCACCTTTTCCAGGAACCAGTTATAAAGTTCTCTGTGAGGCAGGAATTCGAGCGTACAAAAAGAATGAGAAACAGATTCTATATAATCACTTTGTCCATGGGCCCAGTCGTATAGTGGATAGATCATCCAGTCATTGCCGGTACGGTGGTGTTTACGATGCAGCGTACGGTACATTACAGGGTCACGCATCAACATATTCTTGGCGGCCATATCAATTTTTGCCCTTAACACATGCTCCCCTTCCTTTGTCTCCCCGTCTTTCATCTTTCTGAAAAGCTCAAGGTTCTCCTCCACCGACCGATCGCGGTATGGACTGTTCTTCCCTGCCTGGGTGGGAGTTCCCTTTTGTTCAGCAATAACTTCGGAAGCCTGACTGTCAACATAAGCATCTCCAGATTTTATCATCATCACCGCCCAGTCATACAACTGCTGAAAATAATCTGAAGCATAACATTCCTTAGCCCACTTAAAACCAAGCCATTCCACATCGCGCTTAATAGCATCAACATACTCCTGTTCTTCTTTAATGGGATTGGTATCATCAAACCTAAGGTTCACCGGGGCATTATATTTCTCCCCCAGACCAAAATTCAAACAAATAGAAGAAGCGTGGCCAATATGAAGATATCCGTTTGGTTCAGGTGGAAACCTAAATTGCAGGTCCTCTTTTTTATAATCGTTTTTTAGGTCTTCTTCGATTATTTGCTCAATAAAATTGAGGGATCTTTTTTCTTCGGCCATAGTTTCTGAATTCTTTTTGAGGGAGCAAAATTAAAGAAAATAAACATCAATTCCGCCGCTCCATGATTGTCTTCTGAATTGTTTATATCTTCGCAAAAAATAAGATTTTGGGAAGTATTAAACTCAGGAATATTAAAGTTTTTGCCTATCACGGATGTCTTGAGGAAGAAGGCCAGATTGGCAGTGATTATAAGGTAGACCTAAAAGTAAAAGGAGATCTTTCACTTTCTGCAAAGACCGATGCATTGAAGGATACTATTGATTACGTGCATTTGAATAAAATCGTCAAAGAAGAAATGGCTATTCGGTCCAAATTACTGGAAACTGTTGCCGAAAGAATCCTAAACCGCGTTCTTGAGGAACTGCTCATTGTTCAAAAAGTAACAGTATATGTATCCAAAATTAATCCGCCAATAGGCGGAAATGTGGCTATGGTAACTGTAAAAAGAAGCAAAAGCAGGTAATTTTGCTTTTTTTGTCAAAGCAGGTAAAAAGCATAGGCTTCAAAAAAAGAAATTTTATTACATTTGCCTTCCGTTAATGAAACGGCATCGTGGCCGAGTGGCTAGGCAGAGCTCTGCAAAAGCTCGTACAGCGGTTCGAATCCGCTCGATGCCTCCAAAAAAGCTCCTTTTTTAAGGGGCTTTTTTGTTTTTCATAATGAAAATAAGTTTGAAGATTGCGTAGCCCGCCAAAATGCAGAGGTTGAACTATTTTCAAAAGGTTTTAGAACCTTCCCCATAGAATCTCTTATAAATGTGGTCAAATATACTTTCCAGCAATACAGATTCAGGAAGCAACTTGAAGTCTAAAAAAGGCTAATCTTATAAGGAAATTGATACCTTACTTTTAATTACCTGTCAAAAAAGGGTTTTTTGACACTTCTTTTTCAGATGGTTTTATTTAAGATATGCGGATGTTTCGGGAGAAATATTATCGATCTGGTCCTGGATCTGGTTCAATTCCTGGGGAACAAGGCCCTGGGCGACTAAAAAGACTCCAAATATTACCAGAATAATACTAATGATCTTTTTGACATTGTAGATTCGGGTGGGAGTGAGTTTTCGATTGAGTTTTTTTGCGGCAAGGATCTTAAAAATATCGACTAGTAAATACGTTCCCAGGATGGTACCAAAAAAAACAGTCATACGGTTGGTTTCCATTTCCATTTTTGGTCCAAAAATTATAATGAGACCTAACCAAAAACCTAAAACACCTATATTGATAAAGTTAAGTATAAAACCTTTTGCAGCAAGGCCCAGATAATCCCTTTTATTCAATTTTTGTATTTCTGGTACTTCTTCGTGTTCCAGAACTTTTCGATTTTGAACAAACTGTATGATTCCATAGGTAATAAGAATGCCTCCTCCAAAAACAAAAAGAGCCGGATCATCCTTGATCCGGTTCAATAATTTTGTGGTACTTAAATAAGCAATTAGCAGGAAAATAATGTCGGCGAAAATGACGCCGATATCGAATGACATTGCAGCTCTAAACCCTTTTATAGCAGCAGTTTCCAGGAGCACGAAGAATACCGGTCCCAGTAAAAATGCCAGAAAAAATCCTAAAGGTATTGCAGCCAGTATATCCTGAAACATTCAGCTCATTTAGTTTCACAAATATAGGATTTTACTTTACTTATATGATTTTTCCGCCCAGGGTGGTTTTTTTATCTACTTCTCCCGGTCTTCCAAAGATCTCTACGATCCCACCAAGTTTGGCGGTGGCCTTTACATAATCCTTTGCATAGATCTCTGCCCTACCTGCGGTACCGGCAGTAACATCGGTTCTTTTCGTACGAAGATTTTTTCCCAGGTATTGACCACCCGTATTGGATTCTACCTCTTGCTCTTCAGCTTCACCTTTGAGGGTAATCCTTCCGCCAGAAATTGATTTAGAATTGATTTTACGGCCTTTTATCTTACCTTCTATCACTGCACCTTCCTGAGCCCTAAAAGTCAATTCTTCCCCTCTTAATTCATCTGAAATCTCAACTAATGAACCTTCATTAGCATCAATCGTTCTAAGATCACTGGTATAAAGAGTAATGCGGGTATTGTTCTTTGACCAAATATTGTCCAGAGAAAGCCTTACTTCAAGGCGGTCTTCAACAATCTCATATTTGACATCATTTTTACTGTGCCCAGTGATAACAATCCGGTTTTCTTCAGAAGGAATTATTTCAACTTCAACAGCATTAAAAGTTTTAACTTCAGAAAAACTTCCAAGATTTTCTTTTACATCCTGCGCAGTGGCAGAAATGGCAAAAAATAGCAATAAACATGATAAAATAGCTGTACTAATTTTGATTTTCAACTTCATCTTTGCTTCCAATTAATTTAAAGTCCAAATGTCTTTTTACAAGATCTGCGTTTTTAACTTTGACATAAACTTCGTCCCCTAACTGGTAGACCTTTTTGGTCTTACGGCCAATGATCGCGTATTGATCTGGGTCAAAATCAAAATGATCTTCTCTTATATCACGCAATCTCACCATGCCTTCACACTTATTTTCAATGATCTCGACATAGATCCCCCATTCGGTAACGCCTGAAATAACGCCAAGGAATTGTTCATCATTATGCTCCTGCATAAATTTAATTTGCATGTACTTGATGGAATCCCGCTCGGCACTGGTTGCCAGGCCTTCCATGTTACTGCTATGCTGACATTTAGATTCATATTCTTCTTCCTGTGCAGATTTCCCCTGATCGAGATAGTGTTGAAGTAACCTGTGCACCATAACATCGGGATACCTTCTAATTGGAGAGGTAAAATGTGAATAGTAATTAAAGGCCAGCCCGTAGTGCCCAATATTTTCTGTGCTGTAATAGGCCTTACTCATGGTTCTTATGGTAAGAGTATCAATAAGATTCTGTTCCTTTTTTCCCTGAACATCGCTCAATAAATTATTGAGGGATTGAGAGATTTGCTTTTGATCTTTAAGGTTCAACTTATGTCCAAATTTGCTAACCAGGGACTGTAGAGCATTCAGCTTCTCGGTATCGGGCTCATCGTGGCAACGGTAAACAAATGTTTTTTTAGGTTTTTGTTTTCCAATGAATTCGGCTACTTTTTTATTAGCCAGTAACATGAATTCTTCAATAAGTTTGTTGGCTTCCTTCGAGGTTTTAAAGAAAACACCAATTGGTTCATTTTTCTCATCAAGCTCAAACTTCACCTCTACCTTGTCAAAGGAAATTGCTCCTTCCTTCATTCTCTTTTTCCGCATTACTTCAGCGATCTGGTTCATCTTGAGAATGGCTGTGACAATTGCATCATCTGTTCTGTAACTTTCGCCCGTAATTGAAATATCTTCAGGAATATCACCACCTGTAGTTTCAATGATGTATTGTGCTTCTTCATAAGCAAAACGTGCATCGGAATAGGTGACCGTTCTCCCAAACCATTGATCTTTAACAATTCCCTGTGAAGTCATTTCAAAAACTGCAGAAAAAGTGTATTTTTCTTCGTTGGGACGCAGGGAGCACGCGTTGTTAGAGAGAATTTCAGGCAACATTGGTACAACCCGATCGACGAGATAAACCGAAGTTGCGCGGTTGAAAGCTTCCTCGTCGAGAATTGTTCCCGGCTTCACATAATGTGAGACATCTGCAATATGAATTCCAATTTCAAAATTCCCATTTTCCAGTTCCCTAAAACTTAAAGCATCATCAAAATCCTTGGCATCCTTAGGATCAATCGTGAAAGTCAATATATCACGCATATCCCTCCTGTTCTTGATTTCTTCCTCCTGAATGCTGGTATCAATTCCCTGGGCAAAATCCTCTACTTCCTGTGGAAATTCATGCGGTAACCCATATTGGGCTAAAATTGAATGGATCTCGGTATCATGTTCTCCGGGTTTCCCAAGAACCTGAATAATGCGGCCAAAAGGTGAGTCTGCCTTTTCGGGCCATTCTTCCATTTCAACTATGACCTTATCGCCATCTTTAGCTTCCCCGATCTTATTCTTCTGTACAAAAATATCGGTGTACATTTTTCCATCCTGGATGGCAACAAAACCAAAGTTGTCCTTAAGCTGCAAAACACCAACAAACTGAGTTTTCTTTCGGTTAAGGATTTTGGTTATCTCACCTTCAGATTTTTTGTTGCGACGACGTTTGTAAACATATACTTCAACTTCATCCCCGTCAAAGGCCTTGTTGATATTATTGGAAGGAATAAAAACATCTTCATTTAGTTCTTCTACTACCACATAACCACTACCCTTAGCGGTCATATCTAAAATTCCCTGGTAATAATCTGCTCCGGCATTGAGTCGAAACCTGCCTCTCTCAACCTCTTCAATCTTCTTTTT
Organism: Salinimicrobium sp. TH3; assembly: GCF_026676115.1. Classification (GTDB taxonomy): domain Bacteria; phylum Bacteroidota; class Bacteroidia; order Flavobacteriales; family Flavobacteriaceae; genus Salinimicrobium. Next base: position 413,356 of record NZ_JAPONB010000002.1, on the reverse strand, counting down.
GGCAGCAAGTTGGGATAAAGTTCGAATGATCTTATTTCTACTACCGGGATCATCCACTCCCATTTTTGCAGCAATTTGTTTATAATTAAAATCCTTTCCCGATTCCTTGCGCATAATACCAAGGATATTCTGTGAAAAACTTTCGGGATTAGTTGATTTGTTCTGTTTATTCTTTTTACTCATTTCTAAATTTAAGCTATAAAATTAAGTCTTATAATTCACATCTACCTGAAATTACAGGAATTTCCGGTTTTTACCTCCTCTTAAATAAAAGATGATCTTTATTTAATATGAAAAATTAACATAAAAGAGCCGAATTCTTAAAAAAGTATTAAATTTGACTGTCTCCGTACGTTTTTATATAACCTTCTTGAAATGAGAAAACCATATATTATAATAATCTTTTATATACTAATTTTTGTCATTGGGGTTCTAAGTTTTGTAGCCTCTATCAATTACTCTCTTAACCATTCCCATTCTACCTTACTCCCGGCCGATACATCTTCTTTTCAAGATTAGAATGTCGTATATTTAGTAGCAATTCTTTTGCTATGGAAAAATTTATAACCCTTGCTGTTTTTACTTATCCTCATGAATACCAGGTCTTAAAGCTCATCCTGCAACGGGAGGGAATTCAATGTTTTTTCCAGAATGAAACTATGGTAGGGGTCTTTCCTTTTTATTCTAATGCTCTTGGCGGAATCCATCTAAAGGTCCACCACCTGGATCTAAGTAAGGCACAGGAAATCCTCGACAGTTTTAATGACAACTCAGCTCCCTTAAAGATCGTTTAGTTGTCAACAGTTATATTATATATTCCTTTTTCTTTCTTTTTTAAAAAATTAAAATGTTGGTGTATTATAGTCTGTTGATATGTACAATAACTTTTCTGAAACTTTTTTGGAAAACTGGTTAGAAGTATTAGGTAACAACTTATGAACAGCAGCAGATGATCCTAAGCTCCTGATTTCTATTGTAAGTTTGGTTTTTCTTAACAACTGTTCATAATGAAATGTGAATAGCGGGTTTTAATAACTTAATGATTTTTTAATGTGTAGAACTGAAAAATTAGTGCTGAAAACTTACAGGTAATTTGTGTGTTCAAAATTTCTTATTGTCGTCTATTCTTTCATATTGGGTTTTCTCGGCACATTACCAAATTTCCTTTTACTTTTTTCACTTTCAATTATTAACAAATTATGAACTTTTATAAAGCCTTTATTTTAAAGGTATTGTAACATTTAATTAACAAACGCCAAAATAGAAGTTGATAACCTAAATTTCTACCTTTGTAGCCCATTAAACCCTATCTCATGAAAATATCTATTGGAAATGATCACGCAGGAACCTCATATAAATTTGCGGTTGTCGATTATCTTAAATCCCGGAATATTGAAGTTGTCAATCATGGAACCGACAGTGAAGAAAGTGTGGATTATCCAGATTTTGTTCATCCCGTTGCAAAGGATGTGGAAGACAAAAAAGCCGATCTTGGAATAATTATTTGCGGTAGCGGTAATGGTGCTAACATGACTGCAAATAAACATCAGGCTATACGTTCTGCACTTTGCTGGACCAAAGAGATTGCTTCCCTGGCAAGAGAGCACAACGATGCTAATGTGCTTAGTATTCCAGCACGCTTCACTTCTAAGGAACAAGCTGTAGAAATGGTAGAGGTTTTTCTTGACACCCAATTTGCCGGTGGCCGTCACAATCGCCGTGTAGAAAAGATCTCCTGTAAATAATGGAGATAAAAATCCTCACTTTTGAAGAATTAAGTCTTCATGAATTATACAAAGTTTTGCAGCTTCGCGCTGAAGTCTTTGTGGTAGAACAGGATTGTGTTTACCAGGACATTGATGGAAAGGACGAAAAAGCCCTGCACATTCTGGGTTTTGAAGATGAGGAACTAGTGGCTTATACCCGCATTTTTCCACCCGGAATCTATTTTAGCCAAGCAGCTATTGGCCGGGTTGTGGTTAAGGAGGGGCACAGAAAGAAAAGCTACGGTCACGAAATTTTAAAGGCTTCTATTAGAGCTGTAGAAGATAAATTTGGGACAAAAAAGATCAAATTATCTGCACAGACTTATCTCATCAAATTTTACGAAAGCCATGGCTTCAAACAAGTTGGAGAAGGATACCTTGAAGATGGCATTCCTCATATTGGTATGGTGAAAGATTAACCTTTCAGGATGTTCCGGTATCGCGACCGATCTTCCAGAATTTGCTTAGCCTCAATTATTTCAGGATTATTCTTTACGTAATAATCGTAAAGTCCTTCTTTGTAGAAATATCTTTTAATGATTTCTTCAGAAAGAAGGCTCTTAATTTCGGCTTTTTTAGTGGTAAGAGCTTTGTCTTTTGAGCTTGAAATTACCTGTTGTATCTCGTTAAAATCTTTGGAGAGATCCTGTTGATAACCTTCTTTTTCGGCCGCTGCAATTACATCCTCCAGTTCTGCTTCGGTGGCTGTTTTAAATTCAAAATCTGTTGTTTCCAGGTATTTCCTAAAATCTGAATAATTTTCTTCGGTAAAGCTGAATTCTTCGGGGGAATTTAAGGTATGAGTGTAGTAATAATTGGTAGCATAGTCAAAAATGGCATTTTCCTGAAGTAATGCATTTGTAATATCACTAAATTCTGAAGTTTCCAGCTTAACATCTGGCTCGATCCCGCCGCCATCATAGACTTTTCGGCCGTTACGGGTTTTAAATTCATTATAGTCCTTTGAGCTAAACCGCACAGCGTTACCTTCTTCGTCCCGGTGACGGTAATCCAATGCCTGTATGCAGCGTCCACTGGGAGTGTAATACCTGGAAATGGTAACTTTCAACTGGGTACCATAAGTGAGGTCCTTAGGCCTTTGTACAAGACCTTTTCCAAAGCTACGGGCCCCAATAACAACTGCCCTGTCGAGATCCTGAAGGGATCCTGCAACAATTTCACTTGCCGATGCACTTCGGCCATTTATTAACACCGTTAATGGAATCTCAGTGTCTATGGGCTTTCTTGTTGTTAAAAACTTCTGATTATACTTTTCCACTGCAGATTTTGTGCTGGTGATCAATTCTCCTTCAGGCACAAAAATATTTGTGACATTTATAGCTTCAGAAAGTAATCCGCCGGGATTTCCGCGGAGGTCGAGAATGATCTTTTCAGCTCCTTGTTCTTTCAGTTCTTTTAAGGCTTTTACAGTTTCGGCCGATGCATTTCGGTTAAACTGGGAGAGCACAATATATCCTGTTTTGTCTTCGAGCAGTTTGAAATAAGGCACTGCTTTGATCTCCACGGCACCACGGGTAAGGGTTGTGGTCTTTATCTCACCACGTCTTTTAAAAACAAGTTCAACATTGGTATTTGGAGCACCTTTCAGCAATTCTCCGGCACCTTCGGTAAAATCGGCCACAGCAATGTTACCGATCTTTATTATTTCATCCCCGGCCTTTAAACCGGCTTTGTCTGCAGGATAATCTTTGTAGGGCTCTAAAATGACAATTTTATCGGCCATTATTCCAACGGTTGCACCTATGCCTGTGTACTCTCCTGCATTATCTATCCTTGCCGCCTGCACCTCCTGTTCATTCCAGTAATGAGTATATGGATCTAGATCTTCGAGCATGGCATTAATAGCTGTGTCCATGAGCCCGGCAGGATTGGTTTCATCAACATAATTCATGTTGAGTTCCTTAAAAAGTGTTGTGAATATCTCCAGCTGCTTGGCAATCTCAAAGAAATCTGCTTTGTAACTAACCGTAGTAAAGAACAGCACGGGAATGGCTGCAAAAATTGCTATTTTAGAGAATGTCTTTTTCATGGTCCTTCATTTTTTCTTGCTCCACAAATCTTTTAAGAAGTTCTTCGCTGCTGCGCAAAAGTTCTGCATAATTCCAGATATCCCTTCCGGTATAAATGAACATCAACGCATAATTTTTGTATAAATTACTGGTAACAAGATACTTATTTTTTCTATACGCCTCCCGCATGAGCCGTTTTAATTTGATCCTGTCCACAGCACGCTTAAAGCTTCTCTTAGGAACTGAAACCGCTACTTTATTCACATTTTCTGAAGAATTTTCCAGGGGAAGGTAAACGAGCCGTAAAGGATATTTCTTAACAGAATTACCTTCAGCAAATAAGCTGTCGATAACGATCTTACTCTTGAGCTTTTCTTTCTTTCCGAAGCTTTCATCCATGCGGTAAAATTATCATTTATAAATAAGGATTGGTAATTATTTACTGCAAGTGGATTAAATCTAAAGCAAATAAAAAAGCCCCTCCAAAAGAAGGGGCTCAAAAATGTCGTTTTTAGAACCTATTCCTGTGGTTCTTGGGGATAAACATTGTTATCCATGTTTATATCGGCCATCATTTTACTTGGGTCTATCTCAATAGAAGAAACCTGGGATTTTAGTTTATTAAGAGTAAAAGAATAGGTAGGATAAGCCCATGCCCAATCTTCTTTAATTTGGTCCTCTTCGAAACCAGGTTTTTCCCAACGCATCATCTGCAAAGGAATGTAAACTTCTTCTGAAGTTCCATCCTCATAAGTAACCTTCAGTTCTAACGGCATTGGCATAACTCCATATCTTTTAAGGATTACCCGGGTGCCATCTTCTGTATCTTCCACAGTTTGGATTCCGTAATCTATCGTATTGGTGGTCTGAGTCCAATCGGTCAAATACCAGTCAAGTTCTGCTCCCGATACTTTTTCGGCTACTCTAATGAAATCATTTGGTGTAGGATGCCTGAACTTCCAAGTGTCATAGTATCTCTTAAGCGTTTCCTGAAGGTTTTCTTCCCCAATGATGTATCCCAGCTGAGAAAGGAATACAGAGCCTTTAGAATAAGCAGAAGCACCATAGGCTGCATTATATGTATACCTGTCGGCATGGGTGGACTGAGGCTGTTCAACACCAGACTTTGCGAGCCTGTCATAGCTTCTGTAAGAACCTGTAAATGGGTTTTCCTGACCCAGATCCATTACTTCATTCATGGCAAGATCTGAAATGTAGCTGGTAAAACCTTCATCCATCCACTCGTGCTTGCTCTCATTTGTAGCCATTAAGTGCTGGAACCAGGCGTGAGCCAATTCATGTGCAGTTACTCCTACAAGGCTTCCAAAGTTTCTCTCGCCGGTAATTAGGGTGAGCATAGCGTATTCCATACCTCCATCACCACCCTGGATCACAGAATATTGTGGCCATGGATAAGGACCAATATGTTCATTGAAGTACAGGAGTAAATCTTCGGTCTTAGGCTGAAGGTTTTTCCAGTTTTCTTTTATTTCCGGGTTGTTCTTGTAAAGAAAGTGAAGCACTGTCCCGTCAGGCGCAGTTCTTTTGTCGTGAATGTATTCGGGATCTGCAGCCCAGGCGAAGTCGTGCACGTCTTCAGCAATGAAATGCCAGGTGAGCTTTTTCCCTTTCTTTCTGTTTACTTTAACGCCTTCGTCTTCATAACCATAACCAATTTCATTGGCATTTTGAAGTAACCCTGATGCTCCTAAAATGTAATCCTTATCTATGGTAAGTTTTACATCATAATCACCCCATACGCCGTGCCATTCCCGGCCAATATAAGGATCGGCATGCCATCCTTCAAAATCATATTCGGCCATCTTTGGAAACCATTGAGTCATTGATAGGGCTACCCCTTCACTGCTGTTCCTTCCTGCACGACGTATTTGTTCTGGCACCTGGCCGGCAAACTTCATCGAGAAATTAACAGTTTCTCCCGGCAGGATGGGTTCATCCAGCTCAACTTCAAGCACAGTTCCCACTTCTTCAAATTCAAGAGGTTTTCCATTTTTTGTGAGGGTGTTTACCCGCAGGTAACCCTGTTGTGCAGGGGTAAGTTTAGAAATTCTATCCCCTACTCTTGGATCTGCATCGGCAATTGTGCGGGATCTAACATCCATTTCACTTCCCGGTTGGAAAGCGTTATAAAAAAGATGATAAAAAACCCTTTTTAAAGTGTCGGGGGAATTGTTGGTATATTCCAGTTCCTGGTCTCCCGTATACTGGAAATTTTCAACATTCATGTCAACATTCATTTTGTAATTGGCTTCCTGTTGCCAATACGAGGTATTGTTCTGGGCAGTTACTGCCAGGCATGTAAAAAATGCCAGTGCTATTATTCCTTTCTTCATATTTTTTTATTTAGACATTTTATCGGCCAGGATCATAGCGTTGTATAGGTTTACCATTTTTCCTGAAGTTGATAATTCACTGAATTTTCTTGTATTTGAAGGATCCCCTCCAATAATAACAGTTGCACTGCTGGTAAGTCCACTATTCATGATCACCTGTTTCACCTGGTCATCTGAAAGATTAGGGAAGTACGAACGTATCATAGCTGCAACTCCTGAAACAGCCGGTGCTGCCATAGATGTACCTTGCAGGTATTCATATTCGTTGTTGGGAGTAGTAGACCAGATCTTTGTTCCCGGTGCAAAAACATCAACATTTGTTTTTCCATAGTTGGAGAAACCTGCTACCAACCCGGAACCATATTTATAATTAAGAGCTCCAACCGTTAGGAAGTTATCTGAGATCTCACCTGTGTTCACAGGATCCTGATCATTTGGATAAACAGCAGTGTTATCGAGATTAAGACCTTCGTTACCCGCTGCGTTTACGATCAAAACGTCATTTTTATCTGCGTATTTTATTGCATCTCTTACCCATTCTGGGTGAGTGGAGAAATATTTACCAAAACTGGTATTGATAATGCTGGCGCCATTATCTACTGCATAACGAATGGCAAGTGCGATATCCTTGTCGTACTCATCACCATCGGGCACTGCTCTAAGCACCATGATCTCAACATTGTTTGCAACTCCGTCAATGCCAGTATTGTTTCCTCTTTCGGCCGCAATAATACCTGCAACGTGGGTACCATGTTTAATGTCTTCCTTATCTGGAGTTGGACCCATAACATTCGCATTTCCATAGTCGGTATCGGTAATATCATCCACATCATCGCCCACTACTGCCCTGCCATTAAGGTCAAGGTTGAAATGTGAGGAAAGGCGTCCGTCGAAGTATTCTATTGCTTCCTGCAATTTTACCATAGCCTCTGGAATCGTGCCTTCAACATTGGTCATCACCTGGCTAAGGAAACCTTTATACTGCTGCATTTCCTCTGTGTTGGCAGGCATATCCTGTAGTTCGTCCAAGGTATAATCTTCCTTACCAAGTTCTGTGGAAACAGCATTATGAGCAACATTTAACTGCTGTACAATACCTTCATATTGATTTTTCATACCAAGAGTCTCGTTATACTCTTTTTCGTACTCGGCCTTTGCACGTTGATAAAGTTCAAACTCCTCAAGGTTTTCAGATTTTACAGCACCGGCAGGTATGCTGCTGTATTTTGGTTTCAGTTTTTTGTAGATCCTGGTATATTCAAGATTTTCTTCAACTGCATCCCCTAAAAAATTCCAGCCGTGCATGTCATCAACATAGCCGTTGTTGTCATCATCACGGTTGTTATTGGGCTTTTCATCCCTGTTGGTCCAGATCACGCCATCAAGATCTTCGTGCTCAATATCAACACCACTGTCAATAACGGCTACGATAACTTTTTTTCCTTTATTATTTTTGATGATCTGGTTGTAAGCTTTTTGAACGCTCATTCCAGGAATTGTATCTGAAACAAGGTCGGCGCCTCCCCAGCCTTTTAGCTGTACTTCGGTAAGTTCACTTACTTTGAGGGGTGCCTCATCAATATTTTTAATTGGGGTAGAGACAATCGCGGGAGCCGAACTTCCGCAGGATGCCAATACAGCAGCCATTCCGGCTACCAGCATGGGCTTGTAAATAGGGATCTTCATAATTCTTTAATTAAATATTTCATTAAATTTATAAACTTCGTTCAATCTCACTCCTTTTTCGGTTTCTTTTACCTGTATCACCTTGTTATGTGCATCGTGCTCCAGGAAAAGATAAAAATCTTCTTTTGCAGCTTTTTCCAGGAACGTCTGCTTTTCGGGTAATGTAAGTAAAGGCCTGGTGTCATATCCCATTACAAAAGGCAGCGGGATATGGCCCGCGGTGGGCAAAAGATCGGCCATAAAAACCAGGGTTTTCCCTTTATACTTTATGTGAGGGATCATTTGCTTATCTGTATGACCATCTACAAAAAGAATTCCAAAATCAAGTTCGGAGGAATCCTGGTAGGCTCCGCCATGTCTTTTGATAAACTTTAGCTGCCCGCTCTCCTGCATGGGAAGAATGTTTTCCTTCAGGAAAGACGCTTTTTCCCTGGCATTGGGATTTGTGGCCCAGTTCCAGTGCTCTTCATTGCTCCAAAAGGTTGCATTTTTAAATGCAGGTTCATAACCGGTGCGATCTTTATTCCACTGTACGCTTCCGCCGCAATGGTCAAAATGCAGGTGCGTCATGAACACATCGGTGATATCATCTCTTGAAAAGCCGTGTTTCTTTAAAGATTTGTCCAGATTGTCATCTCCCCAGAGATAATAATAGCCAAAGAACTTTTCACTTTGCTTATCTCCCATTCCTGTATCTATGAGTATTAGCCGGTCTCCATCTTCGATAAGCAGGCAGGTGGCTGCAATATCGATCATATTATTCGAATCGGCCGGGTTTGTTTTGTTCCAGATAGACTTTGGAACCACGCCAAACATAGCGCCCCCATCCAGTTTGAAATTACCGGCCTCAATTGTATATATTTTCATGAATTTTTAGGTGTTTTTAAGATTCCTGAATAAATTCACTGTAAATATATTATTTTTTCACCGGGGCTAATAGTATCGTGAAAGTGAAATGGCCTTTTATGCCCTTCAGGATTAACAATTAAAATGGGAAGGAAATCTTTTTCCTTTTTCTTTTGCTCCTTTACCCATTGCCGGGTCGACATTTCTTCCTCTATCAAAATTTCCTGTTCCCGGGCATTGCCTGTGGTTAACTTGTAAGTCCAGGGGTCCAGCAGTGTTTTAGTTGCAAACATTGAAGAGGCATCGATCCTGTCCAGCAAGTCTACTCCCGCACCAGATTCTTTGGGATCCATAAGCACGATCTTCTTTGGGATATAAAATGAATCATTTGCCAGTTGAGCTGCCAGTAGATTGATCTCGCTGTTTGCTGTGATTGCAATGAAAGTACCTTTATCTATAGCTTTTGCCTGCTCCATGGTTTCTTCCTTTAAAATATTGCCAAAAACAGCATCCAGACCTTCTTCTTTGGCCAGTTCTACCATTTCCCGGTTGGAGTCGACCAGGGTTACATCATTTTCCTCCTGCAAATGTTTAGCTATGTGTATTCCCAAGGGATTTGCCCCTAAAATGAGAAAGCCTTTTCTTGATTCCTGGTGAATGAGCTCTCCCCTGTTTTTGAGCCATCTTGTGGTCCAGGTAAGGAACAATGGTACTGTAAGGGTAGTAAAAATGGCCATAAAGACCAGGATAGAAAAAATTTCGGCGGAAATGATTCCCATTTCCAATCCTATTCCGGCAATAATGATCTCTACGGCACCTCTCCCATTCATTCCGGTTCCCACAGTTATCCCTTCACGCCAGCCAAAGCCACTGGGAAGATAAAATAAAGCGGTCCCACCAATCTTACCTATCATGGCAACCAGGGTGACGGCAATAAGCATCCAAAGATCTGTCTGGAAGATATCCAGGGTCACGTTGAATCCTGCAGACACGAAGAAAATAGGAGCGAGAAATCCTATGGAAACATCATGAAAAATATCGTTGATCTCTTTGGAAATCTGCCTGTTGAAAACTCCATCCCTTATGAAAAGACCTGCCATAAAAGCTCCCAGGATACTATGGAGTCCCGCCAGTTCGGCGAGTTCGGCGAAGCCGAAAACAATAATAAGAATAAGAGTAAAATGCAGGGTACGATCTTTAATTTTCGCACTGCTCAATACCTTTCCCAGTAAGGGAAGCAGATATATACCTGCGAGTGCCGTTAAGATGAAGAAGAGAACGGCTTTTCCTGCCACCCATACGATCCCAAGGGTATCTATATTCCCCGCATCAACAAAACTCATCATCCCTGCGAAAATTATAAGCGCCAGGGTATCACTTATAAGCGCTCCCGCCATAAGTACATAAGCAATTCTCGTGTTGAGCAGCTTAAGGTCTACGAGGATCCTGCTCTTGGTGGCTAAAGAAGTCACCCCAACCGCAATAGCGACAAAGATAGCGGCCATCTGTGTTCCACCGAAGTAAATGATCGTGTAATAACCCAAGGCAAAAGGCACAATAAAGCCACCAATAGCAGCCAGCAAACCCGGCCAGGAAGCCTTACCAAGATCCCTAAAGTTTATTTCCATCCCAATATATACCATGAGGAGGATGATCCCAACTTCTGCAAGAACACTTATCATTTCTGAAGTTTCCAGCATTCCCAGAACGGCCGGGCCAAGGATAATACCAATTACCAATTCTCCTAAAATGGCAGGATAACCCATTCTTTTTGCAGCAGCGCCACCCACCCATGCTCCAATCAGGATTATTAGCAAATTGAAAATGTTGAATTCTTCCATAATAAGGTTTTAAGAGCAGGTTCATGAATTTTCAATCTCCGGAAACAGACACAAAAGCGGAGCCATGAAAAAGAAAATGATATTCATTTTATCCAAAAATCACTTAAAAATAGCATTTTTACAAACATTTACATTTTTATAGTAAGGATATCTGCTATTTTTAAGCCTTTAATAATAAATATATGAATGAGTTTCTCGAGTTGTTGAAGCATGAGTTTGAATTGCCATTATCGAATCCGGTCCTGGTATTCTCTCTTATTCTGCTTATCATTCTTATCTCGCCTATTGTTTTAAGGCGTTTAAATATCCCGGGGATAATTATTCTCATTGTTTCGGGAATTGTTATTGGTCCTTATGGCGTGGGGCTCCTGGAACAGAATTCGGCAATTGATCTTTTCTCCACCATAGGGCTTTTGTATATCATGTTTATCGCAGGTCTTGAACTGGACATGAACCAGTTCAAAGCCAACCGCAACAAGAGTTTTCTCTTTGGGTTTTTCACCTTTATAATTCCGCTGGGAATAGGATTTCCGGTCTGTTATTATCTGTTAAATTATGATTTTAATGCAAGTTTTTTAACCGCAAGTATGTTCGCTACCCATACCCTGCTTACTTATCCTATTGTGAGCAAGCTAAAGGTTTCAAAAAATGAAGCTGTAGCCATAACTGTTGGAGGAACAATTCTTACAGATACTGCTGTGCTTATAGTATTGGCAGTAATTATGGGGAATCATGAAGGCACACTTAATGCAGCTTTTTGGCAAAGACTGGGGATCTCCTTGGCTATCTTTTCGGCTATTTTGTTTTTCCTGGTACCACGTATTGCAAAATGGTTTTTCACCAGCATGGAAAATGAAAAACACTCCCATTATATTTTTGTACTTACAGTGGTTTTTATAGCTGCATTTCTTGCAGAACTTGCCGGGGTGGAACCTATTATTGGGGCTTTCCTTGCGGGTCTTGCCCTTAACAGGCTTATTCCTCATTCTTCTGCCTTGATGAACAGGATCGAGTTTATTGGTAATGCCCTTTTTATTCCGTTTTTCCTTATTAGTGTGGGAATGCTGGTAGACATAAGTGTTATATTTAGTGGACCCACAGCTTTGATCGTTGCAGGAACTCTTAGTTTAGTGGCTATTTTAGGTAAATGGCTTGCTTCTTTTTTCACCCAGATATCCTTTAAGTATTCTGCGGCCCAGAGAAAGGTGATCTTTGGACTTAGTAGTGGTCACGCGGCAGCTACCCTTGCAGTAATTATTGTAGGTTTTAATGCCGGGATCATTGATGAAAATATCCTTAACGGGACCATTATACTTATCCTTGTCACTTCTATTGTAGCTACTTTGGCAACACAACGGGCGGCCACTAAATTAAAAGCTGAAGTTGAAAAGGACCTTACCAGCGAAGTTCAAAAAACCGATACTTTTAAAAATGAGACCATACTGCTGCCAATAGCCAACATTCTAAATTTCGATAAGTTGCTTGAATTCGCAATTCTTATTAAGGATAAAACCTCTCCCAATCCCATTTCAATACTTTCTGTAGTTCCCAATAATGCTGAAGCTGAAATCAATATTGCCCGCGCCACCGGGAAACTTGAAGATTTCGTTTCACAGGCCTCAGCTGCCGAAGCCGAAGTAACTATTCATGCTACCATTGATCATAATGTGGCGCAGGGAATTGCCCGTAAAGCCAGGGAAATTGTTGCCGATCTTATCATTTTTGGATGGCCGTCAGACAAAGGGCTCATGGATAAGCTCATCGGGAAAAAGATGGAACGAATAATAGAGGCCAACAACAAGACTTCCTTTATCACCTACTTTAGCAGGCCGCTGGCTACTCATAAAAGACTGTTTTTGGCTGTTCCCGCACTTGCCGAGGAGGAATCAGGCTTTCCTTTGTGGGTCCAAAAGGTTGAGGTACTTTCCAAAGAACTTAGTGTTCCTGTGGTGATCAATTGTAATGAGGCTTCAAAAAATGCACTTTCTGCACAGTTTAAAAAAATGAAGAGCGATTCCCCGGTGACTTATAAAATGTTTAGAGATTGGAATGACTTCCTCATCCTGGGCAGGGATATGCAGGAGGAGGACATTGTAGTACTTATTACGGCAAGGAAGGGCACTAAATCCTTTCAGAATGTACTAACGGGAATCCCTGCCAAACTCGAAAAATATTTCTTTGACAAGAGCCGTATCATCGTTTATCCTTAAAATTTTCCGAAGAAACAGGGGGAGGCTCCATAGAAGTTCTGCTCTTAAAACTTAAACAGTTAACTTTATAGCCAATTTTGGTTAAATAGATCATATGTTAGAACTGGCAGGCTTAGTTATCCTGGGAATACTGGCGCAGTGGGTTGCGTGGAAAACAAAAACTCCGGCAATTCTCCCGCTTATACTTATTGGCCTATTTGTAGGCCCCATATCCACTTTACTTTCTGAGGACGGTACCAAATGGCTGGAACCCATCTGGAATGGTGAAGAAGGGGTATTTCCCGGGGAAAGTTTATTTTACTTCGTTTCCCTGGCCATTGCAGTCATACTTTTTGAAGGAGGATTAACCCTAAGAAGGGGTGAGGTAGGAAATATTGGTCCCGTAATTGTCAAATTGATTAGTGTAGGGGTGGTGGTCACCTTTTTCGGAGCAGGCCTGGCAGCACACTTTATTTATGGATTTTCCTGGCAGATCTCTTTTCTTTTCTCCTCGCTTATCATAGTCACAGGTCCCACCGTTATTGCACCTATTCTTCGGAATATTCCGCTAAAGACCCATGTTTCTTCCATTCTTAAATGGGAGGGTATTTTAATAGATCCTATTGGTGCCCTTATCGCAGTATTGATGTACGAGTTCATTCGCGTGGAAGGCGGGCAGGACTTTACGATGACAGCATTGACCGAATTTGGGAAGATCATCCTGTTTGGTTTCACCTTTGGTTTCACTTTCGCACACATCCTGGCTTTATTAATTAAGCGGAATATTATCCCTCATTATTTACTGAACGTTTTTACCCTTGCTACCGTGCTGGGAGTTTTCGTACTGGCAGACATGTTTGCTCATGAGAGCGGACTTTTAGCTGTAGTGGTGATGGGAATGGTAATGGGAAATAAGGACCTTCCCAACATCAAGGAATTACTGTATTTCAAGGAATCTTTAAGCGTTCTGCTTATTTCCATTCTTTTTATTCTTTTAGCAGCAAATATTGAGATTGCAGAGCTTCAGCTTATTTTCAACTGGAAAGCGGCTATTTTGTTTGGAGTCATAGTACTGGTTGTAAGACCTGTCGGGGTGATTCTGAGTTCTCTTGGATCAAACCTCAAAATCAATGAAATAGCGTTTATTAGCTGGGTTGGTCCCCGAGGGATCGTCGCGGCCGGTATCGCCTCGCTTTTTGGGCTTAAACTTGCCCGGGAAGGCGTGCCAGGAGCAGAATATATTACTCCGCTGGTATTTATGGTTGTTTTACTTTCGGTGCTGCTTAATGCCACTACTGCAAGGATCTTCGCAAAGCTGGTTGGGGTTTTTGTTAAGGACGCAGAAGGAATTTTAATTATTGGAGCATCTTCAGTTTCCCGGCTTATCGGGAAATACCTGCAGGACAATAAGCGGCATGTGGTACTTATGGATAACAATGCCGATAATGTTATGAAAGCAAAAGATCTGGGTCTTGATGCTATCGCAGGCAGTGTATATGAGGATGATCTATTCAACAATATTGAATTAAATGATGTTGGTTACTTAATGGCCATGACCGGGAACAGCGACATTAACAAAACTGCCATTAGAAAGTTTACCAGCCAGTATGGAGAGAAAGGCTCCTTCAGACTTATTTCTTCCGATGAAATGAATGATCCCGAAACGAACCCTGCCGAAGGTTTATTCTCTCACACAGACGACTATATTAAACTTACCGAAGTGGCAAGGAGCTATCCTACAATTCATGAGGTGGAACTTAACAGCAGGGCTCATTACGAGGGATTATTAGAAATTTCAAAGACCGACCCCGACATAATTCCCCTTTTTGTTAAAAAGGATACAGGAGAACTCACCATTATTCCATCTCACAGTGGGGAAGTGGAGATAAAAAATGGATATCACCTGGTTTATCTTGGTAAGAAGATACAGAAGGAAGAGGAAGAAAAGGAAGAGAATTATGAAGAAACGGTGGAACAGACCAATCCAGAAGAGCAATAAAAAAAACCGGGAATTTTAGTTCCCGGTTTTTTTATCTATAAACTTGTGAGTTTACTTTAGTCGTTCAGCTTTAAAACAGCCATAAATGCTTCCTGCGGTATCTCCACGTTTCCTACCTGTCGCATTCTCTTTTTACCTTTTTTCTGCTTTTCAAGAAGCTTTCTCTTTCGGGAAATATCTCCTCCATAACATTTTGCTGTAACATCTTTACGCAGAGCTTTAACTGTTTCACGAGCAATGATTTTCGCTCCAATGGCAGCCTGGATTGGAATATCGAATTGTTGTCTTGGGATGAGTTGTCTTAGCTTTTCACACATCTTCTTTCCAATATCATACGCGTTGTCCACGTGCAACAGCGCAGACAGTGCATCTACCACGTTCCCGTTAAGCAGCACATCTACTTTAACAAGCTTGGAGGCGCGCATTCCAATAGGTGAGTAGTCAAAGGATGCATATCCTTTAGAAACGGTTTTTAGCCTGTCGTAGAAGTCAAAAACGATCTCTGCAAGTGGCATGTCAAAAGACAATTCTACACGATCTGTAGTCAGATAGGTTTGGTTCGTAATCTGTCCACGTTTTTCAATACAAAGAGACATCACAGGACCTACGAAATCTGCTTTAGTAATGATTGTAGCTTTAATATATGGTTCTTCCACCCTGTCCAAACTTGAAGGTTCAGGAAGGTCGGAAGGGTTATTTACCAGGATTACCTGGTCTTTATTTTTATGCGTATATGCGTGATAAGAAACGTTAGGTACCGTAGTGATAACGGTCATGTCGAACTCCCTTTCCAAGCGTTCCTGGATGATCTCTAAGTGTAGCATTCCAAGGAAACCACAGCGAAAACCAAAGCCCAGTGCAGCAGAACTCTCAGGAATGAATACTAAAGAAGCATCGTTGAGCTGCAACTTTTCCATCGAAGCCCTAAGGTCCTCATAATCTTCGGTATCTACGGGATAAATTCCGGCGAAAACCATTGGTTTTACGTCCTCAAATCCCGGTACTGCTTCGGTTGTAGGGTTTTTGGCATCGGTGATGGTATCTCCCACTTTTACTTCCTTAGCTTCTTTAATCCCTGTGATGAGGTAACCCACATCTCCGGTTTTAATTTCCTGCCTCGGGAATTGTTTCAGCCTTAAAGTACCAACTTCATCGGCAAAATAATTTTTATTTGTAGCAACAAACTTAATGTTCTGGCCCTTTTTAATAGACCCATTGATCACTCTAAAATAAGTTTCCACTCCGCGGAAAGGGTTGTAAACAGAATCGAAAATCAAAGCTCTTAATGGCGCATCAACTTTCCCTTTTGGCGGCGGAATTCTTTCAATAATGGCAGCGAGAATTTCCTCGATTCCCAGTCCTGTCTTGGCACTCGCCGGAATAACATCTGAGGCTTCGCAACCTAAAAGATCTACGATATCATCTGTTACTTCTTCGGGATTTGCACTTGGCAGATCCACTTTGTTCAAAACGGGAATGATCTCCAGGTCATTTTCAAGAGCAAGATATAAGTTGGAAATAGTCTGCGCCTGTATACTTTGTGCCGCATCAACAACGAGCAAAGCTCCTTCACATGCAGCAATGGATCGGGATACCTCATAAGAAAAATCCACGTGTCCCGGGGTGTCAATAAGGTTCAGAATATATTGCTCCCCCTTGTAGGTATAATCCATCTGTATTGCATGGCTCTTGATGGTGATACCTCTTTCCCGCTCCAAATCCATACTGTCCAGCAGCTGTTCCTGCTTCTCACGATCGGTCACAGATCCTGTGGCGTCCAGTAACCTGTCGGCCAGGGTGCTTTTTCCGTGGTCAATATGGGCAATGATGCAAAAATTCCGAATGTTCTTCATGTGTCTGTTTCAGGCTTAAATTTCCTTCTCAATTAAAGGCTACAAATATAGTCTTTTTTAAAGGCCTCTAAAGAAAACTTCAATTTCCATGTAAAGTGTCAAAAATAGGTTTTACAGCCTAAGCTTCAGCACCTTCGAAAATTTACAGAACTCTTATTTTATTCTTTCTTCATTTAAGCTTTATTTAAGAATTGTATATCTTGGTGGCTTCAATTTAAACCTCGATCCTTTCCCCCGGCATATGGAAAAAACTTCTACCACCTCTGGCACTAACAGATCAATTTTCATCATTGGTGCCTTATTCTTTATTTTCGGGTTTGTGACCTGGCTCAATTCGGTATTGATCCCATACCTTAAAATAGCTTGTGAACTCAACAACTTCCAGTCCTATTTTGTAGTTACGGCTTTTTACATTTCATATTTGGTCATGGCGCTACCTTCTGCCTGGGTTTTGCAAAAGACCGGCTACAAAAAAGGAATGTCTCTCGGTCTTTTAGTAATGGCAGTAGGAGCGGTGATTTTTATACCTGCAGCTTATTCCCGAACCTATGAACTTTTCCTGCTGGGGCTGTTTGTACAGGGAACCGGGCTCGCTCTTTTACAGACTGCTGCCAATCCTTATGTAGTGGTGCTGGGACCTTTAAAAAGTGCTGCCAAACGAATAAGCATAATGGGCATCTGTAATAAAGTGGCAGGAGTACTGGCTCCAATTGTTTTAGGTGCGATCCTTTTTAGTTCCTCCAGTAATCTTACCGAAACCATTGAAGCTTTGACCGGAGCCGAAAAAGCTGCCGCTCTTGATGCTTTAGCCGAAAGGGTTATCAATCCATACCTGGTGATGATGGGAGTACTTATCTTACTGGCTGTGCTGGTCTACTATTCTTCCCTGCCCGAAGTTGATGCCGACGCCGAAGATGAGGAAGTAGCAAAATCGAACCTTACCAAAAACAGCATTTTCCAGTTCCCACAGGTCTTTCTGGGTACCCTGGCATTGTTCCTTTACGTGGGGGTGGAAGTGATCGCTGCAGATACTATAATCAATTATGCCAACGAAGCGCATGGTATCCCGCTGGACGAGGCTAAATTTTTTGCCAGTTTCACCCTGGGAGCCATGATCGTGGGATATGTTATCGGGATCTTTGCAATTCCAAAGTACATAAGTCAGGAGAATGCTTTAAAAATTTCGGCCATTCTGGGAATTGTTTTTGGAGTGGTAGCCATTTTTAGTCCGGGAATAATTTCGGTTACGGGGATCGCACTGTTGGGGATTGCAAATGCCCTCGTATGGCCAGCTATTTGGCCTATGGCACTTGCAGGACTGGGGCGTTTCACTAAAGTTGGTTCCTCTTTCCTTATCATGGCCATTGCCGGGGGAGCGGTGATCCCGCCTATTTACGGCTTACTGGCCGATTCCTGGGACCCACAGCAGGCTTACTGGATCCTTATTCCCTGCTACCTTTACATACTATTTTTTGCAACCAAAGGTTATAAGATCAAATCTTTATAAACATGAGCACACGTACCACAGAACAGGCTTCCAATTATGACCATCTTGAAAAGATGTCTACGGAAGAAATTCTGAAAAACATAAACAACGAAGATAAAAAAGTACCACTGGCGGTAGAGAAAGCTATCCCGCAGATAGAGCAACTCGTAGAGAAAATTGTGGATAAGATCTCAAACCACAATGGCCGACTCTTCTATATTGGCGCCGGGACCAGTGGCAGACTTGGAATACTTGATGCTTCCGAATGTCCGCCAACTTTTGGGGTTTCTCACAATGTGGTCATTGGGTTGATCGCCGGGGGGGACGGAGCTTTAAGGAAAGCTGTAGAAAATGCCGAAGATGATACGCAGCAGGCCTGGAAAGACCTGCAGGAATTCAGCATCTCCAAAAATGACGTTTTGGTGGGGATTGCTGCATCGGGCACTACGCCCTATGTGATTGGCGGAATTAAAGAGGCTCGCGAGAATGGGCTCATCACTGCCTGTGTAACAAACAATGCAAATTCACCACTTAGTGAGGCTTCAGAATTTCCCATTGAAGTCGTTGTAGGTCCCGAATTTGTTACCGGTAGTACCCGCATGAAATCGGGAACCGCCCAAAAACTTGTGCTCAACATGATTTCCACGGCAGTTATGATAAAGCTGGGCCGCATAAAAGGAAATAAAATGGTAGACATGCAGCTTTCCAACAAAAAACTCGTGAGCAGGGGAGAGTTCATGTTGATGGAAGAGCTTGGAATCACAGAACACCTCGCCAAAACTTTACTTGAAGAGCATAAAAGTGTGCGAAAGGTCCTGGAGATCTATAAGAACAATCCTGAAAAATAACATTTTACAATACACTAATTTTACCGGTTTAAAGGTTATATAACTTGAAATAACTTAACCTGTTTAAAAAGATCTATGCTGAAGAAAAAGTTTTTCATTACCGGCCTCTTAGCCTTTACCCTTGGATTAAGTGGATGCTCCACCTCCAAGCCTGTGGTTCGCGGGAAAAAACCTGCATCGGAAAATGTTGTGAAAAAATCAGCCGAAACGGCCGAAGAAATACCCGTGGTCACTCGCGAAGAGATTGTCGAAGAACTCCCGGTCACGCCTGATGCTGTTAAGGAAGCTCCCAAAGAAAAAGCCTTTCGCAACTCCCCTTTTGTGATGCGGGAATTCCGTGCGGCATGGATTGCGACTGTTGCCAATATTAACTGGCCAAGCAAATCGGGTCTTTCTACAGCCGAACAACAAAAAGAAGCCATAGCCCTTCTCGACTTTTTGAAGGACCATAACTATAACGCGGTTATATTTCAGGCCAGGCCGCAGGCCGATGCGCTTTATGAAAGTGAACTGGAGCCCTGGTCTTTTTTCCTTAGCGGAGTGCAGGGGCAGGCACCGGAGCCGTATTACGATCCCTTACAATTCTGGCTGGATGCTGCCCATGAACGCGGACTGGAATTTCACGTATGGCTCAATCCTTACCGTGCCCATCATTCCACCGGCGGGAAAGTGACCGAAGCTTCCGCAGTAAAAAAATATCCCTCTTTCATGGTCGAACTTAAGAACGGGATGTGGTGGATGGATCCTGCAAAAAAAGCAACACAGGATCATACTTCCAAAGTGGTTATGGATATCGTGAAGCGTTATGATATCGACGGGATACATTTTGATGATTATTTCTACCCGTATGCTTCTTACAACAAAGGAGAAGATTTTCCGGATGCTGCAAATTATGCTGCATATCAAACCAACGGCGGAAAACTCTCCAAACCTGACTGGCGCAGGGAGAACGTGAACAACTTTGTAGAAAGGATCTACAAGGCAATTAAAGCTGAAAAGCCGGAAGTGAAATTTGGAATAAGTCCTTTTGGAATCTATCGTCCCGGGCATCCACGTACTATAACGGGAATGGACCAGTATAGCGAACTCTACGCCGATGCACGGCTGTGGCTTAACGAAGGCTGGGTAGACTATTATTCCCCGCAACTTTACTGGAAAATAAGTCAGACGGGGCAGAGCTTCCCGGTGTTATTGGGCTGGTGGGAAAATGAAAACCACCACAACAGGCATTTATGGCCGGGAATAAACATTGATTTTGGTGGTGATGATCCAAATCTTATCGAAACCGTAAGCCAGATCATGATCACCCGCGGAATGCTGCCCGAAAGTAAAGGCAGTATTCACTGGAGCATAGGTCCGCTTTTGAAATACCCTAACCTTTCTGCCGGCATTCTTGACAACGCATACAGGAAAAAAGCCCTGGTTCCTGCTTCCCCATGGATGAATGATGAACCGCCTGCGATACCAAAAGTTGCCATAGTCACTAACGGAAACCAGGTAACTGTAGACTGGGAACATCCTTCAGAAAAGAAAGTATTTAAATGGGTGGTGCACTATATGTTTAACGGAAAGTGGGATTACAAGATCCTCAACAAAAATGAGAGGTCTTTACTATTGCCAAAGTCGGTTAACGGGCATCAGCTTTCTAAAGTGGGAGTGACGGCTGTAGACAGGACTGGGAACCAAAGCGAGTTTGTAGAGAAGAAAGTTATAACTACTTTGCCCTAACTTTTACTGAAAATGAGTATTTTCCAAATTGTGGAATATCAATAAAATAAAGCCTTAAAAATGACATTTTTGAACCGATATATTTTTGCTTTTTCCCTGGCAACTTTTCTTGTTTCCTGTAATGAGGCCAAACAGGAGCCAATTACTGCGGAAGAAAATCCTACAGATGTTTATATAAAGGAAGTGCAGGGAGAATATGTGCCGGACAGGCGGGTAGCAAGATTTGACGTGACAGGGGAGGAGTACGAAGGGAAATTTGTGCTTCGCGGGGAGACAACAAACCCTGAAGCCCTTGCAAGACTAAAGGAGAAACTTGATTCTGCACGTATCGAGTATGTGGACAGCATTCAGGTTTATCCTGCAAAAGATCTTGAAGGGAAGACCAATGCGCTGGTAAGGATCTCGGTGGCAAATATTAGGTCCAATCCTAAACATTCGGCAGAACTGGCGACTCAGGCTACCCTGGGAACTCCGCTAAAGGTTTTGAAAAAAGAAGGGGAGTGGTACCTGGTACAAACCCCCGATAAATATCTTGCGTGGGTTGATCACGGCGGCGTTACATTATTGTCAGATGAAGAACTGAAGAACTGGAAGGCTTCCGAAAAAGTGATCTTCACAGAGCCTTTTGGGCAGGTATATGAACAAGCTTCAGAAAATTCAGGAACGGTCTCCGATGCGGTGGCAGGAAATATTTTCGAGCTAAAAGGTGTCAAAAATGGCTTTTTTGAAGTAGAATATCCCGATGCCCGTACGGGCTTCATCAAAACTTCTGAAGCTGAAAATTATTCAGATTGGCTTAATCACCTCGAAGCTTCCGAAGAGAATTTAGTGGAAACTTCAAAGAAATTGATGGGTCTTCCATACCTGTGGGGTGGAACCTCGGCAAAGGGAGTTGACTGCAGCGGTTATACGAAAACTGTGTTCTTTATGAACGGAATGATTATCCCGCGGGATGCTTCTCAACAGGTGCAAACCGGAGCGTTAGTTGATGACAAAAAGAAATTTGAAAATCTGCAGCCGGGAGATCTCCTTTTCTTTGGCACACCCGCTACCGATACTACCAAAGAAAAAGTGGTGCATGTGGGAATGTGGATTGGGAACAATGAGTTCATTCATTCTTCCGGCCGGGTTCATGTGAGCAGCGTAGATTCTACTGCCACCAACTTCGATGAATTTAATCTTAACCGCTACCTGCGCACCAAAAGGTTGTTAGGAGAAGAGGAGGATCCCAACCTGTTGCTTTTAAAACAAAGCGAGCTTTTTACTGCATCCCCGTCAAAAGGATAATTATTACTACCCCATGAAAAAGATTGGTTTTTTGCCTTTTTTGACCCTGCTATTCCTTGCTGTGTTCCAGGTTTCGGGACAAAAAGTATCCCCTGAATTCCTACAATACCGTAACAGCGAATGGGTAGATTCAATTATGACCGGGCTTAGCCTTGAAGAGAAGATAGGGCAGTTGATCATGGTGGCGGCTTATTCCAATCGAGGGGAAAAACACAAAAAGGAGATCCTAAAGCTCATCGAAGAGCAAAAGATTGGCGGACTCATCTTCTTCCAGGGTGATGCCGAAAGCCAGGTGGAATTGATGAATGATTACCAGGAGGTGTCAAAAGTGCCGTTAATAGGGGCCATTGATGCCGAGTGGGGCCTTGGGATGAGACTTGACAACACCATTAGCTATCCTTTCCAGATGGCTTTGGGTGCCATCCAGGATAACCAGCTGCTTTATGAAATGGGGAAGGAAATGGCGCGGCAGATAAGACTTAGCGGATTGCACGTAAATTTTGCCCCTGTGGTGGATGTGAATAATAATCCGGCCAATCCTGTGATCAACTTCAGGAGTTTTGGAGAGGATAAAATAAACGTGTCCACAAAATCCATTGCCTATATGAAAGGCATGCAGGACCACAAGTTATTCACAACAGCCAAACATTTTCCCGGCCATGGCGACACAGACACAGATTCACATTATGCCCTTCCACAGATCAACCATCCGTTGGCGAGGCTGGATTCTTTAGAACTGTATCCTTTCCGAAGATTGATTGAAGCCGGAGTAGGCGGGGTGATGGTGGCTCATTTGAATATTCCGGCGCTTGATGCTTCGGGTTTGCCTTCTACGCTGTCACGCCCTATCATTACCGAGCTTCTCAAAGAGAGGCTGAATTTCGAGGGGCTTATCGTGACCGATGCCATGAATATGAAGGGCGTAACCAAGGGTAATCTTCCCGGAGTGGTGGATAAAGATGCCATTCTCGCCGGGAATGACCTGCTGGAATTTACCGAAGATGTTCCCAAAACTATTGAGGAAGTTAAAAAAGCAGTGGAACTCGGCTTGATCTCTGAAGCCGAAATAGACGAGAAAGTACGAAAAGTACTTGCCGTAAAGCAGTGGGTGGGACTTCATGAATATGAGCCGGTAAAAAAGAAAGGGCTGGAGAAAAAACTGAATTCCCCGGCCGCAAAGTACCTGCATGAACAGCTGGTCGAAGCTTCGCTCACGGTACTCAAAAATGACAAAAGTATCATGCCTTTAAAGGAACTGGACCTGCTTAAGATCGCTTCGGTTTCTATAGGGGCTAAAAAGAGAACAGAATTTCAAAAGTCACTGCGGCTTTATACAGAAGTGGAAGATTATCAGCTTTCGATGAATGCAGATGCTTCAGATATTGAGGAATTAAGGAAAGAACTTCAGGAGTATAACCTGGTGATCGTGGGAATCCACGATGACAGCAAATTTCCGCGGAATACCATGAAATTTTCAGATTCGGTAGTTGAGTTCATAGCCGAACTTTCAGGAAATGAGAATACGGTGATAAGCTTTTTTAAAAATCCGTATGTAATCGACAAGCTGAAGAACATTGAGAATGCACCGGCGCTGCTGTTGACATACCAGGATTCTGAAATGACCCAAAAGAAGGCTGCAGAAGTCATTTTTGGAGGGATTGGCGCTACGGGAAAACTTCCTGTGAGTATTGGCACTAAATTCAAAGCAGGGACAGGGTTAGACCTTCATGATAGAATACGCCTTAGCTATTCTATGCCCGAAGCTGTGGGAATGAATTCCGAAGTTCTGGAAAAAGGCATTGATTCCCTCATGCAGCAGGCGATGGAGATGAAAGCTACCCCGGGAGGCCAGGTGCTGGTAGCGAAAGATCAAAAAGTGATCTTTTACAGGGCTTACGGCGAACATGTTTATCACGACACGATAGCTGTGGAGAAAACAGATCTATTTGACCTGGCTTCGGTTACGAAAATTGCCGCAACCATGCCGGCGATAATGCAGCTTTATGAAGAGGGAAAATTTCGGCTGGACCAGACTTTAGCCGACCATTTAAAGGACTTTAGAAGATCGAATAAAAAAGACATTCCGTATCGCGATATCCTGGCGCACCAGGCAGGTTTCCAGCCGTGGATTCCATTTTGGAAGAAAATGTACCGAAAAAACGGCAGTTTTAAATGGTGGACTGTAAAGAAAGATTCCTCAGCCCGATATCCTATGAAGATCGCAGAGAATATGTACCTGCACCACAATTACCATAAAAAAGTGAGGAAGGCGATAAGAAAATCGCCCCTAAGGGATGAGAAGGAATATGTGTATTCTGATTTCTTTTTTATTCTCGCCCCCTGGATCGTGCAGAACATAACAGGAGAACGCTTCGATAAATATTTACAGGAGGAATTCTATGATCCTTTGGGTGCTACCAGTCTTACGTTCAATCCTGCAGAATCATTTTCTAATGCCGATATCGTGCCTACAGAAAATGATTTTTTTTTCAGGAATAAATTGATCCATGGTAATGTGCACGACGAAGGTGCAATATTGCTTGGAGGGATCTCGGGCCATGCAGGTCTTTTTTCCAATGCCAATGACCTGGCCAAGCTGCTGCAAATGTTCCTCAATGGTGGTGAATACGGTGGCCGTAGATATTTAGAGGAAGAGACGCTGGCTGAATTTACCCGCACTCAATTTCCGGAAAATGACAACCGCCGGGCCCTGGGTTTTGATAAGCCTAACCTGGAATACAAAGGAGTTAGTAACAATACGGCCAGAGATGCTTCAAAAGAAAGTTTCGGCCACGCCGGCTTTACAGGTACGCTGGTCTGGATGGATCCTCAATACAACCTCCTCTATATTTTTCTTTCCAACAGGGTCTATCCTACCCGTGACAATAATCGTCTTTCAAAGCTTAATACCCGCACGCAGGTGCAGCAGGTACTTTATGATGCTCTTAAATCTTCTAAAGATTGATGGAAACAGAGATTTTTTCTTGCCGGTGAACTCTCAAATTCCAGACTGCTGGTAAAAGGTTATTTTTTTTACAGCTTGTGCAGCAGCAGAGGTTAAAATCTTTTGTTCTTGTAGGAGAAATACTATATTTGTTTGATTTTCTTAATCTTATCAAGCGCTAACCAACTAACCTGCATGATTAAAATATACCGCCTCCCCCAGTTAATGTTCTTATTTTTTTGTTCTTTTTCAGGTTTTTCACAACATTCGGTTGAGGGCCGGGTATTGGATCCTGCCCGCCAGCCGGTAGCCTTTGCCAATGTTATTCTCCTCAATGCCGAGGATTCTACCAGCGTGTACAAGGGAGCTGTCTCTTCAGAAAACGGGGAATTTCTATTAAGCAATATTGAGGAAAATGATTACCTGCTCAAAATAAGTTTTGTAGGTTTTCAAGATCTGCTTCGAAAGATCGAGGTATCAAAAAATCAAAAAATGAGCGATCTTTTCTTAAAGGAAGATACAGCGACTCTTAATGAAGTTTCCATAAATTACAGAAATCCTTCAGTAAAAAGGGAAGTTGACAGGCTTGTTTTTAGCGTTGAAAATACCACGCTCTCAACAGGGAACTCATGGGACATTTTAAAGAAGACGCCGGGAGTCATCCTTTCAGGAAATTCTTTAATGGTGAGGAATCAGGGCGTACAGGTTTATATCAACGATAGAAAGGTGCAGCTTACGGCTTCAGAATTACAAATACTTCTTGAGAATTATTCCGCAGAAAACATTAAATCTGTTGAGGTGATTACAACACCTCCGGCCCGCTACGATGCCGAAGGGGGAGCTATACTTAATATTGTCACCTCAAAAAGTATTGCACCGGGTTATAAAGGAAATATTAATGGGGCCTGGACGCAGGCAGTTTACCCAAAATTCCAGGTGGGGACCAGCCACTACTACAAAACGGATAAGTTGAATGTCTTCGGAAATTACACCTATTCTCCCCGGAAGGAATTCAAGGAGGACGAGAGCTATATAAATTTTAGGAATGATAGCGGAGAGGTTTTTAGTCGGTGGGAAACAGATTTTGAACGTACTACCCGCTCAAAAGCACATAGTGCCAATGTATTGCTGGATTATTACTTCGACGATAACAACATCCTTAATTTCTCTTCCAGCCTTACATATTCCCCAAACAAAACCTTTGACAATGATGTATTCACCAGGGTATTTGATACGAGCAGTGAAGTGGGGAATCTTATCACCCAGGGTGACCTGGAGGAAGATGTTTCTAATGCAGCCTTTGATCTTGAATATAAACACCTACTGGATAAACCGGGAGCTCAGATCACGGCAAAAGCGCATTATACAGGATTCGACCAGGACAGGGATCAGGGCATAAATACTTCTATAGTAGATTTTGACGATGCCATTTATAATTATGCCTTTATCACAAAAGCGCAGCAAGAGACAAATATTTTTACAGCCCAGCTGGATTATCTTACTCCTATTGGAAGTACCAGCTTTGAAAGTGGAGTTAAAGCATCCATAATTGGGTCTGAAAGCGGAATAAATTACTTTAGAATGGTTCCCGAAACCGGAGAGTATTATTTAGAGGAGAACCAATCAGACAATTTCCTTTACGATGAGAATATCTATGCAGCCTACTTCTCCCTCGCAAAAGACTGGGAACAGTGGAGCATTAAAGGAGGATTAAGAGGGGAATTAACAGACCGTACGGGAGATTCAAGATCTATGGAACAAATAGACAGCCGGGAATATTTTGAATTGTTTCCTACTTTTTACCTGCAACACAATTTCAACGACAACCATAGTCTTACTTTTGACTATAGCCGAAGAATTCAGCGGCCGCGGTACGAAAGCCTGAATCCTTTTAGGTACTACCTCACAGAATTCGATTTTAATTCGGGTAACCCAGATCTAAAAGCTTCTATCAGTAATAATTTCACCCTGAGCTACGCCCTCAAAAATGAGTATTTCTTCGATCTTTATTACAGGGATAGTGGGGAAACTCCCGAGACCCTCAGTTTTCAGGACAATGAGCTGGGCCTCATTCGAAGGGTTAGTGTAAACCTGCTCGACAGCCAATCTTATGGGCTCGATATTACCCATGGACGTTCTATTGCGAACTGGTGGTATACCTATGCCTACGTGTCCATTTTTAATGAAGAACGAACTTTTGCTGCCATTGAAAGTGGGGATGTTCCTGTTACTATTGAATTAGATGGTTTCTACGGAAGTCTTTACAATAACTTTATAATCTCTAAGGACGGCACTTTTACAGGGGAACTGAGTCTTACTTACATCTCCCAATTTCTTACCGGATCTTATATAATGGATCCCATGACCACACTTTCCCTTGGCCTGCGAAAAACCTTGTGGAATAATCGTGCAGAGGTGAGTGTCAATGTGGAAGACCTTCTGGACGAAACCAATACCTGGTTAAGGTCACTGTATCTCAATCAGGATAACGGCTACTTCCCACGGCCCGAAACCCGTTACGTTCGTGTAGGATTTAAATACAACTTTGGAAACTTCAGGCTAAGCGATAACCAGAGAGCTATTGAGGCAGCGGAGAGGGACAGGTTGTAGTTAAGTAAGCAGTGAGGAGTAGACAATTTAATGTTCAGTGATTGGTGTTCAAAGATGTTTGAACACCAAAATTGAAGTACAACATTCCTGGTTTTTTTAACTTTTCTCATACACTTTAACTACGCGGTCCTTTACAGAGTTTTTTAAAATTATACATTTGGCCCGTGAATAATTTTACCCCTTCCCAGGAGATCGAAAGAATCCAAACCCTTTTGTCCTATGGAATTCTCGACTCTAAACCCGAACAGGAATTCGACGACCTTGTGCATTTAATTTCCGCTATTTGCGAGGTGCCGGTGGCTATTATCTCCATGCTTGACGAAAACCGCCAATGGTATAAGGCCAAAGTAGGAATGGAATTCTCCGACCTTCCAAAGAATGAGACCATTTGCCAGTACACCCTCCTGCAGAATGAGATCCTGGAGATCACAGATGCGCTCCATGATGAGCGGGTAAAGGACAATCCGCATGTTAATACAGAGAATGGAATAAGGTTTTATGCAGGTATTTCCCTGCAGGCGCCCAATGGATACAATATTGGTACCTTGTGTGTGGCCGATACGAAGCCCCGACAGCTTTCCAGTTCTCAAAAGAAATCCTTAAAGCTATTATCAAAACAGGTAATGGCCCTTCTGGAAGCAAGAAAGAGGAATCGAAGACTTTCTGAAGAACTCGAACTAATTCTTAATAACAAAATAAAAGAAGCTGAAGAAAAGCTTTTTCTGAAGGAGAATGAATATCAGCATTTACTTGACTCCATAAAGAGATCTAACAGCGTAGTGGAATTCTCTCCGGAAGGTCATGTACTTTCCACCAATACCATCTTCAGAAGTTTTATAGGTTATAGCGAGGAAGAGCTTGTGAAAATGCATCATTCCGACTTTGTTGATCCTAAGGATAAAGCTAAAAATGTAAAATTCTGGCAGGCGCTGGAAAATGGGTACTTCAAAGCCGGAAGGTTTAAAAGGATCAGAAAGAACGGAGACGAGGTTTGGATGCAGGCCACCTACAATCCCGTAAGGTCTCCCGACGGAAAGATAGATAAGGTACTTCAAATCTCCCAGGATATTACCCTGGAAATAGCGGCCGAAAAAGCCATGCAGGTAGCAAAAGAAGCTGCCGAATCCCTGAACCATCAAAAGGACAGTTTTATTGCAAATGTGAGTCATGAAATAAGGACTCCCATACATGCCGTGCTTGGATTTACAGAACTTTTACTGGAGCAGGAAAGAGATCACCAAAAGATAAGCTACCTAAAATCGGTTAAAACTGCCGGGGATAATTTGATGTTTATCATCAACGACATTCTGGACCTGTCAAAGATCGAAGCCGGTATTATTCAAATGCACGCGGCAAACTTTAGACTTAAGCAGGTGGTGGAAAATGTGTTTTCAATCCTGCATTTAAATGCCAAGCAAAAGCAGCTTAAACTTACTTATTCTATCTCTTCCGATGTGCCAGAGTATCTTTTGGGAGACAGCAACCGTCTTTCTCAGATTTTACTTAATCTTCTTGGAAATGCTTTAAAATTTACCCACAAGGGAAAAGTGGAGCTGGGGATAGAATTCGTGGAGGTGCAGGCCGAGCAACATTTGATAAAATTCACTGTGACAGATACGGGGATAGGGATCGAAGAGGATAAACTCGAAAAGATCTTTCAAAGATTTTCCCAGGCAGATGAAAGTATTTCCAGAACCTTTGGAGGTACAGGTCTGGGATTAAATATATCGAGACAGCTGGTAGAGCGGCAAAATGGAACAATGGAGGTAGAAAGTAAGATAGGAGAAGGAACAAAATTCACTTTTTCAATCCCCTATCCTGCGGGAACAAAGCCCGAAGATCAAGAGCCTGCTTTAGAAGAGGAGAAAGTAATATTTACAACCGGAAGGATTTTGCTCTGCGAAGACAACGAATTAAACCAAAGGTTGATAGAAGCAATTTTAAAAGAGAAAAAGTTCACCGTTGATATTGCTGGTAATGGCGTGGCCGGTATTGAGCTTTTCAGGAAAAATGAATATGACCTGGTTTTAATGGATCTTCAAATGCCACAGCAGGATGGTAGAGAAACTACCCGAATAATAAGGCATGAATTCCATTCTCCTGTACCGGTTGTGGCTCTTACAGCAAATTTCCTCAACATTGAAAGAGAAAAGTGCCTGCAGGAGGGAATGAACGATTATCTCTCTAAGCCGTTTAAAAGAGAAGAACTTTTTGAGATGATCTACCGCTGGATCAATAAGTACAGGCAGGAAAAACTTTCTGTGAGGCGGTTCAATGGTTATAAGGCCGCAGTTTCCCTTAAACACCTTGAAGAAATGTCCGACGGAAATATGGAATTTCAGCAGGAAATGATCAACCTCTTTTTAGAGAATTCAGAAAAGTCCATGCAGCAAATGCAGCTTTATTTTGAGCAACAGGAATTGAGAAAAATTAATTCCGAGGCACACCATTTAAAGAGTTCCTTTGGCATTATTGGTGCAGATCTCGATGTGTTGCAACAGCTGGAAGAAGTCTCAGATCCTGTCGAAACTAAAAAACATTTACAGGCTCTTGAAAAACAATTGAGCGAAATTTTTACTATTTTGAAGAATTAAACCCCCAAGAATGAATATCCTACTCGTGGAAGATGATGAAATGCTGCAAAAATCACTTGTTTTTTATCTTCAATCAAACCGGTTCAAGGTAAAGGCTTTTGACAATGGAAGCGATGCTATAGCCTATACTGAAACTCCCGAAAATAACATAGACCTTGTAATTACAGATCTCAATCTCCCTTTTGCGGGGGGGCGACAGGTGCTTCAGGCTGTAAAAGCCCTTCCGGGAAGAGAGATTCCGGTAATTGTCCTCACATCATCGGGAGTGGAAGCTACAGAGCTTGAGGTCTTTGATCTGGGAGCAGATGAATTTGTAACCAAACCCTTTAGTCCTCCTGTACTGCTTAAAAGGATCAACAAATTAATGGAAAATTAGTTGGGTCTTGAGGAGTGATCCGCTAATTGAAACTTCCTTTTTTCCGGCAATGGAAGAATTTGTTTTATGGGTAGCCATCGCGGTTTTTACTACGGCTGTGATCTTCTTTATCACAACTCTTGTGAAAAGTATAAAAAGACTGGAAGAGGAACGTAGAAAGAAAAAGTATCAGGCATTAATAGAGAACATACTTTTTAAATACCTTTTTGAGGAGCAGAGTTTAGAAGAGGTTTTAAAGTATCCAGATTTTGTTGAAGTAAAAGAGCAGTCTCTTTTCCAAAGGGTAGCCATAAAAGCCCTTATTGCCCTGCATGACAACTATAGCGGAAATTACAGCAAAAGGTTGGAACATTTTTTCGATGCAAGCGGCCTTGTCAACTACTCCATTGCAAAACTGGAATCTAATAGCTGGCCGCATATAGTAGAAGGAGTACGGGATCTTTCCACCCTTAATCATGGAGCTTCTTATAGCCGCATTGCATCACATATAATTCATCCTCATGAGCTGGTGAAAACCGAGGTATTACTTGCATTGATAAAAATGGGCGGGATAGAGGAGATCATGAAGTTTAAAAAGAGTGAATTACAACTTAATGACTGGATTCAAAGTAATATTCTTTATACAGTAAAGAAACACAGAATTCCTGCACCCGCCAATCTTGACGTGATGCTTGAAAGTAAAAATACGACTATTGTTCTGTTGGCAGTACGACTCATTAACTATTACAAAAAAGCAGAATACTACGATGCTCTCTCCCTGTTTTACCAGGAAACAAAAAATAAGAAATTAAAACGGGAGATCGCCCAGGTTCTTAAAAATACAGAATTCGTAATATAATATGACAGGAATTGCTTTTATAGATACCCTAATTTTCCTATTCAATTACCTTATCCTGGTGTTTGCAGTATTCGTGATGACATCTTATGTGATCCTGGCAGTGATCTCAGGATTCTCATTAAAAGCCTACCTAAGGCAAAATCGGTTTGTTAACTATAAGGCCCTTCTTGCCCTGGATAGTGCCCCAAGGGTTTCTTTAATTGCACCAGCGTACAACGAAGGCAAGACCATAGTAGAAAATGTTAGGTCACTCCTTGCGATCAATTACAACAATTTTGACGTCATAGTGGTGAACGATGGGAGTAAAGATGATTCTATTGAAATTCTCACAGCGGCTTTTGAGCTTGTAAAATCAGAAACAGTTTACAAACAAAAGATTTCTACCAAAGATGTACGAGGGATCTACAGATCTTCTAATAAAGCTTTTTCCAAACTTATAGTGGTGGATAAAATGAATGGGGGAAAGGCCGATGCCCTCAACGCCGGAATGAATGTGACCGAAAATCCATACCTGGTGTGTATAGATGTGGATTGTATCATGGATAAGGATGTGCTTCTAAAACTGGCGAAGCCATACCTGGAAGCATCTGGAAAAAGGATCATTGCGACAGGCGGAGTAGTGCGTATCGCAAATTCCTGTATCATAAGGTCGGGCAAACTGGTAGAGGTTAGAGCCCCACAAAATTTCCTGGCTAGAATACAGGTGATTGAGTACCTACGTGCTTTCATTTTGGGGAGGATGGCCTGGAGTAAGTTGGACGGACTGCTCATCATTAGCGGGGCTTTTGGAATGTTTGACAAGGAAATAGCACTGCGCTGCGGGGGTTATGATACCAATACTGTGGGGGAAGACATGGAATTGATAGTGCGCATGCGCCGGTACATGATTGAGCAGAAAGAGCCATATGCAGTGCAGTACATCCCCGACCCGCTTTGCTGGACCGAGGCTCCTGAGTCGTATTCTATCCTTAGAAAGCAACGTAGCAGGTGGATGAGGGGTACTATAGAAACTCTTTTCACCCATCGCAAAATGCTCTTTAATCCCAAATATAAAACCCTTGGAATGCTAAGTTATCCATACTGGCTCTTTTTCGAATATTTCGCTCCTATTGTTGAGTTGTTGGGACTATTAATAACCTTCCTGCTGGTTATCCTCGGATTCATTAGCTGGAAATATTTTTTTCTCTTCCTTTTCTTTGTGTATTCCTTTGCAGTCATGTTTTCTATGATCGCGCTTTACACAGAAGAAGTAACCTTCAAAAAATACCAACGGCTTGAAGACCTTTTAAAACTAACTTTTGTTGCCATTCTTGAACCCATCCTCTTTCATCCTTTTACAGTTTATGCTGCTCTAAAAGGAAACTGGGAAAAAATCACAGGGAATAAAGGTTGGGGTGAAATGACCCGTAAAGGATTTGAAAAACCTCCAGGGTAATTTTTAACAAACACATTAACCTTTACTTCATAGTCTTAGAATAATGCCCCCCAAAATGATAAAAAAGCACTTAATATTTTTACTGATGTTCCTAACTCAATTTTCAGGATTCTGCCAGGAAGTTGATGTTGATAAATTATACCGGGAGGCATTATACGAATACCGGGACGGTAAATACAGTAAATCCCTTGAACTCACCTCCACCGGGCTTAATTTGGCACCAGATTATCATGATATAAGAGTGCTGCAGGTGCGAAATAAATACGCCCTGCAGCAATTTGCACAGTCTGGTGTAGATTTGGAATATTTACTAAGTAAAGCCCCGCATTATGAAGGTGTGAAATCGCTTTCCATGCAACGGCTTTACCAGTTAACTCATTTAGAAGCACTTGAATTTGTGAATTACTTGTTGAAAATCTATCCCGGAGATACCGAACTGGATATTGCCCGGGCTCAATTCCTGCTCCTTTTGGAAAGACCGGAGGAAGCGAGAAAAATTGCACTGGAGCTCTACAGGACGAAATCTCTAAGTGGAGGGCAGCTCTACGACTTAAATCAAATTATGAACCTTACCGTGAAGAATGCGGTGCAGGTAACGGGCCAGTACATTTCTTTTAGTGAAGATTATTCACGAAGCAATCCGTGGTATTCCCTGAGCGCTGAGTACCAACACAATTTTTCAAAAATGGCTCTTATTGGAAGGCTCACTTATTCAGATAGATCCCATAGCAACGGCAATCTTTATGAAGTTGAAGCATATCCTGTATTTTCAGATAAATTATACGCATTCGCCAATGTAGGTGTATCTAATGGAAGCATATTTCCCGATTATAGAACCAGTGCTTCCATTTTCTACAATTTTGCCTCCTTCTTTGAAGCCGAAGCAGGGTTTCGAAGTTTATTTTACAATGATAACGGCTATTTGACTGCCATTGCAGGATTAACTGCTTATACAGGGAAATTTTATATGAATGCCAGGGCTTTTGTAGGGCCACAAAGGTTTGAGGATCTGGTTCAAAATTACCAGTTCAATGTAAGGTACTATTTAAGCACCTCAGAAAATTACATTTTTGCCAGGTTAGGGAGCGGAATTTCTCCCGATGATACAACGCTTTATACCCTTGCACAGGAGAATCCAACCCTGGAGGCAGCATATTTCTCTGCGGGGATGAATAAATCCTTGGGGATCCATCATATTATTTCTATAGGTGGGGGAATACTCTACGAAGACCTTCCCAAAAAGGAGAAGGGTTACCAGGTTACAGCAAACCTATCATACAGGTATAAGTTTTAAAATACTTTTTCGTTTCCCGGGCTTTCTATTCAACACATTCCTGAACTGAATTAATTTCATTATTTTTGCAGCCTGAAAAACAGTTGCTTTGGCCAAAATAGGAAACATAGATGTAGGAGAATTTCCATTGTTGCTGGCACCAATGGAAGATGTGAGTGACCCGCCGTTTCGTGCATTGTGCAAGGAACAGGGCGCCGATGTGGTGTATACCGAATTCATTTCCAGTGAAGGGCTTATTCGCGATGCTGCAAAAAGCGTCATGAAGCTCGATATCTACGAAAAGGAGAGACCGGTTGGGATCCAGATCTTTGGAGCCAACCTGGAGTCCATGCTGCAGTCGGTGGAAATTGTAGAAAAATCGGGTCCGGATATTATTGATATCAACTTTGGCTGCCCTGTGAAAAAGGTCGTTTCAAAAGGGGCAGGCGCGGGGATTTTAAAAGATATTCCTTTAATGGTTTCCCTTACCGAAGCCATGGTAAAGCATACGAACTTACCTGTAACTGTCAAAACCCGGTTAGGTTGGGACCAGGATTCCATCAAAATTGTAGAAGTAGCCGAAAGGTTGCAGGACGTAGGAGCAAGTGCCATTTCCATTCACGGCCGAACCAGGGTACAGATGTATAAAGGAGAAGCTAACTGGGCGCCAATTGCCGAGGTTAGGAACAATCCACGTATGCATATCCCAATTTTCGGAAACGGGGACGTAGACACGCCCGAAAGGGCTGTGGAGATGCGTGACAGGTATGGCCTTGACGGAGCTATGATAGGTCGTGCCAGTATAGGTTACCCGTGGTTCTTTAGAGAAGTGAAGCATTTCTTCCAAACAGGAGAGCATCTTGCCCCTCCCACTATGGAAGAGCGCCTTGATGCTGCCCGCCGCCACCTGCAAATGGCTATTGACTGGAAAGGGGAGAAGCTGGGGGTTTTTGAAACCAGGAGGCATTACACAAACTACTTTAAAGGGATTCCACATTTTAAGGAGTACCGGCAAAAGATGGTGACCAGCGATGATGCCGCCGATGTCTTTGCTGCCTTTGATGAGGTGGAAAAGGAATTTTCCGGGTACCAGTTTGTTTAAGATCTGGATCAACAAAGGTTTTAAAAAAAGCATTTTTACTTGTTTATTTTTTTTGGTGCCACTCTAATGATGCCAGGCTTTCTGCTACCTTTTTATTGAAAAACAGGCTGTTATCTGCACATTTTATTAGTTCCAGTTGACAAATGTCATGATAAAAACCTTCTGTGGGTTGTAGCTTTGTCCCTTAATGCTAAACCTTTACAGTGGGATCTATTGTCTTTCGAAGGTCCTCAAAGGCAATTCTTCCCCCCTTAATTAAAAAAGTAGGTCATGAAAAAATCTGTCATGTTATTCGTCTTCTTGCTGCTGCTGTCCTTTCAAATGACAGCACAGGAAAAATGGGCTGTGGAAGTGCGTCCACAAGTGAACTTTCCTAACCAGCAGCCCGATGTTATCGACCTTGAAACAGGCTTTGGATTTGAAACCATGTTGTCGTACAATTTTATGCAACATCTAGGTGTATATGCGGGATGGGGCTGGAACAATTTTGGAGTAGACGATGAAAATGAAATTGGAGATCTTGAAGTTGATGAAACCGGATATTCCTTCGGATTAAAATACATTCATCCTATTAGAAATTCAATGTCATACCTCGTTGGCGTAGGCGGGATCTATAAACACTTTGAAGTCGAAGATTCTTCGGGAGATATTACAGCAGATTCCGGTCACGAACTGGGATTTGAGATCATGGGTGGCCTTGTGTTCGACCTTGGAAACAACTTTGATCTAAGGCCACAGGTGATCTACAGGTCGCTTTCGGCTACAGCAGACTTCGGTCAAATTGAGGCCGATATGGACCTGCAGTACATTAGTTTTGGACTTGGATTTGCAATGAAGTTCTAAAAATGCATTTTTTGGGAGCTCTTAGGCCAGGTGGTTTTTATCCAAAACCATTATGCCCTAAGGGCTTTTTTACTTCGGCTTGCAGCAATATAAGAGGCAATAGTTCCCAGAATAGAGATCGTCACCAAAACAACCACAATATTTTTCCAGGTGATCGCTACAGGATACGGAAGGCTGGGGGTGATCATTACCAGGTCATACTGCAGCTGTAAATAGACCAGCGCAATAGAAAATAACAAACCTACACTTCCACCCAGCAGGGTCATAAAAACCCCCTGTGCAAAAAAGATATTCTTGATCTGTCCCGGGGTAGCGCCCAGGCTGTGAAGGGTTTTAATATTGTCCCGTTTGTCAAGGATGACCATGATGATGGAACCCACAACATTAAAAAGAGCAATAATAAGGACCAGTGTGAAGATGAGGTACACGGCGAGGTTCTCGGTATTCAGCATTTTGTAAAGGGCGTCATTGAGTTGTGCCCTGTTCTTTATTTCTACCTCATCATTAATGACCAATTGAACGGCAGATTTTACCGTTTCGGGATCGGCACCCGGTTTTAGTTTTAATTCAAGACCGGTGATCTCATCGGGTTTAAGGTTAAGCAAATCTCTTGCAAATCCAATAGAAGCAAAAACATATTTACCATCCAGTTCTTCATTAATGCTGTAAATGCCCGAAACTATTGTTCTCTTGGAATTAAAGGCCTGAGTGGGATCTAGGATCTGTCCTTTTCCCGGGCGGGGAACCATGATCTCCAGCAGACTCATGTAATCGAAAGTGCCGAGGTTAAGCTCGTGGGAAATTGTATTCCCAATCACCACCTGGGCTTCTTCGGGATGAAACCAGCCGCCCATCCCAATAGCGCTGTCGAGTTTGTTCACCTTCAGGAAATTCTCATCCACGCCTTTGATGTAGGCGGTTTTATTCTTGGATCTAAAATCAAGAAAGACACGTTCTTCAATTACTTCTGAAAAAACTGAAATTCCCTCGATATTTTTCAGCTTCTCATTTTCTTCCGCAGAAAAATTAAAAGTCTTTCCCGTTGCCGGAAGCACCTTTAGATCGGGATCATATTCATTTGAAAAGGAAAGGCTGAAATCTTTGAGCCCGGTAAAGCCCGAAAGCACGATAAACAGAGCAAAGGCTCCTGCAAAAACCCCCAGCGCCGCAATGATGGTGATGATATTGATGGCATTGTTGCTGCTTTTGGAGAACAAATACCTGCGGGCTATGTAAAAGGGGAATTTCAAGCCTTAAGATTTTTTCCGCTTCGAGAGCAAATCGGGCTGTTCAATTGGATTGTCTTCACCTTTGATGGATTTTTCGATGTTCTCAATGTAATCAAGGGAATCATCGATGTAAAAATCCAGGTTGGGCATTCTTCGCAACTGGTTTTTGGTGCGCTGGGCGAGCTCATGTTTTATCTTGGGCTTAAGCAGGTTAAGCTCCTTTAAAATATCCTGTCCATTTTTCGCGGGAAAGATGCTTAGGTAGGCTTTTGCCTGTGAAAGATCTGTAGTCACTTTTACTTTTGAAACAGAGATCAAAATTCCTGTTCTTCCTGCATCCCTCAAATGAGACTGTAATACATCGGCCAGATCCTTCTGTAATACGCCTCCTATTTTTTTCTGTCTGTTAGTTTCCATGGTACAAAAGTAGAACATTTACCGCTCAAATCTTAAAATCTACGTTAATTGCTTTTGGTTTTGCTCCTAAACGTTTTCGGGTATTTATCTTTAAACCTTGAAATTTCCGGAGCTGCACTGTGGCCCCGGAAATTTAATTTAAAAAACAAACGAATATTTGAAGATGAAAAAGATAGAACACATTGGTATCGCAGTTAAAGACCTGGAGGCAGCGAATGAATTATACGCCAAACTGCTGCAAACCGAAAGTTACAAGAGTGAAAAAGTAAAAAGTGAAGGGGTGGAGACCTCTTTCTTTAAAACCGGGGACAGTAAGATTGAATTGCTGGCGGCCACTTCGGAAGATAGTGCAATTGCAAAATTCCTTGCTAAAAGAGGGGAGGGAATTCACCACATAGCCTTTGAAGTAGACGATATCAAAGCCGAAATAAAGCGCCTCAAAGAGGAGGGATTTGAGCTTATTTCCCAACGCGCAAAAAAAGGAGCCGATAATAAGCTGGTGGCTTTCCTACATCCCAAATCGGCTAACGGGGTGCTGGTGGAATTATGTGAAGAGATTAAGGATGAGGAGGAGACCGTCCCCATTGGAGATGCGGTGTGGGAGGATTTGTAAGCTTGCAAAAAATATATTTTTGAAATGCTTGTCAGATATTGCACAAATATCTAAATTTGCGCCCTCATAACACCAATGAGCCGGTCCTATAGCTCAGCTGGTTAGAGCACCTGACTCATAATCAGGTGGTCCCTGGTTCGAGTCCAGGTGGGACCACATCTTTAATCCTCGCCTTTTGGCGGGGATTTTTTGTTTCTGCTCACCAGGACGAGAAGCCTGTCCCGAGCGCAGCCTTTTCCAGGCGAAGTCGAGGGAAGGCCGGGCGGAACCACTTTTAATGCTTGTAAAGCCCTATAAACAGTACGTTTGTGGGGCTTTTTTTATTGCAGGGGACGAATGAGGGGACGATGAGTTAAGAGAATTTCTAATGACTTTATCTTATTAAATCTAAAATGATACATTTGAAGAGTAATACATTATTATGAAAGAAATTTTTCCGGGCTACTATAAAAAATCTGAAGCTGAAATAAAAAATATTTGGGATAGTTGTATAATATGTTTTGATGCCAATGTACTCCTAAATTTATACCGATATTCTGAGCGTACTAGAACCATCTTATTAGATCTGATTGGTAAGTTTGATGAAAGAATATGGTTGCCTCATCAATCCGCGTTAGAATATAATAAGAATAGATATGAGGTAATTATTGATCAGGAAAAAGCATATAAGGACTTTATATCTAGAATTGAGAAAATTAAATCAGACTTACAGTCAAATAGTAAGCCACCCTTCTTGAGTGACGATCTACATAAATCTTTGAATAAAGTTTTTGAGAAAGTTGATTCTGAAGTAAATAGCAGTATTAAATCTTATCAATCTTTTCTTAAAGATGATCCTGTTTATGAGTCTATTTCACGCCTTTTTAAAGACAAAATTTCAGGTCAGTATGATCAAAAGCAATTAAAAGAAATATTCTCTCAGGGAGAAGTGAGATTTGAAAATAAAATACCTCCAGGCTACGAAGATGCAAAAGACAAAAAAGGAGTAGAGAAATTTGGTGATCTCATCATCTGGAATCAAATAATAGATAAGGCTAAAAAAGAAAAAAGGAATATTATTTTTATTACTGATGAACGGAAAGGTGACTGGTGGTGGAAATTAAAAGATGGCAGAAAAACAGGTCCGAGACAGGAGTTAACTGAAGAAATCTATAATATAGCCAAGGTTGAATTCCATATGTATTCCTCAGAAAGATTTCTTAGTTATGGACAGCAATATCTCAGTGAAAACATTAACAAAGAAGCTGTAGAAGAAATAAAAGAGATGAAACGCTCCGATATGGAGAAAATCATTAGGTTAAAGAGATTAAGAGAAAACCAAGCGAAACATTTAAGCAAAAATTATCTTGATGAAAATGATGTAAACCAGAAAACTTTTCACAATAAGCAAAAGTTTCTTCGTTATAAATGGCTACGGCTTATGGATCAAATTTCAAAAACAGAAAGTTTGAAGGAAGAAGCTCAAAACGATCCAAATCAAAAATTAGAGTATATTCAGGGCTTAGAGGGACATTTGCTAAACTTAAGAGAAGAGCAAAGTAGAATTGAGGAGGAAATTGAAAATAATATGTTCTACTTTAATGAAAAGAAGAAGAAATGGTTCCTCCGTTTAAACAATGAAGAGAAAGATGATGGAGCAGACAATGAGTAAAATGTGATCCTTAGATAGCTCTATTTTTCTCATCTAATCTTTTATATAGAGGAAGAGTCTTCCGATTCAGGTTGATCATCTTAATTTTTAGAAAGGTTTGGTCTCTGTGATCTTTTACTTCAAACTCTTTTAGGATGGCATTTAAACGCTTGAATTGATCTGTGAACTCTATAGTAGTATAAAAGTCGGTGTAAAGCTCTGAAACGCTTAGAACAATTCCAAACCTGGCATTTAAACTTTGCATCATTTTTTGTTACGTACTTAGTAACATATGAAGCTATAGATCTAATATTACTTAATTTTATTGCTAAACGTCAAAAGCTGAGGAAGGTTTAAAATCTTCCTTTCTAGGTTTTATTCTATTCTTAATCTGAAGTTCTATCCAATAGTTCCACCACTTTTCTACTTTCCAATATTTGTTGGTAATCATATTAAAGTGAACGTTCCCTTTAAAAGCATCATTCTTTGTCTGCTTTTCTGCTATCCAGACACATTCAAAATCCTTGCTTTTCTTTTTAGCATTATCAAGAAACTTTCTTAGAATATTCACAGCTTCTTCATCTTCAACTTATTTAAGGAAGTCAGAGTAACAAAGCTTAGCCAGAATCCTGCTTAACTAAGTAGGGTAAATTGCACAAGCTTTTTAACCCGAAACCTTCCCTTCTGCCATGACAAATTAAAGAACACTCAAAACTCATAAAGTTTTTCCTTCAAAAATTTCCATACAAAAGATGTATGACCGGATATTTCTGTTAATAGTAAGATAATTTGTAGGAATTTGTGGCTTTTAACTTTTTGAAAGACAGATTTATATGGCAAAAGTTTGGGATTCAGCATAGACATGTAAAGATATCTTTGTCCAACAAGAAATCCTTAAAAACTGGATTTATTAACCATTCAATTTTATAATCAAAACCTTTTCAAAACAATGAAAAATTTCAAAAATTACTTAGCGTTTCTTTCTGTATTCGCGCTACTGTTCACCTCCTGTAGTAAGGATGAACCTGAGGTGGATTCCACCAACGAAAAATCTACCCTGTCATTTGGGGCTATTGTGGAAGATCTTGTAAACAATTCCACCAACAAGCAATTTGATATTGGTGACCTTCCTGAATGTTCAAATGCTACTCCATCTTATGTAGAGATCGTATTGATGCAGGGAGATAAGTACATTCTTGGGGAAGACGCTCCCTACAGAGTAGATCTTGTAACGGGGCAGGTATTCACAGAAGAAGATGCTTCTTTAGAACTTGTGCCGGGCGAATATTCTCTCGAACATTTTGCTGTTTATGATGCCCAGGGGGATCTAACCTGGATAGCACCAAAGGGAGGAGTCCTTGCCGAGTATGTAGATACTCCACTTCCATTAACTATTAATTTAGGTGCGGGAGTGAAAAAGTATGTTGATGTGTCTGTGATCTGTTACGATGACAGGGATGTAAATCAATATGGTTACCAGTTCTTTGAATTCAATACAACGAAAGCCTTTGAATTCTGTTTCTTCGCAAATTATTGTACCCCTGAGGGTAAACACTATCCTGCAAGATATTCTGTTGAATTCTCTGTTGACGGTAAAGTTATTTATGAAGCTGAAGAGAACATCAATAATGTAGGTGTCAACACCTTTGGAGATAATTATGCCGATCCTATTTGTTTTGCTCTACCCGATCTTGCAAGATTTGAAGATGATGTCGAATATTTAGATTACAAGGTCACTCTTCTTGATTCTGACGGAGTTTATGATGCTCAGGAAAACACTGTGATCACCGGAAGCCTTAGTAGAAATGAGGTTAAAGCTAACTTTGACGGTAATAACAATGTTAACTATGAGCATTTAAGATTTGGATGTGACGGAGAAGTACCGGCAAATGATGCTGACGATGACGGGGTACAGGACGCCAATGACAACTGTCCTAACATGTACAACCCGGGTCAGGAAGACTCAGATAATGACGGTATAGGTAACGCCTGTGACAATGAAGACAACGGTAACGGTAGCGGAAATGAAAACGGTACAACCGGTAATGGTGAAGACAATGGAGTAGGTGAAGGTTGTGAAACCGCTTACATGGTTGGAGATAATGAACTTAACGAACTTGGCATTTACAACGGTAATAACTGGGGTTGGGGTCTGGTTCTGGATGAAGATGCATTTGATAATGAATATTATGAAGGTGACGGAGTTTGGAGATTTCCATTCCACGCTGCAGCTGGACAAAATGATACCACAAAAGGTTGGGAAGCAGGTCACATTGTGATCACTCGTAATGGAGATACCCTTGATGTAGATTTTGATCTATATGAAGGTGTAAGCCTTAATGAATCCCACATTTATGTAGGAACTAACTGGCCGGAAAAACGTGCACCGGGACAGTTTGATCTGGGTACAGATACTTTCACTGTTGGATCTGGACCTCTATATATCATAGTACACGCAGAAGTGTGTGGTACTAATGCAGATTAATTTTAGGTTCAAACTATTTAACTTTCCCGGGTAAACCGGGACGTAAACAAAAAACCCCGCCAATGGCGGGGTTTTTGCTTTTCGGTCGGGCTGGGCTGAGGCTTGAAATTCCGGTGTCTGGGGAGATCTAATACCTCAATAACAGGTTGTTAAACAGGTTCTTCCAGTGTTACCAATGTAACATTTGCTCTCCGGGAAATGTATTAACTTCAGGAAAACTTAAAACCTGGCGAGATGAAAAAAATTGGGTTAATAGGCGGCACTTCCTGGCATTCCACCATTGTTTATTACAGGCTTATCAATGAAATGGTAGGGGAAAAGATCGGTACTCAGGCAAATCCCGAGTTGCTCATTTACAGCCTTAATATTGAGCTCATGCGGGAGCAGAATAAGGAGAAGATCAACAATAAGTATCTGGAAATCGCGCATACCCTACAAAATGCGGGTGCCGAAGCGCTGGTGATATGTGCCAATACTCCGCATATGGTATTTGATTTTGTGCAGCCAAAAATCGGAATTCCAATTTTGCATATCGCCGATGCCATAGGAAAAGAAGCCCGCGATAAAGGCCTTAAAACCCTCGGCCTACTCGGTAACCGACCTACCATGACTGGAGATTTTATCCCAAAGTATTTAAAGGAGCACTACGAAATCAACACCATAATTCCCGATGCTCAATATATAGATCAAAACCACCATTATGTTTCTGTCGAACTCACCCGGGGAATCTTTACCCCGGAGGCAAAAACCTTTTTCCGGGAGCAAATGGAGATGCTCAAAGCAAAAGGAGCAGACGGGATCATCCTGGGTTGTACCGAATTGCCAATGCTCCTGGATGCTTCAGATTTTAACCTGCCAATGATCGCTACCACCCAGCTTCACGCGAAAATGGCTGCAGATTTTATCCTGGGCGGGTAAGAATTTGTGAAGGTATAAACCCCGTCTGTACCTGTGCAAACAGAAAAGGTGCTCCATTTTCTCCCTTCACGATTTTTTTTAATGGATGACTTTTGTCATTCCGGGATTTCAGTTTTAAACCTACCTTCTATAGTTAAATATAATTTTCAGCAAAAGCGTCTGTAACAATGGTTACATAGGGGTCTCGATGTTTCCTTTAGGTTTACAGATTCGGCTTTTATGGATGAATGTTTTGTCTCCAGAGACCGTTGGAATTGTAAATTTTGAAGTATGGAAAAAATTAGAACCCTCGCCACCCATTTGTTCTACACCTTTGGCGCAGTGATCGCCCTTATTGTGGTCGTATTTGCCGGAGTGTACCTTTATTCGGTCAATCCTTCCCTGTTCAGCTTTGAAAATGAGCAGGAGGTTGCTGTTGCCGAAAAGGAAGAAGAAGTTGGAGAATGGGCTCCAAAAGATGTGCTGGCAGCCCTTGAATCGGGCGAAATGGATGAAAAAGTAGAATATGGATATCATCTCGTAGCCGAAAGCTCAAAATATATGGGTCCTGCTGCAGAAGAAGGTATGCGTTATGCCGGGAATAACCTTTCCTGTACCAACTGCCACCTTGAGTTGGGTACCAAACCCGGTTCTGGTTCATGGGTAGGAGTTGTGGATCGCTTTCCTCAGTTCAGGGGGAGATCGAATGCTATAGGAACTATGGAAGACCGCATTAACGGTTGTATGCAGCGCAGTATGAATGGTGAAAAAATGCCGGTGGACTCAGAACCCATGCAGGCAATAATCGCGTATATGTCCTGGCTGGGAGAGGATCTTCCGGAGGAGAAAGAAAAAATGTACAAAGGCTATGTAAATCTTGAGATCCCCGAAGTCGCAGTAGATCTTGAGAGGGGTGAGGCCATTTATACCAAAGAATGCATGGTGTGTCACGGGCAGGACGGGCAGGGTATTAAAAAGCCTGACGGTTCTTACACGTATCCACCTCTATGGGGGGACGA
This sequence comes from Salinimicrobium sp. TH3, assembly GCF_026676115.1. GTDB lineage: Bacteria > Bacteroidota > Bacteroidia > Flavobacteriales > Flavobacteriaceae > Salinimicrobium. The sequence continues at coordinate 369,138 of NZ_JAPONB010000002.1, read as the reverse complement.
CTCTTATAATAACGGCGCCGGAATGAACCGGGTGATCACAGCTGCCGAGTTTATTAAAGGGAATATGCCTTTTGGACAGGCTACCTGGGACAATCCAAAATTGACCGATGAGGAATCCTTCCATGTAGCAGGATATATCAACAGTTTCGCCCGGCCCGAAAAGGCAAATCTGGAGGAAGATTATCCCGATCTTAAACTGAAACCCATGTCTACTCCTTATGGGCCATGGGCAGATGATTTCCCGGCAGAACAGCATAAATATGGCCCTTATCCTCCTATCGCCGCATTCTACCTGGAGGAATACGGGATCAAGAAAAATAAATAATGCTGAAAAAGTTTTCTGTACTCCTGTTCTTTTTAATGCCAATCCTGCTATTTTCTCAGGATAGCCTTACGGTTCCTGCAAAAGGAAATTTTTCGGGACAGTGGCGAAGCTATTACATGAATACATTCAACAAAGAAGAATTAAAGGATTTTACTGCGCTTGCTACAGGAGGACATTTAAAATACTCTTATAAAATCACGCCGGAATTCTCCGTGACGGGTGCCCTTTATGCATCAATAAATACCTGGATTCAGGATCTAAGCATTCCCGACCCCATTACCGGAAAATTAAGCCGCTACGAAGAAGGCCTTTTTAACCGGATTGACCTCGACCAGAAATTCCTGTTTGTAGCGGGGGAGCTCTTTGCCCGCTATAAACTAAAAGAACATGAGCTAAAACTCGGAAGGATGAAATTTGTATCCCCTCTTATCAATCCGCAGGACGGCAGGATGATCCCCACCTTTGTTCAGGGATTTCATTACTCCGCAAAACCTTCCAAAAATGCCATTTTTGAAGCCGGTATCTTTAATGAGATTGCGCCGCGCTCAACCGGGGGCTTCTATAATATTGGAGAGAGCATTGGCTCCTACGCCACCGGGAGGAACTGGGATGGCGAACCCAATCAATATTCAGAAAATACAGAATCAAATTTTCTTATCACCGCCCATGCTAATTTCAACGGGATTGAGAAACTAAATATCGATCTCTGGAATTATTATGTAGATAATGTATTCAACACCTCTTATCTCAACCCTAAATGGGAAGTAAATAACCGGTTTTCCCTGGAACTGGAGTGGTTGCACCAGGAGCAGGTTGGAAATGGCGGGAATGCTTTGGAAGAATTGCGGTACTACAGGGAAAATTCTTCAGACGTGCTTGGAGCTCAGTTCAATTATAAATGGAACCAATCTTCTTTTTCGCTTTCCTATGATTATATTCTGCCTCACGGGCAGTTCATTTTCCCAAGGGAATGGGGCAGGGAATTCCTGTTCAGTTTTCAAAAAAGGGAGCGCAGTGAAGGCTCTGCCGACAATCATGCACTGGTAGCTTACTACAATACCCTCCTTCCGCTTAAGGGTTTAAAAACAAATATACATAGCATCCTGAGTGTTGGGCACCATTGGAAACCTTCGGTGATAGATGCCAGGCTCAACAAGTACGCCGTGCCCGATTATACCCAGGTAAATCTTGATTTGTTCTTCAATTTCGAAAAATGGAAGAACCTGAAACCAGAGCTTTTACTGGTAGGCAAATTTGCCAATGGTGACTTCCCCGATAATCCTAACTTCTACTTCAACAAAACCGACCTGCTCCATATCGACCTCATCCTGAACTATAACTTTTGAAACAGAAAAGGTGCTTATAGAGCATTTGGGAAAGAGGTATGAAAGCAAACAAGGTCACCCTTGAGCAACCTTGTTATATCTTTTAGTAATTGGAAATTTCAGAAAAAATATTTTCAAAAATCTCTTGCTAGAACCTCATTTTGGAGTCCAGGTAACTCATACCAACCTGCTCCCCTGCGGGATTGCCCGATGATTTGAACCAGCTTTTTACGCGGTTGTAATCCAGGTAATAGGAAACCCGAAGGGAGAGGCTGTTGACCTGGGGCCGGTCAAAAAGATTTTTAAAATTATCACCAATATTTATGTGCGAACGCTCGATGTAACTGTCGGTAGCATTGCGGTACAGGAGCGTCATTTGGCTTCCCGGAGCAAACCACCAGGAAAAGCGCAAATCTACATTCCAGCTGTTGTAGGTAGTATTGTACTTGTTGTTGAGAGGGCCGTAGTAGCTCAATTCCCCGTCATTTTGCAGGGTATAGAATTCGGTATAAAAGACTTCAGAATAATAATGTCTAAAGGCCAGGTTAAGGCCCATTTTATTGTTGAAGATATAGTTTGCCCCCAAAGAATTCACAATGGTATTACGGTCCCGTTGCCCAAACAGGATATCATCCTCCATAGAATCCACATATCCCTCCTCTTTATCTGAAAGTCTTACGTTGGTAGACAGCTGCACTTTAAATTTATCTGAAAACCTGTACCGCGGGCTAAAATCAAAAATAAGATCTCCACGACCTCGTTCATCGTACTTATACCAGTCGGCTACCGCTTCTACTACCAGCTTCTTCCTAAAATCTGTATTAAACCACAACCACTGGTCGTAATAGGTGGGGATAGTGAAATACATGCCATCCACCCGTGGTTCATAAATATCGTTGGTGCCAATAGGAGTGGATTCAAAACCCCCTCCAAAATTGAAAAATTGTTTAGTGGTAAAACTGGAGTTGAAATTCAGGACTAATCTGCTGTGGAGATCTGGTTCCAGGCGGCGTTCGTGTACGGCCACAAAATTAAGGTACATGTTGTTGAGAAAACCTTTAGGCTGTAGTAGCCGACGCTGGTAGAGCCCCTGGTATTTCATGTAATTAGTGGCGCTGGAGTAGCCCAGGTCATTGATGTCATAATCTTTTGTACGCATCTGGGCATTAAGGTCGATCCTGTTCTTCCCGCTTATTTTGGAGAATCCTCCCTGGGCCTCGAGTCCCGACTTTGTTTCGTCTTCCATGACCCAGCTGCCTTCAATTTCCGTAAAGAATTTGTAAGTATTGTTTTGGTTAGTGTGGTCCAGGTAGAGCCCTGTGGCATTGGCATCCCTAAAATGGCCTTCGCGTGTAGTATTGGTATTGACAAGCGAAATTGAGGAATTATCGCCGTATCGCTGGTCCAGCACCAGGATGTTGTAATTGGTGACAGGCTCGATGAGCTCACGGCGTGACTCCCCTGTTTCAATATTTTTCACCTTCACATAGGTCTTTTCGGTTATGGCATTAAAAAATCCAATTCCCAGGCCACCATCTGTACGTCCCGAAACTTTTAAAGCATTAATCAAATCTACGGAAGCAGGGAAATTTTCGATCTCTTCTTCTTCGGAAAGTTCTACATCTCCAAAAGGAACACCTCCAACCCTTCGGGAATAGAAGAGATCTCCTTTGGTGAAAAGTTCAGTTCCTTCGGTGAAGAATGGCCGCTGCTCATCATATTGCACCTCAAAAGCCGAAAGATTCAGCACAGATTCATCAAATCTGGTCTGGCCAAAATCGGGCACCAGGATCATGTCCAGCGTAAAGGCGTCATTGATCCCGTATTTTAGGTCCATTCCGCCATTAAAGCGCGTGGTGGTTTCGCCGTCGTAATTATTGAGGTAAGTAGAAATATATGGCTGCACCGAGAGTCGGGTAGGGGTTTGAATATTCTCTATCCCGTGGATCTCGCCGTCGTAAATGGAAAAAGAACCTTTGGCAGTGTTGATTGGGCTCCAGCTGTACCGGGTGCCACTGCGCTTAAATTCCCTTTCCATTTGTAAACCCCATTCCTGAATATCTTTTTCGGGGAATCGCAGTTCAGAATAAGGGATGAAGATTTCGGCTGTCCAGCCGCGGCCGTTTAGGTCAACACCGCTGTACCAAATGGCATTCCAGGAAGAATCTTCATTCCCGTTGGTCATCTTCGCGTCATACTGCACCCCGGCAGCAGTCACAATGAACTGCATGCTTTGCTGTCGATCATTATAACCATTGAGCAGGATAAAAAAGAAGTCATCATTACCTATATCATCCCTTTCGGTAAGCTCTTTTCTTATTTCTGAAGGATCGGGGTCCAGCATTTCGGCTCCAAAATAGATCCCAAGATCATCATAAACCACTTTTACTCTTGTCGCAAGACTGTCGGGGATTGGCCTTCCGTTATTGGGTTGGCGCTCTACAAAATTGGTAGCTACGGCAGCATTTTTCCAGGCAACATCATCTAATTTCCCATCAATCCTTGGCGTTTCCTGGATTCTGGCTATTTTGATCTGTTTTCGTGGAATGCTGTCTTTTTCCTGTGCGATGGTAGAGAAGCTCCAAAACAGGAAAAAGGCCGTAAAAAATGATTTCATTGATGGGTTTTAACTAAAGACCACAAAAAAACGAACTTGTTGCAGTTTAATCCAGATTTTTCCTGATTATTTCCGGAGTTTTTAAAGGGTTGTTGGAAAATTTCCCTGAAAAATGCCATTTTAAAGTGGTGAGGGTTTTAGGGAATCAGGCATGGGTTTTTTGAACCTCTTGAAGGAATAACCATGCACAATGGGTCCACACACCAGATTTACAATAATCTTAGGACTTGATACAGCCATACTTTTGTAAATTATGGACCTGAAATTAACTGTAAATCCCACAGAGTCTCCATGCAACATGCCATTTGCTATATAAGCACCGCCACTTCAGAATTTAATAACCAGGAAATTGAGAACCTTTTGGCCGAATGGCGGGAGAAGAACAGCAATAGAGAAATTAAAGGAATTTTGCTGTTTTCTGAAGGGCATTTTTTTCAGGTCCTTGAAGGAGAGAAAGTAAAGGTTTTGGCTTTGTACTATAGGATCATAGATGATCCCCGGCATACAAACGTCATCCAGGTGATGGGGAAAGATGTTTCACGGGGTTCTTTGGATGATTACGTTGTAGAACATCTTAAAGCACCCGGCTTCTCCAGGCCTTATTTGATAAGAAAATACTGCGAATCTGTGAAAGGCATGGATCCTCAAACGCAGCAACAAATAAGGGAAATCCTGGATTCTTTTATTGATACCCGCAGTTTATAAGTTTCTTACCTTCCCGGGGTGCAATTCGACCTAAAATATTTCTTTGCGGCCGTCATTCTATTTTTTGTAGAAGTCTTTATCGCTGCCTTTGTTCAGGATTCTATTATAAGGCCTTACGGTGGTGATTTCCTGGTGGTAATCTTTCTCTATTGTTTGCTTAAAAGCTTTTTTAGATTACCTGTCAAAAATGCCATTTTAGGAGTGCTTCTTTTTGCATTTGCCGTGGAATGTTCGCAGTACTTAAAGTTGATCGGTTTGCTGGGAATGCAGGACAATAAAATTATTTCGGCCGTTATGGGGAATCATTTTGAATGGCTCGATATGTTGCTGTACACGCTGGGAGCTTTTACAATCTTCGGAATAGAGAAATGGAGATCTTTATCCTTCCGAAGCAGAAAAACTTCAGCATAAAAAAAGCCCCCGCTATTAAACGGGAGCTTTCAGTTTAAAAAATTTATATAGGATTAGGGTTTTAGCTCAGTAAACTCTACTTCTTCTCCTTTTTTATTGATTAGTTTAACTTCATCAAAGTTCATATCCTTGAACTGCTCAAATTGGGTAGCAGCATCTCCCACTACCAGGTAAGCCATTTTAGACTCATCAAGATATTTTTGAGCCAACTCTTTATGCTGCTCAAGGGTCATGTTGCGAATTATTTCCTCCTCCTTTTCAATATAATCGACTGGAAGGTCATAAGCGCTCATTTCCTGAAGCATACCAAGCAGTGATCCCTGTGTCTCAAAACGACGGGCATTGGACTTGATAAGAGCATTTTTAGTGAACTCAAGATCTTCGGGAGTTATACCTTCCCTGTATTTTGCGATCTCATCTTTAAAGATACCAACAGATTCTCCCGTAGCATTGGTACGCACACTGGAAGCAGCTGTGAAAGTACCGGGAATTTTGGAACCACTAAAGCCGGTGCGGGCACCATAAGTGTATCCTTTTTCTTCCCTTAGAACCAAATTCACATTACCCGAAAAAGATCCTCCTAGCTTGTAGTTCATAACCTCGGCAGGGAAGAAATCTTCGCTGGTACGAGGCAGGGCAAGGTAACCAATATTGATCACCGACTGTTTTGCACCCGGTACATCAACAAAGTAAAGAGAAGCTTTATCCCTGTTGGTCACTACTTCAAATTCAGGAATGGTCACTTCCTTTGGTTCCCAGTTGTCCTTAATATCATCCAGGGCTTCTACGGCCTTTTCTTTCGAAATATCACCTACAACGTGGAAGCGGCTCACCGTTGGGGAGAAATAGTTGTTATAGAAATCCTTAAGATCCTGCATGGTAATCGCCTCTACAGACTCTACAGTACCCGAAGTTGGATAAGCGAATGGATGGTTTTCACCATAAAGAAGCTTGTCGTACACCTGGCCGGCAATTACGTTTGGATTAGCTTCATTCCTTTTAATAGAGTTGATAGTGCTTGTTTTGATTCGTGCAAGCTCTTCCTCGTCCCATCTTGGCTCAAGCAGGATCTCCTCTATAATTTCCATCGTTTCTTCAAAATTTCTGGTAAGGGTATTACCTCTAATAACTATAGACTCATTGGTAGTATACATAAATATGTTTGCCCCTAAAAGATCAATAGCCTCCTCAAGTTCTGCCGGAGTTTTATTGGCAGTTCCTTCCATCAAAATATCGGTCATTAAATTGGCCACTCCGTTTTTGCTGAGGTCGTCCAGTAAATGTCCGCCTTCGATAACTAAGCTAAAGTTTACAAGTGGAAGTTCATTCTGCTCGATCCCGTACACTTCAAGTTCGTTTTCGAGCTCTACATTCCATGATTTGGGAACATTTAGACCCGGAGTTTCCCCTACTGCAGGAGGAGTCGATCTGTCAATTTTTGACGGAGTTTTTTCAATTTCTTTTTCTTCTGTTTCGGCAACTTCTGCTTCTACATTTTCGCTGATCTCTTCCTCTACAACCTGGGCTCTATCAGAATTTTCAGTAATAAGTTCGGTTTGCCCTTTAGGAACAAAACTTGTCATTACATAAGGTTGATCTTTAAGGTAGGTGTTATAAACCCTCATCACATCTTCCTTAGTCACCTTTTTGATGTTCTCAATATCTTTTTCGATATACCCTGGATTGCCAGTGAAAACATCATATTGAGCAAGCTGGAAGGATTTTCCAAGCACGCTGCTTATTCCATTGTAGAAATCTGTTTCAAGACCTGCCTTGATGCGCTCAATATCCTTTTCGGTTACACCTTCTTTTTCAAATCTGTCGAAAGCTTCTTCAATACCTGCTTCTACGCTGTCAAGGTCCACCCCTGCATTAGCGGTAACCATGATGCGGAATTTTCCGGCAATTTGTTCTGAACTGTTGAAAGCACGTGGTTCTGAAGCCAGTTCCTTTTCTTTTACCAAAACTTCATAAAGCGGTGCTTCTTTTCCGTCGGATAGGATCTCCCCAAGGAAATCAAGTGCATAAGCATCTTCAGTATAATGTTCTACTGTTGGCCACACCATATTGAGCTGAGGTGCGGTAGCAAAATTGTCTTCGTGATAAAGCCTTTTTGTTTCTGAAAGCTCAACATTCTGAACTTCAAGCGGGGCAACTTCCTGACGTTTCTTGATCTCCCCGAAGTATTTTTCAATCAATTTCTTGGCTTCATCCTTTTCAAAATCTCCGGCAATTACAAGCGTAGCGTTATTGGGACCATAGAACCTGTCGTAGAATTCCCTCACATCTTCTACGGTCGCATTCTGCAGGTCTTCCAGTTCCCCGATCACTTGCCAGCTATACGGGTGCCCGTCAGGAAAAAGGTTCTTGTCTATTACCCAGTTGGTATGACCGTAGGGGTTATTGTCTACCCGCTGGCGTTTTTCGTTTTGTACGACTTCCTGCTGGTTGGCAAAGGCAGACTCGGTTACAGTATTGATAAAATATCCCATACGATCAGATTCCAGCCAAAGCACCATTTCAAGTGCATTTTGGGGTACTACCTCGTAGTAGATAGTTCCATCCTGCCAGGTACCACCGTTAAGAGTTCCCCCCACGTCCTGGATCTTCTTAAAGAACTGATCCTGCGCAACGTTTTCGGATTCCTGAAACAGCATGTGTTCAAACAGGTGTGCAAAACCGGTACGGCCCTTTTTCTCCCTGTTCGATCCTACGCCGTATTGTATGGCAACAGATACTATTGGATCTGACTCATCCTGATGGAGCACCACATTAAGCCCGTTATCCAATTCGTATTTCTCATAATCAATGGACAATCCCTGGTCCTGGACTGCTTCTGTTTCCTGTCCCTGTAGTTGTTCACAGGAGACAAAGGATACAGTTAGCAACGGCATAAAAAGAGCCATTGCGACAAACCTTAATTTTTTCATACTTTGTTAGTTTTAGTTAAAATGCTGCTAAATATAATAAATACCAGATACTAATATGTCTGATTTTCAGGCATACTGTTACATATAGTTTCTGAATTTGATAAAAAGTTAAAAGAAGGATGTATTGTTCTTATAACTTCTCAATCTGATTTTGGAAAAAATTTAGGTATAAGGTTACTTATATTCAGCAACAAGACTATTCCACTCCATGGACTTCAGGGTTCCTATGAGGATAGGGTTGATCTTATCCAAAAGATCTGAATTGTGGGGAAAGCTGTAGCTGTAATAGTCCTTTTTGAGGGTGTTTTCCAATACTGCCAGTTCTTCCTCCAGTCCTTTTTCTTCTATACGATAGCTTAAGATAGGTTTATCATAGACCAGCACATTATTGTCGTTTTCCAATAGCGCTTCCAGACCTTCATCGGCGCTGGAAATTTTAGAAGAATTAATACCATACTGCTCCAGGAGTTCCTGTGCGCTGGAACTTTTCACTGTGTATACATTAAATCTTTCTAGATCCTTTACAGAGGCAATATCATCCTGAATGTTCTGGACAGTAAGAGAAGAAGCAATCCCGGCAGTTAAGGTAGAGATCATGATGATAGCCATGAACATCCAGATAAATCCTATAAACCTACCTCCAAAAGTGCGGGGAGATTTATCACCGTAACCTACCGTGGTCATGGTGACTGCACTCCACCAAAAACCCTGTAGAATACCTTTAGCTCCCGGACCAAATTCTTCTTTATTCTTTTTACGCTCAAAAATCCAAACCAATAAGCCGAAGATAAAGATCACTCCCACAAGAATAAGTATGGCAGAAAAAAAGTTCCAGCTAAAAATGTTAGATAGATATCTCCATACAGAAGAACCGCTTTGGCGGGCAATGCCGGTATAGGAGATAAAATAAGGTTGCGAAAAATCCATTCGTTGCATCCTTTGATCGGTTACAGTGATAGGGTTAATGCTGAGGTCTACGCTTCCCTGTTCTAAGGCCTGCAACAGGCTTTCCAGGTTTGGAAATTCCCTGAATTCATATTCGGTATCCAGTTGCTTGTTGACAAGCTTCCAGGATTCAATACTAAGACCCGAAAAATCACCTCCGTTTTTCATAACAAAAGGAGGGGCTTCGGTTAACCCAATAATAATTTTTTCCTGAGTAATTTCCAGGGAATCCTGGGCTTTACTTGTTGAACAGATAATAAAGAAAATGAATAGAAGGTATATTTTGTTCATAAGGCTCGTTTGTAGCCCCCAATTTATAAAATTCTGGAAAAGCAGGTGTTTAGAATATATCTAGTGAAATAATATAGTCATGTAGGAAGTATTTTGGCAAATGATTGTTCATTCCATGAATAGTTTGGAAAAAGCGATGTTTTATTTTATATTTTTGATATTAGGAGAAATATGAAAAGAAAAACTAAAATTGATTAGCGGCAATTTGTTTATTACTCTTAAATATTAGAATATTGTGATCATGGGTAAATGGATAAATTACTGGATCTTAATCTTTGCTGTAGCCGGATTTAGTTTTGTCGTTTACAGCCAAACTCCTCCAGAGCCAATGATGGCCCAGCATGGGAATGGACCACCGGAAGGCAAGGGACCCTGTGATCGTCCTGATAACCCGGGGCAGGGAAGTCCACCTCCACCTCCTCCGGGCTTGTGTTTGCCTATAAATGATTATTTGTTGCCTCTCTTATTGGCCGGAGTGGCTCTTGGATCATTTTATCTTATAAGGTTTGATAAAGAGGTGGAAGATTTTGATAAAGAGGAAAATCTTAAGAGTTCAGCTCAGTAAGCCTCTTTACGTATTTTCCAATGACATCAAACTCAAGGTTCACTCTTGTACCTTTTTTGATTAATTTGAAAGTAGTATGTTCAAAAGTATAAGGAATGATGGCGACGCTAAAGCTATTTTTTCTTGAATTTACTACTGTTAAACTCACCCCGTTTATTGTAATTGAGCCTTTTTCAATGGTGATGTTCTGCAAACCGGGATCATATTCAAATGTAAATTCCCAGCTACCGTTTTTTACGACCACCCCGGTACAAAGGGCAGTTTGATCAACATGGCCCTGTACTATGTGGCCGTCCAGTCTTGCCCCAAGTTGCATACCGCGCTCCAGGTTTACTATATCCCCCTGCTTAAGTTCTCCTAAATTGGTTTTGGAAAGGGTTTCCTGTATGGCGGTAACCTTATATTCCACATTGGATACATCCACTACGGTCAAACAAACCCCGTTGTGGGCCACACTTTGATCAATTTTAAGCTCTGAAGCCAGGTTTGCTTTTATACTTATATCCAGGTTCTCCTGATTTTTTTCCAGTGCTGTTACTACTCCCAGTTCTTCAATGATGCCTGTAAACATTCTCTTATTATTAATTACCTTTGCAGGTATAAAATTAGGATAAATACAGGGAATCATTATGAAATCATCCGACAAAATAAGAGTGGGAATTAGTATAGGGGATCTCAACGGGATTGGGAGCGAGATTGTGCTTAAGACTTTTGAGGATGCCCGGATGATGGAACTGTGTACTCCTGTAGTTTTTGCTTCGGCCAAGACTATTACTTTTATAAAGAAGAAACTTAATTTTGATATTCCTTTCCAGGGAATCGATGAAGCCGCACAGGCTATTGACAATAAGTTCAACGTGGTGAACGTATGGAAGGAAAATGTTCCCGTGAATTTTGGAGAAGAGACTGAAGAGGGGGGGAAATATGCTTTTCTTTCCCTGCAGGCAGCTACCAATGCTTTAAAAAATGGGGAAATAGATATTCTTGTCACGGCGCCCATAAATAAACACAACATTCAAAGTGAAGAGTTCAAGTTTCCTGGACATACAGATTATCTGGCAAAGGAACTCGGTGGCGACAGCCTAATGTTCATGATCACCGACAGCCTTAAAGTGGGATTATTGACAGATCATGTGGCAGTGAAGGACGTGGCTGCAGCAATTACTCCACAGTTGATTGAAAAGAAGATAAAGATCATTCATAAAACCCTTCAGCAGGATTTTAAAGTTCAGCAGCCTAAAATTGCGGTGCTTGGGATTAATCCGCATAGCGGGGATAGCGGAGTGATTGGAAAAGAAGATGAGGAGATCATGAAACCTACCCTGGAGAAACTAAGGAACTCGGGAAAACTCATTTTTGGCCCCTATTCTGCCGACAGTTTTTTTGGATCGGGTAACTATAAGAATTTTGATGCTATTGTTGCTGCCTATCATGATCAAGGTTTAATTCCATTTAAAACCCTCTCCTTTGGAAGCGGAGTGAATTTCACGGCCGGTCTTAACAAGGTACGCACCTCGCCCGATCATGGTACGGCCTATGAGATTGCGGGAAAAAATCAAGCAGATCACCATTCATTTAAAGAAGCAGTATTTAAAGGAATGGACATCTTCAAAAGCCGCCAGGAATATGAAGAGCTCACCCAAAATGTGTTGAAAAAACAGAGTAAAAAGATATAAACAAAAATTTGTTTATAAAGAATAGGCAATTCATTAATTTTTATATCTTTGCACCCGCCTTATCCTGAGGGGTAGGCACTTGAAACTGATGATGAAATGAGGAAACTAAAGGAGTTTACGATCCCTTTTGTGGGTCTTAAACAAGGCAAACACCAGTTCGAGTACGACATTGACAATAAGTTCTTTGAACATTTTGACTACGATGAATTTAATAGTGCCGACATTAAGGTAGACCTCCTTTTGGAGAAAAAATCTACGATGATGGAGCTCACATTTAAAGCATCGGGAACGGTAAACGTTTATTGCGACCTTACCAATGAACCTTATAACCAGCCAATCGAAAGTGAATTGTTACTGGTCATAAAGTTTGGACATGAATATAATGATGATAATGAGGATATTTTGATCTTGCCGCATGGTGAGTACGAGGTAAACATTCAACAGTATATTTATGAAATGTTGGTATTGTCCGTTCCGTCAAAAAGAGTTCATCCTGGAGTGCTGGACGGCACTTTAAAGTCTGATGTACTTGAAAAACTGGACGAATTAAGTCCGCGGGAAAAGGAGACTAAAACAGAGGAGGATATTGATCCCCGCTGGAACAAATTGAAAAATTTATTAAACGATAAATAATACGCAGCCATGGCACATCCTAAAAGAAAGATCTCGAAAACGAGAAGAGATAAAAGAAGAACGCATTACAAAGCTTCTGTTCCACAAATAGCGACAGATCCTACTACAGGAGAAGCTCATTTGTACCACAGAGCTCACTGGCATGAAGGTAAATTATATTACCGTGGTCAGGTTTTGATCGATAATACAGAAGAAGTAGAAGCTTAGTAATTAAGAGCTTTGAAACCATATACCAAACTCTCACATTGTGAGAGTTTTTTGTTTTAAGTTGATAAAGTGCTAAAAACACCTTAATTTGCACCGCTGTATTTTGATCAATTAGTAATTTGCTGTTTTTCAGCAATCTAGATTGGATACAGGGGCATTAAATGCATTTTTATGAATAAAACAACAGCAGCGATTACAGCTGTAGGCGGATATGTGCCGGAATTTGTCCTTTCTAATAAGATTCTTGAAACCATGGTTGATACCAATGATGAGTGGATTACTTCGAGGACAGGTATTAAGGAGCGCCGCGTCCTCAAAGATTCAGATAAAGGAACTTCCTACCTCGCTATAAAGGCAGCCGAAGATCTTATTGAGAAATCGGGAATAGATCCTTCAGAGATCGATCTGGTAATCTTAGCAACTGCTACCCCCGATCTTCCTGTGGCGGCAACAGGAGTTTATGTGGCTACCGAAATTGGTGCTGTAAACGCATTTGCTTATGACTTGCAGGCGGCCTGCTCTGGTTTTCTATATGCAATGTCTACCGCAACAGCCTATATTGAGTCTGGCAGATATAAAAAAGTTCTCGTCATTGGAGCCGATAAAATGTCTTCAATAATTGACTATACAGATAGAACTACCTGCATTATCTTTGGAGATGGTGCCGGTGCTGTTTTGTTTGAGCCTAATCATGAAGGTCTGGGACTTCAGGATGAGATTCTTAGGAGTGATGGATCAGGGAGAGAATTTCTGAAGATCTCTGCCGGTGGCTCACTTATTCCTGCCACCGCACAAACCGTAGCCGATAAGCAGCACTACGTTTACCAGGATGGAAAAACAGTATTTAAATTTGCCGTGACCAATATGGCTGATGTAAGTGCCAAAATCATGGAGCGCAATAACCTGACTAATGAAGATGTGAACTGGCTGGTGCCTCATCAGGCCAACCGCCGAATCATAGACGCCACTGCCAGCCGAATGGGACTTGATGATTCAAAAGTACTTATGAACATTCAGCGGTATGGTAATACAACTTCGGCTACCTTGCCGTTATTATTAAACGATTTTGAAAAACGATTCAAAAAAGGAGATAATTTAATTTTCGCTTCCTTTGGAGGAGGTTTCACCTGGGGTTCTATTTACCTTAAGTGGGCTTATAATTCTTAAAAACACCCAACACTAAATATTATGGATTTAAAAGAAATTCAGAATCTAATCAAGTTCGTGGCCAAGTCTGGAGCCAGTGAAGTAAAGCTGGAAATGGATGATATAAAGATCACCATCAAAACCGGCTCTGACGATAAGGAAACCACGATTTTGCAACAGGTACCTATGCAATCTGCACCCCAAATGCAACAACCTGTACAGCAACAGCAGGCTCCACAGCAGCAGGAGGGTAAACCATCTGGCGGCGGTGATACAGCTGGTGGTGAGGAAGACAAAGGATATATCACGATCAAATCACCTATCATTGGAACTTTCTATAGAAAACCATCTCCAGATAAAGAACCTTTTGTGGAAGTTGGAAACTCTGTAAAAGTGGGAGATGTACTTTGTGTGATAGAGGCCATGAAACTTTTCAATGAGATTGAAAGTGAAGTTTCCGGTAAAATCGTAAAAGTATTGGTGGATGATTCTTCACCGGTAGAATTTGATCAACCGTTATTTTTAGTAGATCCGTCTTAAATTGCTGTAAGCAGTTTACCTTAAAGCCAAAACTATACAGGTATGTTTAAAAAAATATTGATTGCCAACAGGGGAGAGATCGCCTTGCGCGTTATTCGCACCTGTAGGGAGATGGGCATTAAAACCGTGGCGGTTTATTCCACGGCCGATGCCGAAAGTCTTCATGTGCGTTTTGCCGATGAAGCCGTTTGTATTGGCCCTCCTCCCAGCAACCTTTCCTATTTAAAAATGTCAAATATCATAGCAGCTGCAGAGATCACCAATGCAGATGCTATACATCCAGGTTACGGATTTCTTTCAGAAAATGCCAAGTTTTCAAAGATCTGTGCCGAACATCAAATAAAATTTATAGGCGCCAGTCCCGAAATGATTGAGAAGATGGGGGACAAAGCCACGGCAAAAGCTACCATGAGAGCTGCAGGAGTACCTTGCGTGCCTGGCTCTGAAGGGATCCTTGAATCTTTGCAGGAGGCCGAAAAAATTGCTGCAGATATGGGTTACCCTGTGATGCTCAAGGCTACGGCCGGAGGCGGAGGTAAGGGAATGCGTGCCGTTTGGAAAAAGGAAGATCTGAAAAAAGCATGGGAATCTGCCCGGCAGGAAGCAGGTGCCGCTTTTGGAAATGACGGGATGTACATGGAAAAACTTATTGAAGAGCCACGTCACATAGAGATCCAGATCGTAGGAGACAGCTCGGGAAAAGCATGTCACCTTTCAGAAAGAGATTGTTCTGTGCAACGCCGTCACCAGAAGCTTACAGAAGAAACTCCTTCTCCTTTCATGACCGATAAACTCCGGAAGCAAATGGGAGATGCTGCCGTAAAAGCAGCCGAATTTATAAAATATGAAGGTGCAGGTACAGTTGAATTCCTTGTGGACAAGCACAGGAACTTCTATTTCATGGAGATGAATACCCGTATCCAGGTGGAACACCCTATCACCGAACAGGTGATAGATTACGACCTTATTAGGGAGCAGATCCTTGTTGCGGCAGGAGTGCCAATTTCTGGAAAGAATTATTTTCCGCAGTTGCATTCTATCGAATGCCGTATCAATGCAGAGGATCCTTACCATGACTTTAGACCTTCTCCCGGGAAGATCACCAACCTGCATGCGCCGGGAGGTCACGGGGTAAGAATAGACACCCATGTTTACAGTGGCTATGTGATCCCTCCGAACTACGATTCGATGATCGCCAAACTAATTACTACTGCCCAAACCCGCGAAGAAGCTATAAGCAAGATGAGACGGGCCCTGGATGAGTTTGTGATCGAAGGGGTAAAAACTACAATTCCATTTCACAGGCAGTTGATGGATGAACCCGATTATGTAGCGGGGAATTACTCAACCAAGTTTATGGAGAGCTTCAAGATGAAGCCAATAGAATAACTTTTTAAGCCCCTTTTTAGAAGGGGCTTTTTTTATCCTCTTTCAGCTGAAAAAGGCATTTAAAAGATTCATTTTCTTCTTCAGAAATTTATTGTAAAAAGTTTCTTTTTCAAGGTTTATCAATAAATTCTTACCTTAAGAGAAATGTATATCTACCGTGGTAGCCGGAGCAAAATAAGCGTCCTAATTAATTCTTTAAATCTAAAATTTATGAAGAAGTTATTTTTAGCACTATTTCTTTTGTTCATCGGCATTTCTGCAAGTGCACAGGAGATTACCGGCGACTGGTATGGCGAATTGATGGTGCAGGAGCGCAATATGGAAATTGTCTTTCATATTTCTGAAACTGGGAATGGCTATACCACTACCTTAGACAGTCAGGCACAAAATGCTTTTGATATTCCGGTTGAGGCTACAACTTTTGAAGATGATGTATTGGAGGTAAAGGCACCAAAGCTTGGAGGATTTCATTTTAAAGGAAAACTAAAGCAAGAGGAACTTTCCGGCTCATTAAGGCAAGGTGGAGCACTCGTACCTCTTAAACTTTCCAGAGAGAAACCTGAAGAGGCAAAAAAAGAATAACTTTGGCTACCAAATGATATTTTATGAGCTTTTCCTATTGGGAACATGATTCCTGGTTCTCAAATATTGACTTTACAATAGTTGGCAGTGGGATCACAGGTCTTAACTGTGCCCTGGAGCTAAAAACCCGGTATCCCAAAGCTAAGATCGTTGTCCTGGAAAGAGGGCTTTTGCCTAATGGGGCAAGTACCAAAAATGCAGGTTTCGCCTGTTTTGGTAGTCTTAGCGAAATCCTTGATGACCTGGAACATCATTCCGAAGAGGAAATGGTGGCCCTTGTGAGGAAGCGAATGCAAGGTCTTGATCTACTCAGGGAAAACCTGGGGAGCGAAAATATAGATCTTCAGGTAAATGGCGGGTACGAACTTTTCACCCAAAACGAAGGAAAACTATTTGACACCTGCGTGTCAAAAATGGCAAAAGTAAACACCCTTTTAAATCCCATTTTTGGAGAGGATGTTTTTAGCATAACCAACAACAAGTTTGGCTTTGGGAAAGTTCAGGATAATTTGATCTTTAACAAATTTGAGGGGCAGCTGGACACGGGAAAAATGATGAATGCCTTATTACAAAAGGTGCATGCAGCAGGAGTTAAGATCCTAAATTCGGTCACTGTAAATGGTTTTGTGGAAGGACGAGATTCAGTTGAGGTAGAGACCGAGCATTTTAGCTTCTACACCGGTAATTTATTGATTGCCACCAATGGTTTTGCTGCACAACTGGGAATCCCTGAAGTGAAACCCGCCCGCGCACAGGTTTTGATCACAGAACCCATTCCAGATTTACATATAAAGGGAACTTTCCACCTGGAAAAAGGTTACTATTATTTCCGGAATATTAACAACAGGATTCTATTAGGAGGTGGCAGGAACCTTAATATTAAAGGTGAAGAAACTACAGAGCTTGCGCTCACTGCTCTTATTCAGCAGCGGCTTGAAGGCCTATTAAAAAATACAATTTTACCCGGTACCCCTTTCAGGATCGAAAGACGCTGGAGCGGAATAATGGGAGTGGGGGAACAAAAGAAACCGGTGATCAAGAAAGTATCCAAAAATGTGTTTTGCGGGGTACGTCTCGGCGGAATGGGAGTTGCAATTGGTAGCCTCGTAGGTAAAGAACTTGCCGATCTAATAGATTAAGTATGAAAAGATTCTTCAGATTTTTACTGAAACTTGTGCTGGGCCTGTTCCTCTTCAGTATTCTCATGGTTATTATTTATAAGTGGGTACCGGTACCTTTTACTCCGCTTATGGCCATAAGATATTTTGAAAACCCCGAAGAAGATATTCACCATGACTGGGTGGCTATGGAGAAGATTTCAGATAACCTGAAGCTTGCGGTGATAGCGAGTGAAGATCAAAATTTCCCCGTTCATAGCGGCTTTGACTATGAGGCTATTCAGAAGGCGATGGAGGACAACAAGAAAGGCAAGAGAGTAAGAGGGGCAAGTACCATTTCCCAGCAAACTGCAAAAAATGTCTTTTTGTGGCCTCAGAGAAGCTGGTTCAGGAAAGGTCTGGAGGTATATTTTACCTTTTGGATAGAACTGTTTTGGAGTAAAGAAAGGATCTTAGAGGTGTACCTTAACAGCATTGAAATGGGACAGGGCATTTATGGTGCCGAGGCTGCCGCTCAAGCCTGGTTTGGAAAGAGCGCAGAAAATCTTACTGCTTATGAGGCAGCAGCCATTGCAGCTATTCTTCCCAATCCTAGGCAGTACAGGGCCAAACCGGCCAGCAGCTACATACAGGGAAGACAGGCATGGATAGTTCGGCAAATGAGGAATTTGGGGCCTTTAGAACTTTAGTAATGAGTACCGCAACAAAAAAACAACTTATAAAAGCCTGTGAGGAATATGTAGAGTCAAAACTTCATACGGTACAGCATGCCATTAAAGATCTCGAAGCTGCACTCAAACTGGAAACAAAATGTTCCATGGGCGACAAATATGAGACAGGACGTGCCATGCTTCACCTGGAGTTCGAAAAGCTGGCCGGGCAGCATGAAGAGTTTAGCAAATTGCGAAAAACACTGCGCATGATTCCTGAAAAACGAAAGGATACTGCTGCCGGTTTTGGAAGTGTGGTCAAGACTTCTTTAGCAAATTATTTTATTGCGATTCCGGCAGGTGAATTAACGGTGGAAGGAGAGAAATACTATGCAGTGGGAGCTGGTTCTCCAATAGCAAAGGCTTTAAACGGAAATACTGAAGGGGATACTGTTACCTTTAATGGCAGGGAGCTACGAATAAATAAAATAATTTAATCCTCACCCAGGATGTTACGCAGTTAACTATTTCTCCTGTCGGGATTATATCCAAATTAGAGTTACAACACCAGGGATGTCTGTCCCGATAGAAGAATTTGGTCTTATGCAGGAACGCTAATAGTTCTTAAACTACCTCAACCTTTTTTCCAGCAGTTCTTCTTTAAAGGAAAGGTGAATCATTTTGTTGGGAAGGATATCACGAGTCGATTCAAGTAAAATATTTTCTCCTTCTCCCTCAACCTCCAAAAGGAAGCGATTGCCTTTGAAAAATGATCTTTTCACTCTCGCTTTAAAATTTCCACTATTTGTAATTTGAATTTCATGAGGATACAACACCACCCTTTTTCGTGCAGGTAATTCTTTGAAGAAAAGGGATGCAGGCAGCTCGTTCACTTCTCCAAAAAGGGAAGCTACGTAGGCATTTTTAGGGTTATTGTAAAGCTCCCTAGGCTCTCCTATTTGAATGATTTTACCATTTTTCATGGCGATGGTCTTATCGGCAAATGAGAGGGCGTCGGTACTGTCGTGTGTGGCAACCAAAACAGTGATGCCGGCTTGTTTTAGGTGAGTGAAGAGGTTGCGGCGGAGTTTGTTCTTTCTAAAATGATCAATGTGACTAAAGGGTTCATCCAGGAGTAAAACTTCAGGCGATTTTGCCAGGGCTCTCGCAAGTGCTACCCGTTGTTGTTGCCCTCCACTTAATAATCTTGCTTTTACCCTTGCCAGCTCCTTCATTTCGACCAGTTTCAGGAGTTCATTTACCCTTTGCTGCTTTTTCCGTGGAAAGGCATTAGAAAGATATTTGCCCACATTCTCGGCTACACTTAAGGGTGGCATGAGATCGAAATCCTGGGTGAGGTACTTCATGAAATCTTCGCCGGGAACTATATTGAAATTTGGTCCCAGCAATTGCTCTTCGTCCCAATAAATTTTACCGTCCACATGGTGGAGCCCATAGATGGACTGGAGCAGCGTACTTTTTCCACAACCGCTGGCTCCAATTATTGAGACGTTTTCCCCTTTTTCAATATTAAAGCTCAGGTTCTTTAAAACCGGCTTATCTCTGTAAGCAAAAGAGAGGTTTTTAACCTTAAGCATGTTCTTTCAATTGGACAGTAAATTTACGGCTTTAAAAGCAAAAAGCCTTCGTGAGAAGGCTTTTTGAAGAGGTAATAAAATATACTAATATTTATTGTTCATCTTTTGGAAGACGGTCAAAGCCCATGTTGTATAACGTGAACCCAAAAATATCTGCATATTGTTCAATGGTCTTACTCACAGGAGTTCCTGCCCCGTGGCCTGCATTGGTTTCAATCCTTATTAACACCGGTTCGTCTCCCGCCTGCTTTTCCTGAAGCTCGGCAGCAAACTTGAAGGAATGAGCAGGGACAACGCGATCATCATGATCTCCTGTGGTGATCAAGGTGGCAGGATATTCCTCTCCTTTTTCCACATTGTGAACGGGAGAGTATCCTTTTATGTAATTGAACATTTCTTCACTTTCTTCAGAAGTACCGTAATCATAGGCCCATCCCGCACCTGCGGTGAAAGTGTGGTAGCGAAGCATATCCAGCACTCCTACGGCAGGTAAAGCCACTTTCATAAGATCTGGACGCTGGGTCATGGTAGCTCCCACTAAAAGTCCTCCATTAGATCCTCCCCTAATAGCGAGGTAATCTCTGGAGGTGTAATTATTTTCTATAAGATATTCGGCCGCTGCAATAAAATCGTCAAAAACATTTTGCTTCTGCATTTTAGTACCCGCGTCATGCCATTCTTTTCCATATTCCCCACCTCCGCGAAGGTTAGGTACAGCGTAAATTCCTCCCTGTTCCATCCATACTGCATTCGCAATGCTAAAGGAAGGGGTAAGACTTACATTAAATCCCCCATAACCGTAGAGGATGGTTGGGTTCTTCCCATTCATTTTAGTCCCTTTTTTGTAAGTGATGATCATTGGGATCTTAGTACCGTCTTTTGAGGTGTAAAATACCTGCTCACTGGTGTACTCATCCGGATTAAAAGCCACTTTAGGGCTGTTGTATAGTTCAGAGGTTCCGTTTTCAACATTGTATTTATAAATGCTGCCGGGAGTGACGTAGTTAGTAAAGCTGTAATAAAGATCTTTTTCATCTTTTTCACCACCAAAGCCGCCTACGGTACCAATTCCCGGAAGCTCGACTTCTCTAACAAGTTTTCCTTCGTAATCATACTGTTTTACATTTGAAACTGCATCCTGCATATATTCTGCAAAAATGTACCCGCCACCCGTAGAGGGGCTAAGAACATTCTCGGTCTCAGGGATAAGGTCTTTCCAGTTTTGGGGAGTTGGGTTTGCAGCATCAACAGTAACGATCTTCCTGTTTGGCGCATCCATATTGGTGACAATAAAGAGTTTGCTGTCACGGTTGTCGATCACGTAACTCTCGTTCTTTTCATGTCCTACAATAGTATCAATGGTAGGATTATCTTTGGTAAGATCCATCATGAAAAGCTTTCCTCCTGAAGTTGAACTCCTCGCCGAAATAAACAGATAACGGTTATCCTCAGACACGTTTCCACCTATGTAGCGATGTTTTTGCTCTGGAGTAGCACCAAAGATCACTTTATCCTCACTTTGGGGTGTTCCCAGTTCATGGTAATACAACTTGTGCTGATCTGTCTTTGCTGAAAGTTCGCTTCCTTCAGGTTTATCATAGCTTGAATAGTAAAATCCTTCATTCCCTCTCCAGGAAATTCCGCTGAATTTTACATTTATAAGGGTATCTTCAATAACCTCTTTCGTTTCGGCGTCGATGACAATTACTTTTCTCCAGTCGCTACCACCTTCAGATATACTGTAAGCCAGTTTTTTTCCGTCTTCAGAAAAATTCATTCCGGCGAGAGAAGTAGTGCCGTCCTCACTGAATTTATTCGGATCCAAAAATACTTCAGGAGTGGCATCTTCAGACTTTTTACGGTAGATAACACTTTGGTTTTGGAGTCCATCATTTTTACTGAAGTAGATCCAGCCACCTTCCTCATTGGGAGCACTTAATTTCTCATAGTTCCAGAGTTCGGTTAGTCTCTGTTTAAGTTCATCCCTAAAAGGAATTTGGTCTAAGTAATCAAATGTGACCTTATTCTGTGCTTTTACCCAAGCTTCGGTCTCTGCGCTGCGGTCATCTTCCAGCCAGCGGTATGGATCCTGTACCTGGGTACCAAAGTATGTGTCTACAGTATTGCCTTTGCGGGTTTCAGGATATTCCAATGCAGTTAAGGAGGTTTGAGGTGTTGGGGGAACGGGTGGTTCCGGCTGTTGTTGTTGTGAACTTCCGCAAGAGATTAATGCTCCTGCAGCGATTACGGTAATTATGGTTTTCTTCATTTCTCAAAATTTAATACAGGTCCTAAAATAGGTATTTTTCTGCTAAATCGTATGCTAATAAACAGGCTGCACAGGAATATCAACCTTAAAAATAAAGCTTCTTAAAAATGTCACTTTTGACACCTTTATTTTCTAAACAAGGTCATTTTCAATTAGATATTCGGCTATCTGTACCGCATTGGTTGCCGCACCCTTACGCAGGTTATCGGCTACGATCCACATGTTTAGCGAATTTGGCTGAGAAAGGTCCCTTCTAATGCGTCCCACAAAAACATCATCTTTACCTTCGGCATAAATAGGCATTGGGTAAGTATTGACATCTGTATTGTCCTGCACCGTAACGCCGGGAAAATCTTGGAGGATTCTTCGCACCTCATTAATATCGTAATCATTCTTGAAGGTAACATTGACAGATTCGCTGTGGCCGCCAACTACAGGAATTCGAATAGCAGTAGCTGTAACTTCGACACTGTTATCCTTCAGGATCTTTTTGGTCTCATTGGTGAGTTTCATCTCCTCCTTGGTGTAACCATTTGCTTCAAAAACATCACACTGAGGGATGGCATTGCGGTGAATTGGGTAAGGATAAGCCATTTCGCCCTGTTCCCCCTTATATTCATTTTCTAATTGCTGAACGGCTTTCACTCCTGTTCCCGTAATAGACTGATAGGTCGAGACCACTACCCTTTGAATTCCATACTTTTTGTGCAGGGGAGCAAGAGCCATAACCATTTGAATAGTGGAACAGTTTGGGTTGGCAATGATCTTGTCTTCTTTGGTTAATTCGAAAGCATTTATCTCGGGCACGACAAGTTTTTTCTCTGGGTGCATTCTCCAGGCTGAAGAATTGTCTATCACTGTAGTACCTGCTTCTGCAAATTTTGGAGCCCATTCCAGAGAAGTTTCCCCTCCCGCCGAAAAAAGGGCAATATCAGGGTTTTGTGCGACTGCCTCTTCCAGGCCGATTACTTCATAATCTTTATTATTGAAATTTATTTTGTTGCCCACAGATCTTTCTGAAGCTACCGGTAATAATTCGGTTATCGGAAAATTTCTTTCTGCGAGCACTTTTAACATCACCTGTCCCACCATCCCGGTGGCACCAACTACTGCTACTTTCATAATGTATATTTTTTAGAGGACCTTCCAGGGTTGGGAAATCTAATTGGTCTCTCCCTCCCGTGGTCTTTTTTTTAACGATGCAAAGGTATTGTACTGCTTGTAATTAAAAGAACAGGGAAATGAAAATTATAAAGAACTCCAATTTATTATAACCAATTTGCACATATTGTTAAATATGAAGTCAATGCAAAAAAAGACCCCCGATTTCTACGGGGGTTTAGGATTAGGATATGTAGCGTAGCGGTTACTACGTGTCTTTAGTTATGTCTTTAAGCAAATATAAAAATTCCTGCTCAATCTTTTGAAGCTTATGTGCTTGTAGCATAATATTTACCTGTTGTTTTTCCTTAGTTCATCCCTTATTTCTGTAAGCAATTCTTCCTGGGACGGTCCTTTTGGCTCGGTCACTTTTGGAGCATCCTTCTTGGTCTTTGTCCTTTCATAAGCACGTAGGACCAGGAAGATGAAAAAGGCTACAATTATAAAATAAATTATTGCCTGGATCACATTCCCATAAGTGAGAACAGCAGCTTCGGCTTCTTTTGCGGCGTCAAGTGTTTCATAATCGTTACCATCCAGGGAGATGAACTTCTGGGAAAAATCTACTCCGCCTGTGATTACTCCTATTAGCGGCATGATAATATCTGCAACAACAGAAGAAACTATTTTATTGAATGCACCTCCAACAACTACTGCCGTAGCAAGAGCGATAATATCACCTTTCATTAAAAAGGTTTTGAAATCTTTAAAAAATGCCATAGTTTTTAATTGTAGTTAGCAGGTTAAAAATAAGGATTAATTATTAATGAGTATTCTCTTTACCCTTTGGGAAATGCCGGTAATAAGCTCATAAGAGATTGTATTTCCCTTTGCTGCGAATTCGGTAGCATGTTGAGGTCCGCCAAAAATAATAACTTCATCCCCTTCTTTGCAATCTATTCCTGTTATATCCACCATGACCATGTCCATACAAACATTTCCTATAATAGGTGCATATTTACCGTTAATAAAGACACCGGCACGGCCATTGCCGTATTGCCTGTTGATCCCATCGGCATGGCCAATAGGCAGGGTAGCTGTCCTGGTGGTTTTTTCGGCAGTAAAGGCACGGTTGTACCCCAAAGTTTCTCCCTTTTCCATAGTATGGATTTGAGAAACTATAGTCTTTAAGGTGCCTATGGGCTTAAGTTTTTGATCTTCGGATTCATCGTTGCCAAACCCGTACAGTCCAATTCCCGATCGAATCATATCAAAATGCGCCTTGGGATAGTTTATAACTCCCGAAGTATTACAAATGTGCAACAATGGCCTGTAACCCAATTCATCGTATAGTTTAACGGCAATTTTGCGAAAGGTATGGATCTGCATTAGGGTGAATTCCCTTTCCCGCCAGTCTTCGCTTGCTGCAAGATGAGAAAAGAAAGAGGTTGCCTTGACAGCCGATGTTCTTTTTAGCAGGTCTCTCACTACAGAAGTTTCTTTTTCTGAAAAACCCAATCGGTTCAACCCGGTGTTAAATTTAATATGTACCGGATAGTTCTTTTGTTGCTGCTTTTCGGCTGTTTTAATGAATTCGTCCAGCACAAATTCACTATAAAGACTGGGTTCGAGACAATGGTCAATTACAGCTTCAAAATTTGCAGACTGAGGATGGAGTACAAGAATTGGTGTTTCAATACCAGCCTCCCTAAGAGCAATACCTTCAGAGGTATAGGCTACCGCAAAGTAGTCGGCCCCCAGTTCCACAAGTTTTTGGGCTATTCCAGTGACATCACTTCCGTAGCCAAAGGCTTTGACCACGGCCATGAACTTTACGTCTTTATCAATTTTTGATCTTATGTAATTGTAGTTATGCGCTAAGGCATTGAGGTCAATCTCAAGTACGGTCTCCCTGGCTTTCGGCATGCTCACTTCTTTTTGTATCTTTTATTTCCTCAGGGTCTTTCACCTCGAAATTTCTTAATTTTTCCTTTAAACGGGCCTTATAAAAAGCACCCCGGCTAAGTGGTTCATATTCTTCGGTCTCTCCCAGCATCACCAGGTCTTCATTAGAAGTTTTGCGATAACTGAATTGTGCAAGGTTTCCTGTACGGGTGCATACGGCATGTACCTTGGTCACATATTCGGCTGTGGCCATAAGATTAGGCATGGGGCCAAATGGATTACCTTTAAAATCCATATCGAGACCTGCTACTATGACCCTTACACCTCTGTTTGCAAGATCATTGCATACAGAGACGATCTCCTGGTCAAAAAATTGAGCCTCATCAATGCCTACCACGTCGCAATCATCTGCCAGCAACCTAATATTGGCGGCAGCAGGTACAGGCGTGGATCTTATTTCATTGGAGTCATGGGAAACCACCATCTCCTCATTATAGCGAACATCTATTGCAGGTTTAAAGATCTCAACCTTTTGTTTGGCAAATTTTGCGCGTTTGAGCCTGCGAATAAGCTCTTCGGTCTTTCCCGAGAACATCGAACCGCATATAACTTCAATCCACCCAAATTGCTCCTTATGATTTACTGTATTTTCGAGAAACATTTTGTATTTTTCAACACCAAAAAGCGGACATCGCTTTTGATAAAGGTGACACAAATTTATTAAAAATACAACCGCATTTGGGTTGCAAGCATGAAAGTTATGAAAAAGCAGTTGAAAGAGGAATTAGTAGCTTTGGCCGAAAAAGTTGCTCTTTTAAAAGGCCAGGAACAGGTCTCTACTGGTGAGTTGAAAGAACTGGCCAGGAGGTTGTACGAGAAATTAACGGTTTATAATTTTACTGAATCAAACCTTTATACCGCTGCTGAATTAAGGCAGCAGGAGGTAGTGAAAACTGCGCAGAAAGTAGAAGCGCCAAAAGAAGAGAAGGAAACAGTAAAAGCACCTGCAGAAAAAAAGCAGGAGGAAAAAACGCCGAAAAAACAGGCTGAACCTGTTAAGCAGGAAGAAAATTCTCCCGAATTTGACGATTACAATCCTACCGGTCTTGAGTACAATGATTCTGAAGAGATCACAGAACCCAATACCGAAAAGATAAAAGACATAGTTGCCCAGATGCCACCCGAAACTCAGCAGGTGGATGATCTCTTTGCCCATGTTGAATCACGTGATTATAAGAAGAATGACATGGACGATATTGGAGGGGTTCATTATGATAACCTCCCGCAGTTTGAGCCCGTAAACAGGGCAGGATCATCCCAGGATAAACCACGTTCTCTTAATGACCGCCTCAAAAAGGGAATAAATATTGGTCTTAATGATCGCATGGCCTTTGTGAAACATCTATTTGACGGAAGTACTTCCGACTATAACCGGGTGCTTTCGCAACTCATAACCATCAGGTCGAAAGAAGAAGCCTTTAATTTTGTCGCTAACATGGTCAAACCAGATTATAATAACTGGGAAGGAAAAGAAGATTATGAAAGCCGGTTTTTGGCTATAGTAGAAAAGAACTTCGAGTAACAGGTTGTATGGCTAAATTATATCTTGTGCCAACGCCCATTGGTAACCTTGAAGACATTACTTTTCGCGCCGTAAGGATTCTAAAAGAAGCCGATCTTATCCTGGCCGAAGATACCCGTAACAGCGGTAAACTTCTAAAACATTTCGAGATCAACACTCCCATGCAGAGCCATCATATGCACAATGAGCATAAGACGGTGGAGAATGTGGTGCGGCAAATCCAGAATGGAAAAACTATTGCGCTTATTAGTGATGCAGGCACCCCGGCCATTAGCGATCCTGGATTTTTACTAACCCGAGCTTGTGTGGAAGCCGGTTTGGAAGTAGATTGCCTTCCTGGGGCAACTGCCTTTGTTCCGGCGCTTGTGAATAGCGGGTTACCGAATGATAAATTCGTTTTTGAAGGTTTTCTTCCGGTGAAAAAAGGAAGGCAGACACGACTGGAAATCCTTGCGCAGGAAACAAGAACCATAATTCTTTATGAATCGCCACATAAGCTTTTGAAGACTCTTGGTCAGATAAAGGAATATTTTGGAGAAGACCGGCAGGTCTCTGTTTCCCGGGAAATTTCAAAATTACATGAGGAGACAGTAAGAGGAACAGCAGTAGAAGTACTGGAATACTACGAAAAAAAGCCACCTAAGGGGGAAATTGTCCTTGTTATTGCCGGTAAGAAGTAATTATTCTGTCACATCAATCTTATATGTTGTCACTGTTTTGGCGTAAACCGTCGCTCCATTTGAATCGGCTCTTGTAATTTTTACAACATTTTTTCCCGTAAAATCAGCTTCAGGAACATAGACGTAATAGATTCCTTTATCTCTATATTGAATTTCACTTACATCAAAATGTTCTGCCTGCTGTGAAATGCTGTATCCGCCTTCAATGGGAATAGCTTCAGCCAAAAGAATCTCCAGGGTTTCAGTGTTTGAAATGGAATAATCATCCTGTACCTTTTGAGCCTTCAGAGATTCTCCACTGCAGCCAAAGAGGAAGATTGATATTATAATAAAGACGAAATTTCTCATAGTCGTAGCTTTAAAGCTAATTTATTGAAAATAAATCAGTAGGCTTCCAAAAATGCCATTTTTGAAGCTTCTTCTTTGGAAAGAAATTTCTTCATTTCTCATTTTCTGAAGTTGTGTAGGAAGCAAATTGATCGCAACAATATGTACTTTTGAAAAAAAACTTCATGCGCTGGACACTTAAACCTAAACCCGATCCTTCCATTGTTGAACATCTGCAGGAAGCTTTAGGTGTCGAAAAACCCATTGCTTCATTACTGGTCCAGCGCGGGATTTCTACATTCGAAGAGGCAAAGAAATTCTTCAGGCCCAGCCTTGAGGATCTTCACGATCCTTTTTTAATGAAGGATATGGAGCTAGCAGTGAACAGGATCGAACTTGCCCTTCAAAAAGGTGAAAATATAATGGTCTTTGGTGACTACGATGTGGACGGCACTACAAGTGTAGCGCTGGTTTCATCTTATCTAAAAAAAATATATCCTAACGTTGCCACCTACATTCCAGACCGGTACGAAGAAGGATACGGGGTGTCCTATAAAGGTATAGACTTCGCGGCAGACAATGATATTAGCCTCATCATCGCTCTTGACTGCGGGATTAAAGCTATTGACAAAGTGGCTTATGCCGGCCAAAAGGGTGTTGACTTCATAATTTGTGACCACCACAGGCCGGGAGCAGAAATTCCCGCTGCGGTGGCAGTTTTGGATCCAAAGAGGCAGGATTGTGAATATCCTTATAAAGAACTCTGTGGTTGTGGCGTAGGTTTTAAATTGCTGCAGGCTTTTAACCAAAAGCGGGGAGAGCCTTTTGAGATTCTCATACCATACCTGGATCTGGTAGCTACAGCCATAGGTGCCGACATTGTGCCGGTGACGGGAGAAAACCGAATCCTGGCCTATCACGGTCTGCAAGTAATTAATGTCGCCCCTCGTGCCGGGTTTAGTGCCATACTCAAACAAGTGAAAAAAGAGCAACTAACACTTACAGATGTGGTTTTTATAGTTGCACCACGTATCAATGCTGCAGGAAGGATGAAGCACGGGCTCCATGCTGTCAACCTGCTTACTGAAGAAGATATGGTACAGGCAAGGATGTTCGCAGCCGAAATCGAAGAATACAACACCACCCGCAGGGATACAGATAAGCTCATAACTAAAGAAGCTCTGGCCCAGATCGAAGAACTTAGTGAGCAGGAAAGAAATACCACGGTAGTTTACCGGGAGACCTGGCACAAGGGGGTTATTGGGATTGTTGCCTCCAGGCTTACCGAGACCTATTACCGGCCAACGCTGGTATTCACCCGGAGCGGGGAAAAACTTGCTGCCTCGGCACGTTCGGTACGCGGGTTTGATGTTTATGATGCTCTTGAAGGATGCAGTGAATTCATTGAGCAATTCGGAGGTCATAAATATGCTGCCGGATTAACTTTATTATCTGAGCAATACGAAAATTTTAAAAGGAAATTTGAAGAGGTGGTTTCAGCAACAATAGATCCGAGGCTGTTGACTCCGGAAATTCAAATAGATGCCGAATTAGAACTCGGAGATATTACCTCAAAATTCCACAGGATACTAAAACAGTTTGCTCCTTTTGGCCCGGGTAATATGTCACCGGTTTTTATGACTAAAAATTTAAGGGATACCGGGTATGCTCGCTGTGTTGGGGGAGAGGATAAGCACCTTAAAGCCCGTTTCTTTCAAAGAGGCAATGATCGAAGTTTTGATGCCATAGGGTTCGATTTGGGTAAAAAGTGTGAACTGTTAAAGGAAGCTAAGAAAGTAAAAGCAGCCTATTGCATTGAAGAAAATGAGTTTCAGGGGAATATCAGCCTTCAATTAAAATTAAAAGATATTGATGTTAATTAGTTTCTTTTCAGGTTGTTAGCTAATTCTTACAGGATAAGTTGAACACATGCTCTTTAACAATTATCCCAGTAGTTGGTCTAATAAAATTTTTGAAAAAGAGAAGTTTATCTACTTTAGAAGAGCCATAACATAAGTAGGTTAAGTTCATGGTAGATTTGGGGCAAAAAAAGGTGGAGCTTTCCACCTTTTTTTATGCGCAAAAAAAAGCCGCCGGGATTACCGGCAGCTCTATTTAATAAAAATCTTTGAAAAGACTTTTATTTATGTTGTGCATATCTTTTTGATACTTCTTCCCAATTGATCACATTAAAAAATGCCTCAATATATGCTGGTCGTTGATTTTGATACTTAAGATAGTAAGCGTGTTCCCACACATCCATTCCAAGGATTGGATGTCCGCCGCAACCAACTCCGGGCATTAATGGATTATCCTGGTTTGCCGAAGAACATACCTCCAGTTTACCGCCTTCCTGCACGCAGAGCCAGGCCCATCCCGATCCAAATTGAGTGGCACCGGCCTTTGAAAATTCATCTTTAAAGGCCTCAAAAGAGCCGAAATCCTTATCGATTGCAGAGGCAAGATCTCCCTGGGGTTTTCCACCACCATTTGGGCCCATTATTTCCCAGTATAGATTGTGGTTGAAATATCCACCTCCATTATTACGAACCGCTTTGTTTTCCATATCCAGATTAGAAAGAATATTTTCAATATTCTTGCCTTCCATATCTGTTCCTTTCACGGCATCATTTAATTTGCTGGTATATCCTGCATGATGCTTATCGTGGTGAATCTCCATTGTTCTAGCGTCAATGTGAGGCTCCAATGCATCAAATCCATATTTTAATTTTGGTAACTCGAAAGCCATAGTTATATGTTTTTAATAATTATTAATTAGGTCAACTTCAAAATTAGAGATAAACGCATTTAATTAAAATTATAAAACGTTATAAAATCCTTAAAGCTTTTGCTTTTTTTGAAAATTAAATTAGAATAACAAAGGAGAATATTCAACTCCTTGAAAATAATTCAATTAAACAGGGAGTAATGAAAGGAGTCAATTGAGAACCATTTCTTACTTTAGTGAAAAAAAATTGAGGCAGTCCAATATCTTCAGAATTTACAATGCTTCGGCCGGTTCCGGGAAGACCTATACCCTTGTTAAAGAATACCTTCTCCTTTTACTTTCCTCTTCCAGGGTGGACAGTTATAAGAACATCCT
This sequence comes from Salinimicrobium sp. TH3, assembly GCF_026676115.1. Taxonomy (GTDB): domain Bacteria; phylum Bacteroidota; class Bacteroidia; order Flavobacteriales; family Flavobacteriaceae; genus Salinimicrobium. The sequence goes on along the minus strand of NZ_JAPONB010000002.1, from coordinate 338,518 downwards.
GGCCATTACTTTTACAAACAAAGCTGTGGGGGAAATGAAGTCAAGGATCATTGAAAGCCTTAATTCCCTGGCAAAGACCGAAAAATCGGGAAAAGAACAGGCTTTACTGGAAGATCTTTCTTCCAGCTCGGGGTTGTCTCCTGGTAAAATTCAGGAGAAGAGTAGGGAAATCCTAAAGAACATCATTCACAATTATGCTGCGTTTGAAGTTTCTACCATTGATGGTTTTACACATCGTGTGTTGAGAACTTTCGCCAAAGACCTGGGACTACCTCTCAATTTTGAAGTGGAGCTTCGAACAGATGAGGTCTTAACCGAGGCTGTGGACAGGCTAATAAGCAAAGCGGGTAAGGATAAAGCTATAACCCGGGTGCTGGTTAATTTTGTGCTTTCCAGGACAGATGATGATAAGAGCTGGGACATAGCGAGGGATCTTTATGCAATTGGTCGCTTGCTAACGCAGGAAACCAGCGGCAAATTCCTTCAAATTTTAAAGACTTTAAAGCTGTCTGACTTTGAAAATTTAAAAACGGAAATAAAAGACCGTCAAAAAAATCTGGAAGAAAAGATAGGTAGAACAACTAATGAATTCTTTCAATTACTGGAGGAAAATAATCTTGACAATGGATGTTTTAGCGGTGGCTATTGTCCTAAATTTTTTCTGAAGCTTCAAAAAGGGGATTTTAATGTCACATTTTCGGCAGGCTGGCAAAAAGATCTTGCTGAAAAAGCGCTTTACGCCAGTAAATTGGATTCTAATAAAAAACAGATCCTCGACAACCTTCAGCCGCAAATAGTTGATATTTACGAGAGTGTGAAGAAGAATATCACAAGGCTTCAGTTCCTGGATGCGGTGGAAAAGAATCTGGTGCCATTATCTCTACTAAATGCTATCCAGGCTCAGATCGAAGAGATAAAGGCTGAGAATTCAATAGTCTTAATTTCAGAATTTAATGCCACAATAGGGAAAGCCGTAAAAGATCAGCCCGCTCCTTTCATATATGAACGGCTGGGGGATCGATACCGTCACTATTTCATCGATGAGTTCCAGGACACCTCACAATTACAGTGGGAAAATTTGATCCCGCTGGTTGACAATACGCTATCCATTGAACATCCTGTTGGGGAACATGGTTCCCTTACCCTCGTAGGGGATGCAAAGCAGTCCATTTACAGGTGGCGTGGAGGAAAAGCCGAGCAGTTCATGGAGTTGTGTCAAAAGCGACACCCCTTTAGCATCGAAGATGTTGAAATGCTGGTGCTTCCTAATAACTATCGCAGTGCAAAAACCGTAGTGGAATTCAATAATGATTTTTTCAAATTTGCTTCCGGGTTTTTTCTGAATGAAAAGCATAAAGATCTTTTTCTCAACAGCGGACAGGGGGTTGTGAGTAAAAGAGAAGGCTATGTAAATCTCTCATTTATAGAAGCCGAAAATGCTTTCGAAGAAATGGAGGCTTACCCTAAAAGAGTGCTGGAGATAATAACTCAAGTGCGGGAGAAAGGAAGAACTCTTTCGGGTATCTGTATCCTTACCCGCACCCGTAAAGAAAGTATTGCTGTTGCTAATTATTTGAGTGAGAATTCCATTCCTGTAATTTCTGCCGAAAGCCTGCTTATAAGCAGGTCTCCAAAGGTGAATTTTATTACTTCGGTTTTGCAGTACTGCCTTGATCCGGGAGATAGAACTTTAAAATTTAAGATCCTAGATCACCTTTTAAATAAAGGCAAGGAGGTGGAAAATGAATTCGATTTCCTTATGGAGCATCTGCAACCCGAAGGGGAGCAGTTCTTTAAAGGTCTGTCCACCAGCGGCACTGAATTCTCTCCCGGGGCAGCCACAGCAATGTCTGTTTATGAGGCCGTGGAATATATCATTCGGGCTTTTTCCATTGAAGCAGCTTCTGATGCTTATTTGCAGTTCTTCCTGGATTTTGTCTATGAGGTTTCCAGTACAGAAGGTGCCGGGTTTTTCTCATTTTTGGAACAGTGGGAGCGCAAAAAAGATGAATTGAGCATTGTGGTGCCCCAGGGGGAGGACGCAGTGCAAATAATGACCATTCATAAGGCAAAGGGACTGGAGTTTCCGGTGGTAATTTATCCTTTCGCCAATAATCAGCTTACTGATACTGCCAGAGAACATTTTTGGATGGACCTGCCGGGGGATTTCGGTTCCAACGTTAACATTGCTTACTTGCGTGCAGCCGAAAAAATGAAAGAATGGGAAGGAGTGGCCCCTCAAATTTTTCATGAATTGTCATGTAATAGTCAGCTCGATGCCCTCAACGTGCTTTACGTAGCCATGACCCGGCCCGAGCAGCAATTATACGTTATTTCCAAAATGGAACTTGACAAAAAAGGCAATGAGAATACGGGCCGTTTCTCCGGGTTATTGATCTCTTATCTGCGGTCAATAGGAAAATGGGACGGCAGCAATGAATACCACTTTGGAAACCCCCATGAAGAATTTTTGGAGGAGAAAAAAGCAGTTAATTCTATGGAACAGGAATTCTTTTTTTCTTCCCCTACTCAGAGCAATGGGATCTCTATTATTACCCGGTCGGGCTTGATGTGGAACTCCAAACAAAAAGAAGCTATTGAAAAAGGACAGTTAATCCATGACCTTTTTGCCAGGATTAATACTGAAGCAGATGTTGAGCGGGTACTTGAAAATGCCAAAAATGACGGGCTTTTTTCTTCCGCAGAAAGAGAAGAACTTCAAAAGAGCATTTTTGATGTGATAAGACATGAAGAGTTGAGGGAGTATTTCTCAGAAGGAGCTCTGAACTACAATGAAAGGGAAATGATCTCTAAAGATGGGGCTCTTCTGCGACCCGACAGGTTAAATTTCTCGGGAAATACTGTGAGTATTATTGATTATAAAACCGGTGCCGAAAGTCCAAAGCATCGTGAACAGATAAGTGAATACGGCCAGATTCTGGAAAAAATGAACTACAGGGTCGCAAAAAAGATGTTGGTTTACATTAACCAGAAGATCGAAGTAAGTTTTGTTTAAAAGAATGTAATTTTGTAAAAAATCACCATTATGTACGGATCATTAAAGGATTATTTAAAGAAAGAAATAGAACAAATAAAAGAAGAAGGACTTTATAAAAAAGAACGGATTATCACCTCTCCTCAGGGAGCAGAGATTACTCTTGAAGGGGGTAAAAAGGTTCTTAATTTTTGTGCGAATAACTATCTGGGGCTTTCATCCCATCCGGAAGTTATTCAAGCAGCAAAAGATACGCTTGATTCCCATGGGTTCGGGATGTCCAGCGTTCGCTTCATTTGTGGCACGCAGGATATACACAAGGAGCTGGAACGCAAAATATCCGATTTCTACGGAATGGAGGACACTATTTTATATGCAGCTGCTTTTGATGCCAACGGCGGAGTTTTCGAGCCTTTGTTAGGCGCTGAAGATGCAATTATTTCAGATTCTCTCAACCACGCCTCAATTATTGACGGAGTTCGTCTTTGCAAGGCAGCAAGATACCGTTACGCGAACGGTAATATGGAGGATCTCGAACAGCAGCTAAAAACGGCTAACGAAAAAGGTGCCCGATTCAAGATCATCGTCACCGATGGCGTTTTCTCTATGGACGGCCTTGTGGCTCCCCTTGACAAGATCTGTGACCTTGCCGATAAATATGATGCGCTGGTGATGATCGATGAATGTCATGCTACAGGATTTATTGGCCAGGATGGAATTGGAACACTCGAGGAAAAAGGAGTGCTTGGACGTATTGATATTATTACCGGTACACTTGGAAAGGCTCTGGGAGGGGCAATGGGCGGTTATACAGTAGCCAAAAAAGAAATTATCGAGCTTCTTCGTCAAAGGTCAAGACCTTATCTTTTCTCTAACTCTCTTGCCCCGGCAATTGTTGGAGCTTCAATTAAGGTATTTGATATGCTGGCAAAGGATAATTCTCTTAGAAAAAAGGTAAAGGAGAATACGAAATACTTCAAAGAAGGAATTAAAAACGCCGGCTTTGAGATTATAGACGGGGAGGCAGCAATTGTTCCGGTGATGCTCCATGATGCAAAATTGTCCCAGGAAATGGCAGACAAACTTCTCGAGGAAGGAATTTATGTGATTGGATTCTTTTATCCTGTTGTTCCAAAAGGGAAGGCCCGTATTCGCGTGCAGCTTTCTGCCGCACATACAAAAGAGCATTTGGATAAAGCCATTGCAGCCTTCGTAAAAGTGGGAAAAGAATTAGATATTATACAATAGTAGATGGGATACCAAGAGGATGTTTTTGCCGCAAAACATCCTTTTGGTATCGTATTCTTTATGGCAAAACTTCAGGCCATGCGGGTATTTACAGCTGGTGCAGTAAATACTTTTCAGTTAATACCATTGAATTTCTTAAAATTCTTTCCCTTTGTTTAGGGAAATAACAGCGCTTTCTTCTGTAATCCATTATTTATTAGTTAAAAAAGGCAGGTTCTTAGACCTAATGTTTTGTTAAAAAAATGTATTTTTCTGAAAATTTGAGGCTCCAAAATCCCCTGTATCCGCCGATAGTAAGGCTCTTATTAAGAAAACTTTATTAAATTAAGCTTTGTGAATACTGAATATCGGTCTACTTTTGTTTCTGCTAACTAATTAAAATTAAACACTTCAATATGAAACATCTACACAAGTTATTATTGGCTTCACTATGCATCCTGAGCTTCAGCACTATGCAGGCGCAGGATGATAATAATCCCTGGGCTTTAGGTTTAGGAGTTAACGCAGTGGACTTTTATCCAACAGGGGAGGATGCTCCTTTAGGTGGATATTTTGATGAATTCTTCAATACCGGTGATCACTGGAACATACTTGCTGGTCTTTCCAGAGTTTCTATAGCCCGTAATATTGGAGCAGGATTCTATTTTGAAGGTGCTGGTTCTGTTAACCAGATCAGCAAATTTGGAGATGAAGGTCGTGATGACTTAATGTATTATGGCCTTGATGGTACTTTTAACTACAGCTTTCGCAATGACGCCAACGCAGGTTGGTTAGATCCAATTGTCGGAGTTGGTGGTGGATATACCTGGCTAGATGATGAAGGTTTTGCAACACTTGATGGAACAGTAGGATTAAACTTCTGGTTTACAGATCACCTTGCATTATCGGTTCAGACTATCTACAAGCATGGGTTTGATGACAACATGGAGTCACACTTTCAGCATGCGGCAGGAATTAAATTTGCCTTTGGTGGAAAAGATACCGATGGTGATGGTATCTATGACAAAAATGATGAATGTCCAGAAGTTGCCGGTTTAGAGCAATTCAACGGTTGTCCTGACTCAGACGGTGACGGAATCGAGGACAGAATGGACGAATGTCCTAACGAAGCTGGTTTGGCTCAATACAATGGATGTCCTGATACTGATGGTGATGGTGTTGCCGATCCACAAGACGAATGTCCTACTGTAGCAGGTCTTCCTGAAATGAACGGATGTCCTGATGCTGACGGTGACGGAATAAGAGACGGAGACGATGAGTGTCCTAATGAAGCCGGTCCGGAAGAAAATAACGGTTGCCCATGGGAAGACATGGATAACGATGGTGTACTTGACAAAGATGATGAATGTCCTGAAGTAGCAGGAACTGCTGCAAATAATGGATGTCCAGAACCTACTGTTGAAGTAATCGAAGAATTGAACGAGTATTCAAGAACTATCCTTTTCGACTTGAATAAAGCTACAATCCGCTCTGAGTCAGAAGAAACTATTCAGGCTATTGCAGACATTATGGATGAGTATTCTAATACGATCTTCCACATAGGAGGTCATACAGACAGCACTGGTAGTGAGTCTTATAACATGCAGTTATCACGAGAAAGAGCAGAATCTGTAAGAGAAGCTCTGGTTGCAAGAGGAATTGCACGTGAAAGACTTACTGCAGAAGGATATGGTGAAAACAATCCAATTGCTTCCAACAATACTGCTAAAGGGAGACAGGAAAACAGAAGGGTTGAGATCACTCTTGAAGATGATAAGGTTATGAAAGACGACAATTCTGGAATGTAGAATTGTTATTAAAATTCTTTTGAAAAAACGCCCCGGTATGACCGGGGCGTTTTTTATTTTTAGGGCATGACATCATTTATCGAGCAGGTGCTTCAGGACTTATTGTCCCGGAAAGAAAACATTTCTGAAACCACATTCATTCTACCGAGTAAAAGGGCGGGAGCTTCATTGCTTAACCGGCTTTCGAAGCTGTCTTCGGCACCTATGTTTGCTCCAAGAGTTTTGAGTATAGAAGATTTTGCTGAAGAAGTAGCAGGCTTAAAATCTATTGATAATGTCACTTCTCTCTTCGAATTCTATTCAGCTTATCTTGCCTGTACCCCGCAGGAAAACAGGGAAGGATTTGAAACCTTCTCCACCTGGGCACAAACCCTTTTATATGATTTCAATGAAATTGACCGGTACCTCGTAGATTACCAATCTTTCTTTGGCTATCTGGGAAGCATTCAGGAGATGAATCACTGGTATCTTCAGGAGGAGCGAACCCCTCTCATGGAGAATTACCTGCTCTTCTGGAATAAACTTCCCGAGTATTATGAGGCACTTCAAAAGCAACTTGAAAAAAAGGAGCTGGCTTACCAGGGAATGGTTTACAGACGGGCTTCCGAAAAGATTACCGAATATGCTGAGGCTGCTTCAGGATCTTTTGTTTTCATTGGATTTAATGCCCTTAACAGTGCAGAGCAAAATATTTTTCAATCCCTTCTTGCTGCAGGAAAAGCTGAAATATTCTGGGATGTGGATGAGGTTTTCCTGAAGGATGAACAGCACGATGTCTCACTATTTTTGAGAAATTACTTTAATTCCTGGCCGTACTATAAGGAAAATAAACCTGCTAAAATTTCCAGGTCCTATGAGGATTATAAAGACATTAAGGTGGTAGGTGTTCCCAAGAACATTGGGCAGGCTAAATATGTGGGGGAACTGCTGTCTAAATTGTCGCCAGGGGAGTTACAACAAACGGCTGTGGTTCTTGGGGATGAACGTATGTTACTCCCGGTTTTAAATTCTCTGCCTCCCAACGTGGATGAGGTGAATATAACTATGGGATTTGCCCTGCAAAATGCTCCTGTAGCCTTTCTTTTTGAACATTTATTAAAAATCCATACTGTGCAGGGGGACGGCACACACTACTACAAAGATCTTATGCTTGTACTAAGCCACCCGCTTGTACAACAGGTAACAGATGGTTATTCCCGCACCATGCTGGAAAATATCCGGCAAAATAACCTGGTATACCTAAAAGAAGAAGAAATACTTGCTATAGTGCCCAGGGAGCTAAAACAGCTTTTTAAAATTTGTTTCGGGGATTGGAAGAATGAGCCGCGTATCGCACTGGATTCGCTTCAGGAATTGGTAATGATCTTTAAAGATAAACTTGATAAAGATCGGGATAAAATCACTCTGGAATTCCTCTATCAACTGCATTTACTGCTCAATCAACTAAATAATTTACTTCAGGAGTATCCTTACATCAATTCTATTAAGATCCTGTTCTCTATTTTTAAAGACTTGCTTTCCTCCAAAACTGTAGATTTCCGTGGAAAGCCTTTTTCAGGATTACAGCTTATGGGAATGCTGGAGTCACGGGTTCTGGATTTCAAAAATGTTATTCTTACCTCTGTAAATGAGGGAGTGCTGCCGGCAGGAAAAAGCAGTAACTCATTTATTCCGTTTGATCTTAAATGCTCTTATAAATTGCCTACTTACAAAGAAAAGGATGCAGTTTATGCTTATCATTTTTATCATTTGCTGCAACGGGCTCAGAGCGTGTATTTACTTTACAATACCGAAAGCGACGGGCTCAACGCCGGGGAGAAAAGCAGGTTTTTGTTGCAGCTTGAAATGGAAAACAATGAGAACCACAGCATAGAAAATTTCAATATAAGTCCTGTGGTGCCTCCCGTACCGGCTCAGCTTAAGACTGTTAATAAGTCGGCAGAGGTGTTGGAGAAGATCAGGGAGAGGGCGGCAGAAGGGTTCTCACCATCGGCCCTTACCACCTATATGAGAAATCCGCTGGATTTTTACAAGCAGTACGTTCTGGGACTCAAAGAACGGGAAGAAGTGGAGGAGACAGTGGCATATAATACCCTGGGAAGCGTGGTGCACGACACCCTGGAGACTTTTTACCGGCAGTGGCTAAATGAAGAAATAACAGTTACAAAGCTTGAGCAGGCACTAAAAGAGACTAATGCAGAGATTGAAAAGCAGTTTAGAGAGCATTATACCAGGGCACCACTGGACAAGGGAAAGAACCTGCTTATTTTTGAAGTTGCCCGTCGCTATGTGCGGAATTTTTTAAGATCTGAAATTAAAAGTTTAAAGGCAGGAAATACGCTGAAAATCCTTAAAATTGAGGAAAAGCTGAAGATCCAATTATCAATTGACGGTTTAGATTTCCCTGTGTTTTTAAAGGGAACCGTGGATCGTGTGGATGAATTTAATGGAAAGTTAAGGATCATAGATTACAAAACCGGGAAAGTGGAGCAGAATAAGGTAGAGGTTGTAGACTGGGAAGAAATTACTTCAGATTATGACAAATACAGCAAACCTTTTCAGATCCTAACTTATGCCCTAATGATGAATGATAAAGATCCATTGCCGGAGGTTTCCGAGGCAGGTGTGATCTCCTTTAAAAATCTAAAAGAAGGATTCCTCAAGTACACTAAAAAGGACAAGAAAGGTTATGGAGCCAAAAAAGATACAGATGTTACTGTAGAAACCCTCGAAGAGTTCAAAATCCAGTTGGAAAATCTTATTTTAGAGATATGTGATCCAGAAGTTCCTTTTGTAGAAAAAGAAATAAAACAAAATGCATGGTAATTAAGAAAGAGAAGAATATAAGCCTGCCCGGTTTACATGGGCGTCCTATTCCTACAGACGTATTTTATGCTGAAGGAGGAGAAAATAAGCCGGTTCTGTTATTCTGCCACGGTTATAAGGGATTTAAAGACTGGGGTGCATGGAATTTAATGGCCGAAGAATTTGCAAAAAATGGATTTCTATTTATCAAATTCAATTTTGCTTTTAACGGCGGAACTCTTGAAGAACCCATAGACTTCCCCGACCTCGATGCTTTTGGGGAGAATACCTACACCAAGGAACTGGATGATCTTAAAGTACTCATTGACTGGATAAGCAGTGAAGATTTCCCATATTCTGAGATTACCGATCTTTCCCGGTTCACCCTAATGGGTCACTCCCGGGGAGGCGGAATTGTTGTAGTTAAAGCTGCTGAAGATAGCCGAATTCAAAAACTTATTTCACTTGCTGCAGTGAGTGATTTTGGAGACAGGTTTCCCAAAGGGGAAGAGCTGGAAGCCTGGCGGCAAAAAGGTATTTCATATATAGAAAATTCCCGGACGAAACAGAAAATGCCTCACCTGTTCGATTTCTATGAAGATTTCAAACAAAATGAGGAAAGGTTAACTATATCCAGCTCGGCCAAAAAACTGAATATCCCTTACCTCATTGTTCATGGGACCAAAGATCCAACTGTTGCAGTTGAAGATGCACATGATCTTCATGAGTGGTCACCAAATTCTGAATTGTTCCTGTTGGAAGGAAGTGACCATGTCTTTGAAGCTGCTCATCCATGGGAGCAAGATGAACTGCCACCTGCAATGGAGAAGATCATTAAAAAGGCTACGGAATTTGTGAAAAAATAGTGTCTTGAAAATGTCATTTTTGAGACACCACCTTAAACCTAAAACAAGCTTACGAAACATGTGAACTCTGTAATACCGGGGAGGTAAAACAAAAAAACCACTGCAAAGCAGTGGTTTTTCGTGGAGAATATCGGAGTCGAACCGATGACCTTTTGGCTGCCAGCCAAACGCTCTAGCCAGCTGAGCTAATCCCCCAATGTGACGGCAAATTTATAAAATATATTTCAATGTATAAAGGCTTTATTTCTTTCTATAAAATTATTTTTGTGGAGGAAGCCATCTCCTCATGATTAGAACAGCCAATTTAAAAGATTTAGCCGCGATTAAAGGCCTTACTGAAGCCTGCGCTCAAAGCATGCAGGAAAAGGGCATTTTTCAATGGAATGAGCATTACCCTTCTTTGGAAAGATTACGGGCAGATATTGATAAAAAAGAATTGTTCGTTCTTAAAGAAAAAGAGGAGCTTCAGGGAATTATTGTACTTACGTGTGAAATGGACGACGAGTATTTGCCCATAGAATGGCTTACTCCCAACGAAAATAATCTCTATGTGCACCGCCTGGCCACAAATCCCGGGAGCTGGGGCAGTGGAAAAGGTCGCGAATTAATGGATTTTGCCGAAGATTTTGCGCGGGAGAATAATTATACCTCAGTAAGGCTGGACACCTTTAGCCAGAACAAACGCAATCAGCGGTTTTATGAGGCAAGAGGTTATAAAAGGCTCGGGAACATTTATTTTCCGAAACAAAGCGAGCACCCGTTTTACTGTTATGAAAAAATATTGCAGTAATGGCTGCAGTCACCTTCAAAAGTATCAATCAGCTGGCAATTCCCGCAATTATTGCAGGCATCGCCGAACCTTTAATTTCATTAACAGATATTGCCATCATTGGCAACGTGGAGCAGGATCCTGTTGAGGCTCTCGCGGCAGCAGGAATTGTAGGTTCCTTTTTATCGGCCATTATCTGGATAGTGGCACAAACCAAAACAGCTATTTCTGCCCTGGTGTCACAACATTTTGGAGCCGGTAGGTTACATGCGGTAAAAACACTTGTCCCCCAGGCTATTTTCTTCAATTTTCTACTGAGTCTTCTTATCTATGCTGTTACGGCATATTTTGCAGCCGCTATCTTTAGTGCGTATAATGCCGAAGGCCTGGTGCTCAACTACGCTGCCGATTACTACCAGATACGGGCCATAGGCTATCCTCTCACTTTAGTCACCTTTGCGCTCTTTGGAGTATTTAGGGGGCTCCAAAATACTTTATGGGCTATGAAATGTAGTCTCACCGGCGCAATTTTAAATGTGGGGCTTGATTTTGCACTGGTATACGGTATTGATGGATGGATCCCTGCCATGCACCTTGAGGGTGCAGCATATGCCAGTGTGATCGCACAGTTGGTGATGCTTATAATGGCTTTGTACTTTTTCTTTAAAAAGACTCCTTTTCATCTAGGGCTTAGTCGCAATATTAATCCACAGATGAGGGCACTTCTTTTGATGAGCGGAAATCTCTTTGTTCGAACGGCCGCTCTCAATTTTGCAATTTATCTCGCCAATGCTTACGCCACGGGGTACGGAAAGAATTTTATCGCAGCCCAAAGTATTCTTATGAATATTTGGCTTTTCTTCAGCTTCTTTATTGACGGCTACGCAAATGCAGGAAATGCCATGGGCGGTCGACTTTTAGGCGCGAAAGATTATAGTGGTTTATGGTTACTTAGCAAAAAGATAAGTAAATACTCTCTAATCATTGCGGTTACTTTGATAGGAATTTGTGCCCTGTTTTATGAAGAAATTGGTTTGATATTCAGTAAGGAAGCCTCTGTCCTCGTGCTTTTTTCTTCAGTTTTTTGGATGGTCCTGGTCATGCAGCCGGTTAATGCAATTGCTTTTATGTTTGACGGGATCTTTAAAGGCCTGGGAGAGGCAAAATATCTTCGGAATGTATTACTCGCAGCAACCTTCCTCGGGTTCACTCCGGCATTATTGATAGGAGATTATTTCGGACTCAAACTTTATGCTATCTGGATCGCCTTTTTTGTCTGGATGCTGATTAGGAGCAGTGCCCTGGTGATTAAATTCCGCAGTAAATATTTACATGGAGAGGCTTAAAAAAGGAGAATTTTCCCGTAGCAAAAGGCTAATATTTTTTGTGAGCTGTGGCAATAAGATGAGCTGTTGTTTTTGAATAATCCTTAATTTAGTAATTCATTAACAACTATTTCATTAAACATGCAAGAAACAGTTACTTCTCCTAAAAAGGGCATATTAAACAAAGCCCTGGATGTAGTTGAAAAAATGGGTAACAAACTACCCGATCCTGCTATACTTTTCTTCTATTTATTGATCTTCATCTGGGTGCTATCTGCAATCCTGTCTCCGTTTGATTTTGGAGAAACTCACCCAATGACCGGAAACAGTCTGAACGTTCAAAACCTGCTCACAGGAGACCAATTGGCCGCATTCTTAGCTAATATGGTGAATACCTTTGTGCTTTTTGCACCCCTGGGAATTGTTCTGGTTGCCATGCTGGGAGTGGGGGTAGCAGAACATTCGGGATGGATTGACGCGGGACTAAAAAAGCTTTTAAACTTTACGCCCAAAAAGCTGCTTACTCCAATGCTAATTTTGATAGCCATCGTGAGTCACACAGCGGCAGATGCGGGTTACGTGCTTGTAATCCCACTGGGAGGGGTAATATTCTATGCAGCCGGTCGTCATCCTCTTGCAGGAATTGCAGCAGCTTTTGCCGGCGTTTCGGGAGGATTTTCGGCAAACTTTATCCCTTCGGCTATTGATCCGCTTATCATGAGTTATACCCTGGAAGCGGCGAGAATATTAGATCCCGATATCAATTTAAACCCCTTGAACAACTGGTATTTCACCTCTGCTTCAACTTTGTTGATCGTACTGGTTGGATGGTGGATCACAGACAAAATCGTGGAGCCAAGGCTTTCTAAGATGGAAGTTGATGGGGATGAAGATCAAATGCCTAAGATGGAAAATGTTACTTCCAGGGAAAGTAAAGCCTTCTGGCTGGGATTTTTGGCTATGGTACTTGGAATTATAGGTCTTGTTTTGTGGGCATATCCCGAAGACTCGGCCCTTAGAGGGCCGGGGATGGTTGACCCCGAAGTCCAGTCCCTTACTTCATTTCATGCGCCTCTAATGAAGGCGATCGTACCTTTAATCTTTATACTGTTATTGATTCCGGGACTTGTCTTCGGGTTTGTATCTGGAAGGTATAAATCTTCGGGGGATTTGATACAAAGTATGAAAAAGTCTATGGAAAGTATGGGATACTATATTGTTATGGCCTTTTTTGTTGCACTTTTTATAGATGCTTTTTCACGTTCTAATATAGGTTTGTTGATTGCCATTAAAGGTGCAAATTTCCTTCAGGCACTCGATTTACCTGGGCAGGTCACAATAGTAGGGATCGTGATATTAAGTTCTTTTGTCAATTTAATGGTGGGATCTGCATCGGCCAAATGGGCACTCATTGCACCTATTTTTGTCCCTATGTTGATGCAACTGGGAATCTCACCCGACCTTACCCAGGCGGCTTATAGGGTAGGGGATTCAGTTTCCAATATTATTACACCATTGTTGCCATATTTCCCATTGGTAGTGGTTTTTGGTCAACGCTATGTGAAAAAAATGGGAATTGGGACGTTGATATCAATGATGTTACCTTATTCGGTTATATTTTTAGTTGCCTGGACGATATTTTTGCTGGTTTACTGGTGGCTGGGAATTCCGCTGAGTTTTGAGGCTAATTACGTCTATCCTGCAGGATCGTAATATCATCTTAAAAAATGTAACTTTACAGTAAAAAGATTTAAAAAATGAACACAACCAGGGAAAACGGAAGCCTATATACAAATGTTTACAACGGGATCGCCTCTTTAGAATTTGGACATCCAGCCAGTAATTCGTTTCCCGGAGTGTTACTGGAGCGGCTCTCGAAGGAACTGGAAAAACTTTCTGAAGATGAAGACGTAAAAGTTATCATCCTGAAATCTGAAGGAGAAAAGGCTTTTTGTGCAGGTGCATCGTTTGATGAACTGCTGGCGGTAGAGAACATGCAGCAAGGGAAGGTTTTCTTCGCGGGATTTGCCAATGTTATTAATGCAATGCGCAGTTGTAAAAAGATTATTGTGGGTCGCATCCACGGGAAAACTGTGGGTGGCGGAGTAGGACTTGCTGCAGCCTGTGACTATTGTTTTGCCACCGAACAGGCAGCTATAAAATTATCGGAATTAAGTATAGGAATAGGACCTTTTGTGATCGCCCCGGCTGTGGAAAGAAAAATGGGAGTGGCAGCCCTTGCGGAACTTACTCTTGCCGCCCAGGACTGGAAAAATGCTTATTGGGCTCAGGAAAAAGGCCTTTATGCACGGGTTTTTGATTCGATTGAGGAAATGGACAGGGAGCTGGAGTTCTTTGCAGAAAAACTAGCATCATACAATCCGGCGGCACTTAAGGAGATGAAGAAAGTGCTTTGGGAAGGAACTCAAAAATGGGATTCGCTGCTACAGGAAAGGGCAGCAATCTCGGGAGAGCTGGTCCTTTCAGAATTTACCAGGAATGCTTTATCAAAACTCAGGAAATAATATGTATTCACTAGCAATTTTTGCCATTCAGGAAGTTGAGAAATCCAAAGCTTATAAATTAGGCTATGAAATTGGATATTTTGTAGGTTCCAACTTCTGGGAAGTAGTAGCAGCAGCCGTTGTGATTTTGGCTGTCATTCTTTATCTGGCTTTTTTCAGAAAAAAGAATAGGGAATTGAATTAAAAATGCCTTTTTTGGCACCTAAAATTTACACTATGAATTTTCAGCAGGAGCATTTACCCAAAGACAGGCCGGCGAGCGAGAGGGAAGGTTATGGTTTTTCATTGGAACACTTCCTGGAGGATCAATGGATGTACCTTATTGGGATCCTCATTGTTCTTGCAGTGTTTTTTTATGCTCGTTATGCGTGGCGCAAAAGAAATAGGCGTTGATGCAGGAAGATCTACCCGTAAACGAGGAAACCTTTGATCTTCTTAGGTTTCTAAGTGGCTATGGCTGGTGGTTGGTGATCGCCTTGCTACTAATTGTAGTGGTTTTTATTAAAAAAACAAGGAAGTAAGTTATCGCGTTTTTAACCAGCCGGTGATACTTAATCTTTCAGTTTTTACAGGCTTAACTTCGTGCTCCAGGATCTGGCTTTCAAAAATGACCATTCTGCCCGGGAATGGATATATACTTTTGGGGGTTTCCACACCATTTTCATTAGTATAGATCACTAATTCCCCTCCATATTCCGGTTGCCAGTCCTGTTCATTTAGGTAACACACCATAGAGAGTTTCCTCCTGTCATCATTTTGAAAGGTGTCCAGATGACGTTTATAAAAAGTGCCTTCAGGGTAAAGTGCGTAATGAAATTCCTTGTGAAGAATCCCCATGTAACAGGTCCTGTTGAGGTAATCAATAAAATCGTTGATCTTTCTAAAAAAGGCTTTTTCGGCCTGGGCTGCTTCAGCTTCATTAAGCCATAGGATAAAATCCCCCCGAATTGATTTTGCTATGATCTCATTGGTGCGGTTTCCTATTGCGGCCTTCTTGAAATTGTCTTCTTCGTATTTGTGCAGGAGGGAATTGCGCAGTTCTAATACTTCTGAAAGGCTAAAGAAATCTTCAACAACAGAGTATTGCTGCTCTGAGAGATCTGAAATGATCTTTTCATAAACCGGATTTTCAATTATCTCCAAAGTAGTTGTTTTAAGGCTGCAAATGTATCTTCAAAATGGCAATTTTTGAGCGGTATCCCAAGTAAAGATTAAATTTTTTCAGCAAAGAATAGTTAAAATTTGGGCAGCCAAAAAGCTTTATCTTTGCAAAAAACTTTGACATGGCATTAATTCGCATCACCAAACAATTTACTTTTGAAACCGGTCATGCCCTTTTTGGCTACGATGGCAAGTGCAGGAATGTACATGGGCACAGCTATAAACTGGGTGTCACAGTGATAGGCGAGCCTATTAAAGATGAGGATAATGTGAAGCTGGGAATGGTGATTGATTTTGGGGATCTAAAGAAGATCGTGAAACAGGAGATCGTAGATAAGTTTGATCACGCTACGGTTTTCAATAAAAACACTCCGCATGTTGAGCTTGCTGAAGAATTACAAACAAGAGGCCACAGTGTCATCCTGGTCGACTACCAGCCAACCAGCGAGAATATGATTCAGGATTTTGCCGAAAAGATCCAGAAACGCCTTCCAGAGCATATAAAACTGTTTGGACTTAAGTTGCAGGAAACGGAATCCTCCTATGCCGAGTGGTTCGCTGTAGACAATTCCTAAGGTTTTTCATTTTCCATTCCCGAATACCCGAAAATAAAATTATTGGCCCTTCCCAGTTCTTCTGGAAGGATCACGTGCCCTGCATCCTTATGAACCTGTAATTCTACGCGGGCATTTTTAGTGTTTAATATTTCTGCTGTCTGCTTTACCCGATCTACAGGGACATGAGCATCTGGATCACTGGTGCCAAGGTAGATGGGAGTATTTTGAAAATCTGTAAGATAATTTCCTGTATTGATATTTTTACCAATCAGTCCTCCAATGATGGAGATAACACCGCCATATCTTTTGGCATTGCGGGTTACATATTCAAGCGTGAGGCAGGCTCCCTGTGAAAACCCGAAAAAATAAATATCCCTGGACTCGATCCCTTTTTGATTTAGTTCGGTTTCCAGGAGTTGCAGCATTTCTATTGCCGAATCCAGCCAGGGTTGGTTCTGCTGTTCCGGTGCCATAAAGGAAAGTGGGTACCAGCTATTGTTATAGGCCTGGGGAGCGATTATTGCAAAGCCTTCTACCTTAAGATGGTCGGCTACTGCCAGAATATCTTCGGCAAAACCGCCGCGACCATGCACCATGATCAGAGCCTTTTTAGCTTGTTCTACAGGAGTCCCATTGTATTTGAAATCTTTCTTATGTAACATTACTTGAAATTTGAAGGGTTGAGTTTTACAGGTTTAACTGCTTTTTCAATAAGATTACGGCGGGATTCGTACTGTGCTGGAAGTTTTAATGCTTCTCCCAGTTTATCCTGCGGCTCATCAATAGCAAAACCGGGTTCGGCTGTGGCAACTTCAAATAGAACTCCGCCGGGTTCCCTGAAGTAAATGGATTCAAAGTATTGCCGGTCGAGCACCGGGGTAGGATTGTATCCAGAATTGGTAAGTTTTTCCCGAACCTTTAGCTGGCTTTCTTTATTTGCTGTTGAAAAAGCTAAATGATGCACTGTCCCGCCACCTCCAAGACCCCTAAGAGCGTCGGGTTTGCATAAGATATCAATATAATTTCCCGGAGCATCTGTGGCGGCAAATCGAAAGCGGTTACCTTTTTCGGCGATTAGCTTATGGTCCAGCCCTTCGGTAAGAAGTCCGGCGGTGCGTTCGTATCCTTCCTGCCATATCTCTACGCTGTAAAATCCCCTAATGGAATGCTTCAACGGGATATTTCCATAGGTCCAGCCCGGCCTGTTGTCGCGATCATTGAAAACCAGCTCCAGGCCGAGACCATCAGGATCTTCAAAATAGATCACAGCCTCGCCGTCAAAACGATCCTGTGCAGGTCTAAAATTAATATCGTACTTTTTTAAACGTTCCTCCCAGAAAAGCAGGGAACCTGCCGGTACAGAGAAGGTGGTAATGTTAAGCATTCCATTGCCATGTCGCCCTTTTTGAATTCCTTCATAAGGGAAAAAGGTCATTATGGATCCCGGTTTTCCCTGTTCATCCCCGTAATAAAAGTGGTAAACATCCGGGGCATCAAAATTCACTGTTTTCTTGACCATACGAAGGCCAAGTATTCCTGTATAGAAATCAAGGTTTGACTGTGGCTCTCCTGCCAGAGCAGTGACATGATGAATTCCGGTAATCAAATTGTTCATGCTTCTCTGTTTCTTTTAAAGATACTTTTATTCTGTAAAACCCCCAAGGAGAGCCGGGTTTGATGCCATTTTTTCTGAAGATTTTAACTTCGGAAATTTAAAAACTATCTTTACCCGCAAATCCTTAGCATGCAGATACCCGAGGGTAAAAAGATCTATTTTTCCAGCGATAACCACCTGGGAGCTCCAACAGCCGAAGAAAGCCGTCCCAGGGAGGAAAAATTCGTGGCCTGGCTCGATCACGTTAGTGAAGATGCTGCGGCTATTTTCTTACTGGGTGATCTTTTTGATTTCTGGTTTGAGTATAAGCACGTAGTTCCAAAAGGATTCGTGCGGGTCTTGGGCAAACTGGCCCAACTAAGAGACAGGGGGATACCCATCTATTTCTTTGTAGGGAACCACGATCTCTGGATGGACGACTATTTTGAAAAAGAACTTGATATTCCCGTTTTTAGAAAGCCGAAGGAATTTATCTTCAATGACAAAAAATTCCTCGTAGGCCACGGCGACGGCCTGGGGCCGGGGGATAAAGGCTTTAAACGCATGAAAAAAGTGTTTACCAATCCCATTGCAAAAAAACTTTATCGCTGGCTTCATCCCGATATTGGAATGCCCCTGGCACAGTATTTTTCGGTTAAGAATAAGGCTATTTCTGGGGAAGAAGATGTGGCATTTTTAGGAGAAGAAAAAGAATGGCTTATACAGTATTGCCGGCGCAAGCTCGAGACGCAGCATTACCACTACTTTATTTTTGGACATCGGCACCTTCCGCTGGATATTCAGCTTCAGGAAGATTCTACTTACATGAATCTGGGTGACTGGATCAATTTCTACACTTACGGGGTTTTTGACGGGAAAGACCTTCAGCTTAAAGAATGGTAATTTTTTAAGACGTAAGAGCCAAGAGACAAGACCTGGTATTTCTATATCTGTTTAAAGGGACTGAAAAAACGTTGGGTGGGTTTTATTTAAACACTTTTTCTGTTGTATTTAACCACTCCACATTCTAAAGGAAAAACAAAGTTCCCATTTTTCCTTTTTTGTCTTGATTCCTGTCTCTTGTAGCGCAGCGATCTTTTGTTTTTTTATAGGTGGCAAAAATGTCAATTGTGGCACATATTATTCTGCAGCAGGATTTCCGGAATTAATGCAAACGTTTTCGGGGCTAAAATGTTGATTTCTTTCAATCTGCAAATGATATTTGTCATGATACACGGCTTTTTTCAGGGGTATCTTTAGGTGATATAAATCAGGAAATATGTGCAGCATTTTCCGTCAATTTTAAGCCATGAAAAATATCCTAATCCCTTTCGACTTTTCTGAAGTATCTAAAAATGCTTTGGAATATGCTGTGAAATTTGCAGATAAGGATCCCTTGATCAATTTATTTCTGCTGAACATAGCCAACAGTAATAATGATCTTAATGCTTCTGAAGAAAACTTCAAAAAGATCATTAAAAAATACAATAAACCACTGTTTCCTGAAATTCATACCATGGTCAAAACAGGGGAGCTTGTACCTTCCATTATTCAACTTCAAAAAGAGTTGAAAATTGATCTCATTATTATGGGAACGAGGGGAGCCAACCTGGAGGAAGAAAATATTAAAACCACTACATCCCGGCTGGTTCAGGAAGCAGATCTTCCTGTACTTGTAATTCCAGAGAAATACAAAAAATTCAGGTTGAACACCATTATTCTTTCCCTTGGAAACGAAAAGATAGCCGACAGGTCTCCCTTGTATGTACTTCTGGAAGTATCCCGCAGGCACAATGCCCAGGTTCATGTGTTAACCATACAACAAAAAGAAATGGCTATGGGATACAGTGAGGATGACGAGAGCAATGAAAACACCCTTAATTATTTCCTTGAAATGTTCTATTCTCACCACAGTTTCCACGAAAACGAAGATATAGAAAAAGGAATTCTTGAGTACATCACAAAGAACGACATGGATATGCTTGCCATAATGCCTAAAACCCACTTGCCGGGCAGCGAGGCTTCTCCGGGCCGCCTAACCAGGTTGCTCACTTTGCATTCAAATGTTCCCCTACTGGTACTCGATTAGAATTAGGTAAGAGCAGCGACTCTTTGTTTAGGGAACTTTTAACCACTTATTACCGCCAGCGAAATATATGGCACAATTATAACCTCTCAATACTTGAATCATGAAAAATGTTTTAGACAAACCTCAAACGGTTAACCTCGAAGGATACGGTTTGAAAAATTGCAGGATCCACTGGAACCTTTCGGGAGAAGCACTTCAGGAAATCACTGTGCGCAAAGGCATGGGCACAGAAACCGAAAATGGTACCCTTTGTGTAAATACAGGAACTTTTACCGGTAGATCTCCTCAAGATCGTTTTCTGGTAAAGGATGATTATACCCGCGACAAAGTGTGGTGGGGAAATATTAACAAGCCTCTGTCTTCAGAAAATTTTGGACAGCTTTACGACAGGGTCACCGAATATCTTTCAGGCAAAGAAGTGTATGTTCATGATGGTTATGTTTGTTCCCATCCAGATTATCGCATGAATGTACGTACCATAGCCGAATATCCATGGTCTGCTTTCTTTGTGAAAAATATGTTCCTTCGTCTTGAGCAGGAAGATCTTGCCGATTTTTCTGAAGAATGGCTTGTAGTTTGCGCCCCCGGTTATGTAGAAGCAGAGCCGGAAAAATATGGTTTACGCCAGGGTAACTTCAGCATTCTTGATTTTACCCGAAAGATTGCTCTCGTGGGAGGATCTGCGTACACCGGAGAGATGAAAAAGGGAATTTTCTCTGCGCTTAACCTCATCCTTCCCATTGAAAAAGAAGTTTTACCAATGCACTGCTCTGCCAATGTAGGGGAAGAAGGCGACACCGCAATTTTCTTTGGATTATCGGGAACCGGTAAAACAACTCTGTCTGCAGATCCCGATAGAAAACTAATTGGGGATGATGAGCACGGCTGGACATCTGAAGATGTGATCTTCAACTTTGAAGGCGGTTGTTATGCAAAGGTTATTGGACTCACAGAAGAATCTGAACCAGATATTTACCGGGCAATAAAACCGGGAGCTTTACTGGAAAATGTGGTCTTCAAAAAAGGCACAAGAGAAGTAGATTTTCTTGATGCCAGTATTACCCAGAATACCCGGGTAAGTTATCCTTTGCAACACATTGACAATATTCAATGGCCATCTTATGCAAAAAACCCAAAGAATATTTTCTTCCTTACATGTGATGCTTTTGGAGTGTTGCCTCCTGTTTCTAAATTGACACCAGGACAGGCCGCATATCACTTTATTTCTGGCTATACAGCCAAAGTTGCAGGAACAGAGGCGGGAATTAACGAGCCTGTGCCTTCCTTCTCGGCTTGTTTTGGTGCACCGTTTATGCCCCTCCACCCAACTGTCTATGCCGAAATGCTTAGCAAAAAGATGAAAGAGGCAGGAGTTAATGTATGGCTTATCAATACCGGTTGGAGCGGAGGCCCTTATGGAGTGGGATCAAGAATCAAGTTGAGATACACACGGGCTATGATCACTTCCATACTTAAAGGAGAATTACAAAATGTAGATTTTGAGATGCACCCTATCTTTGGCCTTCATATGCCAAAGTATTGCCACAATGTGCCTTCAGAAATGTTGAATCCTTTGAATACATGGCTTCAGAAAGGAGCTTATATCCAAAAATCGATTCAGCTGGCACATAGCTTCCACCTCAACTTTGAAAAATTCTCTGCTGAAGCTTCCAGGCAGATCATTGAAGGCGGACCGCTAATTGACGAGCACCACCACATGGATGCTCAATTTTAAACAATAACTAACCAACCTTTGAAACCGCCCGAAGTCTTTTCGGGTGGTTTTGTTTTTAAGATAATGAATAAAAAAGAGGTTGTTTAAAAAGGGCATTTTTCGTCCAAGCTGAAGCTTGTTTCAGCTTCTAATTGATTATGACTTTCAATTGGTTAAGATCCTGAAATAAATTCAGGATGACGTATTATAAGCTTTTCAGACAGCCTCTTTCTAGAGGTTCATAAAAATTTATTTTTTTACCAACCTTGCTTTGTTGTACTCATAGTTCATTCGAGCAATATTGAGAACCGAGATATCTTCGGGACATTCAACCTGGCAGGCTTCGGTATTTGTGCAAAATCCAAAGCCTTCTTCTTCCATTTCATTGACCATACTCACAACCCGGGTGGAGGTTTCTTTATCTCCCTGGGGTAGTTGTGACAGGTGAGAGATTTTTGCACTGGTAAATAATGCAGCACTTGAGTTCTTACAACTTGCCACACATGCTCCACAGCCTATACAGGCTGCGGCGTCAAAAGCCGATTCTGCCTGTTCAAAGGTAATGGGGATGGAATTTGCTTCGGGCGCCTGTCCTGTGTCAACAGAGACATATCCACCGGCAGCAATTATATGATCAAGAGCAGACCTGTTGACCTTAAGATCCCGTACAATTGGAAAAGCGGCAGCTTTAAAGGGCTCCACATAAATCGTATCTCCATCTTTAAAAGACCTCATGTGCAGCTGGCAGGTGGTAGTGTTTTTTAAGGGACCGTGTGCGATCCCGTTGATCATAACCCCGCATTGACCGCAGATCCCCTCCCGGCAATCATGGTCAAATTCTACCGGTAGTTCTCCCTGTTTAATAAGTTTTATGTTGAGCGTATCAAGCATTTCAAGAAAAGACATATCCCGGCTAACATCATCAAGATGATATTCTTTAAAAGCTCCTTTACTCCCGGCGTCCCTTTGACGCCAAATTTTTAGTGTGATCTTCATAATTTCTATTTATAACTTCTCACCGATGGTTTAACTGTCTCAAACACCAGAGGTTCTTTGTTTAGAACCGGGGAAGATGCATTACCTGTCCACTCCCATGCTGCGGAATAACAGAAATTCTCATCATCCCTTTTAGCTTCACCTTCTTTTGTTTGATATTCTGCTCTAAAATGCGCTCCGCAGGACTCTTCTCTTTGAAGAGCATCAATGCACATAAGCTCTGCGAGCTCCATATAATCTGAGACGCGACCGGCCTTTTCAAGTTCACTGTTAACTTCCTCTGCAGTTCCCGGTACCAACAAGTTCACTTTATATTCTTCTCTTAAATTTTTAATGTTTTCTATCGCTTTTTCTAATCCTTCTTTTGTTCTTAGAAGTCCACATTTATCATACAGCTCTTTTCCCAACTCCTTGTGGAATTCTTCGGCTGTTTTTTTGCCTTTAGAGTTAAGAAAACTTTGCATTTGATCTTTTACCAGCCGCTCACTTTCTTCAAAAGCAGGATGGTTCACATCTGTTTTTGGTATATTTATTTGATCTGCCAGGAAGTTCTGAAGCGTGTAAGGCAGGATAAAATAGCCATCTACACAGGCCTGCAGTAGGGAATTCGCTCCCAGTCTATTAGCGCCATGGTCAGAGAAATTTGCTTCTCCAATGGCAAAGAGGCCGGGGACAGAGGTCATAAGTTCATAATCCACCCAAAGTCCGCCCATAGAGAAATGGGCAGCAGGGGATATTTTCATAGGTTCTTTGTAGGCGTCTATGCCGGTGATTTTTTTGTACATGGTAAAGAGATTACCATATCGCTCGGCAATGACGTCCTTCTCATACTCCTTAATAGCCCTGGAAAAGTCGAGGTAAACGGCATTTTTGAGAGGTCCCACTCCTTTCCCGAGATCAATTTGTTCCTTGGCAGCTCTTGAGGAAATGTCCCTGGGAGCAAGATTCCCGAATGAAGGGTATTTTCGTTCCAGGTAATAGTCCCTGTCCTCTTCCGGAATTTCTCCGGGAAGGCGGGTTTCGTTTTTATCTATGGGAACCCAGATGCGTCCGTCATTTCTCAAAGATTCGCTCATCAAGGTGAGTTTTGACTGATGTTCCCCGCTTTGAGGAAGGCTGGTGGGATGAATTTGGGTCCAGCTGGGATTTGCCATATAAGCTCCTTTTTTGTGAGCACGCCATATTGCCGATGCATTGCAGCCCATAGCGAGAGTGGAGAGATAGTAGATCTTTCCGAATCCGCCGGTGGCCAGTACTACAGTATGGGCTCCATGGCGTTCAATTTTTCCTGTATCCAGGTTACGTGCAATAATTCCCCGGGCCTTTCCATCTATGATAACTACATCAAGCATTTCATGCCTGGCATAAAGTTTTACCTTTCCTGCATGCTGTTGACGCAATAACGCCTGATACGAACCTAACAGCAATTGCTGTCCTGTTTGTCCCCTGGCATAAAAAGTACGGGATACCTGCACGCCACCAAAGGAGCGGTTTCTTAAGTATCCTCCATATTCCCTTCCAAAGGGAACTCCCTGCGCCACGGCCTGATCGATAAGACTTGCCGAGCATTCGGCCAAACGGTAAGTGTTGGCTTCCCGGGAACGAAAATCTCCTCCTTTTAGGGTGTCGTAGAACATTCTGTAGACACTGTCGCCATCATTTTTATAATTCTTGGCGGCATTCACACCACCTTGTGCAGCAACTGAATGTGCCCTGCGCGGCGAGTCCTGAAAACAGAAACTTTTTACATTATATCCCATTTCGGCTAAAGATGCAGCTGCCGAGGCTCCCGCCAGTCCAGTACCCACGATGATTACCTCCAGCTTTTTCCGGTTATTAGGACTTACCAGTTTGGCGTTGGATTTATAGTTATTCCATTTTTCAACCAAAGGACCTTCAGGAACAGGTGCTTTTATAGTTTTACTCATGACTGTAGATTAAAATATAAAAAGAGGGGAATAATTATATAGCCAAGTGTCATAGTTGCCGCGAAAACAACCCCAAGGACCCTCACAATCCTGTTGTACATGGGATGGTAAAGGCCTATGGTTCTATGGGCGCTAAAAACCCCGTGAAGTAAGTGGTAACCAAGGGCAAGAATGGCAATGATGTAGAGGATAACATACCACAGTTGCTCAAAAGCCAATACCACAAGGGTATATAGGTCTTTATTGCCGTTTGCGTCTAATGGAAGTTCTCCAAACTTGTAGTGGTACCAAAAATCCTTAAAGTGTATGACCAGGAAGACAAAAATAATAATCCCAAGAGCCATCATGTTTCGGGAGTACCAGCTGCTGGCCCTGCCGCGGCGGTCGTAAGCATAGGAAATGCCGTTGGCTTGTTTTCTTTTGTATGAAAGATAGATAGCATCCAAAGTGTGCAGAATTATGCACAGGTAAAGGACGTAGGCTACCAGTTTCACAAGAATATTACCACCCAATAAATGACTGTAGGAGTTATACTGAAGCTGCGCTTCTTCTGCGGGTAGCAACAGCTGTAAATTCCCCAGGAGATGGATGATTAAAAAAAAAGATAAAAACAGACCCGTGATCGCCATCAGGTTTTTTCGGGTAATCGAGTTTTTTATAAAAATCATGGTTATTTTATAATTGCAGTCAGAAAGCTTATGTTTAGAAAACAACTACTTCAGGTGATCTCCTAAAGTAGTTGCTCCCTATCTGATTTCCGATCGATTTTAAAATCATTTGATCAATATGCCATTTCAAAAAAGGTCTTTTCAAGTTCCTCCCTGTGGGCCGGGTGAGCAATTGAAATTAAGGCTTTTGCGCGTTCTTTAAGGTTTTTTCCGAAGAGATTAACTACGCCATATTCTGTGGATACATAATGTACGTGGGCCCTGGTGGTAGTAACTCCGGCGCCTTCTTTTAGTGTAGGTACAATCTTCGAAATCCCCTTATTAGTGACAGATGGCATTGCGAAAATCGCTTTCCCGCCTTCAGAAAGAGATGCACCCCTAATGAAATCCATCTGTCCGCCTACTCCCGAAAAATGATATTTCCCAATGGTGTCTGCGCAAACCTGCCCCGTGAGATCGATCTCAATGGCCGAGTTTATGGCTGTCACCTTAGGATTTTGCCGAATGATTGCAGAATCATTGGTATAAGCAGATTCTTTGAAATGTACCACGGGATTATCATCAATAAAATCATATAGTTTTTGACTTCCCGCTGCAAAACAGGTCACGATCTTGCCGGTCTTGATCTTCTTTTCTTCGCCGGTAATAATTCCCTTTTCAATTAGAGGCAGAACACCATCTGAAAATAATTCGGTATGGATTCCCAGCCGCTTATGGTTCATTAATTTGGAAAGTACCACGTTTGGAATACCACCTATTCCCATTTGTAAAGTGGCACCATCTTCAACCAAACCGGCCACATATTCTCCTACTTTTTCTTCAATTTCTGAAGGTGTAGTTAGATCATGAGTATGAATAGGATGATCTACTTCAATGGCAGCATAAATTTGACTTACATGAATAATTCCGTCGCCATGGGTTCGTGGAACACGGGGATTTATCTGGGCTATTACTTTTTTTGCAGTTTGCACCGCAGGTAAAGTGATATCAACAGAAACTCCCAGGGAACAGTATCCATGCTCGTCTGGCGGAGAAACCTGGATAACAGCAACATCAAGGGGTAAGATGTTCCTTCTGAAGAGAAGATGGATCTCACTTAGAAAAATTGGGATATATGCTCCTATACTAGAGTTAACCGCCTGCCTCACATTACCTGCAACAAAACAGCTGTTGGTCTTAAAGGATTCGCTGTAAGGCAGTTGAGTATAAGGGGCCGGACCTTCGGTGTGAATATGAATGAATTCCACATCACTAAGTTCTCTATATCGTTCGGTAAGGGCATTGATAAGAATATTCGGAGTCATTGCAGCCCCTTGCAGAAAGACACGGTTACCGGATTTTACTACCGAAACAGCTTCTGCAGGCGAAACTATATTGAGGGTATTTCTCATAATATTGGAATTTTAATTTGTAATTGGTGCTAATCATGATGGTTATTCTTCAATAAGGATCTCCAAAAGTTTAATGGCAGTTTCACTTATCCTGGTGCCGGGGCCAAATACAGCTACTGCACCGGCATCAAAAAGATACTGGTAGTCCTGCGATGGGATCACTCCTCCCACTATGACCATTATATCTTCACGGCCATATTTTTTTAGCTCTTCGATCACCTGGGGAACAAGAGTTTTATGCCCTGCAGCCAGGGAAGAGACCCCAAGGATATGCACGTCATTTTCTACCGCTTGTTTTGCAGCTTCTGCGGGAGTTTGGAAAAGTGGTCCAATGTCTACGTCAAAACCAACATCTGCATAACCGGTCGCGACAACTTTTGCACCGCGGTCATGTCCGTCCTGCCCCATTTTTGCTACCATGATCCTGGGTCGTCGGCCTTCCTGTTCAGCGAATTGATTGGCCATTTCCCTTGCTTTTTTAAAGGAAGAGTCCTCTTTTATTTCTTTTGAATATACGCCGCTTATTGATTTTATTTGAGCTTTATATCTGCCGTAGATTTTTTCAAGGGCATCACTTATTTCGCCAAGAGTAGCTCGTTTTCGGGCTGCATCTACGGCCAGAGCCAATAAATTTTCTTCGCCAGATCGTGCTGCAGAGGTTAGTTTTTCAAGTGCTGCTTTTACTTCTTCATTATTCCTCTCTTCCCTAAGCTGTTTTAGACGTTCTACTTGTTGCCTGCGTACATTCTGGTTATCTACCTCCAGGGTAACAATTGGGTCTTCTTTTTCCCTGCGGTATTTATTTACCCCAACAATGATATCCTGCCCGCTATCAATTCGTGCCTGTTTTATTGCTGCAGCCTCTTCAATTCTCATTTTTGGAATTCCGGCTTCAATGGCTTTGGTCATTCCCCCCAGGTCTTCCACTTCCTGTATGAGTTTCCACGCTTTTTCAGCTATTTCCTGGGTAAGGCTTTCTACAAAATAACTTCCCGCCCAGGGATCTACTGTCTTGGTGATCTGGGTTTCCTGCTGAAGGTGTAGTTGTGTATTCCTGGCAATTCTAGCAGAGAAATCTGTGGGCAGGGCGATAGCCTCATCCAACGCATTGGTATGTAAACTCTGGGTTCCACCAAATGCTGCAGCCGCTGCTTCTATACTGGTCCTGGCAACGTTGTTAAATGGATCCTGTTCTGTTAAGCTCCAGCCACTGGTTTGACTATGGGTTCTAAGGGCGAGAGACTTTTCATTCCTGGGATTAAATTGTTTTACAAGTTTAGCCCACAGCATCCTGGCAGCACGCATTTTTGCAATTTCGGTGAAGTGGTCCATACCAATTGCCCAGAAAAAAGAAAGCCTGGGGGCAAAGCTGTCAATATCCATACCTGCGTCAAGGCCTTTCCTAATGTATTCAAGCCCGTCTGCAAGAGTGTAAGCCAGCTCGATCTCACTGGTAGCACCGGCTTCCTGCATATGATATCCCGAAATACTAATGCTGTTGAAGCGGGGCATGTGCTTCGAGGTGTATTCAAAAATGTCTGAAATGATCTTCATGGAAGGAGTGGGCGGATAGATATAAGTGTTTCTCACCATAAACTCCTTTAAAATGTCATTTTGAATTGTTCCCTGAAGCAGCTCTGGTTTTACTCCCTGCTCTTCGGCGGCCACTATGTAAAAGGCAAGAATAGGAAGTACCGCCCCATTCATGGTCATGGAAACAGACATCTGGTCCAGGGGGATCTGATTGAAAAGGATCTTCATATCTTCGACCGAATCTATGGCAACTCCCGCTTTTCCAACATCTCCCACAACACGTTCATGGTCGCTATCGTACCCGCGGTGAGTGGGTAGATCAAATGCAACAGACAAACCTTTTTGTCCGGCTGCGAGATTCCTTCGGTAAAAGGCATTGCTTTCTTCTGCAGTGGAGAACCCGGCGTACTGGCGAATAGTCCACGGCCTTATAACATACATTGTGCTATATGGTCCTCGCAGGAAGGGAGGGATACCTGCAGCATATTTAAGATGCTCAATTCCCTCCAGGTCCTTAGGGGTGTAAATTTCACCCGTATGGCCATTTTTAGTCGGGGATTGGTCCTGTTGGGTATCCCGGGGAAGTGTGATTGCCTCAGGCTCTAAAAGTTCAATATTTTCTAATGATTTTCTTTCCATGGTTCTTAGCTTTGGGTTATTTCGGACTGTTCCTTTTGTAGCCTTTCCTGTTCCTGCTTCTCGCTTAATCTTTTCTCAACAATAGGTTCAATCTCCATGTTGGCTAAAGTTGTTTTTTTGAAAGGGTCCAGCTCGAGGTCCTGCCCCATATTCTCCTGAAGGTTGGTAAATTTGTTGGTGCCTATTAGGATCAATTCGCCATCATCAAAAAGTTGCTGCTCTTTCTCGGCACTCCGTTCAATTTTTTCCTGAATAATACCCTGTTTCAGCAATTTTAAGAATCCACCCTCTTTTTCAACTTCGCGAAAGATTTGTAAACCGGCTTCTGCAAATTCACGGGTGAGGGTTTCAATGTAATACGCCCCATCTGATGCATTGGCTGCTTTGTTGAGATAAGCCTCATGCTTCATTACAAGTAACTGGTTGCGGGCAATGCGCTCCCCGAATTCATTGGATTTGTGAAAAATCACGTCATAAGGGTGATTGTATACAACATTGGCTCCTCCCAGGATCGCGCTCATACTTTGGGTGGTAGTTCTTAGCAGGTTCACATTATAATCGTAAAGGGTTTTATCTCTTTTCGTTGGCTGTGAAAGGATCATACATTCTCCAGGGAGGTTATATTTCTTTGCGAGGGTAGCATATAGCCATCTTAGAGCCCTTATTTTTGCTATTTCAAAGAAATAATTGCCTCCTGTAGCTAGAATGAACTGTGGCAAAAATCCTTCTGAAATCTGCCCTTTTTGAGACAGAATATTTAAATACTCATTTAAATGAGACAAAGCATATCCCAATTGTTGGGGAATCGTAGCTCCCGCATTCTGGTAAAGGGCGGCGTCTACACTTACTACAGACTTAAAACCGGAGGTTTCGAAAAATAAGGAATTTAAGGTCGTAATATCTTCTTCTTTACCTAAAAAATAATTTCCGGTTCTGGCCAAATTACCAAAGATGTCTATTTGCAGGTGGACTTTGTTCTTTTTACCCGCCAGAAAGCTATTCAGGTTTTCCACATAGTCCCCGGAAAGAAACTGCATGCTAATAAAGATCCGGACCTTCTCCAGGTCCAGGCCTTCCAAAAGGGCTTCAGGAGTTATGTCTTCATTGGTAATTACTAGCCATATGCTTTCGGCTCCTTTTTCCAGTGCATAAGCAGCCTTTCGATTTGCTTCCCCGGCAGTTTCTGCAATGATCTGCTCGCAGATGCTCCATGGCTTAGGCGGAGGTAATTGTATGCTGCCTTTTATATCTTCAGAAGTGTAAAAAGGTTTCACTTTAACTCCGTGAGGAGAATCAAAGATCAGACTTTTATCATAATCTGCTCCTTTAAGGTCTGCTATGACCTGATTTTTCCATTGTTCTGCCGAAACTTCAGGAAATTCTTGAAATAGTTGTTCCTTCATTGTTTTCATATTAATGAAAGTGATTGCATTGCTGCGTGAGAGATTACGGGACCGTCTCGTAATCCATGTTATAAATGTTCTTTAGTAAATTCTTTAAAAATGCCTTTTTGGACGGGGTTTTGCCCCGATTTTGTTTGCCCGGCAACTCCTTTAGAAGGTTGAGAAACTGCAAATGTCTGGTCTGGCTGTAAATTTTGGTAGCCGGCTGTCGATGTTTGCTGAAGTGGAACAAGAAGTTCACAATCTTAATCTTAGTTGTAAAGGTTTCCAGGCTGTCCTTGAGGAAGAATTATAAAAAACAGGGAGAAGATTCTCTCTTCCCTTTTTTGGTTTCACATTCTTTCCAGCTACAGGAATTTTTTTCCTTTCAGCTGATTTTTCCTTTTCAGGAATTCCAGAAATCTTTCCAGTAAAGTTAAAAATAAGTTTTTTGTTTTGAAGGTTAAAAGCCTATGATTTTAATCATTTTTTAAGAAAAGGTTTTCGTTGAAATTTGTGGTATGGATTTTTTAGAGATCCTTTGAAAAGTCTTGTCATTACTACAACGTTTGCGTTAATTTCATTAAAATTTTTGAGGAATCCAGGTCACGTTGAGTTAAAGTTTCGTTATCTTTATAATGCAATAAAATGTATCAAAATGGTACACCTAATAAGACATATTTTACATTGGTTTAGGTTGCGCTTTTCATATCAAAATTTGAGAATTGCGCTGCCTCTCATTTTTCCCTGGGTGTCCAAATTGTGCCCCGTTTTATCTTTTCCTGTCGAGGCAGAGATGTTATTAATTTTACCGGAAGAAAATAGAAATCGCAATGGGCGATTTTTTTTTGCTCCAAACTGAAGTCTATTTAAAAATCATATAAGTCATGGAACCAACGCATATAGAACATATAGGTATTGCAGTTGAAAGCCTCGAAGAGGCCATTCCCTTTTACGAAAAGACCTTTGGGTTAAAATGCTACTCTGTGGAGGAGGTAAAAGACCAGAAGGTAAAAACTGCTTTTTTTAAAGTGGGTCAGACTAAAATAGAACTTTTAGAATCCACAGATCCGGAGGGTCCAATAGGAAAATTCCTTGAAAAGAAAGGGCAGGGCGTGCACCATATTGCATTTGCGGTAAAAGATCTGCCTGCCAGGCTGGGAGAACTGGAAAAAAAAGATGTGAAGTTAATAGACAGGAGTCCAAGAAAAGGAGCAGAAGGCTTGAATATAGCTTTTCTTCATCCAAAATCCACTTTTGGGGTATTGACAGAACTCTGCGAGGAACCGGTAAAATAATCTAGAAAGAAAATGACAAGTCAGGATAAAGTAAACGAATTGATCCAGAAACGGGAAATAGCCCGTTTGGGCGGTGGACAGAAGCGTATAGATGCCCAACACGAAAAAGGTAAATTAACTGCAAGGGAAAGGATCGACATACTTCTGGATGACGGAAGTTTTGAAGAATTTGACATGTTTGTCACCCACAGGTCCACGAACTTTGGAATGGAAAAAACCAAATTTCTTGGAGATGGTGTTGTGACCGGGCATGGGACTATAGACGGGAGAGTAGTCTATGTGTTTTCCCAGGATTTTACCGTTTTTGGAGGATCTCTATCTGAAACCTTTGCTCAGAAAATTTGTAAGGTTATGGATATGGCCATGAAAGCCGGGGCCCCGGTCATTGGTATAAATGATAGTGGAGGAGCCCGTATACAGGAAGGGGTTACCTCTCTGGCCGGTTATGCCGAAATATTTGAGCGCAATATTCTCGCCTCGGGAGTAATTCCGCAGATTTCTGCCATTTTTGGTCCCTGTGCCGGGGGAGCGGTTTATTCTCCTGCTCTTACCGATTTTGTGATGATGACCGAAGAAAACAGCTATATGTTCGTCACCGGCCCTAAAGTGGTGAAAACAGTAACCGGGGAAGACATTTCTGTTGAGAATCTTGGCGGTGCCAATATTCACTCTTCAAAATCGGGCGTATCTCACTTTAAGGTGTCCAGCGAAGAAAATGGTTTGTTGCTTATAAGAAAGCTGCTTTCATACCTTCCGCAGAACAACCTGGAAGAAGCACCCATCTTTAGTAATAGTGATCCCATAGACAGGCGGGACGACTTTTTAAATACGATCATTCCAGATAATCCCAATCAACCTTACGACATGCAGGAGGTGATCTACAGCATAGTCGATGAAGGGGAATTTTTGGAGGTACACAGGAATTATGCAAAGAACATCATTGTAGGTTTTGCCAGGATGAATGGTGAATCCATTGGGATAGTAGCAAATCAACCTAATTTTCTGGCGGGTGTTCTCGACAGTGATGCTTCCAGGAAAGCAGCCAGGTTTGTAAGATTCTGTGACGCTTTTAATATTCCGATTCTAACCCTGGTCGATGTCCCCGGATTCCTGCCCGGCAGCGGACAGGAATATGCGGGTATTATTATCCATGGGGCAAAATTAATGTTCGCCTATGGAGAGGCTACCGTTCCCAAGATCACCATTACCTTGAGGAAATCTTATGGAGGAGCGCATGATGTTATGAGTTGTAAGCAACTTAGGGGAGATCTCAACTACGCGTGGCCATCGGCAGAAATTGCTGTAATGGGAGCTTCGGGAGCCATTGAGGTACTGGAGGGAAGAGCCATGAGTGAGATCAAAGATCCGGAAGCAAGAGCCAAATACAAGGCCGAAAAAGAACAGGAATATCAGGAGAAATTTGCCAATCCATATCAGGCAGCTGCTTATGGATATATAGATGATGTGATAGAACCGCGCAATACACGTTTCAGGATCATTAGAGGACTTCAATCCCTGCAAACCAAGAAGGTCACCAATCCTCCCAAAAAACACAGTAACATTCCACTATAGTTTATTCATTATGGAAGAAACAACAACGTCTGTAGTAGACTGGTCACAAATATGGATCATCACAGGAGTAGGTTATACAGTTGTGTTTTTAGCTCTCCTTATGCTCATGTTACTGTTTAAAAGTATGCCACGTGTCTTAAATCTTGGTCTTAGTAAGAAGATAAGAGAGGTGAGGGAAAAAGCCGCTGCCAGGAGGAATGGAGATACCAAACAGGAAAAATATATTTCCGGGGAGGTAAGTGCCGCAATTGGTTTGGCCTTAACCCTTTATTTTAAGGAGCAGCACGACGAAGAAAGCGGGATAATTACAATTAAACGTGTTGCCCGCACCTATTCCCCGTGGAGCTCAAAAATTTACGGAGTAAACAATAATCCCCGATAATTTATTCAAAATGAAAAAATTTGATTTTACAATAAACGGAAATAAATATTCGGTCGATATACAGGATATTGAAGACGATCTTGCTACCATTCAGGTGAATGGGACAGAGTATGTAGTGGAAGTCCACCAGGAAAAGAAAAAGCCGTTAAAAACTCCAAAACTGGTAAGGGAAAGCGTAGTAAGGCAACCCGGGGAAGGTCGAATAGAAAAGAAACAATCTGCTGGTGGATTTCCTGTAGAGGCCCCACTACCGGGAAGTATCTTTAAGCTAAAGGTTAAAGTTGGAGATACTGTAGCAAAAGGTGATTCCCTGCTCATCCTGGAAGCTATGAAGATGGAAAATGATGTTTTGGCAGACCAGGCAGGGATAGTAAAAGAAATAAAAGTAAAGGAAGGAGATGCTGTTCTTCAAAACGATCTTCTACTTGTGATAGGGTAAGATTTTTATTCAGAAGAATAAAAGCTGCTCCCTAATCCTCAAAACCAAGCTATTGTGAAAAAATTTCTAACCGTTATAAGCATACTGGGTGTTTTATATCTCATTCCTCTCATTTTTGGCGGGAATTTGATGGCCCAGACAATCATGTCTGAATTACCTGAAGAAACAGGTGGTCTTTTAGAAGGGCTACGCCACTTCTGGGAATATACAGGTTTCTCAAATGTGAGCTTCGGGAATATAATTATGATTGTCGTCGGCCTCTTCTTTATATTCCTTGCCATTAGGTTTCATTATGAACCTTTACTGTTGATCCCAATTGGAACCGGGATTCTTCTGGGGAATATTCCTTTCCCTGCAGGTGCAGGAGTAGGGATCTATGAATCGGGTTCTGTACTTAATTATCTGTATTTTGGGGTGACGCAGGGGATTTATCCCCCGCTTATCTTCCTGGGAATTGGTGCCATGACCGATTTTTCATCCCTTATTTCCAATCCGCGTCTCATGTTGTTGGGTGCAGCTGCACAGATCGGGGTTTTTGGAACCTTTATTGGTGCTGTTGCCCTGGGTTTTGAAATTCATGAAGCGGGTGCAATATCTATAATTGGAGGAGCAGATGGTCCCACCGCGATTTTTGCATCTGCAAAATTGGCCCCGCATTTAATTGGTAGTATTGCCATTGCAGCCTATTCATATATGGCCCTGGTGCCGGTGATCCAGCCTCCTATTATGAAACTTTTAATCACCAAAAAGGAAAGGCTAATAAGAATGAAGCCACCGCGCGCGGTCTCTAAAACCGAAAAGATCCTGTTTCCAATAATAGGCTTGTTGCTTACTACCTTCATATCTCCTTCGGCTATTCCACTTTTGGGAATGCTTTTCTTCGGAAATATCCTCAAAGAAAGTGGGGTCACAGATCGTTTAGCCGATACAGCGAGAACAAAAATGATTGACATTGTTACCATTCTGTTGGGGGTTACCGTGGGTGCTTCTACCCAGGCAAGCGTATTCCTTACGGGAAGTTCAATCAAGATCTTTGCTCTGGGTGCTGTATCTTTTATAATTGCCACTGCCGGCGGACTTCTTTTCGCAAAAGTGATGAACCTCTTCCTTAGCAAAGGAAATAAGATCAATCCGTTAATTGGTGCTGCCGGCGTATCTGCGGTTCCAGATAGTGCAAGGGTAGTACAACAGGAAGGGATTAAAAGTGATCCTTCCAATCACTTACTCATGCACGCCATGGCCCCCAACGTGAGCGGCGTGATAGGCTCTGCTGTTGCGGCAGGTATAATGATAAGTTTCTTGATGTAAATTAGAAATGATAGTTGAAAAAGGTCTTGGGTACAAGAGCCGGGACCTTTTTTTATTTAGGCTCTTCAATTTTTGTCCTTTGAGAAAAGGTTGGTTTTAAAAAACATAGCTAACCTTAGCCGGTCATAATGAGCATGATCAAAATGCAGTTTTAAATAGCCGAGTTCTACACGAAGGTCAGGATTTAGGCGATAACCCAGCCCCAGGGCCATTCTGTTTTGGTTGAAATATGGCTTACCCACATTGATAAAGATCTCATTGAAGGCAGACAGGTATAAATTTTTGTAAAGTGGGTGCTCCAGCTTTAATCTGTAGCGTAATCTGTGTGACAGGTCATATTGAGGTTCCTGTCGCGTCCATATTGACTCAAAGCGGTAACGATGGGAAATTGCGAGAGTGGAGTAACGGCTGCCAAGATTAAACTCTTCCCAGGTTCTGTGTTGCAATTTTGGTCTATCTTCTGAATATGATTCCGAATAAAAGTAATCGTAGCCTGCCGAAACTAATGCATCCCCTGAAAATCGATAGGCAAGTCCCATGCGAAATAGCAAAAGCTGAAAATCGTCAAACATCCTGTAATGTTGGGAGATAGCTGTGGTTCCCAAACACCATTTTTCAGATAACTCATGTTGTCCAATGACCTCGGTCCAGCTACCTGTCAACTCCTCGGAATTCTGTGCTGAAAAAAAGGAACTGTAGAACAGAAACAGTAGAAAAAATGCCCTTTTTGACACGATAGTAATTTCCTTTAAAGTTAAGGAATAACGGTATTGTCTAAAAGAAATTCAACTGGTAATTACCTTTCAAAAATGCCTTTTTTGAAAAGTTTTATTATTAAGATTGGAACTTGAGAGGAGAAATTATCGGGATTTATATAAAATAAAAAAGGTGGATAGCTCCACCTTTTTTGCCCCAAATCTACCATGAACTTAACCTACTTATGTTATGGCTTTGTAAAAATAAACTTTATTCTGAGTCTGCGAGAGCTTTTTAGATGAACGGCATGTATTTTAGTCAAACAGCACAATGTTCATTTTCAGCGTCGGAAAAAGACCTTTTTAATATGCTCTTTCTGTACTTCCTTCGAAAAAGTTTATAAATGCACGATTGACCACCCTATTTCCTCCAAAGGTGGGGTAATCTCCTGTAAAATACCAGTCGCCAAGGTTTTTTGGGCATGCCTTGTGAAGGTTTTCTACGGTTTGGAATATAATTTTTACTTCGGCTTTAATGCTTTCATCGCTTAGCAATTCTGCTATCTTATCCGAAATTTGTTCATCGGTAAAAGGAGCATAGATTTCTTTGACAAAATTCTTCACTTCCTTATCATCTAGATCCACCTGCTTTTTACATTTCTCATATACCTCTTCCACAATGTGAAGTTGATCGCTTTCTTTCAGGAGTGCGAGCGCGGCCTGAAAAGCCACTAAATTCTCCAGTCTTGCCATATCTATTCCGTAGCAATCTGGATAACGTATTTGAGGAGCAGAAGAGATAACGATGATCTTTTTTGGATTCGTTCTGTCCATCATCTTAAGGATGCTCTTCTTCAAAGTAGTACCACGAACAATACTGTCATCAATGATCACCAGGTTGTCCTCTGGTTTTACCACGCCATAGGTGACGTCATAAACGTGAGCCACGAGATCGTCCCGGCTACTGTCTTCGGTAATAAAAGTGCGTAGCTTTGCATCCTTAATAGCGATCTTTTCGGTCCTTAACCTGTGGGCAAGGATCTCCTGCAGGCGGGCGTCGGTCAAAGTTTCTTTTTCGGCAAGAATGGTATCGTTCTTCTGCTTGTTAAGCTCATCCTGGGCCGCTTCCACCATTCCATAGAAGGAAGTTTCAGCAGTATTGGGGATAAAAGAGAAGACAGTGTTCACTGTATCGTGATCTATTGCCTTAAGCACTTCGGGCATCAACAGCTTTCCGAGCATTTTTCGCTCCTTGTAGATCTCGGCATCACTTCCGCGGGAAAAATAAATACGTTCAAAGGAACAGGCTTTTCTCTCCAATGGCTCAAGGATCTGTTTGATACGAACTTCTCCATTTTTCTTGGTGATGATTGCATGCCCCGGGGGTAATTCTTCTACTTTATCAAAATCAACATTAAACACTGTTTGAATGACAGGTCTTTCTGAAGCGACTACTACAACCTCGTCATCGCGATAATAATAACAGGGTCTAATACCTGCAGGATCACGAAGTACAAAGGAATCTCCATGTCCTAAAAGCCCGGCCATGGCATAGCCTCCATCCCAGTTTTTAGCCGATTTTCTAAGGATCTTGCTAACTTTTAACTGCTCGGCGATAAGCGGGGAAGCTTCTACCTTGGAGTAACCTTCGTTCTTCAATTTCTTATACAGCTTACGAACTTCATCATCAAGAAAATGCCCAATCTTTTCCATTACAGTTACAGTATCTGCTTTCTCCTTTGGGTGTTGACCTAACTCAACAAGATTGTTGAAGAGCTGGTGAACATTGGTCATATTAAAGTTTCCTGCCACGATGAGGTTCCTGTGCATCCAATTGTTCTGGCGAAGAAAGGGATGTACATTTTCCACACTGTTCTTCCCAAAGGTGCCATATCTCACGTGACCCAGGAACAATTCCCCCAGGTAAGGAATGTGCTTTTTTTGCAAGGCAACATCATCGGCGTATTCAGGATGTTGTTTGATCTCTTCATTGATTCGATCATTGATCTGGGCAAAAATATCCTGAATAGGCTGTGCTGCATTGGACCTGATACGGCTAATGTAGCGGTCACCCGGCTGCGTGTTGAGCTTTATGCTCGCAAGACCGGCGCCGTCCTGGCCACGGTTATGCTGCTTCTCCATCATCAGGTACATTTTGTTCACCCCATAAAATGCTGTACCGTACTTTTCCTTGTAGTATTCTAAAGGTTTAAGAAGGCGCAGCTGGGCAATTCCGCATTCGTGTTTTAAAGCATCACTCATAAACTGTTGTTGTTTGACCCGGGTTTAGTCATAAAAAAAGCCCTGAAATTACAGGGCAGGATTATTATGTTAGTGTTATCTGGAATTGTGTTAGAGCTTTAAACTCTTCCAGGCGTTGATGCATATCTTCTTTGGTTAAATCCTGCATCCTCTCTGTACCAAATTTTTCAACACAAAAAGAGGCAAGGTTAGAACCATAGATAACTGCATTCTTCATGTTCTTAAAAGATATATCACCTGTATGGGCAAGATACCCCGTGAAACCTCCGGCAAAGGTGTCTCCCGCTCCTGTGGGATCAAAAACTTCTTCTAATGGTAAAGCAGGTGCGAAAAAGATCTGCTCGTTATGAAATAAAAGGGCTCCGTGTTCGCCTTTTTTGATCACTACGTATTTAGGACCCATTTTGGCGATCTTACGTGCGGCTTTTACAAGGGAAAATTCATCGGTAAGTTGTCTTGCTTCTTCATCATTAATAGTAAGGGCGTCAACTTTACCAATTACTTTCATAAGATCATCCCAGGTATTGTCCATCCAGAAGTTCATGGTGTCGAGCACCACTAACTTTGGTCTTTTAATTTGTTCAAGAACACTTAACTGTACCAATGGGTGCAGATTTCCTAGCATCACCACATCTGGTGCCTTGAAATTTTCTGGCACTACAGGCTGGAAGTCGGCTAAGACATTCAGTTGGGTGTCCAGGGTGTCACGGGAGTTTAAGTCGTTATGATATTTTCCGCTCCAAAAGAAGGTTTTCCCTCCCTTAACGATTTCAGTACCTTTAAGATCAATATTCCTGTTCTTAAGGAGATTGAGATATTCCTGCGGGAAATCTTCTCCGACTACAGAAACAATAGCACTTTCAATATCAAATTGTGCAGCAGAAAGACCAATATAAGTTGCTGCCCCGCCAAGTATTTTATCTGTTTTACCAAAAGGGGTTTCGATGGCATCAAAAGCAACGGTACCCACTATTAATAATTTATTCATAGTGTTCTTTAAAAATGAGGTGCAAATATACGGTTTTGTTTTTCAAGCAATAAAATGGAGAGGTCTTAAAAAAGGCTTTTTGAGTCGTCTTCAAATCCAGTGTCTATTAAAAGCCGGTTTCCTTTTGAGGCTTTTACGGCCAAAGCATCACATCGCTCATTTTGAGGGTGTTCGTTGTGCCCCTTGATCCATTTGAATCTTACTTTATGCTTGCGGTACTCCTTGAGAAATTCGATCCACATGTCAGAATTCTTGCGGTCTTTAAATCCTTTTTTCTCCCAGTTAAAGACCCAACCTTTTTCGACAGCATCGGCCACATATTTGGAATCTGTGAAAACAATAACCGTGGTTTCAGGATTTTTTAGCTTTTTCAAAGCTTCAATAACTGCAAGGAGTTCCATGCGGTTGTTGGTTGTGTGCTTGAAACCTTTTGAGAATTCTTTCCGGTAAGGTTTTCCCACCCATTCCATCACAATTCCGTAGCCACCCGGCCCGGGATTTCCTCTTGCCGCACCATCGGTATAAATGTGAACCTGGGCGTTATGCATCTTCTGAAGAAAATAAAAGTTTCTCGATCACCTTCGGAAAATACTCATATTCCAGCTGATGAATTTTTTCAGCTATATCTTCTACAGTATCTTTTGCTTCGATAGCTGTAGTTGTTTGAAAAATAAGTTCTCCTTCATCGTATTTATCGTTCACGTAGTGGATGCTAATTCCTGTTTCCACCTCTTTCTGCTCTAAAATGGCTTTATGAACGTTCATCCCGTACATGCCTTTTCCTCCATATTTTGGGAGTAGGGCGGGGTGAATATTGATCACTTTGTTAGGGAAACGTTTGATTATTTTTTTTGGAAACATCCAAAGGAAGCCGGCGAGTACAACAAGGTCGGGTTTCATATCTTTCAGCAAATTGAGAACATCATCACTTTCGTATAGTGCCTCGCGATCAAAATGCAGGGCTTTTACCTCAAGGTCATGGGCCCGTCGCAGAACTTTTGCAGTGCGGTTATTTGAAAATACTGCCACGACTTCTGCAGTTCCTTTCTTCAGAAAGTATTTAATAATATTTTCAGCATTAGATCCATTACCCGAGGCGAAGATCACAATTTTCTTTTTTGGGGTATTCTCAACTTTTTGCAAGAGAAAGGTCTTAACAATTATTAGCAGGTAAAAATACTGGCTTTAGGCGGAAATTATGTAATTTACCACCACATTTTTCAAGTAAAAACAGGTTTTAAAATAAAGTTTTTTATTTTTGCCACTTAATTTAAAATTAAAAACACAAGTTATGTCAGACATTGCATCAAGAGTAAAAGCGATTATCGTTGACAAGTTAGGAGTTGACGAGAATGAAGTAGTAAACGAAGCTAGCTTCACCAACGACTTGGGCGCTGATTCATTAGACACTGTAGAGTTGATCATGGAATTTGAGAAAGAATTTGATATCCAGATCCCAGACGACCAGGCAGAGAACATTGCTACTGTGGGTCAGGCAATCTCTTATATTGAAGACGCAAAAAAATAAAAAAGTAACATATCCTTATGGAGTTAAAGCGAGTTGTAGTAACTGGATTAGGTGCCCTTACCCCAATTGGAAAGAATATTGATGAATATTGGGAAGGGCTTGTAAACGGTAAAAGCGGGTCTGCACCCATTACATACTTTGATGCCGAAAAATTCAAAACTAAATTCGCTTGTGAGATCAAGAACTTCAAGGCTGAAGATTATTTTGATCGAAAAGAGGCCAGGAAACTAGACAAATTTGCCCAGTATGCCTTAGTAGCTTCAGATGAGGCCATAAAGGATTCGGGGCTCAATCTTGACACTGTAGATAAACTTCGTGTTGGGGTTATTTGGGGTGCCGGGATTGGTGGTCTTGAAACATTTCAGGATGAGGTTTTGGCTTTTGGAAAAGGTGATGGAACCCCAAGGTTTAATCCCTTCTTCATTCCAAAAATGATTGCTGATATCGCGCCGGGAAATATCTCGATTAAGCACGGCTTTATGGGGCCGAACTATACAACTGTTTCGGCTTGTGCTTCTGCGGCCAATGCGCTTATCGATGCCCTTAATACCATTAGGTTAGGTTACAGTGATGTAATTGTAACCGGAGGTAGTGAGGCAGCCGTTGCTCCTGCAGGGATGGGTGGATTTAATGCCATGCATGCCCTGTCAACCCGTAATGAAAGCCCCGAGACCGCTTCGAGACCATTCGATGCGACTCGTGACGGATTCGTTTTAGGTGAAGGTGCGGGTGCTTTGATTCTGGAAGAATATGAGCATGCCAAAGCAAGAGGTGCCAAAATTTATGCAGAAGTAGTTGGTGGAGGGTTGTCTTCGGATGCTTACCACATGACTGCCCCACACCCGGAAGGGATTGGAGTTGTTGCTGTAATGGAGAACTGCCTGAAGAATGCCGAACTCAAACCAGAAGATGTAGATCACATCAATACCCACGGAACATCCACTCCGCTTGGTGATGTGGCCGAACTTAAAGCTATCAAGAAGGTGTTTGGAGAACATGCAAAGAACATTAATATCAATTCAACAAAATCTATGACCGGTCACCTCTTGGGTGCTGCCGGAGCTGTTGAAGCGATTGCATCAATTCTCGCCATGAAGCATGGAGTTGTTCCGCCTACAATCAACCACGAGGTACAGGATGAGAATATCGATCCAGAACTCAACCTCACCTTAAATAAAGCCCAAAAAAGGGAAGTGAACGTGGCGATGAGCAATACATTTGGCTTTGGTGGTCATAACGCCTGCGTGCTATTTAAGAAGCTGGACGAGTAAAATATCATGAGTGTTATAAGAAATATATTAAATTCCCGCTCTTCCAGAGGCGGGAATTTTTTTGTCGAATTGACAAAGATCATGGGTTTCAAACCTCGTAACATTTCACATTATAAAAAAGCCTTTACACACCGGTCCCTAAATCAAAAAGATGCCGAAGGAAATGCTATTAATTTTGAAAGAATGGAGTTCCTTGGAGATGCCATGCTTAGTGCAGTTATCGCCTCCCACCTGTTCAATGAGGTCCCGGGCGGTAATGAAGGGTACCTTACCAAAATGAGGTCCAAGATCGTGAGTCGCAAACATCTCAATGAGTTAGGCAAGGATCTGGATTTGATCAAACACATCAATACTAATATCCCAACCGAGCAGTTTGGAACCAACATCCACGGCAATCTCTTTGAAGCCCTAATTGGGGCTATTTATCTTGACAGAGGTTACAGGTACACCAATAAGTTTATCTATGAAAGGGTCATAGAACCTTATGTAGATATAGAACAGCTGGAAGGTACTGTTATAAGTTATAAAGGACTTCTTATCGAGTGGTGTCAAAAGGAAAAAAAGGAATTCAATTACGAAATTTACGAAGACACGGGGAAGGATGAATTAAAACATTTTGCCGTTAAACTTCGAATTGATAACAGGGTCGTGGCCAAGGCTCGTGCAACTTCCAAGAAGAAAGCTGAAGAAAAGGCATCTAAAAGAGCCTATTATGCCTTGCAGACAAAAATTTCCACATCTTAGAAATATCACAGAAACTATAACGTTTTCGTAAGATATTCTGAAAATAAGGCCCAAAAAAATTAATTATCTACGACACAATAATTATCTTTAGCCTTTGATGTAAAATCATATGCCGGCGCACAAACTGGTTTTAGATGAAGTTTTTGAACAGCCCTATAAGCTACTTGCTATACATTCTTCGGTAGAGGAATTTAAGCTGGCTTACCTGTTGAACAAGCATATAGACTTAAAGTTGGCCAGGACACCAAAAGACATTGATCTTCATAAAGGGGATGAAAGCAGTTTATTCGCCCATTTTATTTATGAGGATCTGCAAAAATATTGCACCTATCATCTGGTGAACAATGTCGCAAGACAGGAAGGCAGGTCAGGGTCAGATCTAGATTCTCTTTTTTCTGAAGATCATCTGGCTGTCAAAAAATCATTTTTATTACCGGAATTCAAGCAGGTAGATTTTTTGGTGAAGATCGAAGATGAACTGGATGCGATATCAACAAAAATGCTCATCTCAAGAATCCTGGAGATCCCTCAGGTTTCTACCGCTTATGCCAT
Organism: Salinimicrobium sp. TH3; assembly: GCF_026676115.1. Lineage (GTDB taxonomy): Bacteria > Bacteroidota > Bacteroidia > Flavobacteriales > Flavobacteriaceae > Salinimicrobium. The sequence goes on along the minus strand of NZ_JAPONB010000002.1, from coordinate 295,507 downwards.
TGATTTTCATCGCATAAAAACAAAAGAAAATTTAATATTTGACTAATGCCGAATACGAAAAAGACTAAGATTGTGGCCACCCTTGGGCCGGCCTCAAGTTCTAAAGATGTTTTGAGAGATATGATGCTAGCAGGTGTGAACGTGTTCAGGATCAATTTTTCTCATGCCGATTATGAAGATGTAAAACAACGTATAAAGATTATACGTGAGCTCAATGAAGAACTGGGCTTTACAACAGCCATTCTGGGGGACCTGCAGGGGCCAAAGCTCAGGGTTGGAAAAATGAAGGAGGAAGTAGTGGTTTCAAAAGGTGACGAAATCACTTTTGCCACCGGAGCGGAGTTCGAAGGAACATCTTCCCGGGTTTATATGAATTATGATGAATTTCCTCAGGATGTAAAAGCCGGAGAACGTATTTTACTGGATGATGGAAAACTTATTTTTGAGGTGGTAAGCACCAATAAAAAAGATGAGGTCCTGGCCAAAGTAGTCCAAGGAGGACCGCTCAGATCAAAAAAAGGAGTTAACCTCCCCAATACAAAGATATCCCTTCCCGCCCTTACAGAAAAAGACATTCAGGACGCCGAATTTGCAGTAAAGCAGGGTGTAGACTGGATCGCGCTTTCTTTCGTTAGGAATAGCGATGACCTTATTGAGCTTCAAAACCTTATTAAGGAACATACAGATGAAAAGATCCCTATTATTGCCAAAATTGAAAAGCCCGAAGGTGTAGATAATATCGATAAGATTGTAGCCTACTGTGATGGTCTTATGGTGGCACGTGGAGATCTTGGTGTTGAAATTCCGGCGCAGGAAGTACCTCTTATTCAGAAACAGCTTGTGCTAAAGGCTAAAAAGGCAAGGATTCCGGTTATAATCGCCACCCAGATGATGGAAACCATGATCACCAGCCTTACCCCAACAAGGGCCGAGGTAAACGATGTAGCCAACTCGGTTATGGATGGTGCCGATGCTGTTATGTTAAGTGGAGAAACTTCTGTGGGGAATTATCCTGTACAGGTGATCGAGAAAATGAGCCAAATTATCATGAGTGTTGAAAATTCACCACTTATCAAAGTTCCTCATGAACCACCACATGTGCGTACAAAGAGATACATTACTAAATCAATTTGTTACCACGCTGCTCACATGGCCAATGAGATCAAGGCACAGGCTATTTGTACCCTTACAAATAGTGGTTACACCGCGTTCCAGATCTCTGCCTGGAGACCTGAATCCAATATTTTGGTTTTCACCTCCAACAAAAGAATCCTTAATCAATTAAGTCTTCTGTGGGGAGTACGAGCGTTCTATTACGATAAAATGGTGAGTACAGATGAAACTATAGACGACATTAACAGGATCGCAACAGAGTTTAAATTCGTTGAAAAAGGTGATTTTACGATCAACCTTGCAGCTATGCCAATCACCAACAAAGGGATGGTGAACACGCTGCGTATTTCTGAAATTGAGTAGATCTGAGATCTGAGATTTGAGATTTTAGATAATAATAAGCCACAGAGACACGATCTTTGTGGCTTTTCTTATTAATGGAGGGGGAGCTTACCAGCTGAAGCCAGCCTAAAAATCAAATTCTAAGCACCAAATTCCAATTTTAAATACCGGGTTTGAACCACCACCTCAACCCGCTTTTTAAATGGGCATTGCGCAGTTGGCAGTAAATATTCTCCAGAACCTTTCCTTTTTTTAGCTAACCGAAAAAGTTCTCTATTCAGGCACGTATGCCAAAGAACCCGCAACCCGCAACGCTTTTCACCCGCAACTTTAAGTCTTTTTTCCTGGTTCTTGACTTTTAGAGCGCAGCAGAATAAAAAAATTAAAAATCAAATTTGAGCTGCACGGCGATCTCTTTCTTTTCTTCTTTCTCATCCTCTTTCTCAGTATTGAGATTTGACAGGGAAATACCCAGGAGACGAACAGAATCCTTCATTTTTTCCTGGTATAACAATTCTTTTGCGGTTTCCAGGATGAGTTCCTTCGATGAAACGTAATAGGAGAGGGTTTTGCTTCGGGTCTGTAGTGTAAAATCGCTGTATTTGATCTTAAGGGTAATTGTTTTTCCTGCCACTTTATTCTTTGCGAGGCGCCGCTCAATTTCATCGGAAATATTCTGCAGCCGTTCGAGCATAAATATTTCTGAAGATATATTCTCCTCAAAAGTGCGTTCTGCACCCAAAGATTTCCTAATCCGGGAAGGCTTTACTTCGCTGTTGTGAATCCCGCGAACTACATAAAAATAATATTCCCCGTTTTTTCCGAAGTTGTCATTTAGGAAGTCCAGGGATCTGTTTTTAAGATCTTTTCCCGTAAAAATCCCCAATCGGTACATCTTTTCGGCAGTTACCTTGCCTACACCGTAAAACTTTCTAATCTCCAGGTCTTCCAAAAAAGCTTCTACTTCTTCGGGAGGTACGGTTTTTTGCCCATTAGGCTTGTTGACATCACTCGCTACCTTGGCAATGAATTTATTGATTGAGATACCTGCAGAGGCATTCAGCCCCGTCTTTTCTTTGATTTTTTCACGAATTTCCCTCGCGACAAGAGAGGCGCTGGGATTTCCCTTTTTATTTTCCGTAACATCGAGATAAGCTTCATCGAGTGATAAAGGCTCTACCATATCGGTATACTCAAAAAAGATGCTTCTTATGCGCTGTGAGATCTCCCGGTATCTTTCAAATCGTGGTTTTACAAAAATGAGGTTGGGGCAGTTGCGTTTTGCCAGCACACTGCTCATAGCACTTTTAACACCAAATTTGCGTGCTTCATAACTTGCTGCAGCCACTACTCCCCGTTGGGAACTGCCTCCCACGGCAATAGGTTTTCCTTTCAGTTCAGGATTATCCAGCTGTTCCACAGAGGCATAGAATGCGTCCATGTCTACGTGAATGATCTTTCGCTGTTTGGTCTCCTGCATCGCTGTAAAATTAGTGAAACTTCTGCTTCAGGTTTGATGAAGTTCTTCCTTAGGAAAAATTTTCCGCAGAAAAATCTTTTCTGGTTTTCCCTTTTTTGACAAACTTTGATTTGAGGCCAAAATCGGTTACCTTCATAAAAAACAATTGCAATGAAAACAGCGATCATATTAGGAGCTACCGGTCTTACGGGCGGGGAGCTGCTCCACAAACTTCTTGAGGATGATAGATACAGCAAGATCAAACTTTTCTCCCGCTCTTCCATAGGTGTCAAAAATGACAAAATTGAAGAACATTTAGTTGATCTGTTCGAGCTGGAGAAGCATTCCAAAGATTTTGTTGCCGATGAGGTCTTTTGTTGTATTGGGACCACCCAGGCTAAAACTCCAGATGAAGAGACCTATTACAAAATCGACCATGGAATCCCCGTCGGGGCAGCAAAACTGGCGAAAGAAAACAAAATACCACGTTTTATAGTGATCTCTGCCCTGGGAGCCGATCCTGATAGCCGCTTTTTCTACAATCGCACTAAGGGAGAAATGGAACGCGATGTGCTGGCACAAGGTATACCCGAAACTTATATTTTTGAGCCATCCCTCATCGCCGGAAACAGGGAAGAAAGCCGGCCTTTTGAAGCCGCATGGAAAAAGGTGATGAGCGTGGGAGACCACTTGCTCCTGGGACCTCTAAAAAAGTATCGCAGCATCCATGCAGGTTCGATCGCAGATGCTATGATCTATGTGGCTAATAATAAATATGCCGCCACCCGAATTGAATCCAGGGAGATCAGGGAAATTGCAGAGAGTTATCGTTAAAATTAGGAAATGCAGGAAATAGAGAGAAAATTTCTCATTTTAGATAGCCCCAATTTCAGGGAAGATGCTTTTAGCAGGACCAGGATCGTGCAGGGGTACCTTAACTCGGCACCCGAAAGAACTGTGAGGGTGAGGATAAGAGGGGATAAAGGTTTTTTAACTATTAAAGGTAAAAGTAGCAGCGACGGACTTTCCCGTTATGAATGGGAAAGAGAAATACCTCTTTTTGAGGCTGAAGAACTTCTGAAGTTATCAGAGCCGAGAAAAATTGAAAAATACCGTTATGAAATCAAGGTGGAAAATCACACTTTTGAAGTCGATGAATTTCTAGGTGAGAATGAAGGTTTACTTATGGCTGAAGTTGAATTAAATAATGAAACTGAAGAAATAAAGAAACCTTTGTGGCTGGGAAAGGAAGTCACGGGAGATCAAAGATATTATAATTCTTATTTGAGTAAATTTCCTTTTAAAGAATGGCAAACCGACAGATTATGAAAAAAACCATTACAGTAATCGCTGGGATCATGCTAACGCTGGCCTGCAACCAAAGTAAGGATACCCGGGGTATTCCGGGACCCGAGGAAGTTGAGGCGCGACAGCCAGACACAACCCGCAATATTGAACTGGAGGCAGAGGAGTTGCAAAAGCAGGGGTATCAAACCTTTATTTACGACGAGGCAGGGGAAAAACACCTTATGCAGCAATATTTTATTGTATTCCTAAAATCAGGTACGAATAGGAGTCAGGATTCTGTTGCAGCTGCAGAGCTTCAAAAACAACATTTGGCACATCTTAGCAGAATGGCCAATGAAGGTTATATGAGTCTTGCCGGTCCTTTTGGTGATGATGGAGAGATTCGGGGAATTGCAGTTTATAATACTCCAACTATTGAAATGGCCGATAGTCTGGCCAGGCTTGACCCAATGGTTGAAGCGGGAAGGCTTGATATAGAAATTCACCCCTGGTGGGCAGCCAAAGGTCAAGCATTGAAGTAAACCCAATCTACTTTTTCTTAGCATTCTTAATGGCAGGTAAAAACACTATCGCTATGGAAAAGAACGCCCTTCCCCGGCTGCAGTATAAAGGCAGCGAACAGCAAAAATTGACATTACATCTGTTTTTCCAGATCATGGGAAAGATCAGGATGAGTTGTAGTCCCCGAAAGAATCACTGGTGGTATATTACCCTATACCTAGATACAAAAGGTTTCACCACAGGACCTGTTCCCTACAAAAACGGGTTGGAGACCTTTACTCTTTTATTGAATCTGCACAATCAACGCCTGGAGGTGTTTACATCTGGAGGAGAGGAGGCTTATTTTGACATTTTTGAAGGAATATCTGTGGCGGAATTTTACCTGCAACTAAAGAACATTCTAAAGAGGTTCGGGATAGAAACAGAAATACTGGAAAGACCTTTTGATTTAAATATTGATAAAAGCTTCAAGGAGTTGGAAGAAATAAGGTCTTATGACCGGGAATATGTCCAGCGATACTGGAAGGTAATGTTGTGGGCATCAAATGTTTTTAAAGACTTTAGTGGCCGGTTCTATGGCAAGACCTGCCCGGTTCATCTTTTCTGGCATTCCATGGACCTGGCGGTGACAAGATTCTCGGGTAAAAGGGCGCCAAAAATGCCTTCTGAAGCAAGGATTTCAGACAAAGATGCCTATAGCCACGAGTGCATTAGCTTCGGATTTTGGCCCGGTGATCCCAACATTCCTGAACCTGCATTTTACTCTTACACCTTCCCGGCACCTGAAGGAATTGAGAAAACCACGCTAAAGCCGAAACAGGCGAAGTGGGTTGAGAATAACGGTAATTGGCTGGCCATATTGCCATACAGGGATTTGCAGGAAGTGGAAGAGCCGGCTACTGTTCTACTGGATTTTCTTGAAAGTGCTTATCAGGCGGGTGCCCGGCTTAAGGAGTGGGATGTTGAGGATCTAAAGGTGCCGCCTTTAAGAGACCTTTTAAAAAAAACTGCCCCAAAAAGGGGGCAGTTCCAACAACTAAAAAACCAATCATGAAAATTATTCCCAGCCGCCTCCCAGCGCCTGGTATAGATCTACTATTGAACTTAGTTCATCAAATCTTATATTAACGAGCTCCAGCTGTGCATTGAGCGCATTTTCTCTTGCAGTCAAAACTTCCAGATAATTTGCAAAGCCATTGTTGAGCAGTTCTTCCGAATAGGAAGTGGCTAGATCATAGGCTTCGAATTCGTTCTGCTTTATATCCAGCTTTTTGTCGGCTGCGGCATAGTTGTACAAAGCATCTGAAACCTCACTTGAGGCTTCCAGTATTGCCCTCCTAAATTCCAGGAACGCAATCTCCTGTTGTGCCTGCGCAACTTCATATTGCGTTCTTATTTGTCTCCTGTTGAAGATGGGCTGGGTAAGAGAACCTACCACACTTGCAAAAAGGGAATTAGTGTCGATAAGATCTGCCAGGTCCAGACTTTGGAATCCACCGTTGGCGGTAAGACGTAAAGCAGGATAAAAGTTGCTCCTGGCCACATTGGTAAGCTGAAATGCGTTCACGAGGTTGTATTCTGCAGCAATAACATCTGGCCTCATCCTAAGCAGTTGCACCGGTACTCCCGTTCTTAGCTCAGTATTAAGGTCCTGTAGCCCCAGTTCGGTTCTTTCGATTGAATGTGGCGCTTCCCCCAGCAGGATGGAAAAGGTATTTTCCAGTAGCCTTATCTGGTTCTCCAGGTCTATTACAACTGCCTCTGCGCGGTAGAGTTGGGCTTCAGTTTGCTTAACACCCACTTCGGTAACATTTCCCGCCTGCTTGAGCGCTTTAATTGTTTCAAGGCTGTTCATCCTGTTTGCCACTGTTTCTCTTGTCACCTCCAATTGCTCATCAAGAGCCAAAAGTTGATAATAGAGATTGGCAATGTTAGCTACCAGCCTTGTCTTTACGGCCCGGTGTGCTGCCACAGTTTGTAGATAGGCTGCTCGCTGTGCTCTTTCATTGCTCTTTATTCTACCCCAAATATCGGCTTCCCAGGAAAGATTGGCCGTTGCATCATATTGTGTGGTGGAACCGCCAAGGAAGCTTCCAAACTGGCTGTTTTGGGCCAGTTCCTGATGAGCTACCTGCGCCGATATGCTAAGCGTTGGCAGGTACTGTGACTTCGCCTGTTTGAGGTAAGCACCCGCAGCCTCAATTTGCTGCAGGGCTATCCTTATATCGATATTATTCTCCAGCGCCCGGTCAATATGGTTTTCAAGAACAGGATCTGTAAAAAGTTCTCTCCATGAAATTTGTGCCATGGAGATGGTATCTGTAGGAAGTTCATCTGTTCTGTAAGTTTCTGCCTCTACAACTTCGGCAGGGCGGGAGTATTCCTTAGCCACAAAGCACGACTGCAGGGAGAGCAGGACAGCGGGGATTAAAACGAACTTATATATTTTGGTTTTTCTCATTTTCTAAAGGTTTTCATTTGCTGCTTTAGGTTGACCTGTCATTTTTTCCTGCAGCCACTGGAAGAGAATAAAGAGGATAGGAATAATGAAAATTCCAAGTAAGGTTCCTATCAGCAATCCGCCAACAGCCCCTGTTCCTATAGATCTGTTTCCGGCAGCTCCCGTTCCTGTTGCAAAAACCAGCGGAAGAAGTCCCACGATAAAGGCAAAAGAAGTCATCAGGATAGGTCGCAGTCGTGCCTGTGCTGCGCCAAGGGCAGAGTCTACTATTGAATTCCCCGCGTTACGCCTTTGTATGGCAAATTCCACGATCAAAATGGCATTTTTGGCAAGTAATCCCAGCAGCATGATGAGTGCGATCTGGAAATAGATATTGTTTTCAAGACCGGTCAACGCTGTGGTGACATAAGCTCCCATCACCCCAACCGGTAGCGAAAGCAGTACCGCCAGGGGCAGTAAGTAACTTTCATATTGTGCCGAGAGAATGAAAAACACGAACAGAATACTCAAAAGGAAGATGAAGGTGGTTTGATCTCCTGCGGAAATCTCTTCCCTTGTTAATCCAGAGAACCCAATATCGAAACCTTCCGGAAGGGATCCTGTTCCTACTTCCTGCACTGCAGCAATAGCATCACCCGAAGAATATCCGGGAGCCGCTGCACCATTCACACTGGCCGAATTAAACAGGTTAAACCTGGTAACCGATTGTGGTCCATATACCCTGCTAAGGGTTACAAACTGAGTGATTGGTGCCATCTCGCCTTGTGCATTACGCACAAAAATCGAATTAAGATCGTCCACTGTCGCTCTATCCTCGGGTAAAGCCTGCACAAATACACGATACTGCTTTCCAAAGCGGGCAAAGTCGGCAGCGTAAACAGATCCAATATAAGACTGAAGGGTGGAGAAGATAGTTCCTATATCTACTCCTGCTTCTTTGGCTTTTGGAATGTTGAGGTCGATTTCGTACTGCGGATAGTTAGTATTAAAAGAACTTCTTGCATAAAGGATCTCCGGTCTTGCAGAAAGATCGGCCAGGTAGTTCTGGGTAGCGTTATCGAGTTGTTCAAAACTACCGCCAGTACGGTCCAGAACCTTCATCTCAAATCCAGATGATGCTCCAAAACCGGGCACACTGGGAGGCTGGAAAAAGAGAATATTGGCATCGCTTATTCCCGCAGCCGTACCAAAGAATTTTCCGATGATAGCTTCAGCCGACATGCCTTCTTCAGTTCGTTCATCCCAGTCGTCAAGCTTGATAAATCCAATTCCATAGTTACTTCCGGCACCACCTAAAAAGCTGAATCCGTTTACTACAGAAACCACATCTACTCCCGGAATTTGCTCTACCCTTCGGGTTAATTCCGCAGTAACTTCCGCAGTTCTGTCAAGGGAAGCTCCGGCAGGAAGTTCTATGTTGGCGAAAATCATTCCGCGGTCTTCATCGGGTACGAAACCGGTTGGAGTTGTAGCTGAAGCCCAGAAGATCGCTCCAACCGCGGCCAAAATAATCACTCCGGTGATCCATTTATGTTTGTATAGGAAGGAAACCGACCTTACATATTTCCTCGTGGTGACGTCAAAGGCGACATTGAAGGTAGAAAAGAAACGTTTTAAAAAGCCTTTTCTCTTTCCTTCTTTTTCATGATGAGGTTTTAAAAATAATGCACAAAGAGCGGGACTTAAGGTTAAGGCGTTTACTGCCGAAATAGCAATAGCAACCATTAATGTGACCCCAAACTGCTCATAAAATACTCCTGTAGGACCCGTTATAAAGGTAACCGGTATAAATACCGCACCCATTACCAGGGTAATGGAAATAATTGCACCTGCAATTTCTTCCATCGCAGAATGTGTCGCTTGTTTGGCATTTTCGGCACCCTGTTCCAGCTTCGCATGTACTGCTTCTACCACCACAATGGCATCATCTACTACAATACCAATTGCCAGCACGAGCGCGAACAGCGTAAGCAGGTTAATGGAATAGCCAAACAGGTTAAGGAAGAAAAATGTCCCAATGATCGATACCGGTACCGCTATGGCCGGGATGAGCGTAGACTTAAAATCCTGAAGGAACACAAACACCACCAGGAACACCAGTAGAAAGGCCTCAAAAATGGTAAGAACTACTTTATTTATAGAAGCATTAAGGAACTCATTGGAATCAAAGTTAATCCTGGTTTCCAGTCCCGTTGGAAAGTTCTCTTCCAGTTCATCCAGTTTTTGGTGGACATTCTCAATGATCTCCTGCGCATTCGAACCGGGCGTTTGATAAACACCCATACTTACCCCTGGTTTTCCGTTTGTGAAGGAGATCACATTGTAACCCTGTGCATCGAGTTCTACATCTGCAACATCTTCAAGTCTTAGAAACCTTCCGGCGTCAAGGGCTTTGATTACAATATTCCTGTAATCTTCTTCGCTGTTGTATCTCCCGCTGTATCGTATAACATACTCAAAAGCTTCAGCATTATTTTGTCCTAAAGATCCTGCCGCAGCTTCCTGGCTTTGCTCATTGATCGCTCCAATCACATCGGCAGGAATGAGGTTGTAAGCAGCCATTTTTTCAGGCTGTAACCAAACTCTCATTGCATAGGTCTTGGCTCCAAAAACGTTCACATCTCCAACCCCGTTGATCCTTTTTAATTCCGGGATCACGTTGATATTGAGGTAATTTTGAATAAAAGTTGCATCGTAGGCATCATTTTCAGAAACTACGGTGAAGAACATCAAAGCACTTGTTTGCTGTTTCTGGGTTGTCACTCCACTTTGGGTAACTTCCCGCGGAAGCAGAGGCGTAGCCCTGGCCACCCGGTTTTGAACGTTTACCGCTGCAATATCGGGGTCTATTCCCTGTTCAAAAAAGACCTGGATACTTGCACTACCGTTGTTACTGGCAGTAGAGGTGATGTAATCCATTCCCTCCACCCCGTTAATTTGTTCTTCAATGGGGATGATCACACTCTCCAGTACCGTGGCAGCATTTGCCCCGGGATAACTGGCATTTACCTGCACCGTGGGGGGAGCAATATCTGGATATTGGGTCACCGGCAGGGTGGTGATCGCGAGGACCCCCAACATAACTATAACTATGGAGACTACTGTAGATAGAACAGGCCTCTCTATAAAAGTTTTGAGCATTAGTCTTTCTTATTTAAAGATTGGTTTGATGGAAGTGGCAATACTGTCAAAGGAAACTGGCTGCGGAACAATAGGCGTGTTATTTCTTAACTTACCTACTCCCTGAGCGACGATCTTATCTCCAGGCCTAACTCCCTCTCCTACAACAATAAGGTTTTGAACACGATCTATAACCTGGATAGGAACTGAAACTGCAAGAGTATCTCCCTGCACCCCATAAACATAAACTCTTCCCTGTTGTTCAAAGGAAGCAGATTCGGGTACTACCGGAACTTCCTCATAAGTGCGGGGAATTCTTATCCTTCCGCTGTTCCCGCTGGCAAGAATTCCATTAGGATTAGGGAACATGGCCCGAAAGCCTACTGTTCCTGTCGAAGGATCCACCTGTCCCGTTACTGTTTGGATCTCACCTGTTTCTGAATAGATCCTGTCATTTACTAACTGCAGTTGGACCGGCGGGAAATTCTCAATTTTTTCTGAAATATTTTCTCCTTCGGCATTCTGAAGGAAGTTAAGATAATCTCTTTCATTCATTGAAAAGAAGGCGTAGACTTGGTCAATATCTGAAACTGTTGTAAGTGGAGTAGGGTCTCCCGCACTTACTAAAGCCCCTTCCCTAAAATTGATGGCACCCACATTACCATCTACCGGACTTTTAATATTCGAATATCCTATACTGGCTGCTATACTGCTGTAACCGGCTTTTGCCTGTTCAAGTCTTGCTTTTGCTGTTTCCAGTTGTACAGGACTAATTATTCCTTTTTCTACCAATGGTTTTAACTTATCAACCTCTACCTGGGCAGCATTTACGTTGGCACGGGCGGCACCGGCTTCCTGCGAAAGAGACTCTGTTTCAAGTCTAAAAAGGACCTGCCCTTTTTTCACCTTTTCACCTTCATCCACCAGCACCTGTGTAATATACCCCGGCACCTTGGCCCTAACCGCACTATTCACAGTACCTTCAATACTTACCGGGTAAGATGTAAAGCCTGTAACGGTCCTTTGCGGTACTTCTATAACCGGGAATGGCATAGCACCACCTTGCTGCGCCTGGCCTGCATTCTCATCCTGGCAGGAGATCATTGTAAAGACACTCAATACTAGGCTTATATAAATTATTTTTCTCATATCTTCTTTCTGTCTGGTGTTAGTTGTTTCTTGATAAGATCTTGTTTTTAAATTTCTTTACTGCAGTAGAAGTCTCCTCCAAAAAGGTGAGAAAATCATCCTGAAATTCAAGATCAAATTGAAATTCGGCTGTTTCTTCTGCCTCTTTGTTGCACTGTTCTTTATACTCTCTAATCTTTAAATGCAGCTTTTTCTCATTCTCCCATTTATTGATCATTTCGTCCATGACATTGAGAACGAGATTTGGATCCACAATGAAGTATCTCTTGCGGTCTCCAGTTTTAGTAAAATATTTGACCCGGTTGGTATTTTGAAGATGGTCCAGATGGTTGGAAATCGTGCTCTTGCCCGCCTGTAATTCACATACCAACTGGTCAAAAGTCATCCCTTTTTTGCCGGATAGTATCAAAGTAGAAAGAATGCGTGCCGCAAGAGGAGCAAGGTGATCTCCTTCTAGGTGCACGCCTAGCTCTTCTATAAGGTTCTTTCGTTGATTTTCTAAATCCATTTTCTTTTCTTCAAAAGTTTGAAGCTGCAAAAATAGGATTAGTTCGGAATTTTCCGAACAATTAGAACCTTAAATTTAAGTTAAAGCAATTACAGGAAGTTGAGGTCGTTTGATTTCATTAAGAAACCAATCCTTACCATGCTGCGGAGTTCCTTAAATGCGATAAGACTTTCTGCATACCCGTAGTACCACTCTGCCATAAAGTTAATGCTCTTCATTTCAAAAGGGCTGTATAAAATCCTGGTTCGTAGAGCACCTTTGAGGTCCCAGTTGAGCCCTTTTTGAGCCATGATTTCAAAAGACCACAGTTCGGGTTTTATTTCGAAGGAATAATTTACTTCCCCCAGACCTACATAATCGGGAAGATCCGGGTTATCTTTTTTGTATCTAAAAGGCCACCATACCTCTCCGCTCAGGGTGTGCCTTTTCCCCAGATCGGCATGAAAGGCCAGGGCAATTTTATTCCAGCTTCGGGAATAAATGCTGTCGCGCCCGTTGGATTCATGTTCGAATTTTAGGAATGCCATTCCCAATAGTTCGTCTTTCTTGTCAAAAACGGGAAGTCCCAAATTTAAACCCGGCTTAAAATTGATCTCCTGAAAAGGTTTTGATTGGTCATAGATATCCCAGAAAGCCTTTTGCGTATAGGTAAGGAAAAGGTATGAATCCCACGGAAATTTATTGCGGCTTAGCAAATACCTGAAGTTTACCTTGTATTTTACATCTGCAGTTTGCCGGGTAATGTCTTTATTAAGCGGCACCCCCGAGATGAAGTAGTTATCTTCATGCAGGGAGAAGGCGGGCATGTCATTGATGGTATCCTTGATCTGTTCCCTTGAAAGTCGCTGCCCCTGAAGGTCAGCACTTATTAGAAAGAAGCAAAGAAGAAAAAGGCTATGAATAAATATTATCCACAATTTTCGGGGATATGAACGTGCTGTTTTCATACCGCGAAATTAAATTTACTTTAGTTTTATAGAATGACAAGTAAGGCTAATTTTATGTTAACCTTTAGCTTATCAACTTTTCCAAATTTCAGGACTTGGAAAGTTAATTCGGCTTCTTCTGATGATCAAAAGGAAAGTTGTAAAGCTTTGGGCGGGAGTGAATAATTTTAAAATTTTGGACACCGTCATATAGATCTAAAACTTCTTTTCTTAGAAGAAAAGTGGGATTAGCCGACACCAATGTGTTGTAGGAGGAGTGTTTCCATTCATGAGGTGCCTCTACAAATTTGCAGCCACAGGATTGTTGTGGATGTAATGGATGAGCTGGTGTAAATACTTTTCTGAATCTATTTCCTTTCTTTTGAAATTCTTCATGAAAAGACTTCCCATTCTATTTTGCTGTTTATTAAAGGCCTGGGAGTATGAACTGAAAAAGTTGGAAAATTTTTTACTGCAATACAATCCAATTTTTTCTGAATTCGAGAATCCCGAATCGTGAAAGTCTTCGGCAGATTTGATTCTAATTAGAAAATGAAAATGGTTTGGCATCAAACAATAGCAGTAAGTTTCTGCGACTGGTGTGATATGTTGTTGATACTTACGTAAAAAGAATTCGTAGTTCCCGGGATTGGCGAAGACTTTTTCATTGCCGTTAGCACGATTATAGATGTGGTAAAATTTATCGGGTTCTAACGGTATCATAGTAAAAAAATAAAAGGGCAAGAACTTAAGAGCTTTTCCAAAGTTTCAAACTTTGGAAAAGCTAAGAAAAGCTGGAAAGGGGATTACTCCTCTCCATAGATCCCGATTTCCAGCTCACCATCACGGTTCATTTTCGCCCTGTACATTCCCGCGGTGTTGAATTCCATGGCCACATTTCCTTCATGGTCTATGGCAATTATTCCTCCGTCACCACCCAGAGCCGGAATTTTTTTCTGGATCACTTCCCGGGCGGCTTCGTCAAGGCTTAATCCTTTGTACTCCATAAGGGCGGAAATATCATACGCTACCATTCCGCGGATAAAGAATTCCCCCCAGCCGGTGCTGGAAACCGCAACTGTTTTATTGTTGGCGTAAGTGCCTGCACCAATAATGGGCGCATCTCCAATTCGGTTGTATCGTTTATTGGTCATTCCTCCTGTGGAAGTTCCTGCTGCAAGATTTCCGTGCTTATCGAGTGCAGCACAACCCACTGTTCCAAATTTGGAGTCTTTAATATAGGGATCCAAAAATGCCGTTTTTTGATCATCATGATCCAGCTGGGTCTTTTCCTGTTCCCTTATGCGTTGCAGACTTTTATACCTTTCTTCGGTATAGAAATACTGAGGGTCAACAATCTCGATCCCCTGTTCCTCTGCAAACTTTTCGGCACCTTTTCCTGCCAGCAACACATGTTCAGAATTTACCATTACCTCGTAGGCAAGATTAATTGGGTTCTTAATTGTGGTGACTCCGGCAACTGCGCCGGCATTAAGGGTTGCTCCATCCATAATGGAAGCATCGAGTTCGTTAGTGCCTTCATTTGTAAAAACAGCACCTTTCCCGGCATTAAATAATGGGGAGTTTTCCATCACATTAATGGTACGCTGCACAGCCTCCAGGGCTGTACCGCCATTGGCAAGGATCTCGTGCCCTGTTCTAATGGCCTCTTCCAGTTTTGCCCGGTATTGTTGCTCCAGGCTATCGTTCATATTTTCTTTTAAGATGGTCCCGGCACCACCGTGAATGACGATTCCAAAATTTGGAATGCTGTCTTTTTCTTCTGAAGCAACTTCAGGAGTTTCAGAATTAACTGAATTCTTTTCAGCAGAATTATTACAGGCAAGGGTTCCAAAAAGGGCAAAAACGAGAAGTATTTTTTTCATGTTCTAAAATTTTCAGAAGGAAAGTTAAGAAAAAAGGGTGGTTCGATAGTCAACTGTTGCTTTGGAAGATATCTTCAGGAAAAGATTCCGTAAATTTAGGGTCCTAAAACAAAACCTATGGCCATAGCAAAACCTTTTAATCTTAATAAATGGATAGTGCAAAACAGGGACCTGCTCAAGCCGCCGGTGGCCAATAAAAGCCTGTATCCCGATGCCGAGGATTATATTGTAATGGTTGTGGGTGGACCAAATTCCCGGAAAGATTATCATTACAATGAAACAGAAGAACTCTTCTACCAACTTGAGGGAAATATAAAAGTTCATATCCAGGAAGAGGGGCAAAAGCGAACTTTTGAGCTGGGACCCGGAGATATGTACCTGCATCCTGCAAAGGTGCCGCATTCTCCAGAGCGTACTGAAGGTTCTGTGGGGCTTGTGGTAGAACGAAGAAGAACAGATATTAATGCCAAGGACGGCCTATTGTGGTTCTGTGAGAACTGTAACAACAAACTTTATGAGGTCTATTTCCCTTTACATGATATAGAAAATGATTTTCAAAAACATTTTGATCATTTTTACCAGAGTGAGGAGCTACGCACCTGCAACAATTGTGGGACTGTGATGGAGAAACCGAAGTAGACTGCAGCTGTTCAAGGCTTTCATCTTTAATTTTTTTATATTCGCAACAATCCGAACAAATCCATAACAAAACAACAACTAGAATGAGCGCAATTGCAGAAAAATTTGGAATAAATCAAGCTTTAAAAGAGCTTGGTCTTAATGTAGATGAAGTCAATAAAGGTACTTCAACCGGGAAGGAATGGTTCTCTTCGGGAGAGGTGATCGAATCCTATTCTCCTGTAGACGGAGCTTTAATTGGAAAAGTGAAGGCTACCACAGAAGAAGATTATAATCGTGTAATTGAAACTGCACAGGAGGCTTTTAAAACCTGGAGAACTATGCCGTCGCCTCAAAGAGGAGAAATAGTGCGTAAATTTAATGATGAATTACGCCGACTTAAGGAACCACTTGGGAAACTGGTTTCATACGAAATGGGGAAATCTTACCAGGAAGGTCTTGGAGAGGTGCAGGAAATGATTGATATCTGCGATTTCGCAGTAGGATTAAGTAGACAGCTGCACGGTCTTACAATGCATTCTGAACGTCCCGGCCACCGTATGTACGAGCAGTACCACCCGCTGGGGATTGTTGGAGTGATTTCAGCTTTTAATTTCCCTGTAGCCGTTTGGTCCTGGAACACTGCCCTTGCATGGGTATGTGGGGATGTGTGCGTTTGGAAAGGATCTGAAAAAACACCTTTAACATCTGTTGCCTGTCAAAATATCGCAGCCAGAGTATTTTCAGAAAATGGTCTTCCCGAAGGAATTTCCTGTTTGATCACTGGAGACTATAAAGTGGGCGAAATGATGACCAATGATAAAAGAGTTCCTTTAATATCCGCAACCGGATCTATAAGAATGGGTAAAATTGTTGCCCAGGCAGTAGCTGCAAGATTGGGTAAATCTCTTCTGGAGCTTGGAGGAAACAACGCGATCATCGTAACTCCCGATGCTGATATAAAAAATACAGTAATAGGAGCAGTCTTTGGAGCCGTGGGTACCTGTGGACAACGTTGTACTTCTACCAGAAGACTAATTATTCACGATTCTATTTATGATAAGGTAAAAAACGCCATTGTTGATGCCTATAAACAAATACGAATAGGTAATCCATTGGATGAAAATAACCATGTCGGTCCGCTTATCGATAAAGATGCAGTAAAAAATTATCAGGCTGCTTTAGACAAAGTAGTTGAAGAAGGCGGAAAGATCCTCGTGGAAGGCGGTGTGCTTGAAGGTGAAGGTTATGAAAGCGGTTGCTATGTAAAGCCGGCAATTGCCGAAGCCAAAAATGAATATGAGATCGTGCAACATGAAACTTTTGCACCGGTCCTTTATATAATGAAGTATTCAGGAGATCTCGAAAATGCAATCGAATTACAAAACGGAGTGGTACAGGGGCTTTCTTCTGCAATTATGACCAATAACCTTCGCGAAGCTGAGAGATTCCTTTCTGTGGAAGGATCTGACTGCGGAATTGCCAATGTGAACATTGGTACTTCTGGAGCCGAGATAGGCGGAGCCTTTGGAGGTGAAAAAGAAACTGGTGGCGGAAGAGAGTCTGGATCTGATGCCTGGAAGATTTACATGCGCCGACAAACAAATACCATAAATTATACAACAGAGCTGCCATTGGCACAGGGAATAAAATTTGATTTATAGTATTTAACAAATATTGCTGAAATTTAAAAATCCGCTTCTCCTGAAGCGGGTTTTTTTATCATAACTACCTCACAATTAGTGTTTAAAAGATAATTTTTTAAATTATCTTTAATAGAACTTTAAAGTGTTGAACTATGAGAAGGATATCTTTTTGTGCGGTAGTTCTTTTATTATTTTATTTCTCCTGTAATAACAAGAATTCCGAAGCTGAGGAACCTGTTGTTTCTGAATTTGAGTCTAATTACGAGGTGGCATCAGAAAAGTTTTCTGAAATGAATGAAAAAGCTATGACCCATTTGGCCAATTTTGAATTTGATGAGTGGAGCAATATGCTGGCCGATGATGTAGAGTATTATTTTCCTGATGGTGATGCCGACAGGACAATAATAAAGGGAAAGGAGGAAGTTGTAAACTGGTGGAAAAACTGGAGAAAAACTTCGGGGATCGATAGCATGGAATTTGTGGATTTGGTAACGATTCCTGTTAAAGCAAATCAGGAATTAAATTATTCAGGTTTAACAGGGGTGATAACCATCACCTATTTTTCAAATCACATGAATTTCAATGGGCAGCCGGTAAATATCCGTTCTAATTCAGCCTCACATTTTAATCAGGATAGTTTAATTGATAGGATCTATACCTATTATGACCGTACTCCAATTATAGAAACCGTGGATAATAATATTCTGGAAATCATTGTGAAAAATGAATAGATAAGGCGGGATCATGTGATACGGTATTAGAATATTACTGGCGAAAATTTTTTATCTTAGGAAAGACTAAGCCAGTAACGTTATGAAAAAAATTTACCTTCTCTTATTTATTGCCGGATTATTCTTTGCATGTGTACCGGAAGATCATGTATTGGAAATAGAAATAGTCAACAACACTTCCCAGCCGGTAAAAGATATTAAAATACTTACAGCAGGAGACAGGGTTTCATTTGCAGCCGATGTTTTACCTGCAGGGCAGGATATAGCTCATACGCTCCAGGTAAAAAGTAATATAGCCGATGGTAAATACACCTTCAGATTCACCAGAAGCAATGGGGAACAAGAGTTGGTTCAAGGAACTTATCTTGAAGAAGGAGAAGGATACCTAAAGAAAACATTACTTTTTTCAATTCAGGAACAGGCGGTGAATGTCGATCAAAAAGTTCTTGAGGTAAAGTAATTGATCTATTCTTCAGAATATTTAGTAGCCCTGCTGGTGAATCTTGACAGGATGACCAGCTTTTTCTTGGTGTTAATAAAATATACTCCGGTTAGCAGGACCGCGGCGGCAATAGCCGACTGGCTGGTGATCTGCTCATCAAGAAAATACCAGCCCAAGATCATGGCGATAACGGGGTTCACATAGGTGGAAGTCGCTACTTTTTCGGGAGAAACCACCTTCAGCAGGTAATTGAAAGCGGTGAAGGCCACAATACTACCAAAAATAATAAGTAATACCATCGAATACTGAACGGGTGTGCTCCAGGTTGTGGGAGCAGTCCAGGGTTCATCAAAAAGCAAACTTGCAATACCCAAGATAATTCCCGCGGTGAACATCTGGTAGCCGGTATTCACAAAATGATTTGTGGGTAGATTTGCTTTGCTTACAAATAAACTTCCGTAGGACCAGCTAAGAAGACAGGCAAAGATCATAAGGATGCCGAGCACAGAATTTTCATTGGAGGTTACCTGCTTCTGGCTTACCAGCAGGTAGATCCCTATTAGTCCTAAAGCTACGCCTACCATAGACATGGGCAGTATCTTTTTTCCTTCAAGGATTCGCATAAACAACAGAACTACCAGTGGCTGTGCAGAAATAACTAAAGCTGCAAAACCGCTGTCAACGAACCTCAGGGCCCACACTACAACTCCATTTCCAAAGGCCAGAAACAGGAAACCGGCAATAACAGTGTTAAAGAACTGGGCACGAGTTATTCTTAATTTTTTCCCCATGGCCTTACTTATGGCAAAAATGAGGAGTCCTGCAGTGACAAATCTTATTGAAGCAAGCATGAAAGGCGGCAACTCGGTTACTGCCACCTTGTTAAGCAGGTAAGTCGAACCCCATATCACATAGATTGAAAAAAAAGCAAGTAGGATAAAAAGAGGATTTTTCGACTGATTCATGCTGAAATTTTGCTGTACAAACTTAGGAATAAATCGGCTGCTACTGCTATTGCCTTTAAATACATAATCCTAAAATTTTGTAACTTATATAAATTAAGGTTGCGAAAAATGCTGAAAGGAATATGTCTTTGTTTTGGGATACTTACCGGCCTGTTTTGCACCTCCCAGACAGCTATGGAAAATAAAACTTTGAAGATCTTTCTTGCGGGGGATGTAATGACAGGCCGGGGAATTGATCAGGCATTAAAGTATTCTGTAGGGCCGGTAATTTATGAGCCCTTTGTTAAGGACGCGCGCGATTACCTTCTTTTGGCAGAAAGGGAAAACGGAGAGCTGGAGCTCCCTTTGAGTTACAGGTATATTTGGGGTGATGCAATGAGAATTTGGGATCAAAGAGATCCCCATCTCAAGCTCATCAACCTGGAAACAAGTCTTACCACCCACGATGAGCCGTGGCCTGCAAAAGGTATACATTACCGCATGCATCCAAAAAATGTAAGACTGTTTACAGTAGCGGATATTGATTATTGCAGCCTGGCCAACAATCATGTTCTGGATTGGAAAAGGGGAGGTTTGGTGGAAACGATGAAAAGTCTTGAAGATTCTAAAATAGCATTTTCGGGAGCAGGTAAAAATAAAAAGGAAGCAGCCGAACCTGCAATTTTTCAGCTGAAAGGTGCAAGGGTACTGGTATATTCCTATGGCTCTCCCGGCAGCGGAATTCCTGAGACCTGGGCTGCTAAAAAAGACAGATCTGGGGTAAATTTCTTATCCGGTTTTTCCGAAGAACATTTACGGGAGATCACCAATCATATTGCTGCCGTAAAAAAGGAGGGGGATGTCGTTATTTTTTCCATTCATTGGGGACCGAACTGGGGCTACAATGTCCCTGAGGTTCATAGAAAGTTTGCTCATGATCTTATCGATAAAGCCGGAGTGGATGTCATCTTTGGACATTCTTCCCATCACCCCATGGGATTGGAAATTTATAAGAAAAAGCTAATAATTTACGGAGCAGGTGATTTCATCAATGATTATGAGGGCATTAGCGGCCATGAAAAGTATAGAGGTGAGCTTTCTCTTATGTATTTTCCCGAGTTGGATCCTTCAACGGGAGATCTTTTAAAATTAAATATGGTGCCCATGGAAATAAGGAAGTTTAGCCTTCGCAGAGCTTCTAAAAAAGATGCTGAATGGTTGCGGGAGGTACTTAATAGGGAGAGCAGGAGATATGGTGTAAAAATAGATCTCAAAAATGACACTTTAGAAGCAGATTTATTTTAGTTTCTACAGGCCCTCAAAAGCCTTTTAATGTGTAGACAAACCAGCACTATATTATTCTTTTAAAGAGATTATTTGTAGTTTTTAATTCCTGAAAGTGGTAAATTTATTGAGGTTTAAAAAATTTTCTTCATCTCTAAAGGAATGACGAATGAAAAAGATCTCTCTTATTTGCATTCTCACCTTCTATGCATTTTTTCTTATCTCTTTTGAAGGTATTGCCTGCACCACTTTTTGTTTGCAGGACGGGAACCGGGTAGTCTTTGGTAGGAACTTTGACTTTCCCGTAGGTTACGGCCACGTAGTTATCAACAAACGAAACACTACTAAAGCGGCAATGATTCGCCCACCCGAAAAGCCCTTTGAATGGACTTCCAAATTTGGCAGTGTCACTTTTAACCAAAATGGGCGAGAATTTCCATACGGGGGAATAAACGAAAGTGGACTCGTTATTGAGCAAATGGCCCTAAACGAATCCATTTATCCCGAATCAGACCATAGGTATGGCTTGACCGAACTACAATGGATCCAATATCAGCTTGATAATTCGGCCAGTGTGGAGGAGGTCATAGCTTCTGAGAAATTTTTAAGGATTTCTCCGCAGTCGGTAGCAAAACTTCATTTTTTGGTGGCAGACAAAATGGGGAATGTGGCAACTATAGAATTCATAGATGGAAAAATGGTTGCTCACACGGGAGAAGGGCTTCCTGTAAAGGTTTTAGCAAATGATACCTATAAGAACAGTATGAATTATCTGGAAGATTTTTCGGGATTTGGAGGAACTAAAGACATACCTGTTTCTTCTGCACCGCTGGATCGCTTTGTCAATGCAGCAGTTGCACTTCAGGAATTTTCCGGAGAGGACTTGATAGATTATTCTTTTAAAATACTGGAAAGGGTAAAGCAGGAAGATTCAAGCACTCAGTGGAGCATAGTGTACGATCTCAATAATCTGGAGGTTTATTTTAAAACCCGGAATAATCCTGAACTTAGAAAATTTTCCCTGCAGGAAATGGATTTTGATTGTGATTCTCCTGTTCAATATGCTAATATAGATGAAGGATCAACTGCCGGGAAACTTCTGTTTGAAGATTTTTCGCCGGAACAAAATGAAGATCTAATAAACCGGGTTTGGAGCGAAGTGGAATTTCTCTCCCCACTCCCATTAGAGGTAAGGAAATTTTACGCAGACTATCCCATGACCTTAAAGTGTGAAGAGCGTAAGCTTTAAAAAACCAGAGACTGATTAAAAAGCCTGTTTGAACGTCAAGTTTGAATTTGTTTCAGGTTCTAAAAGGTCCAAAAATCGGGATAAAAAGGTTCTGGTACAAACTTAATAACGATAGCAAAAGATTTTATGAGGTAATTTTTAGACCTAAAATTTATGCTTTTTGTATTTGTAAAACGCTTAAATTTAAATAGGTATAAGCACCTTGCGTAAAATTCTCAAGAATTTTAACCGTTAAGATCTTGAGAAGGAGGTGGGAAAAATGGCTTTAAGATGGCTAGAAAAAAGCTAAGACCGAAGAAATCTGTATCCTGGATAAAACAGGAGCTTCTCAGTATTACCGCAGTAATTATCAGTGTCGGCACACTGCTGGTGTTTCTCTATCAAACAAATCTCGTACGGAAGCAACAGTATATGTCTGTTCTCCCTTATCTGGAGTTTGAGCATCACGCCGTTTTCTCAGACGATTATGAGCTGATTTTAAGAAATAAGGGAATAGGCCCCGCATTAATAACTTCAAGGAATGTAGTTATTAAAGGGCAGAAATATGATCTTGATGTGGGAAGGTATCTTCAGGAGCATATAGCAGTAAAAGATTCTGTGAATTTTCTCATTTCGAATGTATCTAGAGGAAATTTAATATCGGAAAAAGAAGGAATTTCCATGGTCGACCTTGAGCCGAACTCCAGTAGATCGGGCCTGGAGAAATTTTACAGTCTTCTTTACAATGTCTCGAATTTGTAGTGGAGTATGAATCTGTCTATGGAGAACGCTGGCAGGTTAGCACAAAAGAGACTGCGCCAAAAAAATAAAAAAAAGATAGGAACAAAAACCCCCGCTTTTGCGGGGGTCATTCTTTATAAGGTTCCGTTTGGTGCTACCCATGCAAACTGGTGGGGATCCTGTGGAACTTTGATCCTTTCGGAGATCCTGGTCATCCTGTCCGGCAGTTTCATTAGGTAATCACGTGCTTTTTCGGCTTTATCTGTCAGGGAAGTCATCTTGTCAATTTCCCAGAATTCATTTAGTTTTTGAAGGATATCAATATAATCGTGGGTGGTATATACTCCAAGTCTTTGAGCGGCATTCGAGAAGTTTTCAAAAGCTTCGCCAATTCCCTGGCCAGATTCTCTAATAAACTGGGCGGGCATAACGATCTTCTTTTTCATCATATCTTCAAAGGCCAACATCATTTCACTCGGGTCATATTCAAAGATTGTCTTCACAAATTCCCTGTAAGCAAGGTGGTGACGCATTTCGTCCCCTGCAATAATATTGCACATCTTCGCCAGCATTTTATTTCCTTTTTTTCTCGCCAGTTGGCCTACTCGCTTATGAGAAATGTTGGTTGCCAGTTCCTGAAAGCTGGTATAAACAAAATTGCGGTAAGGATCACGTCCTGTTCCAATATCGAAGCCGTCGTTGATAAGGTATTGAGTGGTTTTTTCAACTTCTTTCATATCAACCCTTCCTGAGAGATATAGATATTTGTTAAGCGTATCTCCATGACGGTTCTCTTCCCCTGTCCAATGGCGAATCCATTTGGCCCAGCCGTTCTGCATACCTTTTTGCTGCCCGTGCTGCTCCACTCCTTCCATGTCCATAAGCCAGGATTCGTAGGTAGGCAAAGCTTCTTCGGTCACCATATCGGCTACCAGCACTACCCAGAAATCATATCCCAGTTCCTTGGCCTCTTCCCGTATTTGGGTGACCTCTTCAAAAAAACCTTCTTCCTGGGAATTGGGTAAAAGATCTGTAGGTTGCCATATTTCTTCAACGGGAATAAGATATTTTTCCACGAATTCATCAATAGACTTCTCAACAGTCTTCATTACTTCTAATCGAATATTCTCTAGGGCCATATAAAAAATTTAAACATATAGGTTCAATAACCGCACCAAATTAACGTATTGGTAATCTACAAAGATAAGAAGTTAATAGAGGAAGCATCTTAAAATTAATCTTAATTTCTACCCGATTCTTCGGGATAAAGAGTGTGGACAGGATCACTTTGAACAAGCTCCCCTGAATTTACGTCAAGTAAAGATATTTTCCCCATAAATGCAGCCCCTGTGTCGACATTGCAAACATTGGCAAAGCGGGTGGGTTTGTCTCTGCCTATCCTTGTCACGGGCGTGTGCCCAATATAGATCTCTTTAAAAAGAGCTAATCGTTTTGGATACTCTGTGTCACCGGGTTTTAGATTGGGATCTATGCTCATAGCCATTTCCCAAAGCGTACGGTCCCAGTAAAAAGGAGTGGGAGTATATTCTTCTTCTGGACCTTTTTGATTCGTAAAACCCGCATGAACAAACAAGCGATTTTCTTTATCAATATAATAATTGACCATTTGATCGAAGAAGATTATGTGTTCTTCTTTTTCTTCTTTTGATAACTGCCGGTAAGCATCTATGCTGGATTGCCCGCCATGCTGCAGCCACTGGTCATTCTGCTCTCCCGTCTTAAGCCAGCGATGAGTAAGATCATCGTGATTTCCACGCAGAAAAATACAGGTATTTTGTTTTGCAAATTCTATGAGGTAAGACACAACATTTGCCGAATCGCTCCACCCGTCAACATAATCTCCAAGGAAGATTATTTGGTCATCGGGGGTGATTTTTGCACGTTCGAGCAACTGCACCAGGGCTTTTAGCCCGCCATGTATATCTCCTATTACAAGAGTCCTTCCCATTCTCAGTTATATTTTACTTTTCGAAGGATCCTTAAACTGTCTTTGTACTGTTGATAGATCCTTTCATCATATCTCCTTAATTCATCTTTTGAATCCTCAAGCTTGTCGAGTGCTTCATTAAAGCCGTTAAAATAGCATAATAAATAAGTGGCCGGCAAATTGTAAAGATCCTTTTCTTCAGACGGGGTTAATTTTAAGTTTTGTCTTAGTTTGCTTACCAGGGTGATATTGGAATTATAGATATGGTAAAGTGTCTTTTTTTCGAACTGTGGAGGCTCAAAAAGCATAGTGGTCTTGATCTCATATGTAGCATTATCCTTAAAAAGGATCTTCACTTCCTCCAAAGGATAATAATGAAACCTGTCATTAAGTCCAAGTCTTACATGTTCCAGGATTGTAAAAAGATCTTCCGAAATTTCTATGCTCACCTCATCAAGTTCAGAATAAAAAAGCTTTACCTGTTCGTTGATTAGTTCAATATCTACCCTGGAAAAATATGTTTTTCCACTAAGTTCTTTTTTCTTTCCGCTCCAGCAAATGACAAAATATTCTTTAAAAACCTTGTAGGTTGGGCTCAGATTTTCATGTCTACCCATAAAGTCAAGTACCCCGTCTAAGGTCATTTCGATGTTGTTTTGGGAATGAGCTTCAATAGACTCTACAATATGGGAATTATCACTTTGGGTCCCGCGGGAAAATTCTGAAGAAATGCTTATGCTGCCCTCTCTCACAAAAATACTTCCTGCAGAATATTTCCAGATCCCTTTTCGCAAGGAGCAGGTTCTGCCTTTGTTCGGCCTGATTGTTACCAGACCTACCACCAGTTCCCCCGGCAAATGTGGAAAGGGAATATTTTCATAAGACACTAATGGAGGATTATCCAAATAGGCATTTACAAGGTTCTGTATCTTGCTGTCATCAAAGAAATCTACACCCTTCACTTCGTTATCGGCGTCTTCCACGCCAATAACCATAAATGAATTATTGTTGGGATTAGAATTTGAAAGGGCGCAAATATGCTTAAGGAATTTGGCCTTTCCTTCTCTTTCGGCAAGGTTGATCTGGCGCTTTTTATCATAAAAACTGTTTTCGCTGTTATGCGCAAGCAGGTTTTTTATGAGAAGGCGCTTGTTGATCATGGCTTCCTATTCCTTATGTACAATCGTGGAACTGGCCTGGGCTGTAGGTAATACCAAAAGATCGGCAATATTTACATGAGCAGGTCGGGTTACCATGAAAACTACCAGCTCTGCAATGTCCTCGGGTTTTAAAGCCTGGTATCCCTCATAAACAGATTTCGCCTTTTCTGAGTCTCCTTTAAACCTTACTTCGCTGAAATTCGTCTCCACCAAACCGGGATTTATGGCGCCTACCCGTATTCCTTTTCCGTTTAGGTCTATGCGCATTCCTTTATTCAGGGCGTCTACCGCGTGTTTACTGGCGCTGTAGACATTTCCGTTGGGGTAAACTTCTTTTCCTGCAAGGGAACCAATGTTGATGATGTCTCCAGAACCCCGCTCCACCATTTGCGGAATGATCTCCCTGCTCACATACAAAAGACCTTTTACGTTGATGTCGATCATAGCGTCCCAGTCATCCAGGTTTCCGGTTTGGATGGGGTTGAGGCCGTGAGCATTTCCAGCGTTGTTAACGAGCACATCAATTTTTCTGAAATCCTGCGGAAGCTTTTTAAGGGCTTTACTTACTTCTTCCTTGTTGCGGACGTCAAACTGAAGTATTTCAACTTTTACTTTGTCCTCAAGCCGGGTTTTAAGTTCCTGAAGGGCTTCTTTTCTTCTTCCGCAGATAATTACATTGAAACCGGCTTGGGCCAGGGCAATGGCTGTTGCTTTTCCAATTCCGCTGCTGGCTCCTGTTACTAAAGCTGTCTTACTCATAGGTGTCAAAAATGTGTATTTATATTAAAGTTTTTCGGGAAGCTTCTTAAAATCTTCTTCAATAATAGAAGTGTGAAAAGCTTTATAAGCCGAATCTATAACCGCTTGAGAATTTCCTTTAATCACTGCGTGAAATTGAGCTTTGTGATGTAGTAACCAGGCGAAGAGCATCTCTTTTGGCCGCAGGTTATATTTGTTTGCGACTGTTTTGAGAGCCTCATGCTCATTTTCCCAGTCCCCACTTTCAGGAATGATCATTTGAGTGGTTTCGCTTGAAGCAGCTTCAGCTAAGGTAAGACTTTTCACGGCGGACGGTGTAAAGCTGAAAGTAGAAAGTGTGGCGCTGGCAGGAAAATCATTTAAAAATTCCATCTTCTCTCCCGTTATTCTTTTAAGAACCCCTACTTCCACGATCTTCCCCCGGGCCCTTAACTTTTCCATGCTCGAAAGTATAACTTTTGAAGGTGCATCAAAGTCCAGGATCAACAGGTCCAGGTAATCTGTATCCAGGAGGTTAAGAATTTTCTCCACCCGGTCCAGTATACCTTGTTCGTTTGTAAGATTTTTTCCGGGACAGGCGATCAACTGGACCTGGTCCCGACTAAGTCCGCTCTCACTAAATGCAGTGCCGAGACTATGGCTGTAACTTTCACTTTTTGACAGATCTATTAGGAATGTAGTGATCCCTTTTTCCACGCAATGCTGGAAAAGCTGAATTTTACTTCCTTTCGATAGTTCTTCCCAGTCTTTAGGATCCTGTATAATCCGGGAATAAGAATTTCTTTGCCTCATGTTTTAAAAGTAAGGAACTCCTGCATTTTAGCTAAAAGCTGTATTGTTAAAGAATATCCAGGATCGTTAAAAAGAGTTAAATTTCGTTCGTCGATAAATTAAAGCAGATTATCGAGCGTTATCATGCCTAAACCTAAAAACAATCTTTTATGAAAAAGTATCATTTATTTTTATTCTTTTCGGCTCTGTTAACGGGCCTTGTTAGTTGTAGTTCAGATGACAATTCTGGTGGAACAGAGGAGGGTACGGCAAAAGTGGCTGTAAAATTGACCGATGCTCCCGGGGATTATAAGCATGTTTATGTTGAAGTGGAAGATGTTATGATTAAAACCACTGCCGAAGGTAGTGAGGAAGAAGGTTGGACCAGCCTTGAAGGTGTAAACAAAGGCGTTATTGATCTTCTTAGCTTAACCGGTGGAGTTTCCGAATTACTGGTTGAAACCGAAATAGAGGCAGGATATCTTCATCAAATTAGACTTGTATTGGGAGACAACAACACGGTTGTAGTCATGAACGGAGAACAGAAGCAGGAATTTGCTTTAAAAACTCCAAGTGCACAACAGTCAGGATTAAAAGTGAAGGTTGAACAGGAATTGGAAGCAAATGCAGAGTATACTTTTATTCTTGACTTTGATGTTGACAAGTCTGTAAAAAGTACTACTACCGATGGTTATAATCTTCATCCTGTAATAAGAATGGGGGTTGAAGAGAATTCAGGTTCTATTAAAGGAAGTGTTCATCCAACTACAGAGCAAACACTTATTAGTGTGCAAAATGCTACTGTAAATGCTTCTGCTTACACAGATGCTAATGGAAACTTCCAGGTACATGGTCTACCGGCAGGAACTTATAAAGTTACTGCAACTCCTGCAGCAGGATTGGGATTAAATGTTTCAACCGTCAACAATGTAGCTGTTGGACAGGGCGAATTGGTGACTCTTGATGCTATGTTCCTGGACGGGGAGTAGGCAAAATTTTAAAATGGTAAAAAAGGCAGCGGTAATTCCGCTGCCTTTTCTTTTAACAAAATTTTAAGATAGTTTGGTTGAATATTTGCTGAGGTTGCGCCGTTGACCTTAGATAAGTATCTTCACAATCTTAAAAATTTGTTTACATGCAGGAAAGTAACAGTTCGATAGACATCGCCAGTATCAACGAGAAAATAGAACGCGAAAGCGCCTTTGTTGATATACTGAGTTCAGAAATGAAAAAGGTCATAGTAGGCCAGAAACATATGGTTGAACGTTTATTGATCGGTCTGCTGGGACAGGGACACATTCTTCTCGAAGGAGTTCCGGGTCTGGCCAAAACCCTCGCCATTAATACTCTTTCTCAAGCCGTTCACGGTTCTTTCAGCCGTATCCAGTTTACACCAGATCTTCTTCCGGCAGATGTTATTGGAACCCTTATTTATAATATGAAGCTAAATGACTTCAGCATCAAAAAAGGGCCGATTTTCGCCAATTTTGTACTTGCCGATGAGATCAACCGTGCTCCTGCCAAAGTGCAGTCGGCTTTACTTGAAGCCATGCAGGAAAAGCAGGTGACAATTGGGGAAGAAACTTTTACGCTGGACAGGCCGTTCCTGGTAATGGCAACTCAAAACCCGGTGGAGCAGGAAGGAACTTATCCGCTGCCCGAAGCACAGGTTGACCGTTTTATGCTAAAAACAGTGATCCAATATCCCGAAATGGCCGATGAGCAAATGATCATTCGCGCCAATTTGAAAGGTAGCTTTGAAAAAGTGAATCCGGTGGTAAGTCTGGAGCAGATAGCCAGAGCGCAACAGGCGGTTCGCGAAGTTTACATGGATGAAAAGATCGAAAAATATATACTTGATATAGTTTTTGCCACCCGTTTCCCTGAAAAATACGGACTGGAAAGCCTTAAGCCACTTATCAATTTTGGAGCTTCTCCAAGAGGAAGTATTAACCTGGCAACTGCTGCCAAATGTTATGCCTTTATAAAGCGACGTGGATATGTGGTTCCCGAGGATGTTCGCGCCATAGTACATGATGTACTGCGCCACAGGATTGGAATTACTTATGAAGCCGAAGCCGAAAACGTAACTTCTGAAGATATTATCAACAAGATCGTAAACGAGATCGAAGTCCCGTAAAAATTAGCAATAAACAATTACCAATTATCAGGCTAAGTAAAATCTGGTAATTGAAAATTGGCCCTGTTAATTGCTCATTGATCATTGTTAATTGTAAAAATGGATACTAAGGAGTTACTCAAAAAAGTTCGGAAAATAGAGATCAAGACCCGCCGGTTAAGTGACCACATCTTTGGCGGCGAATACCACTCTACCTTTAAAGGTCGCGGGATGACCTTTAGCGAGGTACGCCAGTATCAATTTGGAGATGATGTAAGAAATATTGACTGGAACGTAACCGCACGCTATTCCGAGCCTTTTGTAAAAGTGTTCGAGGAAGAGCGGGAACTTACCATGATGCTGGTGGTGGATGTCTCCGGCTCCGGATTATTTGGTACCCGTAAAGGATTTAAACAGGACATCATTACAGAAATTGCCGCTACTCTGGCATTTTCGGCTACTCAGAATAATGATAAGATAGGGCTCATCCTGTTTACCGATGTTATTGAGCTTTACATTCCGCCAAAGAAAGGTCGCTCTCATGTCCTCCGCATAATTCGTGAGCTTCTGGAATTTCAACCGAAAAGTCAAAAGACCAATCTGGAAAATGCGCTCAGTTACCTTTCCCGGGTAATGAAGAAAAAAGCCATTGTTTTTGTGCTTTCCGATTTTATTGCTGAAGATTATGAGCGTACCCTCAAGATCACAAGTGGCCGGCATGATGTTACCGGCATTAGGGTTTATGACGAGCGGGAGGAGGATATTCCCAACCTGGGGATGGTCGCTATGCAGGATGAAGAGACCGGAAAAAGAATTTTAGTAGATACCTCTTCAAAATCGGTGCGACGGAATTATTCAAAATACTACCGCGAAAGGGTGGATTATTTTACCGAAAGTTTTAGAAGAAGCGGGGCCGGGAGCCTTAGCACCCGTGTGGATGAAAGTTATGTAAAAAAATTACTGGGCTATTTCAAAGCCAGATAAAAGAAAATTGATGCGAAAAAATTTTAGGCAGAATGGCATTTTTGGGACCCTAAGGAACAGTTTTTCCTGGTTCTGCCTGTGTATGTTTTTCCTGCTGTTAAGCACTTTTAACCTGCATGCGCAGGAAGTTTCAGCTTCAGTAGATACCACGACCATAAAAATAGGGGAGCAGATCACCTATGAGCTTTCCGTGGAAGCAGCTCGTGAGGACCTGGTGGTCTTTCCGGAAGGACAAACTTTTTCTCCGCTGGAAATGATCGAGGCTTATGCCATTGACACCAATGAAATAAGTGATCGTTACCGCCTTACCCGTGAATACGCTTTAACACAATTTGATTCGGGAAGTTATACCATTCCGCGGCAGCTTGTGCTAATCAATGACCGGGAATTTCGCACAGATTCGTTTTCGGTGGTTGTGAATGATGTGGTGGTAGACACTACAAAACAAAAAATGTTTCCCATAAAACCTGCAGTTGAAGTACCGCCGGCTTTTGGAATTCCTTCATGGCTATGGTGGCTATTGGGAATAATAATTCTCGGGGTGGTGATTTACCTGCTGTACAGAAGCAGGAAGAAAAGAAAAGAGGCTGCAAAGCAACTTCCGCCTTATGAGCGTGCTCTATTTGAGCTTAAGCAACTGGATGATTCTCATTTATTAGAACAACGGGAGATCAAGGAATATTACTCTCAACTATCAGCTGCTGTAAGGAGATATCTCGATGGTGATATTTACGATCACGCTTTGGAAAGCACCACCAATGAACTCATTGCTTATCTTGAAGCCGAAAGAGATCGTGGAAGATTAAAACTTGAAAACACTACAATTGGTCGATTAAAGGAAATTCTGGAAAGAGCCGATCTTGCAAAGTTCGCAAATTCGAGACCAGATGTTCTTACTGCCAAGGAAGACCGCAGTAGCGTGGAAAATGTTATAAAAGATACTAAAGCCTCCATCCCGCAGCCCACAGAAGAAGAGTTGTTACGGGATCGTGAATACAGGGAGAGACTGGAAAGAAAAAAGAAGGTCAAAAAGATCATTTTAGGGATAGTTGCTGTAGTAATACTTATAAGTGCCGGGGCTGCATATCTAATTTCTACCCGCGGCTTTGAATATTTTACAGATACTTACATTGGCAACAGCAGCAAAGAAATGCTTGAAAATGAATGGATCTCCAGTGAATATGGAACCCCTTCGGTCACTATTGCCACTCCCGATGTGTTGGTGCGAAATATTAGCGACACCAGCGGAATGGCCGCAGGAAAGGAAACCTTTAACTATGGCAGCCTGGAAAGCAACCTTTTTGTAAGTATAAATACACGCCCGGCCGGGGAAGACTTTAATTTAGAGTCGGCCGTTGAAGAGGTTTATACTTACCTGGAAAAAAGAGGGGCTAAAAATATTATTACCAAGCAGGAGGAGATAACCACTTTAAACGGAGCCGAAGGCCTTAAAATATTTGGAACTATGACCTTCCAAAAAAATGAAAAATCACAACCTGTTTCCAAAGAATATTCAATTCTGAACTTTGGAATGGGCGAAGGTTATCAGCAGGTGGTGATGATCTACAACGAAGCAGATAAATATGCCGATGAAATTGCCCAGCGCATCACCACATCGGTTGAACTTATAAACAAGGCGAATTAATGTTCGAAAGATTATTTTTTGAAGATCCGCAGTTCTTTTGGTTGTTGCTGCTCTTGCCGCTGGCCCTGGGTTGGTATGTTTGGAAGCGAAACCGGCAGACTGCCGAGCTTAGGATCTCCAGCATTAAAGGCTTTGAAGCCAAACCCGGTTTATTGGGAAAATTTCGCCCAATATTATTCGTGCTAAGGTTACTTGTGCTTGCTTTGGTGATCACCGCCCTGGCGAGGCCCCGCAGCGTTGATGTCTCCTCCCGTACCAGCAGTAATTTTGGTATTGACATTGTTATGGCGATAGATGTTTCGGCGAGTATGCTGGCACGCGATCTTGATCCTAACCGGCTTGCAGCTACAAAAGAAGTGGCGGCAGACTTCGTGAGAAACCGGCCGGCAGACCGTATTGGCCTGGTCGTGTACGCCGGGGAAAGTTTTACGCAGACTCCTATCACCAGTGATAAAAGTATTGTGCTGAGTGCGCTTGAGGATATAGAGTACAACAACATGCTGGAGAATGGAACAGCAATTGGAATGGGACTTGCTACCGCAGTGAATCGATTAAAAGACAGTAAGGCCGAAAGTAAAGTAGTGATCCTGCTTACCGATGGGATGAACAACGCTGGATTTATCGACCCAAAGATTGCCAGTGAACTGGCGGTGGAATTTGGTATTAAAGTTTATACCATTGGAGTGGGAAGTAATGGTACCGCTCTGTCTCCTATAGCCATTTTGCCAAACGGCAATTTCCAGTATGGCAGGGTTCCCGTGGAAATTGATGAAGCCCTTTTAAAGGAAATTTCTGAAACTACCGGCGGGAAATACTTTAGGGCTACAGACAATCAATCCCTGGAGGAGATTTATGATGAAATAGATGAACTGGAAAAGACTGAAATAGAAGAATTCAGGTTTTATAATTATGAAGAGAAATTCCGGCCGCTCATCCTGCTGGCAGGATTCCTGTTATTG
Source organism: Salinimicrobium sp. TH3 (assembly GCF_026676115.1). Lineage (GTDB taxonomy): Bacteria > Bacteroidota > Bacteroidia > Flavobacteriales > Flavobacteriaceae > Salinimicrobium. The sequence goes on along the minus strand of NZ_JAPONB010000002.1, from coordinate 262,755 downwards.
GTAGAAGTACTGTTGAGATTTACGATTTTCAGGAGCTTTGTTTAAAAAGAATAGAAGATGTTTTTGTTAGAAGATAAAACTTATTTGTGGTTATTGATTGGCATCCCGGTCATTGTACTGTTGTATGCCATGGTGATCTTTTGGCAAAAAAGAACCCAGCGCAAGTTTGCCGACAAAGAATTGCTGGATAAATTAAGTCCTAACCGGTCCACAGGGAAACAGGTTATGAAGATCATCCTGCTTTGCCTCGCCATTACAAGTTTTGTCATTGCCCTTGTGAATCCACAGTTTGGCACAAAATTGGAAACTGTTAAACGAGAAGGGGTTGATGTGGTTTTCGCAGTTGATGTCTCAAAAAGTATGCTGGCAGAAGATATTGCCCCCAACCGGCTGGAGAAATCAAAACAACTGGTCACCCAGATCATTAATAACCTGGCAAGTGACAGGGTGGGGATCATAGCTTATGCAGGGAGCGCTTTCCCGCAGTTGCCAATCACTACAGATTATGCTGCGGCGAAAATGTTCCTGCAAAACATGAATACAGATATGCTTTCTTCGCAGGGAACTGCTATTAGGGAAGCGATTGAGCTGGCAAAGACCTACTTTAATGACGAAGAGCAGACCAACAGGGTGCTGTTCCTCATAAGTGACGGGGAAGACCATGAAGGAGATATTGAAGAGATTGCTGCGGAAGCTGCGCGTGAAGGCATTAGAATAGTAACTATTGGAGTGGGAACTGCCAAAGGAGGACCAATCCCGGTGAAAAGGAATGGGATAATTCAGAATTATAAGAAAGACAATCGGGGGGAAACGGTAATTACACGGCTCAATGAAGAAACCCTGAAGGAAATAGCTTCCCAGGCAAATGGGAGATATATTGATGGCAGAGTCACTTCCAAAGTGGTGGAAGAAGTGACAGAGATCCTTCAAAATATGGACAAGAAGGAATTCGAGTCGCAACAAATAGCCGAATATAAAAGCCAGTTTCAATGGTTTTTAGCGCTTGGTTTGCTCTTCCTCTTGCTTGATATTCTATTACTTGAACGCCAAACCTCATGGTTAAAAAGGTTAAATTTGTTTAACGAAAAAAGAAGCTGATGATGAAAAGGATGACGAAAATATACCTGCCAAAAATGCTATTTTTTGGTTTCCTTTTTTCTTTTCCTTTTGTTGGCGCTGCACAGGAAAAACCTGAAGTAGCTACTAAAGCCGCGAAAAAATATATGCAGGAAGCCGAAGCTGCCCTGGCCGATAATGATCCGGCTACAGCAGAGGCCTATTATCGCAAAGCCATCGCAAAAGACCCCGCAAATGCCGAGGCAAAATACAACCTGGGTAACCTTTATTACAACAAAGACATTACAAGTCAGGCTTTGGAGCGGCACCGTGGCGCTGCAACCACAGCCAAAGAAAAGCCATTAAAACATGACGCATATCACAACCAGGGAAATGCTTACATGAAACAAAAAAAGTACAGTGAGGCTGTTGAAGCATACAAGCAATCGCTGCGTAATAATCCTGATGATGACGAAACCCGTTACAATCTTGCCCTGGCCAAAAAGATGCTGGAGGAAGAGAAAAAGCAGGGTGGCGGTGGCGACAGCAAGGAGAAGGAAGAGCAGGACCAGCAAAAGCAGCAGGATAAGAACGAACAGCAGGAAGGCGAAGGCGAGAAGGAGCAGAATGAAGAAGGCCAGCCCGATGATAAAGAAGGCGGAGACAAGAAAGAAGACGAAAACAAGGAAGGCGAACAGAAGAAAGATAATGCAGGCCAACCCGATGATAAAGAACAGAAAAAACAGGAGCAGCCAAAAGAGGGAGAGCAGCCTAAGCAGCCACAGCAACGGCCGGGGCAACTTTCTCCTCAGCAAGTGAAAAATTTGCTTGAGGCTATGGGGAATGAAGAAAAGAAAGTTCAGGAAAAAATAAATGCCAAGAAGGCAAAAGGTGTTCCTGTACAAACAGAAAAAGACTGGTAGAAACCAATGAAGGAAAAGCTGTTACTTATAATAATGTTACTGGTCTCCGGCCTTGCCATTGGGCAGGTGCAGTTTGAGGCCAAAGTAAGCAAGGACAAGCTGGGGGTGAATGAACGTCTTAGAGTGGACTTTGAGATGAACCAGGATGGGGACAATTTTAATCCGCCGGAGTTTACCAACTTTACGGTGGTGGGTGGACCCAACCAGGCGGTGAGCAACAGCTGGATCAATGGTAAAAGAACTTATTCCAAAACGTACAGCTATTTTCTCGCTCCTAAGGGCCGCGGGAAATTCACTATTGGCCAGGCAGAAATTACCATTGACGGGAATATTTACAAAACCACCCCCGTACAGGTGGAGGTCACCGCGGCTGTAGATCAACCTACAGACGGCGAAAATTCGGAATATGTAGCTTCAGAAAATATTCATCTTGTAGCGGAAATTTCTGATACCAGCCCTTATCTTAATGAAGCCATTACTGTGGTTTACAAGCTGTATGTGAGTCCGCGGATCAACGTTAGCGACTGGCGGCAGCTGGATAGCCCAAAATTCAGCGATTTCTGGAGTCAGAATATTGACATTAGAAGGCTGGAAGTAGAAAACGGAACTTATAAAGGAGAACCATACAGGTTTGTAGTGCTGCGGAAGACGGTGCTTTATCCGCAGAAGACCGGAAAACTCAATATTGAGCCGCTTACGCTAAATATTTCTGTAGAGGTGCCCGGCAACCGAAGGGATATTTTTGGTAACAGGTTTTACGAGACTGTAGACAAAGTTGTTGCTGCCGGAAATCGTACAATTGACGTCAAGCCTTTACCCCAGGAAGGTCGTCCTGCCGATTTTACCGGGGCCGTTGGGAAGAACCTCAGGCTCAAAGTTACTACCGATAAGACGACTCTTAGAGCTACCGAATCTTTACAGGCTACTGTCGAAGTGACGGGGCAAGGGAACCTTAAGTTGTTTGACCTGCCACCATTGACGGTTCCTGCCTCTATGGAAAAATATGAACCCGAATATGTCGAAAATGTTACGACCACAATAAACGGGATGCAGGGACGCATATCAAATGAATATACGCTTGTACCGCAGTCAAAAGGGAAATATCCCATCCCGCCGGTGAGTTTCAGCTATTTCGATCTTGATTCCCAATCTTACAAAACCCTTACCTCAAATGAGATCCTGGTTGACGTTGATGCGGCACCTGCAGGAAGCCGTGCAGCTTCCCAGAGTTCGGGGCCAATTGCGCAACAAACTCCGGCGGCTGCAAATCAATTTAGATACATTAAACTCAATACCTCTTTAAAATCAATTGGGGAGGCACCATTTATAGGGTCGCCTTTGTTCTGGACCTTATTTTTAAGTCCGTTGCTTTTTATCCCGCTAGCCATCCTTTTTGGAAAAAGAAGGCAGGCAATTGCAGGGGATGTGCGCGGGAACCGAATTAAAAAAGCCGATCGACTGGCCCGAAAATATCTTTCTGAAGCTAAGAAGAACCTGGGAGATCAAACTAAGTTCTATGAATCCCTCGAAAGAGCCTTACACAATTATTTAAAGGCCAAGCTTCACATACAAACCAGTGAGATGAGCAAGGAACGCATAAAGGAACTGCTGGAAAGTAAAGGCGCAAATGCCGGTACGGTGGCAGAATTCAATGAACTGCTCAAGAGCTGTGAATTCGCCCGCTATACCCCGGCATCCAACGTTGCTATGCAGCAGGATTATGACAAGGCTGTACGTGTAATTTCAGAACTAGACAAACAAGTATGAAAAAGCTGATCTTTTTACTGGCACTGTTCTTCGGCTTCACTGCAATAGCTCAAAACTCTCAACTTTTTGAAGCAGGGAATGAGGCCTATGCCGCAGGAAATTATGAAGAGGCAATTGATCAATATGAAGAGATCCTTTCTAATGGGGAAACCTCCGCCGGGTTGCATTACAACCTGGGGAATTCCTATTATAAACTTGACAGGATCGCTCCAAGTATCTATCATTACGAAAAAGCCTTACAATTAAATCCCGGAGATGAGGATATTCGCAATAATCTGGAGTTTGCTAAAAACATGGCAATAGATGCTATTGGAGAAGAAGAAAACACCGGCTTTAAAGGCATTTTTGACACCTCAACTGCGGCTTTCTCTGCTTCGGGCTGGGGTTGGATCGCCATTTTTTGCATGGTGGGATTTGTGGTGTTTTTCCTGGTGTACTACTTCAGTAGAAAAACCATGGTGAAAAGGTTACTTTTTATAGGCGCAATGTTCTTCCTTGTGATTTCAATTTCTTCAGCAGTAGTAGCAGCAACCAAACAAAATTTTCAGCAGGAAAGAAATTATGCCATAATCTTTTCTGAAGAGGTGGAGATAAAGACCGAACCTTCGCCCCGGGCCGAAGAAGCCTTTTTGCTACATGAGGGAGCCAAGGTGAAGATCACCGAAGATTTCCAGGACTGGGTAGAGATAGAGCTGCCAAACGGAAGCCGTGGCTGGATGCTTCAAAATGATCTAAAAAGATTGTAAATTAGCTCTCCTAAATTAAATGTGATGCCAGATTTCTACAAGAAAATAATTCAGAATAATAAAGATTGGGTCGAAAGTATGATCAAAGAAGACCCTGAATATTTCACGCGATTAGCCGAAGGTCAAAAGCCACCATTGCTATGGATTGGATGCGCCGACAGCCGCGTGCCTGCGAACCAAATTATTGGAGCCCAGCCGGGAGAAGTCTTTGTTCACCGGAATATCGCCAATATGGTCATACATTCGGACATGAATATGCTGAGTGTACTGGATTATGCGGTTAATGTGCTTAAAGTTGAGCACGTGATTGTATGTGGTCACTATGGCTGTGGCGGTATAAAAGCGGCTATGGGCAACGATTCCATTGGGCTTATTGATAACTGGATTAGGCACATCAAGAATATCTACAGGCTTCACAAAAAAGAACTTGATGTTATCGATAATGAACAGGAACGTTTTGATCGCTTTGTAGAACTAAATGTAGTGGAGCAGGTTTATGATCTTGCCAAGACTTCAATTGTGCAGGCATCCTGGAGACAAGGCCAAAAACTCCATTTACATGGCTGGGCTTATGGCGTTGGATCGGGAATTATTAAAGATCTTAATGTCAATGTTAGCAGTGAAGACCAATTGGATGAGGTTTACCAGTTAAATTTCTAACATACCTTTTAAAAAGGGGGTTTTTTCGGGGTTATCTGGGAGTTTTTTCGGCTTCAGAAGAAGTCTCGAAAAGATCCCCTTCTTTTACTTCTTCAATGATGGTAGGCAAAAAGGCAGGTGCGAGTACCCTCACCGGATCATAAAGTACAGAATCTTCTTTTGTTGGTTCCTCTATCTCGAAAACTTCGAAATTCTCAAAGAACATAAAAAATATACTTGCCAAAAAAGCCATTTTTAGCAATCCTAAAGCGCCGCCGGCTAATCTATTAATGATCCCAAGTGCTACCATGTGAACCATTTTGGTAAGAAAACTTCCGGCAAGGGAAATGAGGACAGCAACTATGAAAAAAGTGACTGCAAAAGAAAGAATGGTAAGGTATTTTGCCTCCCAGTCTATAAAGGCGTCGAGAAAAGCATAGGTCGCATCTGAAAAATGAATAGCGGCATATATCCCGCCAATGAGGGCCAGCAGGCCGGCAAGTTCTGTAAAAAAGCCTTTAAAAAGCCCCCTTGCAAGTCCAAGAAGGAGGAAAATACTGAGGAGCAGATCCAGGATATTCATGTTCTCAAAGATAGTAATTTCCAGTTCTTAGTAATTATCTTTGCGCCATGTCTAGAGATGAACAATTAAAACTACGTTGGGCCGAGGTGGAAGAAAAACTTTCACGGCAATTTGCAGACGGGGAGAAACTCGAACTCGATGCTATAATTTATATAATTGGCCTTCAGGAATTGGGGCAGTTACACAGAAAATACAAAAAAGATCACAAGCTCGATCTTATGCACATAGCAATCTGCCGACTTTTAGAACCTTACGGTTACTATGAATTTGAATACTACGATGATGAAGGCTGGCCGCACTACAAGGTATTGGAACATTTACCCACTTTAAGGGCAGGCGAGCAGGCTGTTCTTATGAAAGAGGCTATTGTGCAGTATTTTTTGGAAAAGGAGTATATCAAATAAAGAGATATAAGACCACTGCGCTACAAGATCCAAGAACCAAGACTAATTGTTAGCGGCAGGAAGCAGGTAGATCGCTTTGGTGTTAAATAAGAAGTGATGAGGATAATCAGGTTTTTTAAAATTTTTCTTGCCATAGGCTTTCTTGGAGTTGCTTACGCCTATATTTCCGACTCAAAATTACTGGATATTCCCACAGAAGTCTTCTTATTAATATTTTCTATTCTGGCTTTTATTGTATTATTTCTTGATCACAGGAATAGACAGGGAAGATAGAATTCAGGATAGACAAATATTTTCTGCGGGCAACAATAGATTCAAGTTTCTTATTCCTGGAAATCACATCCCAATTACTTTTCCTAAATTTGCCCTTCCTAAAGATAAGGGACCATGACAGAAACCATTAAGGAGCACATCGCTGAAATCGAAGCCTTCACGGCCAGGACGAAGGAAGAAGCAGAGAATTTCCGCATTAAATACCTTGGCAAAAAGGGTATCTTAAACCAATATTTTGCCGAGTTTAAATCGGTACCCAATGAAGAGAAGAAAGCTTTTGGGCAGGCGGTAAATGAGCTTAAGGATGCTGCAACAAACAAAGTACAGCAGCTTAAGGATGAGCTGGAGAGCCGTGAGGAGGAAAAAGGAATCTATGGAGACCTTACACGTCCCGGAGAGCCGGTGGAAATAGGTGCACGTCATCCCATTTCTATTGTAAAAAACCAGATCATCGAGATCTTTTCAAATATTGGCTTCAATGTTTCTGAAGGGCCCGAAATGGAAGATGACTGGCATAATTTTACTGCTTTGAACCTTCCGGAATATCACCCGGCAAGAGACATGCAGGATACTTTCTTTATTCAAACCAATCCCGATGTATTGCTTCGCACCCACACCTCTTCTGTGCAGGTGCGATATATGGAGGACAACAAGCCGCCTATAAGAACTATTTCACCGGGAAGAGTTTTTAGGAATGAAGCTATTTCTTCTCGTTCGCATTGTATATTCCACCAGGTGGAAGGTCTATATGTGGACAAAAACGTTTCGTTTGCAGATTTGAAGCAAACTTTGTTGTATTTTACTAAGCAGTTGTTCGGAAAATCCAAAATTAGGCTAAGACCTTCTTATTTTCCGTTTACAGAGCCCAGTGCAGAAGTTGATATTTACTGGGGCCTTGAAACCGAAACCGATTACCGCATCACAAAGGGTACCGGCTGGCTGGAGATCATGGGCTGCGGAATGGTAGATCCAAATGTACTGCGCAACTGTAACATAGACCCTTCGGAATATTCAGGTTTTGCTTTTGGAATGGGGATAGAAAGAATTGCGATGTTGCTTTACCAAATAGGGGATATCAGGATGTTCTATGAGAATGACATGAGGTTTTTGGAACAGTTTAAATCATCTATATGAAAACAGCAGGCCTTATAGTTATCGGTATTATTGCACTTGGGATTATTATACTTTTAGTAGCCATCGAGATCATCGAATTCACCATTGGGGCTATCCTATTGGGAGTTGCTGCATTAATCCTTTGGGGACTTTATAAATGGGCTAAAAGCAAGATCAAAGATTAAGTGAAAAAGGATATCGAGATTCCCGAAGTAAAGGACGTTTTCATTGCTGCCGTGCGGGAAAAGCATGAAGAATATGGCACTTTTGACTGGAATGCTTATTTAATAAACAACCGTTCTCAAGCTATTGAAGGAGTTTTGATCGTGTCCAAAGGTTACGACGGAAAAAAGGAAACTTCTACAATGCGTCACAGTCTTTCTAACTTACCGCCTCAATCTTTTGCCAAAGTGGAATTTCTACAGGATGATGTTCTCCAGCTGAATAATGAATTCTCAGTCTCCTTCTTTTCTGAAGGAAAGATGTTCCATAAGAAGTTTGTATTCAAAAAGAACAGCATTAATGAGAAAGCACTTCAGGATTTGCCGGTGATGCTGAAGAAGGGTGTGTTGTTGAAATAGTTGATTGGTGATTAGGGATTGGTAAATTTGGGATTGGGAGGAAACCTTAGAATCTCCCAACCTTGAACCTTAAACCTTGAACCAATTAATCCAGTTTTTCCGCCAGCTTCTTGAAAACCTTCTTTGGTTCTTTTCCCTGATATAAGATCCCGTAAACGGCATTGATAATAGGTGTTTTGGCGCCGGTTTCCTGCACGATCTTGTATGCACTTTCGGTTGCGTAATAACCTTCAGCCACCATGCTCATTTCCATTTGCGCACTTTTTACGGTGTAGCCTTTACCAATCATGTTCCCGAACATCCTGTTTCGGCTAAAGATTGAGTATCCTGTCACTAAAAGGTCACCCAGGTAAGCCGAATCATTAATGTTCCGTTTCATCTTGTGTACCTTTTTAATGAACTTCTTCATCTCCCTTATCGCATTGCTCATCAATACACTTTGGAAGTTATCCCCATATCCAAGGCCGTGGGCAATCCCTGCAGCAATGGCATAAATATTTTTAAGCATTGCAGCATATTCGGTACCTACAATATCATCACTTGTCTTGCACATGATATAATCGCTACTAAGGTATTTGGCCACCAGTTTGGCCTTTTCTTCATCAGAACAGGCAATAGTAAGATAAGAAAGCCGCTCCAGCGCTACTTCTTCGGCGTGGCAGGGTCCTGTAATAACTCCAATATTTTCATATGGGATATTATAAGTCTTATGGAAATGCTCCCCTACAATTAGGCTGGTTTCGGGAACAATACCTTTAATGGCCGAAAAAACAATTTTCCCATCCAGGGATTCGGTGAGTTTGTCGAGCTCCCGTTTCAAAAAAGCCGAAGGAATGGCAAAAATTAATATATCAGCACGTTTTACCGCCTCGTTAATATCGCTTGTAAGATGAAGTTGAGAGGTGTCAAATTCTACCGAGCTTAGGTAATTGGGATTATGTTCCTGTTTCTTGATGTGTTCTATGGCATACACACTACGCATATACCAGGTCACTTCATCCAGGTTTTCACAAAGCATTTTAACATTGGCTGTGGCCCAGCTCCCTCCACCAATAACGGCGAATTTTGGCGATTTCTCCATAAAAAGTCAATTATGCCTCCAAAAGTAAGGAAAATAAAGGGGTTGTAAAGAACTGCCGCAGCAAAGAAAATTCTAAAAAGATGCCTGATTCCTTTAAAACTTTAACATTTTGAACCTGACACTCAGGTACTATTTGCCGGGCAGATGACGTTATAAGGTAAGAAAGATTATTTTTTAAAAGAGTTTAATCTTTTTTGGTTGGTTAGTTAGTGAAAAGTTGCCTCCGGGATCTCAAACTCCGGGGGCAATTTTTTTATTTGTAAAAGTTCATTTCATCTATGTACTTCCAGACCTTTTGGGGCAGCAACGGCCGCACATCTTTTCCCTGTTTTATCGCTTTTCTTACAAATGTTGAAGAAATTTCCACCCTTGGGGCATCGGTAAGGGTGATTCTTGGGTGGTCCAGCAGGTCGGGATGATTTTCTCCTTCAGAATATCGGGGATACACTACAATATCGTGCCGTTCCAGGATTACCTCGTAATTTTTCCACTTTGGGAAACTCTTGAGATTATCCTCTCCCATAATAAGTACAAATTCATAGTTGGGATACTTCTCTTCCAGGTGCGCGAGGGTATAAACTGTGTAATTAGGCTGCGGAAGGTTAAACTCAATATCACTGGGTTTAATCCCGGGGTATTCGTCACAAAGCTGCCACACCATTTCAAACCTGTGGTGGTTATTTAAAAGACTGCTTTTCTTCTTAAAAGGATTGTGAGGCGTCACTACCATCCATACCTCGGTGAGATCTGTGTACTGTAGTAGATGGTTTGCCAGGATAAGATGCCCAACATGTACCGGGTTAAAAGTGCCAAAAAAAAGTCCGACTCTTTTTTTCACCTTTTTGAAACTTTAGTAGCTCCAACAAAGTCTGAAACCAAAGTGTAGGCTTCTTCAAGAGCGGTATTGAGATCATTATTTACGATAATATGATCGAATTGTGGAGCCGTAGCCAGTTCAATAGAAGCTTTTGCAACCCTCATGTTGATCTTGTCCATAGATTCTGTCTCCCGCTTCTTCAACCGAATCTTCAATTCTTCTATACTGGGGGGCTTTACGAAAACTGCAAGAGTTTTTTCCGGGTAAATATTCTTTATGTCAAGGCCGCCAACAACATCAATATCAAAAATGACATTTTTGCCATGCGACCATATTCTTTCTACCTCACTTTTTAAAGTACCGTAAAAGTTGTCCCGGTAAACTTCTTCCCACTCAAGAAATTCGTCATTCTTGATCTTATCTTTAAATTCTCTAAGACTTAAGAAATAGTAATCTTTTCCATGTTCTTCTGTGCCTCTGGGCTCTCTTGAGGTGGCCGAAATTGAGAATTCAAGCCCCAGCTCTTCCTGGGCAAGCAGATATTTTACAATAGTTGTTTTCCCAGATCCCGATGGTGCCGAAAAGACAATAAGTTTCCCGTCTGCCATTAGAGTACGTTTAAAAGTTGTTCCTTGATCTTTTCCAGTTCATCCTTCATTTGCACCACAAGTTGCTGCATGGGAGCGTAATTAGATTTGCTGCCAATGGTATTGATCTCACGACCCATTTCCTGGGAAATAAATGCGAGCTTCTTCCCGTTGGAATCTGAAGATTTTAGGGTCTTCAGGAAGTAATCCATATGGTTTTCCAGTCTTACCTTCTCTTCGGTGATATCGAATTTCTCAATGTAGAAGATCAATTCCTGCTCAAAGCGGTTTTGATCTACATTTTCTTTTAGTTCGGCTACTCCTTTTTGAAGACGTTCCCTTACTCCCGCAATTCTTTCAGGATCCATTGCGATCACCTGCTTTAACAATTCCTGGATATTTCCGGCTCTTTGCTCCAGTTCATCTTCAAGGGCTTTTCCTTCAGCAGATCGAAAATCATTGATCTCTCTCAAAGCTTCATCAACTGCTTCTTCAATGGCCTTAAATTCATCTGCATCAATTTCTTCCCTTTCAGTCTTAAAGGCATCGGGCATGCGTACCGCCATTTGCAGTAGATCAACATCACTTGCAGGATGAATCTCCCGTAGCTGTGCCATGTATTTCTTGACCGCTGCCGAATTCACGGCCGAGGTGGTCTCTTCTCCCGTCACTTCTACATAAACCGAAAAATCGACTTTTCCACGGGTAAGGTCCCGGGAGATCTTGTTGCGCAGCTGCAGTTCCTTTTCCCTATACTGGGAAGGAAGTCGTGCATTAAGATCAAGGTTTTTACTGTTAAGGGATTTTATTTCTACGGTTATCTTTTTAGAAGGTAGCTGGAGTACGCTCTTTCCAAAACCGGTCATTGACTGAATCATGCTGAATTTTTAATGTTGCACAAAGATAAGGAATTATGCAGCAGGACAAAGCGCTATGACTCCTTTGTACAGTTAAGGAGAATAGGACTGGGTTATCATTTTTTTACTGAAGGGTGGTGAGATTTGCGTGCCTGGCCACCATAATATGAAATATTCCATACCCAATTAACCCTAAAGCGGTTGCTCCCAAAAGAAGAGAACCATAAGAGAACGAAAGCAGATATTGAAGGGCTCCCTCTGTCCCTTTATAAATACTTGCATTGTGTTGCAGAATGACTTTCACCAGGAAAAATGAGATGATCCCGAAGACTACTCCGCGGGCGATATATCCAAATTTCCCGGAACGCCGAATGAAGGTATATTCATGTTTCAAATCTGGATATTTGTCCATCTTCTTCATAAACTTTCCATCTCTGGCTATTTTGAACTGCCACAGCGCCTGTCCTGCCACAACCGCAGCGACGATCCATATGACCAGCTTCCCCCAATCTGTAGATAGCAACTCCCAGAGTGCCGCTTTTTGTTCTAAGTTTTCCCCAGAATTTCCTTTGGTTGTATTTGAAAAGCTCTTTAAGAGGGGCTTCAAAAAAGAATATGCAATAAATCCATAAAAGACCCCCGAATAGAAAAATCTGAATCTTTTAAAGCCACTTTTGATGCTTTTATCATCAATATACGTACCGGGTAGGAACAGTGCCTGGTAAAATCTCCATAAGGAATAGGCCACCAGACCAAGGGCTACCATGGCACCCAAAAATTTGCCAAGAGGAAGGGTAAGTAGGTACTTCACCGCTCCATCTGTGCTGCTAATGTCTCCACCTTGATTAAAGGCCGCAAGAAAGGTAAGCGTGCCGATGAGCACATAGACCAACCCCTTAGTAAAAAAGCCAGCGGACCGCACCTTGGCAACGTAACCTTTGTCGGGTTTCAGGTACATACTTGTTTTTCTACTAATTTAAATTTTTCGGGTACTCCGATAGCAATAGCGAAAAATTTTAACCTGTATTTAGCTTTTTTGAAAGGTTTGTAGTTGAGCCTCAATGAATTCGAGTGCTCTTTCTTCATTGTAGGTGGAGTGCCTATTCTGTATAAATCCCACATGCCCGCCATATTCTGGTGTTTCCAGGAATAAATGCTTGCTTTTTTCTGCAATATCACCTGGATAACAGCCGGGAGATAGGAAGCCGTCATTTTTTGCATTGATGATTAGAGTCGGGATCTTTATATTTTCCAGGAACTGGCGTGCACTGTTCCGGTTGTAGTAATCCAGCGCATCTTCAAAGTCATGTGCCCTGCTGGTGTACAGGTTATCAATGTCAAGTAGGCTGTCACAGGCTTCAATCTCTTGCTTTGTTAATTGATCGGGAAAGTATTTTGCTCTCAAAAGCAGGTGCTCGCGCAGCTTCATCCTAAAGCGTTTTGCGTACAGGAAATTTTCCCGCTTCTGAAGTTGTTTGAGGCTGCCATGCAGGTCACAGGGAGCCGAAACCATAGCGGCTGCCTTGATTTCCTTTGGGATCTCCCTGTTTTCGCCCAGATACTTCAGCATGAGGTTAGCGCCAAGGCTGAAGCCGTTAAATGCGATCTCTGTATATTTGTTCTTTTTCAGAATATGGTCCACCACCTCCTGCAGATCATCTGTAGCGCCGGCGTGGTAAGATCTAAAGCGGCGGTTCATCTCTCCGCTGCAACCACGTAAGTTTACAGCGGCCACATCCCAACCGTGCTGCGTGAAGTATTTCGCGAGCCCGGTAACATATGGCCTTTGTGCACTTCCTTCCAGCCCATGGATCACCACCAGGACCTTATTGGTATTTTCTCTGGAAAAACTCCAGTCCAGATCCATAAAATCTCCATCCTGAAGGTCCATTCGCTCCCGCTTTTGCTGGACAGGCGCCCGCCTAACCATCGCCGAATATACCGTGGAGATGTGATAATTCCTGAAGATCACCGGTGGATTGTATGTGCTTTTTACTAAGGGCATGGTTCTCACCTATATTTTAGAACCGTAAATGAAAGAAAAATTCATTATGCACGCATAGTATAAATTTGTAATTTTATCTCAAAATTTGAATATGTACAAAAAGAAATTTGAGATAAGGTGGAGTGATATTGATGCCAACAGGCATTTGGCCAATACTGCGTATATAAATTTTATGAGCCACACCAGGATGGGTTTTCTAATGGAGAATGGGTTTGGTCATAAAGAAATGGCGCAGCACAACCTTGGTCCTGTAGTTTTTTACGAACATATCTCTTATTTTAAAGAAGTTTTTGCAGGAAAACCTGTGATAGTGACTCTAAAACTAAAAGGTCTTTCTGAAGACGGAATGTACTTCGAGTTTGTGCATGATTTCTACGACCACAAGGGCCGTAATTTTGCAAGTTGTGAAATGATGGGCGGGTGGATCGACCTGAAAGAAAGAAAACTTACCGGTCTTCCAAAAGATCTTTTCGATAGTCTTGATCATCTTGATCACACCGAAGATTTTAAGGTCCTAACCAAAGAGGATACCAGGAGATACGGCAAGAAACCTAAAGATATTGATCCTGCTATCCTACAGGCTTAGGTTTTCGGGTTACCATATAAACTCCCGCGAAGACAAGGAGAGCAGCCACAATTTTCAACATATTAAGAGAATCGGCTCCCGTGGAGACGGCATATACAATTGCTATTAAGGGTTGTAGGTAAACAAATGCACTAATTGTTGATGCACTCAACTGTTTTAAGGCATATACATTCAACAGGTAAGTGAGAAATGTGGTTCCAAAAACAACGAAGCTCATTCCCAAAATGGCCTCTTTGGGCAGGTTGGACCAGTCGACTTCTGTAAATTCCTGAAGGGTAAAGGGTAGGTTTATAAAAACTGCCATTAAAAAAAGCCATTTCATTAAAGTGAAAGGGTGATATTTGGCAGTAAGGGGTTTCACGAGAATAAGGTAAAGTCCGTAAGAAGTGGCGTTTACCAGCACCAGAAGATTTCCCAGCGGAATGTTCGGGGCATTCTGTACCTGATTACTACTGAACAAAATAAGGCCAAGAGCTCCCGCCAGCCCTGTTAATATCCCTAAGGTTTTAAGCAAAGTGATCCTTTCCTTAATGAGGAGTGCGGCTAAAACGAGGACAATTATTGGGGTTATTGTAGTAATTACCGAACTGTTAATTGGGGTGGAAAGACTAAGGCCTTTGAAGAAAAACAGCATATTGATACACATTCCCAATACCGCACAGCCAAACAGCCGCGGCCAGTCACTGGTGGCAACCTTCTCCTTTGGCCCTAAAAAGCTTATGAGCCAAAAGAGAATCGCGGCCCCTGCTACTCGCAGAAGAATAAATCCGAAAGGCTGGATATAAACCGGCATTAAACCTTTAGCTACAGTGTGGTTGATCCCGTAGATAGTACCCGCGCCAATGGCTGCAAGAATTGCCAGCAGCCTGTTATTCACAGAGAGCAGCTTTTGCGGCAGCGACCTCCTTTTTGGAATTGCCGATAAAGATCTTCTGGCCGTCGACGATCACGGGACGTTTTAGGAAAGTATAATGCTCTAAAAGAAGGTTTTTGTAATCATCTTCAGAAAGCTGCTTGTTCTTTAGATCCCGCTCTTTATATAGCCTGGCTCTTTTGCTGAAGAGGGCTTCAAAAGTTCCGGCTCTGTGCTTTAGCTCCTGTAACTGTTCCCCAGTGATGGGTTCGTCCTTAATATCCTGCATTTCAAAAGATGCAGGGGGATCGAGTTCTTTCAGGATTCTTTTGCAGGTATCACAGGTGGAGAGATAGTATATCTTTTTCATTGGGTAAAATTATTCAATCCTTATGAAAGGCCGCACTTCCTCAAGCGGAATTTCCATTACAATATCTCCGGCTGCATAGGGAGCGATCTCGTAGGAGTTGTAGACCAATACTACTTTATCATTTGAAAACCCAATGTTCTCTGGAAGGTTGAAGGTCTCATTTTTAAACCAGAAGCCGGTGCTGTTAATGTTCTCATCCTCGGGTATTCCTTGCTCCTTCCGGAATTTTTCTTCGACAAAAGAGATGAAATCCTTTTCAAAAATGTCTTGTTTGGAGAGAATTTTTCCGCTGGTGGGATCGAAGTTAAGAAAGGTAAGGGTTTTATATCCGTGGGCTCCTCCGCTAAAAATTTCAGTAGTTATCCCAATTGAAACCAGGCTGTCACTAAGCAGGTATACTTTTTCATCCACGTAAGCCTCCCATGGTGGTTCTTCAGAAAAATTTTCGGCTGCCTCGCGGTAATCAGCAAGGAACTTTTCTGAAAGTTCTTCGAGCGTCAAGATAGCCGGGTTTTCCTGGGTTGAGATGAGTCTTATGAGATGTTCATCAAGGTTGCGATTGATCTTTTTAGAAACTTCCGAAGCACCCGCAGCCCTTACAACATCAAGTGCGATAATGGAACAATCATAATCGGCCGTGTCACAATTTTCTCCCGCTTTTTTTACCAGGCTCTCTTTTTCAAATCTCAGTGATACCGGTGTTTCTTCTTTTTCTTCTTCTTTGTCTTTTTTGCAGCTTGAAAAAACGATCACGAGCAACAACAGGCATAAAACTTTGCGGGACATAAATGGTTACTGTTAAACTGATCTGAAAGGTACGGGCTATTTTGGGAAAGCCCAAAATCGAATGTTACATTTATATCTTAAATAAAGTCTAAAAAATGAAGTTTAATACAAAGACCATTCATGGTGGCCAGCATGATACCGATCCTGCTTTTGAATCTGTAATGCCTCCAATATATCAAACCAGCACATATAAACAATCAACTCCGGGCGGGCACAAAGGATTCGAATATTCCCGAAGCGGAAATCCTACCCGGGCTGCATTAGAAAGATCCCTCGCCAGTATCGAGAATGGAAAATTCGGCCTTGGCTTTGGGTCTGGGCTTGCGGCCATTGATGCGGTGCTCAAATTATTCAAAAGTGGCGATGAGATCATTTCTACCAATGATCTTTATGGAGGTTCTTACAGGTTGTTCACAAAAATATTCCAGGATTTCGGAATTAAATTTCGGTTTGTGAGCATGGAAAATGCAGGGGAGGTGGAGCAGTATATAAATGAGAATACAAAGATGATTTGGGTAGAAACTCCAACCAATCCAATGATGAATATTATCGACATCGAAGCTATGTCTCGTGTTGCGAAAAAATACAACCTGTTGCTTGCAGTAGATAATACTTTTGCTACTGCTTACCTGCAACGGCCACTAGAATTAGGGGCAGATATTGTGATGCACAGTGCTACAAAATATCTTGGAGGTCATAGTGATGTAGTATTGGGAAGCCTGGTAGTTAATGACCAGAAACTGGCGGAAAGACTTTACTTCATACAAAAGGCCAGTGGTGCAGTTCCCGGACCTCAGGACTGTTTCCTGGTTTTAAGAGGAATAAAAACCCTGCACCTTCGTATGCAACGGCATTGCGAAAATGGCGAAGCAGTAGCCCGGTTTCTTAAGGATCATCCAAAAGTTGACAAGGTGTACTGGCCGGGTTTCGAAGATCATCCTAATCATGAGGTTGTGAAAAAGCAAATGAGTGGTTTTGGTGGAATGGTGTCATTAACCACTGCCGAAGGGACTTTGGAAAGTGCGGTTTCTTTTGTAGAAAAACTGAAGGTATTCACGCTTGCCGAATCTTTGGGAGGAGTGGAATCTTTGGCAGGTCATCCTGCGACCATGACCCATGCCTCTATTCCAAAGGAAGAAAGGGAGAAGACTGGAATTGTGGATTCGTTGATCAGGCTAAGTGTGGGGATCGAAGATGAGGAGGATCTCCTCAATGACCTGAAACAGGCTTTGGAATAAGCATCAAAAATGGCATTTTAGAAGGTGCTTTGGAAGATATTTCAGGGGCTTTACAATTTCATCTCTAGTCTAAAGTCTGCCGACTCAAGTCTACCAACTACTGTTTAATTTAGAAACATTGTTGTCCGATAAAAATAATTTGATATCTGGAAAAGCCACGTAAACAACGAGGTTGAAGTTGTTTCTCGAGCTATAGGGGGGTGGTTTGCCGATTTATCCCTTTTTGATTATAAAGATGAGTTGTGTACTGTTAAGAGTCAAATACCTGAAAACAAGTCTTGGTTCTTGATTCTAGAAGCGCAGCGATCTTGGTTCTTTCCCAGGCAACAAAGATTTAGAAATTCAGATAGTAGATGTACCCAAAGTTTAGCCAGAACATCATATCATTAAACTTGTTCTGTGGGTTATCGTGATCCAGGCCGTCCAGCCAATCTGTATCATAGTACCTCCACTGCATATTCATGACAAGATCACTACTAACGTTGAGCTTGTAACGCATTCCTGCCCCTGCCACTACAGACCATGTGGAACCTGCTTCCTGGTCTACATAACCTACAAAAGTATGGAAGGTGTGATCTTCTAAAGGTCCAAGGGTGGAATAAGTATTTGGATCATAACCAACAAAATTAAAACCAAGGCTAACGTATGGGGCGATAGGATAAGCAAACGCAGTATAGTCTCTTATGCTCAAAGGATAGTATTCTAAATGCGCCCCAATCTCATATACCTTTGCCTGTCCTATCATGCTACGAAGCTGCTCCCCTCCTGTAGTTTTCTTTTGAGCTATTTTTCCAAAATGGTTCAATTGTCCTTCATGGTAATCCAGCTCTGCCCTAATTCTAAAATGATCGTTAAAATAGCTGTACCGGGCATAGCAGTCACAATCTGCTCTATATGCAAAGTTGAGATAGTAGACCAATCCTACACCAAGGCCAACATTTGAAGAATTGGTTTCGAGATTCCAGCGCAAACCATAATCTGTGAAATAGGCTACAGGACCGGCAACGATTCCTATTTCCTGGCCCACCATTCCAACCTGTGCATGAGAGTCAATTTTTCCGAAGAAAAAAAGCAGGTAACTCAGCATTAAAGTTTTGAAAATGTTGGCCATAGGAGAATCTCGTATCTTAGCAAATATATAAAAACATCCTAAAGAAACTGGGAATTATGGGCCTTTCAGAAAATGATTAATTATAAAAGGAATAACAAATATTTTAAGGCTAAATTTTGCAGATAATGTATATTTGCAACGAATCGTATAAAACGTTTTCGTTAATAAAATTTTAGCCAAAACCATGGAAAAAAATGTACAAGAATTTTTAGATAGCGTTTCAAAACGTAACACCAATGAACCCGAGTTTTTACAGGCGGTTCATGAAGTTGCTGAAACAGTTATCCCATTCATTGAAAAAAATAAAAAATACCAGAATAAAAAGTTGCTGGAGCGTATGGTAGAGCCCGAGCGTGTGATCATGTTTCGTGTGCCATGGATCGATGACAGTGGCGAAGTTCAGGTGAACCGCGGTTTCAGGATTCAAATGAATTCTGCAATTGGACCTTACAAAGGTGGTTTGCGTTTTCACCCTTCAGTAAACCTTTCTATTTTAAAATTCCTTGCTTTTGAGCAGGTATTTAAAAACAGCCTTACTACCCTTCCTATGGGCGGTGGAAAAGGAGGATCAGATTTTGATCCAAAAGGAAAATCAGACAATGAGGTGATGAAGTTCTGTCAAAGCTTTATGACCGAGCTGCAGCGTCACATTGGTGCCAATACAGATGTTCCTGCGGGAGATATTGGAGTTGGAGCAAGAGAAGTAGGATTCATGTTTGGACAGTACAAAAGACTTCAGAATGAATTTACCGGGATCCTTACCGGAAAAGGGCTTTCTTATGGTGGATCTTTAATTCGTCCTGAAGCTACAGGTTACGGTAATGTGTATTTTACCGAGAACATGTTGAAGACCAAAGGAGATTCTATAAAAGGCAAAATTATAGTGGTTTCAGGATCGGGTAACGTGGCGCAGTATGCAGCCGAAAAAGCTACCCAGCTGGGTGGGAAAGTAGTTGCCATGAGTGATTCTTCAGGATATATCTATGACGAAACAGGTATAGATGCAGGAAAACTTTCTTTCATCATGGATCTTAAGAATGTGAAAAGAGGAAGAATCAAGGAATATCTTGATGAATATCCAGAAGCAAAATACTTTGAAGGAAAAACGCCATGGGATGTGAAGTGCGATATCGCTCTTCCATGTGCGACCCAAAACGAATTGCTTGAAGATGATGCAAAAACTCTTGTGAATAACGGCTGTAAAGTTGTTGGTGAAGGTGCAAACATGCCATGTACGCCCGAAGCTATTGCAGTTTTCCAGGAAGCCAAGATCCTTTTCTCTCCGGGGAAAGCATCAAATGCCGGTGGAGTTGCGACTTCAGGTCTGGAAATGTCTCAAAACTCAATGAGATACAACTGGACTTCTGAAGAAGTGGACACTAAGCTGAAGCAGATCATGAATGATATTCACGCCCAGTGTGTGAAATATGGAACTGAAGGTGATTACGTAGATTACGTAAAAGGAGCCAACATCGCAGGTTTCGTAAAAGTTGCCGATGCAATGTTAGCACAGGGAGTAGTATAAACTTCTGCTGAAATAATTTCTGAAAAAGCCGCATTTGCGGCTTTTTCTATTTTTGACCTACATTTATTGCTTCGGAAGAATAATTATTTAGAACGCCTATTTTGGAAGATTATACATCAGAAATTTTACTGCTAAAAAATGGCATTTTTGAAGCATATTAAATTCAGTATAAAAAACAGTTTTATTAAATGTTGATCACTACCAAGGGTATAGTCTTTAGTGCTTTAAAATACGGGGAAGCTGACCTTATTGTCAAATGCTTCACTCAAAAAAGCGGATTAAAAACTTATCTTCTTCGGGGTGTTCTAAAGTCCAAAAAAGGAAAAATTAAAGCCTCGCTTTTCCAGCCGTTGACGCAGCTGGAGATTGTCGCCAGTCATAAAGACAAAGGTGCCCTGGAGTACATGAAAGAGGCAAAACTGGGAATTGTATACCAAAGCCTGCACACCAATGTTGTGAAATCTACCGTGGTGATGTTCCTTTCTGAAGTGCTGCGGAATGCTGTAAAAGAAGAGGAAGCAAATCCTGCCCTTTACGACTATGTGGAGGCCAGTCTTGAATGGTTTGATACGCATGAAAAAACAGGAAATTTTCACCTGCTTTTCCTGCTGAAGCTTACCCGTTACCTTGGGTTTTATCCCGATGATTCTCAGCAGGATGCGCCTGTTTTTAACCTTGTAGACGGGACTTTTCAGGATGTGGAGACCAATCCCGACTGCATAAATGATGAGAATGTTGTGCTTTTACAGCGACTATTGGGCACAGACTTTGATGAACTTGCTGCTATCAAATTAAACCAGACGACACGCTCTGGATTTTTACTTATGATCCTGAAATATTATGAAATTCATCTTCAGGGTTTTCATAAGCCTAAATCTCTTGCGGTCTTGAACGAAATTTACAATTAATGCGGCTGTTTTCAAGTCTTCTCCTATTCCTGTTCTTTGCTATTTCTTCGGCCCAGGAGATTGTCGTTCTTGACAAGGAAAGCGGGCAACCTATTTTTAATGTTGCTGTTTTTAATAAGGATAAATCCAAAAGCCTGCTCACAGGTTTTGATGGAGAAGCTAATCTTTCGGTGTTTTCTTCCGGGGAAATAATTTTCTTCAGGCATATCTCCCATGCAGAATTTCATGCCACCAAAAGGCAGATCCTCCACCGCGGTAATAAGATCTATCTGGAGCCAACCAAGAATGAGCTTAATGAAGTAGTACTTTCAGTTTCTAGATTTGAACAGGATAGAAAACTTGTTCCTCAAAAGGTGGTTACCATCAATCAAAAGGAAGTTTTGTCCTCGGCTCCCCAGACTTCGGCCGATTTGCTGGAAAGTACGGGGCAGGTCTATATTCAGAAAAGTCAGCTGGGTGGTGGAAGCCCCATGATTAGAGGTTTTGCTACCAACAGGTTATTGATTACTGTAGACGGGGTTCGTATGAATACTGCCATCTTTAGGGGAGGAAATGTGCAGAATGTAATTTCTATCGATCCACTTTCGGTAGAGCGGACCGAAGTGGTTTTAGGCCCCGGTTCTATCATTTTTGGGAGTGACGCAATTGGTGGTGTTATCAACTTTTTCACGCTTACTCCGGCTTTTTCGGTAGCAAAGGGCGGCAATTTTTCCGGAAGGGCTTACACCCGTTATGCCACGGCCAATGAAGAAAAAACCGGCCATTTTGATATTTCCTACGGGAGCAGGGAATGGGCTTTTTTAACCAGTGCTTCCTATTCAGATTTTGGGCATATGAGCATGGGGAGTCATGGTCCCGAAGAATATTTGCGGCCAGATTATTCCATACGAAGGGATGGCCGGGACTATATGGTAAAGAATGAAGATCCAGAAGTTCAAAAACCTACGGGATATGAGCAGCTCAACCTGCTTCAAAAAATAAGATTTAAACCCACCGAGGAATACGATTTTTCCCTCGGAATTATTTACTCAACAACTTCCAACTTTCCACGCTATGACCGGCTCTACCGCAAACGCGACGGAGTTCTACGTGCTGCTGAATGGTATTACGGCCCGCAGGAATGGCTGCAAACGAATTTGCAGCTGGACAAAGTGGGGAATGGGAGATTTTATGATGAGGCAAAGTTTACCGCCGCCTACCAGTATTTTGAAGAAAGCCGAAATGACAGAGGATACGGTGAGGAGGTGCTTTTTCATACCAGGGAAAAGGTGAATGCCTATTCTTTGAACCTGGATTTTGAGAAAAAATTCAGGAAAAGCAGCCTTTTTTATGGAGGAGAATGCGTTTTCAACCGGGTTAATTCAGCCGGAAGCGAACAAAATATTGTAACGGGAGAGACCATTCCCGGCGCTTCCAGATATCCCGATAATTCTTCGTGGGAATCTTTGGCTGCATACAGCAATTTTCAGTGGGAATTAAACCCCGAACTTACGCTGCAAACCGGAGCACGGTATAATTATATTTTGCTGGATGCCACGTTTGATGAAGATACCTATGATTTCCCTTTTTCAGATGCTAATCTGCGAACAGGTGCCCTAACCGGAAGTGCCGGATTAAACTGGCAGCCAAATGACATTTTTGGATGGCAACTAAATTTTTCTACTGCCTTTAGAGCGCCGAACATAGATGACGTAGGTAAAATATTTGATTCGGCGCCCGGCCTGGTGGTCATTCCCAATCCTAATCTTGAACCCGAAAAAGCATATAATGCAGAACTTGGGCTTCGGCTTAATTTTGATCGGGTAGTGCAGGTGGATCTTGCGGGTTATTACACGCTTCTCGAAGATGCTTTAGTGCGCAGGGATTTTGATCTCAACGGGGAGACAACCATTATTTATCGTGGAGAACCGAGCCGGGTGCAGGCTATTCAGAATTCAGCACGGGCTCGCGTGTATGGTTTTGAGGCCGGGGCAAAAATCAGGTTTTCAGAACAATTAAAATTAACAACTCAAATAAGTGTTACAGAAGGAGAAGAGGAGCAGGATGATGGTACCACGGCTCCTTTGCGTCATGCTGCACCATTTTTCGGGAATGTCCACCTGGTTTGGGAAAACAATAACCTTAGGTTCGATCTTTTCACTGAATACAACGGAGAAATAAATGCCGAAGAGTTGGCACCTTCAGAAAGAGACAAGGCGTATCTCTACGCTCTGGATGAGAACGGAGATCCATATGCTCCCGAGTGGTACACGATTAACTTAAGCTCGCAATATCAACTTGGTAAAATGTGGGTTGTGACGGCCAGTCTCGAAAATATCACCGATCAAAGGTACCGAACCTACTCCTCGGGTGTTGCTGCAGCAGGAAGAAATCTAATTTTGGCGTTGCAGTACTCTTTTTAGTTAAAACTTCAGGAAATAGAGCTGTTATGGTTGATAACTATCAGCTGGTATTCAGGTTTTCGCTTTTTAAACCTTAGGATTTATTTAAAATCGTTATTTTCGCGCAACTATTTTGAAAGAACAAGATGATGAGTGCAAAGTTCCCTGAATATAAAGGACTTGACCTCCCAAAAGTGGCTGAAGAAATTCTGCATTTTTGGAAGGAAAATGATGTTTTTGAGAAGAGTGTTACCTCCAGGGATGGAAAGGAGCCTTTTGTCTTTTTTGAAGGTCCACCATCTGCAAACGGACTTCCCGGAATACACCACGTCATGGCACGCGCCATTAAAGATATTTTCTGTAGGTTTAAGACCCAGAAGGGTTTCCAGGTAAAGCGTAAAGCAGGCTGGGATACTCACGGGCTTCCTATTGAACTGGGAGTGGAGAAGGAGCTCGGCATCACCAAGGAAGATATTGGAAAAAAGATAAGTGTAGAGGAGTATAACGAAGCATGTAAGAATGCCGTGATGCGTTATACCGATGTTTGGAACGACCTTACCGAAAAAATGGGCTATTGGGTGGATATGGATGATCCATATATTACTTATAAGTCGAAATACATGGAAACAGTTTGGTGGCTGCTTTCCCAAATCTACAAAAAAGGCCTTATTTACAAAGGCTATACGATACAGCCATATTCGCCAAAAGCAGGAACCGGTCTTAGTTCCCATGAGCTAAATCAACCGGGAACTTACCAGGATGTGACCGATACTACAGTTACGGCCATGTTCAAAGCGAAAAAGGAGACTCTTCCGGCAATGCTTTCTAAAATTGAAGGAGAGATATTCTTCATTGCCTGGACAACAACCCCCTGGACGCTTCCTTCAAATACTGCACTTACTGTAGGGCCAAAGATCGAATATGTCACTGTAAAGACTTATAATCAATACACTTTTGAGCCTATCACTGTTGTGGTGGCAAAAGACCTTGCCGAAAAGCAGTTCGACAAGAAGTTCCAGAAAGTGGATTCTGAAGAGGCTTTAAGAGCTTATAAAAAAGAAGACAAAAAAATACCATTTTTGATAGGTGAGTCTTTCCGCGGAAAAGAACTCGAAAATGTAAAATATGAGCAGCTCCTGCCTTATGCGCAGCCATATGAACATCCCGAAAATGCCTTTAGAGTAATTCTTGGAGATTTCGTTACCACAGAAGATGGTACCGGGATTGTACACACCTCTCCAACTTTTGGAGCCGATGATGCCATGGTCGCAAAACAGGCTAAACCAGAGGTGCCACCGCTGCTGGTAAAAGATGAGAATGGAAACCTTGTTCCACTTGTGGATTTGCAGGGGAAATTCAGGCCGGAGCTGGGTGAGTATGGAGGCAAATACGTCAAGAACGAATATTATGATGACGGGGAAGCTCCCGAAAAATCTGTAGATGTAGAGCTGGCGATAAAACTGAAGGAGGAAAACAGAGCATTCAAGGTTGAAAAATACGTCCATAGTTATCCAAATTGCTGGAGAACAGATAAACCAATATTATATTATCCTTTAGATTCCTGGTTTATCAAAGTAACAGACTTCAAGGACCGAATGTTTGAACTGAACCAGCAAATCAACTGGAAACCAAAATCTACCGGGGAAGGTCGTTTTGGTAACTGGCTTGCCAACGCTAATGACTGGAACCTTTCAAGGTCCAGATATTGGGGTATTCCGCTGCCAATCTGGAGGACCGAGGATGGGAAGGAAGAAAAGATCATTGGTTCTATAGAAGAGCTGAAGGAAGAAATGAAAAAGTCTGTGGAAGCAGGCTTCCTGAAGGCTGATCTTTTTGCGGATTTTGAACCCGGAAACTTTAGTGATGAAAACTATGACAAGGTAGACCTGCATAAAAATGTGGTTGATGAGATCGTGTTGGTTTCGGCTTCAGGAAAGCCGATGAAACGTGAAGCCGATCTTATTGATGTTTGGTTTGATTCCGGTTCCATGCCTTATTCTCAATGGCATTATCCTTTTGAAAATGCCGAAAAAGTAGAAAAAACCTGGCGAAAAGCCGATTTCATAGCCGAGGGCGTTGACCAAACCAGAGGATGGTTCTATACCCTGCATGCTATTGCAACAATGACCTTTGATGATGTTGCATATAAAAATGTTGTTTCTAATGGGCTCGTGCTTGACAAGAATGGACAAAAAATGTCCAAGCGTCTTGGAAATGCGGTAGATCCTTTTGAAACCCTGGCTGCCTTTGGACCCGATGCCACCAGGTGGTATATGATCTCAAATGCAAATCCATGGGATAATTTGAAATTTGATATTGAAGGAATTGCAGAGGTAAGACGCAAGTTCTTCGGTACACTTTACAATACCTATTCTTTCTTTTCTCTCTATGCCAACCTTGACAACTTCACTTATTCTAAAGCCGATGTGCCGCTTGAGGAAAGACCTGAAATAGATCGTTGGATACTTTCAGAATTACACACTTTAATCGAGAAAGTAGATAATTTCTATGCAGATTATGAACCCACCAAAGCAACGCGGGCAATTTCTGAATTTGTTCAGGAAAACCTGAGCAACTGGTATGTGAGGCTTTGCCGCAGAAGGTTCTGGAAAGGCGAATACGGTACAGATAAGATCTCTGCATATCAAACCCTTTATACGTGTCTTGAAACCGTTGCTAAACTTGGGGCACCCGTTGCACCGTTCTTTATGGACAGGTTGTACAGAGATCTTGAAAAGGCTACTCAAAAAGAAGATTTTGAGTCGGTACACCTGGCATACTTTCCACAGGCAGATCAACGCTTTGTAGACAAGGAGCTGGAGCGACAAATGCAAAAGGCGCAAACAGTATCTTCCCTGGTCCTTTCCCTTAGAAAAAAAGAGATGATCAAGGTGAGACAACCTTTACAGAGAGTGATGATCCCCGTACTTGATGAACAACAGAGAAAAGAGATCGCCGCAGTAGCCGATCTTATAAAATCTGAGGTGAACGTAAAGGAACTTGAGCTTATTGATGATGCTTCAGGAATTCTTGTAAAACAAATCAAGCCGAACTTTAAAGTTCTGGGACCTCGATTTGGCAAGGATATGAAACTTATAGCGGGAAAGATTAATAATTTTTCCGCAGAAGACATTCAGAAAATTGAGCGTGACGGTGAAATTCAGGTTGAGGTTAATGGGAATTTCCTTACATTAGAGAGTGGGGATGTAGAAATCACCTCCCAGGATATTGAAGGTTGGCTGGTGGCCAATTCAGGAAATATCACAGTCGCTCTTGATATTACTATTTCTGATGATCTCAAGAAAGAAGGTATTGCAAGAGAATTGGTTAACAGAATTCAGAACCTTAGAAAAGATTCCGGATTTGAAGTAACTGATAAAATAGATGTGACCCTACAAAAGGACGGTACTGTCGAGGAGGCCGTTCAACAAAATATTGAGTATATAAAAACCGAAACCCTTACTGCAAATCTCGACTTAGCAGAAGAAGTGAACAACGGACTGGAAGTTTCTTTTGATGAAGTGACCACAAGGTTGTTAATTAAAAAACATTAAGAACTATGTCAACAGAAGTAAAAGAACGCTACAGCGACGCAGAGCTGGCGGAATTCAGGACATTGATCCTTGCCAAGATCGAGAAGGCAAAGGAGCAGCTGGACCTTTACAAGAGCGCTTACATGAATGACGGAAACAACGGGACAGATGACACCTCTCCAACGTTCAAGGCTTTTGAAGAAGGTAGTGAAACGATGAGTAAAGAGGCGAATTCGCAGTTGGCAATTCGTCAGGAAAAATTCATTCGTGATCTTAAGAACGCCCTTGTGCGTATTGAAAGTAAAACTTATGGAATTTGTAGGGTAACCGGAAAACTAATTGCCAAAGAGCGCCTAAAATTAGTTCCACATGCTACACTAAGTATCGAAGCCAAGAATATGCAACGCTAAGGCCTGGCTTTCCAATTAAAAAGCGCTCCGTCCTTATGGGTTTGGAGCGTTTTTTGTTTTCCTGCAGCTATGAAATTTTACCTCTTTCCTTTTTTTCTGCTCTTTTTCTGTTCGGTAAACGCTCAAAAGGTGACCCGGGAAGTTATTAGTGCAGACAATATAAAAAAGATATCACTCTCCGGCGACGAGGTTTTCAAAGTGAGTTTTAGTACCGGCCCCGGGAAGGAGGTCGTTATTACCACCCATACCGAGGGAGAATACTTTAACGACATTAGCCTGGATGCAGAGCTTCGCGATGAGACCTTAATCCTTGCCTCCCGTTATAGGGAGATCCTGCAAAATGGATATGATAAACTTAGTGCTCATAAAGTATTTTCTATGGAAGTGGAGCTCGAGATTCCAAAAAATATGATAATTGAAGTAAATTCTAATGTGGCTTCGGTTTATCTCACTGGGATTTATGAACAAGTAATTGTACAGCTAAAAAATGGTTCCTGTTACCTTGAGGATTTTCTTGGAGATGCGGTAATAAACACCTATGATGGCAATATCCTTGGCACAGCGCGCAGCATAAATGCCGAAGCGAAATCCAGGAATGGAGAAGTAGAAATTCCTAATATTCTTCATGGAAATCATAAAATGGTATTAACCAGTATCAATGGGGACATAAAGATCTCGGAAACTAAATAATATTAGTATTTTTGCCCCGTTCAATTCATTTTCAATGTCTTTAAAGAAAGCTTCCCTTATCATCATCCTTATTCTGATCATCGATCAGGTTTCGAAATTCTATATTAAAACCAACTTTATGTTGGGGGAGGAGATAAAAGTCTTTGATTGGTTCAGGATCTTATTTGTGGAAAATGAAGGCATGGCCTGGGGCGCAAGGATTCCGGGGGAATATGGAAAACTGCTGCTCACCAGCTTTAGACTGGTGGCCATTGTAGGTATAGCTTACTGGCTTTGGGATTCTGTTCGCAAGAACGGGTCAAGAATACTCATAGTCGCAATTTCGATGATCTTCGCCGGTGCTTTTGGGAATATTATAGATTCTGTTTTCTACGGTGAAATCTTTAATCACAGTTATAACCAGATTGCCACATTTTTACCCGAAGAAGGAGGTTATGGTACCCTCCTGCATGGTAATGTAGTAGACATGTTGTATTTCCCTTTATGGTCGGGCTATTTGCCGGAGTGGTTGCCGTTTTGGGGAGGTGAGTATTTTACTTTTTTTGAGCCGGTATTTAATATTGCCGATTCCTCAATAACGATAGGGGTATTTCTGCTCCTTATTTTTAGTAAAAAAGCTTTTCCGGAACATGAAGAGGAAGAGAAGCACTCCAAAAAAGCAGTAGCTTAGGCCACCTCCCGGCTAAAGATCTTTTCAAACCGCTTTAGTTCAATTGGCTTGATCAAATAATCGGTTACCATATTAAACGATTTTGCTCTTTCCAGATCCCTTGGATCTATGGAAGAACTTACCACGTAAAGTGTGATCTTTTTATTGAAATTATTTTTAATTTTTACAAACTCACTCAGGAATTCCCAGCCGTCCATGATAGGCATGTTTAGATCCAGAAAAATAATATTGGGAAGGCGATCTTCATTTACACTTTCCAAAGTGGCCTTGAAATAATCAAGGGCTTCTTTGCCATTTTTGAAGATAATAAGGTTTTGAGAGAGCTTTTTGATCTCAATGATCTTCTTTACCAGGTTAACATAGATCTTGTCATCATCAATTATGCATGCAAGTTCTATAGGGTGAGCCATGATTTAGAATTTAATTTTAAAGGTTGTGCCAATGTTTACTGTGCTGGTAACTGAAATGCTTCCCCCCAGGGTTTCAACCTGATTTTTAGTTATAAAAAGACCAATTCCATTTGCTTCGGGATGCCGGTGAAATGTCTTGTACATTCCAAACATTTTATCCCCGTGCTCATCAAGATCGATCCCCATTCCATTGTCACTTACCTCCAGGAAATTCTCCCCATGCTCTTTATACGTCTGGATAAAAATTACAGGTTTTCTTCCTTTGAACTTATATTTTATGGCGTTTGTTATCAAATTTAATAAAATACTCTCCAGATACTCAGAAATGTAGCTTATTTCGTTCAATGCATCAAATTCGGCGATGATCTCCGCATTTTCCCTTTTAATCAGGGAAGAAGTTGATGCAATAACCACCTCAAGAGCATCTTTGAATTTCACCAGTTGCTTTTCCTTCTTCAGATTGTTCTGTCTGGTTACTACCTCGTTAAGATTACTAATGGCCTCTTCAAGATTTTCGGAAATGTCATTTATATTAAGGAGCAGGTCCAGTTTATCTTCCACATTTTTTGCCTCTCCAAGAAGTTGTGAAATGAGGCTCAAATTACTGCTGTGGGATCGCAGTTGGTGGGATACAATATGTGCAAAATTAAAGAGTCTTGAATTTTGAGAAGCTATGATATCCAGAGAATTCTGAAGGTTTAATTCATTCGTCTTTTGCTCATCAATGTCCTGATAAACCCCTCTTATTCCTATTATCTCCTGATCATTATTGTATACCGGTTTACCTGTGGTCCTTACCCAAAATTCCCTATTGTGAAGGGTTCGCATCTTGATTTCCATTTTAAAGGGAACTCCGAATTTTGAACATTTTTTGAGCATGTTCTCCACTTTCTCATGGTGATCCCCGGCGTAGAACCTCATTTTATCATGGGGGTTGGGTTCGTAATCCATTGGACATTCAAGGATCTTCTTGGTTACATTATCCCAATATACAGCCTGGGTATCCACATCAAAATACCAGCCCCCGGTGGAGGTCATCTCGGCAGTTTCACGGTAGTAGAAAAAGTTTTCTTCAATAGTATATTCATCACGCTTTGCCTGGTGAATATTTACAAATAAAAGTACGGCAGCATCTGCGAGCCCTTTCTCCCTGCTCTTAAGATTTCGGCATTCAAACCAGCGGTATTTGCCGTTTTCGAGCTTAAGCCTAATTTCAGCAGTAAATGGTTTATGGCGGTTGGTAAGATCCTCAAAATGCTCCCTAAAGTCGTAGCGGTAATCTTTATGCAGAATATTGTTGAGGAAATATTCGAATTTATCTCCGCCAGTGTCGGGATTACCAATTAGAAAATTAAAATGAGGTGACCAGGAAATCTCTTTGGTAAGGAGGTTGATCTTCCAGTAAGCAACGTCAAAGTCTTCTAGAATACTGTTTAGCTGGAGGTCGTTGAGCATTAAAATACCACATTGGATGGACTAAAAGTAATTGAAAACCTGTAGGTTTACAAATTTTTGAAATTATATATTTTCTCTGGAGTGACACAGTAATCCAATGGAACGTCGTGTTCATTAATTTCCTGGATCTCTTCTTCGGCAGGAAAGAGGGACAATCCAACCTTAACTACTTCTTTAGTACAGCGGCTAAGAAACTTGTCATAAAATCCTTTGCCATAGCCTATCCTGTTGCCTTTTTGATCAAAGACCAACAGCGGAATAAATACAACGTCGATTTTTGAAGCAGGGATCTCGATACCGTCTACAGGTTCGGGAATGCCCCAGTCGTTGACTTTAATTACTGTGGAGTCTGTAAGCAAATAATTTATGAGTGAGCCGCTTTTGAAATCTGATTTTGAGAGAACTATATTCTTATCCTTTCCCTGCAGAATGTGCATAATATCCTGCGTATCTACTTCTTTTTTTTCTGAAATGCTCAGGAAGAGATGGTAATAAGTGTAATCCCAAATGGGTAGACTTAAAAGATTGTTGGCGATCTTAAGGCTTCCTTTTTCAATATCATCGGGAGTTAGTACCTCCCTCAGTTTTTTGTATTCAAGCCGAAGCTGCTTCTTGTTCATAGGTTTCTTTTGAAAGAGAAATATGAAAAATAGCATCCCCCTGGTAAACAATGGGAGATTCATTTACATTAATTATAT
Source organism: Salinimicrobium sp. TH3 (assembly GCF_026676115.1). GTDB lineage: Bacteria > Bacteroidota > Bacteroidia > Flavobacteriales > Flavobacteriaceae > Salinimicrobium. Next base: position 231,699 of record NZ_JAPONB010000002.1, on the reverse strand, counting down.
ACCCGGAATTTGGGGCTTTCACTTTATGCCTCAGTTTTCCATAAGGATCTGTAATAATGGCTATGTACTCTCCTTTTTCCACGTGTTTACCACATGGGATCTTTACGTGCAGGAGTCCGCTGTATTTTGCACGCATCCAGCTGCTGTAGTCGATCAAAATTGTTTCCCCTGTAGGGTCTGGGACATCAAATTTTGGCTTGAGCATTTCAAAGTGAGAAAGAATGCGCATTACGCCATCAACACCATGTTTAGCCACGGTTTTGTTACTGTCCTGTGATTTACCACCTTCAAATAATAAAACGGGTTTTCCCTGTCTAGCACAGGTCTCCCTATAGGACTTGGAAATTGTTTTTGAAATTATAGTAAAAGGAGCATTAAAGACCCTGGCATAATGCATAGCCATTTCTTCTCCCTTTTTTATTCTTATTTGGGGTGCGTTGAACCTACTTGCGCCTCCGGTATGGAAGTCCATACAGAAATCGGCTACCGGGAGGATCTTTTGAACAAACTGGTATGCAAACCGACTGGCCAGTGAACCATTCTTGGTTCCCGGAAATACCCTGTTTAGATCACGGCCGTCGGGAAATTCCCGCGCCATGTTTAGGAACCCAAAGACATTAAGAATTGGAATACATATTACTGTACCTCTTGCAGGCTTGTTGATCTCTTTTACAATGAGCTGGCGTACCACCTCAACTCCATTAATCTCATCCCCGTGAATTCCTGCAGTAATAAGTATAACCGGACCCGGTTTTTTCGATCTTTCAATGATGATTGGTACTTCTACATGTGTGGTAGTATGAAGCTTCGCCATATTGAAGTTGATCGTCATACTTTTACCGGGAGGAACCTTTTTGCCTAAAATCTCAAGGACATTGTTCTCATCTATTGATGCCATATACTAAACGTTTCGCTCAATATAACGAATTATGGTTTTGGCGATATCTTTCCCCGTAGCCTGTTCTATTCCTTCCAGGCCAGGAGAAGAATTTACCTCAAGGATCAATGGCCCACGTGAACTCTGGAGCATATCTACCCCGGCAACCCCCAGTCCCATAGATTTTGCAGCCTTAATAGCGGCATTCTCTTCATCATCTGTAAGTTGAATTATACTGGCAGTTCCGCCGCGGTGAAGGTTAGAGCGAAACTCCCCTTCTTTCCCCTGTCTTTTCATGGCGCCTACTACGTGACCGTCTACTACAAATGCCCTTATATCGGCACCACCGGCTTCCTTAATAAATTCCTGAACAATCACTCTGGCCTGGAGACCATTGAAAGCTTCAATAACAGACTCGGCTGCATTTTTTGTTTCAGCAAGAACAACTCCAAGACCCTGTGTTCCTTCCAGGAGTTTTATGATTAAAGGTGCCCCGCCAACATGATCTATCACCTCGCCAACATCTTTGGAATAATTGGTGAAAACAGTTTTTGGGAGACCTAAACGGGCTCTCGAAAGTACCTGCAGACTTCGCAGTTTGTCACGGCTTCTTACCAGAGACTGGGATTCGGTAGTTGAAAATACACCCATCATCTCAAACTGTCTTACTACAGCCGTACCGTAAAAAGTAACCGATGCCCCAATTCTGGGGATCACCGCATCGGCATCTTCAATATGCCGACCTTTGTAATAAATACTGGGGTGCTTTTTTTCAATAATAAGATCACACTTAAGAGGATCAATGATCTCTACGTCGTGATGTCTTTTTTTTGCTGCCTCCACAAGGCGTTGGGTGGAGTACAGGCTACTGTTCCTGGAAAGGATCTTTATGTTCATTCTTGTTTCTGCTTAAAAGAGAGATCGTAGTACTCGGTGTCTACGATATATTTTCTTGTTATAAATTTACGGCCCAAAAGTACGGGAAATCTCATCTCCTGCCGGGCAGAAAGTGATAGAGAAATTTTACGTGTTTTCCCGAACAAAGTGATGGTAGTTTGAATTTGATAACGTTTCTGTACCATGCCATTGCTGCTTTTCACAAAAACGATGTCGTAATCTGTGAATCTATAAGTCCGGCCATTGTACAAGGGATGTTCCTCATCTAAAAATGTGCATTTTAACACTCCTTTTTCTTCCACTATATGATCGCAGTGAATGGACGAGGTATAGGCTCCAGTATCTACCTTAATCGCTATGTCTTCCAGGTGCAAATCGGGAAAATCTGCCTTGTCAAAACGGCCAATGGTGATTTTTTCCATGTGTGCAAGGTACTAAAAGCAGATTTTTAAAATCTTAACTATTTCTGAAAATATATTCTGCTGAAAATGAGCAATCCATTGGTTTTTCTACTGTTTTAATCCCCGCCGGGACCCCTTGAAACCTTAGTTGCTTCTAAAGTTGTGGCTAAGACATTAAAACGTAGAAAAATCATAAAACTTTAGAAATAAATTTTAACACTTTATGGCACCGGGCATTCGGGAAAGGCAAATTCTAATATTTTACCTTTGAGGAATGGAGGAAAATAAGCTGGAATTACAAATAAAAACCCTGCCCGAAAATCCGGGAGTTTACCAGTATTTTGATAAGAATGGCAGAATTCTGTACGTGGGAAAGGCCAAAAACTTAAAGAAAAGGGTCACTTCGTACTTTACAAAAAACAATGACAGCCATCGCATTCGGGTTATGGTGAAGAAGATCCATGAAATAAGGCATATTGTTGTTTCTTCTGAAACCGATGCGCTTCTCCTGGAAAATAATCTCATTAAAAAACACCAGCCGCGGTTTAACGTGATGTTGAAGGATGACAAGACTTATCCCTGGATATGTATCAAAAATGAGAGATTTCCAAGGGTTTTTGCTACCCGAAAGTTGATTAAGGATGGAAGTGAATACTACGGCCCTTTTACCAGTTTTAAGACCATTCATACCCTCATGGATTTAATAAAAGGGATTTATCCTTTGCGCACCTGTAACTATGATCTTGCTGAAGATAAGATAAGGAATGGAAAATACAAGGTTTGCCTTGAATATCATCTTGGAAATTGTATGGGGCCTTGTGAGGCGTATGAAACTGAAGCTGAGTATCAAAAAAAGATAGATGCAATACGACAGATCGTAAAAGGAAATTTTAAGGAGTCTCTACAGCAGTTTCGGCAGCAAATGAAAGAACACGCCGAAAAAATGGAGTTTGAGGACGCTCAAAAGATCAAGACCAAAATTGACATTTTAGAGAACTATCAGGCAAAATCTACCGTAGTTAATCCAAAGATCAATAACGTAGATGTCTACTCTATTGTGAGCGATGAAGGTTATGGGTACGTCAACTTTCTGCAGTTATCTCACGGGGCTATCATTAGATCCCACACTATTGAGATGAAAAAGAAGCTAAATGAAACCGATAAGGAATTGCTGGAGCTGGGTATCACCGAAATAAGGCAAAGATTTAATTCCCATACCCGTGAAATATATGTGCCATTTAAAGTTGATGTAGGCGAGGAATTAAAAGTAACCGTACCTAAACTGGGCGACAAGAAGCAAATAGTAGATCTTTCCACGCGGAATGCCAAATACTTTAGACAGGAGCGGTTTAAGCAAATGAAGATTGTGGATCCCGACAGGCATGTAAATCGTATTATGGCGCAGATGAAACAGGACCTGCGTCTAAATGAAGAGCCCCGGCATATTGAATGTTTTGACAACTCCAATATTCAGGGTAGCAATCCTGTAGCTGCCTGTGTGGTTTTTAAAGATGGGAAGCCAAGTAAGAAAGACTACCGAAAGTTCAATATTAAAACCGTGGAAGGACCCAATGATTTTGCTTCCATGGAGGAGGTCGTTTTTAGAAGATATCGCAGGTTACTGGAAGAAGGGGAGCCTTTGCCGCAGTTGGTCATCGTGGATGGAGGAAAAGGACAGTTGTCTTCTGGAGTGAAAGCTTTGGAAACCCTTGGGCTTAGGGGAAAGATTGCTATTATTGGAATCGCAAAGAGACTTGAGGAGATCTTTTATCCTGGAGATTCCATCCCGCTATACCTGGATAAAAAAACTGAATCTCTAAAGATCATCCAGCAGTTGAGAAATGAAGCCCACAGGTTTGGAATTACTTTTCACCGTCAAAAGCGCAGCAGTGTAGCACTTAATACCGAATTGGAGGAAATCCCCGGCATAGGCGAAAAAACTGTGGTAGAGCTTCTAAAGAATTTCAGGTCTTTAAAAAGAGTAAAGGAGGCATCGCTAGAAAGCTTATCTTCGGTAGTGGGAAAATCAAAAGCCACCATTATATACCAGTATTACCATTTAAAAGATGCATAAAAAACTGCTAATATTTATTCTTTTTCTGGGTCTCCTTCCGGTAATCGCTCAGGAAAAGGAGGATCCCAAAGTGGGATTGGTATTGAGCGGGGGAGGGGCAAAAGGTCTTGCCCATATTGGGGTACTCAAGGTTCTCGAAGAAGCCGGGGTGCGGGTAGATTACATTGGTGGTACGAGCATGGGAGCAATTGTCGGCGCGCTTTATTCGGCCGGTTACTCGGCAAATCAGCTGGACAGTATTTTCAAAAGTACTAATTTTAATATCCTGCTTCAGGATGAACTGCCCCGGGGAGCTAAGACCTTTTATGAGAAGAGGGATTCAGAAAGATATGCTCTTACCCTGCCGTTTGACAACTTTGATATAGGCTTTCCTACTGCACTTTCAAGGGGGCAGAATATATATAATCTCATGTCAAAACTCACCCTGCACCTGGAGAATGTACAGGATTTCGGGGATTTGCCCATTCCTTTTTTTGCTGTAGCCACCAACATGGAAACCGGGAAAGAGGTGCTTCTTGACAGGGGTCATCTTCCGCAGGCAATATCGGCAAGTTCGGCCATACCCAGTTTATTTAGTCCGGTGGTGGTGGACGGTCAATTATTGGTTGACGGCGGGGTGGTGAATAATTATCCCGTTGAAGAGGTGCGGCGCAGGGGAGCCGACATTATAATTGGTGTGGATGTGCAGGATACTCTTATGGAGCGGGACGAGCTGCGATCTGTCTTTGATATTCTTACCCAAATAAGTAATTTTAGAACTATTGCCGATATGCGGAGTAAGATCAAGAAGACAGACATCTATATTGATCCCGATATTAAGCCTTTCTCTGTTATGTCTTTTGAAAAAGGAAACGAGATCATTGATGCGGGTGAAGCTGCTGCCCGAATGAAAATGGAGGAGTTAAAAGAGATCGCAGCAAAGCAGAAGGTGGGAGCCCAGGAGCAAAAGTATATTCCCCCGGTGGAGTCTCTCTTTATTAGAAATGTTCGCATTGAAGGGAACACCTCCTATCCCCGTGCATACATCCTGGGGAAACTTAAAATAACTTATCCGGATACTATTTCTTACAGAGACCTAAATCTGGGGATCAATAACCTCTCTGCCACCCGCAACTTTAATCGTATCAATTACCGGCTTGCACCCAGAAAGGATGGACATGTGCTGGTGATGCAGCTTGAGGAGAATCCAAGTAAAACCCTTTTGAGAATAGCATTGCATTACGATAATGTTTACCACAGCGGGGTGCTTTTAAATATCACCCATAAAAGTCTTCTGGTGACAAATGACGTGAGTTCGCTGGATGTGGTTTTAGGAGATGACTTTAGGTATAATTTTAATTATTACATCGATAAAGGGTATTACTGGAGCGTAGGATTCAGGTCGAGGTTCAATAGCTTCAGCAAAGGGGTTTCTTTTGATTTCGCCAGTGAAAATGCAGATATTGACGGTAACGGAATTAATCAACTGGAGATAGACTATGAAGATTTTACAAATCAATTCTACGTGGAAACCCTTTTCCAACAGGTATTTTCTTTTGGAGTGGGATTGGAGCACAAACATCTAAATATTACTTCAGAAACTATTAATACACCCAATCCAGATCAACCGGAAAGGGGGGAGTTCGATAATAACTCTTATTACGGAGGATTTGGGTACTTACTTTACGACAGTAGGGACTCCAAGTATTTTCCTACCAGAGGGGTGTATTTCGACAGTGATTTTCACTGGCACCTGCTGTCTTCAATAGATGATTTCACACCATTTTCTGTAGCCAAGGGTTCCCTGGGTTATACTTTTTCTCCTGCTCCCAGAGTTGCTTTAAACATTTCTTCAGAAGCAGGTTTTAGGATTGGCAACAGGCAGAATAATATTTTTGATTTTTTCCTTGGTGGCTATGGCAATGATTTCATCAACAATTTCACATCATTGTACGGCTATGAGTTCATAGGCCTTTCCGGGGATAGTTTTATCAAGGGGCTGCTGGAGCTGGATTACCGCTTCCTGCAAAAAAACCACCTTATACTTAGTGCTAATTTTGCCAATGTGGAAAATGAGCTATTTGAGGGGGGAGACTGGCTGGCATGGCCGGAATATTCAGGGTATGCAATAGGCTATGGGTTGGATACTTTTCTGGGGCCTGTAGAAGTAAAGTATTCCATCTCGCCCGAAAGAAAGAAAAGTCAGTGGTATTTCAGTCTGGGCTTTTGGTTTTAGTGCTCCTTTAACGGATTTTCCGGTAAAAATTATTGATATTTGTATTTGGTCCTTCAGTTTTTTACGGCTTAAAAGGATCAATCACGAAAACGTTTTCATTAAAAGATCAAAATATGCCTTTTTATCACACCCTGGGAAAAATTCCGCATAAGAGACATACCGTTTTTAAAAAACCCGATGGCAGCTTGTATTATGAGCAGCTTTTTGGAACTATAGGTTTTGACGGGATGTACACTAACATGTACCATGAGCAGCGGCCCACCCAGGTCAAAGAGATCAAAGGGAGTTATGAGGTAAAACCAAAAGTAGCTGCCGAAAAAAATATCCAGTCCTACAGATTTAAAGGATTTCAGGTAAAGCCAGATCCAGATTACCTTAAAAGTCGAAAAGTGGTGCTTACCAACAGCGATGTGGACATTGCTCTTGCCGCACCGCAAAAATCTACTACAGATTATTTTTATAAGAATTCCGATTCAGATGAGTTGCTGTTCATTCATAAAGGCAGTGGGAAATTGAGAACCCATCTTGGTAATCTTGATTTTAAATATGGAGATTACTTATTGATTCCTCGCGGAACGATTTATAAGCTGGACTTTGATGATGAGGTGAACAGGCTGTTCATTGTGGAGTCAAGAAGACCTATTTACACTCCAAAACGCTACCGGAATCATTTTGGTCAACTCCTTGAGCATTCCCCTTTCTGTGAAAGAGATCTAAGAAGGCCTTACGAGCTGGAAACAAATGATGAAAAAGGGGATTTTTTGATCAAGATTAAAAAGCAAGGTAAAATGTTTGACATGGTTTATGCTTCACATCCATTTGATGTTGTGGGGTATGACGGCTATAACTATCCCTACGCCTTTTCCATTCACGATTTTGAACCTATTACAGGCCGAATTCACCAGCCGCCACCGGTACATCAAACTTTTGAAACCGATGCTTTTGTAGTGTGTTCTTTCTGTCCCAGGTTGTACGACTATCACCCGGAAAGTATCCCGGCACCTTACAGCCACAGCAATATTGACAGTGATGAGGTCTTATATTATGTCGATGGAGATTTCATGAGTCGTAATGATATTGAGGCCGGTCATATTTCGCTGCACCCTGCAGGAATTCCTCACGGTCCTCACCCGGGAGCGGTAGAACGTAGTATAGGGCAGACGAAAACTGAAGAGCTGGCGGTAATGGTAGATACCTTCAAACCATTAATGGTTACCGAAGATGCAATGGAGATCGCCGACGGAGATTACTATAAATCCTGGTTAGACCATTGAAAATAAAACATTCTCAAAAATGTTATTTTTGGGAGGAATTAAATTCTAAGTTTAAAAACACGTCGCGTAGCGGCTAAAAATATTTGATTATGTCAACAGAAAACACTGCAAATTTAAAGAAAACGGTCCCTCAGGCCGAAGATTTCCTGCCTATTCTGGGTACAGATTACGTGGAGCTTTATGTGGGAAATGCAAAACAGGCTGCCTTTTATTATCAACAGGCATGGGGTTTCCAGCCGGTAGCTTATTCAGGGTTGGAATCTGGAAGTAAAGACAGGGTTTCATACGTGCTGCAACAAGGGAAAATAAGACTTGTTCTTACCAGTCCTTTACAGCCGGGAGGAGAGATCAATGCCCATATAGATAAACATGGAGACGGGGTGAAGGTAGTAGCGCTGTGGGTAGAGGACGCGCGTAAGAGCTACGAAGAAACTACAAAAAGAGGTGCGAAATCTTATTTCGAGCCAAGAGAAGTTAGAGACGAGAATGGTCATGTGGTGCTTTCGGGTATACACACTTACGGTGAAACTGTGCACGTTTTTGTTGAAAGAAAAAATTATACGGGACCATTCATGCCGGGTTACAAGGAATATAACCCCAATTTCCAGGTGAAAGATGTAGGTTTGAAATATATTGATCACATGGTTGGAAATGTTGGTTGGAATGAAATGAACAAATGGTGTGAGTTCTACGCGAAAGTAATGGGCTTTGCTCAAATGGTTTCTTTCGATGATAAGGATATTTCTACTGAATATACAGCTTTGATGAGCAAGGTGATGAGTAACGGGAATGGAAGGATCAAATTTCCAATTAACGAACCTGCCGAAGGAAAAAAGAAATCCCAGATCGAAGAGTACATAGACTTCTATAATGGCGCCGGGGTACAGCATATTGCTGTGGCAACCGATAATATTATTGAAACTGTGACTGCTTTGCGGGATCGTGGAGTAGAGTTTTTATATGTGCCGGAGGCTTACTACGACGATGTGCTTGATCGCGTTGGAGAAATTGATGAAGATTTGGAGCCGCTTAAGAAATTGGGAGTGTTGATCGATAGAGATGACGAAGGTTACCTGTTGCAGATCTTTACAAAGCCGGTTCTTGACAGGCCAACCATGTTTTTTGAAATCATACAGAGAAAAGGAGCACAATCTTTTGGGAAAGGAAACTTTAAAGCCCTTTTTGAAGCTATAGAAAGAGAACAAAATTTACGGGGAACATTATAATTTAATATAGGTGTCATTTAAAAAGCCGATTAAAGCTTAAAAAAATATCATTTTAAAAGAAGATGCGTTAAAGTTGAAATTTTAGTTGTCTAACAACTGCTTAAGTAAGACTTTTGCACCGCAATTTTGGAGTGGTTACCAGGATTGGGAAAAAAAATTACTTTTTTTTCATAATTTAAGTTTTAGTTGGTTAATAAGATTAAAAACCCCGTCATTCATTTGACGGGGTTTTTTGTTTTGATACATTTGGAATAGAAATTGTAATTGTATCTACGATAGACTAAAAAAACCTTATAAATGAAGAAAATTGCCGCGATTATAATTTCTCTTATTGCTCTAAATGTTTCTGCCCAATCCCATCAGGCTTATGAGGCAGGGGAATGGTTTAGGTTCCGAATTCATTACGGGGTTTTCAACGCGAGTTTTGCTACCCTCGAAGTAAAGGAAACCACCCTTAGGAATCAACCTGTTTATCATGTTGTGGGAAAGGGGAAATCCACCGGGCTGCTGCACTTGTTCTTTAAGGTGGACGACAATTACGAAACCTTTATGGATAAGAAAAATGGAGCTCCGTTAAGATTTATCAGGCAAATAGATGAAGGAGGTCACACTAAAGATCTTCTTATAGATTTTGACCATGACAGTAATAATGCTCATGTTTTTAATCGTAAGCACAATAGAAGAGAGACCTATTCGGTGCCCGATAATGTGCACGATATGCTTTCTTCTTTTTACTACCTGCGAAACAATCTGGACGTAAACGCACTCGATCAGGGGGAGATGTTTAATATCAAAATGTTTATCGATGACGAGAGCCATGATTTTAAGTTAAAGTTTCTGGGGAGAGAGGTCGTCAAAACAAAAATGGGTAATATTGCGGCATTAAAATTTCAACCCTACGTGCTCGCCGGCAGAGTGTTTAAAAAGAAAGAAAGCCTTACAATTTGGGTGAGTGATGATAAAAACCGTATTCCTTTAAAAATCAAAGCCGATCTTGCCGTGGGTTCTCTTGATGCAGATATTGATGCTTTTAAAGGTTTAAAGTATCCTTTGAATATAATAATGAAATAATATGAGTGGTATACAGCCCGAGATAGCCGAAAAGGTGAGGCAGCTGGAAGAAAAATTCCGAAACTCTGGCCAGGACCTCGGCTCGTATCTTGACGGTCTTTTATACGACAAATACCTCACTTACTGGGACTATATGGAACTTGATACTCTCCTGAGTCTGCAAAAGCCTAAAACTCATTTCCCCGATGAGGAAATATTTATTGGTTACCATCAAATCACAGAACTTTACTTTAAGCTCGTGCTTCATGAGCTAAAACAGCTTGTCGAAGCCAAAGACCTGTCTGCCGATTTCCTTACAGAAAAGCTAAATCGCATCATCAGGTATTTCAGGATTCAAACAAATTCGTTTGATGTAATGATAAGAGGGATGGAGCGGGAGCAGTTTCTTAAATTTAGAATGGCTCTTTTACCTGCCAGCGGTTTCCAGTCTGCCCAGTTCAGGATGATTGAAATCCATGCAACACCGCTGTACAATCTCGTAAATCATGCAGATCGGGAAAGCTTGCGAAGCAATTTGAACCTGGATGAGGTTTATCAAAATATTTACTGGAAGAGAGGTGGCATAAGTTCAGATACTGGAGAGAAGACTTTGACTCTAAGGCAATTCGAAGAGAAGTATGATGAGGTCTTTTTACGGCTGGCACAAAATCTTGAGGGGAAAACCCTTTTTGAGCTTTATAAAGCTCTTCCAGAAGAAGAGAGAAACAATAAAAAACTTATTGAGGCGTTGCGTAACCTGGACGTTGCAGTGAATGTAAACTGGCTCCTGGTTCATATAGGAGCAGCTCAACGCTACCTTATGGTGAAGAAAAATGCTGTTAAGGCTACGGGAGGTACAAACTGGAAGGAGTTTTTGCCGCCAAGTTTTCAAAGAATTTCATTTTTTCCTGAACTTTGGAGTGAAGAGGAAAAAGAGGAGTGGGGCAAACAATGGGTAGAAGAAATGATAACACAATAAAAATTTGAAATAGTGAAAAAGCTTAGTTACCTGCTAATGTTGATGATGGTTTTTACTGCTTGTAATGAAAGTAGTGAAAAACCTGAAATAGCCGATAACACGGTCAAAGTAAAACCAGCGCCTGTAATCCAGGAATTTGGTTTTGTATTAAATGATTATGAGGTGGTAAGAGATACCATTAGGTCTGGGGATAGTTTTGGGCTTATTCTTGGCACTCATGGTGTTGATCCCAACAGGATCTTTGAGATCGTTAATAAGGTAAAGGACACTTTTAATCCTCGTAAGATTATTCTTGGGAAGCCTTACACCATTCTTAAGGAAAAGGACTCTTCTAAAACTCCCAGGGTTTTTATTTACGAGAATGATGTGATAAACTATACGGTAGTTGATCTTTCAGACAGTACTTCAGTTTACACTGCTAAGAAGCCGGTGACTATTACTAAGAGAACAGTAGCAGGAGTTATTAATTCCAGCCTTACCGAAGCTATTCAGGATGAAGGTTTAAGTTATCTCATTGCCCATGAAATGAGTAATATTTACCAATGGAGTATTGACTTTTTCAGGTTGCAAAAAGGAGATCGGTTTAAACTGGTTTATAATGAACGTTATATTAATGATAGTATTTATGCCGGGATTGAGAGCATAGAAGCGTCTGTCTTCTATCATGAGGAAAAACCATATTATGCCTTTAATTTTATGGTGGATTCTCTTTCGGGCGAGCGTGATTATTACGATGAAAAAGCAAGGCCATTGCAGAGTTTCTTCTTAAAGGCCCCGCTTAATTTTACCCGTATTTCTTCCCGTTACAGTCCCAGGAGGTTCCATCCTGTGCAACAAAGATGGAAGGCTCATAAGGGTACAGATTACGCAGCTCCTCATGGTACACCTATTTGGAGCACTGCCAATGGGGTGGTCATAGCCTCTTCTTATACTGCCGGTAATGGGAATTACGTGAAGATCAAACACAACGGCACGTACACCACACAATACCTTCACATGTCAAAAAGGGCAGTGAAGCAGGGACAAAGGGTAAAACAGGGAGATATAATTGGTTATGTAGGTAGCACGGGATTGGCTACCGGGCCACATGTTTGTTACCGCTTTTGGAAAAATGGCGCGCAGGTAGATCCTTTTAGGCAAAACTTACCGGCAGCCGAGCCTATAGAAGATAAATACATCCCATCCTATTTCGCTGCAATAGAACCTCTTAAAGATGAACTGGGGCGAATCCAATTTAAAGAATCAATTTAAAATGAATAACGTTAATCCAACCAAAACTCAAGCCTGGAAGAAACTGCAGGCTCATTATTCCGAAATAAAAGGTCTTGACCTAAAAGAAGCTTTTCAAAAGGACCAGAACAGGGCCGATGCTTTCACATTACAATGGGAAGATCTTTACGTAGATTACAGCAAAAATTTAATCACTGAAGAAACCCGTGATCTTCTTACCGCTCTTGCTGAAGAAGCCGGATTAAAGCAGGCTACAAATGCCCTTTTTGAAGGGGAAGAAATCAACAGGACCGAAGGACGATCTGTTTTACATACCGCTTTAAGAAGTAAGGAGGATACCGAAGTCAAAGTGGACGGGGAAAATGTAATGCCCGAAGTTTTTGAAGTTAAAAATAAAATTAAAAGCTTTTGTTACTCGGTCATTTCAGGAGCAAAAAAAGGATATAGCGGAGAGGCTTTTACAGATGTTGTCAATATTGGAATAGGAGGATCAGATCTTGGGCCGGTAATGGTTACCGAAGCTCTGGAATACTACAAAAACCACCTAAAGGTGCATTTTGTTTCCAATGTTGACGGGGATCACGTACAGGAAGTAATTAAAGATCTAAATCCCGAGACTACACTTTTTGTTATTGTTTCCAAATCTTTTTCTACCCAGGAAACCCTGGCGAATTCTACAACCATAAGAAAATGGTTCACTAAAAAGGCTCCGGCCGATGCTGTGGCCAAACATTTTGTTGCTGTTTCCAGTAATGTTAAGGCGGTAGAAGAGTTTGGAATTGAAAGCGATAATATTTTCCCTATGTGGGATTGGGTTGGAGGTCGTTTCTCCCTTTGGAGCGCAGTAGGTCTTTCTATAAGTCTGTCTATAGGCTATGACAATTTTAACTCGCTTCTTGAAGGGGCCCGCAAAATGGATGAACATTTTAAGGGAACTCCTTTTAAAGAAAATATTCCCGTGCAACTGGCACTTTTGACCATTTGGTATAATAACTTTTTTGAAGCCGAAACTCAGGCGGTAATTCCTTACACTCAGTACTTACACCGTTTTCCTGCATATTTACAACAGGCAATTATGGAGAGTAACGGGAAAGGAGTGGATCGCGATGGGAACGAGGTTAGCTACCAGACCGGAAATGTTGTTTGGGGAGAGCCGGGAACTAATTCGCAACATGCCTTTTTCCAGTTGATCCATCAGGGGACAAAACTTATTCCGGCCGATTTTATTGGTTTCAGGAAATCCTTGCATAAAGAGAAAGAACATCACGATAAATTGATGGCAAACTTTTTCGCTCAAACCGAAGCTTTACTTCAGGGAAAGACTTCCGAAGAGGTAAGAAAGGAACTTGAAGCAAAAAACCTTTCTGAAGAACAGGTTAATAAATTGTTGCCTTTTAAGGTTTTTAAAGGGAATAATCCAACCACAACTCTTCTTATCGACCAGCTTTCTCCCGAAAGTCTTGGGAAATTAGTGGCTTTGTACGAACACCAGATATTTGTACAGGGTATCATCTGGAACATATATAGTTATGATCAATGGGGAGTGGAATTAGGGAAGGAACTTGCGACCAAAATTCTCACCGAAATCGAGAAAAATGACGTCGGTTCCCATGATTCTTCAACCGAAAATCTGTTAAAGTTTTATCTGCAACAGTAACAGGTATTTAGCTTTTATTAACTTTTTAAAATAACCTCCTGTGTTTCAGGGGGTTATTTTGTTTTAGGCCATGTAGGGTATGTCAAGGCAATTGTGAAAAACTCTTAACCTTAAGTTAAAGGATATTTTTAAAGAAAGTTGTTCTTTTGCATCAACTTTTTAAACACAAACTAACAAATTACACAATGAGGAAATTTTTAGCATTAGCGTTCTTTTTGACGTCGGCTACAATTTTTGCACAAGGGATCGTTACCGGTACGGTAATCGATTCTGACATGGATGCACCGCTACCGGGTGCCAATGTTCTGGTAGTAGGCACCGCCGTTGGGGGAATGACCGATTTCGGCGGAAAGTTTAGCGTCGAAACCGATCTAACTTCAGGATTTATTGAAGTAACCTATGTAGGTTTTGAACCAAAACGCGTGCCATTTTCGGTTAAAAATGGTCAAACTGTTGATCTAGGAAGAATACTTCTTTCTCCAGATGCAGACGCACTGGAAGAAGTGATCATTACAACTTACTCTATTGCTATTGACAGGAAAACTCCTGTGGCCGTTTCAACCATCAAGGCAGAAGCTATCGAGACAAGACTTGGAAACCAGGAATTCCCTGAAATTCTTAAATCTACGCCAGGTGTTTATGCGACTAAAGGTGGTGGAGGTTTTGGAGATTCAGAAATTCGCTTAAGAGGTTTTGAGTCTGAAAATATTGCAGTGCTTATTAATGGTATTCCTGTTAACGACATGGAAAATGGTCGTGTATACTGGAGTAACTGGGCTGGTCTTTCAGACGTAACAAGGTTTATGCAGGTACAGCGTGGTCTTGGTGCATCTAAAGTGGCTGTTCCTTCTATTGGGGGTACAATCAACATTGTTACAAAAACCACAGATGCTGAAGAAGGTGGAAGTGCCTTTTACTCTTTAGGTAATGACGGATACCAAAAAGTGGCTGCCACAGTTTCAACCGGTAAAATGGATAATGGATGGGCTGCAACTGTTTCTGGTGCGAGAACTGTTGGTGATGGTTATGTAGATGGAACTGAATTCAGCGGTTTCTCTTATTTTCTCAATATTGCCAAAGAATTAGGTGAGGACCACGAGTTGTCATTCACTGCATTCGGGGCACAACAACAGCACGGCCAGCGTCAAAATGCACTTCCAATCGAAGTGTACAGAAGAAGTGAAAGCGGGACCCGTTTTAACTCAGATTGGGGTTATATGAATGGACAGGTTACTCATATTGAGGATAACTTCTACCACAAACCTCAAATGTCTTTAAATCACTACTGGGATATATCAGATAACGCACAACTTTCAACTTCAGTTTACGCTTCTTTCGGTTCCGGAGGAGGAGGTGGATATGGTGGTGTAAATAAATTTGGTATTGGAGATGTAAACGATCCTTCCCCATATAGATTTGGTTACCTACAGCCTGTAAACCTTGACCTTATTGTTGAGGAGAATATTGCACTTGGTGCTTACGGTTCAGAAACCTACTTAAGAGCTTCCAGAAACAACCACGAATGGTACGGAGTTCTTTCTACTTTTTCTGCTGAGGTTCTTGAAAACGTTGAGTTTACAGGAGGAGTGGATTTTAGATATTATGAGGGAGAACACTTCACTGAAGTTACAGATCTTTTAGGAGGACGTTATGTAATTGATGATGCTAACAAGAATAATCCTCTTCATGCTGCACAAGTAGGTGATATTATTGATTATCATGATATAGGAACTGTTCTTTGGGAAGGTCTTTTTGCACAAGCTGAGTATTCTAAGGATGCATTATCGGCTTTTGTTACTATTGCCGGTTCAAACACTTCTTATAAGAGAGAAGACTTCTTTAACTACCTTGCAATAAATCCAGCAAGAGAAACAGATTTCCAACACTTCCTGGGATACAGTGCAAAGGGTGGTGCAAACTATAATCTTGATGATCGTAACAATATTTTCGCTAACATTGGTTATTTCGAAAAAGCACCTTTTTCTAATGCTGTTTTTCTGAACTTTAAGAATGACATCAACGAAGATGCTAAAAACCAGAAGATCTTTAGTGCGGAATTAGGATACGGCTACAGAACTTCAAACCTTAGAGTAGACCTCAACGTTTACCGAACAGAGTGGAATGATAAAACTTTCGTACAGAGATTCCAACAGCCCGATGGTACAACAGCTTCAGCAAATATTCTTGGGTTAAATGCATTACACCAGGGTGTGGAGCTGGAATTAAATTATCGTCCAATAGAAGGTCTAATCCTTACGGGAATGGCTTCTTTAGGAGACTGGACCTGGAAGAATGACATTACTGGTGTTGATATTTATAATGAAGAGCAGGAAATTGTAAGAACAATCAATTTATACGTGGCCGATCTTAAGGTAGGTGGATCTGCACAAACTACTTTTGCTGCAGGAGCTGATTATGAGGTGTTTGAAGGTACTAGTGTTCGTGTAAATTGGAATTATTTTGACGATCTTTACGCTGAATTTGAGCCTGAAACCAGAAGTACAAGAGAATTAGGCCAATCATGGGAGCTACCTGCATATGGTCTTGTGGACATGGGCTTGACACATAAATTTGACCTTGGAAATCTTGAGGCCATGATAATGGGTAACGTTAATAACGTATTGGACACAGATTACATTTCTATTGCCCGTGGAGGAATCGATGAAGGGGTTTTCTATGGTTTTGGAAGAACTTTCAATATTGGAGCAAAAATTAATTTCTAAAAAAATTGATAATGAAAAATTCGATCTATTTACTAATGATGTTCCTTGGCCTTGCTCTTACGAGCTGTGAGCCTATGGAAGACCTCCACGATGATGTGGATGATACAATTGCCAATACACCTATTATAGGGATAGAAGAATATACCCTTACAGAGGCAAATTATGATACACTGGGTGTAGAGGATGGGGTTTTTGATAATTTAGAAGATGCCGGTGCCTTAATACCTAAAGTACTTGCTGAAAAGTTTCCTTTCTGGGAAGAAGGTTCTCTGGCTCAGGTGACATTTGATCTCAATGCACCTATTGTAATTGAAGAGTATACAGTATCTCAGGAGGGCTATGAAGCTTTAGATCTTGGAAGAAATTATTTTGTAAAAACTTCAGAGATTAAGGACTTTCTTGAATACCAATTTCAACAGGCAACACTTAATGATTATGTAGAATTAACATATAGAACAGTAGCCGTTGAGCAGTCTTATACTTTAACAGGTGATGATTTTGATCTTATAGAGGACGAATTTGAAGCTATTTATCCCGAACCTGCCGGAAGTGCGGGCCAGTACGGAAACTTTGAAAGAAGAGAAGATAGAGACGCATATTGGAATAATGACATGATCCTTGAAGCTCTCAACGTTGTTATGGAGGAGAATTTCACTGGTATTGAAGGACAGACTTATGAGGTTTCTTATAAGATATATGATGGTAGCCCGGGAGAAGAGAGCATGAATATTAAGTACAATGGTTCTAGTTATGTAACTGTTGGTGCAGCCGGAATGCCATTTGAATTTGAAGACAGCAATTATGAACTTTTAGGTGTGGAACTAGCTGAAGCTTATCCAGGTCCTTCAGACAATGCTGCATACTTCAAGAGTTTTGATGTAAGATCAACCAGTGATAACTTCTGGAGTGAAGAAATGATTCTTGAAGCCATGAATATCGTTCTTATGGATGAATTTCCAGATGCTACCGAAGGTGCGCATTATGATGTAACTTATACGATATTTCCCGGTGGTTCAACTGAAGAGGTTATGTCTTCTTTCATCCTGGAAGATGGCGAGTATGTAGCCTACGAGCCGGAGGTTTCAACTGTAATGGAAACTCAGGTGTTTGGATTCGGTGATAATAGCTGGCATATGCCAATTATCCTTCCTGATGGTATCTATCAGAGTGAATTTGAACAGCAGTATGGAAACTTCGGGAACGAAGCGACAGCAGGTTTTTATATTGGAAGATGGTTAGAGCCACGTTTCCCTTATGCACAGGATGGAGATTTTGTCTCTGTGGAATATAAAATGTATTCAGGAGGTCTTGTTACCCGTTATGCAAGTTTTGTTTATAATGAGGATGACAGAGAATGGGAATTTATTCCAACAGTAATTCCTTATACTCTTCAGTTTGGTTATGAAGACACAGGATGGGTAGTTGATAATACCATAGTTCATGTTCTTACCGATTCAGATTATGAATATATAGAGTCTCAACTTATAGATACGTATCCTGGTCCTGCAGATAGTGCCGGTTACTATAAGAACTTTGACAGAAGAAAAGGTAATTCAAACCAGTGGACAGATGCTATGCTTCTTGAAGCAATGGATCTACTTCTAAGTGGAAAAGTAGCGCCTAATGCAGATGAAGGTCAAAAATATTTACTGGTATTTGATATCTACAATGGTACAAATACTACAGAGCAACTACACCTTATCAAAACAGATGGGGAGTGGGTTCGTGTAAAATAGTAATAGAATGATGTAACACAAAAACCTCTTATCTTGTATAAGAGGTTTTTGTATTTATTAATAAGCCATCTTTGGCTAAAATCAAACTTAAGGGAATGAAAGAATTGAAGAAATTACTGTTTTTGTCTTCTTTGCTATTGGTATTGGGTTGCAGTACAGAAGATGATAGTGGTGGGGGAGTTACCCCGCCTGTTGAACCACCTGTGGAAGAATTACCTGTTGCAGTTGATGATGAGTTTTCCACCGCCGAGAATACTTCTGTAAAGATCAGTGGACTAATGGATAATGATACGGTCTTTGAATATGCACGTATTACCGAGATTGACAACGAAACAGAAGCTGGAGGTGAAGTGACAGCAAACAATGATGGGTCTTATACCTATACTCCGCCTCAGGACTTTATGGGAGAAGATTCCTTTGAATATACTATTTGCGATAATGCTGCTACGAAAAACTGTTCTACAGCTACGGTGAATATTACAATTACCGCTTCATCTCCTACAGCGGTAGACGATACTTATGAGACGCAGGAAGAAAAGATACTTAAGATTATTAATCACCTCTCGAACGATGATTTGGCAGATAATGCTGAGGTTACTTCTATAGGAGTTGAAGGGACCAGTGGAACAGTTGTCCTGGAGAGTGACGGAGATATCCTGTACACCCCGGAAGATGGTTTTGTTGGAGAAGATAGCTTTACGTACAACCTTTGTGATGATGATGAAGAGCCTACCTGTTCTACTGCAACTATTACAGTAATGGTGATAGATGAAGGGTCGCCTGTAGCAAAAAATGACGAGGTAGTAGTGGAAGTGGGAGCTACAGGAGTTGTATTCTCTAATCTCCTGGACAATGATGATTTGATCGATGACGCAGTTCTTACTTCTATTGATGCTACCGGCAGTAAGGGATCTGTAGTTCTTAATGATGACGGTACAATTACCTATGGTACAACAACAAGTTTGGAAGGAGAGGACCGTTTTACTTACACAATTTGTGATGATGATGAAACTGCAACCTGTTCTACGGCAACTGTTCGGGTACTGATTGTTCAGCCGATTGCACTAAATATTCCGGCGGAACTGCAGGATTATTACTCCGGAGCTACTCTATCTCAGGATCCGGTTCTTTTAAAAACAGAACTTGCTGAACTCACAGAGGACAAACATGTGAATAAACTTGAATACTACATGCGTCACGACTACCTTTATGATGCAGATGCAAGTTTTTCAGATCCTGAATACGTTGTATTGATGTATACCGGGGATTTGAGACATTGGACAGAATATCAGGAAGGAGATGTTAGTGAAGGAGAGACTTTTAATACCGAGCATATATACCCACAGTCTAAATTGGCTTCATCAGAAGCAAAGAACGATATGCACCACATGAGAGCATCGGATATAGAAATTAATGAAACCCGGTCCAACTACCCCTTTACAGATGGAAGTGGGGAAGCAAAACTGGTAAATGAGAACAGCTGGTATCCAGGTGACGAATGGAAGGGTGATGTTGCTCGCATGGTAATGTATGTCCATCTTAAGTATGGGGAGCCTTTTTCTGATGTTGGAACTCTTGAAATGTTCCTGGAATGGAACGCTGAAGATCCAGTATCTGCTTTTGAAATTCAGCGGCAGGAAATCATAGAGGGAGCACAGGGTAACCGAAACCCTTTCATTGATAATCCATACTTCGCTACCTTAATCTGGGGTGGCCCCAAGGCAGAAAATCTGTGGGATTAATTCTTTAAATATATGTAACCCGTCTCCTTTCCCGGGAGGCGGGTTTTTTATGCAAAAAACCTATCTTTACCCAAAACCAATTATTATGTACGAAACCGTTTCTTTTATCCACTCCTGGTGGGCATACCTGGTCCTCCTGGTCCTAATTATTGCAACAGTAAATTTCATCATCGGTATTACCTCAAAGAAGGAATATGGGGCGACAGATTTTCGCCTGGCGTTGTTTGGATTGATCGTATCACATATTCAATTGTTAATTGGCCTGGTCCTGTATTTCGTTTCCCCTTATTTTAAAGCTTTTGGGCAGGTGGGAATGGGAGAAGTCATGGGGGATTCAACCTTGCGCCTTTACCTGGTGGAACATCCTCTTATGATGATTATCGCGATAATATTGATAACTATAGGTTATTCCAAACATAAGAACAAGCGCCTTTCAACATCTAAGTTTAAAACCCTTGGGATATTTTATGGATTGGCTCTTGTATTTGTTCTTTCGAGAATTCCATGGTCGGCCTGGTTCTAATCTAATTCTTTGGTAAGAAGAATATAAACCGGAAAATGATCACTAAAACCATCTGTAAAACCTGAACTACCAAAACTGCGGAAAGGATAATTCTTATAAGCTCCTGTAGAGGTAAGCAGGAATGGTGGATTAAATATAAAGGCCCTGAAAAATGTAAATTTTGAAGGGTCTTTTTCTATTAAAGGTTTTGATACCAGGATTTGATCAAATAAATTCCACTGGTCGCGGTAAGCCGAGGTTCCCGTACCCTTTGAAGCAATTACTGTGAAAGGGTTGTAAAGCGCTCGAAATCCGACCTGTTCTTTTTTGCCTTTTGCTCCAAGAACTTTTTGAAGGCTAATATTACTGGGATCGTCATTAAAATCTCCCATATTAATAATCCGGGCATAGGGATTTTTTCTCTGTAACGAATCAATAATTTTTCTATTCAGCTTAGCTGCATTTTCTCTTTTGTAGCTACTGGATTTTTCACCGCCACTGCGGGAGGGCCAGTGATTTACTATAATGTGCATTTCCTCTCCCTCTAAAAATCCACTTACTACCAATTGATCCCTGGTGTAGTCTCTTTTGGAAGTATTCTCCCGGTCGTAAAGCAAAAGAGAATGGGTAGCAGTGTTCTGCACCACAAATACCTCCGGCCTATACAAAAGGGCTACGTCTATTCCTCTTTCATCTGGGGAATCAAAGTGAATAATCTGGTAGTCATAAGGTGCTAAAAGAGGCGTTTTAATGAGATCTTCAAGCACCTGGAGGTTCTCTATCTCACAAAGGCCTAAAAGTGCAGGAGGGGTTTCTATTTTGGGTTTACCTATACTGGTTAAAACCATAGAAAGATTTTCCAGTTTTTTAAGATATAATTCTTGTGTCCATCTGTTTTTTCCGGTGGGAGTGAATTCCTCATCAAAAATTAATGGGTCATCATGAATATCGAACAGGTTCTCAACATTGTAAAAAGCAACACTCACCACCCTGTAATCTTTCTTCTCCTGTGCGGGAGCGGGAAAAAAGATGCTCGAATACAGGAGCACAATTAGAAAACTAACGATTATCCTAAACACGTGAATTTTAATTTGTTAAATATTTTAAGAGGGGGGTCTAAAGATAAAATAATAAATGTATTATTGCGCCCTAATTGCCTCCCTTGTAATGAATTATGAAAATATTTTCTTTTGGGAGGATTTTATTTCCTTTAATCTTATTTTCGGTTTCTGCTGCTTTTAGCCAGAGCCTTTCAGGTGTTGTGATTGATAAGGTGTCAGGAAAACCTGTATATGGTGTTTCTGTCCGGCTTTCTAATACTACTCTGGAAAAATTTACAGATCCTGATGGAATCTTTATCTTTTCTGAATCCCTTCCGCAGGGAGAGCAGATCCTTACTCTCTCCAAAAATGGCTTTTTGGATAAACATTTTCCGATTAAGATTTTTTCTAAAGACATTGATCTGGGTGAAATTGTGCTGCAACTTAACCTTCCCGAAATGCAGCGACAAACTGAAATTATTTCACTGGCCGATCATGAACTGGATGAAGATGGAGGTTTTGCAAATATTTCGGGCCTCTTACAGGCTTCCAAAGATGTATTTCTAAATGCTGCAGCCTTTGATTTTAGTCCCACCTTTTTTAGACCGCGTGGCTACGACAGTGAATATGGAAAAGTACTTATAAACGGTTTGGAAATGAATAAGATCTTCAATGGAAGGCCTTTATGGAGCAACTGGGGAGGTTTAAATGATGTACAGAGAAACCAGGAATTTTCAAATAGCACCACGCCTTCAGACGTTTCCTTCGGCGGTCCCGCAGGTACAACTAATATCATTATGAGAGCCTCTCAATATCAAAACGGAGGCAAATTTTCCTATGCTATGGCAAACAGGTCTTATTCGGGAAGGTCAATGGGAAGCTATCACAGTGGGTTACTCCCTTCAGGCTGGGCTTATTCTTTGTCGCTGTCAAGAAGGTATGCCAAACAAAGTTATATGGAAGGAAGTAGTTATGATGCCAATTCTTTTTTCGCTTCAGTCGAAAAAAAGTTTGATGATTCACACAGCCTTAATTTTACCGGGTTCTACACGCCAAATGAAAGGGGGAAGAATTCCCCCAATACTCAGGAGGTATATGAATTAAAGGGCCACAGGTATAATTCATATTGGGGCTGGCAGAACGGGGAAATTAGAAACTCAAGGATAAAGGTTGTGGAAGAGCCGGTTCTAATGCTCAACTATTATTGGAAACCTTCCAAAGATTTAGAAATTAGTTCCAGTGTAGCTTATCATTTTGGGAAGACAGGGAATAGCAGGATTGATTATGGAGGTAGCCGCTTGTATGAGGCAGATTCTCAAACTATTTTCATGGGCGGCGGCAGTAATCCAGATCCTGCATATTACCAGAACCTGCCATCCTACTACCTAAGATCTGAAAACAGTCCTGATTTTAGGGGAGCTTACCTGGCCGAGCAGGATTTTCGCGACAATGGCCAATTGAACTGGGAGGAGCTGTACCGGGCTAATGAAGTAGCTGCAACTTTAGGTGGCAACGCTATTTATGCATTGTATGAGGACAGGACAGATGACAGACAACTTACTGCGGGATCCAATTTCCGGTATACCGTATCTTCCCATGCGGTAGTTTCGGGAGCTCTGAATTTTCGGCAGCTTAGAAGTGAAAATTTCGCATCGGTTCTTGATCTTTTTGGAGCTGCCTCTTTTCTTGATGTGGATTCTTTTTCAGAAGGTACTCAGGCTCAAAATGACCTTCAAAACCAAAATAATTTAGTAGCCGAAAATGACATTTTTAAATACCATTATGGAATTAATGCTACAAGCGGGGGAGGATTCCTCCAGGCAGAATTCAGATTTAAAAGAATAGAAGCTTATTTCGCTGGCCAGGGTTCTGCCATTTCATACCAGCGAACCGGCTACTTTCAAAACGGAAATTTTCCCGATAATTCTCTGGGTGAAAGCGACCCGGTCAACTTTGGGAATTATGGTGCAAAGGCGGGATTTACCTATAAGATCACCGGCAGACATTATCTCACAACCAATTTGACCGGTTTTACCAAGCCACCTTCGCTTCGCAACAGCTTTTCGAATGCACGGCAAAATAATGATATTGTTTTTGGTCTGGAAAATGAAAAAATCTTCACCGCCGATGCCGGGTATACTATACGGGCACCTTTTCTTACCGGAAGAATTACCGGTTTTTACGGCACTTTTGAGGATGCAACCGAGGTTTCTTTTTATTATGCCGATGGTCTCTCGGGATCTGGAAGAGAGGTTACAAATGCTTTTGTCCAGGAAATAATGACCGGAATGGATAAAAGGCATATTGGACTTGAATTTGGTCTTGAAATACCGTTAACGAGTACGTTGAAACTGCGCACTGCCGGCTCTGTTGGAGAATATATCTTCAATAGTGATCCTGAAGTGTATTTAACCTCCGATGATTTTACCGAGGTTAGGCACATGGGAAAGGCAGCTCTTAAAGATTACCGGCTTTCCGGTGGTCCGCAGCAGGCAATCCAGGCAGGATTTGAATACAGGGACCCGGATTACTGGTGGATTTCAGCTTCTGCAAATTTCTTTTCAAAAACATTCATTGATGTGGCACCCCTCCCCAGAACCCGCAACTTTAAATCTGATGTGGACGGCTTTCCTTTTGTCCACTATGATGAAAGTATTGCCCAAAGCCTTTTGCGACAGGAGGAATTTGAAAGCTATATGCTGGTCAATATCGTAGGCGGGAAATCCTGGAGGCTGAAGAACAGATTCGTAGGTTTTTTTGGCAGCTTAAACAATATACTTGATTCTACATATAAAACCGGTGGCTATGAGCAATCCCGAAATGTCAACTATGCCCTTCTTAAGGCCGATATGGAAAGAGTGCAGCCTGTTTTTGGATCAAAATACTGGTTTGGACCCGGTACCACCTACTATGCCCATGTTTACTATAGATTCTGAAAAAATGAAAAGAATTTTACCATTTCTGAGCCTCCTGATTTTGGTTGCGTGTGCACCCGAAGATGATCATGCAGCACCCGGGGAAAACTTTGAACTTGCTGTAGAAACCAATATGGATCTTCCTGCGGTTTTGGGTTTACATTTTCAAGATCCCGAAAGGTTGGTGACTTTTGATAAGGACCTTGTTCTCGAGGCGTATGTAGTTTCCAGCGACGAGGCGGGTAATTTTTATAAGGAAATGGTAGTGCAGGATAAACCTCACAATCCAACCGCAGGAATAAATATAAAACTCAACATGACTTCTTATTACCAGTTTTTCAACTTCGGAAGAAAGATTCATATAAACCTTAAAGGTCTTAGTGTGGGCCAGGTAAATGGGGTGGCGGCCTTAGGGGTGGCCGAAGGTAACCAAATAGTGAATATTCCCCAGTCGAATGTGTCACGGCATATCTACAGAAGTTCTGAAGTAGCTGAAATTAATCCAAAGATCATCCAGGCTTCAGAATTTAATGACGGGCTGGAAAATCTTTTTGTCATGATCAACAATGTTCAATTCAATAAGCTTTTAACGAATCCTGAAAAACCTGGTACCTATGCGGCCGAAGAGAATGATGAGTTTGACGGGGAAAGACTGGTGGAGAGCTGCACGGGAGATTTTCCTTTTATCCTTAGCACCAGTACTTATGCCGACTTTGCAGCTTTGAAACTTCCTAAGGGTTCGGGAAATGTGAGTGGAATTTTAACGCGTGACTTCTATGATGAGTTCTATACGATATACGTGAACTATCCGGGAGATATCGAATTGAGTACAAATTTAAGATGTGATCCAAAAGTTGTCGACTGTGGCCTGGCTTCTCAAAGTGGGAATAAAATCTTATTCGAGGATGACTTTAGCTCTCAAAGGAATAACAAGCCGGTTGAAGGCAAAGGCTGGAAGAATATTATCCAGGAGGGCTCCCGACCATGGGAAGCCTATACCGCAAAAGGAGCAAATGCTTCGCTGGGACGATCGGCCAGGATGAGACCTTCAGGTTCTGGAGATGTTCGCAGTCTTAGCTGGTTGATCACTCCCAAGATAAATTTTGATTCTAATAACGGGGAGGCACTTAGCTTTAAAACCTCTACCAGTTTAGCCAATGGCAGTTTTATGGAAGTACTGATTTCGACCGACTGGGATGGAGTGGAGGAAAATCTTTTAAAGGCAGAATGGAATATACTTTCTGCCGCCTATATTGCGCAGAATAATGATTTCTTTGGCGATTGGATCTCCTCCGGCCTTGTGGACCTTTCCTGCATAGAAGGCAAAGGTTATATAGCCTTCCGGTACACCGGTAGCGATCATACCTACTACAATGGGGTTTATGAACTGGATGATGTAATAGTTTCTGCAGATTAATTCTGCAGAAACTATTCAGAAATTAATCTTCTACCATGCCTTCCAGCTTCAGCAGAAAAGCGTATTCGAGAGCTGTCTCTTTGTAGCGTTCAAATCTTCCGGAGGCACCGCCGTGACCCGCTTCCATATTGGTATCCAGTAAAAGCAGGTTGTCATCTGTCTTTTTATCCCTTAATTTGGCTACCCATTTTGCAGGTTCCCAATACTGTACCTGTGAATCGAATAAGCCCGTCGTAACCAGCATGTGAGGATAATCTTGTTCAGCAACATTGTCGTAGGGAGAGTAGGATAGCATGTAGTCGTAACTTTTCTTGTTCTTTGGATTTCCCCATTCATCAAACTCGTTGGTGGTGAGAGGAATGGTTTCATCCATCATGGTTGAGATTACATCTACAAATGGGACACCGGCTATAACACCATTAAACTTTTCGGGAGCCATGTTGACTACCGCTCCCATTAGAAGGCCACCGGCACTTCCGCCCTTGGCATAAAGATGTTCGGGAGAAGTGTAGTTATTTTCAATAAGATGTTCGGCCACGTCAATAAAATCGGTGAAAGTATTTTTCTTCTTGAACATTTTACCTTCCTCGTACCATTCCCGGCCCATATCCTGACCGCCGCGCACATGCGCAGTGGCAAAGATGAATCCGCGGTCCAGCAGGCTTAAAATTGCGGAATTGAAGAAAGGATCCATAGAAGAGCCATAAGAACCGTAAGCATACAATAACAGCGGAGTATAATCACTCTTTTCGGTGGTTTTTTTGTAGACCATAGTAACAGGAACATGAGCTCCATCCCTTGCTTCAGCAAAGAATCTCTCGGTTACATAATCTTCGGGATCATGGCCTCCCACAACTTCCTCTACTTTTAAAACATCCTTCTCTCTTGTTTCCATATTGTATTCTACTGTTGAAAGGGGCGTGGTAAAAGAGGAATACATATAGCGTAGTTTGTTGGTCTCAAACTCGGGATTGATAGAAAAGAAAGCTACATATGCCGGCTCATCAAATTTAAGATAATGCTCTTCTCCTGATTCCTGATCAATTACGCGAATTTGAGTTAAAGCATTACCCCTTTCATTGACCACCAGGTAATTTTCAAAAACCTCGATATCCTGCAGGAGAACATTTTCGCGGTGAGGAATTACTTCCTCCCAGTTTTCCTTAGCCGTGTTATCTTTGGGAGTTTCCATGAGCCTGAAGTTCTTTGCATCAAGATTTGTCACCACGTAGAATTTATCTTTGTAATGTTCAATACTGTATTCCAGGTCTTCTTCACGAGGTGTGAATTGTTGAAACTCCCCGTTAGGATCATCGGCTTTAAGAATATAATGATCGTTGGCAAGAGTACTGCGCGTGTTGATGATCACATATTCATCAGACTTTGATTTGTCTACCCCTATGTAAAAAGAAGGATCTTTTTCTTCGTAAACCAGGTCATCTTCAGTATTTTCCTCTCCCAGGGTGTGTCTTAGGATTTTTTCGGAAAGCAGGGAAACCTTATTCTTGGTTGTATAGAAATATGTTTTATTATCGTTGGCCCAGGCGCCGCTACCGGTGGTGTTATCAAGTTTGTCATTCAACATTTCCCCGGTCTCCAGGTTCAGGAATTGAATGTGGTAGACCCGGCGGCTAAGTGTGTCTTCTCCAAAAGCCAGAATTTTATTGTCAGGACTTACCTCCAGGCCGTTCACTGCATAGTAATCATGACCTTTAGCTCTTTCATTGGCATTGATAAGGATCTCTTCCTTTGCATCCATACTTCCCTTTTTGCGGGCGTAGATTGGATATTCCTTACCTTCTTCATACCTGGTATAATACCAGTAGCCATTCTTGAAATAAGGTACAGACTCATCTGTTTGTTTTATGCGGCCAACAATTTCTTTGAACAATTTTTCCTGCAAATGCTCTGTGTCCCCCATTACTTCTTCGGTGTAGGTATTTTCAGCATTCAAATAGGCCAGTACCTTCTGAGTTTGCTCATCGGGACTTTCGGCTATTTTCTGTTCATCTGTAAGCCTCATCCAAAAGTAAGGATCGGTGCGGGTGTGGCCGTGAATACTGAGAACTGAATCCTTCTGTATCACATCCGGCGCTTCGGAATAATTTGAAGCGGAAACTCCTTTTTGAACAACGACCTGGGCGGAAAGATTCTGGAAGCCCACCAGCAGGAATACTATTAATAACTGAAATTTTTTCATACCGCTAAGATTGTTAATGGGATGTTACTGCTGCTAATTTGCAAATTTATTTCCAATTTCTTATAATCTACAGGAAAATTGTACCCGATCTTCAAGTTTTAAAGCAGATCTTATGGTAAAATTGCATTTTCCGCTTAGGACTTTCCCGGCTCTTCTGAAGCAGTTAAATCTATTTCAGCGGAAGCCCCAGCTGTCTCGCTTGTGATGCTCCATCTCTTGCGCCCCACCGGCGGATGATGAGATCATCCTTAATTGTAAACCATTCCATGGCAACAAGCTCATAGGATTTCCCGGTAGGTTCATTTCCCATAAATGGTCCTTTAAAAGTTCCTGTCTCGGTGTATCTTGCTGCAACTATATCCCCTTCAGCACACAACTCTTCGATCTTCAGTTGCATCCCCAGTCCCTCCACGAGTTGTCTCCAAATGGGCATCACCTTATCTATAAGCCCTTTTCCTAAAACTCCCTGGATCTCGGCTTTCGGTGAAAACAGAGCAGCTAATTTTTCCATTTCTCCGGCGTTAAAAGCGTTTACATAAGCTTCAACTATTCTTTTATTTTGTTCCTGTTGGTTCATGATCAATGTTTTAATTCGTGAGTATAAGACGAGGAAGGTACTCAAACGTTTCACCGTAGATGAAATATTTGTTGGAGGAGTTCTTCCTCCTTTCCCAAAGTTTAGATTTCCAAGTCTTATATTTGCACCCGCTAATGAATATCCATGCAACAAGAATTTTCTTTCCAGGTATCTCCTGAAACTGCCGGAAATACCGAGGCCGTAAAACACTTTGTAGCCAAACAGTATGGGCTTCCCATTAATGAAATCACCCATGTGGAGGTTTTAAAGAGAAGTATTGATGCACGGCAAAGAAACATTAAGGTGAACCTGAAGGTGCAGGTATACCTGCAGGAAGATTTTGAGGAAAAAAAGATCACAACTCCCGAATATAAAGATGTTTCTAATGCCGAAGAGATTATAATAGTCGGGGCAGGACCTGCCGGACTCTTTGCTGCTTTGCGCTGTATTGAACTGGGCAAGAAACCAATTGTGGTCGAGAGGGGAAAGGATGTTCGCGCCCGCCGCAGGGATCTCAAAAAGTTAAATATTGAGCACGTTGTAGATCAGGATTCCAATTACTGTTTTGGAGAGGGTGGTGCAGGCACTTATTCTGATGGTAAGCTTTACACCAGGAGCAAGAAAAGGGGAGACGTAAATCGCATTTTAGAGCTGCTGGTTGCCTTTGGTGCTACAAATCAAATCCTGGTGGAGGCGCACCCGCATATCGGCACTAATAAGTTACCTGCAATTATCCAGGATATCACAAAAACTATTATAGATCACGGCGGAGAAGTTCTTTTTAATTCCCGTGTTACAGATATCCTTTTGCAAAATGAAGAGATTGCGGGAGTTGTACTAATGGATGGCAGGAAAATAGTTGCCAAAAAACTCATTTTAGCCACAGGTCATTCTGCCAAGGATATTTTTACCCTGCTTTACAATAAAAAGATCTTTATTGAAGCCAAACCTTTTGCTCTGGGAGTAAGAGTGGAACATCCACAGGCTTTGATCGACCAAATTCAGTACCACACTGCAAATAGGGGAGAGTTTTTACCTCCCTCTTCATACAGCATCGTAAAACAGGTGAAGGGCAGGGGCGTTTATTCCTTCTGCATGTGCCCCGGCGGGATTATTGCGCCCTGTGCGACTTCCCCGGGAGAGATCGTGACTAATGGCTGGTCCCCCAGTAAAAGGGATCAGGCCACTGCCAACTCGGGGATTGTGGTGGAAATAAAACCTTCAGATTTTGCCATTTTTGGAGACTCTCCGTTGGCAGCTCTTAAGTTTCAGCAGGAAGTGGAGAAAAAGGCTTGGATAGCCGGAGGAAAAACCCAGACAGCACCCGCTCAACGGTTGGTAGATTTCAGCAGCGGGAAGATATCTTCTTCTCTACCCGAGACTTCCTATAAACCGGGGATCGCTTCAGTTGAACTGGGAGAAGTATTGCCTGGATTCGTATATGAAAGCCTTCAGAAGGGATTTATAGAGTTTGGGAAAAGCATGAAGGGATATTTTACCAATGAAGCTGTTGTGCATGCGACCGAATCAAGAACATCTTCCCCGGTGAGAATCCCAAGAGATAGGGAAACCCTGGAACATGTTCAGATCAAAGGTCTTTATCCCTGTGGGGAAGGTGCAGGATATGCAGGCGGAATTGTTTCAGCAGCTATTGACGGAGAGAAATGTGCTGAAAAAGCTGTTCTGGCAATGGGATAAAAAAAGAAAGTGGAGCCAAGATGCAAGAGCCAAGACTAAAAGTGAACCTGCCTGATTTTTGGTTTTCACATTTAGGTCTGGAAAATTTCTTAAAAGATTTCGGCCACAGGTGTGATAACTGATAATAAAGCATATCTCATCTGTTCTTTATCTGTCTTGGCTCTTGGAGTCACAAATCTTATTAAAAATTTACTTCTTATAAGCCTCTGCATAAGGAGACCAGATCTCATAGATAGGATCACCTTTAGAACTCTTTCCCCTGTGATGCCATTCACCGTTTTTTATATCATACTCAAAGTCCAGACTGGCTCCCACGCGGCTGTCGTCTCTTGAGAAAAATTCTATGTTCTCAATGTATTTTCCGTCCTCTGCTTTATAGGTGCCACCGCCGGTTCCAAAGAATTCGCCGGTATCGGAATTAAATGCCACCCATTGAAATCTTTCGCCACCCAGGATCTTTATGGTTCTTCGAGCTCCGGGGGTGCTGCGACTCAATTCGCCGCTCCTTTGTTTTCCTGTGATCACCCAGTTTCCGGCAAGATCATTATTCTTTTTTGAAATGCGCTTCCAGGTTGAAGTTGTGCCGTCTTCGGCTGTAAGAATAAGCATATTTTGACGAATTTCAACAGGCTCAAAAGTGCGGGTTTTCCCAAGGTTATTTGTGTCTGCTGTATCAAAGTCGTAGGTCTCCTTGTAGAAATCATCCATAGTGTATTCACCTCCAAGAGCACTTATGAATTTGTTGGTTTCGGTTTCACGGGCGCCCTGGGCAAAGTAGCCATCCATATAAATTCTTACTGTCTCCCGATCACTTACAGGTTGATCGTTAATTTCCATGAGTTGCCACGAACCCTCCAGGTCCTGTGCAGTCGCCATTGCAAAAAACAATAGCATTGAAAAAAGAATCAGGCTTTTCATATTCAGTAATTTAGCTTCTCAAAATTACTGATTTTTCAGAAATTATTCTTCTTCGTCAGTGTAGGTGTCGTACTCGGGATAAAGAAAATTATTATAAGGGAACCGTGTAATGTGTATCTCGCGAACTGCTTCGTATAACTTCTTACGGAATTCCTCCAAATTCTCCTTATTGAGGGCAGAAATGAAGAGAACATTGTCACCCAGACGGTTCATCCAGGTATTTTTCCATTCGGCTAAAGTATTATGAGAGCTGGTTTTTTCGGTCATTAGGTCGTCCTCTTCGATCTTTTCGGCTTCATAAGCGTCAATCTTATTGAAAACCATAAGGACAGGTTTTTCGGCGCTTTTGATCTCAGCCAGGATCTGGTTTACAGAAGCAATATGATCCTCGAATTGTGGATGCGAAATATCTACTACGTGCAGCAAAAGATCTGCTTCCCTTACTTCGTCCAGTGTTGATTTAAAGGATTCGACTAATTGTGTAGGTAATTTCCTAATGAATCCTACAGTATCTGTTAGCAGGAATGGCAGGTTTCTTATCACAACTTTACGCACCGTTGTATCCAGAGTCGCAAATAGTTTATTTTCAGCAAAGACTTTACTCTTGCTTATCACGTTCATTAAAGTAGATTTTCCAACGTTGGTATATCCAACCAAAGCTACTCTTACCAGCTGGCCACGGTTGCCACGTTGAACTTCCATCTGCTTATCAATGGTTTCAAGCTTTTTCTTTAAAAGAGCGATCTTATCACGAACAATACGTCTATCGGTTTCTATCTCTGTTTCCCCGGGTCCTCTCATTCCAATACCTCCACGTTGACGCTCGAGGTGGGTCCACATCCCGGCGAGACGGGGTAGTAAATATTGGTATTGAGCCAGTTCTACCTGTGTACGTGCATAACTGGTTGTGGCACGCTGGGCAAAGATATCCAGGATAAGATTGGTCCTGTCCAGTACCTTACAGTTGAGGATCTTTTCAATATTTTTCTGTTGGGCAGGGGAGAGTTCATCATCAAAAATTGCAGTCCCTATTTCATGTTCTGAGACATAGGCCCGCACTTCTTCCATCTTTCCAGAACCAATAAAAGTTTTAGGATCTGGACGCTCCATTTTTTGGGTGTAGCGTTTCACTACTTCTCCTCCTGCGGTGTAGGTTAAAAACTCCAGTTCGTCAAGATATTCTTCGAGCTTTTCTTCATTCTGCTCCCGGGTGACGATCCCGATTAAAACTACCTTTTCGTATTCTAAATCGTTTTTTTCTAACATAAAAGATTGGCTATTCCAACAAAGTTACATAAATATGCGCTACAAGTACAGGCATGATTAAAACAGCCGTCTTAAACATTAGCCAAAATTGGCTCCTGAGATCGATATGCTTTTGTTCCTGAAGAAATTAAAAATTGTAGGTGACCGCGGCTCCAAAAACCTCTCTAATCTGGAAAGCTCCTATAGTGTTATCATCGTAGATCGCCTGAAAAATAAGGTTGGCCGACAGGAATTTATTGATACTCATATTGAGATTCATTAAATAGTCGAGATCAATATTTCCCGGCTTATCGAGATAATTTGAGTAAAGACTAAGAGTGTTTTCCAAAATGACGTTTTCGATTAGTTTGAATTTTCCATATCCCGTTAAAGAGGCACCAAATTCAAACCGCATGGTTTCTCCTTTATCAACTCCGTAATAACTTCCATCCACATATCCCGGGGCATTGGTGAAATCACCATCTACAAATATGAACCGCGAAGTTGCAGGTGCTATATTAAAATGCAGATCATCGCTTTTATGCCATCCAATACCGGGTCCTGCTTTTAAATAGGCCGGGGAGAAAAAATGGGAGGTTTCGGTGCGGGTGATCTCTCCTGTGTCGGGGTCTTCAGAAAAAACATAACCGCTGTCAAACTGCGATTGGAAATGTGCGAAAAATGAATAGAACCAATTGGTTTCTTTGATCTGTTTTCCCACAATAGAATTTATTTCAAACCTGTCATTGGTCTTCCTTATAAATTCATCGGTCTTTACCTTTGTAAGTCCGTAGGTTGCCCAGACTTTGTTATCCCAGGTAATATCATCCATCAAGTAATTGAAGCTGTAATCAAAAGTGAGATTTCCCGCAAGACTGGAAGTTCCTCCGCCGGCCCATTCTTTATTAAAAGCTGACTGGTTAAACAGGAGTTGAATATTCCCTTCTGTAGTCCATCCTTCCTTCTGTTCTTCGGCCTCCCCTTTTTCCTGGGCATTGGCAAAAAATCCTATAAAAATGAAAACTGAAAGTAGAACTCTCTTCATATTTATTTTTTATAAAGTGGAACAGAAGAACAAGCTTCGCCGTACATAATGCTTCTGGCTACCGGCTGAAGTTTTGATATTAATTGAAGATAGGCATTTTGAGGAACAGGTCTCCTGGAACAGCCTTTAATAATAACCGGTGCTCCCTCATATTTTGTCACGTCAAGTTCCTGTAAAATTTCGGTGTAGAGTACGGTTTCGAGCATTTCAAGATTGCCTACCACAACTTTTTTGGCAACAGGGGCCAAGTAAGTGTTTAGCAGCATATAAGCCCACCCGGGAATAATGGCGTCACTTGAGCAAGTTAGAGCCACATATTTTCCCTCAAACCGGGACCAGTTGTAAGCTTTAGCAGTCGCTCTAAAATCCTTTTCCCTAAGAACGAAACCTTCCAAAAGCCAGTCTTTTATGTCGAAAACCACGCGTTCGCCTACAGGATAATAATCTTCCAGGTCAATAGTAACAAGTTTACTGTTGGCTATTCGGTTTACAATTTCTTCGGCCATAAAAGTTGTTAGAAAATTACTGTTTAATTAGAGCATTCCAAGTTCGAGCTTGGCTTCTTCACTCATAAGGTCCTGGGTCCATGGAGGATCAAAAGTGATCTCTACTTCACAATCCTTTACCTCATTCATGGATTTAACCCTTTCCTCAACTTCCATGGGTAGCGATTCGGCTACAGGGCAGTTTGGAGTTGTAAGAGTCATAAGGATCTTGATCTCGTTGTCCTCGTTTACCATAACGTCATAGATCAATCCAAGTTCGTATATGTCAACAGGGATTTCGGGATCGTAAATGGTTTTTAAAACCGTTACGATTTTTTCTCCCAAAACTTCTGAATTCTGTGCGTGTTCCATTTTAATTCAATTGCGTTTGATATGCAACAGCATACATTTTTAACTGCTTAATCATGCTTACCAGCCCATTGGCCCGGGTTGGTGACAAGTGTTCTTTTAGTCCTATTTCATCAATAAACGCCGTATCGGCATCTATGATGTCTTTAGGATGTTGATTTGAATATGCCCGGATAAGAATAGCAATAATTCCTTTGGTTATTATTGCATCACTATCGGCCGTAAAAATTAATCGGTCGCCTTCGAGTTCAGCATGAACCCACACTTTGCTCTGGCAACCCTTTATCAGGTTTTCTTCTGTCTTGTACTTTTCTTCTATAAGCGGAAGTGACTTTCCAAGTTCGATCATATGTTCATACCGCTGCATCCAGTCGTCAAACATTTCGAACTCATCAACAATCTCGTTCTGTATTTCTTTGATATTATTACTCACTATGCTCAATTTTAATTAAGGTCATTAAAGGTATGTTATTACTGGAATAAACCACAATTTCCTTACCATTGCGATCCAGCCTGGAAGCCTTTTCAAGAGAAGAAAGAATTTGTTTCTCCACTTCCATTTTTCCCTTGCAGTACTTTCTGGTATTCATAGGGGTAGAAAACTCAAGGTTGTTTCCCTGTTGACTGTAATTAGCTGAAAATCTATTACATCCCGTATTCCCTGATACCCTGTTACCTACAGGGCTAAAATCGAAAATTATTTCATTTTCAAGAGATTGTTCGACATCAATTTCTATCACCCTGTATTCTCCCAGCAAAATTTCTTCTGTTACCGTATCTGCGGTATTCGCACAGGAAAACAAAATCAGAGAGCAAACTAAAAACAGGATTTGTTTCATAACCCGTAAATTAGGATAGCATATTTTTAGCCCTTTTTACGGCCTCCACAAAAATATCGATCTCTTCTTTAGTATTGTAAAAGGAAAAAGAAGCTCTTACTGTTCCCGGAATTTTATAATAATCCATAACCGGTTGGGCGCAGTGGTGGCCGGTTCTTACTGCTATTCCCAGTTTATCTATAATGGTCCCGATGTCATAGGGATGAATATCGCAAATGTTAAAAGAGATCACTGCAGTTTTTTCTGCGGAAGTGCCATAAATTCTCAAGCCTTCTATTTCCTGAAGCTTCTCTGTGGCATATTCCAGTAATTCATGTTCATAGGAAGCTATGTTTTCAAAACCTATGGAATTCATGTAGTCTAAAGCGGCTCCAAAAGCAATCCCGCCGCAGATGTCGGGTGTGCCGGCTTCAAACTTGTGAGGAAGATCGGCGTAGGTTGTCTTTTCAAAGGTCACGGTCGCGATCATTTCACCTCCTCCCTGGTAGGGAGGAAGTTTTTTTAACCATTCTTCTTTTCCGTAAAGCATACCTACCCCTGTAGGTCCACACATCTTGTGAGCAGAGACAACATAAAAATCCACATCCAACTCCTGGACATTTGCTTTTATATGTGGTGCCGCCTGGGCGCCATCCAATAGGACAGCAGCGCCTACACCATGAGCTTTGTCGATAATTTCCTCAACAGGATTAATAGTGCCTAAGGCATTGGATACGTGATTTACAAAAACCAGCTTTGTTTTTTCTGAAAGAAGTTTTTCATACTCCTTCATGTTGAGCGTACCATCGTCATTCATAGGAATAACCTTTAGCTTTGCTCCGGTTCTTTCGCAGAGCATTTGCCACGGTACTATATTGCTGTGATGTTCCAGGGCCGAAACTATAATCTCCTCACCTTCCTTTAGAAGCGAGGAAAATCCACTAGCGACAAGATTGATCGCATGGGTTGTTCCCGAAGTAAAAATGATTTCATGAGATTGAGCGGCATTAAAATGTTTTTGCACTTTAACCCTTGCCTGCTCATAAGCATCTGTAGCTTCTTGTGAGAGGGTATGCACTCCACGGTGGATATTGGCATTATAGCGCGTGTAGTAGTCTACAATAGCGTTTATTACCTGCTGCGGAGTTTGAGAGGTTGCCGCGTTATCGAAATATACCAGAGGTTTTCCATTCACCTCGCGTGAGAGAATGGGAAAATCCTTGCGGATAGTTTCGACATCAAAATTAGTTCTGGTAGAGGCAACTTTCATTAAAAATGGGTTTAATATCGTTAGAGGCTATAGCCTACATTTACGCCAAGTTTTAAAGCAATAATTTTTGTGATCCTGGTTTTAAGTTCAGGAATTTTTACACTCTCTAATACATTATTTGCAAAGGCGTACATTAATAAGGCTCTTGCTTCTTTTAAAGGAACCCCACGGGATCGAAGATAGAATAAGGAATCATCGTCGAGTTGTCCAATGGTACATCCATGGCTACACTTCACATCATCGGCAAAGATTTCCAGCTGTGGTTTTGAGTTAATGGTTGCCTTATCATCCAGCAGAATGTTGTTGTTAGCTTGAAAAGCATTTGTTTTTTGAGCCTCCTTGTTCACAATAATCTTTCCGTTGAAAACCCCTGTTGAAGATTCTGCGAAAACACCTTTATAATCCTGATGACTTTCACAGTTTGGCTCCATGTGGTGCACTAGTGTATTGTGGTCTACATGTTGTTTTTCTCCAATTACTGTTATTCCTTTAAGGGTGGAATCTATGCGCTCACCTTTTTGATAAAAGTTCAGGTTGTTGCGGGTAAGATTACCCCCGAAAGAGAAGGTATGAACAGAACAATTACTTTCTCTGTGCTGTTCAATAAATGTATTATCGATCAATGAAGCCTGGTGATTGTCATTTTGGATTTTGTAATAATCCACAATAGCACGTTTATCGGCATAGATCTCGGTTACAGAATTCGTAAGGACCGGATGATCTGTAAGACTTTGGTGCCTCTCGATAATCTGTACATGCGAATTTTCTCCTACAACAATCAGGTTTCTTGGCTGTACTAAAAGGGCCGACTCATTTCCCGTGGAAAAATTGATCACCTGGATTGGCTTATCGGCCATGGTGTTCTTGGGAATATTGATAAAAGCACCTTCCCTTGAAAAAGCTGTATTAAGCGAGGTAAGGCTTTCTTTTGGTGCCACTGTATTGAAGTAATTGTCAATAATTGGCTTGTACTTCGAACTGTTCAATGCAGAAGACATCAAACAGGCATCGATCTTCTCATGTGTAGTTGCCGAGAGATGAGAAGCATAGATCCCATCGATAAACACGATCTTATATGTATCGATGTCATCAATAAAATATTTCTCAACATCCCGGTAATCAATGGTGTCCTCTTTCTTTGGAAACACGGTATAATCGTGCTTCAAAACCTTGTTTAACGAGGTGTATTTCCAGGCTTCCTGCTTTTTGGTAGGAAATCCCATTTCCTCAAAATCCTTGATCGCCCGGCTTCTTATTTCGTGGATATCTGTATGCATGTCCACATTCTCTTCAAAAGCCAGAAATGAGGATAATAATTTATCTTTTAACTCCATTGTTCTTTTTTCTTACTCCCCAAAAAAGGGAAAATTAAAAGGTTTTTCTGCTGCGTTCTTACGCTCCTACTTCTTCCTTGATCCAGTCGTAACCTTTTTCTTCCAACTCGTAAGCCAGTTCTTTTCCGCCAGATTTTACGATCTTCCCGTCAAGCATCACGTGCACAAAGTCAGGAATAATATAATCGAGAAGTCTTTGGTAGTGAGTGATCACCAGTGTGGCATTATCTGGCCTTCTTAATTTATTGACCCCATTGGCCACGATGCGAAGCGCATCGATATCCAAACCTGAATCTGTTTCGTCAAGAATAGCCAGTTTTGGCTCTAGCATTGCCATTTGGAAGATCTCATTCCTTTTCTTTTCCCCTCCCGAAAATCCTTCGTTAAGTGAACGTGACAGGAATTTGCGGTCGATCTCTAAAAGTTCAGATTTTTCACGAATTTTCTTCAGCATCTCATTCGCGGGCATATCTTTAAGACCTTTGGCCTTTCTGTTCGCGTTGATCACGGTACGCATAAAGTTGGTTACCGTTACTCCCGGGATTTCTACGGGATATTGAAAAGAAAGAAAAACACCTTTATGTGCCCTTTCTTCAGGATCAAACTCGGTAAGTTCTTCCCCTTCAAAAATGATCTCTCCACGGGTCACTTCATATTCTTCTTTCCCTGCGATAACAGAAGAAAGCGTACTTTTTCCTGAACCGTTAGGTCCCATAATAGCATGTATTTCTCCCGCATTAATTTCGAGATCTATACCTTTTAATATTTTAAGACCTTCTACTTTGGCGTGTAAATTCTTTATTTTAAGCATAATTTCTATATTTCCTGAAATCTCAGGGTTTGTCTATGTCTTTTTTAACTTTTGGTGCAGTTGCAGAGTCTGGAATTCTTGCAGATATCTCCAGGATCTCCTTGATCTGCACCAACTCTTCCCAACCTTGTTGCCCGGGATTCTGTAATATTTTTGCCTTCACGGTCACGGGGACCATATCGAATTCATCTCTTTTGAAAAAAGCAACACTATCGGCCAGCTTTCGGCTTATAGAATCCATCTCCACTCCGTAAATAAAATCTTTCCCTTTGATAACTGCTGCGTCTGCCAGAAAGATGAAATCCCCTTTTATTGTAGGGATGCTGTCTTTCACAACTACAACTTCCTGTTCTGTATCTTCGGGGGTAGAATCTTCGCCACATCCCGTAAACATGAACAAAACAGCCAGTAATGAAAAATAAATCTTCTTCATAGTTCCTTATCCTACAGAGCCTTCAAGGGAAATTTCCAGTAGCTTTTGCGCTTCAACCGCAAATTCCATTGGTAATTTATTCAATACTTCTTTGCTGAAACCGTTAACAATAAGGGCAATAGCTTTTTCAGTATCAATTCCTCTCTGGTTACAGTAAAATATCTGGTCTTCTCCAATTTTACTCGTGGTAGCTTCGTGTTCTACCCTTGCAGTTTTATTTTTGGCCTCAATGTAAGGGAAGGTATGCGCACCACATTTGTCGCCCATCAACAGGGAATCACATTGTGAGAAATTCCGTGCATTTTCGGCTTTGCTATTGATCTGTACCAAACCACGATAGCTGTTCTGGCTAACCCCTGCAGAAATACCTTTGGAAATGATCGTACTCTTTGTATTCTTCCCAATGTGGATCATTTTGGTTCCTGTATCTGCCTGTTGAAAATTATTTGTTACAGCAATAGAGTAGAATTCTCCTACAGAATTATCACCTTTCAGGATACAACTCGGATATTTCCATGTCACTGCCGACCCGGTTTCGACCTGTGTCCAGCTTATCTTGGCGTTCTTTTCGCAAATACCACGCTTGGTAACGAAATTGTAAACTCCGCCTTTTCCTTCTTTATTCCCGGGATACCAGTTCTGTACAGTTGAGTATTTGATTTCGGCATCATCCAAAGCGATAAGCTCCACCACCGCAGCATGCAATTGATTCTCATCCCTTGATGGAGCAGTACAACCTTCCAGATAACTTACATAACTTCCTTCATCGGCAACTACAAGAGTTCTTTCAAATTGTCCCGTCCCGGCCTGGTTAATCCTGAAGTAAGTAGACAACTCCATTGGGCATCGTACTCCCTTAGGAATATAACAAAAAGAACCATCACTAAATACTGCGGAATTTAAAGCAGCATAGAAATTGTCTTTTTGAGGCACTACAGTTCCTAAATGTTTTTTGACAAGCTCTGGGTGCTCCTGAATTGCCTCACTCATCGAACAGAAAATAATTCCTTTTTCGGCCAGGGTTTTTTTGAAGGTAGTAGTTACAGAAACAGAATCCATAACAACATCTACCGCCACCCCTGCAAGCTTTTTCTGCTCATCAAGAGAAATCCCCAATCTTTTGAAGGTATCCAGTAATTCTGGATCAACTTCGTCAAGACTATCATATTTTGGCTTTTTTGAAGGCGCAGAATAATAAGAAATGTCCTGAAAGTTCGGTTTTTTATAATGAACATTCGCCCATTCCGGCTCGATCATTTCCTGCCAGGCCTTAAAAGCTTCAAGGCGCCAGTTGGTCATCCACTCCGGCTCATTTTTCTTGAGGGAGATCGCTCGCACAATATCTTCATTAAGCCCCACAGGAAAAGTATCAGATTCAATATCGGTGTAGAATCCGTACTTATACTCTTTATTGTCTAG
Organism: Salinimicrobium sp. TH3; assembly: GCF_026676115.1. Lineage (GTDB taxonomy): Bacteria > Bacteroidota > Bacteroidia > Flavobacteriales > Flavobacteriaceae > Salinimicrobium. Next base: position 191,122 of record NZ_JAPONB010000002.1, on the reverse strand, counting down.
CTCTTTTTTTAAATCATCTTCTGTATATGCCATCTTTCTATGTTCCAGGTTTAAGGTTCTAAGTTCAAGGTTATTCTTTCCTAAACTTCGTTCCCTTCAAATCAGTATTTTGCAAATAATTCATAAAGGAGCTTATCTGCCTGCTCAATTGAATCAATTTTTCCAAGAGAAAATCAAATATTTCCTTTTCAATATATTTCCTATCAAATGCGCGATAAAGTTGAGATCTTGTTTCACCACAAGATGCTTTTGCTATCGCCAGGAATTGAATAAATTCCCTGTTGCCATTTCTCTCAAATCCTTCAGCAATATTGTCCATTATTGAACCCGAAGAACCGTTTAACTGGTTGTAAAGTTTAAAGTCAGTCTTAAGGTCGGTTTTTTCTTTAATTGTAAAAATATCATTGCAAATTACCCGGGCACTCTTCCAAATTTCCAGATCCTCAAATTTTTTTACCGTCCCCATTGACTTTAAACCTTAAACCTTAAACTTTGAACCTAAAGCGAAAATGATTCTCCACATCCACAAGTACGCTGGGCGTTGGGATTGTTGAATACGAATCCTTTGCCGTTAAGGCCTCCGGAATATTCCAGAATAGTTCCCGCCAGGTATAAAACGCTCTTCTTGTCTACCACGATCTTTATATCGTTATCTTCAAAAAGCCGGTCGCCTTCTGCCTGGGAATGATCAAATTTTAGATCATAGGAAAGGCCAGAGCATCCGCCGCTCTTCACACCTACCCGAACAAAATCGCGCATGGCATCAAATCCATCCTCCTCCATGAGCATGGTTATTCTTTTTTTGGCGCTTTCACTTACCTTTATCATTGCTTATAAAGATTAATTCTAAATTAAGTGCAAATATAATACAAACAATAGGTTTAACCATAGTAAATACCATCAGAAAAAAGAATTCAGGCATTAGCATCCGCTATCTGTCACTCTACCTTGATTTTTGATAGCTTCAGGTATAAGCGACTCATTTTCAGAATAAAAACAAAAGGAGAGGATTTACCGGCCTGTCAAAAATGCCTTTTTGGGCTTATCATTCCTCAATTGAACATTTAAGCCTTAATTTTGCAAAAATTTATGCACCAAGATTATGTTTGAAAATAGCGGGGAAAGCAGAACAAGCCTTTCAGAATACGGAGAATTCGGATTAATTGATCATTTGACACGCAATTTTGTAATTACTCCTGAAAATACTTTAAAAGGCATAGGCGATGATGCCGCCGTACTGGATTTTAAGGATGAGAAGGTGGTGGTTACCACAGACCTTCTTGTGGAAGGGGTTCATTTTGATCTATCCTATATGCCGCTGAAGCATCTTGGCTATAAAGCGGTCATGGTGAACCTGTCCGACCTGTATGCGATGAATGCAAAGGCCCGGCAAATCACTGTTTCTATTGCAGTTTCAAATCGTTTTCCGGTTGAAGCACTCGAAGAACTTTATTCGGGCATTGAACTGGCCGCCAAACTATATAAAGTGGATGTGGTGGGAGGAGATACCTCCTCGTCGAATTCGGGAATGATCATTAGTGTTACTGCTCTAGGTGCTGCCAAAGAAGAAGAAGTAGTTTACCGAAGCGGCGCAAAGGCTAATGATTTATTGGTAGTTACAGGAGATCTTGGAGCTGCCTACATGGGGTTACAGGTTTTGGAGCGGGAAAAGCAGGTATTTAAAGTAAATCCAAACTCCCAACCCGATCTTGACCCGTACACTTACCTCATTGAGCGACAGTTAAAACCTGAAGCCCGCCAGGATATCCCGCCGCTGTTCAAGGCTTTAGATTTACATCCCACTTCAATGATCGATATTAGTGACGGACTTTCCTCAGAAACCATCCACCTCTGTAAGAATTCGGGAACCGGAGTAAATCTGTTTGAAGAGAAAATACCATTGGATCCGGCGGTGATTTCTGTGTGCGAAGAATTTAAGCTGGATAGTACTACCATTGCTTTAAGTGGAGGAGAAGATTACGAGCTGCTCTTTACAATTGACCAGGGGGATTACGATAAGATCAAAGGCAATCCCAACTTTACGGTAATTGGCCACATGACAGAAGAGAATGAGGGTAGGCATCTCGTCACTCGTGCCAATCAAAAGATTGAATTGATTGCACGCGGCTGGAATGCTATGAAGAAAGAAGAAGGAGAAGGTAACTAGAGCTGTATTATTTTGTGCCGGGGAGCAGGAGCAACGTCTGAAAAATATTCTGCTTCCCTTTTAAAAATGCAGTTTTCAGGATGGTTTTCCTGGTGGGAATTGGGCAGGTAATACATGCTTTTGTGCAGTATCCTATGAAAGGTTTGTATAGAAGATTTTAAGAGGCCCTGGAAAGCTCTTTTTTTTCAAAAAATTTTCTGGAACACCTGCGTTGATGGATCTTCGCTATATAAGCATTAGTTTCCCTGAACTTTGGAGTGAGTTTGGCAATAAAGCCCTGTGCAGTATCGGTCATTTCTTCTCCGCATCGGGTGCATTGATATTCTTTAATATGATTTGTGATGTTTTGAGAAACCTCAAAACGATGGTCAAATAAGGCACAAATCCATGACTTGGGTGAAAACAAAAGGGGCTTTTTACATTCCATTGGGTAAAGAATTTAAAAAAGGTTTCAAAATTAAAATTAAAAAACTTTTCTTAAAAATCGATAAAATGCGTTAATTATTCGTTGAAATGCACAATTTAACGAATTGAGCTTTATTTTCGATATAGGAAAGATGTCCCCCTGAAAAGCTAACAAACCTGCAGCCACAGCTCTTTGCCAATTGCTTTAATTCCTTAATATTAACTAATGGATCTTCTTTTCCTGCAACAATAATTTTATTTCCATTAAAGCTTTTAAGGACATCTGTTTTGTCTGTACGAATTTTCATGCCTTTCAAAGCAGCAGTGATTCCTTTGGTGGGGAACCTTTTTGCGGTCTTCTTAAGTTCCTCTATTTCTTCGGAAAATTTATCGGTATTGTTTGGGGAAAGCAGGTTGTTGATAGCCATACTTACATAAGCGCCTTTGTTTCTCTTCACCAACTTAACCGATCGATCTCTTATTTCCTTTTTCTCTTCATTATCTGCCTGGGGAGTAGAATTGAGCAGCATGAGATCCTTTATCATTTCAGGATGCTTTTCCAAGAGTGCAAGACAAACATAACCTCCCATGGAATGCCCTATAAAATTCGCTTTTTTGATACCTGCCGTTTTTAAGACTTTCCAAACAGCATCGGCCATTTGTTCCATACTGTGTACTTCATCAAAGCAACCCGAACTTCCATGTCCCGGAAGGTCCAAAGTTATGATCTTTCCATAGCGGGAAAATTCAGGCAGGAATTCCTCCCAAATCTTTGAAGATTCCAGAAACCCATGAAGCAATACCGTCGCCTCACCTTCGCCAACATTCGAATAACAAATATTTGCTCCCTGGAAGTTAACCGTCATTTCTTTATTCATATTAAAATAGAAGGCCACGAATACACTTGATTCCTGTAAACGTGGCCTATTAACTTTAAACTTATAACTATAAACCTTTTAGCTGTTCATGATTTCTTCGATCTCATCTGCCTCAATAGGAATGTTGCCCATCATGTTAAAAGGTTCTCCTTTTTCCTGGATGACTACATCATCTTCAAGTCTTATCCCAAAGCCTTCATCGGGAAGATAGATTCCGGGTTCAACGGTGAATACCATATTGGCTTTCATTGGTTCATATAGCAACCCATAATCATGGGTGTCCAGGCCTATATTATGTGAAGTTCCATGCATAAAATACTTCTTATAAGCCGGCCAGTCGGGATCTTCATTTTGAACATCTGCTTTATCGAGAAGTCCTAGTCCGAGAAGTTCAGAAGTCATTAGCTTTCCAACTTCCTTGTGATATTCTGCCCAGTCTGCACCGGGAACAAGCATTTTGGTCGCATCATTTTTCACACGGTTAACTGCGTTGTATACTTCTTTTTGACGCTTGGTGTATCTTCCCGAAACAGGAATTGTTCGTGACAGGTCACTTGCGTAATTAGCATATTCGGCACCGGTATCAAGTAGGATAAGCTCTCCTTCCTTACATTGCTGGTTGTTTTCAACATAATGTAGAACATTTGCATTACTTCCGCTCGCAATAATAGGAGTGTATGCAAAACCTTTTGAGCGGTTTCTTATCATTTCGTGCCAGTATTCGGCTTCGATCTCATATTCCCAAACTCCGGGTTTTACAAATTTTAAAACTCTGCGGAAAGCTTTTTCTGTTATGTCACAGGCCTTTTGCATAAGATCCAGTTCGATAGGATCCTTTACAGAGCGCAGACGTTGCAGGATGGGATTGCTTTTTGCGACCCGGTGAGCAGGAAATTGCTCTTTGCACCATTTGATGAACCTGGCTTCACGGGTTTCGGTCTCAACATTGGCCCGGTAGTGTTCATTGGTATTAAAGTAAACAGTGTCACATTGAGTCATGACTTCAAAAAATACCTTTTCAAAATCCTTTAGCCAAAAGACATTTTTGACGCCCGATACTTCTTCTGCTCTTTCTTTGGTTAGTTTTTCTCCTTCCCAAACCGCGATATGATCATTGGTTTCGGTAAGGAACAGCATTTCCTTATGCTTGTCTGAAGGTGCATCAGGAAAAAGGACCAAAATGCTCTTGTCCTGATCTACACCACTTAAATAGAAGAGGTCACGGGCCTGCTGAAATGGCATGGTGCTATCTGCCCCAATTGGATAAACGTCATTGGAATTGAAAACAGCCAGGCTCTTTGGCTGCATTTTTTCAGTAAAATTCTTTCTGTTCTTAATGAACAGATTACGATCTATTTGGTGATATTTCATGAGTGTTTTTTAGTGTGTGCTACAAATTTAAAAAATTAAAGAGAGAAGCCTTGGGAAGGGATAAGGAATAATTTTTAAGGATATTTTAATGAATTGTAAATTTCTTAAACTTATATCACATGCAGCGAGTGATCCTTTGGCCATTCAGTTTGATTGAAATTTTAATTCCATGTTCTGAAGTATAAATCTCTTAACTTCTTATCTTTATATCTCAAAAATTCTTTTTTTGCGGCTTCTTTAAATTTATTCTAAATAAACACTAATTAAAGAAGGTTTGTTTGCTAATGATGTGAAAGGGCGTATTTTTGTTTTCACTTTATTAAAACAATCATAAATTTTATGGCAAAATCTGCGCTATTAAAGTCATCGCTTGCAAAAAAGTACTGGATGGCTTTCACCGGCCTGTTTCTATGTTTATTTCTTGTAGGTCATCTTGCAGGAAACCTGCAATTGTTGGTCTCTGGAGTGGGTGCGAGGGATCAGTTCAATGAGTACGCTCTTTTTATGACTACAAATCCTGCGGTGAGGGTGTTGTCAATAGTTACTTTCGCGAGTATACTTTTTCATGTGATCGATGGTATTATCATAACCATCAATAACAGGAAGGCACGACCACAGGGATATGTTAGTTTTAAACCTTCTACTAATTCCAAATGGTCATCCCGAAACATGGGTGTTCTTGGAACCGTGATCCTTGCATTCATTGTGATCCATTTGATCAACTTTTGGGGAGAAATGAAATTTGGGGGGCTTGACGACACGGTTTATGAAACTGCTAACGGGGAGACGGTTAAAGATCTTTACACGCTTACAATAATGACCTTTCAGGATTCTGAAATGGGTCTTATCTGGGCAATTATTTATTTAATTGCAATGATCGCAATTGGTTTCCACCTGTACCATGGTTTTGGAAGTGGATTTCAGTCCCTGGGGATCAACCACCCAAAGTACAACACCTTTGTGAGAAGAGTGGGAGTCGCTTTTTCCATTGTGGTGCCGCTGCTATTTGCAATTATTCCGTTTTACATCTATTTCGTACTCGAAAAAATATAAGCTATGGGAGTATTAGATTCTAAAGTACCACAAGGGCTATTGGCCGAGAAGTGGGTCAATCATAAAAATAAGATCAATCTTGTCAATCCCGCAAACAAACGGAATATCGACATTATTTTGGTAGGAACCGGGCTTGCAGGAGGTAGTGCTGCTGCTACTCTGGCAGAACTTGGATATAACGTAAAGACTTTTTGCTACCAGGATTCGCCCCGTCGTGCACACTCTATTGCTGCACAGGGAGGTATCAATGCTGCAAAAAATTACCAGGGAGACGGGGATTCAGACTATCGTCTTTTCTACGACACCGTAAAGGGTGGGGATTACCGTTCCCGCGAATCCAACGTTTATCGTCTTGCAGAAGTTTCAGGAAATATTATTGACCAATGTGTTGCACAGGGTGTGCCTTTTGCCCGTGAATATGGTGGTCTCCTGGACAACCGTTCTTTTGGAGGGGTGCTGGTTTCACGTACCTTTTATGCAAAAGGTCAAACAGGGCAGCAATTGTTATTAGGTTGTTATTCTGCCATGAACAGGCAGATCAACCGCGGCAAGATACAATCTTACACCCGTCATGAAATGCTTGACGTGGTGCTTGTTGATGGTAAGGCGCGTGGTATTATTGCCCGTGATCTTGTTACAGGGGAGATTGAAAGACACAGTGCGCATGCCGTAGTGATCGCTTCTGGCGGATACGGAAACGTGTTTTTTCTTTCAACAAATGCGATGGGAAGTAATGTTACTGCAGCCTGGAAAGTTCATAAAAAGGGTGCTTTTTTTGCCAACCCTTGCTTCACCCAAATTCACCCGACATGTATTCCGGTTTCAGGGGAGCATCAGTCTAAACTGACACTGATGTCTGAATCTCTGCGGAATGACGGTCGTATCTGGGTTCCCAAGAAACTGGAAGATGCAAAAGCAATCCGAGAAGGAAAACTGAAACCAACCCAACTTGCTGAAGAAGACCGGGATTACTACCTGGAAAGACGTTACCCGGCTTTTGGTAACCTTGTGCCTCGTGATGTGGCTTCAAGAGCTGCTAAAGAACGTTGCGATGCCGGTTTTGGAGTAAATAAAACAGGAGAAGCTGTTTATCTTGACTTTAGCGCTGCATTTATGCGCTACGGAAAAGAAGCCGTTTCCACACAAAAAATAGAAAATGCTTCCGAAGAGCAGATACGCGAGCTTGGAAAAGCCGTAGTTGAAGCCAAATATGGAAACCTTTTCCAGATGTATGAGAAGATCGTTGATGAGAATCCATACCAAACTCCAATGAAGATCTATCCTGCTGTACATTACACAATGGGTGGTCTTTGGGTAGATTATAATTTACAAACTACTGTTCCAGGACTTTACGCTGCCGGGGAAGCCAACTTCTCCGATCACGGTGCCAATCGTCTTGGAGCTTCGGCTTTGATGCAGGGACTGGCCGATGGATATTTCGTACTTCCATACACTATGGGAGATTATCTTGCCAACGACATTAGAACCGGAAAAATCCCTACCGACTCACCTGAATTTGATGAGGCAGAGAGGAACATCCGTGGACAACTGGAACGTTTCCTAAACACCAAAGGCACCAAATCGGTCGATTACTTCCACAAGCGTCTTGGAAAGATCATGTGGGATAAAGTAGGGATGTCGCGTAATGCCACCGGATTAAAAGAAGCTATTTCAGAAATTAAAGCTTTGAGAGAAGAATTCTGGAACGAGGTGCGAGTACCAGGAACTATCGACAGTATGAACCCCGAACTTGAAAAAGCCGGAAGAGTAGCCGATTTCCTTGAACTTGGAGAGCTTTTCGCCAAAGATGCACTTCACAGGGAAGAATCTTGTGGAGGACACTTTAGAGAGGAGTACCAGACAGAAGAAGGGGAAGCCCTTCGTGATGACGAGAACTTTATGTATGTGGCAGCCTGGGAATATACAGGAGAGCCTGCAAATGCGATTCTACATAAAGAGGAATTGAAGTACGAAAATATTGAAGTTAAAACGAGAAGCTATAAATAGATAATTGTTAGTAGTTAATGGTTATTAGTTAATGGGATGGATACAATTAAAACCTTTGAAGATCTCAAATGCTGGAAAGTGGCAAGAGAAGTTAGAAATCAGGTTTCGGTTTTAATTAGAGAATTTCCTTCCTATGAAAAATTTGAATTAGCTTCACAAATGAGAAGAGCCTCAAGATCTGTTACTCATAATATTGCTGAGGGATATGGAAGATTCCATTTCAAAGAAAATGCTCAGTTTTGTAGAGTTTCGAGAGGTTCTTTATATGAATTACAAGATCAATTGATAACCGCACTAGACGAAGGTTATATTAATGAAGATCGTTTTAAAGAAATGAGGTTAAAGGTTGTCGAATGCACTACTATACTTAATGGTTATATCAAATACCTGAAAAGTGCAGAAAATAACTATTAACTTTTAACGAATAACTTTTTTACAAGATGAATCTTACACTAAAAATATGGCGTCAAAAGGATGCCGCTTCAAAGGGAGGAATTCAAACTTACCCATTAGGTGGAGTTGAACCCGATATGTCTTTTCTTGAGATGCTTGATGTATTGAATCAGGAATTGATAGATAAAGGAGAAGAGCCTGTGGTTTTTGACCATGACTGCCGTGAAGGGATCTGCGGAACCTGTAGCTTACAGATTAACGGGGAGCCTCATGGGCCCGACCGCGGAGTTACTACTTGCCAGCTGCACATGAGAATGTTTAAGGATGGTGATACCATTACCATTGAACCTTTTCGTGCAAAGGCATTTCCTGTAATTAAAGATCTTGTTGTAGACCGCTCTTCATTTGAGAGAATTCAGCAGGCAGGAGGGTATATTTCTGTAAATACTTCGGGAAATACACAGGATGCCAACTCTATTCCTATTCCAAAAGACCAGGCAGATGCTGCATTTTACGCGGCAACCTGTATAGGATGTGGTGCCTGTGTAGCAGCTTGTAAGAATGCCAGCGCCATGTTGTTTACATCGGCTAAGGTAAGCCAAATGGCACTTTTGCCACAAGGTGAAATAGAAGCCGATCGCCGTGTGCTTGCGATGGTGGAGCAAATGGATAAAGAAGGCTTTGGAAACTGCACCAATACAGGTGCCTGTGAGATTGAATGTCCTAAAGGAATCTCCCTGGAGAACATTGCCCGTATGAACAGGGAGTACTTAAGAGCCAGCGTAAAATAACATTTTTGAAACCTAATATTTCTAAAGATCCCGGACTTTGCAGTTCGGGATTTTTTTTGGATCTTATTAAAAAAATCAATGGCAGCAGTCAATCATATTTCCTCTAAACTTCCAAAGCACGAGACCAGCATATTTACAGTCATGTCAAAAATGGCTTATGAACATAAAGCTGTAAATCTATCCCAGGGCTATCCAAATTTCGATACAGATAAGCATCTAAAAGAGTTGGTGTACCAGGCAATGCTCGATGGTTACAACCAATATGCTCCTCTTGCAGGCGTTTCCCCGCTAAGGGAGCAGATCGTGGACAAAATTGAATCGCTTCACGGGAAAAAGTATGATAAAAACACAGAGGTTACAGTAACAAATGGTGCCACCCAGGCATTATTTCTGGCCATTACCGCCTTTATAAATCCGGGAGATGAAGTGATTGTGCTGAAACCTGCTTATGATTCTTATGAACCTGCAATTGAGTTGAACGGAGGAATTCCTGTGCTCGTGCAACTGGAAGGAAAGGATTATAAACTGAATTTTGAAGCTATTAAAGAGAAGATCAGCTCGAAGACCAGAATGTTGATCGTAAATACTCCGCATAACCCCAGCGGAAATGTCTTTAGTAAGGAAGAAATGTTGCATTTGGAGCAGCTGCTCGAAGGAACGGATATAATTTTGCTGAGCGATGAGGTATATGAACACATCATTTTTGAAGAAGCTAAACATTACAGTGCTTCAGCATTTCCTAACCTTTCAAAAAGGGCAATTGTATGTGCTTCTTTTGGTAAGACTTTTCACAATACAGGATGGAAGATGGGATACTGCGTAGCCCCCGAGGAACTTATGGCCGAGATTTGGAAGGTGATGGAGGTAAATGTTTTCTGTGTACATCACCCTACCCAAAGAGCCTTTGCCGAGTACCTCAAAACTCCTCAACATTACCTCGGACTTAGAGATTTTTATCAGGAGAAAAGAGATAAATTTCTAGCCCTTATTAAAGATACAGGGTTCAAAGCATTGCCTTCTAATGGAACTTACTTCCAGTTACTTGATTATTCAAGAATAAGCAATGAGCCCGACATTGAATTTTCACGCAGGCTCATTGAAGAATTTGGCATTGCAAGTATCCCGGTTTCAGTATTTAATAAGGATAAGGTTGATTACCGGCAATTGAGGTTCTGCTTTGCAAAGACAGACGACACTTTAAAAGAAGCGGCAGAGATCCTTAAGAAAGTGAAGTAAATTCGGCTTCTTCAGACTCTTCTTCCTTTCTTCTCAGCTTATCATTTACATAGCCTCTCACCACTTCGGTGGTAATACCAAAGATCACGTGTGCTACCAATTCGTGCACCTGGGTTTTTACAGGAACCTTGTTAGGGCTCTTGTCAAGACCCATAAGCGGTAAACTGGTTTCATGGGTTGATGCCCAGGTGGTGGCGCCAAGAATTCCGCCGTCCAGGATATTAACTTCGTCTTTATCTCTTTTACCGTAGCCATAAATGGCACCTACAGTGGCTCCAAGTGGAATGTTCACCAACTGTTCTACGATTGCTTCGTTTTGCAGTTTAATTGGGGAGCCGGTAATTTTGGTTGAAAACTTGTCCATGACCTTGATCTGCGCAGATCTATTATCGATCTTTCTAACTTCCAGGAATCTCTCCACCACAGATTTTACAGCGCTTCCGGCAAGGCCGCCAATAAATCCTGATATAATTCCACGGGAGGTATTAGAGGGAAAAGAATCTTTCTCAAAAAATGATTGTAAACTCATAGCTTAATTTTTTCTCAAATAAAACTATTCAACTTCTCCGGTCAATGCAACCATTTAACAAGCATTTAGCAGGATAAAAGGGATTTTTAATAACTTTACGTATGGCACAAATTTTAAATACAGCACTCCTTCAGGCGAACCTTGAATGGGAGAATATCGAACAGAACAAAGCACTTTTTGAAAGGAAGATTAAAGAACTTCCGCAGGAGACAGATCTAATTGTCCTGCCCGAAATGTTCTCTACCGGCTTTTCAATGAATGCTGAAAATCTTGCGGAACCCGATAAAGGACCAACCTTTAAATGGATGCAAAAAATGGCTTCAGAAAAAGATGCAGCCGTAACCGGAAGCCTCATTACTTCTGAAAAAGGGCATTTTTACAACCGTTTATATTTTGTTTTCCCCGATGGGTCTTCAGAAAAATACGATAAGCGCCATACCTTCACCTTAGCTAAGGAAGATGAGACATATGCTGCGGGACGGGAAAGACTTATTGTAAATTACAAAGGATGGAAAATTTGTCCTCTGGTGTGCTACGACCTGCGTTTTCCTGTCTGGGCCCGCAATACCGAAGATTATGACCTGCTAATATATGTAGCTAACTGGCCTGCTGCGCGCGTAACAGCCTGGGATACACTTTTAAAGGCACGTGCTATAGAAAATATGAGCTATTGTATAGGTTTGAACCGTGTGGGCCGTGATGGCAGTGAACTTGATTATGTAGGGCATTCGGCAGTTTATGATTGCCTCGGAAAGCAGATCTCTTCCAGCAAGGAAGAAACCGAATTCACCGAGTTGGTGGCGTTGAATAAGCAGCATCTATTGGACACCCGCTCCCAGCTGAAGTTCCTGCAGGACCGGGACCGGTTTACGGTACACCTGGAGTAGGTATAGTAGCTTCGGGACTGGCATCGAAGGTATAGGTATCGTCCCAGTTGGCTCTTACATCTACAGGTACCGGAAAGTACACCACTTGTTCGGGCTGGGTCCTTTTTAGAAAACTTCCTGTATCCCAAACTTGATTTTCATTGCGATCATAGATCAACCTTAGGAGGTAGTTTCCGGGTTTTAGTTTTTCAAAATTAATCACATTGCTCCCCGTCGAATATTTTTCGGCTATAACTTCCCCTTTTTCGGTGGTCACCTGGACGATAACGGGAAACTCCTCAACACCTGTGAGGTTGATGATAAGATTTCCGAGATCTGAGAGGGCAGGAGTGCGTACCTGGGAGGTAATAGTGTCATTGAGCCTTCCGAAGAAATCTGTAAAAGCGCCCGGTAAGGCCGTGACTTTATAGGTCTTTTTTTCACCTTTTTCAAAGGATAGGCTGTAAACGTTATTCCATTTGTCATAACTCCCGGTAAAAGATACAGGTATGCTGTCACTCATGGTGACGCTTACCAAAGAATCGTTTATCTCATCAAGTGGTACCGTGGGTCTAACCTGCAAATCCTGGTGGAAGCCCAATGAAGGCTGAGGCTCAAATGTGAATTGAAGAGTATCCCGCTTTGCCTTTTTTAATCTGGCGATCAAAGTATCTGTCACCCTGGGGGTTTGAACAACAAACTGAAGCGTATCCCGCTCTGCAAAAGGTTTATACCAGTAATGTAAGGTGTCTTTCGCAGGATCTTTGGTGATCCTGTCTTCAAAATCTGCCGGCACGTTTAAAGGAGTTATTGAAATACTATCGGCCAACATAAGCCCGGTATAACCAAAAATGAGATGCTGTTGCCCCTTAACCTGCGGTCTTTCGAAACTTCCCTCCAGTACCTCGCTAAAGAGCGTGAGACCAAATTCCTTATCTGTAGGAATAGTGATATACTCATCTGCAAAGGCAATTTTATCTGTTTTTGGTTCGAAGGTATAATTGTTATTCACATCTCGCATAGCTACAAGCTGATAGGTGCCTTGTTTTAGGTTGTTCAGCTGAAAAGTGGTGGCACTGTCGAGGGTATTTGTAACGTAGCGTGGCACGCGGGTATAAATAACAGAATCTGAATAAGTAGAATCGATCTCATATAGCATGACAGAAATAAAAGGATCTGGAGCCCTTAGAACTGCATCATTCACACTTCCTCTTATGGAAAGGGAATCTATGTATGGTCCTGTTGAAAAGGCGTAGGTGAAAAAACTCAGCGGGTTTGCCTCGTTGTTATCTGTAATACTTCTTCCGAAGTTAATGGTGTAGGTGGTGCGCGGCTGCAGGGTGTCATTGATCCTGATGCGGATCGATTTACTTGCGGTTCCCAACGGAGTGATCTCGGGCCGGGGATCCATGGGAGGAGAAATAATTATTTGCCGCTGTGGATCTGAAAGTTTTACATATTCATTAAAATAGATCCTTATTTCATTAGCATCAAAATTGGTTGTGAAATTCTCGGGTCTCGCTTTTACATACCGGGGAGGTTCCATATCCAGCGGTCCACCATCTGGTGTACCTCTTTTTGCACAGGCCGAAAAGGCGAGAATAAGAGATAGAATCAGCAGGAAATTGACGCCGGCACGTTGCATAATGAGATATTTGGTACAAAGAAACAATTTATTCTTTTAATCCTGAAGTAGCTAATGGGTAACGGCCATGGTAGCTATACTTATTTTAAGATTTGGAATTTGGAGCAGTTTATGGGCACAAGCCTCAAGAGTTGCGCCTGTAGTAACCAGATCATCTACCAGCAGCACGTGGGCATTTTCCAGGATACCGGGATCTTTCACTACAAAGGTCTCATCGATGGTGCCCCAGCGGGCGAGTCTTTTTTTAAGGGTTTGAGTTTTTGTGGCGGTGATTTTAAGCAAGAGGTCTTCCCGGTATGGCACTTCAAATGCTTTGGCGATCTCCTCACCAAAGCCGGCCACCTGGTTAAAACCTCTTATTCTTAGCTTTTTTTGATGTAGCGGTACAGGAATTACCATTGTGATTTTCTGCCATGCAGGGATTTCCTTTAATTCGCTTCCCAGCCAGGTGCCTAAAAATGGACCTATTTCCTTGTGGCCACGATATTTGAGGTTATGAATTAGCTTTTGAACCATCCCTTTCTTTTCAAATAACAGAAGGGAGGTGGCATTTTCAACGGGAATTCTTCCGTAGAAAATTTTCTCTACAGGATTATCTTTTTCAAGATGATGATCGGCTATCGGTAACTCATGAAGGCAGGAGGTACAAAGAATATTTTCATTGGTTTTCAAGGTGGATTCACATGAATTGCATAGTTTAGGGTAGAGAAGGTTAAGGAAATCGTGAAACATTTGTTAACAAATTGGTCTTGGCCTGATTAAAACTCTTAAATTTACAAAACTAAACCGTTAAAAAACAATTGTTATGTCGGATCAGAAGAGTAATAATGCCTTAAAGATCTTAACCGGGGTCTTGGCAGTCGCTTTGATTGCACTGGGTATTTATACCATTAAATTTTATAATGACGAAAAGGAGAATCAGGAGTTACTTCAGCAGGAGAAAGCTGTTATAGAAGGAGAGCTCAATGATTTGATAGTAAAGTATGATGAGGCTATTGCAGAAAATGAAGGGCTTGACTCTGAATTAAGTGCAGCGAGAGGCAGAATAGTTGCCTTGCGAGATTCTGTGCAGGATATGGAAGCCAATTTGGCTCTTATCTCTCGTTATCGACGTGAAGTGAGTAACCTTAAGGCAGAGAAAGAACAGCTTTTTAGGGTAGTGGATAGTTTGAGCAATCAAAACCAGCGGCTTATAACCGAAATTGACAGCACAAACAACATGTTGCTGGAGAGGACCAGGATCTCTGATTCCCTTCAGGTTCAAACTCAAACTATGGCGTCCAAGATCGATCGTGCCGCCCAACTCAAGGTAAGTAACCTGAGAGGGGAAGGAGTAATTGAAAGAAACAGCGGCAGGCTTGTAGAAAATGACCGCACGCGTAGAGTGGATAAAATAAGAACCTGCTTTACCATCACACCAAATTCCCTTGCCTCTTCGGGAGATAAGGAGCTTTATGTCCAGGTTTATAACCCCAACAACGAATTGGTGGGAGATCAAATTGCCGTTCAGCATGAAGGTGGTGTCATGGTTTACAGCGCTTCAACTAAAGTTTTCTACGAAAACGAGGAGCTTGATGTTTGCCTTTTGGCCAATACAAATTCAGATCGTCTTATTGAAGGATCTTATAAAGTACTGGTCTATGAAGGAACAAACCTTATAGGTGCAACCGGGTTTAGTCTTAGATAAAACAAAAAAAACAATTAATCCTGCCGCCCTGTCTTGAATCGGGGCGGTTTTTTTATTTTTGCTCTATGGCAAAACAAGAAGATTTATTTAAAAACGTTATTTCCCATGCTAAAGAGTATGGGTATATTTTTGCTTCTTCCGAAATTTATGACGGCCTTAGCGCAGTTTACGACTACGGGCAGAATGGAGCAGAGCTTAAAAAAAATATCAGAGAATACTGGTGGAAGAGCATGGTGCAACTGCACCAGGAGATTGTAGGCATTGATGCCGCTATTCTCATGCATCCCACAACCTGGAAGGCATCTGGTCACGTTGATGCCTTTAATGATCCTTTGATCGACAATAAGGATTCAAAAAAGCGTTACAGGGCCGATGTTTTGGTGGAAGATCATGCCGAAAAGATCCTGCAGAAAGCTCAGAAAGAAATTGAAAAGGCGCGCAAGCGTTTTGGAGAAGCCTTTGATGAGGGGCAGTTTATAAATACTAATGACCGGGTCAAGCGATATTTGTCTGAGAGAAAAGAGATTTTGGAACGATTAGGCCGCTCCCTCACAAATGAAGATCTTAAGGATGTAAAAGCACTTATTGAAGAACTTGGGATCGCCGATCCTGAGACAGGTTCTAAAAACTGGACAGAGGTGCGGCAGTTTAATCTCATGTTCGGTACAAAACTGGGAGCTTCTTCTGAAACTGCATCTGATCTCTATCTTAGGCCGGAGACAGCACAGGGAATTTTTGTAAATTTTTCCAATGTGCAAAAGACCGGAAGAATGAAAATTCCCTTTGGGATTGCTCAAACCGGCAAAGCTTTTAGAAATGAAATAGTCGCAAGGCAGTTCATCTTTAGAATGCGCGAATTTGAGCAGATGGAGATGCAATATTTTGTTCGCCCAGGGGAAGAACTTAAGTGGTATGAACACTGGAAAGAGGTGCGTCAAAAATGGCATTTTTCACTGGGCTTGGGCGAGGAGAATTATCGCTTCCATGACCATGAGAAACTTGCGCATTATGCGAACGCCGCAACAGATATAGAATTTAATTTTCCATTTGGATTTAAAGAGCTTGAAGGTATTCATTCCCGTACCGATTTTGACCTGAAGGCACACGAAGAATTCTCGGGAAGAAAATTGAGGTTCTATGATCCCGAACTTAAGGAGAATTATGTGCCTTATGTAATTGAGACTTCAATAGGACTGGACAGGATGTTCCTGGCTGTACTCTCAGCTTCACTTAAGGAAGAGGAGCTTGAAGACGGCAGCACTAGAACCGTTCTCAAGTTGCCGGCTATTTTAGCTCCTAATAAGGCAGCTGTACTGCCATTGGTGAAAAAAGACGGTCTACCCGAATTGGCGCAGGAGATCATTGAAGATCTTAAATGGGATTTCAATGTACAGTATGATGAGAAGGATGCCATTGGTCGCAGGTATAGACGTCAGGATGCCGCCGGTACTCCGCTGTGTATCACTGTAGATCACGAATCTCTTGAAGATCGTACCGTGACTGTAAGGTTTCGTGACACCATGGAACAAAAAAGAATACCTATTTCTGAAATTTCAAAAGTAATTGCAGAGGAAACCAATTTTAAGCACTGGTTAAAAAAGTAGTTTTTATCTGTCTAAAATGAGTTAAAAAAGAACAATTCCTGCCGAATTGTTCTTTTTTTTGTTTCTACTCATTCTAAATCATTAAATTTAGAGGTTAAAGGTTCTTCCATGGTGAAAAATTATTTCCTTCTTTTGCTCCTCTTTATTGCTGGTTTGCAGGTTAGCGCCCAGGACAAAGAAATTTTGGGGCCTATATCGCAAGGGCTTTCAGAACCTTCTGTTTCTGCTCCACTTTCGGCGAAGGAATTGATTCCGGCAATTAGTGAAAGAAAGGAAGTAAATCCAAAAAACCGGACTGCAAACAGGGTGGTGCCGGGTAAAGGATTTCCAAAAGGTCAAGACGCAGCCCTTCAGGAGAAGAAAGGATCCATTCCCTTAAAACAGGCAATTATTTCTTTTGATGCCGCCAACCTCTTTCATACACCAACAGATCCTACAGGGGCTGCCGGTCCCAATCATTATGTCAATGCATACAATTCGGGATTTTCGGTTTTTGATAAACAGGGAAATTTGCTCCTGCCACCTACAGATCTTTCCTCCCTGGGAGGGGAATTTTCGGGAGAAAGACTGGGGGACCCCATAGTGTTGTATGATCAATTTGCCGACCGTTTCCTTATAACCCAGTTTGCAGGCTGCCCATATGATCCTACCAGGGGGTGTCCTAATAAGAATGATCCTACGAATGCATTGCTGGTGGCTATTTCACGTGGTCCCGATCCTGTGAATGATGGCTGGTATACCTATAGGTTTGCTACTGGAACTTTCCCCGATTATCCAAAATATTTCGTCTGGAGCGACGGGTACTATGTCACGACAAATCAAGACCTGGATGATCCCGAAATTACTGAAGTGGTTTATGTGCTGGAAAGAGATAAGATGTTGCAGGGAGAGGCGGCAAAGCATGTAGGTTTTCCTCTTCCCGGGGTGAGAAATAATGGTTTTTACAGCCCTGCTGCTCTTAACGCCACCGGCAATGTTCCACCACCACCAGGAAATATGCCGGTCATTTATTTTCAGGATGATTCCTGGATGGGAGTGAACATTGATCATCTTAAGATCTGGCTTGTTAACGTGGATTGGAATAACCTTCAGAATTCCACCATAAGGGAATCTCAGGAAATTACTCCTAATGAAGGTCTCACTCCATTCAAAAGTACATTTGATGGCGGGGGATTTTCAAATTTGCCCCAGCCTTTTGGGAATCCCGATCTCGATGCCCTCCAGGGAGCTTTAATGTATCCCACCTCTTACAGAAGGTTTGATGGCCATAATTCCGTTGTTTTTAATTTTGTGGTTGATGTGGACCCTTCGCAGGCAGAACACGCCGGAATAAGGTGGTATGAACTGCGGCAAACCGGAGAAAATCAGCCCTGGTCTATTTTTCAGGAGGGGACTTATGCCCCCGATTTAAATGATCGCTGGTGTGGTAGCATCAATATTGACAAGCATGGCAATATAGGAATGGGATTTACTGTAGTTGATGATAATCCCGAATCCCCCGTTCTTCCTTCCCTTAAGTTCACCGGTCGTTTCTTTAACGATCCTCCAAATCTTATGACCCTGCAGGAAGTCACTTTAATTGAAAGTACATCGCCGAGTGAAAGCAACAGATACGGGGATTATGCCCATACCAGCATAGATCCTGTAGACAATGAAACTTTTTGGTATAACGGGGAATATTTTAGGCCCGGTTCCCGCCTGAATCGAGTGGGAGTGTTTAAGCTGGCTCCGCAGTTTACAAAAGATGTGGGGGTCACTCAAATAATTTCACCCGTATCCTCTACACTTTCAGCCAGTGAAAACATTAGGGTAAGTATAAGGAATTTCGGAAGCCAGCCTCAAAGTAATTTTCCTGTTTATTTTCAGGTGAACGAAGGGGAAATTATTACTGAAACTTTCAGCGGTACTATTCCTTCTACAGATCAGGTGGAGTTCACATTTTCAGAAACTGTTGATCTATCAAATCCTGGTGAAGAGTACGAGCTAACAGTGGGTACAGAACTGGAGGGGGATATGAATTCGGTAAATGATACTTTGTCTGCCAGGATAATTAATCTTCCACCAAAAGATATAGGCGTAACCAGCATCGTACACCCGGAGACATCCTCAAACCTGGGAATGGAAAATATTGTAGTAACCATAGAAAATTTTGGAGGGGAACCTCAAACCAATTTCGATGTAGGTTACAGTGTCAATGGAGGTGATCTTGTTACCGAAACTGTGACTGATAATCTTGAAGTAGGTGATCAATTAACTTACACATTTAATAGCTCATATGATTTTTCGGCAAATGGAAAATATATCATCGAAGCATCCACGTACCTTGGAGGCGACAGTGACACCACCAATGATGGGGTAATTAAAACAATTGCCCAACTTAACTGTATTCCTGTAGGTTCCTCCTGTGCTTTTGGAGATGGGATCAACAGCTTCTATTTAGAAGATATTGTCAACGAAAATATATATTGCGATGACGGTTATAATAATTTCCTCGGCATCTCAACGAGACTTGATGTAAACAGGGAGACTTATTTTGTTGGTGTAAGATCGGGTAGCAGCAGTGAATTTTCGATGTGGATAGACTTTAATGATAATGCGGTCTTTGAACCCGAAGAGCAATTGGTAAGATCTGGAGATATTACTTCTTCTTCAGCCGTAACCGTATTTGAATTTACCCTTCCGGAAAATGCACCCTTAGGAGAACACATTCTGCGGGCCAGGGCAGGAGATGTGAGCTCAAGGTATGAGGGGGAGCTCAATGATCCATGCAGTGTGATGGAATTTGGTACTACAGAAGATTATACGGTGGTGCTGGTAGACGGAATTAAAGAATCTGAATTACAGCAGGGAGAATTCATCATAAGTTCTTCCGAAGAGGATATTTTCGAACTTAACTTCACCACGCCTTACCAGCGCCCACTATGGCTCACTGTACATGATATGCTGGGGCAAAAACTTGTGGAGGCGATGATTAAAAAAGGAGCGATAGGTTATGATTACGTGCTCGATATGTCTTATGCAGCTTCAGGAGTTTACCTTGTGCGTATCGGTACCCGAGATGAGGGGAAGGTAAAACGGATCATTGTTCATTAACTAGGGAAAACTCCCCTTCCATTCCTTCTGAAGAGCCGTTCAAAAATGCTATTTTTGGACAGCAATAAAATTAGAAGAATGAAGATCATTTCATATAACGTTAATGGAATAAGGGCTGCTATTAAAAAAGGATTTATAGACTGGCTCGAAAAGACCGATGCCGATGTAGTTTGCCTTCAGGAAATTAAAGCTACTCCCGAACAATTTGACCATGAACCCTTTGAAGATCTGGGATATAAATACAATTCCTGGTTTCCGGCTGTAAAGAAAGGATACAGCGGGGTGGCTATACTTAGCAAAGAAGAACCAAAGAATGTTGTCTTTGGAACCGGGATCGATTATATGGATTTTGAAGGCCGTAATGTAAGAGTGGATTTCGATGATTTGTCAGTAATGAGCTTGTACTTACCTTCGGGCACCAATATTGCCCGTCTTGAACATAAGCTCCAGTACATGGCCGATTTTCAGAAGTATGTTGATGAGTTAAAACAGGAGATTCCGCATTTAGTAATATGTGGAGATTATAATATTTGTCATGAAGAAATAGATATTCACGATCCCGTAAGATTAAAAAACACTTCAGGGTTTTTACCTGTAGAAAGGGAATGGATTGGGGATTTTATTAAAAGTGGATTCGTAGATTCCTTCAGGCATTTTAATTCAGATCCCGGCCACTACTCATGGTGGAGCTACCGTGCCGGCGCCCGCGGAAACAATAAAGGATGGAGAATTGACTACAACATGGTAAGCGAGCCTTTAAAAGACCGCCTTGAGCGTGCGGTAATTTTGCCCGAGGCACAACATAGTGACCACTGTCCCGTTCTTCTCGAATTAACTTAGATCAAACCAAACCCTCTTTTTATGAAAAGACATCTTTTTTTAGCTTTTGTAAGTAGTTCACTTTTTCTTACCTCTTGTGTTTCCTCTAAAGTTTACAAGGACCTCGAGAGTCAACATGCCCAGTTGCAGGAAGAAAACCGCGAGTTGTCCCGGGAATTTGAGGATCTTCAAGAAAGAAACCGGCAAAATGAGGCCGATTTGACAGCCTTACAGGCAGAATATGCACAGGCCATAGCCGAAAGAGACCGTTTACAGCAGGAATATAACACCACGAAAACCAGTTATGAAAAGCTAAAGGCTTCATATGATGCCCTTGAAGCTAACAGTTCTTCTGCCCTTGCTGAAAATTCAAAGAGAAACCGCCAGCTTTTGGCAGAACTGGATGCAAAGGAACAAGCGCTGCTTGCTGAAAAGACCCGTCTTGAAAAACTACAGAAAGATCTTGCTGCACGGTCTAAGCGTGTGGATGAACTTGAGGGTGTGATTGCGGCAAAAGATGCAAAAATGAATGCCCTTAAAAATGCTATTTCCAAGGCTCTTGTAAATTTTGAAGGAAAAGGATTAACCGTTGAACAGAGGGATGGAAAAGTTTATGTTTCCATGGAAAACAAGCTTTTGTTTAGCTCTGGTAGTTGGGCAGTTGGCTCCGAAGGAAGAAGGGCAGTACAACAGCTGGCCTCTGTTCTTGCTCAAAATCCCGATATTGCTGTTCTTATAGAAGGCCATACAGATAATGTGCCTTATAATGGCAGCGGCCAGTTGACAGACAATTGGGATCTTTCCACTAAGCGTGCTACTGCAATAGTTCAATTGCTGCGTGAAAATGCGAATATCGATCCGCAGAACCTTACAGCTGCGGGAAGAGGTGAATATGCTCCGGTTGCTTCAAATGATACTGCCGAGGGGCGTGCTAAGAATCGAAGGATTGAAGTTATTTTAACTCCAAAACTGGATGAGATCGAAAAATTGCTGCAGGAGATGGAATAAATAATTTTGGAAAATATTGAAGAGGGGCCAAAAATTCATTTTTGGCTCCTTCTTTACTTAAAGGAGCTGCAGTTTCATGATCTTATCTGTTTGCAGATCCCTGCCCACCATGTAAGGATGTGAGCCGTTGTGTTGGAAATTATTCCTTAGATAGAAGTTGATCGCCCTGGTATTTTTCTCCCAGACTCCAAGCCATAGGTATCTCATTTTTCGTTGTACAGCCATTTCTATCACCTCATCGAGCATCTTTTGCCCAATCTGTTTATTCTGAAAAGCCTTTTTTACATAAATTCGCTCAAGTTCCATCGCGTCTTCCTTCCGGAAATCTGTTTGTGCATCTCCCAGGTTGATCTTGAAATAACCCACAGTCTCACCTTCAATTTTGCGAAGTAAAACTCTGAAAGCGGATTCAATAACTCCAGTCGTAGATTCTCTTCTCCAAAAGCAGAATTTAGATAGGCTTCGAGATCATCGGGATTATTGTCGGCACCAAAGGCATCGGTGAAGGTTTTCCTGCTTAATTCTTTGAGCTCCTGAAGTTCTTTTGGAGAAAGCTTTTCGAAAATGACATTTTTGGCAGACATTATTTCTAATTTTTAAAGGTCAGGATATGGCTGCTTTACCCAAATAGATAACTCACCACGTCTTCTATTTTTGAGACTTTCTGAATTTTGATCCCAAAATTATTCTTCGGGAACTTATTTTGAGCAGAAACCACTATGCTGCTAAAGCCTAATTTTTCTGCCTCCAAAATGCGCTGTTCCACCCGGGTGACCGGTCTAATTTCGCCGGCCAGACCAATTTCGGCTGCAAAACTAATGTCTTTAGGTACTGCAATGTCTTCGTTGGAGGAGAGTATTGCTGCCACTACGGCAAGATCAAGGGCAGGGTCATCTACAGAAATTCCACCGGTAATATTTAAAAATACATCTTTTGCGCCCAATCTAAACCCTGCTCTCTTCTCAAGAACGGCGAGCAGCATGTTGAGCCGTTTAGCATTGTAACCCGTAGCCGAACGCTGTGGAGTGCCATAAACCGCAGAACTTACCAGGGCCTGTACCTCGATCATGAGTGGCCGCATCCCTTCCAGGGTCGCAGCGATTGCTGTACCACTAAGGTCTTCTTCATTTTTTGATATAAGGATTTCTGAAGGATTACTCACCTCCCTAAGTCCGTTGCCCTGCATTTCATAAATTCCCAGTTCATTTGTGGAGCCAAAACGGTTCTTATGGGCTCTAAGAATCCTGTAGACATGATTTCGATCTCCTTCAAACTGAAGCACCGTGTCTACCATGTGTTCCAGGACTTTTGGACCCGCAATACTTCCTTCCTTCGTAATATGGCCTATAAGGATAACGGGAGTAGCAGTTTCTTTTGCAAACTTAATTAGCTCGGCTGTGCATTCTCTTATTTGTGAAATGCTCCCCGGTCCGCTTTCAATATAATCGGTTTGTAGGGTTTGAATGGAATCTATAATGACAATTTCGGGGGATAGTTTTTCTATTTGCTGAAAAATATTCTGGGTCTTCGTTTCAGTTAAAATAAAGCACTTATCTGAATTGGGATTAATTCTCTGTGCCCGCATCTTAATTTGTTGCTGGCTCTCCTCCCCTGAAACATAAAGGGTTCTATAGGCCAAATTAAGAGAAATTTGCAGTAGAAGGGTACTTTTTCCAATTCCCGGTTCCCCGCCGAGAAGGGTAAGGGAGCCAGGAACAATTCCGCCACCTAAAACCCGGTCGAGTTCAAGATTGTTTGTCTTAAGCCGCTCCTCTTTGGAAACTTCAATTTCTGATATTCTGAGTGGTTTTGATGTTTTGCGGAGGTCTGGAGCTGCCTCGCTGTTCCAGGGTTTTTTCTCGGTTTTTTGGATCACTTCTTCGACAAGTGTATTCCATTCACGGCAGGAATTGCACTGGCCTTGCCATTTGCTGTGCTGTGCACCACAATTTTGACAATAATACAGAGTCTTGGGTTTAGCCATTAGGGAGTTACTTCAATTGAACTGCTAATAACCGAAATCCTGTTTAATTAAGTCAGCTTTTTTGAGCATAAAATCAATGGTAACAAAGGCAACCTCTTCTTTGCCATAGGCACTCTGGTATGTTTTCATTGCTTTTTTTGGTCTTCCGTTTGCTTCGTAGGAACGGGCGAGATAGTAATCACCCAGTGCCATGTGTGGATACTGTTTTTGTGCAAGGTCACCAAGTCTTTCCAGATCATCCCATTTTTCCCGGTATTCCAGGGCCTTACCTACCGCCAGAAAATCGTTGATTCTAACCGGCTTTTCAATACCAAAATTGTTATTGATTACCTCGTATTTTTCTACCAGGTAATTAAAGGCAGATTTTTCCATTATTACCAGTTCATCATATTCCTTAAGACTTATAGGTTTATAGGATGAAAAAATATGTTCAAGGGCTCTGGGTAGTGCATTTCCAACAAGGGTGTAATGAGTGGCAGCATCAAAATCATCAAATTGATAATGGACATCCTGATTTTCAATAAGGGAAAGTTGTTGGTCCAGTGCTCTAATGTTCTTTTTGAGGTCGGGCACATCATTTGAACCGGTGGCGAGGTAAAACCATTTGGGAGCTTCGGCTGTTGAAAGTGCTTCAACCAGCCTGTTGCTCATTTCAGGAGCCAGATCTGGACTTAAATTAATATAGGCATGGAAAAGCGGATCGGGTTTAAAAAGGTAATAGTTGATGAAATTGGAGGTATAATCGTGACCTGCAATGGCAACGAATTTCGATGTTCGGTAGGTGTTGTCAATAAAGGGAAGTAATTCCATACCAAGAAATTCAAAGAACTGGGCTCCTTCTTTTTCCGGAAGAAAAGTTTTGGGATTATAAAGGCAATCATCATTCCTGCTGCGCACCTGGTTTACACCTACTACTATAGATTCGGGTATTTCATCCCAATAGGAATAATAATCTACATTCCCTGCCATGGGTTCAAAAAGATAGTCGCCGTCGAGAACAATGATCACCGGATATTTTTTGCCGGTATTTTGATCGTAATTCCTGGGTAGTTGAATCTTCAGTTCCCGTTGTTGTCGGAGTTTCGAAGAGTTAATCGTCTTGTAAATGGTTTGAGAAAAAGTTAACTGTACAGCTAAAAAAAAGAGGGTAAATAAGTATAATTTCTTCATATGCAATAGGTTTTTTTCCTAAAGCAATATAGATATTATTTCTTTTGATTGTAAATGGGGAGAATTAAGAAGGAAAGTCCCCCAAGGATTACTACCATCAAGGTTTGAGAGCCCCACATGATCCATCCAAATGCCTCACCTGCCTGTTGATTTATACCAAAAAGCAACAGTACGGCACCCATTGCAATGGGGTAGACGCCTATGCCACCATTAGTGGTGGTAATGGCAAATGTGCCAACTATAAAAGCAGCCATGAACCCTGCTATCGATAGGGAGTTCGTTTCGGGAATTGCAAATTTTATGAGGTAGAACATCAACAGGTACATAGCCCAGATAAAGAAGGTGTGGAGAACAAATTCTTTTTTCTTTTTCATCCTCACAATACTGCGCATACCTTCTAATAAACCCCTGGCAAAATCTTTTATTTTAACCATAAATGGATGACCCGATCGTCTTACCAGGTTGAGAAGGGTAACGCCCAAAATGACCAGGAGAAGGAAAATTCCAATGGAAACAAATGGATTGATGTCATTATCCTGAAAATAAGTGACCAGCCCTTCAGTTTGAATAAGAAATCCAAAAGTTGTAATGATTAGGACCATTGCAAGGTCGGCAATTCTTTCAGAAACTATGGTGCCAAAGGCCTTGTCGAACGGGATGTTTTCATATGTAGAAATTGTTGCACCCCTTAATACTTCACCAGATCTGGGTACCCCCAGGTTTGCAAGATACCCTCCCATTACGGCCATAAAGCTGTTGGCGAGACGGGGTTTGTATCCCAGTGGTTCCAGTAAATATTTCCAGCGATATGCCCGTGAAAGATGGGATAGTATTCCGCAAAAAACGCTTATAAAAACCCATTTTAGGTCGGCAAGAAGAATATTATTCCACAGTTCCTCGCGTTCGGCGGGAGTGGCACTGCTAAGTGAATACCAAATAAGAAAAACCCCCAACGACAGGGGGAGAAAAGTTTTGGAAAACTTTAAAAGCTTTTTCTTCAAGACTTAATTAAGGAGATTAGTTTCTTCGTTTGGGAAAACGAGGGATGGCTTAAAGTTTTTGGCTTCTTCAATATCCAAAATAGCATAAGTGATAAGAATCAAAATATCTCCTTTTGCCACTTTGCGTGCAGCAGCGCCATTAAGGGTGATTTCCCCGCTGTTTCTCGGCCCTGGGATAGCGTAAGTTTCAAGTCTTTCGCCATTGTTGTTGTTCACGATCTGCACTTTTTCACCTTCAATGATATTGGCCGCATCCATAAGATCTTCATCAATAGTAATACTGCCGATGTAGTTGAGATCTGCTCCGGTTACTTTTACGCGATGAATTTTTGATTTAACAACGTGGATTTGCATACTTTTAATTTAAAGCTATATTATCTATTAACCTTATATCCCCAGAATACGCGGCAATAAAGGCACGATACTTCTTACTTTTGTCTTCTTCCTGAATACTCACCAGGTCATCTGCATTGGCAATTTCAAAATATTCAAGGACCAGGGAGGGTTGTGATTTGAATTTTTCTGTCACCCAGGTACTTATCTCTTTTGCACTTTTTGTGCCAAATTCCTCCTTTACCTGTTGCAGGATTTCGTAAATGAAAGCAGCTGTTTGTCGCTCCTTCGGGCTCAACCTTTCATTGCGGGAGCTTCTTGCCAATCCACTGGTCTCCCTAAAAATTGGGCAGCCAATCACCTCGACATCCAAGCCATGTTTTTCCACCAGTTTTTTAATTATCTGTAACTGCTGGTAATCCTTTTCTCCAAAAAAGGCTTTATCGGGCTCAACCATTTCAAAAAGCCTTTTTACAATTGTGCCTACGCCGTTAAAATGCCCCTGGCGAAATCTCCCTTCCATTTGGTGTTCCAGCCCGTCAAAAGAAAACTCTTCCGAAGATACAGTGTCACCATACATCTCAGACGCAGGAGGGGAAAAGACAATAACTTCTTCACTTATTTTTTTTATTTGCTCTACATCCTCATCCAGGGTGCGTGGATATTTTTGAAGATCGTCCTGATTTTCAAACTGGGTGGGATTCACGAAAATACTTACTACTACTTTGTCACAGGTAGAAAGAGCTTGTTTGATTAGGGAAAGGTGGCCTTCGTGCAATGCACCCATTGTAGGGACAAAACCTATGCTCTTCTGGTCATTTTTGAGAGCTCTAACTTTCTTTTTTAGAGCTTCCTTCTCCTTTAAAATCTGCATCTTATTCCAAAATTAAGGGCCTGCAAACTTAATATAATACTGGCAATCTGCATAAAATTTTGTATTTTTGCTTGTTTTTATTTTACAACAGCATTTAAAGTGATCCTATGAAAGATAAGAGGATATTGTACGTATCATCTGAAGTTATTCCCTACTTACCCGAAACAGAAATTTCATCTATGTCTTTTGAAGCCCCCAGAATGGTTAATAACCAGGGTGGACAAATCCGCATTTTTATGCCGCGTTTTGGGAACATTAATGAAAGGAGGCATCAGCTTCATGAAGTTATAAGGCTATCTGGTATGAACCTGGTCATTAACGACCTGGATATGCCGCTTATAATAAAGGTTGCGTCAATTCCCAAGGAAAGGATGCAGGTTTATTTTATAGATAATGAGGATTATTTTAAAAGAAAAGCTACCCTTACAGATGAAGAGGGAAATCTTTTTCCCGATAATGATGAAAGAGCCATATTCTTTGCAAAAGGGGTAATCGAGACAGTAAAAAAACTCAACTGGTCACCAGATATTATTCATGTGAACGGGTGGTTGTCTTCTTTGCTGCCACTTTACCTTCGCAACTACTATGGCAATGAGCCCTTGTTTAATGAGGCGAAAATTGTGACTTCGGTATACAATCAGGACTTTGAAGGTGCGTTAGATAATCAAATGTACAAGAAAGTATTATTTGATGGTCTGGAAAATGAACAGGTTAAACACTTAAAGAAGCCAACCTACGTTAATATTATGAAAACAGCTGTAGATAATTCTGATGCTGTTGTGATTGCAGGAGATAATATTCCTGATGAACTAAAAAAATATTTAAGTAAACTTGATAAGCCAGTACTGGATTATAAGAACAGGGAAGAATTTGCCCAGGCTTATCAGGAATTCTATACCAACAAGGTGTTATCATAATTAGAAGAAATTTGATGAATTTAAAGAATACAATGTTGAGAATGGCAACAGTTGTAGCTGTTGTTATTTCGTTAATTGCTTGCGAAGACGATTTTGATACCGTAGGTAGCAGTGTTATTGGAGAGCCTGGGTTTAACGCCGATCTTTATGATGATGCATTGCTCTCTGCTCATTCTTATGATCTTCCCCCTGTACAAACCAATGGATTACCACTTAACCTTCTGGGAGTTTATGAGGATGAAGTATTTGGTGCTCAGGAAGCCAGTGTGCTGTCAAACGTGCTGCTTTCCACTTCCAACCCGTCTTTTGGAACAGAGCCGGTAATTGACAGTGTAGTCCTCGCAATTCCTTATTTTTCTCATGAAACTATGGTGGATGATGAAGTGACGTATGCTCTTGATTCTATTTACGGAAGTTCTCCTTTTAAACTTTCAGTTTATGAATCGGGGTATTTTTTGAACGACCTTGATCCTGAAGAAGATTTTGAGCAGTCGCAGAGATATTATTCTAATCTGGAGCCAAAGTTCATGAGTAATATTAATCCTGCACCACTTTACGAAAATGAAAGCTTTATCCCTTCGGCCAAAGAAAGGGTTGAATATACTGTAGATGAAGCAGGGGTGACAGATACTGTGAGAAAAGCACCTGCTTTAAGGTTGAAACTTGATAATACCTTTTTTCAGAATAGGATCCTGGACAAGGCTGGAAGTCCCGCTTTGCTTAATCAAAGCAGCTTCAGGAATTACTTTAGAGGAATTTATTTAAAGGCCGATCAGGTAAACAGCGGTGGCACAATGATGTTGCTTAACTTAGTTCAGGGAGATGCGGGAATAACCATTTATTATAAGACACGCGTTGTTGATGTAACCGATATTGACGAGGATGGTGATGTTGAGGACTTGGTTGAGATGAGAAGATCTTATGACCTTAATTTTGGCGGGGTGCGGGTCAATACTTTCGAACAGGAAGCTCCACAATTTGATGACGAAAATCTTTATTTAAAAGGAGGTGAAGGCGCTATGGCAATAATTGAATTATTTGCCGGGCCCGATGCCGATAATGATGGAGTTTCTGATGAACTGGAGTTTCTGCGTGAGAACAACTGGCTTATAAATGAAGCCAATCTCGAGTTTTTTGTGAACCGCAATGAGGTAGGTGATGTTGATGAAGCAGAGAGACTCTATTTGTATGACCTTGATAATAATACAATTTTGGCCGATTACATCCTGGATTCTCCCGGGCAGGCCAACAAAACAACTTCAATATCAAATAACGGGCATCTGCAGCCATTGTCCCGCGATGAAAACGGAAATGGAATAAGTTATAAAATAAGGATCACCAACCATATCGATAAACTTCTAAACCGGGATTCAACCAATGTGAAACTTGGATTGGTAGTAACACAAAATATCAATTTAATTTCTACATACAAGGTGCTTCCTGCAGTAAATCCTGAGGTAGAAAGGGTACCCGGTAGTGCTTTGATCACTCCGGAAGCAACCGTTCTTTACGGCCCAAATGCACAAGATGAGGACAAGCGCCTCAAGTTGAAAATTTATTATACAGAACCAAAGAGTTAGATTATGTGTGGAATAGTAGGGTATATAGGCCATAGAGAGGCTTACCCAATCGTGCTAAAAGGTCTTCAGAGGCTTGAGTACAGAGGATATGACAGTGCTGGTATTGCACTGTATGATGAGAAGGAGCTAAAGGTTAGCAAGACTAAAGGAAAAGTTGCCGATCTTAAGGCAAAGATGGAGAGCGAACTTGATGATACTTCGGGAACGTTGGGAATAGGTCACACCAGGTGGGCAACTCACGGGGTGCCAAATGATGTGAACTCGCACCCGCACCTGTCCAATTCAGGTAATCTTGTGATCATTCACAATGGGATTATTGAAAATTATGAGAGTCTTAAAAAAGAGTTGACCAAGCGTGGTTACAAATTTGAATCAGATACTGATACTGAGGTTCTTGTTAACCTTATTGAAGATGTTATAAAAAAGGAGGATGTTAAGCTTGGGAAAGCGGTACAGATCGCCCTTAATCAAACTGTGGGAGCCTACGCTATCGCTGTTTTTGATAAACGAAAACCAAACGAGATCGTAGTTGCGCGTTTGGGTAGCCCGCTCGCCATAGGTGTTGGAGAGGATGAGTATTTTATTGCTTCAGATGCTTCCCCGTTCATTGAATTTACAAACAATGCTATTTACTTGGAAGACGGCGAGATGGCAGTTGTAAGACGTACCAAAGGAGTAAAAGTTCGAAAGATAAAAGATGATACCCTTGTGGATCCTTACATCCAGGAGTTACAGTTAAACCTTGAGCAAATTGAGAAAAACCATTTTGATCATTTCATGCTTAAGGAGATCTATGAGCAGCCAAGTGCTATAAAAGATACATACCGCGGAAGGTTGAATGCCGAAGAAGGATTAATTCGCATGGCTGGAATCGATGACAACCTGGAGCGTTTTTTAAATGCTAAAAGGATAGTTATTGTTGCCTGCGGAACTTCATGGCATGCCGGACTCGTAGCCGAGTATATTTTTGAGGATCTTGCCCGAATTCCTGTGGAGGTGGAATACGCATCAGAATTCAGGTATAGAAATCCTATCATTTATCCAGATGATATTGTGATCGCTATTTCCCAAAGCGGGGAGACAGCCGATACTATGGCAGCCATCAAACTGGCCAAAGAAAAAGGAGCTTTTGTTTTTGGGGTTTGTAACGTAGTGGGATCTTCAATTTCTAGAGAGACTAATGCAGGTGCTTACACACATGCCGGTCCAGAAATTGGAGTAGCTTCAACTAAAGCTTTTACAACGCAAATTACCGTACTAACCCTTATTGCTCTCAAGCTGGCTAAAGCTAAAGGTACTATTTCCAATACAGATTTTCACATGCACCTGCAGGAGCTGGAAACAATTCCGCAGAAGATCGAAGTGGCATTAGAAGCAAATGAGCATATCAAAGAAGTTGCTTTCAAATACAAAGATGCCCGTAATTGCCTATACCTTGGTCGTGGTTTTAACTTCCCTGTTGCGCTGGAAGGAGCTTTAAAGCTTAAAGAGATCTCTTATATTCATGCTGAAGGTTATCCTGCTGCCGAAATGAAGCACGGACCTATTGCACTTATAGATGAAGAGATGCCTGTAGTGGTGATTGCTACCAGAAAAGGACATTATGAAAAGGTGGTAAGTAACATCCAGGAGATCAAATCCAGGCAGGGTAAGATCATAGGGATCGTGACCGAAGGTGATACAAGTGTTCGTGATCTTGCAGATTATGTAATAGAAGTGCCCGATACTATTGAGTCTCTTACCCCACTTTTGACCACTATACCTTTACAGTTGCTTTCTTACCACATCGCAGTTATGCTAGGTAAAAATGTAGACCAACCCAGGAATTTGGCTAAGTCTGTTACAGTGGAATAATATTCAGTGATCACTTTTTGAGGATCAATGAACCTAAATAAAAAAAGGATGCTTTTTCAAAAGCATCCTTTTTTTATTTAGCAGTCAAAAACCAGCGGTTTTCGTAAAAATAACCATTTGATCTGTATCCTGCTCACCCCTTTAATTTGAATGAACTTAAAGCTGGGGGATAACAAATGCGAAACCAGTAGAGAGATTAGAAGAGCAAAACTTTTCTTGAGGTTGGGAAAATAGAAATCCAGGACCCCATATATATTTAAAAATATGATCAGGAAAAGAATAGTCCGGAAAAAATATGTTTCAGCAATTTTTATCATGTCTGCATTTCCTGGTTTCTTGAAGCAGGACTTGTGAATTAAAAGTAGGCAAATTTCGGCCCATATTTCATATAAAAAGGCCAAAAAAGTTGTTTTGAATGAGTATTTTTTCGACCCGGAACTTAAGTAGCTGGCTTTAATAAAAAAGTTATTATTTCTCTTAGAGACTTTTAGACAAAAAAACTATCTTTGCAGCCTGAAAAAGGCAATGGCTTTTCGTCATTTTACAAAAGTTGTTACTGGTTCTTTTTTAGTTATTTATAAAAACACACAATATTAAAGGAATAGATAATGTCTAAAGTTACAGGTAAAGTTGCGCAGGTTATTGGTCCTGTGGTTGACGTAAAGTTCGACTCAGAGAATGCTGAATTGCCAAGAATCTTTGATTCTCTTGAGATTGCCAGGAAAGATGGATCCATTTTGGTCCTTGAGGTGCAGTCTCATATTGGTGAAGACACAGTAAGAACAGTTTCTATGGATTCTACCGATGGTTTGAGCCGTGGAGTAGAAGTTCTTGCGACTGGAGCTCCAATCCAGATGCCAATCGGGAAAGAAGTTTTTGGTCGTTTGTTCAATGTGATCGGGGATGCTATTGATGGTCTTGGGAACTTACCTAAGGCAAATGAAAAGGGTCTTCCAATTCACCGTGAAGCACCTAAATTTGAAGATCTGTCTGTTTCTACAGAAGTATTATTTACCGGGATCAAGGTAATTGACCTTATTGAGCCTTATGCAAAAGGAGGTAAAATTGGCCTTTTTGGAGGTGCAGGGGTTGGTAAGACTGTTTTGATCCAGGAATTAATTAACAACATTGCAAAAGGTCACGGTGGTCTTTCTGTATTCGCAGGAGTTGGGGAAAGAACACGTGAAGGAAATGACCTTTTGAGAGAGATGCTTGAGTCTGGTATTATTAAATACGGTGATGACTTTATGCACTCTATGGAAAATGGAGGTTGGGATCTTGAAAAAGTTGATAAAACAGCTTTACTTGACTCAAAGGCAACCTTTGTTTTTGGACAAATGAATGAGCCTCCCGGAGCACGTGCACGTGTTGCTCTTTCTGGACTTACCATTGCTGAATATTTTCGTGATGGTGCCGGGGAAGGACAGGGGAAAGACGTACTTTTCTTCGTAGATAATATCTTCCGTTTCACCCAGGCAGGTTCTGAGGTATCAGCACTTCTTGGGCGTATGCCATCTGCGGTAGGATATCAGCCTACACTTGCAACAGAGATGGGTGCGATGCAGGAGCGTATTACTTCTACCAAGAATGGATCTATTACATCTGTACAGGCGGTTTATGTACCTGCAGATGACTTGACAGACCCTGCGCCTGCTACAACCTTTGCCCACCTTGATGCAACAACTGTACTTTCAAGAAAGATTGCCGAGCTTGGTATTTATCCTGCAGTGGATCCATTAGATTCTACTTCCAGGATCCTTACAGCCGATATTCTTGGATCAGATCACTATGACTGTGCACAGAGAGTAAAAGAATTACTACAGAGATATAAAGAACTTCAGGATATTATCGCCATCCTTGGTATGGAAGAACTATCTGAAGAAGATAAACTTGCTGTATCGCGTGCAAGACGTGTTCAGCGTTTCCTTTCTCAGCCTTTCCACGTAGCCGAGCAGTTTACCGGTCTTAAAGGAGTGCTTGTAGATATTAAGGAAACCATCAAAGGATTTAATATGATCATGGATGGTGAACTTGATCACCTTCCCGAAGCTGCCTTTAACCTTAAAGGAACTATCGAAGAAGCTATCGAAGCCGGTGAGAAAATGTTAGCTGAGGCGTAATTAAACTGAAGCTTAAAAGAAGTTAATAAAATTCTCCCCTTTTTAAGGGGAGATGCCCTTAGGGCAGAGGGGTCAGATTTTCACTCCTCTTTCTAATAATAGCAATTATGTACTTAGAAATAGTTACTCCTGAAGCCGTTTTGCTTAGCGCAGAAGTTGATTCAGTAAGCGTACCCGGGGTTGAAGGGCAGTTCCAGATGTTGAACAATCACGCTCCCATCGTTTCGGTGCTTTCTAAAGGAGAAATTAAAGTCTTT
The DNA here is from genome assembly GCF_026676115.1 of Salinimicrobium sp. TH3. GTDB lineage: Bacteria > Bacteroidota > Bacteroidia > Flavobacteriales > Flavobacteriaceae > Salinimicrobium. The sequence continues at coordinate 157,480 of NZ_JAPONB010000002.1, read as the reverse complement.
ACTCACTCTCATCCCGTGAATTCAGAAGATCTGTCAAAGAGTTTCACAAGAGATTCAGCCGACAGTAAGATCCTGGTTCTTTCTGTTGAAGGTGGGGTAGTTGAGATGAAAGACAATAAAGTCATTGTTCTGGCCGATTAAGCTGAACAAATTATAATAGAAAAACCTGTTGTGAAAGCAACAGGTTTTTTTGTTTTTAAAGGTACCCGGATATGCCGCTCCTCTGGACCTCTTTTCTCGGGTGAACCTTGTGTTCTAAAAACATGTAGCTCCTCCGGAGCTCATTAAGATATTGAGCTAAAGCTCATGGGGAGGAGATTCTTTCTTCCTCCGGCTAAAGCCGGAGGCAATCCATAGACTCATATTTAGGGAAAGGAATTAATAGCCATTCAGCCCGTGGTAAAAATAGATTAGAAAAAGGGCTTTAGCTCAATTGAAATTTCAGAGAAATGAAACTATGTTTCGTTCTCAAATTCCAAAATATCCCCTGGTTGACAATCCAATTCTCGGCAGATAGCTTCAAGGGTTGAAAATCTAACTGCTTTTGCTTTACCGGTTTTTAGAATTGAAAGGTTTGCTGTTGTTATCCCAATCCTTTCAGCCAGTTCATTACTCTTCATATTTCGCTTTTCAAGCATGGTGTCAAGATTTACAATAATTGGCATGGCTTATACAGTTAGTTCGTTTTCCTCTTTCAGAATTTTTGCGCTCCTGAAGATCTTGCTCAGGTACATGAAGAATAAGCCAATGGCAAGAACGAACCAAAATGAACCAAAAGAAAAATTAATTCCTACGGCGATATCTGCTTTGGCTTCAATCAACATTTTGCCAGTGGAATCTGTAAATGCTTGTGCTAATGTTATAATTACGATCAGCTGACCAACCAGGTGCAACGCAGCGATCTGAAACCTCGTGTACAATTTGCCTTTAAAGAAACTTCTCACCAGTTTTCTAAGAACATAAACAGTATACAAAACCAATCCTCCAATGGCGAGTTCCGAGGTTACAAGAATTATGGTTACAGGAGTGAATTCTGAAAGGATTCTGTCGTTCACCTCAATGGGATAAAAATCCGGACTCATTATTAGTGCAAGTATAAAAATAACAACTGCGCCAAAGAAGGTTAGTGCCAGTAGAATAAAACAAATATCCAGGATAGTTTTTAAAAGAATTGGTTGTTTCAAGAGTTATGAGCCTCAGAGAGGCGGCATGTTTATAGCAGAAAGATCCTTTCAGAAAATCAAAGCTCCAGGGGAGCGACATAGGTATTATGGATGAAGAGCGTCCATAAACTGCCACTTCAGCCCAAGGATTTAAAACAGGGCTTCAGCCCAATGTTAATCGCAACCGAATATCTCATCAAAAAATCACTTTTTTGACAACCATGCTTCCCGCTCTTTCACGGCTTTGGCGGTTGCCTTTGGATCTATTGAAATAGTATAAGCAGGGTCTTTTTCCAGCATCACAGTTTTCTTCATCTTCCTCCCAAATCTTTCGATTTCCAGTGTTATTGTATCCTGCGGATTAAATTTGCTGAATTTATCTTTCCATGAATGATCTTTCTCCAGTACGATTCCACTTAATGAAATTATCTGGTCTCCTTCACTCAAGCCAGAGGTATAGGCGGGAGAACCTTTATATGGATTGCCGCTAATGTAAAACCCGTCATCATCTGTTCTTACTGAGGCTCCAAAAAAGGCATTTTTGGCACCCCTTTTTATTTGTAGTCCTACGTGGGCAAAAAGTTTTTCATAATCTGGCATTTTACTGCTATAGATGTAATCATTAAAATAAGATTTGGCGAATTCCTTTCCGGCGTAAGTGGATAGGGCTCTTTCCAGATCTTCAATGTCGTAAGGAATTTCAGTTTCTCCATAGGTTTCCCATACAAGCTTCATAAATTCATCCAGATTTTGCCCTTTTTGACGGAGCTGTAAATCCAGGGCCAGTCCAAGCATACTTCCGTAAGAATAATAAGAGATAAACGTATTCTCCCTGTTCACAGGATCGATAGAAGCTGCAGCATCAACAAAAGGTGCCTGATAACTCATCTCCACCGGATTGAAAAATTCTCTTGCAGGAGAATTCCAGACGTAGTTAAAGGTGCCGTTGAGGCTTTTTACATATTCCTCTGGTGTGAGTATTCCCGCCCGCGCCAGAGTGACACCTGTGTAATAGCTTGTAAATCCTTCAGCGAACCAGAGGAGGCCGCTCATATTGGCTTCAGTAAAATCAAAGGGTTCAAGAGATTCCGGCCGTATTCTCTCCACGTTCCAAGCATGAAAGAACTCATGTGCTACAGTTCCAATATTTTCCTTCATACCTCCTTCGCCAAGACTGGTAACATCTGTAAGGACGGTACTATTCCTGTGTTCCATCCCGTCACCGGAGACATTTGGCATATAACAGGCCAGGAAAGTGTACTCGCCAAAATCGAATTCCGGTAGCTCTCCAAAAATGGCTTTTTGCTGTCTCACTATTTCCTTAACCTGCTCCCAGTATTCGTCGAATTCCTGTTCTGTTCCCGGATGGTGTAAAATAAATTTTATCTCTTCTCCATCAATCTCAAATTCCCGACTATCAAAATCACTAATCTCAGTTGGACTATCCATGAAGTAGTAAAGATCTGGAGCGTAATATTTGTTGCCTTCGAGCTGCTTCAGTTGGGTTGCAATCTTCCATGTAGGATGAGCCTGAGTGTCAAAAGTGACTTCTACAGGTCGTTTTTTAAGGGCTTCAGAATACATGAAAGTCGCCGGAATATTGAGGTGAGCATGATTTTCATCTATTTGCGTATATGTCCCATCGGCCCTGTTTCCGAAGAGGATATATTCCAGATTCACCGTTCCGTCGTGATCTGTGATAGTCCATGAATATGGATCTGGTCGAATTATTTCCAGCTTTTCTCCTTTGGAATTGGTTGCTTTAACTCCATAAACATTTTTAGCGAATTCGTGCAGGGCATAACGGCCCGGGGAAGTGCGGCTCATTCGCACGCTCAAACTGTCCTGCTTAAGATAGGGGAAAGTAACCTTCACATTTGCCTCATGATGCCCGGCATTTTCAAATGAAATGGTGTAAGTATTGGTTTGGGAAAAACCTGCGGAAGTCAAAAGGAAAAAAAGAAAAAGAATACGCATAAAAAATTTTTGCCTGAAAATATAAAATTTTGAGCAGACTGCTGCTCCTGAAGGAACTATATGCCTGTGCAGGAGCAGAAACCCTTGAGGTTTTACAAAGTAGCTGAGTTTCAGAATCAAAAATTTCTGCTGCTGAAGCTGATTTGTTTTTTAAAATTCAAAAATGACAATTTCAGCTGAGTTTTTCCTGTAATAAATTGAGTAAGAAATGGAATTCCACAATAGTAAAAAGTCCCTGTGGGTTTAAATCCTCAGTTTTTCCTGCTATATTTGTGTTTCCAGATATTTGAACGTTCCCTATGCTTTCAGCTATACTCTTAGGTTTTATCTTTTCCATTTTCCTGGTTTTCGCCGGGAAATTCTTTAAAGGTAAACTTGCTGTACTTTCTTCGCTCGTTCCACTGGCGCTGTTTTTATATTTCCTTTCTTTTCTACCACGAGTATCCGGTGGAGAAGTGATAAGGCAAAATATTGAATGGGTGCCTTCCCTGGGTCTTAACTTAAATTTCGCCCTTGACGGACTTTCCCTTTTGTTTTCGCTGTTGATCACCGGGATTGGATTCCTGGTCTTCGCTTATACGGCGGCATATTTAAAAGGGCATGATTATCTCGATAGGTTTTATGGCTATTTAGGAATGTTCATGGGCGCTATGCTAGGCCTGGTGCTAAGTGATAACCTGTTGTCCATGTTCATATTTTGGGAGCTTACCAGTATAAGTTCTTTTTTCCTTATTGGTTTTAATAATACCAGTGAGGCTTCAAGAAAATCGGCTGTGCTGGCCCTTGCAATCACCGGCTCCGGTGGGTTCTTGCTATTGGCGGGCGCCCTTTTGCTGGGAGGTGTGGCAGGTACTTATAGCATTACCGAAATGGTCGGCCTTAGTGATAGTATTGTTCAAAGTGAATATTACCTCTGGATCGTCATTTTAATATTTGGTGCAGCCTTTACAAAATCTGCACAGTTTCCATTTCATTTCTGGCTTCCCGGCGCCATGAAAGCACCCACGCCGGTATCTACTTACCTGCACTCGGCTACGATGGTAAAAGCAGGGATTTACCTGTTGTTGCGTTTTACGCCAGTTTTGGGAGGAGAAGAAATCTGGAACACTACATTAATAATAGTTGGAGGTATAACCATGTTTTATGCTGCCGTACATACCCTGTTTAGAACAGACCTCAAAGGCGTACTGGCCTATTCCACTATTTCGGTTCTTGGGATCCTGGTTTTTCTAATTGGCCTGGGCACGCAGTATGCCCTAACTGCCGCAGCGGTCTATATTATTGTTCATGCGCTTTATAAGGCTACATTATTCCTTGTAACCGGGATCATAGATCACGAAGCAGGGACACGCGATGTTACCCGTCTTGCCGGATTGCGAAAAGTAATGTTGCCGGTGGCAATCGCCGGATTTTTGGCAGCCCTTTCCAGTGCGGGAATGCCACCTTTTGTGGGGTTTGTGGGGAAAGATCTTGTTTATGAATCAACGCTGCAAATGGGCTCATGGTCTATTGTGCTTACTATAATCGCAATTGCAACAAATATTCTTGTGTTATATGCAGGATTTGTGGCGGGTATTAAACCTTTTACGGGGAAACTTCCCGAAGGTCTCTCAAAAGTTCATCTTCCAAGTTTTCTCATGTGGCTTCCGCCCGTGATTCTGGCGGTGCTGGGATTGGTCGTGGGAATCTTTCCTGCCCTTATTGATGGTCCCCTTGTTAAACCTGTGGTAGACGCCGTGGGAATGGCCGGGAGCGAAGTACACTTAAAGTTGTGGCATGGATTCAATCTTGTGCTTGGGTTAAGTGCTTTAACGCTTGCAGTAGGATTTGTGCTTTACTTAACGGTGAAGCCCTCCCGGAGCAAAGAGAGAGGAATTGCGAGATTGGATTTTATTGCGCCTCTTACCCTTATAACCGACTTTGGAAATCTTTTTAAATCATTTTCGAACTGGTGGACTCGTATCTTCCAAAATGGATTCCTTCGGAATTATGTTTCGACCATAATCCTGTTCCTGGTGGTTCTTGTTGGTTATTCTTTGTTTACAAAACATGATGGAATTCCAATAGATTTTTCTTCTTTTTCAAGGATGACCTATTATGAAATGATCATAATGGGGATCATGTTCCTGGCAGTACTATTTGTTGTGGGAGCCAGGTCAAGGTTAACAGCTGTGGTAGCTATGGGTGTTGTGGGCTATGCTATATGCCTTATGTTTGTGATTTACAGCGCTCCAGATCTTGCCATGACACAATTTTCAATTGATACCCTTACCGTGATTCTCTTTGTGCTGGTATTGTCAAGTTTGCCAAAATATTTATCGATTTCAGATTACAGGATGAAGGCCATAGATGGAATTCTTTCTATTTCTTTTGGAGTCCTGATAACTTTAATTGCGCTTGAAGTACTTAGCCAACCGGTTAATAAGGAGGTAAGTAATTTCTATGCGGACAATGCTTATGTATTGGCAAAAGGGAAAAATGTTGTAAATGTGATCCTGGTTGACTTTAGAGGTGTTGATACTTTAATGGAGATCTCGGTACTTACTATTGCAGCTATTGGGGTATTCAGCCTTTTGAAGTTAAGGTTAAGAAGAGATGACAGGGAATTAAAAGATTAAAACATGAAGACGATAATATTACGTACCGCCTCGAATTATATGTTGCCGTTGCTACTTGTGTTTTCGGTTTTCATTTTGTTGCGGGGTCATTATTTACCCGGTGGAGGATTTGTAGGTGGATTGATTGCCTCAATTGCATTTGTGCTTCATGCCTTTGCAAATGGCCTTGAAGATACACGAAAGCTCATCCGGTTCCATCCCGGATTTCTTATGCCTGCTGGATTGACAGTATCCTTCCTAAGTGGGATATCACCCATCATATTTGCTAATAAGCCTTTAATGACGGGATTGTGGTATCCGCACCACTTGCCTATCGTAGGAAACCTTGGATCGGCTTTATTTTTTGATATCGGGGTTTTTCTCGTAGTAGTGGGAGTAACCCTCACCATTATATTCACAATATCTGAATCTGCTTAAACTATGGAAATACTTTTAGCGGTCATGATTGGTACTCTTTACGCTGCGGGCATTTATATGATCCTTAGGCGCAGCCTGGTGAAGCTCATCATTGGGATTATCCTGCTGGGGAATGGTGCCAACCTGCTTATTTTCCTGTTGGGGCGTATTGCCAAGGGTGCACCACCAATAATTCCGGAAGATTCAAAAGTGTTTCTTGAAGCGTACTCAGATCCGCTTCCGCAGGCCCTAATTCTTACAGCTATTGTAATTAGTTTTGGTTTGCAGTCTTTCGCCATAGTCCTTGTAAAGAGGGCGCATAAGGTGGTGAAGACAGATGATCTTGATGAAATGAACGCAACAGACGAATACTCATGATCGAACAGTTAGTTATTTATCCCCTTGTTATTCAAATGCTCCTGGCGATCGTCTTGATGTTCTTTTGGAGCAGGATTAAGTGGCAAAGAGTTATAAGTATAATAGGAAGTGTGGTCAACCTGGGTATGGCTGTATGGCTTTTTGTCCTGGTGTGGCAGAATGGAACCCAATCCATACAGGCGGGAAACTGGGAGGCACCTTTCGGAATTACTTTTGTAGCCGACACCTTCGCAGCGACCCTGGTTTTATTGACATCTATTGCCGGACTTGCCGTTTCCAGTTTTTCGGCCGGATCGGTCATCTCTGCCCGTCTCAAATTCGGGTTTTTCCCAATTTATCATTTTTTGTTACTGGGGCTTAATGGGGCCTTTCTCACAGGGGATATTTTCAACCTTTATGTGTGGTTTGAAATAATCATCATCACTTCCTTTGTGCTGCTTACAATAGGCGGAGAAAAGGCACAGCTGGAAGGAGCGGTGAAATATTTTACCCTTAATATTCTTGCCTCAATTATATTTCTAACTGCTATCGCTGTTTTGTATGGACTTACAGGAAGCCTTAACATGGCCGATCTTGCCTCAAAAGTGGCTGCGGTAGAAAATCGTACTCTTGTACAGGTGAATGCCCTGCTTTTCCTGGTTGGCTTCGGAATTAAATCGGCGCTGTTTCCGCTTTATTTTTGGCTGCCGGCGTCATATCATACACCGCCTTCGGCTGTTTCTGCCATTTTCGGGGGGCTTTTGACGAAAGTTGGGGTTTATGCCTTGATTAGAGTCTTCACCCTCATCTTTGAGGTAGATCCATTCCTGGAGAATGTTCTTCTTGCGGTTGCGGTTCTAACGCTGTTTAGCGGGGCAGTTGGTGCCATTGTTCAGAATAACATTCGGAAAATATTTTCATATCTCGTAATCTGCCATATTGGATATATGATCGCAGGTTTGGGAATGATGACCGAAGTAGCCATAACAGGAGCCATATTTTACCTTATTCACGACATTATGGTAAAGACAAACCTGTTCATGGTAAGCGGGGTGATCTATAAAATTAAGGCAAATCACAATATTAGAAAGCTTGGCGATCTATATGCAGAATATCCAAAGCTAAGCCTGTTATTTGCGGTGCCCCTTTTCTCATTGGTGGGTGTGCCTCCTTTGTCTGGCTTTTGGCCTAAACTCTCTCTTATTTCTGAAGGTTGGAATACAGAGAATTTTACTGTTATCGCCGCTATTCTGTTCGCGAGTTTTATTACGCTTGTTGTAATAGTGAAATTGTGGGGAGAGGTGTTCTGGAAGACCGGTGAAAAGTTGCCTGAAGTGAGAAATTTTCCGTACTTTAATAAGTTAAGCAAAGTGAAACGAACCCAAATGCTGGCTCCTATAATCTTCCTGACTTTGGTGACTCTGTACCTTGGATTTGGTGCAGGAAATATTCAGAATTTAGCTGAAAGGATAGCATTTGAACTTATGGATAACCAGGAATATATAAATACTGTTTTAAGAAAATAAAAGAAGATGAAAAACCGGTTTTTGGCAAACTTACTTCTAACATTTATTTGGGTGGCTCTTACCGGGGGCTTCACTTTTGCCAATATTTTCTTTGGTTTTTTCCTGAGTTATTTTGTGCTTTTTGTGATTACACGGGGTGGCGGCCGCGCCAGGTATTTTAGGCTCGTACCAAGACTTATTAGTTTCTTTTTCTATTTTCTGTACCAGCTCATAAAAGCGAACGTACAGGTAGCCTGGGAAGTGGGGACTCCGAAATTACATATGACACCGGGAATTGTAGGAGTACCCCTCGATGTAAAGTCCGATGGCCAGATCACTCTTTTGGCAAATATGATCACCCTTACCCCCGGAACCCTAAGCCTGGATGTTTCCGAAGATAAAAAAGTTCTTTACGTGCACTCCATGTATATTACGAACAGGGAAGATTTCATTCGGGACATCAAGAACGGATTTGAAAAACGCATTATAGAGATCTCATCATGACCTTAGATAATTACCTGTACTTTGTTATTCTTCCGGCATTATCAATTGCGATCCTGCTGGTGTTCTACAGGTTCTTTCAGGGGCCTACGATTTCCGACAGGGTAGTAGCGGTAGATCTTCTGGTGACCATTGGAATAGGATTTATTGCCGTTTATAGCATACTTTCTCACCAACCCACCTTTTTGGATATTGCTTTGATCCTGGCTCTTATTGGGTTTTTGGCAACTGTGGCGTATTCATTTTATATTCAGAAGCGAAAAAACAGGGACGAATGATAGTAGATACAATCATAGGAATAATTGCAACTTTAGGAACTCTTTTCGTATTGCTCGCGGGAGTTGGTATTCTGCGTATGCCAGATACATACCTTCGCATGGGGGTTACTACCAAAGCTGCGACGCTGGGAATTGGTCTTATCCTTGTAGCCTCGGCTATTTATTTTAATGATCTTTCCACCACAACACGTGTTTTAGCCGTTATAATCTTCATTTTATTGACGGCCCCCGTAGGTGCACATCTTATTGGAAAGGCTTCATATATTAAAGGGAACAAGCTGTGGAAGAAATCTGTTATGGATGACCTTGAGGGGAAATATAGAAAAACGGGTAAAAACATTAGTCTTCCCCGTAATATGGATCATGATAAGGAGACACATTAATCGTCGATCTTCTCATCATCCCTGTGCCCAAACAGCCGTGCAATAAACCTGTCCACAGGATTAAAAACAACATTCACAAAAACAATTACGCCTACAAGCAAAAGTAATTCTGAATATTGTCCAATGGCCGCTAAACAACCCGCACCGGCACTACACCAAACAGTAGCAGCTGTAGTTAATCCCCGTACCACATTTCCTTTATGAAGAATAACCCCTGCTCCAAGAAAGCCTATCCCGGTTACCACCTGCCCAATTACCCTGGTGGTATCCACATAATCATCTCCTGCAAAAGCAAGTGAGGTGAGAACAAAAACGGCAGCACCAAGAGAAACCAGGGCATTAGTCTTTAATCCTGCATTCTTGTTATGTATTTCCCGTTCAATTCCAATAAGAAGACCGGCCAATAATGCCGCACCAATTCTATAACCGAATTCCAGTAGCTCCATTTATATTCTTAATTTAGCTTTCAATGTCGAAATTACCATTAAAAATAGGCAAAAGCCTCGAGAGAAGAAAAGGCGAAGGGTCCATTAGAGAATTAAAATTTTCTAAAGATCTCCTGGACTTTTCCTCGAACGACTACCTGGGATTTTCCCGGAGCCATATTATTTGGAAGAAGGCGAATAAAATACTTGAAGAAAATCTCATTTTAAAAAATGGAGCCGGGGGTTCGCGCCTGCTTACTGGGAACCATGCCCTCTATTCCCCCGCCGAAGCATTAGTAGCGAATTTTCATAAAGCCGAAGCCGCCCTTATCTTCAATTCGGGATATGATGCCAATCTGGGATTTTTTTCGGCTGTGCCGGGAAAGGGCGATCTCATTTTATATGATGAACTCATACATGCTTCTATCCGCGATGGAATCATGTTAAGCGCTGCTAAAGCTGTCAAGTTCAGGCATAACGATCTTAAAGATCTGGAAAAGAAAATCAACCGGCTCCAAAATGGTCTTTTAGGAGAGGTGTTTCTGGTAACCGAAAGTATTTTTTCTATGGACGGGGATTCTCCCGATCTTCATGCCCTGGTTTCTCTTGCTGAAGAAAGTGGAAGTTTCTTAATCGTGGATGAGGCCCATGCCGTGGGAGTAAAAGGTGCGGGAATAATCGCTGAAGAAGGACTGCAGGATAGGGTTTTTGCCCGGCTGGCAACCTTTGGAAAGGCAATGGGAGCCCATGGTGCTGCCATTTTGGGAGCTGAGGATCTTAAAGATTACCTGGTGAATTTCGCCCGGAGCCTTATTTATAGTACTGCGCTGCCACCGCATTCCTTGGCCACCATTATTTCGGCTTACAGGGAACTTCAGGGAGAAGGTGCAACCCAGGTTCAAAGACTTCAGGAGAATATTGATTTCTTCAAAACTCAGGTGTCAAAAAGGGGATTTCAGAAGCATTTTTTGGAGAGTGGTTCTGCTATTCACTGCTGTATTCTACCCGGAAATGAACGGGTGAAGGCGGCATCAAATACACTTGCAGAGAATGGATTTGATGTGCGACCAATACTTTCGCCTACTGTACCAAAAGGGGCTGAGCGGCTTCGGATTTGTTTGCATAGCTTTAATTCTGAAGAAGAAATAAATGACTTACTTGAGGTCTTAAAAAAGGTGTTATGAAAGGAAGTTTTTCAAACGTTGCGGTGTTCCAGTATTCGGCGGAAGCACAAATAATCAAAGGCAGGCTTGAAGCCGAAGGGATTGAAACTTTCCTGGCCGATAATCACACGATAGACACAGATCCTTTGGTAAGTAATGCCATTGGTGGAGTCAAGCTTAGGGTAAGAAAGGAGGACGAAGAAAAGGCGCTGCAGGTCCTGGAAGACATCAGTAAATATTCTGTCGATGATGAAGGGGTGCAGATCACCTGTCCAAAGTGTGGTGGCGAAAAGGTACAGCTTTTTACCAGCGTCAAAAGTTTAAAATCCTTTTTCTTTTTTTGCATCTCTTTTTTAGTATATGTGCTGCCCATGCATATTAAACGGGAATACCACTGCGCGGCCTGCAACAACAAATTTAACTTAAAATGAAACAAACATATTTTATTACCGGTATAGGAACCGAAGTTGGAAAAACCATTGCTTCAGCAATAGTAACTGAAGCTCTTGAAGCCGATTACTGGAAACCAATCCAGGCGGGAGATCTGGAAAACTCAGATACTCACAAGGTAAAGAGGCTTATTACCAACAAAAAGAGCGTTTTTCATGAAAATGCTTTTGAACTTAATACTCCTATGAGTCCGCATGCTGCGGCAAAAATAGATGGAGTAAAGGTATCGGCTAAAAAAATAAAGCAGCCAAAGACCAAAAATTCACTGGTAATTGAAGGTGCGGGAGGCCTTTTGGTGCCAATCAATGATAAGGAAACAATTGCCGATCTTATCAAGCCCGATCATGAGGTGATCATCGTTTCAAAACATTATTTGGGTAGTATTAACCACACCTTACTTACAGTCGAGGCCCTCAAATCCCGGAATCTTTCCTGTGCAGGGATCATTTTTAGCGGAGAAGAAAACCCTTCTTCAGAAGAGATCATTAAAAAAATGACAGGGCTGCCCGTGATAGGCCGAATTGACCTTGAACCATATTTTGACCGGAATGTAGTTTTGGAATATGCCGATAAATTCAGAAGCAAATTAAAGAAAAATGAAGACTGAAACTCTCTCCCAGCGGGATAAAAAGCACCTTTGGCACCCTTTGACACAACACAAACTCGCGGGGAATATGCTCGCGATTGTCAAAGCAAAAGGAGCAATTCTCTATGATGAGAACGAGAAGGAATATATAGATGGAATTTCCAGCTGGTACACGGCAGTTTATGGCCATTGCAATGAAGAGATCACAAAAAAAGTCGCATCACAGATGCTACAGCTCGACCAGGTGGTTTTTAGCGGATTTACCCACGAGCCTGCAATTGCTCTTTCTGAAGCCCTGATTAATATTCTACCCAAAAATCAGGAAAAGCTGTTCTTTAGCGATAACGGTTCTACTGCAACCGAGGTCGGCATCAAAATGGCTTTGCAGTACCACCATAACCTGGGTAATGACCGAAAAGTTTTGCTTGCTTTCGAAGAGGGTTTTCACGGGGATACTTTTGGGGCCATGTCGGTGTCGGGACTTTCGGTTTACAATGGAGCTTTTGAAGATCACTTTTTAAAAGTTCTCCGTTTGCCTGTACCAACCGGAAATAATAATGAAGAGGTCCTTGAACTTCTCAAAAAGGCCATTTCTGAAGAGAATTTAGCCGGCTTCATATATGAACCTCTCATACAGGGCGCCGCCGGAATGAAATTTGTCGATCCTGAAGGTTTAGATCAAATCCTGAAGGTTTGTAAAGAAAATAACATCCTTACAATTGCCGATGAGGTGATGACCGGCTTTGGAAAAACCGGAAAGAATTTTGCTTCAGATCACCTGGAAACAAAGCCCGATATTGTTTGCATGTCCAAAGCCCTAACGGCCGGTCTTTTACCAATGGCAGTAACTTCCTGTACTGTAAAAGTATATAATGCTTTCTATTCTGAAGAGCTTTCCAAAGGTTTTTTTCACGGTCACACCTATACTGCAAATCCTTTAGCATGTACAGCTGCACTGGCAGGAATTGAGCTGCTCGCTTCGGCTGAAATGCAGGAAAACATTGGAAGAGTGATAGCTTCGCATCAATTTTTTATAAAGAAGATTGGGCAGAATCCTAAGGTCAAGAATTTACGGCAACTAGGGACAATTCTAGCCTTTGAGCTTAATGTAGAAATGGAACGCTACGGAAGTCTGCGAAACCGGCTTTTTGAACATTTTATGGGAGATGGTGTGTTTTTAAGGCCCTTGGGGAGTACCATTTATATCGCAGCTCCTTACATCACCACCAATAAACAACTGGAGAAGATCTATGGAAGTATAGAGGATGCCCTGGAAAAATTCTAGCACCATAAAATTTTTAAATTTTTGCATCTCAATTTTTGCATCTCAATTTTTGTATTTTAGAATTATAATTAGGTTGTAGGATTCCTAAAAAGTCTTCACTGTTTTGTGTTACAGGCTTTTGGGATCATCAACACAGAAATTTTAATTTTGAAAGTATAAAGGAATGGCGATAATGTGCCTTTATCTTTGAACCGGCATTTATACAAAATATGATCTTATGATGCATCCAGATACAGAAGTTCGTTTTATTAACGACGTGGTTGGCTACGGGGTGGTCGCGAAAAAATTTATTCCCCGCGGAACGATAACCTGGGTACAGGATGATCTGGATCAATTGCTTACAGAAAACGAGGTGGAGAAAATGCACCCCGATGTGCAGGAGCAGGTGGAAAAATATTGTTTCAGGAATAATAAGGGGCAACTGGTTTTATGCTGGGATCTTGCAAAATATGTCAATCATAGTTTTAATGCGAACTGCCTGTCTTCAGCGTATGATTTTGAGGTCGCGGTGCGGGATATTGAGCCGGGGGAGCAGCTGACAGATGATTATGGCTATCTCAACATATCTGAACCTTTTAAGGCAGTAGATGAAGGCACCGGCCGCGATACGGTTTATCCCGATGATCTTTTGAAATATCACGAGAAGTGGGACCGGCAGCTGGAAACAGCCTTTGAGAATTTTGAACACGTGGAGCAGCCGCTAATAAAATTCGTATCCTCTGCAGTTCTTGAAAAGATCAAATCAAGTCTGGCAAAAAATGAACCTCTGGATTCAATTTTAAATTTGTACTACGAGGAAAAATAAAAGGCAGAGGATCAAAAAATGTAGATTTTACCCCTTAATTTTGCCGAAAATTCTGCTTTGAAAATTCCTGTCTCCATTACCTCTGTGGCTTCTGTTTCTGCAATTGGATCAAAGCCTGAAGAGGTGTGGGAAAATTATCTTTCCAAAAATCATTTTTTAAAGAAGCACGACTTCAAAGGACAAACGTCCTTTGCCGCATTCCTGCCCGATTTCTTAAAGGAAAACCTTGAGGAGTTGCGAGCCGAAAATCCAAACTACAGAAATATTGATGATTCTGTGCTCTATGCTATGCAGGCCTCACGGCAGGCGGTGAAAATGGGCGGATGGCAAAAAGGGGAAAATATAGGAATAAACATTGGCAGCTCCAGAGGGGCAACTGGTCTTTTTGAGCAATACCATCAACATTTTTTAGAAGAAGGTAAAGCAGAAACTCTTGCCTCCCCTGCAACTACCCTGGGGAATATTTCCTCCTGGGTAGCCCAGGATTTACAGAGTTCGGGTCCCGATATATCTCATTCTGTGACCTGTTCCACAGGGCTTCATGCTGTGTTAAACGGCGTTGCCTGGTTGTCTTCAGGGATGGCCGATAAATTCCTTGCCGGGGGCAGTGAAGCTGCTCTAACACCATTCACTATTGCGCAGGTGCAGGCAATGAAAATAAATGCGAGGGAGGACCTCGATTATCCCTGCCAGGCACTTAACCTTCAAAAAGGGCAAAATTCGATGGTGCTTGGGGAAGGAGCCGCTACAATAGGTATGGAAGCAGGGGAGAAAAAAAATGCCCTTGCGGTAATTATTGGTGTAGGTTATGCAACAGAGAAACTAAAGCATCCTGTATCTATTTCGGCAAATGGCACTGCTTTTCAAAGATCCATGCAAATGGCTTTGGGAAGTTTGCCTCCGGGACAAGTGGATGCGGTAGTTATGCATGCTCCGGGTACCATTAAAGGGGATCTCTCGGAAGTTAGTGCTATAAAAGCCATTTTTGGAGAGCAACTTCCGGCGATGACTACCAATAAATGGAAACTAGGTCACACCTATGGCGCTTCCGGCGTACTTAGTCTGGAACTGGCAGTTATGATGTTGCAGTATCAAAAATTCATCCCGGTTCCCTTTGCTTCCGGAGAAAGAGAGCCTTCAGAATTAAAGAATATTATGGTAAACGCGGTTGGTTTTGGAGGCAATGCAGTATCGGTACTTGTGAGCCTTCCGAAGTAAAAAGTAAACTTTTTCAATTAAGCCCTTACATACAACGGCTTTTCATTATTTTTGAAGTAAATATCGTTTAATGGACACAACTAGACACAACTGGACCAGGGAGGAAATCCTTGAAATATATAACAAACCTTTTATGGACCTGCTTTATGAAGCAGCTACTGTTCACCGTCAAAATCACGACCCGAACACCGTCCAGGTTTCGACTTTATTATCAATTAAAACCGGGGGCTGTTCCGAAGATTGTGGCTACTGTCCACAGGCAGCGAGATATCATACTAACGTTGAAGGCAATGACCTTATGAGCGTGAGCCAGGTGAAAGCCCAGGCTATGAGGGCTAAAGAAGCCGGAAGTTCCCGTGTTTGCATGGGGGCTGCCTGGCGAAATGTTAAGGATGGACAGGAATTTGATGATGTGCTGGAAATGGTGAGAACCATTAATAGATTAGGTCTTGAGGTTTGCTGTACGTTGGGAATGATCACCGAAAACCAAGCAAAAAGACTTGCCGAAGCAGGTTTGTATGCTTACAATCACAACCTGGATTCTTCTGAGGAATATTATAAAGAAGTTATTTCTACCCGGGGTTACCAGGACAGGCTGGACACCATAGAAAATGTTCGAAAAACTGCCGTAACTGTTTGTAGCGGCGGAATCATTGGAATGGGAGAAAGCGCAGAGGACCGTGCAGGAATGCTGGTAGCTCTTTCAACGCTAAACCCACAACCCGAATCTGTGCCTATTAATGCTCTGGTGCCTGTTGAAGGGACGCCAATGGCCAAACAGAAGCAGGTTTCTATTTGGGAAATGGTGAGAATGATCGCTACGACCAGGATCGTAATGCCAGAAACTCAGGTAAGACTTTCTGCCGGAAGGACCCAGATGAGCAGGGAAGGACAGGCCATGTGTTTCTTTGCAGGAGCGAACTCGATTTTTGCAGGAGACAAGCTTTTGACAACGCCCAATCCCGATGTTAATGAGGATATGGAAATGTTCAAAACTCTGGGGCTAAACCCTCAAAAACCTTTTGTTAAGAAAGCTCAACCGCAGACGGTAGACGCAGAGAATTCTGAATACAGGGCTCTTGGAGAAAAACCAAGATGGACTAGACCGGGACATATTATCGAGCGTAATCTCGCTGCCCAGGGAAAGTCCAAAGCTTAAGTTTCTAATGATTTAGGGCAATTTACTGAAAGGGAAAAAGGAGAGAGCCTATGGAATTAGCTGAGATCCCGAGAGAAAAAAAGATATCTAAAAAGGATTTTTTAGAGAAGTATGTAAAGACACAAAAGCCGGTGGTAATCGAGCAGTTGATCGAAGACTGGCCGGCTTATACCAAATGGAACATTGAGTACCTTAGGGAAGTGGCGGGTGAAAAAACTGTCCCGCTCTTTGACGGTAAGCAACCAATTTCTTCCAAATACAAGTTTAATGAGCCGCATCTTCATATGAAGATGAGCGAATATCTGGATCTTCTGGAAAAAGGTCCTACCAGCTATAGAATCTTTCTTTATCACCTGTTGCGAGAAGTACCTGCCCTTCAAAAAGACATTCGGTATCCCAAAATTGGACTGCGTATCCTGAAGCAGATCCCAATGCTTTTCTTTGGTGGGGAAAATTCAAAGGTTTTTATGCATTACGATATTGACCTTGCCAATATCCTGCACTTCCATTTCCACGGGAAAAAGAGGTGTATCCTATTCCCTCCTTCAGAAACAAAATATCTTTACAAGGTGCCTCATGCGCTTATAGCCCGTGAAGATATTGACTTTACCAATCCTGATTTTAAAGCGTTTCCTGCCTTAAAAAATGCTAAAGGCATGGTGACAGAATTAAATCATGGGGAGACCTTGTATATGCCCGAAGGGTACTGGCATCAAATGACGTACCTCACACCAGGATTTTCCATGAGCCTGCGCGCTGCACCACGAAATCTTCAAAACCTTTGCAAAGCTCTTTATAATATCTTCTTTATGCGACATTTTGATAATGCCATGAGGAGCTGGAAAGGCCAGAAATGGATAGACTACAAAAATGCGCAGGCCGTAAAGAGGACGAACGAAAAGAATAAAATTTCCTGATCTTTCTCTGTCTTTTAGTATAGCTTCGTTTTAAAGTTTTCATAATTGGCTAAATTTAGTTTTTTGATTATCTGATAATCATGATATTAAGTCATAACCAAAAATAAACTTGAAATGAATAAAGAAGAGAATAAGAAAGCACAGGAAAAATTTGGAGATGCAATTAATTCAGGAAATCTGGAAAAGTTAAGGGAAGTTGTTGCACAGGATGTTGTAGACCACGATCCCGCGCCTAATCAAGGTCCGGGACCTCAAGGGTATATAGATTTCTTTGGCATGATGCGTAATGCCTTTCCAGATATGCAGGTGGAGGTAGAACACTTGGTTGCAGATGAAGACAATGTGGCTTTTGCCTACACCCTGACCGGAACTCATAAAGGGGAGTTTATGGGAGTAGAAGGAACAAACAAACCAATTAATGTGAGGGGTATGCAAATTAGTCGCTTTAAAAACGGTAAGATGGTAGAAAGATGGGGAAGTAGTGATGAGCTTGGAATCCTTAAACAAATAGGTGCAGATGTTTTGATCAAGAAGTAAGATCGTCAATAACCTCAAGTATAAGGTGAGATTCATATCCTTTTGAAGAGAGAAAATCATATAACTTTTTCTTCTTTTTGAAAGGATTTGTTTCTTTTATAAGAGGTATTTTTTTTTCGGCCAGAGCGTAGAGGGTACTTTTATAATCATTCTCGTTAATCTCGGTCATGGCAAGTCTAATAACGGGTGAAGAAACCTCCTTTAGCTTTAGTTCCTGTTTTATCTTGTGCCGTCCCCATTTCTTGATCCTGGATTTCCCTCGTACAAAACTGCGTGCGAAGCGTTCTTCATTTAGGAAGTTCTCCTGCATAAGCTTTATGATGATCTCTTCCCTTGCAGCCGGAATCATGCGCATTTGAGTTAATTTATCTTCCACCTCCTTTTGCGACCTGTCGCGGTAGGCACAGTATTGCATTAGCTTTAAAGTGGCTTCTTTTACGGTATAGGATTTTCCGGATTCTTTATTCAAGGTTCAAGATTTAAAATTCAAGATTCAGGATTCACTAATCAAAAATAGCTTTTTTTAAGATGAGGCAGTCCTGGTTATCGATTCTTGTAGCGAAGCGTGTATAAGTTCTGAAATTTTATAAATCTGAAAACTATAACCATTAAAAGGATTTTAGAAGGCTCTGCTAATGTTGAATCAAAGCAAAGATTTTATTTTTCAATTAGTACGGATAGAAGTCTTGGTTCTTGGCTCTAGAAGCGCAGCGATCTTGACTCTTTTCAGGCCATCACTATCTCAGATCTCATATCTAACATCTCATATCTATAAACAAAAAACGCCTCCCAAATTAATGAAAGGCGTCTCTTAATGTTATTGAATCACTTCCCCGTCAGTGTCGTGGAAATGATATTCAAGATACGTGTAAGCATCTCTGGGTACTATTTTTACCCACTTTTTGTGATCAAAGAACCACTTGGAGCGGGGTGATGGAAAACCTTTAGTTAAAAAGGCTGCTATAAAAGGATGAGCACTTAGCGTGATCTTTTTATAGTCTTTTTTAAGAAGCTTTTGCAGATCCTGGTTGATCCGGTTTACCAAAACTATTGGAGCTTCAATTTCTTCCCCGTTTTTGTTGGGGTTTTCTTCTCTCGTTTTGATATTCATTTCGGGTCGAACCCTCTGCCTTGTAATTTGTACAAGACCGAATTTACTGGGTGGCAAGATCTTATGCTTTGCCCGGTCGTCACTCATTTCTTCTTTGAGGTGATCATACAAAGCTTTTCTATTTTCGGCTTTGTTCATGTCTATGAAGTCAATCACAATAATTCCTCCCATATCGCGAAGGCGTAATTGGCGGGCAATTTCGGTAGCGCTAATGAGGTTTACCTCAAGGGCAGTATCTTCCTGATTCTTGGATTTGTTTGAACGGTTTCCGCTGTTCACATCAATGACGTGCATTGCTTCGGTGTGTTCAATGATCAGGTATGCGCCTTTGTTCATAGAAACAGTGCGGCCAAAAGTAGTTTTAATCTGTCGTTCAATCCCAAACTTTTCAAAGATGGGAATATTGGAGTCGTACAATTTTACAATGGATTCTTTCTTTGGGGCAATTTCGCCCACATAATCTTTAATTTGTGTGTACAAGGTTTCATCGTCAACGCAAATAGAGGAAAATGAATCATTGAAGACATCTCTAAGGATAGAGGATGCTCTGTTTAATTCGCCCAATACTTTTGATGGATGAGGTGCTTTGTACAGCTTTTTACACATTCCTGTCCAACGACTCATTAAATTCTGAAGGTCGTTATCCAGTTCTGCTACTTTTCTGCCTTCTGCTACAGTACGTACAATAATTCCAAAGCCCTTTGGTTTAATACTTTTTACCAGTCGTTTAAGGCGATCCTTTTCTTCTTTGCTTTCTATTTTTTGAGAAACAGAAACCCGGTTTGAAAAAGGGACCAACACGATGTAACGGCCCGGGAGGGAAAGTTCAGAACTTATTCGGGGGCCTTTGGTTGATATGGGCTCTTTTACTACCTGTACCAGTAGCGATTGATTTGATTTAATGACATCGGCAATGCTTCCGTCCTTATCAATATCTTTTTCTAAAGGAAAATCCGCGAGGGAATAATCCTTCAATTTACCTGTGCTTACACGTTTTATGAACTTTAACAAGGAAAGTACCTGCGGGCCCAAATCATGATAATGCAAAAATGCATCTTTGGTATAACCTACATTTACAAAGCCGGCGTTTAAGCCGGGGACAGATTTCCTTACTTTGGCAATAAAAATATCACCAACGGCAAAATTACTGTCGTCTTCTTCCTTGTTGAGTTCTACAAGTTTTCCATCTTTTAATAAGGCAAAATCTACAGCAGAGGAACCAGTTCGAATAATTAACTCTTTGTTCACTCTAAATTGATTTTTATCCCGTTGTATCGGGATGGATTAAACAATAAAATTCACAGGGTTTTTAAAATCCTGAAGAAATTTAAGTACAGCGTAAAACTGAATTTAAATCTCGATTTCAAAGAACGTTTTAAATAAAAAAAGTAGTATGAAAACTACTTCTTTTTCTTGTGACGGTTTGCTCTTGCTCTTTTCTTACGTTTGTGAGTAGCAACCTTATGTCTTTTTCTCTTTTTACCACTTGGCATAGTGTGACTTTTTAATTAATAATATTATTTTGGTACTGCCCTTAAGCAGCGTAAATTCTATTTTACTTCAACGTTAGATTTAACGCCTTCAACAAATACCTTAGCCGGTTTAAAAGCCGGGATATTATGAGCAGGGATCTTTATAGTAGTATTCTTAGAAATATTTCTTCCAGTCTTCTCTGCTCTCGTCTTGATGATAAAGCTTCCAAATCCTCTTAGGTACACATTATCACCAGCCTCTAATGAAGTTTTTACCTCTTCCATAAAGGTCTCAACAGTTGCCTGAACATCTCCCTTTTCCATACCTAGTTTTTCGGAGATTTTCGCCACGATATCTGCTTTCGTCATTTTCGTTTAATTTAATAAATGGGGTTTGTAAATTTTCGAGGGGCAAATATAAGAATTAAATCTGCAACTTTTTAATCCTAACCCATTAAATAGTAAGAGAATAAAGAATTATCATTGCACTTAAGAAAATTCGTTAATGTCTTTTGATAAAAACCTGATATATTGGTATTTAGAAAACAAGAGGGATCTTCCATGGCGTAGCACAAAAGATCCATACCAAATCTGGCTTAGTGAAATAATTCTTCAGCAAACCCGTGTTGAGCAGGGAAAACCATATTATTTTAAGTTCCTCAAGGCTTTTCCCACTGTATTTTCCTTAGCAAATGCTTCTGAAGAAGAAGTTCTAAAACTTTGGCAGGGACTGGGATACTACTCCCGGGCAAGAAATTTGCATTTCACTGCCCAATATATCGCATTTGATCTCGGCGGAAGGTTTCCTGCTTCCTACAGCGAGCTGGTAAAATTAAAAGGAGTAGGGGATTATACAGCCGCTGCAATAGCTTCCATTTGTTATGATGAACCCCAGGCGGCTGTAGATGGTAATGTTTATCGTGTGCTCGCCAGAATCTTCGGAATTAATACACCTACAAATTCCTCACAGGGTATAAAACAATTCAGGAATCTTGCTCAAGACCTTATAAGCAGGGAAGATCCTGCTAATTTCAATCAGGCGCTAATTGAATTTGGATCAGAGCAGTGCAAACCGCGAAATCCTCTCTGCAATTCCTGTCCCTTCTCAACCCGGTGCGTGGCTTTCAATCAGAACCGGATCAATGACCTGCCGGTGAAGTTGAAAAAGCTAAAGGTCAAAAAAAGACATTTTAATTACCTTGTTTATATTTCTGAAGAGGGTAAAACAATCATGCAGCAGCGGCGCGGAAAAGGAATATGGGAGGGGCTTTATGAATTTCCTTTAGTGGAGACAGCTACCGAAGCCGGTTTGGAACATCTGGTGGAGGAAGTTCCTGCTGCTTATGTCACTTCAAATAAAAAACCTTTGCTGTTCAATGAGGTGCCGATAGTACATAAATTAACACATCAACATATTTATACCAAATTCTGGATCCTGGAGTGCAAGGAGCTGCCACAGGAAGCTCTTTCTTTAGCCGAAGTAAATAAATTACCGGTCCCGGTTTTAATCGAAAATTTTATTGATACCTTTGATTTTTAAGCTCTTTTAAAATCGGCTCTTCAAAAATGACATTTTAGAAGGTGATTGAAGAGCAATTTTATTATTTTTAGATTATAACAAAAACTTCAAACCATGACCGGAACCTTAAATAAAGTAATGCTAATAGGCCACACGGGAGACGATGTGAAAATGCACTATTTTGAAGGAGGTGGATCCATTGGACGTTTTCCTCTGGCCACTAATGAAGTTTATACAAATAAAACCACTGGTCAAAAAGTAGAAAACACTGAGTGGCACAATATTGTGGTGCGAAATAAAGCTGCCGAAATCTGTGAAAAATATCTCAAAAAAGGGGATAAGGTTTATATCGAGGGAAGAATTAAAACCCGCAAGTGGCAGGATGACAAAGGAGTGGAAAGATATTCTACAGAAATTCAATGTACAGACTTCACATTTTTGACACCTAAAGATGCTACAGGCTCTGGAAGCAGTTCAGGTGCAGGTTACGGCCAGTCACAATCTCAATCCCAGGGGCAACAACAAAATGAGCCCCAGCAGAAGGCGCCTTCCAGCCAGCCTCAAAGTTTTACGCAGGAGGATGAAGACGACCTGCCGTTTTAAGTTTAATTAAAACTATAGAATTTGGATCCCGATCCTGCCAGTTTTATTTCCCTATTTGTTGATAACCTTTCGCAATTCTTTGGTATTGTTGCAGCCCTGCTTTTGCTGGTGTCCTCTGCGCTCATCTCTGGGGCCGAGGTAGCTTTGTTTTCGCTCACTCCGGCCGATTTTGAACCCGAGGAGGCAAAAAGGACGGTAAAAGAGCAAATCGTAATTGATCTACTGGATAAGCCAAAAAAGTTACTGGCCACCATTTTGGTTGCCAATAACATGATCAACATAGCTATTATCCTTTTGTTCGATAATCTCACAGATGAGGCTTTTGCCAATTTGGACACTGTGGTCATGGGTGTTGATCTTCAGTTTTTAATGGAGGTGGTGGTGGTCACCTTTCTTATCCTTCTTTTTGGAGAGATACTTCCCAAGGTTTATGCCAGCCGGAATAAGGTGATCTTTTCGCACTTTATGGCTTATCCTCTTAACGTACTCGATAAAGTATTTGCGCCCTTAAGCATTCCTATGAGGGCTATAACACTTCAAATTCATGAGCGATTAGGGAATCAACGAGCAGGACTTAGTGTTGATCAATTGTCGCAAGCCCTTGAGTTGACGAGTCATCATGATACTACCAGGGAGGAACACAAGATCCTTAAAGGAATTGTTTCCTTTGGTAACACAGATACCAAGCAGGTTATGCGGCCAAGGATGGATATTTTTGCACTAAATGAGAATCAACCATATAATGAGATAATTTCCGAAGTCATTGAAAATGGTTATTCCCGAATTCCCGTATATAAAGATAATATCGATAATGTGACCGGGATACTTTACGTTAAAGATTTACTGCCGTACCTGGAAGAGGAAGAATATGAATGGACTTCCCTCTTAAGGGAGCCATATTTTGTGCCCGAAAATAAAAAACTGGACGACCTTTTAAATGATTTCAAAATCAAAAAGAACCACCTGGCTATTGTAGTAGATGAGTACGGTGGAACCAGTGGCCTTATTTCTCTTGAAGACATAATCGAGGAGATCGTTGGGGATATAAGTGATGAGTTCGATGATGAAGATCTTATCTTTTCAAAATTAGATGAGAATAATTATGTTTTTGAAGGGAAGACTCCTTTGAAAGATTTCTACCGGGTAATAAAGCTTGATAACCCTGAATTGTTTGAAGAGAACAAAGGCGAAGCTGAAACCCTTGCCGGGTTCCTTCTTGAAATCTCCGGAAGCTTTCCCCGAAAAAATGATGTGATCGTTTTTGACGGCTATAGTTTTACGGTTGAAGCTGTTGATAAAAAACGGATCAAGCAAATTAAGGTGAATATCACGAAGTTATGAAAAAACTGATTTTTTTGATATTTTTGGGAAGTTTGTTCTCATGTGGAGATGAGGTACAGCCAAAACCTAATGCCTACCTGTCTTTGGATTATCCCGATGCTGAATATTCTACCTACTTGGACGAAAATTGTCCTTATAGTTTTGAAAAAAATTCCATTGCCACGGTAGCGCCTTCAAGAGCAGGTAATGAGTGCTGGGTAAATATTGAGTACAGGGATCTAAAGGGAACTATTTTCATCACCTATCAGCCAGTTCGCAATAACTTAGATTCCCTGCTTACCGATGCTCAGAAATTACCCTTACAACACACTATAAAGGCCGATGCGATAGAAGGTTCGGTTTACACCAATGATTTTCATAATACTTACGGCATGTTTTATCAGGTTGAAGGAAACGCCGCCTCTCAGGCTCAGTTCTATCTAACCGACAGCACCAGACATTTTCTCACAGGTTCGGTGTATTTCGAGGTACAACCAAATTTTGATTCCATTTTACCTGCCGCGGCTTATCTCAAAGAAGATATTAAGCACCTCATGGAGACGGTGGAGTGGAAGGATGGAATGCAGGATTAATTAAATGTCCCAGTTTAGTACTTTTGCGGGTTTAAAGCTCCAAAATGCCGAATAGTACTCTAAAGTGGATTTATCTTTGCCTGCTTGCCCTTGTTTGGGGTAGCTCTTTTATTTTAATTAAAAAAGGGCTGGTTGGTCTTACTCCCTTACAAGTAGGATCCCTCAGAACCGTCTTTGCTGCCCTTTTTCTTGCGGCCATTGGTTTAAGATCATTGAAACATATAAAAGGAAAACAGTGGATGTGGATAACATTTTCAGGTTTCTTCGGAACGTTTTTTCCTGCATATCTTTTCTCCTTTGCCGAAACTGAAATCGACAGCGCGATTGTATCTATTCTCAATTCAACCACCCCCTTACTATCTATGCTGGTGGGAATAGCACTGTTTGAAGCCACTTTTGTACGAAAGAAATTTGTAGGTGTTATGGTAGGTCTTCTGGGGACCACAGCTTTAATTTGGAGCGGAGCCACTGTGAACCCAGACCAAAATTACTGGTACTCCCTGCTTGTGATATTGGCCTCTCTTTTCTACGGAATTAATGCCAATGTTATTAAAAAACATCTTCAAACCTTGCCGGCACTGGCAATAACTACGGGCAATTTTATGGTGATCGTAGTCCCCGCACTTATCGTTTTGGCAACTACAGGATTCTTCTCTGCTGAAGTTCTTTCGGGGCCAAATATTCCGCTTAGTCTTTTATATATAGGTATCCTTGGAGTTGTAGGTACGGGGGCTGCATTGATCTTTTTCAATAAATTAATTCAAATCTCAGATCCCGTCTTCTCAACTTCGGTTACTTATCTTGTTCCAATCGTGGCGCTGGGTTGGGGATTTCTCGACGGGGAGAAATTTACATTGATTCAGCTATTTTCGGGGATAATAATTATTGTTGGGGTGCTTATCGTTAATAGCAGGAAAAAAAATGTCTAGAATACATTTGGTAGCTTTTTAACTATTTATTAACTTCACGTTAGTGTTGAACTTGAAATCCCTATATAATGAAGAAGAGATTATTTTTTGGTTTTGCGTTTTTCGTCGGATTTTCTCTTTTGGTTGCCTGGCAATTTGCTGCTGCCGAACTAGCTGATCTTCAGAAAGAAGTAGATGTGCCAATTGAAAAAGAAAATGTTGAAGTGGCTTCTTCTCCATCTAAAACGCCTTTGTTTATTTGAGTTGTTGCCCAAATTCAGTTTAAAGAAATGTTAATGAAATTACCCTTTTTGGAAGGGTAAAATTTTTTGCCACAAAAAAACCGGCACTTTGAAGTACCGGTTTCTTATTTTAGAGCCTTTTCTTTTTATTCAAAGTCGGCATCTGTAACATTCTCGTTCACCAGAATTTCACTCACCTGGAAGTCAAGAGTCATTGGTCCCATGCTCTGTGAAAGGCCAAATGGAAACTTTACACCTTCCACTTCACGATAATCACTATAGGTAATAGGAACAGTCATAGTTTGAGGTCCTTGCTTCATGGTTTTCACCTGCTTGATTTTCAATCCGCTCTCTTTGCTGTAGTAATTGGTGGTATTTTCATCCATCTTTACAGCATAAGCTTCTTCGCCGTCAACATCTTCAATACCAGCTAAAGTGGCATTTTCATTCATCATTTCCGGGAACGGGTGAGCTTCTGCCTTAGCGGCGGTCACCTGCTCTTCGGTAAAAGGGATCTTTTGCCCCTGGGCAGCAACAAAGCCGGTAGCTCCGTTAAAGATCTGCTTTTGCATCACATTACCAGCCATAGAAACCACGGTAGAAGATTTACCTGAAGATGTTACTTTAGTCTCCAGACCCATTTTTTGACCTTGAAGTTCTGCCTGTGCGATCATATATACAGATTCAATATCTTTAACAGCATCTTCTCCCCCAATTGCTTTAATGTATTCGTTGAAGATATTTTCAACGCTTACTGAAGGATCAATACTCTTGTTGTAATCTGGCTTCTCAATCGCATTAGTGTACTTGTCAAAATACTTCACCGGGATATCTTTACCGTTGTAGGTAAGATTCTCAAGTTTTTCGGCCACCTCACTACCTTTACCAACAACAATGATACGAGCATTGTCTGCCAGGTAGTACTTTTTAGCTACTCTTTGAATATCCTCTGTAGTTACTGCATTGATCTTTTTAAGATAAGTCTGATAAAAATCCTGTGGAAGATTATCTGTCTCAATGTTCAAGGCATATGCTGCAATAGTAGTAGGACGCTCAAGGGCAAGTACGAAATCCCCGGTGTATTTGGCTTTTGCATTAGCCAGTTCTTCTTCAGAAACTTTTTCGTTTCTAATTCTATGCAATTCATCCAGGAAGGCAACTACAGCAGAATCTGTTACTGCATTTCGAACACTTGCACTAGCCACAAATCTGGCTACATATTTATCATCTCCTGTGCTTGAATACGCACCGTAGGTGTATCCTTTGTCTTCACGAAGATTTAGGAACAATCTTGCTTCCCCACCACCACCAAGGATCTTGTTGGCGATCAATACTGGGAAATAATCGGGATCTCCCTTTTTTAATTGGATAGCATTTGTTACCTGTACCTCACTTTGCACTGCATTAGGAAAGTCAACAAAGTTCACCTGCGTCTCGGCTACGTTATTAACTTTGGGCATTGTGTTTTTTGGAAGTTCACTCTTTTTCCAGGAACCAAAGTTCTTCTTTACAAGTTTCTTTACTTCAGAAGGTTTTACGTCTCCTATTATAACCAGATATGCATTTTGGGGTGCATAGTAATTGTTGTAGAATTGCTTGACATCTTCCAGAGAAAGTCCTTCAACACTCTCTTTAGTTGTGAATTCACCGTAGGGATGATCTTTACCATAGGTCAAAGCACTGCTAATTCTTCGGGCATTTGAAGAAACATCTTTTTCTCCACTCTTCAGGTTTTCCAGCGTGCGCTCCTTTTCAGTTGCGAACTGTTCCTGGTTAAGATCTGGATTAAGGGCTCCTTTAGCCATTAATTCCAGAATTCGTGGGAAATATTTTGAAAGAGTATTTGCAGAAGCTCCCCGGGAGGAGAAATTCATGTTTGCGCCAAGGTAATCAACCTCTTCATTGAATTTTTCTTTAGGAATGTTTTTAGTCCCTTCTCCTAGCATGGCCCCGGTAAGGGTTGAAACACCCGCTTTATCTCCTTCAAATATAGGAGGGTTATCCATGGTAAGTACCATAGAAACTCTTGGTAACTTGTGGTTCTCAACCACTAGGACCTTAAGCCCGTTGTCCAAAGTAAAAGTTTCGGGTTTTTCCAGGTTGATCTCTGGTGCAGGTCCTGCCTTAGGCGGCGTGCTGCGGTCAATTTGAGCCTGGATTCCCGTGGTGGTAAGGAGTAAGACTGCTAAAGCTAATATTTTATTCTTCATTTTAATCAATTTTTATTTTGTTATTCAGAGTCTTTCTTGGGAAGGTATTCTAATTCCACACGCTGATTTGGATTGAGATATTTTTTAGCTACATCTCTTATTTCCTCTCTTGTAATGGATCGGTAGATGTCGATCTCTTCGTTGATAAGATCGGTATTCCCATAAAGCATCTGGTAAGTGGCTAAAGAACCGGCAATACCTGCAACACTGCTGTTTGAGTTAACAAATCTGTTCTCAAACTTATTCTGAAGTTTCTCATATTCTCTCTGGCTAATTAATTCAGTCTGAAGTTTAGTGATCTCCTCATCAATTTCAGAAACCAGAGTATCCAAAGGAGTTTCTGCCAATGGAAGAGCGAAAACGACATACTGTCCATAATCTTTTTGAGCAAGGTTAACTGCCGCTACCTCCAGCGCCTGCTTTTGCTCATCAACCAGTTTCTTGTATAATCGGGAAGATTTTCCGTCAGAAAGCACAGACGATACCATGTCAAGTACATAAGCGTCCCTCTCGGTCATACCGGGAGTTCTGTAACCAAGAAGGATAGCAGGGATTTGAATGTTTGAATCATATGCTGTAGCCTCAATGGTTTCAGTAATAGGCTCTTCTTGAGGGAAGTTTCGGGTTACTTCTTCTCCGGCAGGAATAGGACCAAAATAATCCTGGATCATTTTTTTAGTTTCAGAGATATCAATGTCACCTGCAACCACCAAAGTGGCATTATTTGGTTTGTAATAGATGTCGAAATATTGCTTAAATTCTTCAAGAGTAGCAGCATCAAGATCCTCCATGTAGCCTACGTTTGGATCCTTGTATGGGTGCTTTTCAAAAAGCTTGGAAGAGATCTCGTTGATAAGATTTCCATAAGGGGCATTATCGTAACGCATTCTTTTTTCTTCTTTTACAACCTCATTCTGAGTGTCAACTCCAGATTGTTTGATTACAGGATGCATCATTCTTTCAGATTCCATCCATAATCCCAGTTCAAGATTGTTTGACGGGAATATCTCGTAATAGTAAGTGCGGTCATTGGAAGTGTTGGCATTGTTTGATCCTCCATTCGAAGAAACCATTTTAAACCATTCTCCCTGGCCAATATTTTCTGTGCCCTCAAAAAGTAGATGTTCGAAAAAGTGGGCAAAACCAGTTTTGTTGTTAATTCGGTCTTTTCCTCCCACGTCATACATTACGGCGGTGGTTACCACGGGTGCAGAATTGTCCTGATGAAGTATTACATCAAGACCATTATCGAGCGTGTACTCGACAAATTCAACTTCCTGTGCCATTCCTGTTAATCCCAGGAATAAGCCAAAGGCAGCTAATTTAAGTTTGTTGATCATTATATAAAGGTTTATTATTAAATACGTTTGATAAGTAGTGCTAAAGGCTGTTTTGTTACAAAGTTTTTAGAATTTAATTTTCCTGAGAGTTGTTTAAAATTCTAAATTAACAAGCTATTAAGGCATATTTCCTCTTATTTTTTGGAAATTTATAAATAATCATAAAAAACAACTACATGAAAAGATCATCTGTTCCATTACTCTATGGGATTTTTATAGCCGTGGCATTAATCGTCTACTTCTTGTTGTTGTCAATATTTGACCTGCACAGGAATCCTGTTTACAGCGTCTTCAACATGGTCATTACTGCCGGGGGAATATTTTTAGCCATAAAAAAATACAGAGATAAAAAGGCCGGGAAATTCAAATATCAAAAAGGATTTATGGCTGGTTTAACTACCGGGTTTATAGCCACTGTTATTTTCACCGCATTTTTTGCGGTTTATACAAGTGAACTTAATCCACGGTTTTCGGAAGAATTAATTACCATGTGGGAAACAGATTGGTTTGTTAACATAGGTATGCTTGTTTTCACTGTTGCCCTTATGGGGTTTGCAACTTCTCTGGTGGTCACTTTAGCTATTATGCAACTTTACAAACCTTCCTGGAATACTTCCGAAGGAAAAAAACATACCTATTGATAAAGCCTTTGCAAATTAATTAATTAGGAGTATATTTGCACCCGCCTTGAAAAATCTCAGGGCGAGAACGTAAACCCTTAATTAAGACGCTATGTACGCAATTGTAGAGATAGCAGGGCAGCAATTTAAAGTTGCAAAAGACCAAAAGGTATTTGTTCACAGGCTTGCAGGAGAAGAAGGAGACAGTGTCTCTTTCGATAAAATTCTTCTTACAGGTGATGGTGATGACATTACTCTTGGCGCCCCAGCTATAGAAGGAGCTTTGGTTGAAGCAAAAATCACCAGACACCTTAAAGGAGACAAAGTCATTGTTTTCAAGAAGAAAAGAAGAAAAGGTTACCGGGTAAAGAATGGTCACCGCCAGGCACTAACCGAAATTTCTATTGAAGGAATTTCTGTTAACGGTAAAAAAGCAACTTCAGAAGAAGCAAAATCTACTAAAGATGACGCTTCAAACAATGATCTTAACAACAACACAGTTGTTGAATTAAGAGAAATGGCTAAAGAAAAAGGGATTGAAGGTTATTCTTCAATGAAAAAAGCCGAATTAATAGCTGCTTTAAGCTAAACGTTGAACAGTAAAAAGTAAAATAAAATGGCTCACAAAAAAGGAGTTGGTAGTTCCAAGAACGGTAGGGAATCTGAATCGAAACGCTTAGGTGTGAAGATCTTTGGAGGACAGGCTGCCATTGCAGGGAACATCATCGTTAGACAAAGAGGTACTGCTCACAATCCAGGTGAGAATGTGTATGCAGGAAAAGACCATACTTTACATGCCAGAGTTGATGGTCTTGTGAAATTTACTAAAAAGAAAGACAATAAGTCTTACGTTTCTATAGAACCGTTCGAGGCTTAGTATTATTTCTTTTATAGATATTGAACCCTTCTGAATTTATTCAGGAGGGTTTTTTTTATCTTTAGAGTAATCAACACTCTAAGAAGATGGATTACATCACAATTTATTCAACAAAGGACAAAAATGAAATTGATGTCCTGCAAAGGGTCTATAGCGAAGAAGGGATTGATCACCGCCTGGATGATACAGACGAGATAGGGGAGGTGAAAAGAATACAGGTTGCCGAGGGTGACAAGACGCGGGCCCGCGAACTTCTTGACCAAACAGGTTTTCTCACTGCGAGCCAGGCTCATGCCCCGGTTCATCGCCGTATGCCTGGGAAGAAATGGATCTTCATCTTTTTGGCTGCGTTTATTATCATCATAGTAGCCATGGTTATCCTCATGTTTATGAATGTGGAATAAAAGGTTCTTTCCCATCTTAAAAAGTAAAACCTGTAATGGCTTTTATTACCGTCTATCAAACCGCACAACAGAACCAATTATTGCTGCTTAAAAATATCTTTGAGCAGAACAATTTGCGGTACAGGATCCTTGATGAATCTTCTAATACTAATTTTGCCATAGGTGTCAGGGTGCAGGTGCATGAAAATGATGTGAAACGGGCCGAAGGGCTATTGCGGGTTAATGGTTTCATACAAGACCCCGCTCCCGGAACGGGAGAAGTATCTATGTCCCAATTCTGGCTCTGGTTTGTTATTGCTATGATATGCCTGGTGATAGCAGCTTTTCTTATTAATTTGTGGATGTCTTAAGTAGATCTTTTTCTTCTTATTTTTTATATCATAAATATTTAAGGTTAAAGTAATTCATGGCAGCTAGAAGCAATTCTTTTTGTTAGCTTTATGTATCTAACTAAAAATAAATTAATTATGAGAAAACTAATTTTATGCTCTGTATTATCTCTGGCTTTTTTAACAACGAGTTGTTTAGGTTCCTTTAGTGCCTGGAATAACCTTAGGGATTGGAATGAAGATGCGGCCGACAACAAATTTGTCAATAACGCTATATTTTGGGGATTAAATATCATCCCTATTTATCCACTCTTTTATGCAGGAGATGTGTTTATTTTTAATCTGGTCGAATTCTGGACCGGCGAAAATCCTATAGCCATGAATGAGGGGGAAGTGCAAAAACAGCTTATCGAAAGAAATGGAGTGAATTATGAAATGATCGCCACTAAAAATGAGATCAGGATCAAAGTGCTATCGGGAGAAAGAGAAGGGAAAGAACTTAAAATGGTTTTCGATCCTGCAGATAAGTCATGGAATGCCGTTAAGGATGGGGAGAAAATCAAACTTTCTTCTTATGAAGAAGGATTTTACATTGTTTACTTGCCCGACGGCGAAGAAGTAAGGATCAAGAATGATGTGTCAAAAGAAGAAGGTCTGGCTGTTTTAAACGGAAAGATCGCTCTTTATGAAGAATGCATGCTGGCCAGTACAAAGTAAATTAAATAAATTAGATTTTTAGAGCCTTCGGGAATTTCGGAGGCTTTTTTAATTCACTTATACTTTGTTACAATCCCGCTGCTATGAAAATAAAAGAACCCTTCAAAAATAGCATTTTGAAGGGTTCTTTTTTGAATTAATGAAATCTGAGATTCAATATCTCAAATCTCAAATCTCAAATCTAATATCTATAGTACTCAGGTTTAAACGGTCCTTCTACCGTCACTCCGATGTATTCGGCCTGCTCTTGAGAAAGACTGGTTAATTCCACTCCAATCTTTTCAAGGTGTAATGCAGCTACTTTTTCATCCAAGTGCTTCGGAAGCATGTAAACCTTGTTTTCGTATTCCCCGTTGTTGTTCCAAAGCTCCATTTGCGCCAGAGTCTGGTTGGTGAAGGAGTTACTCATTACAAAGCTGGGGTGTCCTGTGGCACAACCAAGGTTCACAAGACGACCTTCAGCAAGAAGAATTATATCTTTTCCATCGATGGTATATTTGTCTACCTGTGGCTTAATCTCAGATTTTGTGTTTCCGTAGTTG
The DNA here is from genome assembly GCF_026676115.1 of Salinimicrobium sp. TH3. Lineage (GTDB taxonomy): Bacteria > Bacteroidota > Bacteroidia > Flavobacteriales > Flavobacteriaceae > Salinimicrobium. Next base: position 124,950 of record NZ_JAPONB010000002.1, on the reverse strand, counting down.
TCATTCAGCCATGCAACCTGGATCTCATTATCAAAGTGTCCAATGTTGGCAACAATGGTTTTATCTTTCATCGCCTTAAAATGCTCGGCACGAACAATGTCCTTGTTTCCGGTTGTAGTAATTACGATATCGGCTTTTGGAAGCACTGTCTCCAGTTTCTTAACTTCAAATCCGTCCATTGCAGCTTGTAATGCACAAATTGGATCGATCTCGGTCACGGTCACGATTGAACCTGCACCTCTAAAAGAAGCAGCCGTACCTTTACCTACATCCCCGTATCCACAAACCACAACTCTTTTTCCGGCTAGCATAACATCTGTAGCACGACGAATAGCATCTACCGCACTTTCTCTACATCCATATTTGTTGTCGAATTTCGATTTAGTAACAGAGTCGTTTACATTGATCGCAGGCATAGGAAGCGTTCCATTTTTCATGCGCTCATAAAGCCTGTGAACTCCGGTAGTGGTTTCTTCAGAAAGTCCTTGGATCCCTTCAGCTAGTTCCGGGTACTTGTCCAAAACCATATTAGTAAGATCTCCTCCGTCATCAAGGATCATGTTTAGCGGCTTGCGTTCTTCTCCAAAGAATAAGGTTTGCTCTATGCACCAGTCAAATTCTTCAGCATTCATTCCTTTCCAGGCATACACCGGAATACCTGCAGCGGCAATCGCAGCGGCGGCTTGATCCTGGGTAGAAAATATATTACAAGAGCTCCAGGTTACTTCTGCACCCAGGACTACAAGGGTTTCAATTAGAACAGCAGTCTGGATGGTCATGTGAAGACAACCGGCAATACGCGCACCCTTTAATGGCTGCTCTTTTCCATACTCCTCGCGCAGGGACATAAGTCCCGGCATTTCGGCTTCGGCCAGTTCGATCTCTTTTCTTCCCCATTCTGCCAGGGAAATATCTTTCACTTTATATTTAGTGTAAGGCACTGTTTTCGTTGACATATTATTATATTTGATTTAGCATTTTCAGAAATGCAAAAATACAGAATATCTAAGAGTTATATATGCCCCTTTACAAAAGAATAACAATAAATCATGCTACTAAAGTGCTCATTTGGAAGATCGAAGAGCCTTTTGAAGAGTTAAGTAAAGGTATGGAACTCACTCCATTGTGCAGGGAGCGAGTGGACGGCATGAAAAGCGATATTCATCGCCGTGGTTTTATGAGCGTGCGGCATCTCCTTGCCCAGGAAGGCTACCAGGACAGCGATCTCTACTATGATGAGGCAGGTAAGCCACACCTAAAGGACGGCCGGTTTATCTCGATTACTCACTCCTTTAGTTTTTCAGGAATTATTCTTAGTGACCGGGAGGTGGGGATCGATATTGAAAAGCAGCGGGAAAAGATACTTTTGATCGCCCATAAATTTACTCCTATAGAGGAATACAGGACCCTCGCCAATAACGATGCCTTAGTGAGGAAGCTCACCATAGTGTGGGGCGCCAAAGAAGCGGTTTACAAGCTGTATGCCCAGCCAAAAGTAAGCTTTTTGCAACATATTAATATTACCGACTTTGATTTCGAAGATCAAAAAACAACCGGAAAAATCACTTTTAATGGGGAGACGAACTGGTTTGAATTTGAATTTCTCGAATTTGAAGGCTTCACCTGTGTCTATACCCTTAGACAGATCTCCTAATGCCCAAAGTGCTCGAGGAAATCATTTTTGCTGAAAAATCTAATAAGAGATTACTGGCAGTGCTTATCGATCCTGAAAAATTTGATTCTTCCAACGCTCAAAATTTCTTTCGGAAAATACCATTTTTGACTACCCATATTTTCATTGGCGGGAGTACGGCTACCCCTGAAGAGCTGGAGAATTGTACTAAAGCTATTAAGGCGGTAACCAGTTTACCTGTAGTTTTGTTTCCCGGTGATCACCAACAAATTTCAGCCAAAGCCGATGCATTGCTTTTCCTTAGCCTGCTCTCGGGAAGGAATCCCGATTATCTAATTGAACAGCAGGTGAGATCTGTGCCTCTTTTACGTGAGAGCGGCCTTGAAATTATTCCCACGGCCTATCTGCTTGTTGATGGCGGAAAAGAATGTGCGGTTCAACGGGCGAGTAGAACAACTCCACTCTCGCAGGAAGACGTTCAGTTAATAGTAGATACTGCCCTGGCGGGGGAATATTCGGGAAAGCAACTTATTTACCTCGAAGCCGGAAGCGGCGCGGAAATTCCCGTGGGCTCCGAGATAATTTCTGCAGTAAAAGAAGCAGTGCAGATCCCGGTCATTGTGGGAGGTGGAATAAGGAATCGCTGTCAGTTTGAAGCCGCTTATGAAGCGGGAGCAAATATGGTGGTGATAGGTACTGCCTTCGAAAAAGGGGATTTTTTCCTGTAAATTCTCCTTCAGCCATTTCGAAAGTTTTGAAAAAGGCCGGTTTTACGCCTTAATCTTCCTAATTTTGAGAAGACAAAAATTAATAAATATGCAAATTTCAGTAGAACTTGCTCTTACTCCCCTGCAGGATGATTTTGAAGCTCCAATTAAAGCTTTCATCAAAAAATTAAGAAGTTCAGGTTTGACCATAATGGAAAATCCTTTAAGCACCCAAATTTATGGGGAGTATGACAAGGTGATGGAATTCCTTACCGAAGAAGTCCGGGAAACTTTTCAGGCTTCAGATCATGTGCTGCTAACAATAAAAATTGTGAAGGGAAACAGAAGCGACTATGCAGCCGATTTTTGATTTTTTCTTTCAGCAGTATTCAGATTATCCCACGCTTTACATTGTACTGGAGATCATTGCGGTGATCTTCGGTTTCCTTTCAGTCTGGTTCTCCAAAGAAGAAAATATTCTGGTGTATCCTACGGGAATTATAAGCACTGTAATTTTTGTATATCTCCTTTGGCAGTGGGAATTGCTGGGTGATATGATGATCAATGTCTATTATTCTACCATGAGTATCTACGGCTGGTATGTATGGACGAGGAAGATTGACGCAGTGCATTTTATCCCGATTACTAAGACTACTCAAAAAGAGCATTTTTGGAGCCTGCTTATTTTTGCAGCAACACTTTTATTCACCTTTGGTATTTATGAATACTTTGATAAATGGAATAACTGGAAAGCTTATGTAGATACTGTAACAACAGGGATTTTCTTTGTGGGGATGTGGTTAATGGCGCGAAAAAAACTGGAAAACTGGATCTACTGGATCATAGGCGATGTGATCTCTGTGCCTCTGTACTTTTACAAAGGCCTTACCTTTACCAGTTTTCAATATTTGTTATTTACGATCATTGCCTTTTACGGATATAAGACATGGAAGAAAAGCTTGAGCAGCGGCGGACACGTGGTCTCGTAAAGATTGTCCTTTTTGGGCCCGAATCTACCGGGAAAACTACCCTGGCCCAATTGCTGGCAGACCATTATAATACCGGCTGGGTGCCGGAATATATGCGCGAATACTTACAGTTAAAATGGGATGAAGAGCAAAAGGCTTGTGAACCCCATGATCTCCTGCCTATCGCGAGAGGTCAAATGGCCCTTGAAAATGAAGCAGCATCGACTCACAAAGAGCTTCTTTTTTGCGACACCAACCTTTTGGAACTGGTCGTTTATTCCCGTGCCTATTATGACGAAACTGTAGAACCGGCCCTTCTTAAACATGCGTTAAAAGCGCAGTACGATCTATATTTTTTAACGTATATTGATGTTCCATGGGTTGAAGATGATCTGCGCGACCGCCCTAAAGGCAGGGATCAAATGTTCGCCAGGTTCAAAAAAGCCCTTGATGAGCACGATTTGCCGTACCGCATTCTGGAAGGAAATATCCAGCAGCGTTTTGAAACGGCAGTTAAAATTATTGATCAACTTAAAAAACCAGAAAATTGAACTTTAGCGAAAAGGACATTTCCCATTTTAGGGAAAAAGGAATAAGCCCCGAAAAAGTAGAACAGCAAATCGAGATATTCAAAAGAGGAAATATTGTTGTAAATATTCGGGAGGCAGCTACAGTAAAGAATGGAATCCTGGCCGTTGCCGAAGAAGAGCAAAAAGAACTCACCGACTTTTACGAATCCAAAAAAGATAATCTTGACATCTTAAAGTTCATACCGGCATCTGGTGCAGCTACCAGGATGTTTAAAGCATTTTATAACCTGTTGAAGGAGTTTGATCCCGAGAATGATGACCTTGAGGATTATATTGATAAAAAGAATGAACAGAGCCTGGAGATCTTCTTTAGCCGAATAAAAGATCTTCCATTTTATGACAAGGTGAGAAAGAAAGCTATAGAAGCTGAACCCGGTTTTGAAGAAATGCCGGAGGATAGCCAAAAATACCTTTTTGTTAAGTACATGCTGCAGGAAGATGGGCTCAACCTGGGAGATCAACCCAAAGGATTGGTGCCATTCCACAAGTATGAGGATCATCTTGCCACAGCTTTCGAGGAACATTTAGTGGAAGCCATAGATTATGCGGCGGCAGGAGAGAAGGTTAGGATACATTTTACGGTTGCCGAGGAACACAGGGAAAAATTTGAAGCAGAAGCCAGGGAAGTTGTGCCAAGGCTGGAACAGGAAACCGGTTACAATTTTGAAGTTACTTATTCTTACCAGGATCCCAAAACTGATACTGTTGCAGTAACCAAAGACAATGAGCCCTTTAGAGATGAAAATGGAGATATTTTCTTTAGACCCGGTGGTCATGGTGCCCTTATTAAAAACCTGAATGACCAGGATGCCGATGTTATTTTTATAAAAAATATCGACAACGTGGTTACTCCTAAAAATAGAGCGTTGCTTGCTTCCTATAAAAAGATGCTGGGAGGAAAGTTGCTTCAGCTTCAGGAGAAAGCTTTTAAGTTTCTGGGGAAGCTGGAAAAAGGTGCAGGGGAAGAACATTTTGAGGAAATGGAGTCTTTTCTGCAGAAGGAACTTAATGCAGGCCTCGGGATCAATTTTAAAGATCTCAATGAGGAGGAGAAACCCTCGGTCATAAAAGAATTGCTCAACAGGCCAATACGGGTTTGTGGCATGGTGAAAAATGAAGGAGAACCAGGGGGTGGGCCTTTTTGGGTAACGCAAAAGAATGGAGAAATTTCCTTGCAGATCGTGGAGAGCTCACAAATTGACCACGATAATTATCAGCAAAGTAAAATTGCACTGGAGGCAACTCACTTTAATCCCGTAGATGTGGTTTGCTCCACCCGTGACTATCGTGGAGGAAAGTTCGATCTTGAGAAATATGTAGATGAAGACACAAGTTTTATTGCCAATAAAACTAAGGACGGGAAAGAACTTAAGGCCCTGGAACTGCCCGGGCTGTGGAATGGGGGAATGGCGCAATGGAATACCATTTTTGTTGAGGTACCGGTGGAGACTTTCAACCCCGTGAAAACTGTGGCCGATCTTCTCAAACCTTCACACCAGGTGAGTTAGGTGGATGAACAGCTGCTCATACAGGAAACCGAATACAAAGCGGTAAGAAGCTCGGGTGCGGGAGGACAGAACGTGAATAAGGTGTCTTCAAAGGTTGAGCTCCATTTTAAGTTGGAGGAGACGCAGGCATTATCCAATGAAGAAAAACAACTAGCTTTAAAAAAGTTGGCTTCCAGGCTCACTAATTCAGGTGAATTGATCCTGCAGTGTGATGAATCCAGAAGTCAGCACAAGAACAAGGAACTGGTCACCAGGAGATTTTTGACTCTGGTTAAGGAATCTTTGATAAAACCTAAGGTTCGGAAGAAAACCAAAACCCCAAGGGCTGCAAAACTTAAGCGGCTTAGGGAGAAAAAGAAGCTTTCAGAAAAAAAAGCAACTAGAAAAGACCCTCTAAAAGAGTAATCCTGGGGAGAAATTCCACACAGAATTGGGGAAAAACCTCAACCTTTTATCTGTTTTCTTATTCTTAAAATATTGCCAAAGCCCTTGTTTTACAGGGGCTTTCTTATTGATGCTACAAACTGGCGCGATTTTGTCAATAGACTTAACAACAAACTAAAACATTAAACCCTAAAATTTAAGCTATGAAAAAATTATGTTTTACCGTACTGGCCGCATCTGCAATGTTATTTTCGGCTCAGAACCTTACCGCCCAGGAAGTAGATCCCACAAAAGAAGTAGAAGAAACTGTAGTTCAAAGAGCACAGGAAGAATTCACTAAGATTGAAGTCCAGGAATTACCTGCAGAAGTTCAACAAGCTGTAGAGCGTGATTTTGCCGGAGCTACAATTGCTGAAGCTTATGTGAAAGATCATGAAGGAACACAAAAATTCAAACTAAAAGTGAGTACAGCTGAGGGTGAGGATAAAGAACTTTATGCCGATGCTGAAGGAAACTGGATTGAAAAAGAGAAAAAAGAAAAGTCTGAAGACGACTGGAAGAAATAAGAAATATCTAACCAAACCCATCATTTAAAGGAGAAGCCGACTCCTGGTGGCAGATATCCCGGGGAACATGTGTTAATAGGTTAATTAATTTTCCGGTTTTTTTACCGGAACCAGGTTGAGGGAAATCTGAAAAATGGAGTTTAGGAAAGGGAGCTAATAAATTAGCTCCCTTTTTTATGCTTATTTTTGATGCTGAGGGGTTTAAAAATTCTAATTTTGTCAATATTTAAAAATACCCATGGCTAAAATTCTTTTAGTTGAAGATGACGTAGCATTTTGCACTATGCTCAAGACATTCCTGGTAAAAAAGGATTGTGAGGTAGATGCCGTATATACTGCGACCGAAGCCCTTAACCTGGTGGCCAAAAACAGGTATGACGTAGTAATTTCTGACGTTCGTCTTCCCGATAAAGAAGGTCTCGAGATCCTGCAGGCTGTCAACCAGAAAGGAGATAAAACGGGAGTGATAATGATGACCAGCTATGCCGAAATTAGTATGGCGGTAAATGCCATTAAAGAGGGCGCACTGGATTATATAGCCAAACCTTTTCATCCCGAGGTGATCATGAAAGCGATCAATGATGCTTTGGAAGGTCCCGGTAGCGTGAAACCTGTGACGAAGAAAAAAGAGACTTCTGTAAAAAAGGACGATTATATTAAAGGAGGGAGTGAGGCTTCGGCCAAACTAAATAATTATATCGACCTGGTTGCCCCAACAAATATGTCTGTGCTTATCATGGGTGAAAGTGGAACCGGGAAGGAACAGATCGCTAAAAGCATTCACGAAAAAAGTAAGCGCAGTGCTGCACCTTTTGTGGCCGTAGATTGTGGGGCTATTCCCCGGGAATTGGCTTCCAGCGAATTTTTTGGACACGTAAAAGGTTCTTTTACCGGTGCGGTAACCAATAAAACAGGGCATTTTGAGGCAGCAAATGGCGGCACCCTTTTCCTTGATGAAATAGGAAACCTTAACTACGAGCTCCAGGTACAGTTGCTGCGGGCATTGCAGGAGCGAAAGGTTAAGCCTGTGGGCAGTAACGAGGAGATTCACGTAAATATTCGGGTTATCGCTGCCACTAATGAAGATCTTTTTGAAGCCGTTAAAAAAGGTGATTTTAGAGAAGATCTTTATCACCGGCTTAATGAGTTTTCGATTAAGGTGCCGCCTCTAAAAGATCGCAAGGAAGATTTAATGGTCTTTGCTAATTATTTCCTTGACAGTGCGAATGAGGAACTGGAAAAAGACATTTCCGGTTTTTCAGAAAAGACAATTGCTGCCTTTAGAAATTATAACTGGCCGGGGAATCTCCGGGAGTTGAAAAATGTGGTAAAGCGTGCGGTTTTACTTTCAGAAGGGGACTATATTTCTTCTTCCTGTTTACCTTCGGAAGTAGTTGCAGCCAAAGAAAAACCCGAAGAACATGATTACAGTCTTTTCAAGAACAAGAATGAACAGGAAATGATCCTCGATGCGCTTGAAAAAACCCACGGAAATAAAAGTAAGGCGGCGAAACTTCTTTCTATTGACAGGAAAACCCTGTACAACAAGCTGAAGCAGTACGGTATCAACCTGTAATCTCTTCCTGAAGGTTTTCCAGAAGTTCATTTATCTCTTTTGCAAGAGAAGCTACATTGACGTTCTTGTATTCTTCACCGTTCACATTTTCGAGGATAGCCAGTTTCTCTACGATTTTTGGCACCTGTAACTGCCGGAACATGGGAAGCATTTTATGAGCTACGGCAGAAACCTTCTTTTTTTGTCCTTTTTGATACGCCAGTTCCAGAGCGAGGAGATTTGATCTTGTACTTTCTATAAAAGCAGTCAATATAGCATCCATGGCATCGGAATCTTCTCCTGCAAAATTCCTTATTTCAGATAAAGTATAACCTTTTTGCAGTTTTTGGGGAGAAGGAGTGGGTGGTGCCCCAGTCTTCAACTTAAGATCCAGAAGATCGCTTATGATCTTGAGCAATTCCTGCGAGGAATAAGGTTTCAAAAGACTGCCACTAAATCCCTTTTTTAGATAATCTGCCGCACTAACATCGGGTTGCCCGGAGAGGGCGATAACAGGCAGATCTTCCCGGGAAGGGTCTTTTCTTATTTTTCGAAGCAATTCAAAACCGTCCATTTTTGGCATTTGAATATCGGTAAGCACAAGGTGTGGGGAGGTAGCCTTTATTATTTTTAATGCTTCTTTCCCATTCTGGGCCGTGCGGTAGGACATCCCGGCATTACGGATCAATTCTTTAAGCAATCCTAATTGGGCCGGTTCATCATCTACTATAAGAACCGAAATTTTTTCAGGATCTTTTACAGCCAGGGCTTTTGCCGGTAGAGCGGGCTCACTGGATGCGGCATATTCTACCGGGATTTCGACAAGGAAAGTACTGCCTTTTCCCGGTTCGCTCTCTAAATTTATTTTACCTTCCAAAAGATCTGTGAGTTTCTTACTAATGGCAAGGCCCAGCCCGGTGCCACCATAACGTTTTTCTATGCTGCTGTCTTCTTGAGAAAATTCTTCAAAAACCTTCTCCTTTTGTTCCGTTGAGATCCCAATCCCTGTATCTTTTACCTGAATACACAGCACAGGGTTTTTTCTTCCCTGTCGCAGCCAGGCCTTTACTTCTACGCTTCCCTGCGGAGTAAATTTACAGGCGTTGTTTACAAGATTAATAAGTATCTGTTTTAGACGAAAAGGATCTGTGATCACTGGTCGATCCAAGTCGGGCGCTATGTCTATTATCACCTCGACATCCCTGGGTTTTTCGGGAGGAACTGCATTTTCAACGGTTTCTTCAATGAGATTCTTTGGGTTAAATGCCAGTTCTTCAATAGACATTTTTCCTGCTTCCAGCCTGGAGAGGTCCAGCAAATCGTTCACCAGGCGCAATAGATAATTGGAAGATTGCTTGAGCTGCCGCAGGTATCTGTTCTGGGATTTGTTGAGGTCACTCTTTTCAAGCAGCCCGGTGTAGCCAATAACTGTGTTTAGGGGAGACCTGAGGTCATGGGTAACCGTATTCATAAATTGTTCGCGGCTGGAAAGCAGGGATTCGGCATAAGTTTTTGCCGCCTCCAGTTCCTGCCGGTACTGCTGGCTCCTGGAAACGTCCTTGACCACAAGAAAAACAAAGGTTAAAATGACCAGGAGACTTGCTATTCCCAGGAAGAGAATTGTCGTTGAGGTGTCTTCTATAGTATCCTGCCAGGCCTCTACCTGGTTCATTGATGCCATTCTTTCTTCGGCTTCCAGAGTACTTAGTAAGGTTCTTAACCTGTTATTAAGCTGAATTTCATTGGCCAGTAACTGGTCTTCCTGTCTTTTCAATTCCATACGGTACTGCCTCTCCTGGGTCTCAAGCTGCCCTAAAACACTTTTTACAGAATTGACCAAAGAGTCTATGGTGATCCCGGGGGGATTGGGATTCTGCTCATTCGTATACTCCAACAATTTGATAAGCAGTTGTCGCTGGTGAGGCTGAAGGTCTTTAAACCGCTGATCATAATTTCGGCTTTCAAAATTTTCATCCACCCGTTGTAATTCTGAAAGTACCCGGGCATAATAACTATCTGTTTCTCCGCGTGCCCTCAACTCCAGCAGTTCTTCCAGGTTTTGGGTCTTTTGACTAAGAAGTTTGTTTATACTATCTATTTCCCGGTCCAGGGAACTGTCGGTCCTAAAGTTTTGAAGCGAGGCAAGGCTAAATTTTATTGAGTCGATCTTGGCGTTATAAGTGTCCAGTCCTTCCAGGTTTCCGGTTTGAATGAGTTTCCTGCTTAGGCTTTCAGCTTCATAAAGTTTTGTGGCAGCTTCACCCACAAGCAGAAGCTTTTGGTTTCCGGCATTACTCCTTTCGGTCAAACTGGTGTAACCCTCTACCTGGTGATATATGAACCATACTGCCAACCCCATTAGAGTAGCCAGTATGATGTAACCGGCAAATACCGTGAATGTTATAGACGCCTTTTTTTTAGCCATGATTTCTACAAAGTATAAAATTAAAGGCTTTCTTTCCTAAACTTTCAAAAATTAGGTTAAATCAAAAAAAAGCAATTACCTTTGCGCCATCTCAAAGGGGTGCTAAGTCCTGTGAAAGCAGGAGGAAGCTGAGATCATACCCAAGGAACCTGGGCAGGTAATGCTGCCAAGGGATAGGTGCAAATTGCGCCGCGCAAGTATAGTACTCCTGTGAACCAATTGTGGTTTTCAGGATTTTTTATTTTATAACCATCAGGAATAACAGCCCCTTTTATTCGTAACTATTTTTACGAATGAAACATGTTTTCTTAATTTTCAGTCTTTTTCTTGCCACAGCAAGTGGTTTTTCACAGGAATTTCAGGTATCAGGAACGGTCACAGATGGCAAGATGCCATTAAAAGACGTGCTTGTAAAAGTTCAAGGCTCCTCTCTTTACACTCAAACTTCGGCTTCAGGAAAGTATTCTTTAACTCTCGATGAGGGCACTCACCATCTCATCTTTTCCTTCGGAAATAAAAAACGTATTCAAATTGAGCTTTCAGAAGATATGGAGCTTAATGTTGATATGAGCGATGCAGAGGAGGTGCTGGGGGAGGTGTTCCTTTCCGCAGTGAGAGTTAGCGCCAGTTCTCCCATTACCTATAGCAATTTGTCAAATGAGGAAATCGAGGACCGCAACCTGGGGCAGGATATTCCCAGTCTTATGCAGTTCATGCCGGGAGTGGTGACGACAAGCGATGCCGGAGCCGGAATTGGTTACAGCAGCATACGGGTTAGAGGGACCGAAGCCCGTGGGATAAACGTGACTATTAACGGGATTCCCTATAATGACGCAGAGAGCCAGGGAACCTTCTGGGTCAACCTGGGGGATTTTGCATCCTCTGTAGAAGACCTGCAACTGCAGCGGGGAGTTGGAACTTCTACCAACGGGGCCGGAGCTTTTGGTGCAAGTCTTAATATCCTCACCGACAGGTACAACTATGAACCTTCGGCAGAAATTGCCAACAGTTTTGGCTCTTATAACACCCGGAAGCATACGGTAAAGTTTAGCACAGGATTATTTGATGATCACTGGGAGTTTAACGGGAGAGCTTCTGTGATAAAAAGTGACGGTTATATTGACCGTGCTTCAACAGATCTTAAATCTTACTTTTTCCAGGGGTCTTATGTAGGTGAAACCACCCTTATTAAGGCCCTCACCTTTGGAGGTAGCGAAGTAACCTACCAGGCCTGGGATGGAATAGATGCCGATCAATTAAAGGAAGATCGACGTTTTAATCCTGCTGGGGCTTATGAAGATGACGAAGGTAATCTTCAATTTTACGATAATCATGTTGATGATTATAAGCAGGATCATTTCCAGCTTCTATGGAATGAGCGCTACGGCAATGGCTGGTCTTCAAATGTTGCTCTTCACTACACTTACGGAAGGGGATTTTACGAGTCATACAGGGCAGAAGAAAATCTTGAAGAGTACAATCTACAGCCCTTTACTGCAAACGGAGAAGAGATCACCGAAAGTGATCTAGTTACTCAAAAATGGCTTGTTAACGATTTCTACGGTACAACTTTCAACCTGCAATATGAAAATGAGAGGCTGGAAGTAATTGCCGGGGGAGCCTGGAATAACTATGAAGGAGACCATTTTGGGGAGGTTATATTTACACGTTTTGCACCAAGTATGCCATTGCACAGGTACTACGAGAACCAGGCTCAAAAGAGTGATTTTAATATCTTCGGAAAAACCACTTATGCTGTTACCGATGATCTTGCTCTTTATGGAGACCTGCAGCTAAGAAGGATCAATTATGAAGTGAATGGTTTTGAAGAAGAAAATGTGCCTTTCATTGTCTATGACAATCATACCTTCTTTAATCCTAAAGCCGGATTAACTTATGAGTTTTCTGAAGCCAGCCGTCTTTACTTTTCTTTTGCCAGGGCCCACAGGGAGCCAAATCGCACAGATTATGAGGCAGGAGACCCAGAACCCGAAGAATTGAACGATTTTGAACTGGGATGGAGATTTACGACCGGGAAACTTGAATTGAATTCTAACCTTTACTATATGGATTACCGGAATCAACTGGTGTTAACTGGTGAATTGAATGATGTAGGTGCGCCAATAAGAAGGAATAGCGGGAATAGTTACAGGCTAGGTTTGGAACTGGATGCAGTTGTGAGGTTGCATCCAAAATTCAGCTGGAGACCGAATATCGCTATAAGCCGAAATAAGAATGATGACTGGTTTGCGACCTGGGATGGAGAGCTGCGCAGCTTCGGGAGTACAGATATCTCTTTTTCTCCCGGGATCGTTGCGGGAAACATCCTGGAATACCGCCCGGTTGAGGGTCTGGAGATCAAATTCCTTTCAAAGTACGTAGGAGAGCAATATATGAGCAACCTGGAGAACGAAGCATCTTTACTCGAAAGCTATTTTGTAAATGACTTTAACCTGCAGTACACCTGGAGGAACGCGCCCCTTTTTAAAGAGGTGGTATTTACTGGATTGATCAACAATATCTTTAGCGAAGAATACGTCTCCAACGGGTACTATTACACTTATGACTGGGATGGAGTGACTTATGACGGTGCAGGCTACTATCCGCAGGCAACCCGCAACTTCCTTGTGGGAATGACCTTAAGATTCTAAACAAGGAAGACCTTTCAAAAAAGGCATTTTTAGAGCTCTCAGGAATGCCTTTTTTATTGTGTTAATTAGAGATCTCCAAAACATTTCCCGATCTAACAACCCGGTATGGTTTTAAGGTATATTGGCCCGTGCCGGCAATTTGTTCGCCAGTAATGATCGTGTACTTATTGCCGTCACCACAGGAACAGGTTGCTTCTGTACCATTTACTACAAGGGCCGAACATGGCTGTGGAACATGGTTAGGATCGGTAAGCTCATATGCAAGATATTGATCATTGTTGAGGTTGTAAATGACGATCCCGTTGATGCCATAATTACCTGTTATGAATTTATTTCCCGGAAAATTGAGCTGATTATATTCGGGGAGGCTAAGGTCAAATTGCACCGAAAAATTGAGGTGGGGCAGGTAAGGATTTCGGTTTATATCATCATCAGATGAACATCCTAAAATGGTGAAAAAGAGGGGTAAAAGCAGCAAAATACGCTTCATAAGTGATTTTTTTAAAGCTACAGGATTATAATTGTACTGGATATTTTAATTTAGTATATTTGTTTAAAATCCCGTCGGCGAATGGGATTTTTTCTATTTATATAAACGACGAAGTTATGAGTAAAGTATCATATTATACTGCAGAAGGCCTTAAAAAACTTAGAGATGAACTCAACCACCTAAAAGATGTTGAGCGGCCAAAAGCTTCACAGGCAATTGGCGAGGCCAGGGACAAAGGGGATCTTAGTGAAAACGCCGAGTATGATGCAGCAAAGGAGGCCCAGGGTCTGCTTGAGATGAAAATTTCGAAGATGGAGGAGATCTATGCGAATGCAAGATTAATTGATGAGTCACAACTTGACACTTCAAAAGTTCTGGTGCATTCTACGGTGAAAATTAAAAATATGACTAACGGTGCTGAAGTAAAATACAAGCTCGTAGCACAAAGTGAAGCAGACCTTAAGTCGGGAAAGATCTCTGTAGACAGCCCGATAGGGAAAGGGTTGCTTGGAAAAAAAGTGGGAGATATTGCCGAAGTCGAGGTACCTTCAGGAACCATGAAATTTGAGATCCTTGAGATCACCCGCGATTAAGATCTTCCAAAAATGACATTTTAAAGATCCTTTCTTTCGGAAAGGATTTTTTTATGCTTTCATTTAATGCCGAAAATCTTAACTTGTTAACTCAAAAAATAAAATTATGCCAACCATATTTACAAAGATCATTAACGGGGAATTACCCGCCTATAAAGTTGCGGAAACAGATAAATTCCTGGCCTTTCTTGATGTTAGACCAAATACAAAGGGCCACACTCTTTGTATTCCAAAGGAGGAGGTAAATAAGATATTTGACCTGGATGAGGAAACATACATGGAGCTCATGGCTTTTTCCCGAAAGGTGGCAAAAGGAATTGAGAAGGCTGTTCCCTGCAAACGTGTAGGTATGGCTGTAGTAGGACTGGAAGTACCTCATGTGCACGTGCATCTTATTCCGCTTAACAGCATGGGCGACATGAATTTTGCCAATAGTGTTTCCATGAGTGATGAAGAATTCAAGAAGACTGCTAAAGATATAAAAGCCAGTATCTAGTGGAATTTTCAGATTACAAACTTTCATTGGACCTGCGCATAGACTTTAGTGATCTCGACATGTACCGGCACGTGAACAACCTTACATTTATCAGGTTTTTGCAATCGGGTCGGGTTAACTTCTGGGAAGCCACAGGACTGGGACAAATATTTTCAGAATCCAACAAAGGAGCCATCCTGGTTTCTACACATTGCGATTTCAAGAAATCTCTCTTTTATCCCGGTACTGCGACAGTGAAGACAAAACTGGCTTATATTAAGAACAGCAGCTTCGGGCTGGACCAGTTGATCCTGAATGAAAAAGGGGAAGTTTGTGCCGAGGGGAGGGATATTGCAGTTTTCTTCGATTTTTCTGAAGATAAAGCGCTGCCTATTCCGCCGGAATTAAAAAAAGTTATGCAGCAGTTTTAGCCTTTTGCAGCAAGATCTCGATAGTCGATCCTTTATTGATCTCACTTTTCAAGACCCGGATTCTTCCCTGGTGGTATTTCTCAATGATCCTTTTGGATAGGGATAAACCTAACCCCCAACCTCTCTTTTTGGTGGTGAAACCGGGTTCGAAGATCTGTTTGAATTTACTCCTTGGAATACCTTTTCCTGTGTCACTAACAAGGATATAGACATTTTTTGAATCCTGCTTCAATTTGATCTCCAAATCCCCCTTTCCTTTCATGGCATCAATGGCGTTTTTCACCAGATTTTCTATAGTCCAGCTGTAGAGCTGGGCGTTCATATTCACAGGGATCTTTTCTTCAGGAAGATTCAGCTTGAAATTTATGAGCTTTGAACTTCTTGCTTTGAGGTAATCAAATGAATTACGGGTTTTTTCTACTATGTCTTCAGGTTCAAGCGTAGGAGCAGAACCTATTTTGGAGAACCTTTCGGTAATGGTTTGCAGGCGATCCACATCTTTTTCAATTTCTGTGATGTAAGCCGGATTTACCTTTTCTACTTTTAAAATTTCTGTCCACCCTATAAGAGACGAGAGAGGTGTCCCAATTTGATGTGCAGTCTCTTTTGCCATCCCCGCCCAAAGTTTGTTTTGCTCACTGCTTTTGGTGGTCCTGTAGAAGAAGTAGATCACCGCAATGAAAAGTATGATGATAAGAATAAGAGCAAGGGGATAATATTTTAGTTTTGTAAGCATGGGGGAGTCTCCGTAGTACACCTGGTTCACCCGGCCTTCTCCCAGGTCCATTTCTATGGGTTTGTTTGTGCCTTTAAGAGATTGCAAATATTCCTGAAGTCTTTCTTCGTTCGCCATGATCCCCTCGGGAATATTCATGGCATCTTTGATCTTGCCATTCTCATCGACCAAAATGGTTGGAATGCTGGAATTGCTGTTGAGGATCTTGAGGTGGAGGTCCAGGCCGGTATCTGTATCTACCTGGTCGAGATAAACCTGTGCAGAGGCCCAAATATCCATCTTCACCCGCTCTTCTTCCTTGATGCGTTGAAAAAAGGCAACAGTATTCCAAACTATAAGACTTACAATAATAAGGGAAGAAACGATGATGAACCAGCGGCGAAAGTTTCGTTTGTCTGAAAACCTCATGAAGGCAGGGCTTTAATTGCGTTTAAATATAAGCGTTTTAGGTAGATTATTATTGTGCAGTCCCTTTTTCATCTCTTGACGTGTTTCGTTACCTTTGCCAAAATCCAGATTATGCTTACCATAGATCCTAAAGAAATACCGGTTCCAAAGTTGCACCAATATTTGCTTGGTGCTGTAGGACCCCGGCCTATAGCTTTTGCAAGTACCATAGATGCACAGGGAAGGCCAAATTTATCGCCATTCAGTTTTTTTAATGTATTTGGAGCGAATCCGCCAATTCTTATCTTTTCTCCCGCCCGTAGGGGAAGAGACAACACTGTGAAGCACACTTACAACAATTCTAAAGCTACGGGGGAGGTAGTGATCAACGTGGTGAATTATGATCTTGTTCAGCAGGTTTCCCTTTCAAGTACAGAATATGACGAGGGTGTCAATGAGTTTGTCAAAGCCGGTCTTACCATGCTTGAATCTGAAGTTGTAAAACCTTTTAGGGTAAAAGAATCCCCGGTGCAATTCGAATGCAAGATAAATGAAATCGTGGAGACGGGAAGTGAAGGTGGCGCCGGAAACCTTGTAATTTGCGAGGTGCTAAAAATGCATATTCGGGAAGATATTTTAGATGAAAATGGCTATATTGACCAGCATAAAATTGACCTGGTAGCCAGGATGGGAGGCAACTGGTACACCCGTGCCACTCCCGGAATGTTCGAGGTTCCTAAGCCGTTACAAACTCTTGGGATTGGTATTGATGCCATTACCGATGAGGTGCGCAACAGCAAATATTTAACAGGGAACGATCTTGGAAAATTAGGAAATGTAGAGCGGTTGCCAACTGCCCGGGAAGTTGAGGAATTCATGAATGGAAACTCTCAACTTTCGGAATTGGTAAAAGAAGGGAATGAGCAAAAAGTGCATTCCACAGCAAAAGAATATTTAGAAAAAGACGATCCGGCGACAGCCTGGAAAATATTATTAGCAAAAAACGTGTGATATGGAAGTACAAGGAAAAATTAAAATGATTGGACAAACCCAAACCTTCGGAAGTAATGGGTTTAGGAAGAGAGAAGTGGTGGTAACAACAGAGGAGCAGTATCCACAACACATTCTTGTCGAGTTTGTACAGGACAAATGTGATCTTTTAAATAACTACGCTGTAGGGCAGCCTGTGAAGATAGGGGTGAACCTTCGTGGGCGTGAGTGGGTTAATCCACAGGGAGAAACAAAATATTTCAATTCGATTCAGGGGTGGAGAATAGAAAATCTTGCAGCTCAAAGTCCGGGACAGGGCGGAGCTCCTGTACCACCGGCAGATCAATTTGAGCCTGCCAATAATCTTAATGACGAAGATTACGACGATTTGCCATTCTAGGTAAAAACACAATAAACAGCAAAAACCCCTTTTCTGAAGAATTGGGGTTTTTCCTTTTCTGAAAAGCGGGAATTAATGTGAGCCATTAAATTTTTTATTTTTACTCCTGAAAAAGACTTGGAATCTTGAAATTCTTAAAACCACAAGACGAATTTCCTTCAGTTAAAGAAGCCACAGCAGAAGGTTTGCTGGCTTATGGCGGCGACCTTTCTCCCAATCGACTTCTGGAAGCTTATTCGCGCGGAATCTTTCCCTGGTATGAAGAGGATCAGCCAATTCTTTGGTGGAGTCCAGATCCCAGGATGGTGTTATTTCCGGAGAACCTGAAGGTCTCTAAAAGCATGAAACAGCTCATAAAAAAGAACGCCTTCCAAATCACTTATAATTCAGCTTTTTCAGAAGTAGTTGACCACTGTGCAAAGATTTCAAGAACGGGACAGCAAGGCACCTGGATAACACCCGAAATGAAGCAGGCCTACCTCTCTCTTCATCAAAGAGGTTTTGCAACCTCGGTGGAAGTCTGGCAGGAAAATGAACTGGTGGGGGGACTTTACGGGATCTATTTAAAGGAAAAGAGAATCTTTTGCGGGGAAAGTATGTTTGCTAAAGTTAGCAATGCTTCAAAATACGGTTTTATACATCTTGTAAAGGAACTTGAAAAGGGAGGGGTAAGGTTAATAGACTGCCAAATGTATACTCCACATCTTGCCAGCCTGGGTGCCGGGGAAATTCCCAGAAGCGTTTTCCTTAAATATTTGGATTAAAGCTGGAGAAAGGCTCTGCTAAGGAAGTCTATTGTCAAAAAAGACCCTGGGTGTTTTCTTACCGTTTCAGTTGTACTACAATTTTTAAATTAAAATTTTAGAAGAGAGATTTTGGGTCACAAGAGCGGGATGAAAAAAGGAAGATCCAAAAATGCCTTTTTTGGAACCTGATTATTTTCGTTGGTCCAGCTCTTTAATTTCAGGATTTCTAAAACAGTTTTTTATATGGTCATTGACCATTCCGGTGGCCTGCATATGTGCGTAAACCACTGTGGGACCTACAAATTTAAATCCTCTTTTTTTAAGGTCCTTGCTCAAAGCTTTACTAACAGGAGTGGTGGCCGGCACTTCTTTTAAGTGATCCCAGTCATTCTGTACAGGGCTGCCATCGACAAAGCTCCAGATGTATTTAGAAAAACTACCGAATTCCTCCTGCACCATTATAAAAGCCCGGGCATTGGTTACGGCTGCACGAATTTTCGAACCATTTCTTATAATGCCACTGTCCTGCATGAGTTCTTCTATTTTAGCATCGGGATAATTTGCCATCTTTTTATAGTCAAAATTGTCAAAAGCTTGCCTAAAATTTTCCCTTTTCCGAAGTATAGTGATCCAGCTCAATCCCGCCTGGAATGTCTCGAGGATCAAAAATTCGAAAATTGCAGCGTCATCTTTTAATGGCACACCCCATTCCCGGTCGTGATAGGCTTCGTAGAGTGGATCACCCACGCACCAGCCGCAGCGGATCTTTTCTTCCATTAATTCTGAAAATTATAAGTTATAGTTCCCGGCTGAGAATTTCTCCCGGGAAGTTGTGAAAATTTGGCATTAGCTGCATATTCCATTGCCATGTTGGTAAGACATTCATTACTGGTGGAAGATGCATTTTTATTGATTGACGTTTTCACCACGTCTCCTGTAGCGTTAACAGTGATGTTTACCACGACCCTTCCCGGAGTATCGCAGGTGTAAATCGGGTTGGGAATATCTATCGCCGACCGCCCGCGAAGAGAAAAGGAAATGGAGCTGCTTCTCATGGTTCCTTGCTTCACAGAGGTTTCTTTACTGGTATTATCTCCTTCGGAAGCTTTTTTCCTCTCCTGTTTCCTGCTGTTGTTCAAAGCAATCTCGCCTTTTGAATCTTCTGCAGATTCTTCTTGGGAAGCTTCCTGTTGTGCTGAATTTTTTTCGAAAATTTCATCCAGTCTTGATTCCAGGTTTCTTTGACTCTCTTCCTGATTTTGATTAAAGGCCTGGTGGGTTTTTACCGTTGGACCGGGACGTTGAGGTTCGGCCGGTTCGGGTTCCTCAGGCTGGGGCTGCTCTTCTTGGGGAGCAGGTAGTGGACGCAATTCATTAAGCTCAATAAGCGTCTCCCGAATCTTTTTCGATTCGTTTGAGATATTGATGTTGTACATGGACAAGATCAAGATCGAAAAGATAAGGGTGGTAATGATCAGTGCCTTATGTCGGTCGAAAAAATCCATTTTTTAAGTTTCTTCCTTGGGGGAAAGATACTCATTTACAAACGAATCGACTGTTAAGGCATTTTCAACTTTGTATTCCCCAATGCGGGTGCGACGCAGGGAGGAAAGATAGGCGCCGGTGTTTAGTTGTGATCCAAAATCGAAGGCCAGACTACGAATGTAGGTCCCTTTGCTGCATACTACTCTAAAATGCACTTTTGGAAGTTCAATTTTTGTGATCTCAAATTCCGAAATATTCACAGTACGGGTAGGGATCTCAATTTCTTCCCCGTTTCGGGCATACTCATACAGCCTTTTTCCGTCTTTCTTTAAAGCTGAAAAAACCGGTGGTCGTTGCTGGATATCTCCCAAAAATGCCTTTGTTGCTTCATGAATTCCTTCGGAAGTAAGGTGTTCTGTAAAGAAAGTTTCATCAACTTCGGTTTCCATGTCATAGGAAGGGGTGGTGGCGCCAAGGGTAAAGGTGCCGGTGTATTCTTTTTCCTGCCCCTGGAGGCTTTCAATTAATTTGGTAGATTTTCCGGTACAAAGAATAAGCAGTCCTGAAGCTAGGGGATCTAAAGTTCCCGCGTGGCCAACTTTTATCTTTTTTATCCTGAAGTTCCTCTTTATAAGCCATCTCACCTTGTTCACCAGTTGGAAAGATGTCCATTCCAGTGGCTTGTCGAATAAAAGGATCTGTCCGGCTTTAAATTCTTCTTCAGTCATTTATTTATGCTGCAAAATAATATTCATAAGTGATCGCTATTGCTCCTACGATAAAGCAGTAAACGGCAAAATAAGATAATTTGCTCTTGCGTACGAGGGCAATCATCCATTTACAGGCCGCATAGCCCGCGATGAAAGCGGCAATAAATCCTGCCAGGAGAGGCATGGGATCAATAGTGGTATCGGTGAGGTCTCCACTTAAAAGATCCTTGGCGATTTTTCCTAAAATTAGTGGCACTACCATTAGGAATGAAAAACGGGCTGCTTTTCCCTTGTCGTTTCCAAGTAAAACAGATGTTGAAATGGTAGCTCCACTTCTGGAAATACCAGGCAAAATTGCTATGGCCTGCGCCACTCCAATTACCACACTATCCATATAACTTACAGGTTTACCGGTGTTTTTTGCGCGATCGGCCAGCCATAACAACAGGGATGTGATTAAAAGCATAAAGCCCACAAAAGTTAGATCACCCCCAAAAAGGGATTCGAGTTCTTCTTCAAACATTAAGCCTATAATGACTGCAGGGATCATGGAAAAAATGATCTTTACCGAAAATTTGGTTTCATCATTCCATTGGAAAGAAAACAGGCCGCGAAAGATTTCTGCGACATCTTTTCTAAAAACCACAATGGTACTTAAAGCTGTTGCAAAGTGCAATACCACGGTAATCATAAGAGATTCCTCTGGGATACTGTTGTCACCAAGAAGGGCTTTTCCAATTTCCAGGTGACCGCTGGAAGAAACAGGTAAAAATTCAGTAAGTCCCTGGATAATTCCAAGGAACACGGCATCGATAATTTCCATTCTTATTTTCGGGGGTTGAGAAGTATGGCGTAAACTTCAATGGCAAAACCAATAAGTACTAATGCAGGTGCAAGACGTATTCTTCTAAAATTGTAGATCTCGGGATTAAACACATTGGGGTCATCGCTTCCACCGCCGGCCATAAGAATAAATCCAAGGGCAATAACAGCTAAACCAATACCCATTACAATGTAGTTCTTCTTTTCAAAAACAAAATTGAGATCCTGCTTGTGTAAAGGCTTATTACTCTTCTTCATTGGTTCTTTAATTTTTAGCCACTTTTCCAGCCATGGACTTAGGATGTTTTTTAACAGGAGTCAAAAATAACATTTTTAATTTACCTAATTAATAATACAATTCGTCCGTCTTTAGGTTGAGGAAACGTTGCGTGGCAAAAAAGGTGCTTAACCATGTAATTATTATCCCCATGAGAAAAACTCCAATGAAAAGAGCAGCCAAAAGGGAGACATCATTTAAAAGTTCCAGCTCGGGGAAGCTTTTGTTCATATAATAAAGTACGATAGCCATTCCAATTAAAGCAATAAAAGCTCCTATCATTCCAAGTTTTACACTTTTAAGGATAAAAGGTTTCCTAATGAACCTTTTTGTAGCCCCTACCATTTGCATGGTCTTAATTATAAATCTTTTGGAATATACCGAAAGCCTTATTGAGCTATTGATCAACAGCACTGCTATAAATGTAAATATCGCGCTTATGGCCAGTATCCAAAAACTTATTTTAGTAACATTCTCATTAAGCAGGGAAATGAGCGGTTTATCATAGACAACTTCATCTACAAAATTTTTCGCAGTCAATTCCTGTGCTATAGTATCAATCTCACCCGAGCTTATATAATCTGCCTTAAAATATACATCAATGGAATTTTGCAGGGGATTGTAACCCAGGAATTCCATGAAATCCTCTCCAATTTCCTTGCTGTGGGCCTCGGCAGCTTCTTCTTTGGTCACATAGGTAGTGGATTTGGTATATTCGGCTAAAGCCAAACTTTTGTTGAGCTGTGTGATCTCTACTTCCTTGGCTGTATCCTTGAGATAAATGGTCAGGGCGATCTGCTCTTTAAAATGATCAGCTATTTTTTTGGTGTTGAGCACCAAAAGTCCCAGTAAGCCAAGTAAAAAGAGGACCAGTGCAATACTGATCACAACTGAAAAATAAGAGGAAATAAGACGTCTTTTTTGATACTTTTCAAAAGATGAGCTCATGGGCGGCTGCGTAAATTTGTGTAAAAATAAGAAAGTAAATCGATCCCTTTCTTTAAAACGTCCAAACTTTTCACTTTCGTACATTAACCGTATTTTTGCGCTTCCCTGAAGGTTTCGGGGAGCTGTAATAACGTGACGCTGAATCATTATAATGAGGTACAACTTCAATCAAATAGAAAAGAAATGGCAGAAGTATTGGGCGAAAAACCAAACTTTTAAAGCTAAGAACAATTCCGGTAAACCAAAATATTACGTGCTCGATATGTTCCCATATCCATCGGGAGCAGGGCTGCACGTTGGGCACCCGCTGGGTTATATTGCCAGTGATATCTACGCACGCTATAAGAGGCATAAAGGATTTAATGTGCTGCACCCGCAGGGATACGACAGTTTTGGTCTTCCGGCCGAGCAGTATGCAATCCAGACAGGGCAACATCCTGCGGTGACAACCGAGGCTAATATCAACCGCTATCGTGAACAACTCGACCAGATAGGATTTTCTTTTGACTGGAGCCGGGAAGTGCGAACCAGTGAACCCGATTATTACAGGTGGACGCAATGGATCTTTATTCAGCTTTTCGATTCCTGGTATGATCATGATACCGAAAAAGCAAGACCAATTTCACAATTGGAGGAGATCTTTGCTTCGGAAGGGAACAGCGGCGTAAATGCAGCCTGTGATGACGGTGTGGAGCAGTTCTCTGTATCACAATGGAAAAGCTTTTCTTCTGAAGAAAAACAAAGGATTCTGCTCAAATACCGCCTCACTTACCTGGCCGAAACTGAAGTAAACTGGTGCCCGCAACTGGGAACAGTACTGGCCAATGATGAAATTGTAAATGGTGTTTCTGAAAGAGGTGGATACCCCGTATTAAGGAAAAAAATGACCCAGTGGAGCATGAGGATTTCGGCTTATTCCGAAAGACTTCTACAGGGATTAAAGGATATCGACTGGACAGAAAGTTTGAAGGAGAGTCAGCGTAACTGGATTGGAAAATCTGTGGGAGCACTCGTTGAGTTCAAAGTTCAAGGTTCAAAGTTCAAGGTTCCCGTGTTCACCACAAGACCTGATACGATCTACGGAGTTACCTTTATGACTCTTGCACCCGAGCATGAGTTGGTGCAGAAGATCACAACTTCTGAACATAAAGAACAGGTCGAGGCTTACATTGAAGCAACAACCAGGCGCAGTGAGCGCGAAAGAATGGCCGATGTAAAAACCATAAGTGGTGTTTTTACCGGAGCTTATGCCGAACATCCTTTTACCAAAGAACCGGTGCCAATATGGATAGGAGATTATGTTTTGGCGGGATATGGTACTGGCGCCGTAATGGCAGTACCTTGTGGAGACCAGAGGGATTATGAGTTTGCAAAACACTTTGATCTGCCAATCAGAAATATATTTGAAAATGTAGATATATCCCAGGAAGCCTATTCTGGCAAGGAAGGAACTGTAATTGCGAATTCAGAATTCCTTGACGGGCTGGAATATAAAGCCGCCC
This sequence comes from Salinimicrobium sp. TH3, assembly GCF_026676115.1. Classification (GTDB taxonomy): domain Bacteria; phylum Bacteroidota; class Bacteroidia; order Flavobacteriales; family Flavobacteriaceae; genus Salinimicrobium. The sequence continues at coordinate 100,971 of NZ_JAPONB010000002.1, read as the reverse complement.
TTCAAAAAGCCATTTTAGAGCTGGAGAAGATTGGGCAGGGGAAAGGCAGGACCAATTATAGATTAAGAGATGCTGTTTTTAGCAGACAAAGATATTGGGGGGAGCCATTCCCGGTGTATTACGTGGACGGTCTTCCCCAGATGATCGAAAAAGAGCATTTACCGCTTCGTCTTCCCGAGGTAGAAAAATATCTACCTACAGAAACCGGGGAACCACCATTAGGAAATGCAACAACCTGGGCATGGGATACAGAAAAAAATGAAGTAGTTGAGAATGCCAGGATCGATCACAAGACAATATTCCCCCTTGAACTTAATACGATGCCGGGTTGGGCAGGAAGCTCCTGGTATTTATTCCGGTACATGGATCCTCACAATGAGGAGCGGTTTGTTTCTCAAGAAGCGCAGCAATATTGGGAAAATGTGGATTTGTACATAGGCGGTAGCGAACACGCAACAGGACACCTATTGTATTCAAGATTCTGGACCAAATTTTTGAAGGATCGTGGTTTCCTTACTGTGGAAGAACCTTTTAAGAAATTGATCAACCAAGGAATGATCCTGGGAACAAGTGCATTTGTTTACAGACTGGAAGGGGAAAACAAGTTTGTCTCAAAAAGCCTTTCTGAAGCCCATAATGTACAGCCAATACATGCCGATGTTTCTATGGTTAATTCTTCAGATGAACTGGATATCGAGGCATTTAAAAAATGGCGACCAGAATTTGCCGAAGCTGAATTCATTACCGAAGATGGAAAATATTTAGTGGGCCGCGAGGTTGAAAAGATGTCCAAATCCAAATACAATGTTGTTAATCCAGATGACATTTGTGAAGATTACGGGGCAGATACTTTAAGGATGTACGAGATGTTCCTTGGGCCACTTGAACAGGCCAAGCCATGGAACACTGCCGGAATCACCGGAGTGCACAATTTCCTGAAAAAACTATGGAAGCTTTACCATGACGAGGACAACAACTTCAGGCTAAGTGATGAGAAAGCATCAGCCGATTCTCTTAAAACACTTCATAAGACGATCAAAAAGGTGACAGAAGATATTGAAAACTTCAGCTTTAATACTTCCGTAAGTACATTTATGATCTGTGTTAATGAATTGGCGGCTCAAAAATGCCATTTTAGAGAGGTTCTTGAACCGCTTGCGGTACTTATTGCGCCTTATGCGCCACATATTGCCGAAGAGCTATGGCAGAAACTTGGACATGACACCTCGGTTACAACTGCCAGCTATCCCGAATATGAAGAGAAGTACCTGGTCGAAAGCTCAAAAGAATATCCTGTTTCCTTTAACGGGAAAATGCGTTTTACTCTTGAACTACCTTTGGATTTGAGTAAGGAGGAGATCGAGAAGACGGTTTTGGCCCACGAAAAGACTCAGCAGCAATTGAATGGCAGGGAACCTAAAAAGGTAATTGTGGTGCCGGGCAAGATCGTAAATATTGTTGGCTAAAGATTTTTACTAAAGCCGCAGCAGCAGCGGAATAGGACAAAACTGCAGCTCTGAGAAAAAATGTAATTTGGCCGAATTTTTGTTATTAGACTTTCAATAAAACAACCTTTAAAACTATGATGGGATATTATATCATTGCAGGACTTATCTTTTTAGTGAGTCTTTATGTTAGCAATAAATTGAAGAGTAAATTTAAGCATTACTCAAAAGTGCATCTTCAAAATGGCATGAGTGGCCGGGAGATCGCTGAAAAAATGCTTCGGGATAATGGAATTAATGATGTGAAAGTGATCTCTACTCCAGGACAGTTGACAGATCATTATAATCCCTCAAAAAAGACAGTGAACTTGAGTGAAGCAGTTTATACTCAGCGCAATGCTGCTGCGGCAGCGGTTGCAGCACATGAGTGTGGGCATGCAATACAGCACGCCAATGCCTATAGCTGGTTACAGATGAGAAGTCAACTTGTGCCGGTGGTAAGCGTAGCTTCTAAATTTTCGCAGTGGGCGATCTTTGGTGGTTTGATTTTAATGACAATGGTATCTGTGGGGATAGGCCAAACAGTACTTCTGGTTGGTATAATTATGTATGCAATGGGTACTCTATTCAGTTTTATAACCCTTCCGGTAGAATATGACGCTAGTAAAAGGGCTTTGGTGTGGCTTGAGACAGGCAATATGTTGAATTCTCAGGAGCACAAAGCGGCTGAGGATTCTCTTAAGTGGGCTGCCCGTACTTACGTGGTTGCTGCTATTGGTTCCCTTGCAACCTTGTTATACTTTGTGAGTATCTATTTGGGAAGAGATTAAATACAAAACATAAAACAACAAAAAAGGACGCCACTGGCGTCCTTTTTTAGTATAAAAACCCTGTATGAGCTATTCGTTTTTGATGCGTTCGTCAATGAGCTTAAGGGCTATCCCGTCTGTACCCATTAAATCGAACATTTCAAGGATCCTGCGGAATTTGTTCTCTTCTTCCATTTGTTCGGTAATAAACCATTGGAGGAAATTTTCGGATCCATAATCCTGTACTTTCCGGCATCTGGTAACGATCTTGTGGATGGATTTTGTAACCTCGATCTCCTGGTCTAATGCAGTTTCAAAAATATCCTGAAGTGAATTATATTCATGGGTAATATTGTTTACTTCGGGAGAGTAAGCAGTTCCGCCGTTTTCATTAATGAACTTGAAGATCTTAAGCATATGCTCCCGCTCTTCTGCTGCTTGTTTATACAAGAACTCAGCGCTGTACATCAAACCGTTGTGATCACACCAGGAAGCCATGGCCAGGTAGACCGAAGAGGAATGTGCCTCTTTAGCGATCTGCTCATTGAGCAGGTCCATTACGTCTACATTTATTCCTATTTTTTGTCTTACTATGTCTTTCATAAATATATTCTTTTTCTAAAAATACGTAAAAGAAAGAACACCTCTCAAACAGGGAGAAAATTTATATTTAATTTAAATAGATATAACTAGTAGGTTACGAGAGAATTGATTTCCAGGACTCCAAAGGTAGCACGTAAAAGTCGTTGAAGATCAATGATCTGGAGAGTGTCAAAAACGAAAAGATGCTCCCGGTTGCAAAGGGTGAGGATCTCGATCCCGCTATAGTTTAGGTCCTTATCGAAGTGAGATGAAACATCAATGGCCAGTACTTTTTGCCTTATGGCAAGCAACTGGCAAAAACTCAGCTTTACCTGTTTGTGACCAAAGTCAATGCAAAAGCTGCGGCTTTGGTCACATTGATAGGAGGCGAAATAATATGATTTGTACAGCAGGTTCATTCTAAAGACAAAACTACACCTTATCTATATTTGTTCCAAATAAAAATAACCTAAAAACGGGTGAAAGCTGATCAAGATCATCTCAAAAACTGCTAAGTATCAATTCCCTACCTCTCCAAAAGGGTTATAGCCTAGATATTCTTTTTCTTCTTCCTTAAAAACAATTCCGTTTTGTGCAAGCTCCTTCAAAATAGGATCATACACTTCCTTGGTGATAGGGAGTTGTACTCCGGGAGTGGAAATCGTGCCATTAAGGATCTTTAATGCTGCTATGGCAACAGGTAATCCTACCGTGCGGGCCATGGCTGTAAGAGTTTGGTCCTGCCCAATGTTTACCATAGTTGAATCTATCTGCTTCTTTTCGCCATTGATCTCATAACCAAACTTGTGGTACATGACGATCATATCTTTGTCCTCTGGAGAAAGGGACCATTTTTCCATCAATATCTTCTGAAGGATCTCTGCCGGGGTAGCATTTTTAAGACCCACTTTCTTATCTGGATTAAAAATGTCCAGCTCTAGAAGTTTGTCCCACATGATATCATCCTGGTCGATCTTAAGGTTATGGCGGAATTTTAATTCTACAGAATCTGTTGGAGAATAGGGGAGAAAGGAATTCACAAAATCCCTGTAGCTCATGTCTGCTGAATTTTCCATGGTATAACCGTCATCTGTCATTCCCAGCTGTACAAACATATTCCAGGCCCGGCTGAAGCCTACCCTTCTAATTGTACCACGATAGAGCGTTAAAATATCTTCAAGTCCATAGATATCTTTATATTTTAAGGAGTTGCGATTAGCGTAAACTTCGAATCTTCCATAGTCCTGTACCTGGATGAACTCGGTTCTTCTAAATAGCCGGTTGTATGGGATGTATTTGAATTTTCCTTCCTGTAGAAATTTCGCCACTCCTCCCTGGCCTGCCACTACGACATTTCGAGGATTCCACGTAAATTTATAGTTCCAAAGGTTTGTATCGCTTTCGGGAGCTACCAGTCCTCCGGTAAAGGATTCAAAGAGCAGCATTTTTCCTCCCTGTTCTCTAATCCTGTCAATTACCTGCATTGCACTCATATGGTCAATACCGGGATCCACTCCTATTTCGTTCATAAAAACCAGTCCCTTCTCTTTAACAGCATTGTCCAGCTGCTCCATCTCCTCGCTTATATATGAGGCAGTGACCATGTTCTTTCCAAAACTCAGGCAATCCTTTGCCACCTCGATATGGAATCTTGCAGGGAGCATGGAAATGACGATATCAGCATTCTTTACTGCCTTTTCTCTTTCCTCTTTCTTGAAAATATCAAGTTCTGTGGCCTTTGCTCTGGGATGATTTCCTGCCAGCTTTCGGGCATTTTCCACAGCAAGGTCTCCAATAGTTATTTCGAGATTTTCGGTTTCCGATTTTTTTAGTAGGTATTCAATAAGTACAGAGGTAGATTTACCTGCACCAATAATAAGAATTTTGCGCATAAGGCTTAACTTTGGCTTTGTTAGTTGTTTGTTTGGACTACGAATGTAATTAATTGGGGGCGTCTTTAAAAATACAGTATGAATAAGAGTTTGTTGATCTGGGGTGCAATTTTTGGTATAATAGCAATAATACTTGGGGCTTTTGCGGCTCATGGTCTAAAGCCTATCCTGTCGATTGAAAAAATGCAAACCTTTGAAACGGGTGTGAGATATCAAATGTATCATGCTCTCTTCCTGCTTTTTTTAGGAGGTTTGCCTGTTGCTTCTGAAAAAGTTAAAAGAATTTGCTTCTATTTAACACTTTTTGGCGTTTTCTTTTTTTCGGGTTCAATCTACCTTCTGGCCACTAATAGCCTAACTTCATTTAACTTTTCGGTGATTGCCCTCATAACACCCTTAGGAGGATTATTGATGATATTCGCATGGATAGTGTTACTAATTAGCTTTTTTAAGTTAAAAAAGAAATAAAAGAAAATAGCTCCTGCTGTTTGTTTCCAAGTTTTTCTACTTTTGTTGACCTAAACAAAACACTCAACTAAACTTTTTATGTTGGCTAAAAAACGAATTACGAAAACGATTGCGCTGGAGCAATATGGTATTAGCAATGCTGAAGTTCATTACCAACTCTCTCCAAAGGAGCTACATGAGATCACAATTGAAAAAGGACAGGGAGTAGAAGCTTCTTCGGGAGCTCTGGCTGTGAATACCGGCGAATTTACCGGGAGGTCTCCTAAAGACCGTTTTATTGTGGAAGATGATATCACCAAAGATAAAGTTTGGTGGGGAAATATTAATATCCCTTTTGATCCTGAAAAATTTGATGCACTTTATGATAAAGTGACCAAATATCTTTCAGGAAAGGAAGTGTTCACCAGAGATTCCTATGCCTGTTCAGATGATGACTACAGGCTTAATATTCGGGTTGTTAATGAATATCCATGGTCCAATCTCTTCGCATACAACATGTTTCTTAGGCCAGAGGAAAGTGAGCTTGAAAATTTCAAGGAAGACTGGCTTGTAATCAACGCTCCCGGATTTATGGCCGATCCCGAGGTTGATGGCACGAGGCAACATAACTTTGCGATTTTAAACTTTACAAAAAAAATTGCCCTTATTGGAGGGACAGGATATACGGGTGAGATAAAAAAAGGAATTTTCTCTGCCCTTAACTTTATTCTTCCTGTAGATAAGAATACTTTACCAATGCATTGTTCAGCCAATGTAGGTGAGGAAGGAGATACTGCTATTTTCTTTGGTCTTTCTGGAACAGGGAAAACTACACTTTCTGCAGATCCAGAGAGAAAACTGATAGGAGATGATGAGCACGGCTGGACTAAAGAAAACCGCGTGTTCAATTTTGAAGGGGGATGTTATGCAAAAGTCATTAACCTTACTGAAGAAAATGAACCCGATATTTTTAGAGCTATTAAGCCGGGTGCAATCCTGGAAAACGTAGTGCTGGATGAGAATGGAGACGTAGATTTTGAAAATACAGATGTGACTCAAAATACCAGAGTAAGTTATCCAATACACCACATTGACAATATTCAGGAGCCGTCTATTGGAGAAAATCCAAAGAATATTTTCTTCCTTACAGCAGATGCTTTTGGGGTATTGCCTCCTATAAGTAAGTTGACCCCTGGACAGGCCGCATATCATTTTATAAGTGGATATACTGCTAAAGTAGCCGGAACAGAGGCGGGGGTTGATGAGCCTATTCCAAGTTTTTCTGCCTGTTTTGGAGCTCCTTTCATGCCATTGCACCCTACCAAATATGCCGAGATGTTAAGTGCAAAAATGAAGGAAAATAACGTAAACGTTTGGCTTGTTAATACAGGCTGGACAGGCGGGCCTTTTGGGGTAGGTTCCAGGATGAAATTACGCTATACCAGGGAAATGATCTCCTCTGCGCTTGAAGGTAAACTGGAAAATGTAGAATTTGTAGAGCATCCTGTTTTTGGACTACAAATGCCGGTGGAATGTCAAAATGTACCTTCTGAGGTATTAAATCCCCGTAACACGTGGAAAGACAAAGAAGCCTATGATAAAAAAGCAAATCAGCTTGCCATTTCTTTTCAGCAGAATTTCGAAAAATTCGAAAAACAGGCTAATGAAGAGATACTTTCAGGTGCTCCCAAAGTTTAAAAAGGAACTTATAAGAAATAAAAAAACCGGCAATTTGCCGGTTTTTTTATTTCTTATATAATCTAAAGGTTCTAATGAGCCTTCTTATTTTGTTCCTTGATATATTTCTCAAGAGCCATAGTCATTGAAGGTGTTTCGGGGGTGGGAGCCTGTATGTTTACTACCAGCCCGTGATCTTTAGCTGCCTTAACAGTTGTATTTCCAAAAACAGCAATTTTCGTATTGTTTTGTTTAAAATCCGGGAAGTTCTCGAAGAGAGATTTAATTCCGCTAGGACTAAAGAAAACCAGGATGTCGTAAAAAACCTCTCTTAAATGCGAGAGATCACTAACTACGGTTTTATAGAAAACGGCTTTTTTCCAATCTACACCAAGTTTGTTTAGGGTCTTTGGCACATCAGGCTTCAGCATATCTGAAGATGGTAAAAGGAACTTTTCGTTCTTATACTTTTTAATAAGCGGGGATAGTTCAGCAAAAGTTCTTTTCCCCACGTAAATTTTCCGCTTGCGGTAAACCACATACTTCTGTAGGTAATAGGCTACTGCCTCACTTTGGCAAAAGTATTTAAGGGTATCGGGTACCTTAAATCTCATTTCTTCAGCTATTCTAAAGAAATGATCCACAGAGTTACGGCTGGTGAGAATAATAGCGGTGTAATTAGAAAGGTCAACCTTTTGTTGTCTTACATCCTTTGAAGAAACCCCTTCAACATGGATAAACGGAATAAAATCTATTTTTACTTTCTGCTTTTCTTCAAGATCAAAATAAGGAGAATTTTCAACCTTCGGTTCTGGTTGAGAAACCAAAATTGTTTTCACTTTCATATACATTTTTTTTATTGACCCTGGAACTTGGTAACCAGCTTATATAAAATATAATAAGGACCAATTTCGAGAGCGCAAAGATACAAAATAAAATAAAACCAATTGCTTGAAATATACTGTCGGTTTTTGGTGAAAACACTCAGCAGAGTGATCAAATTCAAAGTTAAAATGAGGCCCAGCGTTATGTAAAGCACCAGCTTGGTTGGTTCCCAACTGTATAAAAAGAAAATGCTTAGCGGGAGCAGTACCAGGGCTGTAAAGTTTCGGTAACTTAATTTATAAAAAAGATAATAGTTCATTTTGTTATTGACCGAAATAACATCTGCCAGAATTTTTTCAAGAGAAAATTTAAGCAGAACAAAAGTGGTATATGCGGTGATTATTCTTAGAAATACTACCAGCGGTCTATCTGGGTACCCTTCTGTAAAAGTTATGTAGAATATAAAAATAAAAAGCCCCACAGAAACCACATTGACTGCAAACAGGAGCACATTAAAGGGATGAAAGAGGTTGGGGTCCTTTCCTTTAAGAAGAAGGTACTTATCTGTGGCGAAAAGCATGATAAAATGTGCAAAGCGCTGATTAAAAGCATATTTGGCAATAACCAGCAGGCCTAAAACCAGAACCAGCAACAGGGTAATCCAGTCTAATGAAACCGCATGTCTTTCTATAGCTTCCAATAAAAATTCTTTTCTACAAAGGTAGGATTTATACGATTAAAAGAGGTTTGAAACTTCATCCTAAACTTTAAAAATAGTTACATTTGCCCAAATGAATTCTATGCCAGATGGGATTGTTATAATACCCACCTACAACGAAAAAGAAAATATTGAAAAGATCATTAAAAATGTCTTTTCTCTTCAACGGAGTTTTCACATATTGGTGGTGGACGATAATTCTCCCGATGGGACTGCCGGGATTGTAAGATCTCTTGAGCCCTCATTTAAGGATCGGTTATTTCTAATTGAAAGAGAGGGGAAGTCTGGCCTGGGTACTGCTTACATTAAAGGTTTTAAATGGGTTCTTGAAAGGGAATACACATACATCTTCCAAATGGATGCTGATTTTTCCCACAACCCCAATGATCTTATACGGTTGTTTAACGCCTGCAGGAGGGGAGGAGCTCATGTTGCAGTTGGTTCAAGATATAAAACCGGCGTAAATGTTGTTAACTGGCCAATGAGCAGGGTGTTGCTGTCATGGCTGGCATCTAAATACGTTCGATTAATTACGGCTATGCCTGTGGAAGACACCACCGCAGGATTTGTATGCTATAAAAGAGAAGTGCTGGAGAGGATACACCTGGATAAAATAAAATTTGTGGGATATGCTTTTCAAATAGAAATGAAATTTAAGGCTTACCTGGCTAAATTCCGAATTGTGGAAGTACCGGTTATTTTCACCGACAGAACCCGGGGAACCTCCAAAATGAGTGGTTCAATTATTTGGGAGGCTGTGTTTGGAGTTGTAAAAATGAAAGTAAATAGTCTGTTTAATAAGATGACAATATAATGAAGAAGGTATTAATTAAGAATGCAAAGATTGTCAATGAAGGTTCTATCTTTGAAGGGGATGTGTTTATCGAAGATGGAATTATCACTGAGATTGCATCTAGTATAAGTGCCAAATCTCCCAATTTAAATATTGTAGATGCCGAAGGAAATTACCTGCTGCCCGGAGTAATAGATGATCAGGTACACTTTAGGGAACCCGGCCTTACCCACAAAGAAACAATTGAGACCGGTTCTAAAGCGGCTGTAGCGGGTGGTATTACTTCTTTTATAGAAATGCCAAATACCAATCCCCAAACTACAACAATAGACTTATTAGAAGAAAAGTATAAACTGGCAGAGCATGTATCATATGCCAACTATGCTTTTATGTTTGGAGGAACTAATGATAATCTTGAAGAGATCAAGAAAATAGATCCAAAAACAGTTCCTGCTCTTAAGTTATTTTTGGGATCCTCTACGGGAAATATGCTGGTAGATGATGAAAAAGTGTTGGAGATGATCTTTAAGGAATCTCCGGTATTGATCGCCGCTCATTGTGAGGATGAGAAAACAATCCAAAACAATTTACAGGAGTATAAAGAACAATACGGGGATGATATTCCCATTGAGATGCACCCCAAAATTCGAAGTGAAGAAGCATGTTTCCTATCCTCATCGAGAGCTGTTGCTTTGGCAAAAAAAACTGGGGCCCGGTTACATGTTTTTCATCTTTCTACGGCAAAAGAGCTTAAATTATTTGATAGTAAAAAACCGCTAAAGGAGAAAATGATCACCGCCGAGGTTTGCGTGCATCACCTTTGGTTCAATGATTCAGATTATAAAACAAAAGGCACTTTTATTAAGTGGAATCCAGCTGTTAAGACCGAGAAGGACCAGGAGGCACTTTTAAAAGCACTTATTGAAGATAAAATAGATGTGATCGCAACAGATCATGCGCCGCACACCCGGGAGGAAAAGAAGAATGTATATACCAAGGCTCCCAGCGGAGGTCCTTTGGTACAACATGCATTGCCGGCTATGTTACAAATGCATCACCAGGGAAAAATTTCCCTGGAAAAAATTGTTGAGAAAATGTGCCACAATCCGGCTATTCTTTTTGACATCGAGAAACGCGGATTTATCAGAGAAGGATACAAGGCAGATCTTGTGCTGGTGGACCTTAATGCTCCATGGGCAGTGCAGCCGGGGAATACGCTCTATAAATGTGGCTGGTCTCCATTTGAAGGAACCACCTTTAAATCCAGGGTTACCCATACTTTTGTCAATGGAAATCTCGTTTACAAAAACTTTAATTTTACTCCTTTTGTAAAGGCCGAAAGATTAAAATTTGATCGTTAACATGAAGAAGTTGTTGGGAGTTTTGTCTTTAGTTTTACTGGCATCCTGCCAGGACATTGACCGCACTCCAAAACCCGATAACCTTATTCCCGAGGAGAAAATGGTAGAGGTGCTTACCGAGCTCTCAATTCTTCATGGGGCGAGGAGCTATAACAAGAGCCTCATGGAGGAAAAGGGAATTAATGCCTACCCTTATCTCACCAATAAATATGGAATTGATAGCGTGCAACTGGTTCAAAGCAATAACTATTATGCTGAGAACTACAAAGAGTACCAAATGATCTATGACAGAGTGAAGGAAAGGCTGGAGATATTGATGAAACAATATGATTCTATAAGAGAAATTGAGGAGCAGAAACGGGATTCTCTAAGAAAAGCTCCTGGGAATGATTCAATTGTCCCCCGCAAATTTATTAATGATACACTTGTACCCCGTCGCATAAATCGGGATCTTGCTGTTCCTGTTTCTCGAAACCAGCGACAGTAGTAATCATTAATTCTGAAGATCCTTCCGGAAGGAAGTAACAGTTTTTTCTATTACTTGTGATATGGGTTCAAATTCAAAAGCCAATTGTTGCTTTAGTTTTGCAGAAGAGTAGAAGGAATGCTCAAAAAGGGTTTTTCGAGACCTCATTTCCAGCTGCTTCTCTTTGTTAGTGAATAAACCTGAAATTTCCTGCCAAAGCCATCCTGTAAAAATCATCCATTTTTTCAGCTGCTTTGAAGGCGCCGGTTTACCAAGACTTTTTGCTGTCATAGAGAAGACGTCCTTAAAAGACATATTTTCAGAAACTACTATAAATTCCTCATTTTTTACAGGTGAGGTTGTAAGCTCCCGCATAACCTTTATAACATCCCAAACCCCAACGAATCCTGTGGTTTTAGGGAAATAGTAGTCCATACCCTGGTTTATCTTTTTAAAGATTTTACCGCTGCCACAGTTCCAGAAACCGGGCCCAATGATCACTCCGGGGTTGACGATCACTACCGGCACTCCTTCCTGGCTTGCACGCCATACTTCCATCTCTGCCCCATATTTTGTAATAGCGTACATGCTATGGTTGAGCTCCTTGTTCCAAAAGGATAATTCCGTGAGTTCATTTTGTTCCGGTTTTTTATCCAATGTGGCAATAGAGCTTACAAAGCATAATTTTTCCACTTCATTTTTGATACAGAAGTTGACGATATTGGCAGTTCCCTCAATATTGACCTTTCTTAATTCGGCATCTTTAGAGGTGTCAAAACTTACCAGCGCAGCGCAGTGATATACAAGATCAATATCCTTAAATGCCATTTTTAAGGAAGGTACATCTGTAATATCTGCTATTTGCCACTCGATTTGGGAAAAGAGCAGGTTGGTCTCATCTTGAGAATTGGTGTAGGAAAATACATTTTTGACAGCCTTTAAGCTTTCTTCTGTACGATAGATCGCGCGAACTGGTTTTCCTGCTTTTACAAGATCCAGCAGCAAATGAGAGCCTACTAAGCCTGTGCCTCCGGTAACTAAAATCATGAGGTAAATATAGCTAAAACCACTTAGGAAAAATGAAGCTTTATGGTATCTTTACGGCTGTTTTTTACTTCAAAAGAAAGATTATGAATAAGAATTTTGTAGACGAATTGAGCTGGAGAGGAATGATCCACGACGTGATGCCGGGAACCGAAGAGCATCTTTTAGAAGGTCTTAGGTCTGCTTACGTGGGAATTGATCCTACCGCCGATTCTTTACATATAGGCCACCTGGTGGGGGTTATGATGCTAAAACATTTTCAACAGGCGGGACATCGTCCTGTAGCTTTAGTAGGTGGTGCAACAGGAATGATAGGTGATCCTTCGGGAAAATCCAATGAACGTAACCTGCTTACAGAAGCCACTTTGCTTCAAAACCAGAATGCCCTTAAAAATCAGTTATCAAAATTTTTAGACTTTGAAAGTGATGCAGATAATGCGGCAGTGATGGTCAATAATTATGACTGGATGAAAGATTTCAGTTTTTTAGATTTTATTCGGGATGTAGGTAAACATATCACCGTAAATTACATGATGTCTAAGGACAGCGTGAAGAAACGTTTGTCTTCAGATTCTTCGGAAGGAATGTCATTTACCGAATTCACCTACCAACTGGTGCAGGGTTATGATTTCCTGCATTTGTACAGGGAGCTTGATTGCACGCTTCAAATGGGTGGTAGTGACCAGTGGGGAAATATAACTACAGGAACCGAACTTATTCGAAGAATAGGGGACGGAAAAGGATATGCTCTTACCTGCCCGCTAATTACCAAGGCAGACGGTACCAAGTTCGGGAAAACTGAAGCCGGGAACATTTGGCTTGATCCTGCACGTACTTCGCCTTACAGGTTCTACCAGTATTGGCTAAACACCAGCGATGAAGACGCCGAGAGGTTTATTAAAATATTTACCTTCCTTTCAAAAGAAGTAATAGAAGAACTTGTTGTTAAACATAAAGAGGCACCTCATCAAAGAGAACTGCAGCGAAAACTGGCCGAAGAGATCACAGTAATGGTACATTCCCATGAGGAGTACGAGAATGCTGTAAAGGCCTCGGAGGTTCTTTTTGGAAAGAGTACTGCAGATGATCTTAAAAAGCTGAATGAAGCTACTTTTCTTGATGTTTTTGAAGGTGTGCCACAAGCCCGCGTCTCACGCGAAGATGTGGAAGCTGGTCTCGATATGATCGCTGCACTTTCAGCAAAAACAGAATTTCTAAATTCTAATGGAGAGGCCAGAAGAGCCTTAAAAGAGAATTCAATTTCGGTAAACAAGGAAAAGGTTAAAGAAGATTACATAATCACCACAGAGGATTTATTGAACAATAAATATGTAATTATAAATAAAGGGAAAAGGAATACCTATATAATAAGGGTGGAATAATAAAGAAACCCCCTTTCCTTTTGAGGGGCGAAGGGGGCATCTAACTAACCAACCAATTATGAAAACATAATCTAACCGTTTGTTAAGTCGGCAGAAAATCAATTCCTTACAGCAGCAAAAAACTTTTTTTGTTAAAAAACCATAAGATTACAGCCTCGAATGTCGCTGTTGTCGAAACGGCCCAGAATCTCTGTTCTTTGCCCGTCTAAATTCTTTCCCAGATCTTGTGTGGCTATAAATGAACAGGAGTTGATATTGGCCAGATCTATGATATTTATTCCGCCAGATTTTCCTTCGGGTAGCAGGCTCAAGGCATCTTCGGGATCCCGAATGAGAATTTTCATCCAGGGAGGACATTCAAAAATGCCATTTTTGAGGGAGTATGCCTGCGACAGTAACTCGGTCATCCCGTATTCACTGTGAATGTTTTCAACACCCAAACCTTTTTTAAGCAACTCATGAAGTTCGGTGCGAATCATTTCTTTTCGGCGTCCTTTCATACCGCCGGTTTCCATCACAATGGTATTTTTCAGGTTTAGGGAATAGTTTTCGGCGAGATCGAGGAGCGCAAATGACACTCCTATTAACAGTGTTTTTTGCCCCCTTTCTTCAAGTTTTTTCAGGTTTGCTACGAGAGAATCCAGGTCGTGCAGGTAAAATCCACTCGCAGGATTATTACTTTTTTCAATAAGATCCTGCGCCATATAGATCAAAGAAGAACCTTCTCTTTCAAGATAGGAGGGAAGTAAAGCGAGCACCGCATAATTTTCCACACTTCCGTAGAAATGTGTGAACCCGCTGCGGAAACTTTCCTCATAAATGCCTAGATCTGTTACAAAATGTTTACTGGTTTGAGAACCCGTAGTGCCGCTACTGGTAAAGGTTATTTCTTCTGAAACTTTAGAAGAAATAACCTTATGGGTTTTAAAGAACTCTATGGGTAGAAATGGAATTTTTTCAAGACTAACTACTTCGGCGGGATCCCGAAGGAGAAGATCACAGAACTTCCTGTAGACCAGATTGTTTAAATACTGGTAGTTGAAAACCTGCAGAGCTTTTTTTGTGAGATCCTGAGGGGTGTTAATAGAAAATATGTCCTTTACCTTATGCATAGAAATGAAAAGGCACAAAGGTAGGGAATAAAATAAATGGTAATGAGTATGCTTATCTAACCACAAGTTTTCGGGTAGCAGTGCTTTTACCTTCCTGGATTTTCATGATATAAATACCTGGATCCAGATCGGAAATATTCAGTTCATTTCCAGTTAGCTGGGCAGATAGAACGTTGTTCCCCAGTACATTATAAACCTGAATTGTTTTAGCCTTGCCTGCTTTGGTGTTAATGTATACTTTTTGACCGGATGCAGGATTTGGAAATATGGAAAGCCCTTCAATGGGAACTTCCTTTCCAGGAGCTTCGGGTTGTGATACCTGTGCATTGGCCGGGCTCGAGAAGAGCAAAAGACCAATGATCATAAGAGGGTACAAGTAGATTTGTTTCATATTTAATACGGTATCATTTCAAATTTACAATAAAAAATTCAAAAACCGGACCAAATTTTAGTTGTGGAAACGTTAAAAATAGATTTGTCTACAATAATAAAAAAAGGCTACCGTTACGGCAGCCTTTTTATTTATAAACTTAAAAAACTGAGGGAACTACAGTTCTGCTTCTATCCAGCTCCAGGTTGAAACATCGACCTTTGTTCCCAGGTCATAAGCAGCATCTACAGCTGCACCTGCGCCATCGATTTGCACATTAGTAAGTGCGCCGCCATCTCTCATGTCAACGTTGGTTTCATAACCTTCAAGGTAAAGATTTGAAATGGTTGCACCAGATTCTTTCTTGAACTGTAGTGCGGTACCGCCGGTTGTAGAAACTGCGGTGAAGTTGATCAACTTCGGATTTGCGTTAGCACCGTCGGCCTCAACTGCAGTGGAGAAATTATCTATAGTGTGGTTCACGTAAACATTGGTCACAGTTCCATTCCAGCCTTCTGTCCAGTCTACAGCATCATCTTCCAGGTTTTCAAGGTAAAGATTGGATGCAGATACAGTTCCTCCAAAGAATTCTACTCCATCATCAGCTCCACTAAGTACAGCAACATTTTCTACAGTAGTTCCAGATCCAACAGCATAGAATGAAATTCCATTGTACTGAGATTCAGAATTGATTTGAGCTCCCGTTCCGGAGATCACAAGGTATTTAATGCTTCCGGAGTTATCTTCATCATTGTTACCTCCGTAAACAAATCCGCCAACTTCGGCTACCGCATCAACACCTTCGGTAGTAGTCGCATCACCCACAATTGTTAGTCCGCCCCAATCTCCGGGATTACCTTCTGCAGAAGAGATCACCACAGGGTTGGTTTCAGTTCCCTGTATATCGATCATTCCGCCTTTAAGTACAGCGATATAAACATCTGTGCCACCGTCTCTGGCAATGATCTTTGTTCCTGCCGGAATAATGAGTTTACCTCCATCCTGAACAATATAAGAAGAGTTAAGGTTGTAGGTGGTTGTAGGATCAAGAGTCACTGTTCCTTCTACGGTACCCTGAAGAATATTGGAAGCTACGCTACCTCTGTTATTGATCCAGGTGAAAGCATTTGCATTAACGGTTGCTGGAACCGTATAGTTCGCTTCAGGATTCGCTACATTATTTTCAATTACAACATTTGCTACAGGACCGTTGTCTCTCATTTCTACAGAAGTATCGTAACCGCTTAAAGAAAGACCTTCAAAAGTGGCACCCGATTCTTTCTTAAACTGCAGAGCAGTTCCTCCAATTGTAGAAACAGCGGTGAAATTGATGATTTTTGGATTGTTATTTACCCCATCGGCTTCAATGGCTGTAGAGAAACCTTCTATGGTGTGAAGCACATACACGTTTGTTATTGTACCATTCCAACCTTCGGTCCAGTCAACAGAGTCATCTTCGTTGTTCTCAAGATACAATTCGGTTGCAGATACAGCACCTCCAAAGAATTCCACTCCGTCATCTGCTCCGTTAAGGATTGCAATATTTCTAATTGTAGTTCCGCTACCAACTGCATACAGGCTTAAGCCATTGTATTGAGAATCGGCATTGATCTGAGCACCTGCTCCTTCAATTACAAGATATTCAATGGTTCCGGAATTATCGGTGTTGTCTGTACCTCCATATTTGAATCCGCCTACTTCGGCAGTTACATCAACACCTTCGGTAGTAACCCCGTTTCCAAGAATCACTAAACCTCCCCAGTCTCCGGGAGCGCCATTGACAGAAGTCATGATCACAGGATTGCTTTGGGTTCCGGTAATTACTATGTCGGCACCTTGATGGATGGCAATATAATTTTCTGTGCCTTTTTCGGCAACAATTTTAGTTCCTGCCGGTATAGTTAAAGTGCTACCTGCCAGGACTTCAAAAGATCCTGTTAATTTATATTCTATAGATGGATCAAGAGTTAAGTCTTCATTTAGTTCTCCATTGAGTTCATCGTTTTCTACTTGTGGTTTATCGATGATTGGATCTTCATCCTCACTACAGCCTGTGAATATAAAGCCGCTTAATAGTAAGAAAAGTACAGCTAAGTTTTTGGTCATTTTTTTCATTGTGTTTGTTTTAATTAAAGTTTTAATGTTTGTTGTAAAAGATTAGAAGTTGTAGTTGATTCCCAGTGACAATACTGCCCCGCGGGTATAGGATCTTACGGTTTCGGTAGTTTCTATTCCTGTGGTAGAAGGCTTAACATCCTGCACTCTTTCTACAGTAGGGTTTAGAAGATTCTTTCCGGTAAATTTTATGCCCCAGTAATCCCCAAGATCCTGACTTAGAACGGCATCAAGGCTTATGAAACCTTTTTCAATAATGGCATCGTTGTAAAAAGTTTCACTTTCAGTTTGTCTTTCAGGGGCGCCAAGTGCATAGATCTTGTCTGATGCATAATTTGCAACTAAACTCCCCATAAAAGGGTTTTCATTGCCAACAACCAGATTAAGAGAACCGTTAAAGATCCAGTCCGATGCACCTTGTAAACCTGTTCCAGTTAAACCTTTATATCTAAAAGTGCGCAACAACTGTCCGTTCTCATTTCTTAACTCCTTAAGGTCCTGGGAGTGCCACATTCTGGAGGCATTAAAACCAAGATTAAAGTCATAGGCCGCACCGTCTTCCATTCTTATTAGCTCCAGGCGGGTTTCCAGTTCCAAACCATAGATCTCTGCCTTTTCTCCAGCGTTGAAATATGAGAAGACGCCTGCAGAGCCCCTGTCCTGTACTTTGTTGATTGGATCTTCAATTCTTTTATAGAATCCTGTAAGGGATAATAGCTCCCCTGCAGAAGGGAAGAATTCATACTTAAGGTCAAGGTTGTAGTTGGTGGATGCCTGTAGATCGGGATTTCCTCTGGTCACCTGTCCGGTTTGAGAAACGTACTCAAAAGGAGCTACTTCTTTAAATTCGGGCAAGGTGAGGGTTTTGCTGGCAGCAAGGCGAAAGTTTGATCTTTCGGTTAAAGCATAACGCAGATTGACAGCAGGATAAAAATTATCGTAAGCAAGGTTTGATGTTCCTGTTCTTCCGGGAATGTTTCCCACGTTGTAAACTACCTCAAGTTCATCTTTTTGGTAGCGGACTCCAGCATTAATGTTCAGCTTTTCCAGGCTAAAAGTAATGCTGGCAAACCCAGCGGTAGATTCCAGGTTAGCCCTGTACCTGTCTGCCTGCAGGTCGTCATTGATCTCCAGATTTCCATTGTTATAATTTTCGGGAGAGAAAACTTCATCCAGGTTGTCTATGGAAGAAGGAGTTAAAATCCTGTTAGATCTTTCCTCGAGTCCCAGAAACCGGGATATAAAGTCTCTTTCCTTGAACCTGTAGGTTCCACCAAGGCTTAATTCAAGTTGCTTTTCTTCTGAAGTAAGTATTTCAAGACGATCCTGGATCCTGCCATTGAATTCATAGTCGTCAATTTCCTGATAGCTCTTTCTCTGTTGGTAACCACCCGTATCCCCAAGATAAACTACATCATCATTAAAGTTGACCTCATTTCTAATCCGGTTAGGCTCATCGGCGTTAACCAAATTCAAACCGGCAGCCCAGTCAAGATTATTTTTCTCTCCCAGCCTGTGCTCCCCGAGCAGTTGGTTAACCCAAAGACGTGTCTGTTTTGTGTTTTGGTCTCTTACAAACTGTGATAGGCCTTCATTGGGATCTGTTTCTTCAAAAATAAAACCCTCCTGGTTTCTTCCTCCTTCATAAACATTATCTGAAAGCTTATTAATAAAGAGGCTGTTTGCCCTAAGGCTGTTATTGGCATTAAACTCATAAGCTACAGTTGCCAGCCCGGTAGTATTTATCGTTTTTGAGTAAACAGTAGCATCTGTAATGGTATCTGTAACAAAGTTAGCGCGGTATTCCCGAAATATTCCTTTGGTATATTCATAGTCAATATCCTGAGAGCCTGTGATTAAAACCTCAAGCTTATCTCCAAATCTCTTCCCCGCAGTAAGGTTGTACTTGTAATTCATGGGTAAGTCTGCAGTGCCGGGAGTCCAGTCCTGGTAGATAAGCTTGTATTCTGAAGCCTTTCCTCCAGTGTAAAAACCAAAATCGGCATTTTTCAGGTTTGGAGAAACCTTGAAGTTGTCGAATATACCTTCCTGCAAAACATTTGTATTAATTCCTGCACCGGCGCCAAAGCTAAGTTCACTTGTTCCTACCAGTTCCCTGGTGGAGATATCAATATTCCCCGAAGCCTGATCGGCAGAAGTGTTGGGAGAATATGTTTTGCTTATGGCTACACTTTGGATAATCCCTGTAGGGAAAAGTTCCAGGTCTATGTTCTTTCTTTCAACATCATCTGAAGGGATAGGTAGTCCATTAAGAGTGGTATATAAATAACGGTCTCCCAATCCCCTAACAAAAATGTCACCCGATGCTTCACTGCTGGTCACGCCCGAAATACGGGCAGTGGCTTTGGCAGCATCAGAGACGCCCAATTTGGCTAATTCACGGGCTCCAATACTTTCTTTAATATCAATAGCTCTTTTTTGCTCCAGTAGTAGAGCTACTTCAGAGTCTTTCCTTGAAACAGTTGATATTACTACTTCATCAAGGGAAGCGGCACTGCTTCCTAATTCAGTATTAATTTCAGTAATTTTGCCGGCAAAAACCTGAACATTAGGAATTTCTAATGTTTCGTAACCTACAAAACTGAATGCGAGGGTATAGGTTCCCGGTTCGAGATTTGGTATGGAATAAAGTCCTTCCATATCTGTGGTAGCTCCCTTAGTGGAGCCTTTGATCAAAACATTGGCAAATGGTAATGGTTCGCCATTCATTTCAGCATCTGAGAGGCGGCCCATAATAGAGCCAGTTGTTTCGCTTTGCGCGTGCAGTACATTATTTGTCATTAGTACCGCGATTAATAGGATAAAAAATCGCTTCATGTTATCTGTAATTGTCTGGTGCAAATAAAAGAGCCTATTGTAAAGTTGGGGTTAAGTAGGAATTAATGCTGTGTGATATAAATGTTAGCTTAAGGTTATGGCCCCTCTTTAGGCAATGATTTGTCCGTTTCCTGAAAAAATATTTGTATTTCTAGCGTAATGATGCCGAAATAAAAGAGTGGTAAGATGTGCAGGCAAAATCCGTAAAGGCGTGTTCATAGTTAGTCTTTGTTGCCCGGAATTAGTAGGTAACCTTTCAGAGTGTTTGCTTTTGGGCAAGCGCTGGATTTCTTAATATTAAAATAATAGGAGTAATGACCATGATTAACAAAGCAGGCTCATTTTTGCAGCAAAAAGATGGAACTGTTTATCATAGTCTTTGCTGCATTATTTTCTGTTATCAATCCTTTGGGTACGCTGCCGATTTTTGTTGGGTTAACTCAGGAGAATTCTCAAACCGAGCGATCCAGGATATCTCTTTTCACATCAATTAATGTCCTGGTCATTTTGGTTATATCATTCTTTATTGGCAGGTATATCCTTCATTTTTTTGGAATAAGTATAGAATCCCTTAGGATTGCAGGAGGTTTAATTATAGCAACTTCGGGTTTTGCTTTACTCACTGGTTCATTTTCAAAACATAAGGGAATGGAAAAACAGCGGGTGAAAGATGATGCTTTCCAACGGGAAGCCGTCTCATTAACTCCTCTGGCAATTCCTATGCTGGCAGGACCCGGCTCCATCTCCTTATTAATAGGGCTTTATGAAGAGTATGATTTGTTTTCTCAAAAGATCGTTGTAGTATCGGCCATAGTTGCGGTGTGTATTGCAACCTTCCTCATGCTTCGTTGTTCCCATTATATCGTAAGATTTCTTGGGGCATCTGGAATAAATGCAATATCCAGGATCATTGGCTTTATAGTGATTGCTATTGGGGTCGAATACATTAGCTCTTCAGTTATTAGTATCCTGAAGCTGGCTTAATTCCAGTAGCTTTTATCCGGTCTTTCCTTTTCCTTTTTTCTTCTCTATATTGCTTGCCTTTTGGGGATTAAAGGTTAAGAGCCTGTTTTCTAGTTACTTCCAATGTTAAATTAAGGTTACGTGTATGTTTCTAAAATGTAAATTTTTATTTATCTTTAAAAAAGGACTTTAAAGATAATGAGATGAAAAGGTTGAAGATATTGCTGTTGAGTTCCCTAATGCTATCTGGGAGTGCTATAATGGCACAGGAAAATGACATTGAAAAAGTATTCAAGCAAAAGGGAGATTTGATCGAGGCCACCTTTTACCATGAAAATGGACAGGTAGCCCAAAAAGGCTTTTATAAGGATAAAGAGCTTCATGGAGAATGGGTCGCCTACGATCAAAATGGCAATAAAAAAGCTATTGGTAAATATTCTGAAGGATTAAAAACCGGGAAATGGTTTTTTTGGAATGAAGAAGAGCTATCTGAGGTGGATTTTGAGAATAATAGAATTGCATCAGTTCATAAATGGAAAGGTGATGAAGGCGTGGTAAGTAAATAGTTCACTAGAAACAGTATATAAAACAAAAAAAAGTCGCTGAAGAGATTCAGCGACTTTTTTTTGTTTTAAAAATGGCTATAAGCTTTGAATAAAGACTTAAGGAAGATGAATCTGTTATTTATGAATTGAAGTGTGATTACCAAAACTGGTGACATATCATTAATTATTTGATAATCTTAATTAAACATAAGGAGACCTGATTACCTCTATTTTTGGATGCTTGAGCATTAAAAGATTCTGTTGTTTTTTCTTTTTCACGGGATCAAAGGAAGAATTTGTTGTGAAGGAGGTTAAACTTGAACACAACATTGTATGCTGAGTAGTTATTTATTTTTCAACTTATTGGGAGCAAGACGATGGTAAATATTGATCAACACAAGGAGATGCTGAACCAGTTAGGTGCAGAAATGTTTAATTTATGTGCTACACAGCTTGAAAATTCGATTGAAGCTTTTCATACGCTGGACAAGGATTTGGCAGAAAAGGTTGTTCATATGGAATACAGGGTAAACGCATTTGATCTAAAAATTGATCGGGACTGTGAACAATTTCTTGCCTTGCACAAACCGGTAGCGAGTGATCTGAGGTTTGTGCTTGCTCTTCGAAAGATCAATTTTGACCTTGAACGCATTGGAGATTGTGCTTCTGGCATATCCAAATACACATTAGAGTTAAACATGCTACCCGAAAAGGATTTAATAAAAAGTCTTCGCCTGGATGAAATGTTTTCCTATACACTTTCAATGTTGGAAGATATAAAGGAGGCATACACAGATGAAGATAGTCAACAAGCTCATAAGGTCTTCAAAAAAGAGCAGGTTCTTAATGAAATCAATAACAACTCCATTTCTCTTATTTGCAAAATGGTGAGAAAAAAGGTGGAACTAATAGATCAATTTCTTTTATTGTTTACAGTCATTAAGAAACTTGAAAAAGTGGGAGATTTGGCAACCAATATTGCTCAGGAGATAATTTTTTACCGGGATGCAGAAGTGCTAAAGCATCAAAAGGAGAAATCCTGGGTATAAACTCCTCTCTTATAATTTACTTCTAATTTACTTCCTAAGGTTTCTCTTTAGAATTTTTAAGATAGACTTAAAGGATTTCCCAAAGAATAAAGCTTAATTATACTTTAATTGCACCACACAAAATTTACCATTCCTTTCCTAAAGGGAATTTGATTTAATTCCTCTCCTTCACGATATCCCCTCTCCTACATTTTCATTTTAAATTTAAATATTTGGTAAACTTCGCTTTACGCTAAATGCATTTTAAAATTTCATATTTGAACTTCTTAATGTGCACTAAGAAAATTCATATTATCTTAGTTTTTGTCGATTTAGATGTATGAAAGGTTGCCCTGGCCAGGCAACCTTTTTTTATGTTAAAAGAAGTCCACTATGGTATTTTATGTCCTTTTTAAGGCAAAGAGTAGAGCTAATTCCTGCTGCTTAAATATTTTTCTATTATGCCAAAAGATTACAGCTATGTAAAGGGAATGTTAGCTTAGTGTTACTAAAACCGGGCAGGGATTTAGAACTTCACAATTATCTATATTTTTACAGTAAATTTACTTAAACAGCTATCTAAGCATGAAAAAAAAAGACATCTGTATACTACTCGTGGATGATGAACCAGATATCATTGAGATCATAAGGTATAATTTAACTGCCGAGGGATATAAGGTAACTACAGCCAAAAATGGAATTGAAGCTCTTAAGGCTGCCAAAAAGCACAAACCTCATTTAGTTATTCTTGACGTCATGATGCCCGAGATGGATGGAATGGAGACCTGTATCCAAATGAGAAAAGATCCCGAGCTGGCTAATACTATAATCACTTTTCTTACAGCCAGAGGTGAGGATTATTCACAAATGGCCGGCTTTGATGCAGGGGCAGATGATTATATTACGAAGCCTATTAAGCCCAAAGTTCTTTTAAGTAAAGTTAAAGCTCTTTTGAGGCGGTATAATGAAGACTCCACTTCAAAATCTGAAATTATTACCGCAGGAGACCTGGAAATTAACAGGGAAGAGTATAAGGTTACGCGGGGAGATGAAATTATTATGCTCCCGCGCAAGGAATTTGAATTGTTGTATCTTTTGGCCTCCCAACCCGGAAGGGTCTTTCAACGGGACGAGATCCTGGAACGGGTTTGGGGTAACGAAGTTGTTGTTGGTGGACGCACCATTGATGTACATATTAGGAAACTTCGGGAGAAAATAGGAGATGATAGTATTAAGACTATTAAAGGAGTGGGTTACAAATTTGTGGAATAATGGCTAAAGGTTTTAAGCGATCATATACGTTTGCAGTAAAGACCTCGATTTACGTTACTCTCTTTCTCACCGGGATTTCAGCTGTTTTTCTCGTCCTTCATGACGCTTATTCAGAATGGGCACTTCTAATTTATGCCATTACCTGTTTCATTTTTGCATTTTTAATTATTCAATACCGGGTAGAATTCTTCATCTACAAAAAAATCAAGAAGATCTATGAGAATGTGAGTATGCTGAGTGCTACTCCCCTTAATCCCGAACAGGTCACTACCGATATGACCTCGCTCTCACAAGAAGTCCAAAAATTTGCTGAAGGTAAGAAGCTCGAGATCGAAGCGCTTAAAGTGCGGGATTCTTACCGAAAGGATTTTATGGGTAATATTTCCCACGAACTTAAGACTCCTTTATTTACGGTTCAAGGTTATATCGAGACCCTCCTTGACGGTGCAATGAAAGATAAAACAGTGCGTAAACAATATTTGGCAAGGGCAGCCAAGGGAGTAGAGCGGCTGGTTTATATTGTTCAGGATCTGGATATGATCACTAAACTGGAAACAGGGGAGCTGAGGTTAAATCTGGAGGTTTTTGATATTGTGGAGGTGATCCAAAACGTTTTTGATCTCCTGGAAATGAAGGCAGCAAAAAAGAACATCACTTTATTATTTGAAACTCCTTATGCGCCGGTATGGGTAAAAGCCGATAAAGAAAGAATACAGCAGGTGGTAACAAATCTTTTAGTGAATTCCATCAAATATGGAAAGCATGATGGCACAACCGAAGTTGCCATTGAAGAGCATTCAAAAAAGAAGATCATAGTAAGGGTTAGTGATAATGGAGAGGGGATCCAAAAAGAGCATATTCCAAGGCTTTTTGAGAGGTTCTACAGGGTAGATAAGAGCGGTTCCCGAAAAGAAGGCGGTTCTGGTCTGGGCCTCGCAATTGTTAAGCACTTGTTGGAGGCGCATAAAGAAAGGATCTCTGTGGAAAGCACTTACGGCATGGGAAGTGAATTCTCATTTACTCTGAAAAAGGCTAAAAAGGCCAGAGTAATCGCAGATAAACCCGGGATCACTTAATCCGGAATAATTTTTTACTTTTTTTAGTTTCTCAAGATCAAAATCTTCCTGCTCGCACGAAGGAGCGAATCCCAATTTTTTCATTCTATCGGCCAGGTACTTCTGCTCGAATTGTCCCGGAGTCGGAATAAAAAACGCCCGCTTTTCAAGTTTTGCCAGGTCCATTAAAGTTGTATACCCCGATCTTGAAATCACTACATTACTACTGTTTAGCGCATGTTCCAGTTCTTGTCCAAACAGGTAATTTTTTATTACAATATTTGGTGCTGCCATAGGCGGTTGATCTTTATTTACCACCCCCCTTACGAAAAGGATCTTTTTATCGGTTTGCTTTAATTTTTTAAATAGTATTTCCTCCAAAAGGCTTCGCTGTGGCTCCGGTCCCGAAAGCAAGACCATATATTCATAGACCTGTGGCAAATCCTTCTTTTCGAACCTGCTAATAATACCCATGTATTTTACAGCTTCCTGTTGTGCTCTAGGATGTCCCAGAAATCCGCTTAAGTTTGGCTTGCCTGGGGCATCGGGCACCCAGCATTCATCATATTTTCTTATATACCGCTGGTGAAGCCTACTGCTTAAAAAGGTAGTATTTCCCGAAAGTACATTAAGTTGATGTGTGATAAAAACATTGGGCAGGTGTTTGTATCGCACTCCAAATCGGCTGTCCGATATGATTCCATGGAGATTAAGTTTCTCTACCAGGATTTGTGTAGCCCGTTTTTCCTTTTTAATATTTTTCAGAATATGTGGACTATCCAGTAGCAACTTCCATTTTAAAAGACTTCCTCTGCTCGTATAGGTGATATTGTAGGAAGGTAATTCAAAGGCTTTTAAATGCGGAAATTCTTTTTTCAGCAGTTCAAGTGCTGCTCCATCTGAAGCAATGATAGGAGTAAAATCCTTTTCCTCCAGCTTTTGTATAAGCGGGATACACCGGGTGGCATGCCCCAAACCCCAGTTAATTGGCGCTACTAAAATCCTTCTACTTCGCATAAAACAAATATATATGAAAGGCCTGTGGGGGATTTTATTTATTTTTACCAAAATATTAAATTTTCTAGTGGGAAGTAAGAATAAATTAAAGAGGTTTAGAGAAAATGAAACTTTTTCCAATGTGGTTCAACCTACACGAGAGGAAGTTTTAGATGGAAATTTTGGTTACAGGAACAAATGGGGCAGTAAGCTTTTTGGAAATGACAAACCCATTGTTCTTGAATTGGGTTGTGGTAAAGGAGAATATAGTGTTGCGCTGGCCCAGGCATATCCCGAAAAAAATTTTATTGGGATAGATATTAAAGGTGCCAGATTCTGGAGAGGGGCTAAAACAGCATTGGAAGAAGGACTCCAAAATGTGGCATTTTTGAGGACCCAAATAGAGCTGGTAGACCTATTGTTTGGCGAAAATGAAGTTGATGAAATCTGGATCACCTTCCCCGATCCACAGATCAAATATAAACGCACCAAACACCGTATGACCAATTCGGAATTCCTTCAGAAGTACAAAAAGATACTAAAGCCGAATGGTTTTGTAAACCTGAAAACAGATAGTGAATTTATGCATGGTTATACCCTTGGACTCCTTCATGGAGAAGGGCATGAAGTTGTACAGGCCAATCATAACGTCTATAAAAATGAATACTCTCCAAAAGAAGTTACGGGGATACAGACTTTTTATGAAAAACAGTATCTTGAGCAGGGAAAACCTATAACTTACATACAGTTTAGGATAAAATAGACACTCTTGGAGGAAACCCGAATTTTCCTTATTACCTATTTTGCAGCTTTGCTTGGGGTTGTACCGCCGGGATTGGTGAATATGAGCGTTGCCAAAACCTGTCTTAAAAGGGGGAAAACCAATGGCATTTATATGGCACTGGGAGCATCTTTAGTAGTTTTGCTCCAAGCTGCTATTGCAATAATGCTGGCGCGTTATATTTTCGATAACACGTATATCAATAGCATTCTTTTACGCGCCGGATTTGTGATCTTCTTGATTATGATGTTTTATTTTCTTGTAATGGCCCAGCGAAAGAGGAGAGAGGTGGAAGTGACGCCCACTTCGGGGAAAAAAAGTGTGTTTAAAGGCATCATAATAGGAGCTCTTAATATTTTCCCCATTCCCTTTTTTGTAGCTCTTGCTGCTGCACTTAATGTCAATGGTAATATTGAATACCACCTGCTTAACAATACGGCATTCGTGCTGGCGGCTTCCCTGGGCACTTTCACCACCCTTTATCTTTATGCTAGTTTTTTTGCTAAAATAGAGGCAGAGGGAACTTTTTTTGTAAAATACTCCAATTATTTCATGGCGGCCCTAATGCTGGTCCTGCTGGTGATTACGATAATAAGAATATATGCACAGGAATGAACAAGATTTCATTTTTTGATAGAGTGTATGAAGTGGTAAGACAAATCCCTATGGGAAAGGTGACCAGTTATGGGGCTATTGCAATTTATTTAGGGGCCACCGGCAGTTCAAGAATGGTAGGATGGGCTATGAACAACGCTTCCAAAATGGAAGATATTCCTGCGCACAGGGTGGTAAACAGAAATGGACTGCTTACAGGAAAACACCACTTTCCCGGCTCACGGGTAATGGAACAAATGCTCGAGGCCGAGGGTGTTGAGGTAAGGGATGATAAGGTCATTGATTTTCAGCTGCATTTCTGGGATCCGGCAAAAGAACTTTAGCCTATATTCACATCACTTTATTCGATCATCAAAATTGGGTAATAACTTCGTTATCTTAGCTTTTCGGCTTATATTTGCGTTTAGAATGAATCTATATAAGGTTTAGAACCATCAATAATACAGCATGAAACTTAATAGAAAAGATATACTGGAAGCTCTTGAAACCATTTCGGTTTCAGGGGAAGGAAAAAATATGGTTGAAAGTGGTGCCGTTCAAAACATCATGACCTTTGGAGATGAGGTAGTTGTTGATCTCTTGCTTACTACGCCTGCCCTGCACATCAAAAAACGGGCAGAGGTTGATGTAATGAAAGCAATCCACGAACATGTTTACCAAAAAGCCAATGTAAAAGTAAATATAAAAGTTCAGGCGCCCGAGAAGACCGAAATTAAAGGGAAAGCAATTCCCGGGATCAAAAACATTATCGCTGTTGCCTCAGGAAAAGGTGGAGTAGGGAAATCTACCGTAACTGCCAATCTTGCTGTTAGCCTTGCAAAAATGGGATTTAAAGTGGGTCTTTTAGATTCAGATATTTATGGGCCATCCATGCCTATGATGTTTGATGTGCAGACAGAAAAGCCACTATCGGTCAACATAGATGGGAAATCAAAAATGAAACCCATAGAGAATCACGGTGTTAAACTGCTTTCCATTGGATTCTTTACACAGCCAAATCAAGCGGTGATATGGAGAGGGCCAATGGCGGCAAAAGCGTTGAACCAGATGATCTTTGATGCAGCATGGGGAGAATTGGATTTTCTTTTAGTGGACCTGCCCCCGGGAACAGGGGATATCCACCTGTCTATCATGCAGTCACTTCCTTTAACCGGGGCTGTGGTTGTGAGTACTCCTCAAAATGTAGCTCTTGCAGATGCACGTAAAGGTGTGGCAATGTTTCAACAGGAATCAATTGATGTTCCTGTGTTAGGTATCATTGAGAATATGGCTTATTTTACTCCTGAGGAATTGCCAGATAACAAATATTACATTTTTGGAAAAGAAGGAGCTAAAATGCTTGCTGAAGATCTTAATGTGCCATTCCTGGGGCAGATCCCGCTTGTGCAAAGCATAAGAGAAGCCGGAGACATTGGTCATCCTGCAGCTTTACAGGAGAACACCCCATTTTCAAAAGCTTTTGAGGTCATTACTCAAAATGTAGTTCAGGAGACGGTAAAACGTAATAAAAGTTTACCGCCTACCGAAGCAATTAAAATCACCACTATGGCTGGCTGTAGTGCAGTTAATAAATAGTCATGACAAGCGAAGAAGTTAGGTTGAATGTTGAAAGGGCTCTTGAAGAAATAAGGCCATTTCTTAGAAACGACGGGGGAGATATTTCTCTCATTAGCATTGAAGATGATGACCGGCTGGTAAAGGTACAGCTGCAGGGCGCCTGTGTGGGTTGTAGCGTAAATACGATGACATTGAAGTCGGGAGTTGAGATGACTATAAAACGATATGTACCTCAAATCGAAAAAGTGCTGAATATCGAAAAATAGAGATGGGGCACTTCACAAAAGAAGACGTAATGATTAAAACAGATATGTTGATCATCGGCGCAGGGCCTACGGGCCTTTTTGCCGTATTTGAAGCAGGATTATTAAAACTGAAATGTCACCTCATTGATGCTTTGCCACAAGCAGGAGGACAGTGTTCAGAGATCTATCCAAAGAAGCCTATTTACGATATTCCGGCCTTTCCCGAAATTCTTGCAGGTGACCTGGTAGATAATTTAATGGAGCAAATAAGACCTTTTGAACCCGGTTTTACGCTGGGGGAAAGGGCAGAGACCATTGAGAAGCTGGATGACGGTTCTTTCATAGTTACTACGAGCGAAGGCACAAAACATCAGGCGCCTGTGGTGGTAATAGCCGGTGGACTGGGTAGTTTTGAGCCTCGTAAGCCACCTATTCCAAATATTGCCAAGTACGAGAACAATGGCGTTGCTTACATGATCAAAGAACCTGAAGATTACCGGGACAAGCGGGTAGTAATTGCGGGCGGGGGTGATTCGGCTCTTGACTGGGCTATTTATCTTTCTGAAGTTGCATCGGAAGTTTCTCTGGTCCACAGGAGAAATGAGTTCCGCGGCGCTTTGGATTCCGTAGAAAAGGTTTCTGAACTTTCAAAAATCGGAAAAATCAACCTTATTACTGAAGCTGAAGTGGTTGGGCTTAAGGGTTCGGAAGCTCTGGAATCTGTTGTGATTAGGCATAAGGGAGATGCTTCCGGAGAAGAAATAAAAGAGACAGATTATTTTATTCCTTTGTTCGGGCTTTCACCAAAATTGGGACCAATTGCGAACTGGGGCCTCGAGATCGAAAAAAATGCGATCAAAGTAGACAACAGTTATGATTATCAAACCAACATACCTGGGATATATGCCATTGGGGATGTTAACACCTACCCAGGTAAGCTGAAGCTTATTCTTTGCGGTTTCCACGAAGCGGCTATTATGTGTCAAAGTGCTTACCAGAGAATTTTCCCCGACAAGAAATATGTTATGAAATACACCACTGTGAGTGGGGTTAACGGTTTTGATGGTAGCAAAAAAGAGGCTAAAAGAGAGGTTGTTAAGAGTATAAATTAAAAAAGCAACAGGCTTCATAGGTTTTTGAACCCAATGGAGCCTTTTTATATATATGTCAGATATTAAAATCACCATAATTGACCGCGAAGGGGAAGCTCATGTAGTAGATGCGCCTACAGATATGAATATGAACTTAATGGAGGTGATACGCTCTCACGAACTTGCGCCCGAAGGTACAATTGGGATCTGCGGCGGTATGGCCATGTGCGCCTCCTGCCAGTGCTATATGCTTAACAAAGATCACCTGCTTCCCGAGAAATCTTATGAAGAAGAAGATATGCTCGACCAGGCATTTTTTGTTCAGGAAAACAGCAGGCTTAGTTGCCAGATCCATATTGAAAAGGAGCTGGAAGGGCTGGAGGTGAAAATAGCACCGTATAATGCCGATTAAGCTATTGACTTAATAAAGGATCTGGTTTTTGCCCTCTTTAAAAGGCAGGAAAAAATATAAGCAGCATGATCATTAATGTAATCGTTTTTTATTCCAGTAAATCGAAGGATTATCTTCAGCTTGAGGGAGTGATCTCCAAAAAGCACGTGGAACTGAAGGCAGAATGCTGCGAAAAATATAAAAAGGGCAAACGTTGTAAACGTTGCCCTTGTTTTGATTTGCTTTAAAGTTTATTGAAATGCCTGTATTCCCGTAATGTCAAGACCGGTGATCAAGAGGTGGATGTCATGCGTGCCTTCATAGGTGATCACACTTTCAAGGTTCATAGAGTGTCGCATAATGCTGTATTCACCTGTGATTCCCATTCCGCCAAGAATTTGTCTTGCTTCCCTGGCAATATTAATAGCCATGGCGACATTATTCCTTTTAGCCATCGAAATTTGTGCTGAGGTGGCAGTACCTTCATTTCTCATCACCCCGAGTCTCCAGGCGAGCAACTGAGCTTTAGTGATCTCGGTGATCATTTCGGCCAGTTTCTTTTGCTGTAACTGGAAGCTCGCGATAGGTTTTCCAAACTGTTCCCGTTCTTTTGCATAACGCAATGCGGTGTCATAGCAGTCCATTGCAGCGCCAATGGCACCCCATGCTATTCCATAGCGGGCAGAGTCAAGGCAACCGAGAGGAGCTCCCAATCCGCTTTTTTCGGGCATCAGGTTTTCCTTTGGAACTTTTACCTCATTAAAAACAAGTTCCCCCGTAGCACTTGCGCGAAGGGACCACTTGTTATGAGTTTCGGGAGTTGTGAACCCTTCCATGCCGCGTTCCACAATGAGTCCGTGAATACGTCCTTCTTCATTCTTTGCCCAAACAATGGCAATATCGGCAAAAGGTGCATTGGAGATCCACATTTTTGCCCCGTTGAGAAGATAATGATCTCCTTTGTCTTTAAAGTTAGTGGTCATCCCGCCGGGATTCGAACCATGATCCGGTTCGGTAAGGCCAAAACAACCAATCATTTCCCCTGAAGCAAGCTTCGGAAGATATTTTTTCTTTTGCTCTTCTGTTCCGTATTTAAAAATAGGATACATGACCAGCGAAGACTGCACAGAAGCAGTAGAGCGTACCCCACTATCTCCACGTTCGATCTCCTGCATAATGAGTCCGTAGGAGATCTGGTCGAGACCCGCACCACCGTACTCTTCAGGAATATAAGGTCCAAAGGCACCAATGTCTGCAAGGCCATTGATAAGTTGTTTTGGAAATTCTGCTTTTTGAGCCGCTTCTTCTATGATTGGAGATACTTCCCGCTTGACCCATGCGCGGGCGGCATCGCGTACCATTTTATGTTCGTCGGAAAGTAATTCGTCAAGATTATAGTAATCGGGAGCCTGAAATTGATCTGCTTTCATTGTAAGTTGTTTATTATTTGTCTGGAAGAGTAAATTTAAGCAAACAGAAATTAGGAGCAAGGTAGAATTACAGCAGAATTCCTAAAACAGCAGCTTCCGAAGTTAATTTTCTATATTGTCCAACTATATCACACCATTTTGATGAAGAAAATATATTTATTGTGGCTTATTGCCCTTGCTGCAGGATGTAATAATCCGGAAGAAAATGGACTGGCCGTTGTGGACCCTGTCCCAAAGCTTTCCGAAGAAAGAAAAGCACAACAGCAAGAAATAATTGATGAATACTTGTACAACTGCGCAAACAAGAAATTTATATACTCCAGGGAAAGACAGGAATGTCTTGATGCAGGGCTGGCAAAAGATCCTACAATAGCTTACCTATGGCAGCAAAAAGCCATGCCGCTTTTCAAGCAAGGCAAGTATGAAACAGGTATGGAGTACATAGATAAAGCCGTTGAGATCGATCCCGAACGCTGGCAGCCTTACCGGGCTTTTATAAAAGTAATTTTTGCCAAGACTTACAGGGCTGGAATTGCTGATTTCAAAGACCTGCTGGAGAAATATGGGAATGCCTATGTTATGGATCACACCTACAAATTCCATATCGGCCTTTCCTATTTACAGCTCAATGAATTTGAAAAAGCAGAAGCTATTTTTGCTGAAGATCTCAGCGAACAAAGAGAGCAGTGGGGGGAGGATGGAGAGCATCATCTTGATCTTTTTTACTACGGGGTTTCCAAGTATGAGCTGGGAAAATGTGAAGAAGCCATTGAGATTTTCAATAAGGCTCTAAAGATCTATCCCACTTTTGCTGAAGTGCAATATTATAAAGCAATTTGCCTTTATAAACTTGAAAAACCCGAAGAAGCCATGGAATTAATGGAATCTGCTCAAGCTAATGGCAAAGCGGGAAATACTATTAACGAGGACAATGTGATCTATGAAAGATATCCTTACCAGGTGAGGTGGTGATTAAGGAATAAACGTTTCAACCCTTTCAGGGTTCCAAACCCTGAAAGGGTCCTTTTGACCAAAATTACATCTTCAAATAGAAATCCTTCACGAGCTCGACATACTCCGGAGTGTACTGGTGTCGGGAGGTTTCAATAATCAGTTCATCCTGAATAGGCTGTGTTTCCAAAAATGATACTTCCAGCAGACTTCTTTTTACCTCAGAATTGGGAGTTCCCTTTACTCGGGTGATCCTTTGTGGAAAGAGATTGAAGTCTCCGGCCAGGTAGAGGAATTTTTCCTCTTCTGCAAACGGAATAATGACGCTGAATTTTCCCTTTTTTGAAAGGAGAAGGGAAACACCTTCCAGGAGTTCCTCAAACGGAAGTGCTTCTGCAAACCGCGCCTGATCCCTCTTCGCATCTCCCGAAGAATAATCGGCAGAATAAAACGGCGGATTGGAAACAATGAGATCATATTTTTCCTCATCCTGCATCTCTTCTACAAATTCGTCAAAGGCTGCATGATAGCAAAAAAGCCTGTCGCCCCAGTCGCTATTCTCAAAATTCTCGACCGCCTGCTCGTAGGCATCTTCATCAATTTCAAGTGCATCGATCAGCTCTGCGTCACTACGTTGAGCAAGCATCAAGGCAATCACCCCGGTGCCGGTGCCAATGTCAAGTATTGAGAATGGTTCGTGTTCAAGAGAAGTCCAGGCACCAAGTAGCACTCCGTCTGTACCGACTTTCATTGCGGTGCGGTCTTGGTGGATCGTGAATTGTTTGAACTTAAAAATAATATTGAGAATTTAGTAGTGAGTATTGAGACAGATAAATATAAAAATCTGCTATTGCAGTAGAGAATGTTAAGAGACCTAAAACTTTAAACCTTGAATCTAAAGATAAAGATCTATAAGTCCTTCCGGGGTCTTTACATGAATGACTTTGTTCTTCTTATCCACTTTTTGTAGAAAATAGTCATTCATGGGGATAAGAACCTGTTTTCCGTCTTTTTCGATCTCAAAAAGGGCCTGAGTGGTAGTGTCGTTGACTCCTGTGAGCGTGCCAACAGTGCCGTAATTTTCATCTTCAACCGTATAGCCAATGATCTCGTGGAAGTAGAATTGATCTTCTCCTAATTCTGGTAGGAGGTTGAGGGGTAAATAAAGGTCGCATTTCATGAGGTCTTCGGCGTCCTCTTCGGTATCGACTTCCTCAAATTTTACCCTTAACAAATTGCTCTTTTGAAGTGAGCTTCTTTCAATAAAAAATGGAACCAGATTATTGTCATATTCGACAAAAACTGATTCCATTTCTAAATAACTCTCGGGTTCATCGGTATCGAGTTTGATCAATACCTCTCCCTTAAAACTGAATTTACTAACGATCCTGCCAAGATAGAAACACTCTTCTTTTGTCATTGTTCGTTAGAATGAAAATTTAAGAACCTGACTGGTCTTGTTTTTCTTCAGTTTTTGCTTCTTCTGCAGTAGCGTCATCCACTTCATTTGCAGCAGCAGCTTCCTGGTCTTCGGTAGTTTCCTCAACTTCAGGTTGTGCAGCGGCAGCAGCTTCAGCTTCGCGTTTTGCATTAACTTCTTTTTCAGCTTCAAGAGCCTTCGCCTTAGCAGCTTCCTGCTCTTTTGTCAAATTCTCTTTTTTAGCTTCTACCTTACCTTCTTTTTGCTCAACCCAGGCGTTGAATTTCTCCTCGGCTTGCTCCTCGGTTAAAGCGCCTTTTCTAACACCACCTGCAAGGTGGTTCTTAAGTAAGACTCCTTTGTAAGAAAGGATAGCTCTTGCAGTATCTGTTGGTTGTGCTCCATTCTGTAACCATTTTACAGAACTGTCAACATCCAGCTCGATCGTTGCAGGATTTGTGTTTGGATTGTAAATTCCTAATTTTTCAAGAAACTTACCATCTCTCCTTGTCCGCGAGTCTGCGGCAATGATCCAGAAAAAAGGCTTTCCTTTTTTACCGTGTCTTTGTAATCTAATCTTTACAGGCATATAAATTAATTTGTGGGGTTCCCGACCCCGATTATTAATGAGGGGGCAAAGGTACTATTATTTTTTATTGTAAATTAAGCAGTTAGTAAAAAAAATTTGAAATCTCCGGCTGTCAAATTCCTTAATTTTTTCCACTTCGTTAAGGAGTGCTAAAGCCTGTTAAACATTGGGTTAGATCCATTATGTGTCATATCTTTAAGAAGAAAAAATAGCTAACCTAAAATGAAAAGTATGAACACGACAAAAGAGCAGGCAGCAAAACTCAATGAGTTGCTGGAGAAGAATTATGATTCTGAAATTGGTTTTAAGAAAGCTGCCGAAGATGTGAAGAACGAGAAGCTGAAACAATTTTTTGAGGTTAAGGCCAAAGAGCGTTATGATTTTGGGCATGAATTGAAAACTGAAATCAGGAACCTTGGTGAATCTCCCGACAAAGGAGCCAGTGTAAAGGGTAAAGCACACCATATGTGGATGGATCTAAAATCGGCTTTAAGTTCAGATAAGGAAGAAGAGGTTTTGGAAGAAGTTGTTCGGGGAGAGAAAATAGCTGTAGAAGACTACAACAAAATTATTAAGGATGATGGATTTCCCCCCTCGACTGCCAACCTGCTTATCAAACAGCGAAATGCGATAGAACGCACCTTCAAACAGGTAAAGGACCTGGAGGAGGCTTTTGATTAGTAAAAAGCCTAATATATTCAAGAACCCGGGCAAATCGCCCGGGTTTTTTTTGCTCAAAAAATGTCATTTTTGAAGTTTCCTTTCGTTAATAATTCCTGAAAACTTTCCCGGCATGTACATTAAATTATACTTATTTTTACCTCTTTAAAATTGCTTCTAAATTACTGTTTTGTGCTCATAATCAGCGACGAAGCCTCAAAAAATACTATTTTATGTACCTTATTTTTGATACTGAAACCACCGGTCTCCCCAAACGCTGGGATGCTCCCCTCACAGATAGCGATAACTGGCCCCGCTGTATACAAATAGCCTGGCAGTTACATGACGAGATGGGGCAAGTGGTAGAGCATCAGGATTACCTGGTGAAACCGGATGGTTTCAATATTCCCTACGATGCCGAAAAGGTACACGGTATCTCTACCGATCTCGCCCTTGAGGAAGGAATTTCCCTTAAGGAGATGCTGGAAAAATTTAATGTTGCACTTTCCCGCTCAAAATTCGTGGTGGGTCAAAATGTGGGGTTTGACCTCAATATAATGGGAGCCGAGTTCCATCGACTTCAAATGGAGAATAAATTACTGGAGCTTCCGGTTCTCGATACCTGTACCGAAGTTAGTGCACAGCTTTGCTGCATTCCCGGTGGAAGAGGAGGGAAATTCAAGCTCCCCACTTTAACCGAGCTGCACGAATTTTTGTTTCATGAACCTTTTGCTGAAGCGCACAACGCAACGGCCGATGTGGAGGCGACTACCCGTTGTTTCCTCGAACTTATCAGGAAAAGGGTATTTACTTCTGAAGAGCTGGATGTAAAACCAGATTATTTTGAAAATTTTTCAGAAGCACATCCGCAGCCAATACAGCTTATTGGGCTGAAGCATATCAATTTGAAGAAGGCTTCCGAAGAGATCAGAAAAAGGCTTCAGAAGAAAGAGGATAAGGGGATTTCTTCCGAAGAAATTAAGGAGAACCTTGAAAAGCTTGATGAAGTTGCTTTTTCGCACCTGCACAACCACAGCCAATTTTCCATTTTGCAATCTACAATAAGTATTAAAGATCTTGTTGATGCCGCTGCAAAAAAAGGTATGCCGGCTGTTGCACTAACAGATCATGCAAATATGATGGGTGCTTTTCATTTTGTTAAGGAAGTTGGCGCCTATAATAAAGGTGTAAAAACCAAAAATGCTGCTGCGGCCGAAAATAATGAACCTGCAACAGCCAGGGAGTTGAAGGCAATTGTTGGATGTGAATTTTTTGTTTGCGAGAATCGAAAAGATAAGAGCCGAAAGGACAATGGATACCAGGTAGTTTTTCTTGCGAAGAACAAAAAGGGATATCATAACCTGGCCAAAATGTCTTCCATGGCCTATACCGAGGGTTTTTATTACGTTCCCAGGATTGACAGGGAAGTTGTAATGAAATACAAGGAAGACATTATTGTGTTAACCGGAAACCTTTATGGGGAAGTTCCCGGTAAGATCCTTAACGTAGGGGAGAACCAGGCCGAGGAAGCTCTTTTGTGGTGGAAAGAACAATTTGGCGAAGATCTTTATGTGGAGCTAATGCGTCACAACCAGGAGGATGAAGACAGGGTGAATCCTGTCCTGGTGGAACTGGCGAAAAAACACGACGTAAAACTCGTGGCTTCAAATAACACCTATTATTGCGAGCAGAAGGATGCAAATGCTCATGATATTTTACTTTGTGTAAAAGACGGGGAAAAACAGGCCACCCCAATAGGCCGAGGCCGGGGATATCGTTACGGGCTGCCTAACAATGAATATTATTTCAAGAGCGGTGACGAAATGAAAGCCCTCTTTAAGGATCTTCCCGAGGCTATTTCTAATGTACAGGAAGTAGTTGACAAAATAGAACCATATGAGCTGGCACGTGATGTCTTGCTTCCAGCCTTTACCATTCCGGAAGAATTCATCGTGGCCGAAGATGCCAAAGATGGAGGAAAGAGAGGTGAGAATGCCTATCTTAAGCATATAACCTTTGTTGGGGCCGAAAAACGTTATGGAGAATTGACCCCTTCAATAAAGGAGCGTCTTGATTTTGAACTTTCTGTCATTGAGAATACCGGCTACCCGGGATACTTTTTGATCGTTGAAGATTTTATTAGGGAGGCCAGGAATATGGATGTTTCTGTTGGGCCTGGAAGGGGATCTGCAGCAGGTAGTGCTGTGGCCTACTGTCTGGGAATTACAAATATTGATCCTATTAAATACGATCTGCTTTTTGAGAGATTCCTGAATCCCGATCGTGTAAGTATGCCCGATATTGATATTGATTTTGATGATGAAGGCCGTAGCCGGGTTATGGACTACGTGATCAATAAATATGGAGCAAACCAGGTGGCCCAGATCATCACATATGGTACCATGGCAGCTAAATCATCCATTAGGGATACAGCGCGGGTTCTTGATCTACCGCTAAACGAAGCCGATAGAATCTCTAAGCTTATCCCCAATACCAAACTTTCCAAGATCTTTGGAATGGATGAAAAGGCTTTAAAAAGCAACTTTCGAAGTGAGGACCTGGATAAGATCAATGAACTACTAAACATCTCTGAAGGGGATGATCTGGAAGCTCAAACAGTGAATCAGGCACGAATTCTCGAAGGGTCGGTGAGAAACACCGGGATCCATGCCTGCGGAGTAATCATTACCCCAAGCGATATAACGAATTTTGTACCGGTGGCCCTTGCCAAGGATTCGGATCTTTATGTGACCCAATTTGATAATTCGGTTGTAGAAAGTGCAGGCCTTCTTAAAATGGACTTTTTGGGTCTCAAGACCCTTACCCTTATTAAGGATACCGTGAAGATTGTAAAGGGCCGACATGACATCGATCTTGACCCTGATAATTTTCCGCTCGATGATGAGAAAACCTATGAGTTGTTCCAGCGGGGAGAAACAGTAGGGATTTTTCAATATGAATCTCCCGGCATGCAAAAGCACATGAAAGACCTGAAGCCAACGGTCTTTGATGATCTTATTGCCATGAACGCGCTTTACAGACCGGGTCCAATGGAGTACATTCCAAGCTTTATTGCCCGAAAACATGGGGATGAGGACATCATTTATGACCTTCCAGCTATGGAAGAGTATCTCAAAGAAACCTACGGAATTACAGTTTACCAGGAGCAGGTGATGCTACTGTCGCAAAAACTGGCCAGTTTCACAAAAGGTGAAGCCGATGTACTGCGAAAGGCAATGGGGAAAAAAATATTCTCCCTGCTGGAAGAACTGAAACCAAAATTCCTTGATGGCGGAGAGGCAAACGGGCATCCCCGAAACGTTCTTGAGAAAGTCTGGAAAGACTGGGAGGCTTTTGCATCCTATGCCTTTAATAAGTCGCATTCTACCTGTTACGCCTGGATTGCATATCAAACGGCATATTTAAAGGCGCATTATCCTGCAGAATATATGGCAGCCGTGTTGTCGAACAACATGAACGATATCAAGCAGGTTACATTCTTTATGGAAGAATGCAAGCGAATGAAGTTAAACGTTCTTGGCCCCGATGTGAATGAATCATATTACAAGTTCTCTGTTAACAAAGAAAATGCAGTTCGTTTTGGAATGGGTGCCATTAAAGGAGTTGGTGCAGGAGCGGTAGCTACCATTGTTGAAAATAGAAAAAAGGGAGCTTACAGGTCTATTTTTGATATGGCCAAAAGGATCGACCTTAGAGCGGCCAATAAAAAAGCCTTCGAAAATCTGGCTTTGGCCGGGGGCTTTGATGGTTTTGGGGATACCCACCGCGCCCAATACTTTCATGATGAGGGCGACGGGATCACCTTTTTGGAGAAAGTAGTAAAATATGCTGCAAAATTTCAGGAGAATGAGAATTCTTCTCAGGTAAGTCTTTTTGGAGACGCCAGTGAAGTACAAATACCCGAACCTGTAGTGCCTCCTTGTGAGGAATGGGGAACCATGGAGAAGCTTAGAAGAGAGCGGGAAGTTGTAGGGATCTATCTCTCTGGACATCCACTGGATGACTTTAAAATTGAATTAAAAAGCTTCTGTAACGCTGTGCTTGCAGACTTCCAGGATCTGGAAGAAGCTTTGAACAAAGAGCTCACTTTTGGAGGTGTAATAAGTGACGTGCAACACCGCGTTAATAAGCAGGGACAGGGCTGGGCAACTTTCGTTGTGGAAGATTATTCCGATTCCTATGAGTTTAGGATGTTCAAGGAAGAATATTTAAAATACAGACATTTCCTTGTTCCCAATTCCTTTATTCATGCAAAGATCTTTATTCGGGAAGGTTACCCCAACAGGGAAACGGGCAGAAAAGGGGATCCAAGACTACAATTCAACAACATTCAGTTGTTGCATGACGTGATGGAGAACTACGCAAAGAAACTCACCATCCAACTCAATATCGATGAATTGCAGGAGGATAAAATAGATAGCTTAAAGGACCTTTTTAGGAGCCATAGTGGAGAGAACAAGCTCAATTTTGTGGTATATGAAATGAAAGACAGGATTAAGTTGCATATGCCCAGCAGGAAACAGAAAATAAGGATCTCCCAGGAGTTGCTTAATGCCCTGGAAGAGCAACAGGTGCTATATAAACTGAATTAAAACAAGAATCCCTCTCAAAAATGTCATTTTTGAGAGGGATTCTTGTTTTTCTCCTCTTCTTCCGGAGTAACAGAAGTAACTATAACATCATTGAGTAATGGATGTTTGAGGTTACTTTGTTAATTCCAAATAGACCAGTACAAGTGCGAAAATGGCTGTAAAAAGGATAAATGAAAGGATAATTCCTATGACCGCTTTTTGGACCAACGAAAAACCCGTTGTTTGTTCTTTCCAGAGTTGAGTTAATACTGTCATGGCAATGTTTTTTAAGGGTAAAGTTGTTTGAATATATATTGGTTTTGAGTTACTTATGCTACTAAAGATAGGAAATCGGGGAAGATTAGTTTTGTATATTTTTAACAATTCGCTGAAGTTGTGATTATTGTGGTTAAAGTGGAAATCACAGAATAAATAAGAAGGTTTTTTCTTACAAAAAGTAATTTTTGATAAATAGAATTTTTCAGTCTTTATAGGAGGCGACAATAACCTTATAGCCAAATGTGATTTCCGTTGTGTAAGGATTCCTTATTATTTTGACTATTTTTGTGTATAATTTATAACGTAAAAAAACTACAGATATGGCTTTAGAAATAACTGACGCAACTTTTGAGGAACAAGTACTTAAAAGCGACAAACCGGTAATGGTTGATTTTTGGGCTGCATGGTGTGGACCATGTAGAATGGTAGGTCCTATTATTGATGATATTAGTAAAGAATACGAAGGTAAAGCAGTGGTTGGGAAACTTGATGTAGATGCCAACCAGGAGTTTGCAGCCAAGTATGGCGTGAGAAACATTCCTACAGTACTTATCTTCAAAAATGGAGAAGTAGTAGGAAGACAGGTTGGAGTTGCGCCTAAAAACACATACGCAGAAGCATTGGATCAACTATTGTAGTTTTTCCTCAAATTTAGATATATAAAGATCCGGAGTTTTACTCCGGATTTTTTTATGCCTATAATTCTGTATCTTGGAAATAAATTTTATGAGATGCAGTTAGAGCAGGAAGTACATAAAGCCGGCCAATATCTTAATCTGGAACTATTGGCCGCGCAAATAGTGGAAGGATTCATTTCGGGGCTTCATAAGAGTCCGTTCCATGGCTTTTCTTCAGAGTTTGCAGAACATAAAGTTTATAACCAAGGGGAGAGTACCCGTCATATAGACTGGAAGCTGTTTGCCAAGACAGACAAGCTTTATACAAAACGTTACGAGGAGGAAACCAACCTTAGGTGTCATTTGATCCTCGACAATTCTGCTTCCATGCATTTTCCGAAGAAAAAAAACCAGAGTCTAAACGATCTCAATAAAATAGGTTTTTCGGTCCTGGCTTCGGCCTGCCTCATGCAGATCCTCAAAAAACAACGCGATGCCGTAGGGCTTAGTATTTATAGCGACAGGTATGAATATTATGCTCCCGAGAAAGGCAGTGAACGGCACCGCAGGATGCTGCTGCATGTACTGGAGGAAACCATTGGGCAGCCTAAAGAAAAAAAGCAAACTGCAACTTATACTTATCTGCATCAAATTGCCGAAAAAATCAAACGGCGGTCTCTTATCTTTTTCTTTTCAGATATGTTCCAGGATGAAGTAGAGGAAGAGAAGCTTTTTGAAGCGCTAAGGCATTTAAAATTCAATAAGCATGAGTTAATCCTTTTCCATGTATTGGATAAAGAGAAGGAATTGAATTTTAATTTTGGAGATGAACCACAGCAGTTCACAGATGTGGAAACAGGAGAGAAAATAGATTTATATGCTGATAATGTGAAGGATAGTTATCAAAAAGAGGTTGAGATCTATTTTAGCCGACTTAAGTTGAAGTGTGCTCAGTACGGGATCAAATACGTGCAGGCTGATATTAACGGGAGCTTCAATAAAATTTTGTCCACCTATTTGGTTGAGCGTCAGAAGTTTGTTTAGAAATGAAAAAATACTTTCAAATAATTTTAAAAAAGGTTTGCTGAATTTAAAATGTGCTGTATATTTGCCCTCGCAATCAAGCAACGGTCTGGTAGTTCAGTTGGTTAGAATACCTGCCTGTCACGCAGGGGGTCGCGAGTTCGAGTCTCGTCCAGACCGCAAGTTGCAAAGAAGCTCCTCTAAACGGGGAGCTTTTTTTGGCAATAAAAATTAGTTGTGTTGTTTGTGGTAAGTCTTTGACTTACCTGGGTTTAGAAGTAAACCAATGAGAAGCTTTTCCCTTTGAGGGAAGGGCTTTTTTGTTTTATACACGTTTCTGCAAATATCTACCTTTACTTCAATTCCTCCACAACTTTAGAGATTGATCTGTAAGCACCTTATATTTGTAGCTTGTGAAGTTATTTAGAAAAATTGATGAGAATTGGTGGCTGCAATACCTTGTAGGGATTGGCAGTATCTTTTCTATTTCTTTCATTTGTTTTCTTTTTAATGATTTTATAGGTTACCATGTAGTTGCACTTATTTTACTCCTGGCCGTTTCTATTCTGGCAATGTTTCTCAATACCCTTCCTGTGGTGACCGTTGCCATTTTAAGCGCTTTGACATGGAATTTCCTCTTTATTCAGCCAAAAGCAACTTTTAATATTACTACTCCGCAGGATGCTTTACTTTTTTTAATGTATTTCGTCATAGCAGTAATTAATGCTGTTTTTACTTCCCGTCTTAGAAAGTTGGAAGCTGTTGCCCGACAACGAAAGGAGCGGGAAAAAACCCTGAATCTTTATAACACGCTACTCAACTCTCTCTCCCATGAACTCAAAACGCCCATTTCCACAATTATAGGTGCTGTAGATACTTTAAAAATGAACAAAATTTCTGAAGCCAATAAAGTGGAATTATATACCGAGCTGGTTTTGGCTGGGAATAGACTACATCGGCAGGTTAATAATTTGCTAAGTATGAGTCGCTTGGAATCTGATTTTTTCAAGCTACAACTTGACTGGTATGATATCAAAGAAATAATACACGGAGTTATAGAAAACAATAGAAAAGAATCGCATTCCATAATTTTTTCCTCAACAGAAGATCTGCCACTTTTTAGGATTGACGGAGTACTTATGGAACAGGTTCTTCACAACATTGTATATAACGCTCTTGAATATACACCGGAAGGAACCGAAATTATTATTTCAACCTTTCTGCGGAAGGATGGATTTAAAATTGAAATAATTGATACAGGTCCAGGCTTTCCTGAAGATAAGTTGGATAAGGTGTTTGACAAATTTTACCGGCTGCCGAATTCTGTGGCGGGAGGAACGGGACTGGGACTTTCAATATCCAAAGGCTTTGTGAAAGCTCACAATGGATCAATAACTCTTGAAAATGCACCTGCAGGTGGAGCGAAATTTACAATTGATATACCTGCCCAGAAAGCAAATTTAACCACTATAGACGATGAATAAAGGGGAGATTCTTGTAATTGATGACGAACCGCAGATAAGAAAATTACTAAAGATCGTTTTGGAAAGCAATGATTATAAGGCGATTATGGCTTCTAACGGAACCGAAGGAATTCACCTGGCAGCAAATCATCCTCCCGAACTTATCATTCTTGACCTTGGCCTTCCCGATATAAGTGGTCATGAGGTACTTAAGGAACTGCGGAATTGGTTCGAGAAATCCATAATAATCTTATCAGTTATTGATTCTGAAGAGGATATTGTAAAAGCTCTGGACAGCGGTGCGACAGATTATCTAACGAAACCGTTTAGAACCGGAGAACTTCTTGCCAGAATACGTTCTTCTATCCGGCTTAACCAGGGAATTGAATTACAACAAAATATTTTTTCAGATGATCTTGAGATCGATCTTACCTCCCGTTCGGTCTACAGGGATCAGGAAATTGTAAAACTTACATCTACAGAATATAATCTCCTCGTTCTTTTAGCCAAAAATCAGGGAAAGGTGTTAACACACCAATACCTGTTAAGAACTATCTGGGGGCTTGGTGCCCAGACGGAAACACAATATTTGAGAGTATTCATTGCACAACTTCGAAAAAAACTTGAAAAGGATCCTAACCATCCGGTACATTTTATTACCGAAAGTGGAGTAGGTTACAGGTTTCTTTGATCTTTATAAAATCTTTATACTCTCGACCAAATCCTTACACACTCCTTATATTTTCCCCAGTACCTTTGTTTATTATAGATCATGAGCAAGATGAGTAAATCAGACGGGGAAGGTTCAGATGGTTTTTTACATCTCAAATGGCCTGCGATTATTATAATGATCCTGATCATTGCATTGGTGATTTGGCTGGATCAATGTTCACGCTCCGGTCAAATTTAATTGTGATTTTTTGAAATTAACCGAAAAACAGAGACGGGAAAAAATTCAGAGTAGGCTTGACGTATTAAAAAAGTTTTCTTTTTGGTTGAGTCTCTTAACAATATGTCTCATCATATTCGATCTTGGCTTCACCCATAGATCAGAAACAGAACTTTACCTTACAGATTTTTATCTTGTAACTCTGTTTATAGGTAGTACTACTATACTTGTAAGGTACTGGGTATCAAAAGAAAAGTTCCCTCTCAAAGTCCACATTTTCGACGGGATCATTTTACTCCTCAATATACTATTGATCCTTATTAAACTCGATTTTCTCCTTGAGACCTTTCCCAGTCTTGCATTTTTTAACAACATGGGATGGCTTTACCTGGCCCTTC
Organism: Salinimicrobium sp. TH3; assembly: GCF_026676115.1. Lineage (GTDB taxonomy): Bacteria > Bacteroidota > Bacteroidia > Flavobacteriales > Flavobacteriaceae > Salinimicrobium. The sequence goes on along the minus strand of NZ_JAPONB010000002.1, from coordinate 56,245 downwards.
TAATTTATTTTGTCAGGGAATTTTCTACTCTCCGGCTGAATTTTAACCGTGAAGTATTAAATCCCGCACAATTGTTTATCGCAAGTTTCCTGGGATTAATCTTTATTGGAACACTTCTGTTGATGCTGCCAAGAGCGACTCATGAAGGGATATCTGCCGTGGATGCACTTTTCACTGCAACCAGTGCTGTATGTGTAACAGGTCTGATTGTTGTTGACACCGGAACTTATTTTACCGGTCTTGGCCAAACCGTCATCTTGATCCTTATTCAACTGGGAGGACTGGGAATTATGACCTTTGCCAGTTATTTCTCCTACTTCTTCCGCGGCAAGAGTTCTTACGAGCACCAGATCATGCTAAAGGATATGACGAATTCAGAAAAGATTGGAGAAGTATTTAGTGTGCTTAAGAAGATCATTCTACTTACACTAGCCGTTGAGGCTGTTGGAGCGGTATTTATTTTCTTTAGTCTGGAAGCAGGAACCGTTGAAGGCTTTTTTGAGCAAGTTTTCTTTTCAATTTTCCACAGTATTTCCGGTTTTTGTAATGCGGGTTTCTCCACCCTCGAGAACAGTTTGTATGAGCCTGAGTTTAAGTTCAACTATCCGCTGCAGCTGATTGTGGTTACCCTGTTTATCCTGGGGGGTATTGGGTTTCCCATTCTTTTCAACCTTTACAAGTATTTTCGATATTTCCTGAAGAATCAATATGTGAAACTGCAACACCCGGCCAATTCAGTTTATACTCCATGGGTAATTAGCTTAAATACCAGGATTGTGTTGGTAACAACCTCTGCACTACTTCTGGTAGGAACAATCCTGTTTTATTATTTTGAATACAATAATACTCTACAGGAACATTCCTGGTTTGGGAAATTGGTGGTCTCCTTTTTTGGTGCGGCTACCCCAAGAACAGCGGGATTTAATTCAGTAGATATGACTGCCTTAAACTTTTCCACCTTAATGATCATTTTTATTCTCATGTGGATTGGAGCTTCTCCTGGTTCCACAGGAGGTGGGATAAAGACAAGCACCTTTGCTTTAATGACCCTTAATTTTTTCAGCCTGGCTCGTGGCAAGGATCGGGTAGAAGTTTTCAGAAGAGAAATATCTGATCAGTCAATGAGACGGGCCTTTGCAATTGTGGCTTTGTCTCTTATGGTCATTGGAACATCAATTTTTTTAATAGCATCCTTTGATGAAGAAAAGACCTTGCTCAGCATTGCCTTTGAAAGCTTCTCGGCCTATAGTACAGTTGGTCTCAGTCTAGGAATAACTCCCCACCTTAGTTCAGCTTCAAAGATGGTAATTATAGCTACAATGTTCATTGGGAGAGTGAGCATGTTAACTATTTTAATCGCTCTTTTAAGGAGGGTTAAGTATTTGAATTATAGATATCCACAGGAAGAAATTCTAATGAATTAAACATGAAATATATAATAATAGGTCTTGGAAATTTCGGCGCCTCTCTTTCAGAAAAGTTGACGAAACTGGGTAATGAAGTGATTGGAGTTGATTCCAACATGAGTAAAGTTGAAGCAATAAAAGATAAAATAACTCACGCAGTAAACCTGGATTCTACAGATATTACTGCAGTATCCAGTTTGCCCTTAAAAGATACTGACGTTGTTATTATAGGAATAGGGGAGGACAAAGGAGCAAACATTATGGCGACCGCTCTTATGAAGCAGTTGCACGTTAAAAGACTCATAAGTAGGGCTGTTTCACCGCTCCAGGAGATGGTTCTGCAAGCTATGGGCGTGGATGAAATAATACATCCTGAGGAAGAAACAGCCGAAAGATGGGCGAAGAAACTCAACCTTTCCGGAGTGGTAGACTCCTTTGAAGTTAATCGCGATTACAGCATTATTGAGACGGAAGTTCCTGAGGAATTTGATGGCAGAACTCTCGAGGAAATAGGTCTTAAGCGGCAGTATGATATTATCGTTCTCACCACAATAAAAATTACAAGAGAAAAAAATGAAATTGGGGCAGACCGACAGGTTTCAAATGTCCAGGGAGTAGCGTCGGCAAAAACAATTCTCCATAAATATGACATAATGGTGCTTTACGGGCATAATAAAAACATAAAGAGATTATTAAAAGACCAGGAAAAGTATTGATTCCAAAATGGGATTAAATCAATAAAATCTAGCTTACCTGTACCTTAAAGTTAGTTTAGCTTCAATACAATATGCAGGGAAATTGAGATCAAGGTTTCCCTGACCACAGTTGAACAGTTAAAAATAATTAACCTACAAAAAGGACCTTTTAAAATTTTAGTTTAGTGGTGGGTTGTTGCCGCTATAATAATTTTGTATTTTCTTAATCTACAATGCAGGAACTAAAGCTTCAGGTTGACTGGAACCAAAAATTTGGAAACAAATGAAGCTCCTCACATTGGGGAGCTTTTTTTGGCAATAAAAATTAGTTGTTTTGTTTGTGAAAAGTCTTTGACTTACCTGGGTTTAGAAGTAAACCAATGAGAAGCTTTTACCTTTAAGGGAAAGGCTTTTTTGTTTTATAACACTTTGCTGCAAACATTTACCTTTACTTCAATTCCTACATAACTTTTGATATTGATCCCTTTTGAGATCAATCCGGATTGATGCTGGTGTTAAATGAATTATAAGATTTATTTTTTGCTACTCAATTGTTTATGTAAAACTTATCTTTAAATTTTTGTTACCAGATTTTCTTTACAGAAATCTGAGGTCAAATTGCCCCTTTTGGCACCCTATAAATAAAAAAGAGATGCAGATCAAAAATAAGCCAGGTATAGGTGGACCAGGAGGAATGGATGTGGAGTTCCGTCAACTACTGGAGGATTCTGCGGTTGCCGTTTGTACCTGTGATGTGAAAGGGAGGTTAACCTACTTCAATAAAGCTGCTGTAGAGTTATGGGGCAGAACTCCCTATTTGCAAAATGAATCATGGTGTGGCTCCTGGAAAATGTATTCTCCCGACGGTGCTCCCATGCCTTTGGAGGAGAGCCCAATTGCCAGGATTATAAAATCTGGAAAAGAAGAGGGAAAGAGCGAAATAAACATTGAATGTCCCGATGGAACATTCAAAAATTTATTGGTTTTCCCACGGTTTTTATTCGACAAAAACGGGAAATTGCAGGGAGCTCATAATACCCTTGTAGATATAACCGAACAAAAGAAGGACCACATAAAGAAGGAAACTCTTTCGGCCATAGTGCAATCTTCAGATGATGCAATTATTAGTAAAGATTTGCAGGGAATAATTACCAGCTGGAACAGGGGTGCCCAGGAGATCTTTGGACATTCCGAAGAGGAAGTGATTGGTCGCTCCATCAAGCTTCTTATTCCCGAAGAACGCCTTAGCGAAGAAAATGTGATCCTGGATAAAATAAAACGTGGGATTAAAATCGAACATTTTGAAACTATTCGAAAACATAAATTAGGCGGGGAGATACCTGTGTCCATCACTGTTTCACCTGTAAAGGATTCACGAGGCAATATAGTCGGGGCTTCAAAAGTTGCCCGGGATATCACTTCTCGTATCGAATCCCAGGCGGCTATGGAAAAATACATACAGAACCTGGAAACGCTGAATACGGTTGGAAAAAGTATTTCAGAAAATCTTGATGTGCAGGGGATACTTCAACGGGTTACCGATGCTACCACTCTCCTCACAGGTGCAGGATTCGGAGCTTTTTTCTATAACAATTCTGATGAAAAAGGCAATTCATTCAAATTGTTTACTCTTTCGGGTGCACCACGAAAGATCTTTGATAACATGGCGATGCCTCGGCATACAGATATATTCTTACCCACCTTTAGAGACAAAAAGGTGATGAGGGTAGATGATATCACCAAACATGCTGATTTTGGAAAAAATGCGCCTTTTAAAGGTATGCCAAAAGGCCATTTTTCGGTGGCGAGTTACCTGGCTATTCCGGTAATTTCAAAATCGGGAAGTGTGATTGGCGGATTGCTATACGGGCATCCCGAAGCCGGGAAGTTTACAGAGGAACACGAATTGCTTGTGGTGAATATTGCTGCCCAGGCAGCAGTATCCCTGGACAATTCAAAACTTTTTGAACAGGTAAAATCCCTGAGTGAGAAAAAAGATGAGTTTATAGCTCTTGCAAGTCATGAACTCAAGACCCCGCTCACTACAATTAAAGGATATTTGCAGGTACTTGCAAAAAAGGAAGCCGATAAAATGTCTCAGTTGTTTGTGGACAGATCCCTTTACCAGGTTGAAAAGCTGCAGACCCTGGTGGAAGATTTATTGAATATGTCAAGAATAGAATCGGGGCAGCTTAATTTTAATATTGAGGTTTTTGATATAAAGGAAATGTTGAGAGAAATTATCGAAACCTTTTCTTACTCTTCTCAGTCACACCGGGTAATTGAAGATCTTGGAAATAACCCGGTCATCATTAGAGGTGACAGGCAACGTATTGAGCAGGCTATCCTTAATCTTATCACCAATGCCATTAAGTACTCTCCTAAAGCTGATGAGATTTTCATAAATCTTGAGGTGGTCAATGAAAAAACGACCGTAAGGGTAAGGGATAAAGGGATAGGATTAACCGGGGAACAACGACAACAATTATTCACCAGGTTTTACAGGGCAGAGGATACAAAAGGGATTAGTGGCCTTGGCCTGGGACTCTATCTCACCAAACAGATCATTGATCGTCATGGAGGAATAATTGAGGTGAGCAGTGAATATGGTGAGGGGTCTGAATTTTCCTTTACCCTTCCATTGGCAGTACAAGAACTAAAAAAAGAAAAAGCGATTTAGGAAAATAGATTTAATTAATTCCTGAAAAAAAGTTGATATGAAAGAGATATTTATTGTAGAAGATGACGACGGAATTAGAGAATTAATAGAATTTTTATTAGTAAGTCAACAGTACGCTGTAAAGACGTTCCCTACGGCAAGAGCTTTTCATAAAGCTATACCTGGAGAAGTGCCAGATCTTTTCCTGCTGGATATTATGCTACCCGATGGAAACGGGGTGGATCTTTGCAGGGAATTAAAGAAAGGGGAAAAAACCAGTAAAATTCCTGTAGTGTTAATGTCTGCTCATGCCGATATCAGCAGAACCGAAGGTGCAGATGATTTTATAGCCAAACCTTTTGATGTGGATGAGCTATTAAAAAGGATACAGAAGCAGCTTGGGTAAACTTATTGAGGGAAAAATGGGTAACAATAATTCAATGATACGGTAGAGGGCTGATGAGCTTCCAGGATATGTATGCTCTCTTACTTTAGCGGATTGATTCATTATTGATTCCTGAAATAATTCTCGAAGAAGGATATTTTAGGTCTGGTTTAAATTTTAGAAAAAACGAACTTAAGAATATTTTGAAAAGATGATTTTCAAAATTCATTTTAACTTCTTTATTCTGCTAAAATTATTTTCTTCTCTCGATTAGGCACAAAGACCGGAAATATAGAAATCTTAAAACAAAAAAGGCCGACAGAAAAAATTTTAAAACGGTCATTATGACTAATTAAAATTTTCCCCGCAGCCTTCAACTATCAACAGTTGTCTATGTTAAGATAATTTTGCTTTGATCTCGTCTTTATTGTCTCTTACAAGAGTATAGGCGAAATATCCGGCTCCAGCGATGGCACCCCACTTAAGGAGACTTCCGGTCCACTGAAGACCTTTTTTAGCAGCCCATAATTTTACTACTTTTTCACCTGCATCTGTTGCATTTTTCTTCAAGTTCATTTTTGTTGGTTTTTAAGATTCGATAGCAAGATCGTGAAGAATTGAAATATCCTGCGTTAAAGGCTTTCCAAATAACAATTTTTTAACCCTTTAAGCCTTGCCTGTAGGTTTTATCAATAGTTCATTAACATTAACCGAGTCCGGTTGGGTGACTGCGTATAGAACTGCATCGGCAATATTCTTTGGATCTAGTTTAGGCTCGTCTTCAGAATAATTTTTTTCATCGAGCAGTTCTTTATCGGTGATATCCTCCCTTAGATGTGTCGCCACTGTTCCCGGTTCAATGGAAGTAACCCTTATGTTGAATTCGGGAGAGAGTTCCATTCTCATAGCCCGGGAAAGAGCGATGACCGCCGCTTTGGAAGCTCCATAGACCGCACCGCCTTTAAAAACCTCTATTCCATCAACAGATGCTATGTTCACTATGTGACCGTCTAGCTGGTTCTTCATTGCAGGCAGGACTGCGTTGATGCACCTTAATGTTCCTTTTACATTGACTTCAATTGTCTCCAGCCACTCCTCCAAATGCTGGTTCTTTAAATAGGTGAGGGGCATTACTCCGGCACAATTCACCAAAATATGCACTTCCCCAAATTCGTCCCAAATATCTTTGAAAGCACCCTGTACACTTTCTGAATCTTTGACGTCCATGCGTACCACAAGGCTTTTATGTTTTAACTCCTCCTGTAGATCTCTTAACTTATCTACACTACGGCTGGCTAATGCCACCTTACAGCCGGCTTCCGAAAGGGCTTTTGCTATTGCTCTACCTATGCCACTGCTGGCGCCGGTAACTACCGCCACCTTATCCTGTAATTCCATAATTTAAATTTTTAATTCTTTAAAAGGTAAGATTTGTGTAGAAGGCTTTACCGGTCAATAACAGTAATTTAACTTCTAAAACTTAAAACCCGGTCTAGATTTAATTTCCTTAAATAGAAATCTGCTCAGGTTAACCAGAAAAAAAGGTATAGGATTAGTGAAAGAAATTGTTTCACTCCGTGCATATGATTTGCCGGACTGTTACAAGAAAATTCCTCTCGCTAACCAGTATATTGAAACTTTGAAATTGGTGGCTGGAATTAAAAGCTATTGCTCCCTACTCATATAAATGTTCATAAAGAGATTGTGCGCCATATTTCTTGCCCTATTTTTAGCAATGTTTGCCCTGTCTCCCTCAAATAGTTCATCAATGGTCTGATACCACATGTTAAGCCATTCCCCAAAATGTTCCTGCTCAATGCTGTTGTTGAATTCCCGATCCACCTGTTTGTGTGCCCGCATAGGATTTCCTCTGAATTTACTTACCATGAAGAGATTGGTTTCCCAAAAGTCGGTAAGCTTTTCCAGGTGCGCCGGCCAGTCTTCAATGGTCTCATTAAAGAAGTGCCCTATTTTTTGGTTGGCTCTTACCTTGGTATAAAAAGTAGAAACCAGGAGGAAAACATCCTCCCGGTTTTGTATATCATTTTTCATAAAAAGTTCTTTCTCTTAGTAGCGCATTGCCACATTGATCAAAAGCAGGATGGTACTTACAAGTAAACTTACAATTAAAGTATTAAATACAAATTTAGGTTTCAACTGCGCCAGCACTGTCACCAGGTAGACCATACATACTGCAACCACCAGGAATAACTGGAACATTTGCAGGAAGTCGTGTCCATTCATCAATATCACCATAGCCGCAGCTGCACCTAAACAACTTGAAAGAATTACAGCTACCGCAGAATATCCTACATAAAGTTCCTCAAAATCCTTGTAAAGATCGTTATAAAGTCTCATACCATTATCATTTTAATTATGCTGTAAAATTAAAGGGATAGGTGAGGAGATCATATGATTAGGATCATAAAAGCGGACATTATTGTCCCTGATAATGATCATAAAAAGTTGATTATGAGATTTTACCGGTAAACTTTCCTTTTCTTTATCTGTAGTTCTCCCTTCTTCTCCAGGGACTTTGTGGCCCTGATAACAGTCTCAACCCTTAGGCCTGTAAGATCGGCAAGTTGCTGCCGGGTAAGATCCAGCCGGTATGCAAACTGGCCTTCCACCTTATCCACGTGTTTTAAATAATCAATTATCCTTAAGATACGATGTTCCGGTTCCTGACTTGAAATTTCTGAAACCATAATGGCTTTGTAGTAAAGTCGTTTTGCCAGGGTTTCGGTAATTTTTAGATGTACCCGGGGATTTGAGGAAAGTAGTTCAAGGAATTGCTCTTTTGTAAGCTGAAAAACTTCGGAATCTGAAATAGCTTCGGCGTTTGCAGGATATTTGACATTTGCCAGCAGTGGTGGTTCACCAAAACTTTGACCTATTGAGAAAATACCCTGAATGAACTCCTTGCCGTCTTCATTGTAGTTATTCATTTTAATTTCTCCTGAAGCTATCTGGTAGAAATTAAGGGCGCTCTCTCCTTCCCGAAACAACTGGTCCCCCTTGGAAAAGGTCACTCTTTTTGCCCCATGATTAAGCAACAGGTTTTCATCTATCATAGACCTACTGGTGGGAGTTGATAAGCTGAACCAGATCTCCTTTTGGAACTACGCCCGATTGTCTCCATAATTGTTCCCCATTCTTAAAAAGGATCAATGTAGGCACCCCCCGCACCTGATATTTTGCGGCCAGGGCTTGATTCTTATCCACATCGATTTTAACGATCTTAACCTTTTCACCCAGGTCGGCTTTGGCATCTTTTAGGATAGGCGCGAGTGTTTTACACGGGCCACACCAGTCGGCAAAGAAATCTACAAGTACAGGTTTGTTGTCCTTGATGATTTCGCTGAAGTTACTTTTCATATTTTCCTTTTTTTAAGCATAATAAAGGTACTCAAAAATGCCTGTTTTAGAAAGCTTTTTTCGCTAGCGTGTTTTATTGATCCTATGATAAGCCTCCTCTTCCAGAGCCTCCCTGTGATCGGGGTGAGCGATGGAAATTAGAGCCTTAGCCCGCTGTTTCAGGTTTTTCCCGTAAAGATTCACCACACCGTATTCAGTAGCGATATAGTGAACGTGAGCCCTGGTGGTGGTAACACCTGCTCCCTCTCTAAGATTAGGGACGATCTTTGAAATTCCCTTTGCCGTAACCGATGGCAATGCGATAATAGCCTTACCACCTTCTGAAAGGGAAGCACCGCGAATAAAATCCATTTGTCCCCCAACGCCCGAGTATTGATAGGTGCCAATCGTGTCTGCACAAACCTGGCCGGTAAGATCTATTTCAATTGCGCTGTTAATGGCAGTAACCTTTGGGTTTTTCCTAATTATGGCAGTGTCATTGGTATATGCGGCTTCCTTAAAATGAACTATGGGATTATCATCAATGAAATCGTATAATCTTGGGGATCCCAAAGCGAAGCAGGTAACAATTTTCCCGGTTTTCACCTCTTTTTCTTCTCCTGTAATAATTCCCTTTTCAATAAGGGGTAAAACTCCGTCAGAAAACATTTCGGTATGAATTCCCAGCCGTTTATGGTTCATGAGGTTGTTGAGAACGACATTGGGAATTCCGCCAATTCCCATTTGCAGGGTAGCACCGTCTTCAATAAGTTCGGCTACATTTTTTCCAATTTGCTTCTCAATTTCAGAAGCTTCTGTTGGTTCATGCGAATGTAATGGCACATCTGTCTCTACTGCGGCAGTGATCCTGCTTATATGTATAATTCCGTCGCCGTGGGTTCTTGGTACTTGTGGATTTATTTGTGCAATAACCTTTTTGGCAGTTTGAATTGCAGGCAGGGTAATATCCACCGATACTCCCAGGGAACAAAAGCCATGTTTATCTGGAGGAGAAACCTGTATAAAGGCTACGTCCAGCGGTAATATATTTCTTCTGAATAACAAATGGATCTCGCTAAGGAAAATTGGGATATAAGCTCCGTATTCAGAGTTTACAAAGTCTCTCACATTTCCGGCAGCAAAACAGCTGTTAAGCCTGAAGGATTCCCTGTATGGTATTTGGGTGTAACGGGCAGGTCCTTCGGTATGGATGTGAAAGATCTCCACATCTTTGAGTTCTTTGTAGCGGTCAACAAGGGCTTCAATAAGAATATTTGGGGTCATAGCCGCTCCCTGGAAGAAGACCCTATCCCCCGTTTTTACATGTGATACAGCTTCGGCAGCAGATAATAATTCCATAGTTGCTTATTTTTTTACAAGAAGATCAAATTTTATTTCAATTACATCTTTTACGACGATCATTCCAAAGAGCTTTTTTGGAGGCTCAAGTCCATAGTCTTTAATGTTTAACAGGAGTTTTCCTTTAAATTCTGCTATTGCAGCATTTTTGATAGTTACAGGCACCTCATAAAATTTTTCTTTTCCTGCTATGGTGATGCCAACAGTTGCCATACCTTTTTGAGGTGAAGAAAGAACTACTTTGTTGAGGGTTAATAGTATTTGTGGGTGGTCATCGGTCTCCAGGAGATCGTGAAAGTCCCGGTTGATGCCTTTGCTTCCACAGTCGAAACCTTTGTTGTTAAGAATAAGAACAGCTCCTTGAAATTCGATCTTATTTCCTGTTTGGTTATAGGAAATATTCTGGGAGTCTTGAAGATAAGAATTGTCAAACTCGCATTGAAAAGCTGCAATGTTGGAATCTCCAATGATTGTAAGGTCGCTGGAAGGCAGAACCGTAATTTCTCTCTTTTGGAAGTTCTGTGCGTGTGTTACCGCACCACAAAAAAGCACCAATAATACAAACGCAATTTTTTTCATTTTTTTAAAGATAAAAAAAATGGGGGAATTTTAGTTCCCCCATTTTCGGCTAGTTCAAACGAATCTTATGTTTAGAAGCTAATAACTGCTTCAATGTTGAATCCGTTGAATTTTCCTCCCTGGTGGATGTCTCCTGTTGGGTAGTCGTTATACTCCTGGTTTACATATTCCACTTTTGTAAGGATGTTCTTGGTCATAAACCATCCACCACCTACGTTGAAGCGGTTGATAGTAACATCATCACCAGTTTCCAGTTCACCGTTTACAGTGTTGTAACGTGCACCTACGTAGAAGTCTTCAGTTGCACCAAATCTGTAGATAAGTTCACCAGCATATTGGTTGAAAGTTCTGTCATCTGTTTCAGATACTTTTTTTCCAGATGCAGATTCGTAGATTCCGAAGAATTCAAGTCCACCTACTTTGATGAAAGGGTTGATCATGAAAGCAGTCATTTCGTTCTTAAGGTCTGGGTTGATTCTACCAGCTCTAAAGCCGTCTCCGCCGTCAGGACCAGTCATAACATTGTAGTATCTTGAACCTGCGCGGTCTCCACTGTAAAGGTAAATACCTCTTCCATTGTTATGTGGAGCGTGGAATAGAGATCCAGTTAATCTGAATCTGAAATCTTCAGTGATTTGTTTGTCATATCCAATTTTTGCTAACCAAGATGGGCTGGTGTGACCTTCTCCAACGGTAGACTGGTTTAATTTACCGTTAGTAAATCCTCCCATAGCTAACCATCCGTTATTGAAGAAATAGATCTCTCCACCTACTTCTGTAGTAAAGCTGTCCATTAGGTAGTTTCCAACGAATGGGTTGTAAAGAGCCATTGCGTTATCAGATCTTCTAAAGTGAGCATCACCATAGTTATTTTCCATGTGACCAAACTTAATTCTCAAATGCTCCATTAGACCTGAAGCCAGACCTTCGCTGATGAAGTCAAGGTTGTCTACCTGAAGGTATCCACCTTTTACATAAGCTTCCGGGTGGTGTTGAGAAGAAAGATAGGTGTTAAGGTGTACTCTAACTCCTTTTGCAAGCAAAATGTCAAAAGTCATGTTTGCAGTAGCAAGGTTGAAATCCTTACCTAGTTCATGTACTGTATTGGCAGTGTTTTCCTGGTCAAGTCCCTGGAATTGTAGTGCGAATGCTCCACCCAGTCTCACCTGTACTCCTTCAAAATCACCATAAACGATGTCTTTGTTAGGTTCGAACGTGCTGATGCCGCGTTGATCTGGATATCTATAGTTAGGAAGGCTTCTGTCCCAAAGAGTGGTGTTCTCATCTTCCACAACCAATACATCTACATCTTGTGCCTGTGCCTGATAACCTATGGCCATCAAGAGAGCAATACCGGAATATTTAATTAAGTTTTTCATTTTGATAAATTAAAAAGTTGATAGTTGAATTTTAAAAATTTGCTTTTGATTAATTATTTAGTGAATACAGTTTGAAACTTGATGTTTACTTCATCGCCGGTGGTAATTGTTCCGAACATTGCTGTTGGAGGATCCACTTTAAAATCTGTCATTTTAAGTTTATGGTTTCCAGACAATGTTATCTTATCTCCGGTTACTTTTGCGTCAAAAATTAGTTCTACCGATTTTTTTGTCCCTGCGATAGTAAGGTATCCGGAAGTGGTTACTTTACAATTTGTTTTGGAGGTACAATCGATGTTCTTAACATTTTGAAGTTGGAATGTGATCCTCTGGTGCTTATCGGTATCAAGGGCTTTGTAAGTATTCTTATCCATACCTCCTTTACCACTCTTAAGGCTTTCGGCAACAACAGCAAAGTTTAACTCATCAATCTTTACCAATTGTCCGTCTTCTAATTGAGCTTTTAGGTTTCCCTGGAAATCTTTTGCATCTAATTCCCAATCGTGGATGTTTGATGTCCCAAGCACTTTTAGATTTGATGCTCCTTTATTGATATTGAAGTTCTGTCCTATTGAGGTTTGAACTGAAAAAACCATTAGAAGGAAGCTTACAAGTCCTAAGGAAAATTTCTTTGTTGTTTTCATGATTTTTGTTTTTAATTATGATACAAAGATGGGGTAGAAATGAAGTATGCAGTATGACGCGGGTCAGGTTTCGACGAAATTCTTGAACCTGTCTTAGATATATTTAAGTTCATATTAACTTTTCCTATAATAGCAGCAAAATGAGAGCATTGGCGGTTATTTTTCCCTGTAGCTCCTTCAAAAAGCTGATAATGCTCATATTTTTCCCATCATATTTTGCCCCAAAGCTCCAAAAAGAAGGATTTTTTGAAAATAGTTTTAATAAATTTTAACAATTGTGGGGTGGGTTTAAATGTAAAAACCGGATAAATATGTCCGGAAGGCAGAAATGATTTCCACTCCAAACCAGCAGATTCTAAAAAGACTCGGGAATTAGTGGCAACTGGCGGAGGCTTCCACCATAGCCGTTGCAGGGGCCGGGGATAGATAAGGAATGTCCAGCCCCATTCCTCTTATTATAAAGAGCAGCCCCATGAGAACTACAAAAGCAGGGATCAACCGCTGCACCTTATTTCTCAATTTGCCGCCCAACAGGCTACTAAAGTAAACAGCTGTGGTCATTAGAGGGATGGTTCCAAGGCCAAACAGCAGCATATAAAGGCTGCCTTCTGTAATCCCACCAGCTGCGATGGCACCAAACACAGCCATGTAAACGAGTCCGCAGGGGAGAAAACCATTGAGAAATCCTATCGTAAAAAAAGTATCGGGGGTTCTTTTCTTAAGAGCTGCTCCCAGAGAAGATTTGACTTTTCCCACGATACGATATAAAGGTTGTGAAAAATTGTATCTCTGCAGTTTTTTGGATGGCAGGAGGATCACCAGGATCATAAGGATTCCAATTCCTATTGACAACTGCTGCTGAATGCCAAAGAGGTTCAGGCTTTTTCCTATCAACCCAAAGGCAAGACCAATTATACTGTATGAAAAAAGCCTTCCAATGTGGTAAAGAAAGATCTGGAAGAATTTAAGCACTTTATTTTCACGTGAGACCGGCAGCATAAAAGCTATAGGGCCACACATGCCTATACAGTGAAAACTTCCAAGAATACCTAATATGAAGGCAGAATAGAGCATTAATAAATGATATCTTCTTTAAAATAGAATTTATCGCCCTGGTACTCCCAGTCTATAATAATGTTCCAGCGGCCGCCTATCAAGCTTCTTTCAGGTACGAGCAATTGATGTGAAGACAATGAGAGAGGAATCTCAGAGTCCAACTGCTTGTTAGACGGCCGGTAAAGGAACACATTTCCTGTAATTTTTGATGCTGTTAGTTCTTGAGGAAAAGTCACCACCAGTCCTTCAGGAGTTTTTTTCAGGTTAATATTTTCTGACAATTTTGAGGCATTCCTGGTCTTATCCAATTGGTTCTCAAAGGTGAGTTCATTTTTGTAATATTCTTCCACAACAAGGTCGTGGCTGTATTTATCATCTGTGCTCATTGTAATTACAAAGAACATAATAAAAGCGATAAAACTTATCATTGCCAACACTATGGCTGTACCCCAGGATATTTTCATAATATTATTTTTTTATTACCAGGAAAATGCTGTCTTCCTGTGGTTCTACAGAATGATATTCTCCAATAGGAATTACGTGTTCGTCATAAAGGCAAAGAGAAGTTTTTCTACCTCCTGCTACATAAATGATGCTTCCCTTGATGACCAAAATTCTGGCCGGAATATCACTTTTATGCTCATGCAGTTTCACATTTTTATTTAAACCAATAGCCAGAACATGAGAACCTGCTTCCTGATCAAATCTTCTCACCACAATTTTTGTAGCGGTGGGTAATTCAGATAATATTTCTTTTACCAGCATCTTTTCTTTTTTTAGCTCTTATGGGAAGTTACCTAAAGCTCCTGGGTCCCATAAAATTTGTATTGGTAGTTTCTAAAAGCTTCTTCCCATTATAGATCCCAATCTCTACACTGTTCTTTTCATCCTTCAGCAAAGACTTAGGGATCTTAATGAATAAAGTTCCCTCTGCAAGCCCTTTTTCGGGGACTACAATTTTATCGTGAGTTACAGATTCAATTTTTCCGTCGTGCGAGAGTAATTCGAAATGCACATCGTCAAAAGTGCTCATTGTCTTGTTTATTAATTTAAAGGTGTAGACGTTGCTAATTACATTATCATCCTGGGTTTCATAAAGCTGTCCCGGAAGTCTTAGAACTGTCGCTTCCACATCTGTCCTTATAAACAACATTCCTGAAAGTATTCCCACCAGCACAAACAGGATAGCAGCAAATCCTTTCATCCTTGAATTGAACCTAACCTTCTCCTCCTTTTCAATATTCTCTTCGGAATAAAAGCCGATGAGCCCTTTTGGCAGGTCCACCTTTTCCATTATGATGTCGCAGGCGTCAATACAGGCGGTACAATTGATACATTCCAGTTGAGTTCCATTCCTGATATCAATCCCGGTAGGGCAGACGTTGACACATTGTAAGCAATCGATACAATCCCCTTTGCCCAGCGCGGCCCGATCTTCATTCTTTTTAAATTTTGATCTTCCTAGTGTACGTTCCCCCCGCTTGTGATCGTAGGCAACAACTACAGATTTTTTGTCAAGTAACACCCCTTGTAATCTTCCGTAAGGGCAGGCTATGGTGCAAACCTGCTCTCTAAACCAGGAGAAGATGAAATAGAATACCCCTGTGAAGATGAGCAGAGCTATAAAGGTACTCAGGTTTTCCAGTGGACCTTCAGTCACATACTGCAGCAGTTTTTTGCTTCCAACCAAATAGGCCAGGAAGACATTTGCGATTCCAAAGGAGATCAAAAAGAACAAAAACCATTTTAATCCTTTTTTCCTGATCTTTTCACTGTTCCATTCCTGTTTATCAAGTCTCATTTGCGCTCCACGGTCGCCTTCTATGCCATATTCGATCTTTCTGAAGACCATTTCCATAAAGATGGTCTGGGGACAGATCCAGCCACAGAAGATCCTTCCAAAGGCAGAGGTGAAAAGGGTCACAAAGAGTACTCCAATGATCATTGCCATCACTCCCAGGTAAAAGTCCTGAGGCCAGAATGGTTGTCCAAAAATGTAAAATTCCCGTCCCAGAACATTGAACAACATGAACTGGTTCCCATTAATATGGATAAAAGGGGACGCAATAAGGAAAAGTAGCAGGAACCAGGTTAACCGGGTACGATATTTATAGAACCGGCCGTCTGGTTTTTTAGGATAGACCCAGGCGCGTTTGCCTTCGTCATTCATCGTGCCTATTCTATCTCTAAAGTTATTTCCTGGTTTCTCCACTTCCTACTGCTTTTACTCCTGAAAAATGTGATTTACTCTGTCCAGATCTCACCTTCGGCCTCTTTTGGACTGGTTGGAGTGGTGCCTTGTAAACTTAAAATATAGCTCGATACTTGTTGTATCTCTGTTGGTCTAAGGGTAGATTTCCATGCGATCATTCCTTTACCCGCACGTCCACCTTCACTAACTGTATTAAATACGTTCTTGATCCCGCCTCCCAGGATCCAGTGCTCATCTGTAAGGTTTGGTCCAATTCCACCACCTCCGTCGGCAGCGTGGCAAGCCATACAATTGGCCTGGTAAATGGCAGCCCCTTTGTCCAGGTCTGCGGCATCAGTTAGCAGCTCTACGCTTTCGGCGTCTACCAGGTCTGGTGCTGTTTTTTTGTATTCTTCCACTGCCAGTCTTGCTGCAACCATTTCCTCTTCAAATTCCATATGCTGGTTTTCTCCCCCCAAAATGTGGTAGTAAGCAAGATATCCAAAAGCGAAAATGATGGAAGCATAGAAGGAATAAAGCCACCATGGTGGAAGTTTATTGTCAAGTTCCTTGATCCCGTCATAGTTGTGATCCAGTTCCAGATCTCTTTCTTCTGAAATTGGGCGGGTACCTGCAAGTTTCCTGTAGATCTTTTTAAGATCGTATTTCTCCATTCGCTTCTGCTGGGCGGCCATATAGCGCTCTTTAGCTTCAGGTGAGAGTGATTGAAACATGATGTTCTCTACTGCGTCGAGAATAAATTCCGCAGCGATAAGAAACAGCAGGATCATCGCCAGTACCAGCGATAACATTGGGAATTCAATAAAGGCAAAATTGTCACCTGAGTCTATAAAGTATTCTAAAGCTCCCGCAATGATGAGGAAGAAAATTGGAATTCTTATCCAGGCTGGGATGGCATGTCTCATGAGTTCTGGTCGTTATCGGTTTCTAATGGGATTCGTTCTACAGTACTTATGTAGTCTCTCTTGGCAGTAAATACCCACCAGAAAAGTGCTACAAAAAAGATAAAAAATATAAGCAGGGATAATATTGGATAGATCTCTATTCCTGCAATGCTTTCCATATGTCCTTTTACAAATTTTAGCATGATAATTAATTTGAGGTTGTTGAATTCACCACTTTAATATCTGTTCCTAATCGCTGTATATACGCGATAAGGGCAACGATTTCCCGCTCTTTCATTTCCACAAAGTCAAGTCCCTGCTCCTCTGCATATTTCTTGTCGGCTTCATAGGTAGCTACAAAATCTGGATCGCTATAAAGGTTCTCCTGGATTTGTGTGGCCTGTTCCTCCATATGAGCCTGTGCATTGGCAATTTCGGCCTCTGTATAGGGTACACCCAGTTCTACCATGGCTTCCATTTTATCCTCTATGTTTGAACGGTCGTGCTTATCTGTAATAAGCCATTTATAACCCGGCATGATTGAACCCGATGAGGTACTTTGTGGATCGTACATGTGGTTAAAGTGCCAGTTATCCGAATACTTGCCGCCCACCCTCATTAAGTCCGGGCCGGTACGTTTACTGCCCCACAGGAATGGGTGATCGTACACATACTCTCCTGCTTTTGAATATTCTCCGTAGCGTTCAACTTCACTTCTAAAAGGACGTATCATTTGTGAGTGACAGGAGACACACCCTTCTCTTATGTAAATATCCCTTCCTTCCAGTTCCAGAGGAGTATAGGGTTTCACGCTGGTAATAGTAGGAATATTAGACTTCACCAGGATCGTAGGAACAATTTGTATAATACCTCCAATAAGGATGGCAATAGTAGCTAATATGGTAAGCTGGACAGGTTTGCGCTCTAACCAGGTATGGAAACCTTCTCCCGCAAGCCTTCTATTGCTAATTTTTTGTAGTGGTGCAGCTTCGGCCAGTTCGTCTGTGACTTCACTACCACTTTTAATGGTCTTATATACGTTCCATAAAAGGATGAACATTCCGGCTATATACATACTACCTCCAATAGCTCTAAACCAGTACATAGGCATGATTTCGGTCACCGTCTCAAGGAAGTTTCCGTAGACTAGTGTACCATCCGGGTTGAATTGTTTCCACATGGAAGCCTGAACAAAACCGGCAACATACATTGGTAAAGTATAAAGGATAATACCTAAAGTACCTGTCCAGAAGTGCGCATTTGCAAGTTTAATGGAATACAGTTTGGTTTTGAACATTCTTGGTACCAGCCAGTAGACCATTCCAAAGGTTAAGAACCCGTTCCAGGCAAGGGCGCCTACGTGAACGTGGGCTATGATCCAATCTGTAAAGTGGGCGATGGCATTAATATTTTTTAGGGATAGCATGGGTCCTTCAAAAGTTGCCATACCGTAGCCCGTGATCGCTACCACCATGAACTTTAAAACAGGATCTGTCTTTACTTTATCCCATGCTCCGCGAAGCGTTAGAAGTCCGTTGATCATACCACCCCATGATGGCATCAATAGCATCACCGAAAACGCAACTCCAAGGTTTTGAGCCCAGTCTGGCAGGGATGAATATAACAAGTGGTGTGGCCCCGCCCAGATATAAATAAAGATAAGGGACCAAAAGTGGATAATAGATAATTTATAGGAGTAAACCGGCCTGTTGGCAGCCTTGGGAACAAAGTAATACATAAGTCCCAGGAAAGGCGTGGTAAGGAAAAAAGCAACGGCATTATGCCCGTACCACCATTGTACCAATGCGTCCTGCACTCCGGCGTAAACAGAGTAACTCTTAAATAAGCCTACAGGTATTGCTAGACTGTTGAAGATGTGCAGTACTGCAACAGTGACAAAAGTTGCGATATAGAACCAGATGGCTACATATAAATGTCTTTGTCTTCTCTTAAAAATAGTGGCAATAAGGTTCCATCCAAAAACTACCCAAACTACTGCAATCGCAATGTCAAAGGGCCATTCCAGCTCGGCGTATTCCTTTGAACTGGTGAACCCAAGGGGGAGGGTGATTGCCGCTCCAACAATGATCAATTGCCAGCCCCAAAAGTTGATGCTGCTAAGGATGTCACTGTACATCCTGGCTTTGAGCAGGCGTTGGGTGGAGTAATATACTCCCGCAAAAATGGCATTTCCTACGAAAGCAAAAATCACCGCATTGGTATGCAGTGGGCGCAGGCGTCCAAAACTTAACCAGGAAATTCCGTCGGTTAGGTTAGGGAACAGGAATAAGAAGGCCAAAAGAAGCCCGACTGACATTCCGATAACTCCCCAGAAAAGGGTAGCATAAAGGAACTTTTTAACGATTTTGTTGTCGTAGTAGAACTGTTGCAATTCCATTTTTTAATTGTCTTGATTAATTTTACTCGATTTTGTTGATTTCTCTTTGACAAGCTCATCCTCAAAAAGAATACGCACAGAAGGGGTATAGTCATCGTCGAACTGGCCACTACGTACAGCCAGGATAAAAACAACGAAAAACAATACCGCTACAATAATGCTTATTGTAAGGAGTAAATAGATGACGCTCATACCTATTTATTATCCGGCAAAGCTACAGGCATTGGTTTTTGGGAAATATGATTTCGATCAGGTTTTTGCCAGAAAAGCATTTGTAAAAAATTAAGCCATATATGATTACGCTCATATTCAGGAGTGTTCTTAATTCGGACATTTGTATCTGAAATTAATATTTAACACATCTGATCATGAAAAATTTCAAAAATTCAAAAAGAAGTATTGTATACGTTTTCTTCCTGGCAGCCCTTGTAGCGGGTCTGTTTACTTCCTGCGAAAAAGCAGTGGCTGCAAAAGAAAATCCCGAACTAATGAAGGTGTATGGAGAGAGTGAAGCCGAAATGACTGCTCCTCCAATGGTTCCAAGACCAGTTGGAAAAAGAGCTGCTACCAAACTTGTGGTTAATATGGAGGTAGTGGAAAAAGAAATGGAAATGAGCGACGGAGTAACCTATGTGTACTGGACCTTTGACGGTACCGTACCCGGAAGCTTTATTCGTACAAGGGTAGGGGATGAAATTGAATTTCACCTTAAAAACCACCCCGATTCAAAACTGCCTCACAATATTGACCTTCATGCAGTGACCGGACCCGGTGGTGGTGCCGAATCTTCTTTCGTAGCTCCGGGGCACGAAGCCGTATTTACCTTTAAGACCATGAACCCCGGGCTTTATGTATATCACTGTGCTACCGCTCCTGTGGGAATGCACATCGCAAATGGAATGTACGGTCTTATCCTGGTTGAACCAGAAGGTGGTCTTGAGCCGGTGGATAAAGAATACTATGTAATGCAGGGGGATTTCTATACCGAAGGTGAGAATGGAGAAAGAGGGCTTCAGGCTTTTAGTATGGACAAAGCAATTGATGAAGATGCAGATTATGTAGTCTTCAATGGAAAAGTTGGTGGATTAACAGGAGATAATGCCCTAACTGCAAAAGTTGGAGAAACTGTACGTTTGTTCGTAGGTAATGGTGGACCCAATCTTGTCTCTTCCTTCCACGTAATTGGGGAGATCTTTGACAAAGTATATGTTGAAGGTGGAGCTATGATTAATGAGAATGTGCAAACAACACTCATCCCTGCCGGTGGCGCTGCCATTGTTGAGTTTAAGGTTGAAGTTCCAGGTAACCTGGTATTGGTTGACCACTCGATCTTCAGAGCTTTCAATAAGGGAGCCTTGGGTATCCTAAAAGTTGAAGGAGAAGAAAATGAAAAAGTCTTTGGTGGTAAAATCGAAGAGAAAATTTATAATCCCGGTACATCTGTTAGCGAAGTTGCTGAAGAAACAAATGACGGAGAGCAGGTAGCCGAAATGTCGATGGCAGATAAGATGGAAAGAGGTAAACAGATCTATACTCAAAATTGTCTTGCATGTCACCAGGCAACCGGTGCAGGTATTCCTAATGCTTTCCCTCCACTTGCAGAGTCAGATTATCTAAATGCCGATGTTCACAGAGCAATCGAGGTCGTGAAATTTGGATTGACGGGAGAGATTGAAGTGAATGGCAACGCATACAACAGTGCTATGCCCAAACAAAATATTTCAGATGAAGATGTTGCTGCCGTACTTACTTATGTGTACAACAACTGGGGCAACAATAAGACTGAAGTTACTCAGAAAATGGTAAAAGAAGTAAAATAATTATCTTTATAATATGAAAACATTAACCAGATTGGCATTTTGCATCGCGATAATGATCACGAGCCAGGCTCACAGCCAGTCTGGTTCAATGGTAGAGGTGAAGGGAGGGGAGTTTATTCCCCTCTACGGAACCAAAACAGAAGTTCCTGTGAAAGATTTCAGGATGGATGTTTATCCTGTTACAAACGCAGAGTTTCTTAAGTTTGTTGAAGAGAATCCGCGCTGGAGAAAATCCCAGGTGAAAAAGCTGTTTGCCGATGATAATTACCTGCGTAACTGGAAGAATGATTTAAGCTTTGGTGATGACATGATGCCCAATTCCCCGGTGACTAATGTCTCCTGGTTTGCAGCAAAGAATTACTGCGAATGCCAGGGCAAGAGATTGCCTACAGTAGATGAGTGGGAGTATGTAGCCATGGCAAATGAAACCAGTCCCGATGCACGCGAAGAAAAATCTTATAATCAATTTATCTTAAGCTGGTATGAAACCCCCAACACATATAAAAACACTATAGGTAATACCTTTAGGAATTATTGGGGAGTGTCCGACCTTCACGGGTTGGTATGGGAGTGGACATCAGATTTTAACTCTGTGATGATTGGTGGGGAATCCCGGCAGGATAGTACGGGAGATAATAACCTCTTTTGCGGAGGGGCGGCAGTTGGCGCCACAGATCTTATGAACTATGCAGCTTTTATGCGCTATGCCTTCCGCGGAAGCATGAAAGCAAAGTACTCAATCAAGAACCTTGGGTTTAGATGTGTACAGGATATTGAAAAATCAGAATTATGATCATGAAAAAAGTTGTTTTAATAATGCTTTCAGTCTTTCTTTTTTCAGCATGTAACAATGCCGAAAAGAAAGAAGCTGATGTCAAGGAAGAAGTCGCAGTAAATACAAAGGAAATCAAGGAGGAAATTCCCGAACTTTCTATCTATAATCTGCCCTCCACCTGGACCACACAGGATAATGAGAATATTCAGCTGGAGGACCTTCGGGGGAATGTACTGGTTATGGTAATGATCTACACCTCCTGTAAAGCCGCCTGTCCCAGACTTATCGCAGATATGCGGAATATTGAAAAGCAAATGCCGGAGGAATATCTCGACAAAACAAAGTTTATCATGGTAAGCATTGATCCTGAAACCGATACGCCCCAACGTCTTAATTCCTTTGCTAAAGAAAATGTGATGGAAGATGACCACTGGATGTTCCTTCGTGGTACGCCCGAAGATACCCGGGAATTTGCAACCGTACTCGCGGTGAGTTATAAGCAGATCTCTCCCATTGATTTTTCCCACTCCAACATCATTAGCGTATTTGATGAAGATGGAGTACTGGTCCACCAGCAGGAAGGCCTTGGAGTAGATAACACAGAAACAGTTGAAGCCATTAAAACCGAAGTTTCGAATTAAGAAGATTTCATGTCAGATAAAAAAAGGCTGCTGTATAGCAGCTTTTTTTGTTTCTATACTGTTGTGCCCCGGCCATTGAGGGTTCGTTGTTTTTCAACTTCTTTTTTGGCAACTAATAATTTAAACAATTCCATCGCCACCAGTATCAAAGAAGCAGAAAAGAAAAGGTACACCCAGTGCCTTGGTGGAAGGGGATTGAGGCTTAATAAGGTTTGCATAAAGGGGGTCTGCAAAGCCAGGATATGAAGGCTTTGAGCTCCTAAAACTCCAAAAAGTAAAACCAGGTTCTTTTTTACCGGAATTCTAAATGCAGATCTGGTCTCCGACCGGCAATTAAAGGTGTGGAAGTTTTGAAGTAAAACCATTAGCATCAGCACCGCATTTCTTGCAGGTTGTTCCTCCCAATGAAGTTGGTTAAGCAAATGATACCATAAGCCAAAAGCCAGCAATGCTATTACTGCAGCAGAGAGTAGGGTTTGTTTTATCATGAGCGGGTCAAAAATGGGCTCATTAGGTTTTCTGGGAGGTTGAAGCATAACTTTTTTTTCTCCTGCTTCAAAGGCCAGGGCAACATCCTGTATCCCGTTAGTGACCAGGTTGAGCCACAATAGCTGTACAGGAAGGAAAGGCAGTGGTAACAGGAAGGCCAGAGAAAGACCAATGGTGAGTAATTCGGCCGCCCCTGTGGAAATGAGCAGGTAAATGATCTTCCTCAAATTGCTATAGGTGAAACGCCCTTCTTCAATACCTGCAGCAATAGATGCAAAGTTATTGTCACTAATGATAATAGATGCGGTGTCTTTTGCCACATCTGTTCCATAGCCCATTGCGACTCCAATATTTGCCGTTTTAAGTGCCGGAGCATCGTTTACTCCATCTCCGGTTACCGCAATTAAATGTCCTGATTCTCTTATGGATTCAACTATCATTTGTTTCTGTTGCGGTGTGACCCTGGCAAAAACCCGCTTTGTCCGTAGGATATTGGTCAGCTTTTCGGGAGCGTTCTCGATAGAACTCAATTCAGTTCCGGTAATGACTTGCTCCTGCATGTTTGCAATGCCTACTTCTTTAGCAATAGCAAGCGAAGTTGCAGGATGATCTCCCGTGACCATTGCGACTTGTACTCCTGCGGCATGGCATTCTTTCACTGCTGGTGCTGCTTCGGGCCGTAATGGATCTATTAGGGCAATAAACCCTAACAGTTCCAGATGAGGGAGCTCCCCTGCAGGTAATATTTTATCTGCAGTTCCTCCCGCGACAGCAATAATTCGATAGCCGCTTTCCGCATGGTTGGCGGCCTCTTCCAAAAGAGGAGCATATTTTTTAGCATCTATATGATCCTTTATTTTTTCAACAGCACCTTTAACAGCAATTTGGAGCTCCTCAGTTTCCCCCTGTTTATAATATACTGCAGCAAATTGTCGGGCCGACTCAAATGGCACCTCTTTCACCTTATTAATTTGAGCTTGAAATTTTTCCGGGGATGTTCCGGCTTTAAAAGGGAGGCCCAATAAAGCAACATCTATGGGATCTCCCGAAAATGACCAGCTGCCATCAATATAATTGAGGTTCCCTTCATTACATATGGATACGGCCTTAAGTAGCTTTTGGAGATCACTTGATTCATTTAAAAGAACTTCGTCACCACCCCGTGAAACTATCTTTCCTTCGCCGTTATAACCTTCACCTGTGACTTTGAGTGCTGTTGGCCCCGGCAATATCAGTATTCTTGCGGTTTGCTGGTCAACTGTTAAGGTTCCTGTTTTATCTGTCGCTATGAAGGTGCAGCTGCCAAGACCCTCAACGGCTGTGAGTTTTCGAATGATTACGTTTCTTTTGGCCATTCTAGATCCACCTATGGAAAGCGCAACCGTCATGGCAATAGGTAAACCTTCCGGAATGGCCGATACTGCCACGGCCACGACGAAAAAGAAAATCTCTTTTACAGGAATGCCAAAGTAATATCCCATAATTCCCAGGACCATACTGGCTGCCAGGACGATATATGTTATTTTACGCGTAAAGATCTCCATTCTCTTTACCAGTGGCGCCTTGCCTGTCTCAAGTTCCTGAAGGGAAGATGCAATCTTCCCGATCTCGGTTTCAATTCCTGTAGAGACAACTATCCCGGTACCTCTTCCTGTTGTTATGGTGGTGCCGGCAAACAGCATGTTGGTTTGATCGGGCACTCCAACATTTTCTTTTATAATGGCGCTGCTGTCTTTCTCTATGGCTTTGGACTCCCCGGTGAGAATAGCTTCTTCTGCCATTAAATTGTTGTAATTGATTACCCTTATGTCTGCCGGTACCTTGTTCCCCGATTCCATCAAAACGACATCACCGGGCACCAGGTCTTCACTGTCAACCACAATAACCTGATTGTTCCTCCTTACCTTGACGCGTAGCTTGATAAGGTTTTCCAGGGCAGATGCTTTTTCTTCTGCCTTCCATTCCTGAAAAGTACCTATGCCCGCATTAACGAGGAGGACCAGGAAAATAAAAATAGCATCTGAATATTCTCCCAATAAAAGAGCCACAAGGGCTGCTGCCAGTAAGACATAAATAAGTGAATTGAGGAACTGGGCGAAAAACAATCTGATGAGGGTTATTTTCTTTTTTTTTGGCAGGAGGTTTTTTCCATACTTCTGTTGCCTGCTGTTGTGTTGGCCAGATGACAAGCCACCGGGGGAGGTGTCGAGTTTCTTCATCACCTCTTCGGAACTCATTTGATACCAGGACATTTCCATATTTCCTGATTTTTAAAGGACTGCCAGGGGGGATTCATGAAGCAAAATTTCCCTTTGCTCTATTGTGGCGGCAGATATTATTAAATTTAGAAAATCGGTGCGTGTAAAATAATGATATTTAGCACCTTTGATAAATTTAGGATTAGTTGGTAATAAGTGCAACTTCATCTGGCAAAGGTCAAGACCCGGCGCCAAGAAATCTTCTTAAAATGCCTTTTTTGAAAGCCCGTATATAAAAACTTTCTGCTTGGCGGGTTGTCCTTACTACGATCTTTTTCGCAACGGGTTCTTTGTGAATTTCTTAGATCCTAAAAAGCGTAAGCTCCTTTTGAATTTCCAGCCTTTGAAACGCAGGATGAGCTCCTGTCAAATTTCCCGAATCGAATCCAGACTTCTGTCCTCCGGAAGCAAGAATGCAGCCCGGTCCTTCTTCAACATTAAGTGCTGTGCATCATTTTCCAAATGCTCCTCAAGGTACTTTAATTCGGAAGGCTGTAAATTTGCGGTAATAGTACCTGTTTCCTATCATGTTCTTTGGTCTTCTTAATGCTGAATAAATCCCTTTCGCAGGATTTCGGACTGCACTTCTTCACCCACTTTCTTAGTTTTCCTGAAGTTTAAACGCTCCAGTGAAGTGATCATCCTGAAATTTTTCTGAGAGGTAACCCCCAGTGAATGTTTTCCCCATTGAGACAATCATTTTCAATTCTGTGAAGCATCGCTGCAGCTTCGGTTTCATTTTTGGCCTGTTTTCCATCGTAGAAGGAAATGATGAGAAGTTCTGAAAGTTCTTCGAGCTTAATCTTTCTGAAAAGGATCTCTTCAGAAGCTATTTTTGGATACTCAGGGTAAGGAGGTTTTTTCATCGGCTGTCAAAAATGTCATTTTTGGAACCTCTTATTTTATGGCCTGTTTTCTTTTCTGCCTATTCCAAAAAGCAGAACAGATCCCCCGCCAATAAGTCCGCCTAAGATGGAGGGAGAGAAAGCAGATTCAAAATATGAAAATCGTAAGGCTATTCCAGCAACTATAAATAGTAGCCCGGTTAGCTTCAATAAAAAACTCTTTGAAAAAAGCATGTAAGGAGAAAGCTTATAGAAGGAAACAACAAGAAGCAAGTAGGGGGTTGCTTCCTAGTTGGCTCTCCCTGCAAATAGCAGGGAAACAAATAATTTAATCACAGTCCCAATTTACCCGATTTTCCTTTTTATTCCCAACTTTTTTTTAAAAAAAATTAAAAGTGAAAAAGGAGAAGAATTTTGAGGGGAATGATTAAATCCTGCGGCCAATGAAATTGGTGCATACTGTAGTGAAAGCAATGATACTTATTGAACTTAAAGGCATAAGAATAGCCGCGATAATTGGGGATAGTTGCCCGGTAACCGCAAAATAAAGACCCACGACATTATATAAAAAGGACAGGATCATACTTATCTTGATCACCTTCATTGCCGACTTTGAAGCTTTAATGAACTTAAAAAGACTGTCAAACCTGCTTGCATCCAGAATAGCATCACAGGCGGGGGAGAAGACATTTACATTTTCTGAGATTGCTATTCCCACCTCACTTTTTGCCAGTGCCCCGGCATCATTAAGACCATCGCCCACCATAATGGTTTTTCTTCCCTTCTGTTGAAGAGAGGCAATGTAATTGAGCTTACTCTCCGGCTTTTGGTTGAAGAGCATTTTAGTATTTACCGGCAGAAGATTTTCAAGTCTCTCCTTTTCTCCTTCATTATCTCCCGAAAGAATGGAAAGCTGGTAATGTGGAGCCAGTTCAGAAAAAAGATCTTTTACCCCCTCACGATATTCATTGAAAAAAACGTACCTGCCTTTGTATTCATTGTTCGAGCTAATGTGTACCGAAGTGTTAAGGGTTGGTGCAAGAACGGTATTTCCCACAAATTCGGCCGATCCCACTTTCATCGCCTGCTTTTGGTGTACGGCTTCAATTCCTTTTCCTGTGACTTCGCGAAATTCTTCGGGTGCGGTAATATCATATTCGGCCAGCATATCATATAATTTGCGGCTCAAAGGATGATTTGATGCGCGAAGCGTGTTCTTAAGGAGAGATTCTTCTTCAGCAGTAAGGGTAATTCCTTCATAACTAATGCTGCTTTTTTTATTGGAGGTGATGGTTCCTGTTTTGTCAAAGATCAAAGTATCGGCTTTGGCGAGCTGCTCGATCACACCGGCATTTTTCAGATAAAACTTTTTGTTGCCAAAGATCCTCAAGAGGTTTCCAAGGGTGAATGGTGTGGACATGGCAAGCGCACAGGGACAGGCAATTATTAATACTGCTGTAAAGACATTGATCGCGGTGGCAAAATCCAAAAATGCCCACCAGGCTGTTGCCGTAAAAGCGATTAAAAGTAATACAATAGTGAAGTACTTGCTTATATGGTTGATGAAAGAGGTGAAGGAGTCTTCCTTTTTAACCTGGAAAACATCATTGCTCCATAATTTTGTAAGGTAACTTTGAGAAACCGATTTGAGAGCTTCCATCTCGATCATGCCCGAAACCTGCCGCCCTCCTGCATATAATTTATCTCCCGATTCCTTCTGCACAGCTTCAGATTCTCCTGTTACAAAGCTGTAATCAATACGGGCATTCCCATTGATAAGAATGCCATCCACAGGAATAAGTTCTTCATTCCTTATTAAGATCCTGTCACCTTTTTCAATATCGTGCACATGTATACTCTCCTCTTTCCCGTCGGGATTTATGCGGGTGATACCAATGGGGAAATATGATTTGTAGTCCCTCTCAAAAGAGAGGAAATTGTAAGTCTTTTGCTGAAAGAATTTCCCCAGAGTAAGGAAAAATACAAGACCTGTAAGACTGTCAAAGAAGCCGGATCCCCAGTCAAAAGTTATTTCTAATGTGCTACGTACAAAGAGCACCAGTACGCCAAGGGCGAGCGGCACATCAATGTTGAGGATTTTTGCCCGCAGGCCTTTGTAGGCAGAGATAAAGTAATCCTGCGCGACATAAAAAACTACCGGGAGGGAAAAAGCAAACATTAACCACCTAAAAAGGCCTTTATATTGTTCCAGCCAGTATTCATTGACATCAAAATATTCGGGGAAAGAGAGGAACATTACATTCCCAAAGGCAAAACCTGCAACCCCCAGTTTATAGATGATGCTGCGGTTGATCTTCTTTTTTCCGGTTTCGGTGTCATCAAGACTTATGTAGGGCTCGTAACCAATACTGCTGATAAATAAGACCAGGTCTTTTAAACTTAACTTTTCTGAATTGTAGGTAATACGAAGACTTTTCTTCGGGAAATCCACTTGTGATGCGGTGATCTCCGGTTTTAGCTTGTTGAGGTTTTCGAGGATCCAGATGCAGGAACTGCAGTGGATATGAGGAATGTACAGGGAGATTACCTGAATGTTCCCGTCATTGAACTCCAGCAGTTTATCTGCAATTTTTTCATTGCTAAGAAAGTCATATTTCCCTTCAAATTGTGCCGGTGCCGCACCGGGCGTGGCTTCCATATCATAATAAGAAGAAAGTCCGTTTTCTGAAAATATTTCATAAACGGTCTTACAGCCATTGCAGCAAAAAGACTTGTCATCAAAGCTAACACATGACTTAATCGTATCACCACAGTGATAACAAGAAAGTTCCTCCATAAAAATTGCTCGTTTCGTACCGGGTACAAAGGTTGAAAATGAGCAGATTGGAAAATATGACGTAGGTCATATTCCTGGAATGCTTTTTAAAAATGACATTTCTGGAACTCTTCTACCATAGAAAATGGGAATTAATGCTTTCCTCGCCCGACACCCGAATATTTTTCAATTTCAGAATTTAATTCGGCGCCAAGAAGAATGATAAAACTCGTTAGGAACAACCATAACAGCATAACCACTACTGCCGAAATAGAGCCGTATACTTCCCCGTAACTTCCGAAGTTCTGAACGTAAAATGAAAAGCCCCAGGAAGCGATTAACCACAAAAGTGTGGCCAGGAGCGCTCCCGGATATACCCATTTATAGGCCGGGGTTCTCCTATCGGGAGCATAACGGTACATCGCAGCCAGGAAAAATACTACTATTGCGGCCAGGAGTACCCATCTTAGCCAGGTGATCAACGTTTCCAGGCTGGAAGGCAGGGAAATAAAATTAACAATAGCAGGCCAAATTACAATGAGCCCCAGGCTAATAATGACCAGGATGATGGTGCCAAATGTAAAGAGCAGGGTAAGGGCATTTTGCTTTATGAAGCCCCGGTCATTACTGGTGTCGTAAGCGACATCCAATCCGGTGAACATTGATTTCGTTCCTTTGTTGGCACTCCAAAGACTAAATAGGATCCCTATAATTAAACTCCAGCTTAAGGCGCTTCCCGATGTGGAAACTACATCCTCAAGCTGGGATTCTATGATATTGAAAGCCTGTTGTGGCATTACTTGAGAGATTGTTTGTAGTTGATCCTGAAGGCTCTGCGGGTCCATAGCCAGGCCGTAAATCGAAACTAAGGCCCCAATGGCAGGGAAAACTGCAAGAAATGCATAGAACGCAACCCCTGCAGAAATAATGGAAACATTGTTTTCACCAATTTCATCTTTTACCCCAAGCCCTATAGATTTCCATCCTGAAAAAGGGATCTTTGATGGTTTTTCCATTTTTCGGGGAGGATTATAATCTCTGCTCATTACTTTTATTTTTGAGTTATCATTCTTAAAATAAGAAATTCATTAAGCAGAACTTCTCACTACAGCTATAAACATTTGTTAATCCTGCGGAATGCTTAGCTTTTTTGCTTCATCCTGTCTCTTTTTTTAAAATGACCTATAACCGAAGGAGCTGTAAAACCATGTATGATAATAGAAATCAAAATGATATATGCTGTTATTGCATATAATTCATTTTTGTGGCCAAAATAATCAAAGGTGACAAAGGCCCAGGATAAATAGAAGATGGACCCTATCCCGCGTATCCCAAAGAAGCTCACCGCCAGTTTGCTCTTGAAGTTTCCTTTTACCCCAAGTAACCCAATTAAACCTGCAACAGGTCTAATGATCAAAACAAAGAGAAAAGCGAATACTACTCCTTTCCAATCGGTCAAAGTGAGCATTCCATTCATGATAGATCCCCCAAACAACAAAATATAGATAACCATAAACAGGTGCTCCATTTCCTGGACAAAATCGTGAAGTTTTTTCTTGTAATCCTGATCTACCTTTTCGTAATATCTAAGGCTGAAACCGGCAAAGAAAACCGCCAGAAAGCCATACCCATGCAGTA
Source organism: Salinimicrobium sp. TH3 (assembly GCF_026676115.1). Taxonomy (GTDB): domain Bacteria; phylum Bacteroidota; class Bacteroidia; order Flavobacteriales; family Flavobacteriaceae; genus Salinimicrobium. The sequence goes on along the minus strand of NZ_JAPONB010000002.1, from coordinate 25,990 downwards.
GTTCTGTTACACCGTAAGTCATAAAGGTAAGGGAGAGGGCAAGGAAGCCAACAAAGGTTTTTACCCCTGCATATTTATGGATCCTATCCATCAAATGCCCTATTAACCATCCAATGAATAATCCACAAATCACTCCTATGACCACCTTGAGAAGCAATTTATCCCAAAGCCAGTCTGTAAAATTAAAGGCGGCCCAGCTTCCCGCCTGTGCTACCAGGACTGCAAGATAAGAGAAGGGGTAAGCAATACCATCATTGAGTCCTGCTTCGGCAGTGAGGGTGAATCTAATATCATTCGCGTTTTCTTCTTCCTCCATTGGATCATCCAGTTGCACCTCGGCTGCGAGAACAGGATCTGTAGGAGCCAGTACTGCGGCCAGTAAAAGGCTGGACGGTAAACTGAGTAACAGGAAGTATTGTCCCAATAAAAAAGCCGAGATCATACAAATGGGCATGGTGACAAAAACCAAAAGGAGAGGCTTTCGCCAGGCACGGAGACTGTAATTTGCACCTATTTTAAGACCGGCTCCCATGAGGGAAATGATAACAAGGGCTTCGGAAAAGTACATGAGATGTTCGTCCTTCCATAGAGGATCCGGCCAGTTTAAAGGCAGCCCCACAGCAAAAAGCCCAAAGCCAATTAATAAAAGTACGATTGGGGAGCTAATTTTTAGTTTTTTGGAAAAAGCGGGCAGCCACGCCATTATTATGGTAGCAAATCCAAGGCCGGCAAGGATCAGGTAATGTTCTTCCATTACGGAAAAATAGGGCTTATTCTTTCTTTCCCTTCATAAAAGAATGTTACTTCTTTATTGCTGTACCATAAAACGCAACTTTTTAGGATTTTATCCAATGCACAAATAGGATATTTTCCAAAAAGGATTAAATTTGTTAGTATGGGAACAGATGTATCACAAGAAATCAAACGGTTCAAAGAGGTAAGGGATGAAAATAACTTTACCCAAACCGAATTTGCCCAGCTGCTGGGCATTAAGAATTCTACAGCCGATATTGAAAGAGGCCGCACAAAACTTTCTGGTAAGGTAGTGGCCGAACTGCTTCGGCAATTCGCGATCAATCCTTTGTGGTTGTTTGGGGAAAGCAATCAAAAATACCTGCAGTTGACTAAGGGAGATATAAGTCCTAAGGTAGTAAGTCTTAATAGTGCAGAGGAAGAGAACATTGTACTGGTAAATGTAAAAGCAGCGGCGGGATATCCACAAAACGTGCAGGATGTGGAATGGTACCAACAGCTTCCGGCTTTTGATATTCCTTTGCCCGAATATCGCAATGCGACCCATCGGGGCTTCCAGGTAGAAGGAGATAGTATGTTACCAAACTTTAGGCCGGGCGAATGGGTTCTGGGAAAAGCAGTTCCCACCATTGAAGAAGCCAGCAATAACAGGATTTACGTGGTAGTGTTATATGATTCAGTCCTTGTAAAAAAACTTCAGAAGTTACCCGATCCTTCAAAACTCCTGCTCATATCTCTCAATGAAGAATATTTACCAATTGAAGTGAGGGTAAATGATATCCAGGAGTTATGGCAGGTGAATTCTAAGCTTACTTTTAACCTCGACGCCCCTTCAGAAAGCAGTTTGCTAAAACAGCTCCAGCAATCTATGGAGGATCTCAAAAGTGAATTTAAAACTCTTAAACATTAAAAAAACGGCCTGAGAACTTCAGGCCGTTTTCCAGGATCTAAAGATCCTGTGGTTGTTGGTTAGTTGTATTAAATGATATTCCTTAATACAAGATTAGACATCATCGTCCATCTCATCATATGCTTCCTCTACTTCATCACCTCTTTCTTCAAGTTCGTCAGTAGCTTCTTCGACTCGATCTCCTCTGTCCGGCTCATCGCGACACGAAATGAAAGATGAGCTTACGGTGAACAGGAGGGAAAAGATTAAAATAAACTTTTTCATGGTTGTGTTTTTAAGATTAGTTCTAACAAATTTATAGAAACCTGCTCATAATAAGCATTTTGCTTGCTAAAATTTTCATAAAACAGCCTTAAAAGCCGTATTTTAAATCAAATTTTTAGTTGTCATCTCCTATTTTGTCGATTTCTTCGTTGATCTCCTCATTAACTTCCTGGTCAACTTTTTTACCGGTTCTTTCAATGATTCCTTCATTGTCCTCTTCCACCTCGACTTCTTCTCTTTCTACTTCCACCTCTGTTTCACGAACAACTTCTCTTTCGGTAACGGTATCACGGCAGGAAGTAAAAAAAATAGTTCCCAAAGCCATTAATGCAAAAAAACTTTTGATTTTCATATGTCAATATTTAGTATTTGAAGGAGCCAAGGTATAACACCCGTTCACGTTATTTTTATAATTTTGCAATAATTTAATATTACTTATGAAAGAAGTTGTAAAAATGATCCTTGAAAATGGTGTTTTTAGAACTTCTTTAAAAATTAAAACCATCCCCAAAGGATGGCTTTAATTAATTTGACGGGACTCAAGGGATTACATTTCCCTGGTCGTTCCCCTAAAGCTGTTATATTCATTTTCATCTAGAAAACCATCGTCATTGGCGTCCCAGTCATCGAACAACCCAGAATTCCATTCATTGTTATCTACAAAACGGTCATCATTCTCGTCAAAGTCATTAAACCAATTGGAATCTCCAAACCCTTCATTCCATTCGTCACTACTTAAAAGGCCGTCTTCATCTTTGTCAAACAGGTCCCAATCTTCTTCACCTGCATAATCTGTATACCAGTTGTTTCTACCTTCATTCCATTCGTTCTCGTCTATCATATCATCATCATTGACATCTGCCACGCCAAATGTTGATTCGTAGAATTCTTCATCATCAAAAGTAGAACTGTCGTCTTCATCCCACTCAGAAAAAGCGGTGTTATTTGCTTCTCCAAATTCATTCTCATCGAGCATTGAATCACCATCGGCGTCATAAGCTCCAAAACCTTCGTCCATTACTTCATCTTCTTCATAGACTTCAGTTTCAATTTCTTCTTCTATCACTTCTATTTCATCTGCTTCTCTTTCGGCATCTTTACAAGCCAGGAAAGAACTGCTTACTGTAAATAGAAATGTGAATAATAAAATAAATCGTTTCATAATGTTTAATTTTTAATTCTCTTTGTTTAAAAGCTGCGGAAGGATTTTCCTTCGGCAGATATCTTCGAGCTACTATAAAATTCCTTCAAGTGCCAGCATACCACCAACTGCCGATGCAACGGCCGAAACTATTCCCGTAGCAACCAGCCACCATGCAGCGGTTGCGGCTGCTTTTCTGGATTCTTCGGCTGCAATAAGAGCTTTTTCCCTGGCTTCGGCCATTTTCTCGTTCACCTTGATCTGTACCTCATAAGCCTTTTCAATAACGGAATCTCTCGCACTTACAATTTTATCAGCGATAGGTTCTGCTTCGCTTCGGCTAAGGGAGGTGCGGTCGATAATCATTATGATCATTTCTTCCTTATTATAATGTTCAAGCTTATATTTTAGATCGGGACCGGCTCCTGAATCCTGAAAAATAGCAGTGAAATCTGAGTAAATCCTCTTAAGATCATTTGTTCCACCTGCGAACATGGCTTTTATTTTTGCCTGCAAATCACCTTTTTTCTGTTGCAACTCTCCTTTTTTCGCCTGTGCATTATCCTTTCCGTTACTAAAGTAAGCCTGCACCTTATTCAGAACTTTTTCTGCCTGAGAAATTCTTTTATCTGCTTCTCTTTCATCCATGTCCTGAGAGGCAAGAAGTTTCACCAGGGTCTCTCTATCTATTGCACTTGCTTTTGCTTTAGCAATATTGGTAGCTTGTTTGGGCTCATTAAGGATCTTCTTAAGATCTTGCTCCAGTTGGTCTGGTTGCAACTCTTTTTTGTTGGTGTTTTGAAGAGCACCTTTTATTTGATCCTGATATTTATTGATCTGCTCCCTGTCGGCAGGAGTTAGATCTTCAATTCCGGCCTTAGCTTTTTCCTCTGGAGAGGCATCACTTTGAGCAATATCTTTAATGCTGTTCACATGATTTTTAACGGCCTCTTTATCTTCTTTGGAAAGGGTACTTTTGTCGGCTTCTTCCAAAATCAATTTCTTTACTGAATTTGGATAGTCAAAATCGGCTTTTTCTGTAACCTGTAAATCGGTAAAAAGATCCTTGATCTGTTTTTTCAGGTTTTGAATATCTATGTGCTGCGGCTTAAGTTCTTTGACATAATCCTCAACTTTCTTGTCTACGTCATGTGTGGAGAAAAGCTTTTCAAACTGCTTCCGCATTTCTTTTGCTTCAGATTTCGCTTTTGTTTTCGCAATATCTTTGGCCACTCCTGCATCTGATTTCTGAAAAACAGAACCTGCAGATGAAAGACTGCTTTTAACTGTAGATGCCAGTCCTCCAACGAGAGAGGTTACCATATTGATCTCAAGATATGTGACCACCATAAAAAAGGCTGCCCAAATTACCAGCCCAAGAGTAGCTCCTATAAAGTTTGCACCTATAAATCCTAATTTTACAGCCAGCAGACTTGCAAAGAACAGGGCGATGGAGGTGGTGATCATGGTCCACGCGCCAAGGCCTGTGGAAACTTTTTGACCCACATTCATACCATCGTTATCGTCATCTTCGTGATCTTTCGCTTTTTGCCTGTCTTTGGTGGAATCACTGTGACCTTTCTTGCGAATGTTACCTACTGCGGTAATTCCTCCGGCCACAGAAATTGACGTCAATAATAACTGAAATCCTAATGCGAGTAGTACCCCCGCAACTACTGCGATGAAGAAATTTGTCTCCTCAAGCAGGACGGCTGCTCCCATTCCTTCCTGAGCAAATAAATTCAAAGGGAATAACGCACATAATAATAAAGTATACCTCTTCATATCTGATTTTTAATTGGTTATACACCTAAATTAAAGTTTTGAGAAGGGTATTTTTTAAAATTAATCTTAAATCCGGGTTCTTTTAAGGAGAACTTAGTGTTTAAAGCGGAAACCGTGTGGAAATGATAAAATAATTAAGAAATAATCAAAGGAAGAAGTTTAATATAGATATCCTCACAGTCCTGTTTTGAAAGGGGTTTCTCACGAAAACCTATAACCTGGGGAAACTCTGCAGCCCTTTTTCGGTCACTTTCATTAATTGAGGAGGTGACCATTACCACATAAATTTTATCTGCTTGCGGTAAATGCGCCACTTGCTTAAGGAATTCCCAGCCGTTGCATTGTGGCATATTAATATCCAGCAGTATTAAGAGTTGCTTTGAAGAGGGATGATGGCTTAAAAACTCCAGGGCTTCCTGTGCATGGAGAAAATCCAAAACATTTGAAGGAAACTTACTTTTTTTGATAAGCACCTTGTGCAGGAATAGGACGACTGCATCGTCATCAATAACAACAAGGTCTAAGTTCATATAATAAGTAAATCAAAGTAGCGGAGCAACCGGGGATTTTAAAAGGAAATCAATTTTTTAAACAGGGGCAAAGATATGAAAATAAGTTATCCCTTGATTCACAATTTAAAGGAGCACTGTCCTGAACTCCCATACTTTATAAATATAAAGCAGAAGAAAAATTGCAGTTACCACAAACTCCATAAATGTAGATGCCAGTAACCCTATAAATGAACCCGATGCTGCCTTGAGGGCGGTTTTTGAATCGGCCTTGTTCAGGATCTCTCCAATACAGGCGCCAGCAAATGGAGCAATAAGAATAGCAAAGGGGATAGGGATAAAAATTCCCGCAAATAGACCTATTGTCGCTCCCATCATTCCCTGTTTACTGCCTCCAAGATATTTTGTGCCCAAAGCCGGTATGGCATATTGAAGTGCAAAAATAATGATGGTTATTATTAAAGTAATCCCCAGGTAAGCGTAATCCATGGGTATGGCAGATGTTAGATGCAATAATAGTAAACCCGCCCAGCTAACCGGGATACCGGGTAACATCGGGAGAAAACTTCCAAGAATTCCTACCAGCATAAGAATGCCTGCAAGTACTATAAGAATAAGATCCATAAAACTAATTTTTGGCTAAGATAGAGAAAGAGCAGACATAAAAAACAACTAAAAGATTAGTTCAAACTAAATAATTAGTTATATATTAGCGATAACAAAGAAAGAATTATGAAGCAATTGACCAAAGCCGAAGAAGAGATCATGCAGATCCTTTGGAATTTAAAGGAAGCCAACGTCGCCCTAATAATAGAGGAGATGAAGGAGCCGAAACCTGCTTATAATACAGTTTCCACTATAGTTCGCATCCTGGAAAGCAAAAAGTTCGTAGACCATCGCAAAAAGGGAAAAGGATATATCTATTTTCCGCTGGTAGATAAGGAGACCTATACTAATCAAAGTATGAATAAACTCATTGATGGATACTTTAACGGCTCCTTTAAAAGTATGGTTTCCTTCTTTATGAAAGAGAATAAAATGGACACCAAAGAATTGGAATCAATCCTTAAGGAGATCAACAAAAAGCAATAGTTATGTTACACTACCTTATACAGGTTGTCGCTTTTCAGCTCTTATTTTTAATAGGTTTCGAGCTGTTTCTAAAGAAAGAGACCTTTTTCAATTATAATCGTGCTTATCTTTTGATAACTCCGGTACTGGCAATGCTTTTACCATTGCTAAAGATACCATTCCTGCAGGCTGCAATTCCTGCGGAAAATTTTGTGATACTGCCGGAAGTATTAATAGGTGCAAGCAGTGAATCACCTGTAACCTTAAATTCTGAAACTCCTGAAGCTGTACAAACCATCAATTGGTGGCTACTTGCCTACAGCGGCGGATTTATTTTTAGCCTCGGTATTTTCTTCAATAAGTTCAGAGTTTTAAAGCAGCTTTTTTCTCATAAACCAGTCCGGCAAAACCACGGCATAAAGATCGTGGAGGTGCCTCAATCAAAAATTGCCTGTACGTTTTACAAGACCATCTTTCTGGGAGCCGAACTTTCAGAAAAAGAGCGGGAACAGATACTTTCTCACGAATTAGTTCATGTGGAACAAAACCATACACTGGATCTTTTACTGTTTGAATTTTTGAAGATCATTTTCTGGTTCAATCCGCTTATCTACATCTATCAATCAAAAATTTCAGCCATACATGAATATATTGCTGATGCCGGGGTAGTCAAAAATGTCAAAAAACAGGATTATTTCCAGCAGCTCCTCAATTCAGCTTTTAATACCGAAGATATTTCATTTGTCAATCAATTTTTTAATCATTCAATCATCAAAAAACGAATAGTTATGTTGCAAAAAAACAAATCAAGATCGACGTCAAAATTCAAGTTTTTAATCATTCTGCCACTTATGGCAGTAATGCTGACTTATGTTTCCTGTAGTTCGACACAAGCCCCGAATAAAGAAGTTACAGCCCCGGAAACTCCGCAGCCACCATCAACTCCTTCTTCGGTAGTGGTTACAGAAGGACAAAAGAACCTTGATCCTAGCTTACCCATTCCATTTGCCGTGGTTGAACAGATTCCCCTTTTTCCGGGGTGCGAAGAATTGAAAACAATGGAGGAACAAAAAGAATGTATGACCAGGAACATTAATATGCATGTCAATAAAAATTTCAATGTAGGCTTGGGGAAAGAATTAGGATTAACTGGTATCCACAGGATTTACGTTCAATTTAAGGTTTCGAAAAAAGGAGAGGTTATCGAGGTAAGATCAAGAGCACCACATCCAGATCTGGGTGCAGAGGCTGAAAGAGTAGTGAACGATTTACCAGATATGGAACCGGCCATTCATGGAGGAAAAGAGGTGGCGGTACTTTATTCTCTTCCTATTACCTTCCAGATTGCCGAGCCTGAACCTAAAGAAGAGGGGAATGAAGAAGATAAGAATTAAAACTAAAATAAAAATTCATTTTATTTAATGTTATTTTCAGCCACCAAAGCCGAAGCTCAGCCTTCGGCTTTATCTATTGCCGAAAACCCTTAGGCATTAGGAAATTATTTCGAAAAATTTGTGGATTTCTGAAAGTCTTTGGCATCAAAATTTATTCTTTGAGGGAAAGAGAAATAAAACGAGAGGGAGAAAATTAATTTCTTGAAAGACCATGACAGATCTTTAATTAATTTCGTTAGCGCTGTCCTAAATTAGTTTAAGATCATAATGACTTAATTATGTCATATCCACGGTAGAAAACTTTTCCTCAAACCCCTTAAATTCACTATTTTTGAAAAGTTTCTGTCCCGAATGAAGAAAATTCTATTCTTACTGCTGTTGGCTTTTCTGTTTGTCTCCTGTGAGGAGTTTCAGACGCGAAAGATATCTTCGGAAGAAATACTTTCAGAAGAGACTAGTGATTTTAACTGGCATGAAGTAGATCAATATCCGGCTTTTGAAGAATGCCGGAATATTATGGAAGTTGAAGCCGCAAAAGCCTGTTTTGGCAATAAAGTCGCACAATACTTCTATTCCAGGCTCGAAGCTAAACAACCCGTTGTGACCGAAGCTTTGGATGATACCCTTTACCTCTACTTAAAAATATCGGAAAAAGGTACGCCGGCCATAGACTCCATGGAAATAGACTCTCTGGTGCTGGACCAGCTGCCCGGGATTAGGACCTGGCTTTCTCAAAGTGTTGATTCCCTGCCAAAGATCTATCCGGCCACTAAACGTGGTATTCCGGTGAAAACTACCTTTAGAATGCCGGTGGTTATTAAGGCAGAGTAGTGCACAGTGGTCAGTGACCGGTTAGCAAAATTTAGCAGTACACAGGAGGTTTGCAAGAAGTTAGACTGTAGAAATTTGAATTGCGAAAACTTTGATTTTTCAGGAACTATAAAGAAAACTTATTAAAAAGTCCTGGTTTATGGCTCTTGAATCTTTCCGCCGCAGCCCCGGCCAACACCTAAAGATTGTACTTATATCCCAAGGTAAAATCAAGAGGAAACCTGCCGTTACTGTCAAGAACAATGGCAAAAATATCATTATAACCCACAGTGATAAAACTGTTAGGGGTGACCTTAATATCGCTGCCTATTCCAAAACTCAAGGGTGTAGTAAAGGTAAAGCCGCTGTCATCCTTTACGGCGACTACTTCCCCCGCATCATTTGTAATTGTTATGGTCTCTTCTGAATAGAACAAACTTGCCAGCCGGGCGTCTACATGAATGTCAAAATGTTTTAAATAAAGCGCCTTGAACCGGTAATTGATAGACAGCTGAGTAGAGGTGTAGCGGTAATCATTCCCTTTGAAGCTATGCCGCAACTGAAGAAATGCAGAATGGCGTGGCGCCAGATTAGGGTCATAAAATTCATATTCCAGGCCTGCCACCGGTACAAGAATATTTTCAGGATTATCGGTGTAAATATTATTTGAGAGTCCCGCAAAAAAGGCAATTCTCTGTTTGATGTTTTTGGTGGATTCATTCTTGACATAATCCTCCTGGACCATAGAATTATAGGTGTTGGTAAAATGCCGCAGGCTGTAAAGTACGAATAGAACATCTTGCGTCCTTATTTTCTCATCTGCAGTTAATTCAAGAAGCTGTTCTTTATATTGCCCGTTCCCATTAGGGTTGAGCAATTCTACCATGCGATTGCCCTTTTGCACAAAGTACCTGTAGTTATGATCTTCTTCTGCCCAAAAGAGGCTAAGAGGTCCCTTTACTTCCCTGTTAAGTTGCAGCGTATCTTTATTGATAATATAGGTTTCCTGCGCAGCCATGGGGAGTGCAAGACAAAAGAACAAACCGAATAAGAAGGCTTTTATTTTTTGCATTTTAAGGGAAAACAATAAATTTAAAGATAAGAAAAAATCGGGTGAGCCTTATTTTGTAAAGTTACGGCCTTTCCATTTATAACCAGAGAATAAAGAAAATATTGCAACAGCACTGCTAAAGAAGGGATAAAGTAAGCTGCTTAGAAAATAGGTTTTCATGGCCTTTTCCCTGCTAAAGAATTTTGCGCTGCTGTAAATGAGATAGAAATCCACATTGAACTTGAGCAGGAAACAAATGAGCAGCAGTGAAGGTTGTAATAGACCTAAAAACACGAGAATGCTAAAAGTGACAATTAGTAGATTCATCAGGAAAACAAGCATACCCAGGCCCCTGGAGAAAAAACTTTTATAGGCTGTAGTTTTTGAAGCCCATCTCACTCGCTGGAAGAAAAGTTCCCTCCAGGAGCCGGTTGGGGCTGTCAATACCACTGCTTCCCGGGATTTCAAAAATGCTGTTTTTAAACCAGATTTTTGGAACTTCTCCAACAGGAAAACATCATCGCCACTCGCCACATCTCTATTTCCTTCGAAACCATTCACCTTCAAGAATGCCTCTTTTGAGTAGCAAAAGTTAGCGCCGTTGCACATAAATGGGAGGTCTACGCCAAATCCTCCAATGGTGGCAGCCTGCAAACTAAAAATATCCAGCTCCTGAAAGTGGTCCAAAAATGACATTTTTGACCCTTCAGTCTTTAAAGTGACCGGGGCGGCAATGGCAGCTGCATTGGTCTTTAAGATCAGGGAGTTGTATTCCTTTAGCCAGTCCTGTGGCACCTCACAATCGGCATCTGTGGTTACGATATAATCATTTCCTGAAGTCGAAACCGCCAGTTCAAGCCCATCTTTTTTGGGACTGCCCGATTTCCGGATATTCTCCAGTAACCTAATGTTGAGTTGAGGATATTCCTTCAGGAATTCCTGCCATAATTCTGCTGAATTATCTTCGGAAGCATCATTGACTGCAAGGATTTCAAACAGCTCCGGGGGATACTCCAACTTCCGAAGAGATTTAAATAACAGCTGAAGATTTTCAGATTCATTGCGGTAGACAATGACTATTGAAAAAGTGGTTTTTGGAGCAGAATTTTTTCCGGAGAAATTTGGCACATGAGTAAACCCGTAAAGGAGAAACAACATGGTTAGGACATAAAGTAGCGTGATAACTACAGCTCCCGCGATCATGCTATAGCGTGCTTGGACTTTTTGTACCTAAGGATATAGTAACTTCCGGCAAGACCGGGCAGGCCAAAATTTAGGATCCACACGGTAAGAACTATCGTAAACACAATGATTTGTGGCACTTGCAATAATCCGAAGATCCACACCGCAAATCCACCTTTGATGAAAGCATCAAAAATGATCATGGTGGGAATGATGGAAGCCAGAATATAGGTGCTGAATACAGCCGAAATTAGTAATGGATAAGAGACATCAACCTTGAATTGCAGCAGCAGGAAATAGAACTGGTGGGTAAATATCAGGAATCTTATGCTGGCAAAAATGAGGGTGTTCCAGCGAATTTTTTCAGAAACATTGTGAAAAGATTCTTCCAGTCTTTGAATAGAATAGCCTTTAATCCGAATCCTGAATTTCTTCATAACCACATAAAGAATAAATGGCGCAAATAACAAACCTGTTACCAGGATAATATTGAATACGGGAAGAGCAAGATGATCCAGTGAAGTTATGAGAAACAGGAGTCCTGCAATCCCAAAGAAATAAGTGGCGAAAAGTTGAGCGGTATTTCCAAGGAAGTTGAGAAAAATGATCTTTCTCCACGATGAGCGGGTGTAGTAAAGGCACTTGGCCCCGTACTCCCCAATACGGCTGGGGGTGAAAATAGCAGCAGTGAAAGAAGCCAAACTTTCGCGCATGGCAGCTTTAAAAGAATTCTCCCGCACATGGGAGCTTAAATTTTGCCATTTGAGAATCTCAAAGTACCAGTTGAGAACGGTGAGAATTATCAAAACCATTATATTGGTAAAGGAAAAGATCCTGTAATCATTAAGTATATCAACAAAACTGTCAAAATCCATGGCCTCATCATTGGTGACTTTGTACCAAATAAATGATACTGCTGCCAGGACCACCAGGATCTTGATTACTAGTGAGAAGAATTGATTAGCTTTGTGCGAGGTTATTCGCATAAATTTATTTAAGAACCGGTTGAATTTCCCGGCATTTCATCACCGGCAGGTTTGATCTTGCAATATTACGAAGCTTTTGAATACCGAAAAAATCATTTTAGGCATTGATCCCGGAACCACGATCATGGGCTTTGGGCTAATTAAGGTTGTGAACCGCAAAATGTCTTTCCTGCAACTTAACGAACTGCACCTGCAAAAGTATGATGATCCTTATATCAAGCTGAAGCTCATCTTTGAACGAACAGTAGAACTTATTGACACCTGGCATCCCGATGAAATTGCTATTGAAGCCCCTTTCTTCGGAAAAAATGTGCAATCCATGCTTAAGCTGGGGCGGGCACAGGGAGTTGCCATGGCAGCGGGATTGAGCAGGGAAGTGCCGGTAACAGAATATTCTCCAAAAAAGATAAAAATGGCCATTACCGGAAATGGAAATGCAAGCAAGGAACAGGTCGCGGGAATGCTACAGAGCCTTCTATCACTTAAATCCCTCCCCAAGAACCTCGATGCCACCGACGGACTCGCAGCTGCGGTTTGCCACTTCTATAACTCCGGAAAAGTGGAGATCGGGAAAAATTATTCGGGCTGGGCAGCTTTTGTAAAGCAAAATCCGGGGAAAATAAAATAATTTGAAAATTAGAGGATTTGAGAATTAGAAAATTCCATTTCATCTTCAAATCTTCAAATTTTCGAATCTTCAAATTGAACAATGGCTGGAATTTATATTCACATACCTTTTTGTAAACAAGCCTGTCACTACTGTGACTTTCATTTTTCGACTTCGGTAAAGAAGAAGCCGGAGATGGTGAAGGCGATCTGCAAAGAGCTGGAGCTGCGAAAGGATGAAATAAAAGATGAGGTAGAGACTATCTACTTTGGAGGCGGGACTCCGTCGTTACTTTCTGCCGAAGAATTACAGCAGATCTTCACTGTTATTCATGACTACTATAAAGTCACCAAAGATCCGGAAATAACTTTGGAAGCTAACCCCGATGATCTTACTGAAGAAAAACTGAAGATGCTGGCAGCTTCTCCTGTGAACCGGCTGAGTATTGGAGTGCAATCTTTTTTTGAAGAAGACCTTAAGCTGATGAACCGTGCACATAATTCAGCTGAAGCTTTGGAATCAATCAAAATGGCAAAAAAGCATTTTGAGAATATCTCCATTGATCTCATTTACGGTATCCCCGGGATGAGCAACGACCGCTGGAAGGAAAATCTTGATATTGCCCTTGAGCTTGGAGTGCCACATATTTCCAGTTATGCTCTCACCGTTGAACCGCGTACCGCCTTGAAAAGCATGATAGAAAAAGGGAAGATAGCGCCGGTAGAGGAAGAGGCTGCAAAAGAGCAGTATGAGATCATGATTGACAAATTAGCAACTGCCGGCTTTGATAATTATGAGTTTTCCAACTTTGGAAAGCCCGGCTACTTTTCCCGGAACAATACCGCATACTGGTTTGGGAAACCTTATTTGGGGATAGGGCCATCGGCACATTCTTTTGATGGATTTCACAGAAAATGGAATGTTAGTAATAATACACTCTACATCAAGGCGCTTCAAAAAGGGGAAATCCCGGCAGAGGTTGAGAAGCTTTCCATTACCGACAGGTACAATGAGCTCGTAATGACCCGCCTGCGAACCAGGTGGGGGATTTTAGTAGATGAGGTGGAAAGGAGCTTTGGGAAAAAATATAAAGATTACCTGCTTCGGGAAGCTGCCGCTTTAGTTGATGACGGAATGCTGGAGTGGGATCAGGAGAGGTTGCAGGTTTCCAAAAAAGGGAAATTTTTGAGTGATGGTATTGCCTCGGAGCTATTTTGGGTGGAGGAGTAAAGTAACTAATCTGTCACCCTGAATTTATTTTCAGGATCCTTTTGAAATGGAATCTTGGTAAGAGATGCTGAAACAAGTTTGCATGACGTGGTACAATGAACCCGTCACCCTGAACTTGTTTTAGGGTCCTTGTAAACTATGATCTGGTTATGAAAAACAGCTTTGTTTACATCCTTTCGAATGAGAGGAGATCCATGCTATACATTGGCGTTACTACAGATCTTTATAAGCGAGTAGTTGAGCACAAATCGCGTAAAGGTTCTATTTTTACAAAAAAGTACAACTTAAAAGTTCTTGTTTATTTTGAAGAGTTTTCTGCAATTTATCAGGCAATAGCAAGAGAAAAGCAGTTGAAGAACTGGCATAAAGAATGGAAGTGGAACTTGATAAAGCAGTTAAATCCAGAATTAGAAGATCTTTTTCACCAGATCGGGCCTTAAGAGATGCTGAAACGAGTTCAGCATGACGTGGTACAAAGAACCCGTCACCCTGAATTCATTTCAGGGTCCATTTGAATTGGAATGTGAAAGAGATGCTGAAACGAGTTCAGCATGACGACAGAAAAGGCCTCCGTCACCCTGAATTTATTTCAGGGTCCTTTTGAAATGGAATGTCGGTAAGAGATGCTGAAACGAGTTCAGCATGACGTGGTACAAAGAACCCGTCACCCTGAATTTATTTAAGGGTCCATTTGAATTGGAATGTGAAAGAGATGCTGAAACGAGTTTAGCATGACGACAGAAAAGACATCCGTCACCCTGAATTTATTTTCAGGGTCTTCTTCTATCACCAAAAAATTAATCCCATTATCTTTGATTCAACTATAGGATTTCAATATGCAGGCCCTAATAATATACAATCAGCAACAATACCAAATTGACCTCTCCAAACCCCTGGATATTTCCCTGAGTTTACGGGGAGACGACAAAAATCCCGTTGCCTGGTATCTTAAAGCACCAAGAATTGCACCTGTACAGGAAGGAAACTGGATTGGGAAAGTGAGCAAAGGTGGATCTGTCAACTTCAATAATATCTATTTCAATCCGCACGGGCATACTACCCACACCGAATGCGTGGGGCATATCACCCCCGAGTTCCACAGCATCAACGAAAGTCTCAAAACCTTCTTTTTTGCCGCTAAACTGATCTCAGTGGAGCCTGTTAAGATTAACGGGGATGAGGTGATCACTAAAGAGCAAATAAAAGCACATTTTAGTAAAGAGGAAGCCCAGGCGCTTATCATTCGTACGCTTCCTAACAGCATTGCCAAGCGCAGCAAACACTATTCCCATTCCAACTGGCCTTACTTGCAGGAAGAAGCGGCAATTTACATCCGGGAATGCGGCGTGGAGCATTTATTGATCGATCTGCCTTCTGTTGACAGAGAAGAAGACGGCGGAAAGCTGCTGGCGCATAAAGCTTTTTGGAATTATCCAAAAAATGTCCGACTTAATGCGACTATAACAGAACTTGTTTACGCTCCTTCAAGAATTGAGGACGGATTCTATTTCCTCAACCTCCAACCCGCATCTTTTGAAAATGATGCTGCGCCTTCCAAACCTGTACTTTATAAACCTGAATTAAAATGAAAACAACTTTAAAACTTGAAGAGCTTACAATGCTCCTTCTGGGAATCTATGTCTTTGGATTTCTGCATTACGAATGGTGGTGGTTTTTGGTGTTGTTCCTGGGACCAGATCTCGGGATGATTGGTTATGCCTTTGGGAATAAAGCCGGAGCAGTTTTATACAATCTTTTTCATCACAGGGGATTGGCTATTCTTATCTTTCTCGCGGGTGCCTTTTTTCTTATTCCGGTGTTGCAGTTGGCTGGTGTCATTTTGTTCTCCCACGCTGCTTTTGACAGAATGCTGGGCTACGGACTTAAGTACAAAAAAGGCTTTAAATATACCCACCTGGGGGAAATTGGAAAAGAGAAAATGACAAAGAAGGAACAGGGTCCTCAACTGTCCTGAAGTTCTTATCTTTGGGCTATGGATATTGAGGCCGTTAGAACTTATTGTTTAGCTAAACGGGGCGTGACCGAAGAGTTGCCTTTTGGTCCCGATGCTCTGGTATTCAAAGTGGCGGGGAAAATGTTTGCACTGGCAGCCCTGGAGACGATTCCTTTTCGGGTAAGTCTTAAATGTGATCCCGAAAAAGCGCTCTCACTTAGGGATGAATATCCAGATCATATTGAAGGCGCCTATCACATGAGTAAAAAACATTGGAATAGCTTACAAACAGAGAGCCTTCCGCCAAAATTAGTCAAAGAACTTATTGATCATTCTTACTCGCTGGTGGTCTCCGGTCTTTCAAAGAAACTTCAGCAGGAATTACAAAATTTATAGATTTAGATGCAGGATCCCGCAATTTTTTATAATGCCCAGATAGAGAAATATCGTACTCAGCTTCATGCTGCTTCCCGCAAACTGGGTTTATCCAGTTTATTGCGACTCCTTATTTTTTTGGCGGTGGCCTATGCTGTTTACGCCTTTTGGGGAAATTCTACTGCTGTTATTGCTTCCATTCTTGTTGGGATCGCGATCTTCATACTACTTGTTTCCAGGCATTCCGATCTGCGGTACGAGCGGGATAAATTCCGGGAGTTAATAAGGATCAATGAGACCGAACTGGAGGTCCTTAAGAGGAATTTTCATCAATTACCCACAGGAACTGAGTTCGCCGATCCATTACATCCATACAGTCAGGATATCGATCTTTTCGGGAAAGGTTCTTTTTTTCAGTATTTGAACCGTACAACGCTGCTGGAAGGAAATGATAAGCTCGCACAGTTGCTGCTTTCAAATGATATTGATAATATCAACCTGAAGCAGGATGCTGTAAAAGAGCTGGCTGAAAAAGCCGACTGGCGACAGAATTTCTCTGCCCTGGCTACGCTTGTAAAAACTGAATCCAGAACAGCTGTAATAACGGGCTGGCTTAACAACTACAAAGGTTTTGTTCCCGGCTTTATGAAGTGGCTTCCTTTACTTTTCTCTACCATTTCGGGGGTTGTCATAGCTGCTTATTTTCTTGATTTGATTGGGGGAATTGAACTGGCGTTATGGTTTTTTGCAGGCCTGCTCATCACAGGATTTTTCCTAAAGCGCATTAACCTGCTCTCTTCCAGTGTAAGCAAGGTGCAGGATACTTTTCACCAGTATTACCAATTGCTCGGCCTTATTGAAAACACCACTTTTGAATCTGAATTGCTACGGAAGAACAAGGATGAGATAGCTTCCGAAAAACAGAAGGCTTCTGCCATCCTTAAGAAATTTTCCAAAGCTATAGATTCTTTGGACCAACGCAACAACATGATCTTTGGAGTTCTTGGGAATGGTTTTTTGCTGTGGGACCTGCGTTATTCCTGGAAACTGGAAAAGTGGATCCAGGAACATGGACAGGTGGTCCAAAAATGGTTCCGCGCGATAGAATTTCTGGATGCCTATAATTCCCTTGGGAATTTTGCCTTCAATCATCCCGTTTATGTTTTTCCCGAACTGCATCACGACTCCCATATTTCTGATGCCACTCAACTCGCACACCCTTTATTGGATCCCGAAAAGCGGATTGCCAATAACTTTTCTATAGAAAAAGAGCAATTTTTTATCATCACCGGTGCGAACATGGCCGGGAAAAGCACCTTTTTGAGAACTGTAAGTTTGCAGATCCTTATGGGAAATGTCGGTCTTCCGGTTTGTGCCACTTCCTGTCATTACACACCTATAAAGCTTATCACCAGTATGCGCACAACAGACTCGCTTACAGATGATGAATCCTATTTCTTTTCTGAATTAAAGCGGCTCAAGTTTGTAGTGGACGAGATCAAAACCGATAAATATTTTATTATTCTCGACGAGATCCTTAAGGGAACTAACAGCACCGATAAGGCAATCGGGTCCCGAAAATTTATAGAAAAGCTTGTTCGCTCCAATTCCACGGGAATTATCGCTACTCATGACCTTAGCCTTTGTGAAGTGACAGAAGAGCTGCCGCAGGTAAAAAACTACTATTTTGATGCCGAGATCATCAACGACGAACTTAATTTCGACTACCGCTTTAAGGAAGGAGTTTGCCAAAATATGAATGCTTCTTTCCTGCTGAAAAAGATGGAAATTGTTGACTGAAGTTAGATTTTAGAATTGCGAAATTAGAAGTGGTTGTCACCTCGAGCGGAGTCGAGAGGTCTCAAAAGTTTTGCGCGGATTTGCAATCCGTGCCGCCTAATTTTGTCAGGTCGAGCGAAATCGAGACCTCTGGAATAATCTTGAACCTTGAATTTTGAACCTTGAATTAAAAGATGGATAGTTTAACTCAAATAGTACTCGGTACGGCAGTAGGCGAAGCAGTTCTTGGACGTAAAGTGGGGAATAAAGCGATGTTGTATGGAGCCATTGCCGGTACCATCCCCGATCTCGATGCACTTGCAGGAAATTTTACAGACACTATTACTGCGATCGAGGTCCATAGAGGATTTTCACATTCCATAGTTTTTGCAGTACTGGCATCGCCTGTTTTTGGTTACCTTATCTCCAGGATCGAAAGGAAGAGCGGCTTAGGCTGGAAGGACTGGTCATGGCTTATGTTCTGGGGACTGTTCACACACCCTATACTCGATTCATTCACGACCTGGGGAACGCAGCTATTCTGGCCGCTGGACATAAGGCTTGCATTTAAAAGCATCTTTGTAATTGACCCTTTATACACCCTTCCCTTTCTTACTTTTCTCATTCTGGCCATGCGCAGGAAAAAAGAGGATCCAAAAAGGGCAAAATTCAATCGTCTTGGTTTAATAGTAAGTACGGGTTATTTAATGCTTACCCTGGTTTTGAAATTCACGGCTCATCAACAGTTTAAAGAAAGCCTGGAGCAGCAGGGAATGTTTTATTCCCGGCTTGATACACGTCCCACGCCTCTTAATACCATTTTATGGGCAGCCAATGCCGAAGCAGAGAACGATTTTCTCATTGGCTATTATTCTTTTTTTGATGAGGAGATGATAAGGTTTGAGGCGGTGCCAAAGAACTGGCATTATCTTGGGAGTCTCAAAAAGGATAAAAATGTGCAACGTTTAATTGAAATCTCAAAAGGCTGGTACACCATTTCAGAAAAGGACGGATTTTTATATTTTAATGACCTGCGTTTCGGAAAGCTGAATCCTTCAGACGAAGATTCGAACTTCGCCTTTAGCTATAAGCTAATTCCGGAGGAAGGGACTATAAGGGCCGAAGAAGAACCAAAAAGTCCCGACGATGGAAAACAGATCCTTCTTGATCTTTGGGAAAGGATCAAGGGTAATTAAATTTAAGTAACTGCAAATGCAATAGGTTGTATTTAATCTTCTAAAAAATTTGATTATGAAATACCCTTTTTGGAGCCTCATACTTTTTGTCTTTTTAAATTTTCAGGTCTTTAGTCAAAATCCTTCCAAAGCCCTTGATCAGGTTATCGAAAAGGTGGATGAGCACGAGGGTTATGATCAAAAAGCTTATCCGCTGGGCCTGTATACTGAAGAATATTATAAAAACGAAGCAGAATTTGCGGCAGAGCGGCTTAAAGAGCTGGGAAAGATCAATAGAGAGGAATTATCTGAAACCGAAAAGATCTCTGCTGAACTTTTACGATATAAGCTTCAGGAAGCTGTGGATTTTTATGAGTATGAGGCGTATTTAAATCCGCTGTTATCAGATGCCGGATTTCATGTGAGCTTACCTTATCATGTGAGGGATTTTAGTAATTATAAACAGGTGAAAGAATACCTGGATAAGCTAAATGCAATTCCTGCGTACGTAGATCAACATCTTGGGTTGCTTAGAAAAGGGATCAAAAAAGGTATTTTGCAGCCAGCTGTAATATTCGAGGGTTATGAATCAACTTACAACGACCAGCTCGTTGATGATCCCAAAGAAAGCTATTATTATTCTCCATTTCTAAACCTTCCGCCAATATTGAGTCGGCAGCAAAAGGATTCTGTATTAAAGGCAGCAGAAATCGCTGTTTCAAATAATGTAATCCCACAATTTAGGCGTATAAAAGCCTTTTTTGAAGAGGAATACCTTCCGGCAGCCAGGAAGAGTATCGGAGTTTCAGAAGCTCCTCGCGGCAGGGAATTTTATCAAAACCGCCTGAATTATTATACTACATTAAATCTTTCCGCAGAAGAGATCCACCAGAGGGGTCTTGAAGAAGTGGCCAGGATCAATGCCGAAATGAAGAAGATCATTGCAGAGGTAGAATTTGAAGGCAGCTTTGAGGATTTTATTCACTTTCTGCGGACAGATAAACGGTTCTATGCGGAGACAGGAGAAGAGCTGTTAAAGGAAGCCAGGGATATTTCAAAACGAATTGACGCGCAGCTGCCCGCCTACTTTAAAACGCTCCCCAGAAGACCTTATGGAGTGGCCCCGGTTCCCGATGCTATTGCACCAAAATATACCACCGGGCGTTATATTGGCGGGGGAGATGATACGCAACCGGGATATTATTGGGTGAACACTTATAACCTCCCGAACCGGCCGCTATACGTGCTTCCGGCATTGACCGCACATGAAGCAGTACCGGGTCACCACCTTCAAATCTCACTGAACAAGGAATTGGGAGATAGTATTCCAAAATTCAGAAGGAACTTCTATTTATCGGCTTTTGGAGAAGGTTGGGGTTTATATTCTGAAGCTCTAGCCGAAGAAATGGGTATCTACAGGACTCCTTATGAGCGTTTTGGGAAACTCACTTATGAGCAGTGGCGTGCCGGCCGACTGGTGGTTGATACAGGAATTCACGCCATGGGCTGGACCAGAGAACAGGCGGTGGAATTCCTTCGTTCAAACACTGCCCTTTCCATGCACAATATTAATACAGAAGTGGACCGCTATATCTCCTGGCCGGGACAGGCAGTTTCTTATAAGATTGGTGAAATGAAAATAAAGGAGCTGAGAAAAAAGGCTGAAGCCGCTTTGGAAACTGACTTTAATATCAGGGAATTTCATGAAGTGATCCTGGAGCAGGGAACTGTTACTTTACCTATTATGGAGGAAATGGTTGAGGCTTATATTGAGAGGAGTTTAAAATAGTTAAGACAGGAGATCGCTGCGCTGCTAGAATCAAGAACCAAGACTAAAATTCACGCTATCAAAATTTGGGAACAGAGCTGGCGCGGATCTGTGATCCGTGACGTTGCCTTTTGTTGTATTTTCAATTTTATTTATTAGAATGCTCAGCACGGATTACAAATCCGCGCTATCCTTGAGTCGAACTACAGGGTTGGCGCGGATCTGTGATCCGTGACGAGTTATTATTATTTTGTTGTACTCAGCACGGATTGCAAATCCGCGCTATCGTAATTTGGAAATAGAGTTGGCGCGGATCTGTGATCCATGCCGTGAAACCATTTTAAAGTTTACTTTTGCACAAATCGTTATTCCATGAGCCTAGAGCAAGATTTATTTCAAAGAAGCGGATCCCAGTGTGAACTTTGCGGTTCAAAAGATGATCTACAAGTATACGCAGTTCCAGATTCTCCAGATGGACTTGAAAATCACATTCTTATTTGCGGTATCTGCAAAGAACAGATAGAAGAGCCCGAGAAAACAGATCCCAAACACTGGCGTTGCCTGAATGACAGTATGTGGAGTTCTGTGCCGGCAGTACAGGTGATGGCTTGGAGAATGCTCAACAGGTTGAAAGGTGAAGGCTGGCCGCAGGATCTACTGGACATGATGTACATGGAGGAGGATCAACTGGCGTGGGCCAAAGCGGGACAGGCAACCGGAGAAACTTCCGGGGGTGTGGAACACAAAGACAGTAATGGTGTTACTATCGAAGCAGGGGATACTGTTGTTTTGATCAAAGATCTTCCGGTGCGGGGCTCCAGTCTTGTGGCTAAAAGAGGAACTTCGGTAAGAAGAGTCTCCCTGGTTCACGACAACCCCGAACAGATCGAAGGTAAGGTGGAAGGTCAACAGATCGTTATCCTTACGAAGTTTGTAAAGAAAGTTTAGGATGGAAAGCCTTTACCCGTCCTTCTGAATTTATTTCAGGTTCTTACATGTTTAATTTTCATTTCTCCTGGAACCTGATACAAGTTCAGGTTGATGAAAACAGAGCTTTAGGTTCTTGATAAGAAAAGACCTCATAGGTTTCCAAAACCTGTGAGGTCTGCTTTTTATTTTTTATTGTCTTACAGTCCCAATAGCTATAGGGACGGTAAGGTCTACTTTTTTTTATTTCTTATTATCGGATATTCTTACAGTTTTTTTGGAACCATCATCCTTCACATTAACCTTGAGATTCCTTCCATCATTTTCCTGTACTACTTTTAGAGCTTCTTTTCCTGAAACTTTCTTTCCGTTATAGAAAAATTCAGCGTCCTCGTTCATCCATTTTTTAATGGCCTCCTCGGGAGATGGCGGGGGTGGATGGGGAACAGGTAAATCTTTTATTTCTTGTGCAGGAGGTGGTGGAGGAGGAGGTATTTGCCCATCTTCGGAAACGGGTGGAGCGGGAGGTGGTGGAGGTGGAGACGGAACTTCTCCATTCCTTTCTCTGGAAGTTTTGTTTTTGGAGTGATTTTCAACCTCCTCAATAGTTATGATATAATTAGGATTAAGGTCAGGGAATTCTTCAGCTTCTTTTTTTTGTGCAGGAGTCATGATACTGTAGATGTATTTCATTCTTTTCCAAACCTCAACTTTCACGAAGGCATTTTTATTTTCATTGTTATGCTTCGCCCACTTGTTGTAATCTGTCACCATTTCGGGCGTGGCTTTTTCCTGAAATAATTCGTCGTTCGGTTTATATTCTTCTAACATTATTGTTTCGCGGCTACTAAAACTGTAGAGCAAAATAGCAAGGAGAGGCAGGAAAATAATTGTCCGCACCAAAATGGCTTTTTGAGAGGGTTGTTTTTTCATAACTGTAAATCGTTTTTTGATTGACTGATAATTGATTGAATTGACAAGATTGTTCTGCTCTCCCGATGAAAATGAAAGCAGGATTTCCTGATAAAGACCTATATTCTCTGCTTTCTGTAATGCTGCACTATCGGCAAGAAATTCATGATTAAGCCTCACAGCCTTTTTTAGCAGATAAACCAGAGGGAGGAACCATAGCAATACCTGCAGTAATTCCATGAACAGAATATCGGCAGTATGTTTTTGCCTCACATGGGCCAATTCGTGATCCATTACTTCCTGCGGAATTTGATCGTTCTCGAATTTGTTCCGGTTGAGATAGATATAGCTCCAGAAAGTGTGCGGACTTATATCATCTTTTAGAAGGACATGAGTGGCCTCTAAAGTTTCAACTTTTGGATTGTTTCTTGCCCTTTTCAGAAGAGAGTTCAGATTTATAAGGAATCTGCTTCCGAAGAAAATGAGACCCATTATATAGAAACTGCTAAGCAGTATTTCAAAAAGTGGGAAATTGGCTGCTGCTGTAGAAATGGAGACTTCGCTAAGGGAGGCCGTACCTCTCGAAGAAATTATTACATATTCGGGAAAGCTAATGGCCGGAATTCCAAAGGAAATAACTGGTACCATAAGAAGGAAAAATCTCTTAAAATTGTGCATGTTTTCCTTTTCCAATAATAGCTTGTAGAACAGAAGCAATATTGAGAGGCAGGCGACAGCTTTTAAAAAATAGATTTCCATGACTATTTGTTTTTAATTTCCCGGTCAATAAGGCTTCGTAATTCCTCAAGTTCTTTCTTGGTAAGATCGGTCTCCTGGGTGAAGAATGAGGCAAATTGTGAAGCAGAATTGTTGAAGAAATTCTTGATCATCCCGTTGACTTGTTTGGAAAAGTAGTCTTTCTTCCTTACCAAAGGAAAATACTCTCTGGACCTGCCATATTGCTTGTAATCTACAAAATTTTTATCCTGCATTCGCTTGAGGAGGGTGGCGACTGTGGTCTGTGCCGGTTTTGGATGAGGATAAGCTTCAATGAGATCCTTCATAAAAGCTTTGTCCTGTTTCCAGAGGATCTGCATGAGTTGTTCTTCAGCCTTTGATAACTGCATTTGTTCTACAACTTTAGATGTATATCTACAAATGTAGAATAAATATTTAATTCTACAAACATAGAAGGTGAAATTTTCGAAGAATGATCTGCGATATTTTCCTAGTCTAATGTTTATCAGGCTGTAACATAAAGCTCTGAAGGCTTAAATAAGATCTTGCAGGTGAGGTATGAAAAAAAATAGAAACCCTGTCGGTGCATCAAGCCGCTGACAGGGTTTATTAGGAATAGTAGAAAAACTTTAATAAAAAAACCTAACAGGTCTCTGAGACCTGTTAGGTTTGAATTTAGTTTTTATAAAAACTGATCATTGATCACCGACCACTGATCACTACTTTTCCGCTTGTTTTAGCTTTGTGAAATGCTTGTAGAAAAGCGGAATAGTTTCAATTCCCCTTAAATAATTCCATATTCCGAAGTGTTCATTTGGAGAGTGAATGGCATCTGTGTCAAGTCCGAAGCCCATCAGGATGGTCTTGCTCTTTAATTCCTTCTCAAAAAGGGCAACTATGGGAATGCTTCCTCCACTGTGCTGCGGAATTGGATCTTTCCCGAAGGCTTCAGCATAAGCGTCATTTGCAGCCTGATATTCCAGGGTATCAATAGGAGTTACGTAAGCCTGGCCACCATGGTGGGTATTCACCTCTACTTTTACACTTTTTGGTGCGATTTTTTCAAAATGCGCTTTGAACAGAGCGCTGATCTCTTTCCAGTCCTGATCTGAAACCAGTCTCATAGAGATTTTGGCATACGCTTTTGAAGGCAACACAGTTTTAGCACCTTCGCCCGTGTATCCGCCCCAAATCCCGTTTACATCCAAAGTTGGACGGATAGAAGCACGTTCCAGCGTGGAGTAGCCTGCCTCGCCATGAACATCATCAATATTTAGCTTTTCTTTATATTCCTTAAGGTCAAAAGGTGCTTCGGCCATTTTGGTACGCTCCTCTTCACTGTATTCAAGTACTTTATCATAGAATCCGGGAATGGTGATGCGGTTGTTCTCATCCTGCAGGGAGGCGATCATCTTTGCCAGCACATTTATAGGATTGGCCACGGCGCCTCCGTAAAGTCCGCTGTGAAGATCCCGGTTAGGACCGGTGACTGCGACCTCCATATAACTTAATCCCCGTAATCCTGTAGTAATGGAAGGAGTGTCTTTAGCGATCATCCCGGTATCGCTAATTAGAATTACATCATTCTGCAGCTTTTCCCTGTTCTTTTCAATGAACCAGCCCAGGTTTTCACTTCCAACTTCTTCTTCTCCTTCGATCATGAACTTCACATTGCACGGAAGCTTATCGTTTTTGGTCATATACTCCAGTGCTTTGACGTGCATGTACATCTGGCCTTTATCGTCACAGGCTCCCCGGGCAAAAATGGCACCTTCGGGATGGATTTTAGTTTCCTTAATTACCGGCTCAAACGGTGGGCTCTCCCATAGCTCCACAGGATCTGGGGGTTGAACATCGTAATGACCATAGACCAGGACCGTAGGAAGATTTTTGTCGATGATCTTTTCTCCATAAACTACAGGGTGTCCCGGGGTTTCATGCAGCTCTGCTACATCGCAACCGGCATCTAGTAAGCTTTGTTTAACAGCTTCGGCAGTATTTAAAAGATCCTTTTTATACTTGGAATCGGCACTTATAGAAGGAATTTTTAGTAATTGTATCAACTCATCAATAAAGCGCTCCTTATTGTTTTCAACGTAGTCTTTTATTTCTTGCATGTTGTGTCTTTTGGTTATAAGTAAAGGTAAAAAATAGATTTTAGATAATGAGGGTGAGACCGGAGAGAAGCTTTCAATCCTCATATCTTGGATCTCAAATCTGAGAAGAAATTTTTTTGCTGTTGACAGGAAAAAAATTTCCTTTTCCTATTTGCAAATTCAAACTTATACTTATATTTGCATCCGCTTACAACAAGCAAACATATTGAAATTACCAACGCGGGCGTGGTGGAATTGGTAGACACGCTAGACTTAGGATCTAGTGCCGCAAGGTGTGAAGGTTCGAGTCCTTTCGCCCGCACAGAAAGCCTCTCAGAAATGAGAGGCTTTTTTATTTTCAGTTATTTCAAAAGATTCTTCGGGCGAAAGGGCGAGAAGTTTATCCCGAGCGCAGTCGAGGGAAGTCCTTTCGCCCGCACAGAAAGCCTCTCAGAAATGAGAGGCTTTTTTATTTTCAGTTATTTTCAAAAGATTTTTCGGGCGAAAGGGCGAGAAGTTTATCCCGAGCGCAGTCGAGGGAAGTCCTTTCGCCCGCACAGAAAGCCTCTCAGA
>NZ_JAPONB010000021.1 GCF_026676115.1 Salinimicrobium sp. TH3 | reverse complement strand
GCTTGGGACAGGGCCACCTGGCTGGTCATGGATGTTGCGGCAGGGCGTAGGTGAGGGATGATCATTGATTCTCCAGGGGCACTGTGGTGGAGGCAATGGAGTTGGTAGCCACAGAGGCCTGTATCTTCTCCATTAGGTTTGCCCACTGGCGCTGCATGTCTTCCACTAGCGGCTCGAACCAGCCCTTGATGCGGGCCTGGAAGATCTCGGCCTGCAGGCGTATCTGCTGGGTCTGCTCCTCCATCTTGGAGCGCACCTCCTCCATCTGCTCACGCACCTCCTCTAGGCGGTCTCGGGCCTGGTTGCCCACTTCCTCCAGCCGCCCTCGGATGCGGTCACCAAAAGCCTGGGCGCGATCGCGCAGAGGCTGGGCGGCCCCAGCGCCTAGGTTGGCAGTGCGCTGGCGACCTTGCTCCACCAGAGGCCCCAGGCGCTCACGGATGGCACTCACACCGCGCTCGGCGCCCTCGCGTGCCCCTGCCTTGTACACAGCTAGGCGCTTCTGCAGATCCTCGGCATCCCGCATCAAGCGCTTGCGCATCTTGCGCAGGTGTGTGGAGAGCCGCGCCCGTATCTCCTCTGTGCTCTGGCCCAGCATGGTGTTTACCTCGTTGCGGTACTGCCCGAGTCGGTTGCGTAGATCCTCCATGTCAGCTCCCAGACGGGCCTGTGCCGCCTGCACCTCTTTAGCCAGCCTGGCCCGTGTCTCCTCCGCCACTGGGCCCAGCTGTTCCTCCAGCTCCTTTTTGTATGCCTTTACTTCCGTCATAGTGTCCTCCATCAGTAC
>NZ_JAPONB010000020.1 GCF_026676115.1 Salinimicrobium sp. TH3 | reverse complement strand
GGATCAATCTCAAAAGTTGGGTCTAAAGTGAAAAATAAGTTTCTTTGCGGATAAATATTTCCCGGTGAATAAAGAGACTGATCTATCCCTGCTAAGCTTATTCCTTCCTGAAGGATTACTAGCGTATTTTAATCTTGTTGGATTTGATAGAAAGCCCATCAAAGATCCCTTGTATGTTAATCGGCTAACCATTTATTTAGAAGAGAAAAAGGCAATTCCGGAAGCCTATAAAGATCACCAACACAAAGCTAGCGGTTTTATGGAACCTCGTATAATTGATGATTATCCTATCAGAGATAATCTGGTAAGCCTAAGCCTGAAGCGAAGACGCTGGGATGTTTTAGTAGATGAGAAGTGGATTAAAGTAAACCGGAGTTGGGGAGATTTTATTGCACAGGGTACTCGTCTTTCAAAAGAGTTCGCTGATTTTTTAAAAGAAGGCAACCGATAATACAGCCCTTAGCATTAATCAAGTAGGAGGATTCTTCGGGGTTTCAGGTAAGAAGCTTCAACGTCAGTACAAAAATCACCTAAGCCAGTACCATCACTGGGAGCAAAGATCTCATGCTAAGAAGTGGCTCCTATATCCTCAGAACATGGGGCCTTTTCTTTCTATTGACGAGACTGCCTTATCTCAGGGAGAGCTCTATACCATCATCACCAATAAAGAAGCTAAGGGAAAGAAAGGAGCTTTGGTAGGCATCTTCAAAGGAACCCGTGCAGAGCCAATCATTGACAGACTCCTTAAACTCCCATCATCTATCCGGAATAAAGTTCAGGAGATAACCCTGGATATGGCGCACTCAATGAAGCATATCGCAAAGGTCTGTTTTCCTAAAGCTATCCAGGTAACGGATCGATTCCACGTCCAGAAACTCGCTATAGAAGCATTGCAGGAACTGCGGATAAAATACCGATGGGAAGCCATTGACCAGGAGAATGAACTGATTAAGCAAGCAAAGGGAACAAGTAAAGGATTCCTCCCAAAACTACTCCCCAACGGAGATAGCAAAAAGCAACTCTTGGCCAGAAGCAGGTATTTACTCTACAAATCAAGAGACAAGTGGACCAATAGTCAAAAAGAAAGAGCTGCTATCTTATTTATCGAATATCCTGAAATAGAAAAAGCATACAAGCTAGTGAACAACCTCAGAAATATCTTCAATCAAACCAAAGACAAAGTTGTAGCCTTTACAAAACTAGCGCATTGGTACAAAGAAGTAGAAGAGTCTGGCTTTAAAAGCTTCAACACGGTCGCAAACAGTATCTATCTAAATTACCACTCCATCCTAAACTACTTTACAAACCGTAGCACCAATGCCTCAGCAGAATCTTTTAATGCCAAAATAAAAGCCTTTAGAGCTCAACTAAGAGGAGTAAGAAAAACAGAGTTCTTCTTGTATCGGCTTGAGAAATTATTTGCTTAAAAACTCAAAAACCCAGAAATTGTTCTTGATCC
>NZ_JAPONB010000001.1 GCF_026676115.1 Salinimicrobium sp. TH3 | reverse complement strand
ATGTTACTCAAACAATAACTGTCGACGACACCACAGATCCTACTGCCAGTAATCCTGCAGGCATAAATGTGCAGTGCTCGGCTGATATTCCTAACCCAGACATTTCAGTAGTTACAGACGAAGCGGATAACTGTACTGCAAATCCTACCGTGACTTTCGTTTCTGATTCAAGCAATGGACAATCCAATCCAGAAGTCATTACAAGAACCTATAGCGTCAAAGATCAGGCAGGAAATTCAATTGATGTTGTCCAAACTATAACTGTTGACGACAATATAAAACCTGTCATAACTGCTGGTGCAGATATCACTATTTCTAACATAACCGGCCAATGCTATGCAGGAGTTTCCGGAGTACAAGCTACTGCTACAGATAATTGTAGTGTTGGAAATCCTGTTGGAGTGAGAAGTGATGGCCAGCCTCTAAACGCCACATATCCCGTAGGCATAACTACAGTTGAGTGGACAGTAAGCGACGCTGCTGGAAATGCTGCAGATCCTGTTGTTCAAACAATCACTGTAGAAGATAACGAAGCTCCCAATGTTCCCCAGCTAGAGGATATCCTTTGGGGGTGTGAATATACAGTTGAGGCTCCTACGACCATTGACAACTGTGATAACCAGATAACTGCAACTACTACGCAGTCGACCACCTTTACAACATCCGGAGAAATCACCTGGATTTTTACAGATATGGCAGGAAACAAAACAGAGGTTGCACAAAGTGTTACAATTGACCCGGTAAAAATTGAACCTTTAAATGTCACCCATGTTTTGTGTAACGGAAATGCAACCGGGGCTATAACTGTAGAAGCTTCAGGAGGAGTTGCTCCCTTCAGTTATGACTGGGGAAGTTTAGGTGCCGGAGACACTAAAACGGATCTTCCTGCAGGAAATTATTCTGTAAGGGCATCTGATGCCAACGGCTGTGAAACTGAAACAATAGAAATTACCATAACCGAACCAGATGCTTTTGTTGAAATTGTAAACCCGAAAACCACTTCTGGCTGTTTTGGGGAAAACAATGGCACTGCCTACGCAGAAGCAATTGGAGGAACACCCGGTTACACCTTTAGATGGAGTAACGGACAAACAACTCAAACGGCTACAGGACTTTCACCGGGCACTCATACTTTAACAGTAACAGACGCCAATGGTTGTGTAGCGGAAAGAAATGTAACAGTGTCCCAACCGACCGAACTCAATATTAATGGATTTCTCACCACTGAAACCACTTCTTATGGTTCAGCCACAGGTACTGCAACGGTTCAAATCATTGGAGGAACACCAAATTATACATATCAATGGAATGATTCCAACAATCAAACCGGCCAAACAGCAACTAATCTTTTGGCAGGGACATATTCAGTTACTGTTACCGATGCTAACGGATGTTCCGCCACGGGTACAGTGGAAGTAGTGGATGCACTATTTGCAAATATAATTCCTGTCTCTATTTGTGAAGATGATAATACTATCCGTACCTCATATTTTGAAGTAGAAGGGAAAAATGCCATAGGAGGTACTGCCCCCTATACCTATAGCTGGGAGTTCGGAGAAAACGCTAACCCGGCCACAGCTACTGGACCTGGAACTCACAGAGTTACCTACGGAAACATTGGGGACAAACTTATTACCTTAAAAGTAAAAGATGCCAAAGGAAGAGAATTTCAGCAATCTTTAATTCAGTATGTTGGAGGATGTTTTTCTGAC
Organism: Salinimicrobium sp. TH3; assembly: GCF_026676115.1. Taxonomy (GTDB): domain Bacteria; phylum Bacteroidota; class Bacteroidia; order Flavobacteriales; family Flavobacteriaceae; genus Salinimicrobium. The sequence goes on along the minus strand of NZ_JAPONB010000001.1, from coordinate 734,478 downwards.
GATTGTGGTTCAAGTGATCTCGGCTTGGACAGCTATTTTATTGGAGGAGCAGAAATTGACAACAATGGAAATCCCGAGAAAATAACTTCTGAAAATTGCACTACTATTGGTCAAAAGTATATTTACATTAATTTCCCTACCGAACCTCAACGTTATAGTCTTCAAATTGAACTGATTTATTCGGTAGAGAACATACAAACCAATACAATTACAAATTACAGAGTTAAGGATTGTTTCTATGATGAGGAATATATTCCCGATGTCGCTCAAACATTTGCCATAGACTATAATTGCGGAGACATTGTCAAAGTTGAAGGAATTTATCTGACCTTTCAGGTTAATAAAAACCGGAAATGTGGAACAACCCAGGGAATTGGTAATAATCCGAAATGTTACTCTACAAATAATGAAGCAACAGTTACTTCTCCTTTGTTTGGAGTAGCATTTCCAAATGCTCTTCTATGTTATGGGGGAGAGAATGGAATTATTAATTCGAGAGCTTCAGGAGGAACCGGTAATTATACATATAAACTTATTTCGGCTGTTAATGGTAACACGATAAAACAATTTCAAGATTCCAGTACTTTTACTGAACTTCTTGCCGGTAGATATAAAGTGGTTATATCTGACGGTGAGACCATTTATACCACAACAGAAATTGAAATTCTTCAGCCGCAGGATCCGCTTGAAATTGATTTGTACTCATCCACTAATGTAACATGTTTCGGTGGAACGGATGGATCTGCGACAGTAATAGCCACAGGAGGAACAGAGGCTTCTACAAATGAAAAATATATTTATGTTTGGGATAATGGACAAACTACATCTACCGCAACTAATTTAGAAGCAGGAGATCATGTAGTTACTGTAAGGGACGCAAATGGCTGTGAAGAATCTCTAACGGTTACCATCACTCAACCTGCAGAACTAATTGCCAACGCAGGACCCGATCAGATTTTGGAATGTGGAAACTTCAGAACTTATCTGGCCGCAGTCTTTAATCCTGAAGTTGCAGAAGGAGAACCGACTCCCGTAGGATCCTGGACCATTGTAAACGGTCCATCTGGTGGTGAAATTACTGATGTAAATAACCCTCATTCGGCCTTTTCGGGAAGCACAGGAACTTATACACTCAGATGGTCTGTTCCTTGCGGCACATCAGATGATGTTAAAATTTCTTTTACAAACTGTAGCACTCTGGACTTTGATGGTGTGAATGACCATGTAGTAATTGGGGACAAATTTAATTTACCTTCCTCTTTTACAATAGAATCATGGGTAAAACAGGATGCAAATAAAACTGCGGGTAAAAAGACAGTGTTCTCAAAAAGGGATAATTCTTCAATTAATTCAGGAGGATTTGACCTCATTGTGGAAAACGATATCCCGAAATTCCGCTGGAACGGAAATTCTATTTCTTCCCAACATCCCATTGGAACCGACAGGTGGTACCACATTGCAGTAATAACAGGAGGTGATAATGAAGGCCTATATGTTGATGGAATAAAGGTGGCATCAGGCATCCCTGGTACTCCATCGGCATCCACCTTCCCATTTATTATTGGCGCTGCCTATAATTCGGCAAATGCACAGCCCGAAAATTACTTTCATGGATGGATAGAGGAAGTAAGAATTTGGAAAAAAGCGCTGACTAAAGATCAGGTTCGATTCCTTATGAACCAGAGACTAAAGGTTGGAAGCATTCCTTTGGAGGGTACTGCTTTGCCACTGGCAGCTCCAGGGACCTTGAATTATACACAGGATATCCTCGCTTATTATCCTCTTATTACAAGTGAAATAACTAACGGAACCACCAAAGACAAAGGTCCGGGTGCATATGATGGGAAAATGGTAAATATTACCACCCTTCAGCAAAACACCGCACCCCTACCCTATCTTTCAGCAAGAAACGGCGTATGGACTGCAGATGACACCTGGTTAAGACCTGCTGTTTGGGACTACCCTAATAGTACAGGAATTGATGGAGATACCTTTATAGACTGGAATATCGTGGTAACCAATCACAATATAACTTCACATGCTAAAGACATAACGGTTTTAGGTCTGCGATCTGAAGCAGGAAGATTGACGATAGCCAATCCTTCAGGTCCTCAAAATGAATCGAATTCGGGTCAGAGTCTTACCGTTACTCATTACCTCAAATTGAATGGAGTAATTGACCTGGTTGGAGAATCTCAGCTGCTCCAAACAGAGGGAAGTATCCTAGCTTCTTCAAGTTCAGGATATCTCGAAAGAGATCAACAGGGAACGGCAAGTAGTTTCACCTATAACTATTGGACCTCCCCTGTAAGTGCCGGGCTTAATTCTAATTTCACTGTAAAAGGCACAATGAAGGACGGTACCATTACCACTTTTAGAGACCTTACCTTCGGCAGTCAATACCACTTTGCCGATGGACCTTTTACCAATCCGCGTAGAGTAAGCAATTACTGGTTGCATAAATTCAATGGAACTGCAGGTAAATATTCTTCCTGGCAACATGTTGGCAGCACTGGTAGTCTGGCAGTTGGCGAAGGTTATAGCATGAAAGGAACATCAGGTCATGCGAGCAATGATGCACTTCAAAATTATACTTTTGTTGGCCTTCCAAATAATGGAACGATTGAACTTCAAATCAATGAGACTTCAGAAGGAGAGAACTATTTAATAGGTAACCCTTATCCTTCGTCCATTGATGCCGATACTTTTATTACTGACAACATAGTTTCGGGTAACAACGCCAGCAGCTCCTTTAATGGAACCCTTTATTTTTGGGATCACTTCGCCAAAACAGATCATTATCTCCAGCATTACATTGGCGGATATGCAGTTTATAATCTCTCTGGTTCCATTGAACCTGCTTCGTCAGTGGACAGTCGCATTGATAATAGCGACCCCTCCAGGACAGGAAGTGCCCGGCCAGGAGATTATATTCCTGTAGGACAAGGATTTTTTATAAATACAGTAATAGAAAATAATGGAGACGAAATTATTTCCACAGGCGGAGACAAAATTACTTTCAGTAATCAACAGCGCATTTATAAAAGAGAAGGAATTGATCAAACTGACGGAAGGGATGACGTTGTTTTCTTTTCTGCTAACAAGAAGACATTAAATAGTTCTTCCTCTACTAAAAATAAAGAAGAACAGCAGAGAAAGATCTGGATCAAATTTCAATCTCCAGCAGAATATCACAGACAAATTCTGGTTACTGCCGATAGCCGTTCCACTGAAGGGTTTGATCTTGGTTTTGATGCTCCACTTATCGATAACATTTCCGAAGATATGTATTGGCTTATGGGAGATTCTAAACTTGTTATTCAGGGGGTGCCCGATTTTAATTCAGATCGTATTCTACCACTAGGAATTAAAACAGCCGAAGGCGGCAAATTCATAATACGTATTGACGACCTTGAAAATATCGATGGGGATTTCAAGATTTTTGTGAAGGATATTAAGGAGGATACTTATCATAACCTACAGGAATCGGTTTTTACTGCAAAGGTAGAAAAAGGTGATATCCATGACCGTTATGCCATTGTGTTTAGCAATAACGAAGAACCTGTAGATCCAGGAGCTGGTGATGGGGACGGAGATGTTGTAATTGAAGAGCCAGAAGAGCCTTTACCCATCCCTCCCGGTTTTGATTTGCAGTACTCCTCGAAGAACAAAGAAATAGTGCTAAGGAATCCGGAGTTAGTACCTGTAAAAAATATAATCCTATACAATTCTTTTGGACAGGAAATTCATTCTTATAACAATTCAGAAGTTAAAGCTGTAACCGAACTTCCCGTTTCAGTCACAAGTAAGGGCATGTATTTCCTAAGGGTGACTACAGAAGAATCAACATTAACAATGAAGTTTCTGGTAGACTAAAAAAACGGTCACGAATAAGCAGGCTCAAAAATGCCATTTTTGAGCCTGCTTATTTTTTATATTTCAGCGGTAAATAGACCACCTTCTTGGTTTCATAAAATTCCTCTTCAAAGAAATCCTGCAGATCATAAATTACAGCCGTTCTGTAATCAGCAAGCTCTTCAGAAAGATCACCTCCTTTCAGGTAAAGAATTCCATTTTTCAGTTCGTGCCTGCTTTCTTTAGCTATTTTCCCTTTTATCCAGTGCATAAATGTTGGCATCACAGCCACAGCACGGCTCACGATAAAATCGTAATGCCCGGGAACCTCTTCCACTCTGGCATTCGTGGTATGAACATTTTTTAAACCAAGTCCTTCAACCACTTCATTAACCACCTTGATCTTTTTGCCAATGCTGTCCACCAGGTGAAAATTTGTCTCAGGGTATAGAATCGCTAAGGGAATTCCCGGAAAACCTCCACCGGTACCTACATCAAGGATGGAAGCTCCGGGCAGGAAGTTTTGCACTTTTGCTATACCAAGGGAATGGAGCACATGGCGCAGGTACAGCTCATCAATATCCTTTCTGGAAACTACATTTATTTTCAAATTCCAATCGTGGTACAATTCCTGCAGTTTAAAAAACTTATTCTTCTGATCTTCTGATAGATTGGGAAAATATTTTTCGACTAGCTCCAAACTTCTTATTTTTCAGCAAAAGTAATTAATTTAAAACAGTTATTTGTGAGCAGGTATACTCACAAAGAATAATAATCTTATACCTTTGTCATTTACATATATATTTTTTAATGAATACACCTACAGTACGATTTTCCCGGACAGATTCAGCAAAATTCTTCCGAACCCTTAATAGCAGGGTAAACGCTTATTTTAAAGAGAACAACCTTTCAAAAACCGGAAATTGGAAGCTTCACCTTAAAGCTATCGTCATGTTTTCCCTTTTCTTAACCCCATATTTTCTTATTCTTACTCTTGATATCTCCCAGTGGTGGATGTTACTACTAACGGTAGTGATGGGAGTTGGGATGGCTGGGGTAGGAATGAATATCATGCACGATGGGAATCACGGTTCCTACTCCTCCAAAAAATGGGTCAATAATCTCATGGGCGGCACCATATATGTCCTCGCAGGAAATGTTTACAACTGGCAGGTACAGCACAATGTGCTGCATCACACTTACACCAATATTCACGGCCACGATGAAGATCTCGATGCCGGAAGGATTATTCGCTTCAGTAAACATTCAAAATGGCAAAGCTTCCACAGGTTTCAGCAGTATTACTCCATATTTTTGTACGGACTCCTTACTTTTAACTGGGCTCTTACTACCGATTTTAAACAGACTAAAAATTATTTATCAAGACAGCTCTCCTATGGCAAAATGCCCAATCCGGTGAAGCAATGGAGTATATTGGCCGTTACTAAATTAATTTATGTGTCCATCTGGATCGTTATTCCTATGTTGATCCTTTCGATCGCCTGGTGGAAGATTCTCATAGGCTTCTTTATTATGCATTACACTGCAGGTCTCATTCTTAGTGTGGTATTCCAACTTGCCCACGTAGTTGAAAAGACAGATATGCCTTTGCCAGATGATACAGGTTCCATGAAAAACACCTGGGCAATCCATCAACTGTTTACTACTGTTAACTTCGCAACCAGGAACAGAATTATTAACTGGTTTACCGGCGGGCTGAACCACCAGGTAGAACATCATATTTTTCCAAATATAAGCCACATTCATTACAATAAGCTGTCGAAAATTGTGAAGGAAACAGCAAAAGAATGTGAGCTTCCGTATAACGAGTACAAAACAACCAGAGCTGCAATTGCCGCACATTTCCGTCACCTGAAGGAAATGGGAATGAAGCCCGCAGTTTCAGCATAAAAATCAACCTCTTTCGCATGTACCAATTATCTGACCGCATTAACAACATGTCCACCTCTCAAACCCTGGCCATGGCAGCCAAGACCAGAGAGTTAAAGGCAGAAGGAAAAGACATTATAGGCCTAAGCCTGGGAGAACCCGATTTTAATACTCCCGATTTTATAAAGGAAGCCGCAATACAGGCTATTAATGATAATTATAACTCCTATACTCCGGTTGACGGTTACGTGGAACTTAAGGATGCTATTATCAACAAATTCAAGAGAGATAACGGCTTAACTTACGACAGGTCTCAAATAGTTGTTTCTACAGGGGCAAAGCAGTCCTTGGCCAATGTGGCCATGGTCATGCTTAATCCCGGCGATGAGGTGATCCTCCCCTGCCCATATTGGGTAAGTTATGCCGAAATTGTAAAGCTGGCTGAAGGAGTTCCGGTAGAAGTACCTACTTCAGTAGAATCAGATTTTAAAATGACACCTCAACAGTTGGAAGCTGCTATTACTCCTAAGACTAAGATGCTTTGGTACAGCTCTCCTTCCAATCCAAGCGGAATGGTATATAGCAAAGATGAACTCCGGGCTTTGGCAGATGTTCTGGTAAAACATCCAAATATCATTGTTGTGAGTGATGAGATCTACGAGCATATTAATTTTGTGGGAGAACATGCTTCCATGGCTCAGTTCGAAGACATGTATGACCGCGTTGTTACGGTTAATGGTGTGTCAAAAGCTTTTGCAATGACAGGGTGGAGAATTGGTTATATAGGTGCTCCTGCAGAAATTGCAAGGGCATGTAACAAAATGCAGGGCCAAATCACCAGCGGAGCCAACTGTATTGCTCAACGAGCCGTTATTACTGCTTTGGAAGCTCCTGTGAGCAAGATCCAGTATATGATCGACAGGTTTAAAAGTCGCAGAAAATTGATCATTGACCTGCTTTCAGATATTCCCGGCTTTACAATTACAGAGCCCGAAGGTGCATTTTATGTATTTCCCGATGTCTCCTATTTCTTCGGAAAAACCCTCAATGACTATGAAATAAAAGATGCGACAGATTTTTCTATGTTCCTTCTGGAAAGGGCTCTAGTGGCTACGGTTACAGGAGATGCCTTCGGAAGCCCAAATTGTATAAGACTTTCCTATGCTGCCAGTGAAACTGAAATAGAAGAAGCAATGAAGCGCATCAAAAATGCCCTTTCTGAAGCATAATTGATTAAAAAAAATTTATGGAAAATCCCTACTTAAGAAGTGGGGATTTTTTTTATAACAAAATCACCTTATTATAAATCCTGTAAATATCACTTTTAAAAAGTTTTTTGGGCCTTCGGGAAATGACTATCCAGACAACCATTTACCCTCCAGACCTCTCACTAAAATCGGGTAAAATCAACCTGAAAACTAAACCCTGGGCACTGATCACTGATCACTAAAATTACCTGTTTCTCCAGAAGAAAGGTGTGAGTAAAATAAGTACCGTAAACAGTTCAAGCCTTCCTATCAACATGAGAAAAGCACACCACCATTTACCCTGCGGAGGTAAGGAATCAAAATTATTTACAGGACCGAGATCCCCAAAAGCGGGACCAATATTTCCTAAGGAAGAAGCTGCTCCCCCAATGGCAGTTTCAAAATCCAGCCCCATTGCGGCCAGAACAACAGCTCCAATAATAAAAGATAGCATGTAAAGAATGAAGAAGCCCAAAATATTAAATACGATTTTTTTACTAATGCTTTTGCCATTGTAATGAACAGGCAGTACCGCATTAGGGTGCAGGGTTCTCTTAAACTCAATAAGTCCATTCCTAATCATGATCACATGTCGCATCACCTTCACACCCCCCGCTGTAGAACCCGCTGATCCTCCCAGGAAGAACATTCCGAAGAAAAAGACGGTTAGGAAAGTGGTCCACATGGTGTAATCTGCGGTTACAAATCCTGTAGTTGTGACGATTGCAAGAACCTGAAACAAGGCATGCCTAAAGGCACTCTCAAATTCACCAAGGACCATTGGATGTTCCACCGATGAAATTGAAGGATCGGCTTTAAAAAAGATAATAAGGGCAGCGATTATTGTGAAACCCAGCACAAAATAAGAATACCATTTAAATTCTTCATCCCGAAAGACTTTCCCAAAATTACCTTTGAACCCAAAATAGCTAATCACAAAATTCGTCCCTGCGAGGAACATGAAGAGGCTAACAATGTATTGCACCAGAGGGTTATCATTCCAGTATGCAAGACTTGCATTTTTGGTTGAAAATCCACCTGTAGACAATGTGCTCAAAGAATGGTTTACAGCATCAAAGAGCCCCATCCCGGCAATGTAAAGGAGAACAGTTTCAGCTAAGGTAAGCCCAACATATATGAACCAGAGTCTTTTTGCAGTATCTGTGATTCTAGGCTTGAGCTTATCGGCACTTGGGCCGGGAGCTTCCGCAGCAAATAACTGCATCCCTCCAATTCCCAGGAGCGGCAGGATAGCAATAGCCAAAACAATAATTCCCATCCCCCCTATCCAGTGCGTGAGACTCCGCCAGAAAAGCAAACCTTCGGGAACAGATTCAATATCGTTAAGAATGGACGCTCCCGTCGTGGTATAACCAGACATAGTCTCAAAAAAGGCATTTGTAAAGGAGGGTATCCCGCCACTCAGCACGTAAGGCAAAGTTCCGCTAAGCGCCATGAAGATCCAGCCAAGAGTCACAATTAAGTAACCATCTCTTTTTTTGACTTCCCGGGTATGTCCCCGGGTAAGCAACATGGCTAGGCCTCCTACGCCCATAGTTAAAAGAGCTGCTATAAAGATTTCCAGGGCAACTCCATCTTCATAATAAAAACTCACTCCCGAGGCAGTAAGCATAAAGCCCCCGTTACAAACCAGGAGCACACCCATAATATGAGTAATAATAGGCTTATTAAGTCTTGGCATTACAAGAAAAGTTTTTCAACCTTTTGGATGGCATGAGGTAAGCAACAAATTACAATTCGGTCCCCGGGTAGAATTTTAAAGTTCCCCAGTGCAATTACTCCAATTCCATCCCTTATCACTCCTCCAATAATTGCCGATCTTGGAAAATCAAGGTCAACAATCTTTTTGTTGGAGACTTTTGAGGTTGGCTTTACTATAAATTCAAGAAGCTCGGCATCCATATTGCTAAGTCGCGTCATGGCTACAACCTCTCCTTTTCTAATATATCGAAAAATATTACTGGCTGCCAAAAGCTTTTTATTTATCAGGGTATCAATACCTATAGAATGGCTTAGCTGGAAGTAATCCATATTTTCAACCAAAGCTATTGTTCGCTTTACATTTTTTGACTTAGCCACCAGGCACGTCATAATATTTGTTTCAGAATTTCCTGTTACTGCGATAAATGCATCCATATCCTGAATACTTTCTTCTTCAAGTAATTCAACATTACGCCCATCTCCATGTATGATCAATGCCTTTGGAAGTTCATCGGCAAGATCAAAAGCTGTGTCCTTATCACTCTCTATGAGTTTAACGTTCATCTTCTTTTTACACAGGTCCATTGAAGCTTTACGGCCAATTTTACTTCCCCCCAGGATCATGACATTTTTCATGTTCTGTCGTTTTTTCCCGGTAAGTTTGTAGAGATCATTTACTCCTCCCTTTGTAGTAACAAAATAGACCTGGTCTCCTTCTCTAAATGTCGTGTTACCACGAGGAATGTGTGTTTCAATAGTATCCCTCCTACGCAGGGCAATAGGCATAAAATGAATTCCCGGAAATATATTGGCAGTCTCCTTCACCGATTTTCCTATAAAAGCGGCACTTTCCGGCAGGGTGAGTCCAACCATGGTTAGAGCTCCGTCTTCAAATTCGTAGCTGTCGTTAAAAGCAGACTGGTTAAGCAATAGTTCTATTTCCTTTACAGCCAGAGCTTCGGGAGAAATTAGCTCATCAATTCCAAATTGAGTAAACCCAATTTCCTCTTTATTTTCCAGGAACTCCTGATTGGCGATCCTGGCAATGGTACGTTTAGCACCCATTTGCTTCGCAAGAACACAAACAGTGATATTGGTAGTTTCGCTGCTTGTAACCCCTATAAGCAGGTCCACATCTTTGACTTGTGCATCCTTAAGGACAGAAATTGATGTGGCATCCCCCCTAAGAGTACGAATATCGAGATGAGCATCGGCATAAATAAGATTTTCACGATTAACATCGATAAGAGTGATGTCCTGTGACTCATATGATAACAATTTCGCTAAATGGAATCCTACCTCACCGGCACCGGCAATGATTATTTTCATAAGGAACGAATAAGTTCAAGAGGCACAAAGCTAAGGTATTTCACTCAACCAAAATAAAATACCACTCAAGTATTTGGTTTACAGCCTCAGCATTTGGTAGATAAACTCGTATCTTTGGCGAAAATTTTTCCGAATGAGCAAGAATGTGACACCATATAAAGATTCCAATCTCAACAAAAAGAAACAGGTAGAGCAAATGTTTGATACCATCTCTACAAACTATGATGGTCTCAACAGGGTGATCTCTTTTGGAATTGATGTAAAGTGGCGCAAAAAGGTAATCGAAATGGTTTCTGCAACCAATCCCGAATCTGTACTAGACATTGCTACAGGGACCGGGGATCTTGCAATAAGCCTTGCAAAAACCGGCGCTAAAAGAATTGTAGGTCTTGATCTTTCTGAAGGAATGCTAGCTGTGGGAAGGGAAAAGATAGCAGACGAGAAGCTAACAGGAAAAATTGAAATGATACAGGGAGATTCTGAAGCCCTGCCCTTTGAAGATAACAGCTTTGATGCAATAACAGTCGCCTTTGGAGTAAGGAACTTTGAAAATCTTGAAAAAGGCTTATCCGAAATTTTTCGGGTTCTGAAAAAAGGAGGAATATTTGTCATTTTAGAGACCTCTGTTCCTACTAAATTCCCATTTAAACAGGGATATAATTTTTATACGAAGAACTTACTTCCTTTAATAGGAAAAATGTTTTCCAAAGACAAGGTAGCCTACAGCTACCTGAGTGAAAGTGCTGCAGCTTTCCCTTATGGTGAAAAACTCAACAATATTTTGAGAGAAACCGGGTTTATAGATGTACGGCATCATCCCCAAACTATGGGAGTGGCGACAATTTATTCGGCATCAAAATAAGCTTATGAAGAAGTATTTAATCCTGGCCCTTATTGTATTTGGCGCTTTGCCTGCCCGCGCACAGATCTTTTCGGGAGAAGACGTTATCAATAACCCCAATTTTGATAAGCAGCGTTTCTCCTATGGATATTTCCTGGGGTTCAACACCTATGATTTTGATTTTGATTATAAAAATTATATAGAAGGTGCCTCTCTTGGAAAAGATTATTCTGTTGACAGGACTATAGGTTTTAATGTGGGTTTGATTGGAAATATGAGGCTAAGCGACCATCTTGACTTACGTCTCGAGCCGGGAGTTTCTTTTAATAGAATCAACTTCCAATTAACAAAAGCAGATGCGGGAACTTTTAGAGAAATTAATTCCACCTTTGTTCATATTCCGCTTTTGCTGAAGTTCTCTACAACCCGAATCAACAACTTCAAACCTTTTGTGGTAGGAGGAGTTTCTACATCAATTAACCTGTCCAGCAACGAAAATAATCCAGAAGACAACGAGGATGGACAATTTCGAATGACCACCAATAATTTTTACTATGAAATAGGTTTGGGAATTGATCTTTACCTTTATTATTTCAAATTCACTCCTTCCATTAGAGGTGTTTTTGCCATAAATGATGAATTGGTAAGAGATGACAACCCCAACAGTTTATACACCCGTAACGTAGAAAAAATGTCTTCGCGAGCTATCTTTATCAACTTTACTTTCCAGTAATTTTTCTTCGGCTGAATTCACTTAAAAAGATCGCAGCCGCTGTGGCGACGTTAAGGCTTTCTGTTTTCTGAGAATTTCCGAACTTCGGAATAAGAAGTTTTTTGGAAATAAGCTGTTCAACTTGTGAAGAGATACCATTGGCTTCGTTGCCCAAAACAATGATTCCTTCAGGAGACAGAGTTTGGGTATAAACATTTTCACCTTCCAAAAATGTGCCGTAGACCGGAGTTTTTTCCTTAGCTATAGTCAGATACTCGGTGATACCAAGGTAATGGATCTTCACCCTTGAAATTGAACCCATTGTAGCCTGTACCACTTTAGGATTGTAGCAATCAACAGTGCCCGGGGAACAAATTAAATCTTCAACTCCAAACCAGTCGCACAAGCGAATTATTGTTCCCAAATTTCCTGGATCCTGCACTTCATCCAGCACCACCTGCAAACCATTTATTTTAGGTTGCGTTACTTCAGGCATATGAAAAATAGCCAATGCAGTTTGGGGAGTATGCAGGTTGCTAATCTTTTTTAGATCGGTTTCAGAAATAAGATTGATCTTTTCTTCCGAAGCATTGAAAATATCTTCAACAGTATAAAGAGAATGAAGCTCAAGAGAAGAATCAAGAAGCTCAAAAATGCCTTTTTTCCCCTCTATTAAAAACAGACGATGTTGGTTCCTAAACTTTTTTTGGAACAGGCTTTTTATAAGTTTAATTTGGCTTTTGCTAAACATACCAAAGTTGTATTTTTGAGCACATTAAATAGGCTACTTGAGACAATTCCAGGCAAAAATATCATTAATTCTTTTAATTGCTTTATTTCTTTCTTCCTGTAACGCTGTAAAAAGAGTTGAAGATGGACAAAGACTATTAACAAAGAACACCATTTATGTAGACGGAGAGGAAATCTCAACAAACACCATATATGATCAGCTCTACCAGGAACCGAATAAAACCTTTTTGGGCCTTCCCATACAGCTGTATCTCTACAACTTAGCTAATCCCAATCCCGATACCACCTATTTGAATTGGCTTCAGAAAAAACCTAAACGAGCAGAAAGATTAGCTGATATTCTTTCAGAAAAACAGGTAGTGAGGCTTGGAAATATATACGTCAACATAAATGAATGGATCAAAAATGTTGGAGAACCACCTGCAGTTGTGAGTGAAGGCCTTACTCAAAGATCGGCAGAAAGACTAAAGGCCTGGTACTGGAACAATGGCTGGTTCAATGCAGAGACAGGTTATGAGATCATTCCCACCAAAGAAAAACGAGCGAAAGTTAAATATTTCGTCACTCCAAATGAACCTTACATTGTTGACTCTATCACCCCAAGAATCGCTTCTATTGTAGCAGATTCCATTTATGAGGCTCACAAGCAGAATTCACTTATAGTTCCCGGGATGCAATATGAAACACAGGATTATGGTGCCGAAAGAGAAAGATTAACCGGACTTTACCGCAATAATGGGTTATACCACTTCGAGCAGGAGTCCATTAGCTTTGAAGCAGACACAATTAATACAGATCATAAGGTTAATACGGCACTAATAATTCAAAATAGAGAAGCGACGGTTGACGGCGTGCAGACCAGGATCCCTTACAAAGTTCATAAAATAAGCACTGTCAATATTTTTCCCGATTACAGGTATGAAAACCGAAATGAACCTATAACAGACACTGCCTCGAATGAAGGCTACAACCTGTATAGTTTTGACGAATTGCAATTTAAACCTGGCGCTCTTACCAATGCGATATTTATTACACCGGGTACTATATATTCAGATGCAAACAGAACGCTCACCTACAATCGCCTTAACCAGCTAAGGACCTTTAGGTATCCAAATATCCAGTACATGGAAGACCCTTCAGATACCACAGGAAATGCTCTTATTGCAAATATCTTTCTTACACCCCGTCAAAAGTATTCCCTTGGTTTCGAGTTTGACATTTCCCAAAGTAATATTCAGAAAATAGGAATTGGTTTTGGAGGTTCTCTCTTAATCCGGAATGTTTTTAGAGGCGCCGAAATTTTGGAGATTGCCGGCCGCGGAAGTATTGGTTCTTCAAAAGATGCCGCAAATGATGCCGATCGCTTTTTTGATATTACCGAAGTTGGTGTAGACGTAGATCTCACGCTCCCCCGCATCTTGTTCCCAATTGCGACAGAAAGGTTTATTCCCAAATATATGTATCCTTTTACTACTCTGGGAATAGGTGCCAGTACCCAAACCAACATTGGTCTGGACAAGCAAAGTCTTACCGCCGTAATGAATTATCGCTGGATGCCCAATGACAACCTCACACACCTAATGGATCTGGTGAATGTGCAGTATGTGCGTAACCTCAATGTAGATAATTATTTTAATGTTTACCGCAACTCCTATCTTGAACTTAATGAAATAGCTACTTCTGAAGATATTAGTGCCTCGGAACAATTTTACACCACAAATGAACAGAGTGAACGATTTCTTTCAATTCCTGAAGGAGCCGATGGATTTCTTCGTGCTGCCCGGTTGGGAGAGGTGGATGGACTATCCGTAAATCAAGACGAGATCCTGAACGATCTTAGGGAAAGAAAAAACCGGCTTACCGAAGACAATCTCATTTACGCCACGAATTTCTCATACATCCTTAATAAAAAGGAAAATATTTATGATGAAGATTTTTCCCGGCTCCGGGTAAAACTGGAAGCCGCTGGTAACATCTTGTCTGTAGCTTCAAAACTGGCGGGATTAGACAAAGATGAATCTGGCAGGTACAGCATCTTCGGAGTTAATTTCTCTCAATATGTGAAAACCGAAATTGATTATATCAAACACTGGGATCTTGGCGGGGAAAATGTTTTTGCTATTCGTACTTTTGGCGGAATTGCTGTTCCTTATGGAAATTCTAACAGTATTCCTTTTATAAGATCTTTTTTCGCCGGTGGGCCCAACGACAACCGTGCCTGGCAACCTTATTCCCTGGGACCTGGAAGCAGCGGTGGTCGCAATGAGTTCAACGAAGCCAACTTAAAGATCGCCCTAAGTGCCGAATACCGCTTTAACTTTTTTGGAAATCTCAATGGAGCTATTTTTGCCGATGCAGGAAATATCTGGAATGTTTTTGACGTGGTAGAAGAGGAAGCCTCTACCTTTACAAGCCTTTCCGATCTTGAAGAACTTGCTTTGGGAACAGGTGTAGGTTTCCGATATGACTTTGACTTTTTTGTCCTCAGGTTTGATGTTGGATTTAAAACATACAATCCTGCCCTTGAACCCGGAAACAGGTGGTTTAGTGGTTACAATCTTTCCAAAGCTGTATTCAATGTAGGCATCAATTATCCTTTTTAACCCGACTATTTTTCTTATTTTTGTTAACCTAAAAATAATACTTATGAGTCATAATATTAAACCCGGCGTTGCCACCGGCCAGGAGGTTCAGGAAATTTTTAAATATGCCAAGAAAAAGAATTTCGCTCTTCCCGCTGTCAATGTAATAGGTTCAAGCACTATTAATGCTGTACTTGAAACCGCAGCCGAATTAAATTCCCCCGTTATCATACAATTCTCCAATGGAGGAGCACAATTTAATGCAGGAAAAGGTCTTTCCAACAAAGATGAAAAAGCAGCTATAGCAGGAGCTATTGCCGGCGCAAAACATGTTCATGAACTGGCAGAAGCTTATGGTGCAACGGTTATTCTTCACACAGACCATTGCGCAAAAAAATTAACCGGATGGGTTGATGGAATGCTTGATGCAAGTGAAAAGCACTATGAACAATTTGGAAAGCCACTTTATAGCTCTCACATGCTGGATCTTTCTGAAGAGCCACTTGAAGAAAACATCCAGACCTGTAAGAAGTACCTGGAAAGAATGAGCAAAATGGGTATGACCCTTGAAATTGAATTGGGAGTGACCGGTGGTGAAGAAGACGGAGTGGACAATACAGATGTGGATTCCTCTAAACTTTACACTCAGCCCGACGAAGTAGCTTATGCTTATGAAGAATTGAGCAAAGTTAGTGACCAGTTCACCATTGCTGCAGCTTTTGGAAATGTTCACGGAGTGTACAAACCAGGAAACGTAAAGTTAACCCCGGTAATTCTTAAAAATTCTCAGGATTTTATTTCTGAAAAATACGGCGTAGAAGAAAACTCTATTGATTTCGTTTTTCATGGTGGAAGTGGATCTACAGTTGAAGAAATTAGAGAAGCAATTGGTTACGGTGTGATCAAGATGAACATCGATACCGATCTTCAATATGCTTATATGGAAGGCATTCGTGATTATATGAACGAAAAAGGAGAATACCTTAAAGCACAGATTGGAAATCCCGAAGGTGCAGATTCTCCAAACAAAAAACATTACGACCCAAGAAAATGGGTTCGTGAAGGAGAATTGACTTTCAAGAAGCGTTTAAAAAAGGCTTTTGAAGACCTTAATAATATCAATACCCTGTAATTAAATTAATTGGAGATATGGCCTGGAAATTTCCCGGGCCATATCTTTTTAATCTCATTCACCATGGCTTGGTTTAGAAGAACACAAAAGGGAATACAAACTGCAACCGAAGATAAAAAGGATGTTCCAAAAGGTTTATGGTATAAATCCCCTACCGGAAAGATCGTAGATGCAGAGCAACTGGAAAAGAATTTCTATGTTAGCCCAGAAGACGGTTATCACGTAAGAATTGGCAGCAACGAATATTTCAAGATCCTTTTTGATGATAATAAATATACAGAACTGGATAAGAACCTCTCCTCTCGCGATCCTTTAGATTTTGAGGATACGAAAAAATACACCGACAGGCTTGTAGCTGCACAGGAAAAGACCGGTTTGAAAGATGCGGTTAGAACCGCGGTTGGAAAATCAAAGGGAAAAGACCTGGTGGTAGCTTGTATGGATTTTGCCTTTATTGGGGGTTCCATGGGATCTGTAGTAGGAGAAAAAATTTCCCGCGCAGCAGATCATGCACTGGAAAATAAAATTCCGCTTATGGTGATCTCGAAATCGGGAGGAGCACGAATGATGGAAGCAGCTTATTCTCTTATGCAGCTGGCTAAAACTTCGGCCAAACTCGCACAACTGGCAGATGCTAAAATTCCTTATATCTCTCTTTGTACAGATCCTACAACAGGTGGTACCACGGCTTCTTTTGCAATGTTAGGAGATATCAACATCGCAGAACCAGGTGCACTAATAGGCTTTGCAGGCCCAAGGGTTGTAAAGGATACAACCGGAAAAGATCTTCCGGAAGATTTTCAGACGTCTGAGTTCCTTCTGGAACATGGCTTTCTTGACTTTATCACAAAAAGATCTGAACTAAAGAACAAGGTTAATCAATACCTTGACCTTATTCAAAATAAACCAATTAGAGCTTAAAAAAACCATTTCTGACTGATCTTCAGAAAAGTAAAAATTTAGACAGCTAGTATTTTAGAATATATTATATTTGCGCCCTGGCAGAAATACTGTCAATACATAAAAATCATTAAAATTAATATTGGAATGTATTTAACTAAAGACGCAAAAGAAGAACTTTTTGCAAAACACGGTAAAGGAAAGAACGACACAGGTTCTGCCGAAGGGCAAATCGCCCTGTTCACTCACCGTATTGAACATTTGACTCAGCACTTAAAAAACAATCGTCAGGATTTTAATACAGAGCGGTCTCTTGTAATGTTAGTAGGTAAGAGAAGAAGCCTGCTTGATTATTTAATGAAGAAAGATATCTTAAGATATCGTGCGATCGTTAAAGAATTAGGATTAAGAAAATAATTAAAAGGGGCTCTTGCGGCCCCTTTTTTTATACCATTTCTTCTTTAAAAGTGGTTTTTATAAAAAATTAGTGCGGGTTTTTCTTTTCCTTTAAAAAATCTACGTAATTTTTTACCTGAAAAAATTCAGTAATAAAAGCTCATTTTTGACACCTGTAGTTTTTCTGACTTAGCAGGTGAGAAAACAAAAGGTAGTTTTTCATTGGTCTTCACAACCCACAACAACAACACAACCCGTCCCGTTTAGACTCAACGGGAGACCATTGTTTAACAAACCTGCAAATGAGCAGGAGTAGAATTAAAAAAATTTATGATTCCAAAGACATTTAAAGAGGTCATCGAACTTGGAGATGGAAGAACCATTTCTCTCGAGACCGGAAAATTAGCAAAACAGGCCCATGGTTCTGTTGTAGTGCAAATGGGAGACGCAATGTTACTTTGTACTGTCGTTTCAAACTACAACAAAAGCACGGCAGACTTTTTCCCCTTAACAGTAGATTACCGGGAAAAATTTGCAGCTGCAGGTAGATATCCAGGTGGATTCTTCAAAAGAGAAGCTCGTCCAAGCGACGGGGAAGTACTTGTAATGAGAATAGTTGACCGCGTATTGCGCCCACTTTTCCCTTCAGATTACCGATATGAAACTCAGGTGATGATTCAGTTGATGTCTCATGACGAGGAAGTAATGCCCGATGCACTTGCAGGTTTGGCAGCTTCAGCAGCTATCCAGCTTTCAGATATTCCTTTTGAGACCACAATTTCAGAAGCACGTGTGGGAAGGATCAATGGCGAGTTCGTGATCAACCCAAGCCGCAGCCAACTGGCAGAATCTGATATTGATATGATCATTGGTGCCTCTGCCGATTCTGTAATGATGGTAGAAGGTGAGATGAAAGAAATTAGCGAAGAAGAAATGGCAGAAGCCATTAAATTCGCTCATGAAGCCATCAAAAAACAAATTGAAGCACAAAATAATCTTGCCGATGCCTTCGGAAGAAAACCGGTGAGAGAATATGCTGTTTCAGAATCTGATGAAGATCTTTACGCCAAAGTTCGTGAGACTGCGTACCAAAAGGTGTATGACATTGCTAAAGGTGCTCACAGTAAACACGAACGTAGCGATGCATTTTCAGCAGTAAAAGATGAGGTATATGCTTTGTTTTCTGAAGAGGAACTCGAAGAGAAAAAAGACCTAATCAAAAAGTACTACAATAAAGTTGAAAAAGAAGCAGTAAGAGAATTGACTCTTGCTGAAGGTTTACGCCTTGACGGAAGAAAGACAGATGAGATTCGCCCTATCTGGTGTGAGATCGATTACCTTCCTTCTGTTCATGGATCGGCATTATTTACAAGAGGTGAAACCCAGGCGCTTGCTACAGTGACCCTTGGAACTTCAAGAGAAGCAAATATGATAGACATGCCTACTCACCAGGGTGAGGAGACTTTCTATTTACACTATAATTTCCCTCCTTTTAGTACAGGAGAGGCCTACCCTATTCGCGGTACTTCCCGTAGAGAGATTGGTCATGGAAACCTTGCTCAAAGAGCATTAAAAGGAATGATTCCTGAAGACTGCCCGTACACTGTAAGAGTTGTTTCTGAAGTATTGGAATCAAATGGATCTTCTTCTATGGCGACGGTTTGTGCCGGAACTATGGCAATGATGGATGCAGGTATCCAAATGAAGAAACCGGTTTCGGGTATTGCAATGGGATTAATTTCTGACGGAGAACGTTTTGCTGTGCTTTCAGACATCCTTGGAGATGAAGATCACCTGGGGGATATGGACTTTAAAGTAACCGGAACGGCCGATGGTATCACCGCCTGCCAAATGGATATTAAAGTAAAAGGTCTTGCATACGAAATTCTTGTAAAAGCTTTAAAGCAAGCAAGAGCAGGAAGACTTCATATTCTTGATAAACTGACTGAAACAATTGCAGAACCAAAAGCATCTGTAAAAGCTCACGCTCCAAAGATGGAGAAAGTGGAGATCCCCGGAGAGTTCATTGGCGCTGTTATTGGGCCTGGTGGAAAAGTGATCCAGGAAATGCAGAAGGAAACAGGTACTACCATTGTTATCGAAGAAGTCGAAGAAATGGGAGTTATCGAGATCCTTGGGGTAAACCAGGAGATGATCGACGAAGTGAAAAAGAGAATTAAAGCTATTACTTTTAAACCTGAAGTTGGAAAGGTGTACGAAGTGAAAGTAGTTAAGATGCTTGATTTTGGAGCCGTGGTTGAGTATACCCAGGCTAAAGGAAATGAAGTTCTTCTTCACGTATCTGAACTTGCTTGGGAACGCACCGAGAATGTATCTGATGTTGTGAACATGGGAGATGTTTTTGAGGTGAAATACCTGGGAATTGATCCAAAGACCAGAAAGCCTAAGGTTTCCAGGAAAGCACTTCTTGAAAAACCTGAAGGATACCAGTCAAGACCACCACGTGACAGAGATAATAATCGTGACAGTGGTAGACGCGACAACCGCGATAACCGTGGCCGTGATGACCGTCCCAGAGGAAACAGAGACAGAAATGACAGGAATTAATTCCTGAAATTTTAATAAATTTAAATACCCTGCCCTCCGGCAGGGTATTTTTTTGCTTGAACCTCAATGATTTAAGCACTTCCGGTGATTTTTACTATTACTTTCTTTGTTTTTATTTAGAATGAATCTACATTTGTTATTATTTTAAATTAATCTAAATAAACATCAAATGAGAATTCTTTACCTTCTGTGTTTTATAGTTACCGGTATGATGGCACAGGCTCAAAATGCCACCCTGAGCGGGAAAATCACCGGCCCTCAAAATCAAGAAGTTCCCTACGCCACCCTTAGTTTTCAAAAAATTGATCTCGTTGCCACTGCAGGAGCAAATGGCAACTACAAATTTGAATCTATAGCTCCCGGAGTGTACTTGCTAAATATTTCTTCCCCGGGGTTTAATGCCACCGTAAGAAAGGTGAAATTAGAAGCCGGAGAAAATAAAATCCTTAACGTCACACTTGAAGAAGAACTCAAAAACCTCGAAGAAATCGTTATTACTTCCAACCGAAGAATAGAGACCCTTGATGAAGTACCTTCTTCTGTTTCGGTTTTAAATTCCCGTGAAATAGAAAGATTAAATCTTACCAGCAACTCCATTGCCGATGTGATGAATGAAGTTCCCGGCCTGGCAATAAGTACCAGCCAAACCAGCAGCACCGGCCAAACCTTAAGAGGTCGAAAAATGCTTGTTCTTATTGATGGAATCCCCCAATCTACCCCTCTTAGAAATGGAAGCCGTGATGTTAACACAATAGATCCAAATGTCATTGAAAGGATCGAGATCATAAAAGGCGCTACTGCCATATATGGAAATGGAGCCGATGGTGGTATTATTAATTACATTACAAAAACTCCAAAAGCTTATGAAAAAATTGAGAGTACCACCGAACTTAGCAGCGGGATTTCTCTTGTGAATACCGAGCACACCCTTAGTTCTAAACTGTCTCAAACCTTCTCGGGTCAGGTGGGGGATCTTGGTTATGTGGCAAACGCCAGCTTCGGCCAAACCGGGATCTTTAGAGATGCCAACGGGGAAGTGGTCTCCCCTTCCTATGGTCTTGGAGAAACCAACCAATACAACTTCTTTGGAAAGCTTAATTATGAAATAGACCATAATAACTCTGTGGAATTCATGTACAATTACTTCAGCAGTAATCAGGATACAGAATACGTGAACCAGCCGGGAATTTATGGAGAGCGTCCTGCCATTGGAGTAATTGGTGAGGTATTGGGTGTTGACCAGGGAAACCGCTACAACCATAACGGCCAGTTCACTTACAATTCATATGATCTTATTGGAGATACCGATTTTAATGCAAATCTTTATTTTCAGGATTTCAAGACCGTTTATGGATATTCTCCATTCTTCTTTAACAGTGAAACAGGGTATGAAGGAGGACAATCCATGATCGAGTCTGATAAAAAGGGAATACGTGCGAATTTCAGGACTCCTTACGCTCTTGGTTCAAATCTTTCAGGTGACATTCTTTACGGGATCGATATTCTAAACGATATAACTTCTCAACACCTGGTTGATGGACGCCTTTGGGTACCGGAAGTTGATATGAAAAATTTTGCGCCTTATGCACAGGTTAAGACAGTTTACCAGGATTTTGTTCTTAAGGCCGGCATTAGGTTTGAGAATATCAATATCGACATTCCAGATTACACTACAATTTTTATTATGCCCAACGGCGGCACACCCCAGGGAAATGTTCCTGTTGAAGGAGGGGAATTAAAATATGACGCTACTACTTTTAATGCTGGTCTTCGTTATAATCAATGGGAGCTGTTCAAGCCTTTTGTAAGTTTCTCTCAAAGTTTTTCTATTGCCGATCTTGGCCGTACCCTTAGAAGTGCTACAGAAAATACAGTAGGACAAATTTCTTCGGAAGCAGTTATTGCCAATAACTACGAAATTGGATTTAACAGCAACATTGGAAATACTTCCCTTAGCGGAGCTTACTTTATAAGCACTTCTGAACTGGGAGCTACTTACCGGGAAGTGGATGGGATCTTCCAGATTGCCCGGCAGCCAGAAAAAGTATACGGATTTGAACTGGCTCTTGACACAAGACTATTGCAAAATCTCACTTTTGGAACCTCAGTTTCTTACATAGAAGGAAAACTGGATTCAGAAGATAGTGGAGATTATGACCTCTGGATGAACGGGGATAGGATTCCACCCGTCAAAGTGGCTTCTTATCTCAACTACAACATTTTCAACAAGATGAACCTTCGTCTGGCCCACATTTACAGCGGGAGCAGAAAGAAATTTGACCCACGACCAAACGGAACATATGTATATGGACAGGGACCGGTAGATTCTTTCAACCTGGTGAACCTAACCGCCAACTACCATATGACAGGAAATACACTTTTAAGTCTTGGAGTTCAAAACTTACTTAACGAAGACTATTATCTTCCAATCTCCCAGTGGGATGCAAGACCCGACAATTACATCAAAGGAAATGGTTCCAGGCTTAACCTTTCATTAAAGGTCAATTTATAACTAATAATAACCGGCAGCTATGATAATATCATAGCTGCCTCTTTTATATGAACAACAGGAAAATTCTTAAATATCATTCTCTTGCCGGCCTCATCGCCGGAATTTTTCTAGTGCTCATGGGCCTGTCGGGTGCTATTCTGGTTTTTCAGCATGACATAGAAGAGTATCAATGGAAGGAATATATTGAAGTAGAGAATTATTCGGGTCTCAATATTGACCGCGGAATTAAAGAGACCCAAAAAGAATATCCCGGTTGGGATACCCGTCTCATGCATTTTGAAGAGCAGGAAGCGTTAATTTTTAACCTTCGGAAGCCCACAGAAAGACTTTTTATTTTTGTTCATCCTTCAACAGGAGAAGTCATTAAAGAGATCAATGAACTCACTACTTTTACTCGCTGGCTGCTTAAGTTTCACTATTCTTTCCAGGTTGGACCGGCAGGCAGAATTTTGGTGTTCATCATAGGGATCATTTTTTTATTTTCTCTTTTGACCGGCATCTATCTTTACAGAAAAAGCGTTCTAAAAACTATAACGTGCAGTACCCGCCTTAATCTAAAGACAAGACGGACTCTCTATTCTTCACTGCACCGCATCGTTGGCACATGGGCCCTGCTCTTTAATCTGCTTCTGGTCGTAACCGGAATTTTTCTCGCCTGGACTGTAGCTGCCTCCGGATTAAATCCACCAGCTGCACCCCAAACTCCGGCTGTCAATGCACCGGTGGGAAAATTGTTAGCACAAATCTCTTCTGAATACCCAGATTTTACTCCTACTTACATCCGCCTGCCTCTTAAGCCCGATGCAGAATTATCTGTCTACGGCTTGTTTGATGACGATGCATTCTTTTATTCCGAATTTTACAACAGTATTAGAGCAGATCACCGGTCTGGAGAAATTACAGGAGTAACACGTGTCCAGGAAGCAGATCTTATTACCAAATTTTCCAGCTCCTTAATCCCCTTACATTTCGGCCAATACGGTGGCATCTGGACAAAAATACTCTACTGTTTGATTGGCCTATCCGGCCCCTTTCTCTCCATTACCGGCTTCCTCATTTGGTGGCAGGGAAAACCCGCAAAAAAGTTAAAACAGAAAAAAAAATTTCATTATCTTTAATTCTTGTAACATTTTGAACCCTTCTTACGTATAACTACTACAAGAGTTATTCATAATTAAAAATCCAAGGAGACGTTAGATGAGACAACTTAAAATTACGAAGCAGGTTACAAACCGTGAGACTGCTTCGCTGGATAAGTATTTGCAAGAAATTGGTAAAGTTGACCTGATCACCGCAGATGAAGAGGTGGAGTTGGCGCAACGAATTAAAGCGGGTGATGACCGTGCTCTCGAGAAATTAACCAAAGCGAACCTTCGTTTTGTGGTTTCTGTAGCGAAACAATATCAAAACCAGGGATTGACCCTTCCCGACCTTATAAACGAAGGAAATTTAGGATTAATTAAAGCTGCCAAACGATTTGATGAAACCCGTGGTTTCAAATTCATCTCCTATGCCGTTTGGTGGATTCGCCAGTCTATTCTTCAGGCATTGGCAGAACAATCACGTATTGTGCGTTTACCACTAAACAAGATTGGTTCTATAAACAAGATCAACAAAACTTTTGCTTTCCTTGAGCAGTCACATGAGCGTCCGCCAAGTGCCGAGGAGATAGCAAAAGAACTTGACATGACCATTAATGACGTAAAGGAGTCAATGAAAAACTCCGGCCGTCACGTATCCATGGATGCTCCACTTGTAGAAGGTGAAGATTCTAACCTGTATGACGTATTACGTTCAGGAGAATCTCCAAATCCAGATAGAGAACTTCTACATGAATCACTTCGAACAGAGATTGAGCGCGCCCTTGAAACATTAACTCCTCGTGAAGCAGATGTTATTCGTCTTTATTTTGGACTTGGAGACCAGCATCCAATGACTCTTGAAGAAATTGGCGAGACTTTTGATCTAACAAGAGAGAGAGTACGACAAATTAAAGAAAAAGCTATTAGAAGGTTGAAACACACCTCCAGAAGCAAGATCTTAAAAACATACCTGGGATAAGACCCGGTAAAGAAGCAACAGTTGATTACTGTTCGTTTTTTGATTGATTGATGAGAACCCCGGCTGATTACCGGGGTTCATCTTTTTGTACAAATTCCTATTTTAAAAACGACTATGACTATAAGAAAAATAACTTGGACTTGGGCCTCTTCGCTAGTCAATAATTGAATCATTAAATATAGAAAGCAGTAAAATATGTTCTAATATTTTTCCCTATTTAATATTTAAAACTCCGGAAAATTAATAAGCCCCGAATAAATAGCTACAGCCACTATTATAAGAATTAGAACAGCAATAAAACATCCCATTTTTCCGTAGTTGCGCTTATTACTTTTTTCTTCTGTTTCCATAATTTTCTTTTTTGGTTGAGTGTTTAAATTTAAAGATACAAAATTCCTCCTACAGCAATTCGGTTGCAACCAGTTAAGTCTTTTAGCATAATTCTTGTTACTTTTGCCAAATAATAAAATCCTCATGAAAGACAGACTTATTGCCCCATCTGTTCTGGCAGCCGACTTCGGAAATCTCCAGCGCGACATCGAGATGATCAACAACAGCGAAGCCGACTGGTTTCACATTGACATCATGGATGGTGTGTTCGTTCCAAACATTTCTTATGGAATGCCCGTACTTGCCGCCATTCAGAAGCATGCAAAGAAGACTATCGATGTACATCTTATGATCGTGGATCCCGATAGATATATTAAAGAATTTGCTGCTCTGGGTGCCAATATCCTCTCTGTACATTATGAGGCCTGTACTCACCTGCACAGAACGCTACAAGCCATCAAAGCTGAAGGTATGAAGGCAGGAGTAGCAATTAATCCTCATACCCCTGTCGATCTTCTTGAAGATGTAATTCAGGACATCGACCTGGTGTGCATGATGAGCGTAAATCCCGGCTTCGGGGGACAGAGTTTTATTGAAAATACTTTTAAAAAGGTGAAGAAACTGAAGCAGATCATTGAAAGAAACAATGCACCCACTTTAATAGAAGTGGATGGTGGGGTGACCAATAAAAATGCTGCTCAGTTAATAGAAGCTGGTGCAGATGTATTAGTCGCAGGTAGTTTTGTCTTTAAAGCTGAAAATCCCACACAAACCATAAAAGAACTTAAGGCCCTTGTCAACCAGTAAGCAGGAAGAAATATTTGAAATAGTCATTGTAGGCGGAGGACCTATAGGCATAGCCTGTGCTCTTGAAGCAAAAAAGAAAGGTCTTTCCTATGTCATTTTGGAGAAAGGTACGCTGGTGAATTCACTGTACAATTACCCGTCAAATATGACGTTTTTCTCCACATCCGAAAAACTGGAACTTGACGAGATACCTTTTATAAGCACCAATCCTAAGCCACATAAACAGGAAGCTCTTGAATACTACAGGAGAATTGTCACCTCAAATCATTTAAAAATTCACCTTTTTGAGGAGGTTAAAAAAATTGAAGCTGAAGATAATCTACACAGGATTACTACTTCTAAAGGTCACTACCGCTCCAAAAATGTCATTATTGCCACAGGTTTTTATGACATCCCCAATTACCTGAATATCCCGGGTGAAGATTTACCAAAAGTAGCTCACTATTACAGAGATCCACATTTTTATACCACCCAAAAAACTATTGTCGTGGGCGCCAGTAACTCGGCAGTTGATGCGGCACTTGAAATCTATCGAAAAGGTGGAGATGTGACCATGGTTGTGCGCGGCCCGGCAATTGGAGAACGTGTAAAATACTGGGTTAAACCCGATATCGACAACCGTATAGATGAAGGCAGTATTAAAGCTGTTTTTAATGCCGAAATTAAAGAAATTAGAGAGGATGAGGTAGTAATTACTTCAAAAGAAGGAGATCAGGTACTGGAAAATGACTGGGTACTTCTCCTCACCGGCTACCGTCCAAATTTTGAATTCCTTAAAAATATTGGAATTACTACTTCCAATGATGGAAAAAGAATTCCGCAGTACAATCAGGAAACCATGGAATCCAACGTTAAAGGCATTTATCTCGCCGGAGTCATTTGCGGGGGTATGGAAACCCACAAATGGTTTATAGAAAATTCACGGGTACATGCGAAGATGATAATAGAAGATATAGTTAAGAGTTAGGAGTACAGAGTTATAAAACTTGTAGCTGTTGGCTTTTTGCTGTTGCGGGTTGTGAGGTGCGAATTTCAATTTGCAAGTTGTGTGCTGAAGTATTGTGGACCACCAATTTTCACTGTTCTCTGAAGAGCGGATTGCGGGTTCTAAAAAATTTGTCATTCCGAAGGAGCTTTTTGCGACTGAGGAATCTCATCATTAGCGAAAAGCAAGAATTTATTTCAAACGTCGTAACTCTACATTTAAAAAATGCCACCACAACATCATATTTGGACAATAGGACATTCCACTCATCCGCTGGAGGAATTTATAGAATGGTTAAAAGCTCATCAAATAGAGGCCGTTGTCGACATTCGTCGATATCCCGGCTCCAGGAAATACCCCCATTTCAACAAGGAAGCTCTTGCAGACTCCCTTCCCAAAAATGACATTTTATATCATCATTTTGAAAATCTTGGAGGAAGGCGAAAAGCAAAACCGGATTCTGTAAACCAGGTATGGCGACATCCATCTTTCCGCGGATATGCTGATTACATGGAAACTCCTGAATTTAAGTCTACCGTTGATGAACTAAAAGCTATTGCTATTGAAAAAAGAACTGTCATCATGTGTTCGGAAGCAGTTTGGTGGAGCTGCCATCGATCTATGGTAGCCGATCAATTAAAAGCTGACGGTTGGAAGGTCTTCCACATTATGGCACAGAACAAAACTACAGAGCACCCTTACACAAAACCGGCCAAAATTGAGAGTGGGAAGTTGGTTTATAAAAAATAATTTTTTTCTAAAATCTTCCAGGAGCCAAATAACTCGTTGATAAGCCTACAACTTTATTTAGAAGAATACTACCTCGATCTCTTATCGTACTTCAAATTAACCGATCATTGAAAGTTGTATCCGCTTTCTTTGTTCATCTACTTCCATCACCGTTACCTGTACATGCTGATGCAGTTTTACTACCGAATTCACATCGCTTACGAAATCATTTTTGAGCTTAGAGATATGGACCAGTCCGCTTTCTTTGACTCCAACATCTACAAAACACCCAAAGTTGGTGATATTATTCACGATCCCGGGCAGCTTCATCCCGGGTTTGAGATCTTTAATTGTTTTGATATTGGGGTCAAATTCAAATACCTTAGCCGACTTGCGGGGATCTACTCCGGGTTTTTCAAGTTCGTGCAGGATATCTTTAATCGTAGGTAAACCTACAGTGTCAAAAATGTAATTTTCAGGAGTTATTTTTGATATCAGGGCTGTGTTACCAATGAGCTCCTTCAGGTCCACCTTAAGATCGGCGGCCATTTTTTCTACTATGGAATAACTTTCAGGATGTACAGCCGAATTGTCCAAAAGATTTTCAGAATTGGGCACTTTGAGAAATCCAGCTGCCTGTTCAAAAGCCTTGGCTCCCAGGCGGGGAACTTTCAGCAATTCTTTTCGGGAGGAAAACTCCCCATTTTCACTTCGGTAATTGGTAATGTTTTCAGCTAAAGCAGGTCCAATGCCCGAAACATAGCTTAACAAAGAGGCACTGGCCGTATTAAGATTGACTCCAATTGCATTCACACAACTTTCCACTACGCGGTCAAGTTCATTCTTAAGCTTTGTTTGATCTACATCGTGCTGGTACTGCCCAACACCTATTGCTTTAGCATCTATTTTCACCAGTTCGGCCAATGGATCTGCGAGTCTGCGGCCAATTGACACAGCTCCTCTCACAGTGACGTCAAAATTGGGAAATTCGGCCCGGGCAATTTTTGAAGCGGAATATACCGAGGCCCCGGCCTCATTGACGATAAACACCTGTACATCCCGGTCGAAGCGTATGTTCTTGATGAAAAATTCAGTTTCACGGGAGGCAGTTCCGTTTCCTATGGCAATGGCTTCTATATTGTAAGAATTCACCAAAGATTTTACCTTTTTTGAAGCCATGGCAATTTCCTTTTGTGGCGGATGTGGAAAAATGGTTTCATTATGTTGCAAATCGCCTTTTTCATCCAGACAGACCAACTTACATCCCGATTTATACCCCGGGTCGAGCGCCAAAATTCTTTTTGAACCCAAAGGAAGTGCGAGCAATAACTGCCTTAGGTTATCGGCAAAGACTTTAATCGCATCTTCATCTGCTTTTTCTTTTGCAATGCTTAGCACTTCATTGGAAAGTGCGGGAAAAAGAAGCCTTTTAAGAGCATCCTCAATAGCCTCCTCCAAAATAGGCTTACAGGAGTTTTGCTGCGGCTTTAGGATAGCTGCCGATACCGCCCTAAAAGCCTCTTCCTGCTCCACTTCCACCTTTACCCTGACAAAACCCTCTTTTTCGGCCCGAAGAATGGCTAGTAACCGGTGAGACGGAATAAACTTC
This sequence comes from Salinimicrobium sp. TH3, assembly GCF_026676115.1. GTDB lineage: Bacteria > Bacteroidota > Bacteroidia > Flavobacteriales > Flavobacteriaceae > Salinimicrobium. The sequence goes on along the minus strand of NZ_JAPONB010000001.1, from coordinate 705,521 downwards.
AGCTTTTCCTCCCATTCAAAATAATTCCGGAATTTCTGTGCTTCCTCCTCTTCCACCTTCTTTTTGATCACTTTTGAAGAGATCATTGCCTTCTGTAGAAACATCTTCCGAAGTTGGTTTCTCACACCTTGATGCTCATTGATCCATTCCGCTACAATGTCCTTTGCTCCGGAAAGCGCATCGGCTGCGGAAGCAACATCCTTCCCTGTAAATCTTTCTGCCGCAGCTTCAATATTAGGGGAATTTTGTGCCATGAGCATTTTCGCTAATGGCTCCAGCCCAAGTTCCCGTGCAGCATCGGCCCTGGTTTTCCGTTTTTTCTTGTAAGGCAGATAAAGATCCTCGAGATGAACAAGATCGCTTGTAGCAAGAATTTTAGATTCCAGTTCGGGAGTTAGAGCCTCCTGTTCAGAAATGGCCTTCAATATGCTTTTCTTTCGCTTCTCCAGTTCCTCAAATTCGCCTTTAAGTTTTACTATTTGTTCAATTTGCACCTCATCCAAATTCCCGGTCATTTCTTTGCGGTACCTTGAAATAAAAGGAATTGTAGCGTCTTCTTTCAACAATTGCAGTGTATTTTCTACGCTTTTTTGCGGAAAGTTTGTGCGGGCAAGAATATAGCTGGTTGAATTCATTGTTATAACTGAAGGGTATATTGGCAAAGATAGAAGCCTGAAAGTTTTTTCCATAAAAAAAGCTCCTCGAAAATTACTTCGGGAAGCTTAAGTTAAATTTGCAAATTATTGCTAGACCAAAACTACATCTTCAACCCTGGAAGAAGAGCCATAGCTCGCCAGAATTTTTCCATAGAATTTAAGATCAGAATCACTATTCCTAAAGGTCTTTTTAAGTTGGGCCACAGCTTTCTTAAGCGGGATTTTTTGAACCTGTATTTCAGGATAAGGTGAATTCTCTTTTTCATTTTCAATTCCCACTTCAATGCAATTGGAATGTTTATCATAGCATACGAAAGTGGCCTGGTAATTATGTTTTATAAGCTCTACAAGAGATTCGGGAAGTTTGTCACACTCCCTGCACTCCTCAATTTGGTGCGGCAACAGGTTAAGCACCTGGTTTTGAATGTCGTTTTTGCTCTGGTAAGAAATCATGTCTTGAATTTTTTTTATAAAAATAAATTAGATCTTCTTCTCCCAAATACAATTTAATTTAGGTTTAACTTAATTCTTTATCATTGTCTAAGCTGCTGTTAATTTTCTAAAGAAAATTCTTACTTTCTAAAAATCAGTTTCTCGGTTCTTGTAGGTTGAACAGCAGCCAACAGAAAATGCCCCTTCAGGTCTTGCTGAAAGTTTCGTATTTTGAGAAAAAATATTCCATGATTGCTATTTCAGAAAAAGAATTTGAAAATACCTTCACAAAGAGCTTTGAAGGAGATGACAGCGGGGATCGTACTCCACGTCAAACCCCGGGAAAACTTTACAGCCGGGCTGCCCCCACTCCTGTAGCAGCACCAAAGTTACTTGCCTGGTCAACCGATCTGGCCGAAAAACTTGAGGTCAAATATCCATCTCAAACAGATATTGAGATTCTCGCCGGCAATAAGGTCACATCTTCCATGGTTCCTTATGCAGCCTGCTATGCAGGTCACCAATTTGGGAATTGGGCAGGACAATTGGGAGATGGTCGCGCTATAAACCTTGGGGAATGGAGCACCAAAAATGGCATTTTTGAACTTCAATTAAAAGGTGCGGGTCCCACTGCCTATTCCAGGCATGCCGATGGGCGGGCGGTACTACGATCCTCTGTGAGGGAATATTTGATGAGCGAAGCTATGCACCACCTGGGAGTACCCACTACCCGGGCCCTTTCGCTGGTTTCCACAGGAGACAATATATTGCGCGACATGTTTTATAACGGCAATCCTGAATATGAACCCGGTGCGATTGTAACCCGCGTGGCTCCGTCTTTCTTACGCTTCGGAAACTTCGAATTACTGGCTGCACAGCGGGAAACCGAAAAGCTCCGACAACTTGTAAACTGGACCATAGACCGATATTACCCTCATCTTACAGGTGAAGAGAATATTTTAAAATGGTTTGAAGAAGTAGTTGAAAAAACAGCATTTTTGATGAGTGAGTGGCAAAGAGTAGGCTTCGTACATGGGGTAATGAATACAGATAATATGTCCATCCTTGGCCTAACAATAGATTACGGCCCTTTCTCTTTTCTCGACAATTACGATCATAATTTTACTCCTAATACCACAGATCTTCCCGGCCGTCGTTATGCTTTTGGAAACCAACCTTCAATAGGATACTGGAATCTTGGCAGGCTTGCCAATGCTCTTTCCCTACTCTTTGAAGATACAGAGGGTCTTGAAGCCGCACTGGGAACCTATGAAAAGTCCTTTTGGGACTATTATTATGGAATGATGGGTCGCAAACTTGGATTTGATAAAGTGGGGAAAAAAGAAAAGGAACTCATCTCCCGTTTCGAAAAAATGCTCTCCGTAGTTCAGCCAGATATGACCATCTTCTATCGCTTACTCGCCGATGTTCCTTCTGAAGCTGCTTCTGAACCAGTTTTACATTTCCAGCCCTCGTTTTATGACAACCTGGAGCCACAGGACGAAGAACTCTTTACAGCTCTTATAGCCGATTATTACAATATGCGAAAAAACAGCAGCCTTTCTGAAGAAGAAAGTAAGAAGCTCATGAACCTAAATAATCCCAGGATTATCCTACGGAATTACCTTTTACACCAGGCTATTGAAGAGCTGGAAAAAGGAGAGAACATGCTCTTCCTGAAGCTCCAGGAGGCGCTAAAGCAGCCGTATTCCTTAGCCGGCTTTGAGGAGCTGGTCGCCAAAAGACCGGAATGGGCAGCAAAAAAAGCGGGTTGTTCCATGCTTTCCTGCAGTTCCTGAATATTTTAGTTTTATTAACTCAATTTCAGAGAAAAATTAAAACCATAGAGGGATTTTTGTACTCTATTTCAGACATTTAACATCTAATAGTTTGCTGAAAACTTAAAATTTTCTAAATTAGATTTAATCCCTTTTAAGAGGATTTAAGAGATTTAGAACCTTAAAAATTTTTCATCATGAGCTCACATAAAAGAAATTCCGAAGAAAAAGAAAAGGTGTCTAATTTCGAGGTTTGGTCTGACCATTGCCTGGTTGTCGCCTTTTTCATCTTTCTGGTACTGCTGGGTTTTATCGTTTAGATAAAAACATTTCTCCTGAGATTTAACCTTAGAATTATCATCTAAACTTTAAGAGGTATATTTAACCTTGGATAAACTTCTGGCGCTGGAGTTATTAAAAAAATAAACAGATCCTACACTTCAAAATTAGCCTGATTCATTATATATAATTTTTCCTGCTCTACTATTTGTTGATTGATCTCTTTAATTCTCATTCTACTTCCAGTAATCTTTATGGCTCCCTAATGAAAGCTTAAATCTAAGTCCTAAAAAACAAAACTCCAGAAAACTAATTCTGGAGTTTATTGATTTATACGTGAAAAACAGGGAATTTACTTCACTCCTGTATATTAGAAACCACGAGCTGTCGCCCTGGCTCTTTATTTCATTTCGAAATTTCAAGCGCAGCTTGATTTCTTTATAAAAAAAACCACGCCTGTGGCGTGGTTTTTTGACTGATGTGACCCCGGAGGGATTCAAACCCCCAACCCTCAGAGCCGAAATCTGATGCGCTATTCAGTTGCGCCACGGGGCCTTTTAAGAAGGCGCAATTTACATAAAAACTTTAAACTGCGACAAAGAATTTCCCAGACTTTAGAACATAATAAGACGTTCTTAAAAAGTCCGATGAGTCCTAACTTTCTCCCCCCCCCTCACTCTTAGTTAGGAAACCTGTAACCATCTCAATACTCAATACTAACTACTAAGTTTCCTCTTCACCACCATAGAAATAGTCTTTCCATCTGCCCTGCCGGCCAATTCTTTGGAAGCTAATCCCATTACTTTTCCCATATCCTGCATCCCGCTGGCTCCCGTTTGCGAAATTATCTTATCAACTTCGGCCTCTATTTCCTGCTCACTCATTTGCTCGGGAAGGAAATTTTCTATTACAGCTGCCTGGTCCAGTTCGGGTTGAGCCAAATCTTCACGGCCCTGCTCCTTATAGATTGCAGCACTTTCTTTTCGCTGTTTTACAAGGCGCTGTAAGAGTTTCAACTCTTCATCTTCACTTAGTCCATCTTTTCCCGAAGCATCGGTCCTTGCTAATAATATTGCACTCTTTACCGCTCTCAAAGCTTCAAGTTTATTACTGTCCTTAGCTCGCATAGCCTCTTTCATCTCGGCCATTACTTTATCCTGTAAACTCATTTTTAATGGGATTTTATTAGTCCTGCGAAGATAACGAAATAGGTCAAAGAGAGAACTTCCCGGACACAAAAAAACCCGAAACCGGGGGACTGGCTTCGGGTTTTAAATAGTTGGGGGACTACTTAATCTACATTATCGTGTAAAAAAGAATTGTTGGTCCTAAATCTCATTTCATCATCATCACCGCTACCTAAAGTAGTTCGGGATAATTTTCCCTCTCCCGGTTTAGTGTTGTCAAGATCTATTCCCTGTCTTTTATAAGCCGGTTGTCTTTCATACTCATCCACCTTAAGGTTATTCCTAAACTTATAGTTGAACTCCTTCATTTTAGCCCGTCTTTCAGCCGACCTTTTTACCAGGCTTTCATTGATTGGAATATTAAATGGATCTGCCTCCTCTTCGGGAGCCTGTTTGGATTCTTCGGGTTTTGGGGCAACTCTGGAAACAGGTGGTTGAACAGGCGCAGGCGTTCTTCTAATTTCCGGTTCCGGTTCGGGTTTAGATTTCTGAACAGGTTGTGAACTCTTCAGCATTTCCTCTACCTCCATATAATCGTTCAGAGAATAACGGGTTACTCCATTGTTGGTGTTCTTGGTCTGATTGGACAGCTCCTTCTTCACCTGGTTTTGCCCCTCCACATCTTCGGAAAGGGTATGGATTATTCTTTGTTCCCTTACAGGTTCCTTTTGCTCCTCTGCGGGTGCTTTAGGCTGCTCTGCTTTTGGTGCTTCTTTTTCTTCTGAAGCAACATTTTTAGGCATGTCAAAAGTAAACATGAACTGTTGCTCCTGCGGGTCGGGTTTGACAACCTCGGGTTCAGAAACCTCTACTTCCCTTACACTATCTGTGATTACAAATTCGGTTTCCTCAGCAGGTTTTACCTCTTCATAATCCACTTTCATTTCCCTCACAGCTTGTAAAGGATGGCTACTCTCCGGCTCCTCATCAACTTCGTCTTCTAAAGAAAGCGTATGAACGATCTTATTCTCTTCTTTTGGTGCAGGCGCAGGCCCATCATAAGCCGAAGATGTCTTCCTGGGAGAAAGTTCATGCTCGGCCCTTTGCTCATCTTCAAGAGTGTGAATGATCTTCTTGGTTTCGGTATTAACAATATCGTTTTGTTGCTCAATATCAAAACCGGTTGCTATAATAGTAACCGAGATCGCATCGTCAAGACTTTCATCTTCACCAACACCCATTATGATATTTGCACTGTGCCCGGCTTCTGCCTGGATATGGTCACTTATTTCCCCTATTTCATCTATAGTGATCTCCTCGGAACCGGAAATGATAAGCAGCAACACATTTTTGGCTCCGGTAATTTTATTGTCATTAAGCAGAGGGGAATCCAGAGCCTTTGAAATGGCATCCTGGGCACGGCTTCCGCCAGATGCCTGTGCAGATCCCATTATTGCAGTACCACTGTTACTAAGAACCGTCTTAGCATCCCGCAAGTCAATGTTTTGCGTATAGTGATGAGTTATTACTTCGGCGATACCGCGCGAAGCAGTTGCCAGTACTTCATCGGCTTTGGAAAACCCGGCTTTGAATCCAAGGTTTCCATAAACCTCACGCAATTTATTGTTGTTGATTACAATAAGTGAATCAACATGGCTTCGCAGGTTTTCAACTCCCAGTTGGGCCTGTTCATTTCTGGTCTTGCCTTCGAACAAAAACGGGCTGGTCACGATCCCCACCGTGAGAATTCCCATGTCCTTGGCTTGTTTGGCAATGATGGGAGCAGCTCCTGTTCCTGTACCACCACCCATCCCGGCGGTGATAAACACCATCTTTGTGTTGGTATCCAAAAGGGCTCTTATCTCATCAAAACTTTCTTCAGCTGCTTTGCGACCAACTTCAGGATCGGCGCCAGCTCCAAGACCTTCGGTCTCTCTCACTCCCAGCTGTATCTTGTTGGGTACAGGACTGTTTTCCAGGGCCTGTGCATCTGTATTGCAAACCACGAAATCAACTCCCTTGATCCCTTGTTGAAACATGTGGTTGATTGCGTTACTACCGCCTCCACCTACACCAATAACTTTTATAACGTTCGATTGATTCTTGGGGAGATCGAATGTAATGTTTCCGAATTCTGTGCTGCTCATAAATTCTGTTTTACTGGTTTTCTACTTTTTTATTCTTTTTCATAGCTTATTTCTTCGCCGAACCTACTCGGCGTTGTCTAAAAAATCCTTGAACTTTTCAAACCATTTTTCAAATATCGTTCTGCGGGGCTGACTTACTGTGGTACGTTCTTCCCGCTCTTCTTCCTCTTCCTGAGGTACTGCCGTAGGCGTCACTCCTCCTGCCACTTCCTCCTGTCCATGTTCTTCCTCCTCCTCTACGTAAGGATGTTTGCTGTTGATCTCAAGGCTGTTTAACACCAATCCTACTGCCGTAGCAAAAACAGGACTTGTTGTTTCTGTATCACTATCCCCGGCAAGGTGTTCATTGGGATAACCAATCCTGGTATCCATTCCTGTAATATATTCCACCAGCTGCTTGATATGCTTAAGCTGTGCACCACCTCCGGTTAAAACTATTCCCCCAATTAATTTTTTCTTCTGCTCTTCGTGACCGTAATTTTTGATTTCCAGGTAGACCTGCTCAATGATTTCCACTACTCTGGCGTGGATGATCTTTGAAAGGTTCTTAAGAGTTATTTCTTTAGGCTCTCTTCCACGTAATCCCGGAATAGAGACAATTTCATTATCCTTATTCTCTCCCGGCCATGCAGATCCAAATTTTACTTTAAGCAACTCTGCCTGCTTTTCAATGATCGAACAGCCTTCTTTTATATCTTCGGTGATCACACCACCACCAAACGGTATGACAGCAGTGTGTCTAATGATCCCATCTTTAAATATGGCAAGATCTGTCGTGCCTCCTCCAATATCCACAAGGGCAACTCCCGCTTCTTTTTCTTCCTGACTAAGCACTGCATTAGCAGATGCCAGAGGCTCCAGAGTAACTGCCGATAGTTCCAGGCCGGCACTTTTCACACATCTTCCTACGTTCCTTATTGAGGAAACCTGCCCCACTACTACATGGAAGTTGGCTTCCAAACGGCCGCCATACATTCCAATAGGCTCTTTAATCTCGGCCTGCCCGTCCACCTTAAATTCCTGAGGTAAGACATGGATGATCTCTTCTCCCGGAAGCATTACCAGTTTATGTACCTGATTGCACAGGGTTTCAATATCTGTAGCATCTATTACCTCATCAGGATTGGGACGCGTGATGTAATCGCTGTGCTGTAAGCTGCGAATGTGCTGGCCGGCAATGCCCACCACTACATCTTTGATCTTCATTCCGCTATCTGCCTCTGCCTCCTGTATCGCCTGCTGGATGGACTGTATTGTTTGTGTAATGTTATTCACAACCCCACGGTGCACCCCGAGACTCTTTGCCTTTCCAATCCCAATGATCTCCATTTTGCCGTAGTCATTCTTACGGCCAATCATGGCTACGATCTTAGTAGTACCAATGTCTAATCCTACTGCGATGTCGTTCTGTTCCATATTTTACTTTTTAGTGCATACAACCTGATCGCCAAATTGTAAATCCACTTTTTGATATGCGTCAAGCTTCTTATCCTTCAATGCCTTTTGATAAAAAGCTTTAAAATTTTTAAATTTTTCTTCAATGTTCTTCACTTCGCCAAAAACCACCACAAAATCAAGTTGCCTTAGATAAATTTCAAACTTGCCGTTTGGTAAGCGGGTAATTTGGGTTACATGTTGCGTTAGAAATTCATCCTTATTGATAAAATCTATAAGCGGGTGTAACTCTGCCAGTTGCTCTTCATTCACTCCGGTCACTAACGGCACCCGTGCAGAATGATATTCTGAAAGCGGCATTTTCGATCCCTGCCTGTCAATATAAAATGGTGCACTCGCCATCACCCTGGCTAACGGCTTCCTCTGGGTGATCTCTGCTCCCATCTTCCCGTCAACCGTGAGAAAGACCTCGGCGCTCTCAACCATATCATGAGATTCGACAAGGGCTTCCACCCTACTCAAATCTAAAGTTTCTTTGCCTATACTCTTAACCCTCACCTCATTTTGTATTAACAATTTATTAACCGCTTCTTCAGTGAGATACAGGTTTTCGCTGTTGGTAAAATGCAAATTTACTTCGGAAAGAACCCGCGCATGATTGCGCTTTTCGGCGAATGCAAATAAAAAGAACACTACGCCAATGAGCAAGAATGTTTTTATGTAATTCCAGTTAATTTTCACCTGCCAGTTCTTTACGTATTTTCTCTACTTCATTGCCTATATCACCGGCTCCCATAAATACCACAACCTCAGCATTTTTACTCTTTATTACTTCGGAAAGTTCTTCTTTTGAAACCATCTCTTTTTTGTCATTTTTGATCAGCTTAAGAAGCCATTCTGAAGTAATTCCCTCAATAGGCTTCTCTCTCGCCGGATAAATATCCAGCAGCAGCAACTCGTCAAAGAGGCTAAGGCTTTCAGCAAAAGCTTCAGCAAAGTCTCTTGTCCGGCTAAAAAGGTGTGGCTGAAATACCGCCAGAACCCTTTTCCCGGGATGCATTTCCCGAACCGCCTGATGCACCGCCATAATTTCTGAAGGATGATGTGCGTAATCATCTATAAAAACAAGATCATCTCGCTTGATGCGGTATGAAAACCGACGTTGCACGCCATTAAATGAAGCCAAAGCTTCGGCAAGGAACCCGGGGGGGGCACCGAATTCAATTGCCATTGCCAAAGCTGTGACTGCATTTTGTAAATTATGTTTCCCAGGAAGGCTTAATTCAAAGCCTTCGAAAGTTTTTTCTTTTGTCCTTAAATCGAAGTGATAACTGCCATTTTTGACCCTTATGTTCACGGCGGCCACATCTGCATCATCATCAACCCCTACAGATGTTCCCAGTAGCGGCAAACCATTGGCATAAAATAACTTTCCGCCTTCGGGAATTAAAGCCGCGAAAGCTTTAAACGATTCCTTGATCTGTGCATCTTCCCCGTAAATGTCAAGATGATCTGCATCCATAGAAGTGATGGCAGCAAGGTTTGGTGACAGGCTTAAGAAGGAGCGATCGAATTCATCGGCTTCCACCACCATGGCCTCCTCTCCGTCAAGAATTAGGTTGGAATTATAATTCTCTGCTATACCTCCCAAAAATGCAGTTATTTTAAGACCGGATTGTTTCAACAAATGCGCAAGCATTGAACTTGTAGTGGTCTTACCATGAGTACCCGCCACTGCCAGTGTGAAATGCCCTTTTGTAAGGTTCCCAAGCACTGCAGCCCGCTTCTCCATGGTGTAGCTATCGGCTGTAAAATGAAGATATTGTGGATGGTCTTTTGGAATGGCAGGAGTATAAATTATAAGAGATTCCCTGTCTTTTTGAATAGCTTCAGGAAGGTCTTCTACCTTATCTGAACTAATGACTTCAATTCCTTCCTCCTGTAATTGCCGGGTAAGTTCGGTGCGGCCACGGTCGTAACCGGCTACTTTTTTCCCTTCAGCATTAAAATAACGCGCAAGGGCACTCATCCCGATCCCGCCGATGCCTATAAAATAAAAATTTTGTATGTTATCGTAATGCCCCATTTACCTCCAGGTAGTCAATAATTTTTCTACTTCGTTTACAATATTTGCCGTAGCGAACGGCTTCTCCAGTTTCTTAATGTTCTTGCCCAAACTTTTCATCTTCTCATCTGATTCGACCAGCGGAAAAAAGATCGATCTAAAGCCTTGTTCCAGGTGACTTTCTGAAAGGATTACTGCAGCGTCTTTTTCGGCCAGCGCCATCGCGTTTTTGGTTTGATGATCTTCGGCTACATTTGGTGAGGGAATAAAAACCACCGGCTTTCCAATTATGCATAGTTCAGAAACTGTTCCCGCCCCGGCCCGGGAGATAATAATATCGGCCGCTGCATAAGCAAGGTCCATTCTGTTCAAAAATGCGAAAGTCTGGATGTTTTCCAGTTCGGCATATTTGCTGTAATCTTCAAAATAAAGACTTCCGGTTTGCCAAATCACCTGCAGGTTGTGTTTCTCAAACTCCTTCAGGTTGTCCTCAACCAATTGATTGATCTTTCTTGCTCCCAGGCTTCCACCCAGGACCAGCACGGTCTTTTTTGTTGGGTCAATTCCGAAGAACTTAATGGCCTCCTCTCGTTTTTCATCAACCGTAAGCAAATCCTGCCGCACGGGATTGCCGGTTAGGACAATTTTCTCTTCAGGAAAAAACCTTCCCATATTGGGATAGGCCGTACAAATAGTGTTTGCACCCTTGGCCAGGAGTTTATTAGTGATCCCGGGATACGAATTCTGTTCCTGGATCAAAGTGGGAATGTTTTCCCTGTTTGCCATTTGCAGCAAAGGCCCACTGGCAAAACCACCGGTACCTATCACCACATTAGGCTGAAATTTTTTTATTATATCCCGGGCCTTCCACAAACTCTTCACCAATTTCACCGGAAAAAGTAAATTCCTGGCAGTCATACGGCGTTGAAAGCCACTTATCCAAAGACCTTCTATTTTGTAACCCGCTTCGGGAACTTTTTGCATCTCCATTTTATCCTCTGCTCCCACAAAAAGAATCTCGCAAGTCGGGTATCGAAGTTTTAATTCGTTGGCAATAGAAATTGCGGGAAAAATATGTCCTCCCGTACCTCCGCCAGAAATGATCACTTTTAGTTGATTTTTCATATTGCCTTGCTTAAAATTTCCAGCGGATTATCTTGCTCCGCATCGTTTTGTTTTTCCATTTGTTGAAGCTCTTCCTCACGCTTCACACTAACACTAAGCACCATTCCCAGTGCAAGACAAGTCATCCAGATCGAAGAACCCCCACTGCTTATAAGTGGTAAAGTTTGTCCTGTTACTGGAAATAATTCGACCGCAACGGCCATATTGACCAGCGCCTGAAATATTATTGGCAGGCCTACACCTATCACCAGTAATTTTCCAAACACCGAATTGGCTTTTGTAGCCACAATAATTATTCTAAAAAAGAGCATGAGGTAAGCCAGCATTACTCCAATCCCTCCAATAAGCCCCATTTCCTCCACAATAATGGCATAAATAAAATCTGAAGAGGACTGTGGCAGGAAATTCCTCTGCACACTTTTCCCAATACCCTGGCCTGTCACTCCACCACTGGCGATAGCAATCTTGGCTTTTTCTATTTGATAATCGGCTTCAGTAACTTCATCATTGGTGAAGTTCTCCACCCGACTTATCCAGGTATCCACCCTGTTGGGGAAGAGTCCCGGAAATGCCTTTGCGGTCAACATAAAGATGGATAACATCACAATGCCCGCGCCTATGATTGCCAGTAAATATTTCCAGGGATAACCGCCAATAAAGGTCACCAGCAGCACCATTAGAAACAGGATGGCGGTAGTCGAAAAGTTAGCGGGCAGGATAAGCCCCATAACTACTGCCACCGGCAACCATAAGGGTAGTATCGTTTGTTTAAAATTGTACTCTTTATCCTTGACCTTGGCCATATATTTAGCCACGTAAGTAAGCAGCACCACCGATGCCAGAGTTGATGGTTGAAAGGTCTTGTTCAGGATAGGAATATTGATCCATCTGCTTGCATTGGCACCATCTATCACTACACCCTGGGAAACTGTAAACAACAGTAACAGTATCAACAACGGCAATGTGATGATAGAAAGACCTACAAAATAGTGATACGGCACCTTGTGTACAAAGAACATAATAACAAATCCAAGGAACAAGTGAATAAAATGACTCACCAGGTACGGCAGGGTACTCCCATCTCCATACAGGTAGGCCAAATTACTACTGGCGCTGTACACCGGCAGGAACGAAAAGATCGCCAGCAGCGCAGCCGAAGCCCAGATAGTTTTATCACCTTTTATCCTTGAAAAAATTTCTGTCATTTAATGCCCTTTTTGAAACTTTAGTTTAAAGATTCCTTACTGCTTCTTTAAATTGTCTACCCCTGTCTTCATAGTTCTGAAAAAGATCAAAACTTGCACAAGCCGGAGACAGGAGAACAGTATCTCCTTTTTCTGCAATTTTGTACGCCTGCTTTACAGCATCTTCCATGGAACGTGTTTCAAAAATCTGATCCACACAGTTCCCAAAAGCATTTAAAATAGGAGTATTATTTACCCCAAGACAAATAATAGCCTTTACCTTTTCATTTACCAATGGTAATAACTCTGCGTATTCATTGCCTTTGTCCACACCCCCAACGATCCAGACGGTTTCAGACTCCATACTTTCAAGCGCGTAATAAGTCGCGTTTACATTGGTAGCTTTGGAATCATTTATGTACTGGACATTATTTATTTTAAGCACTTTTTCAAGCCGGTGTTCCACCCCTTGAAAACTTTCCATGCTTTGTCTTATTGTCTCTTTTCTAATGCGTAATAATTGTGCAACAGTAGCTGCGGCCATCGCATTCTTGGCGTTGTGTTTTCCCTCAAGGGTTATGTTTGATGTTGGCATGGTCATTTCTGAATTATCTGTGCGAATAATAAGTTGGTTATCTTTAATAAAAGCTCCTTTTTCAAATTCCTCCCGGAGTGAAAAAGGCAATTTTTGGGACTGTATAGGGTTTTCTTTTAGCCATTTCGCGATCACGGGATCATCGGCATCATATATAAAATAATCTTGTTCTGTCTGGTTCATTACGATCCTGAACTTACTGGCGATATACTGATTAAAGTCATGCCTGTAGCGGTCAAGATGATCTGGGGTTATGTTGGTCAAAACGGCAATATGTGGCCTAAATTTCTCTATGCCATCAAGCTGAAAACTGCTAAGCTCCAGTACGTAATGATCTGCATTAGTTTCGGCAACTTGTTTAGCAAAACTCTGTCCCACGTTACCGGCCATTCCTACATTCAACCCGCCTTCTTTTAACAGGTGATGAGTAAACATGGTAGTAGTGGTTTTACCATTACTCCCTGTTATTCCCACCAACACTGCATTAGTAAAGGCATAGGCGAATTCAATTTCTGAAATCACCGGAATGCCTTTTCCTCTAAGCCGGCTGACGAGGGGGGCATCGTCAGGTATCCCCGGACTTTTCATTACCATGTCGGCTTCAAAGATCTTTTCTTCGGAATGTTTTTCTTCTTCCCAGTCAATTTCGTGAGCGTCAAGCTGGGCCTTGAAATGCTCCTTAATTTTTCCCTTGTCTGAAACAAATGTCCTGAAGCCTTCCTTCTTTCCAAGGATGGCAGTACCCACACCGCTCTCGCCTCCTCCAAGGATGACGAGGAAATTCTTCTCCTTCATATGTTTTGCTCCTGCCTCCATTAGCGAATCTTAAGGGTTACAATGGTTACGATCGCCAGGAAGATCCCAATGATCCAGAACCTTACTACGATCTTGCTTTCATGAAAACCGGCCTTTTGAAAATGATGATGTAAAGGCGACATAAGAAAGATCCTTCTGCCTTCCCCATATTTTCTTCGGGTGTATTTGAACCAGCCTACCTGCATTACTACAGAGAGATTTTCAATAAGGAATACTCCGCAAAGGATAGGGATCAATAATTCTTTTCGGGTAGCCAGTGCGATTACGGCTATAATTCCGCCAATGGTGAGACTTCCGGTATCTCCCATAAAAACCTGTGCAGGAAAAGTATTGTACCATAGAAATCCTACCAATGCTCCCGCAAAGGCCGAAATAAATATTGTCATCTCCCCTGTCCTGGGGATGTACATCACATTGAGATAATCTGAAAAAATAATGTTACCCGAAACCCACGCAAAAATCCCCAGCGTGAGAACAATGATTGTTGAAGTTCCTGCGGCAAGCCCATCAATTCCATCGGTAAGGTTAGCTCCGTTGGAAACTGCCGTTACTATGAAGATTACAATAGGAATGAATATCAACCACGCATATTGTGCATAATCTGGATTGATCCAGGAGATAAGACTGGCGTAGTCGAATTCGTTGTTCTTTACAAAAGGAATAGTAGTTTTGGTCGATTTCTCTTCCACAGAGGTTGTCACAGGATTTTCAGCAGAAGAAATAAGCTCTACCGCATTGGTACTTCCGGGCAACTGCGGATTTTCATTAATGGTAATATCGGGATGAAAATAAATAGTAGCTCCTACTATAAGCCCAAGTCCAACCTGACCTACCACCTTAAAAATACCTTTTAGTCCCTCTTTATCCTTCCGGAAGGTTTTGATATAATCATCCAGAAATCCTATTGCTCCCATCCATAATGTGGTCACGATCAACAGGATCACATAAATATTATCCAGCTTCGCTACGAGCAATACCGGGATTAGCGTTGCAATAATGATAATTATTCCTCCCATTGTTGGCGTACCGGCCTTTTGGGTTTGGCCTTCAAGCCCTAGATCCCGAACGCTTTCCCCAATCTGCTTCTTCCGAAGGAAATTGATTATCCTTTTTCCATAAATAGTTGAAATACCTAAAGACAGGATAATAGCCACAGCCGATCTAAAGGAGATGTATTGATACAGTCTCTCCCCGGGAAAGGTATAGGCTTCTTCAAGATATTCGAACAGATGGTATAACATACGGTTTGTCTTCTCCGGGAGAATTATTTTTTTAGCTGCTTTAAATATTCACTTACGATCTTGAAATCGTCAAAATCCTTTCTCACCCCATTGATCTCCTGGTAAGTCTCGTGACCTTTCCCGGCGATTAGGATGATATCATTCTTATTGGCCAGCTGGCAGGCAGTTTTTATAGCCTGTAGCCTGCTGGTGACAGACATTACTTTTTTGAAATTCTGTGGCTCCACTCCTGCTTCCACTTCTTCAATGATCTTGTCGGGATCTTCGGTACGGGGGTTATCACTGGTAAAAACCACTTTGGTGCTCAAAGCTGAAGCAATATGTCCCATTTTTGGCCTTTTTGAACGGTCACGATCTCCACCGCAACCAACCACAGTGATCAATTCTTCATTCTTGGTTCTAATACTGTTAATAGTTTCCAGCACGTTATGCAAAGCATCTGGCGTATGTGCATAATCCACTATTGCAGTGATCTTTCCTTCGGAAATGTGATACTGAAACCTTCCGCTAACGGCGTTGAGCTCACTTATGTACTTTAAACTTTCCAAAGTTGTCAATCCAAGTAATTCTGAAGCAGCATAGATTGCCAGGACATTATAGGCATTAAAGTTTCCTATTAATTTAGTCCAAACCTCCTGCTCGTTGATCTTCAGCAGCATGCCGCCAAATCCATTTTCCAGGATTTGCGCCTTATAATCGGCTACAGATTTTAAAGCATAAGTATATTTCCTGGCTTTTGTATTCTGAAGCATTACGTTTCCATTCTTGTCATCACCATTGGTTAAAGCAAAAGCTGAAGCCGGAAGCTGGTCAAAAAAGGCTTTTTTGACATCCCTGTATTCGGCAAAAGATTTATGGTAATCGAGATGCTCGTGGGTAAGGTTGGTGAAAATTCCGCCGGCAAATTTTAACCCGGTCGTGCGATGCTGGGCAATCCCATGAGAACTCACTTCCATGAAACAGAACTCCACCCCTGCCTCATTCATTTTCTTTAAATAAGAATTTATTGTGAGAGAATCTGGAGTGGTGTGAGTAGCAGGAAATTTATCCTCTCCCACCATAACATTTACTGTAGAAAGCAATCCTACTTTAAATCCTGCTTTTGTGAACAGCTGGTACAGGAGAGATGCAACTGTAGTTTTACCATTAGTTCCTGTAACACCAACAAGTTTCAGGTTTTCTGAAGGATTTTCATAAAAATTATCGGCCATGTAAGCTAAAGCCTGCTGTGAGTCCTTCACTTTTACATAAGTGATCCCATTCACCATGGTCTTTGGCATTTCCTCACAAACAATTGCAAGTGCGCCTTGTTCTACAGCCTTATCTATATAGCCATGGCCATCGGTCTGGGTACCGCGTATTGCCACAAATATATCATTGAAACTCACTCTTCGGGAATCAAAATGAATATCATTGATCTGGATGTTGGTGTTTCCAACTACTGCTTCCAGGGAAACCCTGTATAATATGTCTTTTAAATAAATCAACTCAATTTCAATTTTATCACCAGGTTTTCAGCGATCTTGGTTCCGGGTTTAACCGACTGCTGGCTCACTTCTCCGTTTCCGGAAATTTCATATTTCACTCCAAGGTTCTCCAAAAGCGAAACTGCATCCATAGCAGGCATTCCTTTAAAATCTGGTATTACCTTTCCAAGATTCCTGGCTGTGGCAAAATACTTTTCGTAATTCTTTTCGATAGCCGGATTTACTGTTTCTAAAGTCTCAAATTCATCGAGCACCGGGGTATCTGTAAATATTTTTTGTGCAATCCTTTTAAAAACCGGCCCGCTTACGTCTGCCCCATAATACCCAACTTTATTATCGGGTTTATGTATTACAACAATGCAGGAATATTTAGGATCTTCTACAGGAAAGAATCCCACAAAAGAAGAGATGTACTGGGGATTTTGCGCCCAGCCTTCTTTCCAGTATTCAGTTTGGGCAGTTCCTGTCTTGCCAGCCATGGAAAAATTAGGGTCATAAAGGCTTTTTCCTGTTCCCCTTTCTACAACATTCTTCAGCAAATCGGTCACTTTTGCAACCGTCTCGGGGCTGCATATTTGAGGATCAATAACTTTCTTTTCAAATTTTTCAATGGCTTTATCCCACTCCTTTACTTCTTTAATAAAGCGTGGTTTCACCATTTCACCTCCATTAGCAATGGCATTGTAAAAGGTGAGCGTTTGCAGCGGAGTGATCTGGATACTTCCGTAGCCATATGCCATCCAAGGCAGGGACAACCCGCTCCAGGTCTTATCTCCCGGCGTGGGGATATAAGGTGTTCCCTCGCCTTTAATTGCAAGGCCCAGGTTTTCATCAAGATGCATTGCTTTCAACCGATCCACAAATTTCTGAGGCTGGTCCTTATAATTTTCATAAATAAGTTTGACGATCCCTACGTTGGAAGAAACTTCAAAAGCTTTTCCTGCAGAGATCTTACCGTAACCGCCATGTTTGGAATCACGAACTCTTCTGCGGTAAATAATCATCTGGCCTTTCTCTGTGTCTACTACAGTACTGGTATCGATCACCTTGTCTTCCAGAGCTACGATCATAGACATAAGTTTAAAGGTTGAGCCCGGTTCGTGGGCTTCTCCAACAGCGTAGTTTAACTTTTCAAAATAAGTTCCCTGTGAGGTGCGGCCAAGATTTGAAATCGCTTTGATCTCCCCTGTTTCAGTCTCCATTACCACTACAGAACCATGATCGGCCTCATATTTTTCCAGCTGTTTAAGTAAAGCGTGGTGAGCAATATCCTGGATCTTTACGTCAATAGTAGAAATAAGGTCATAGCCGTCTTTTGGCTCGACCTCGTTATTGTCGCTAATTGGTTTCCATTGTCCTTTTGAAATACGCTGCTTAAGTCGTCTTCCTTCCTTACCCCTAAGATATGGCCCAAAGGCTCCTTCAAGTCCAACCCGGGTGTAGTAACCGCTATCATCCTGCCGCTCATAACCTACAGTGCGTTCAGCCATTTTACCAAGAGGATGCTCCCGCACCGTTCTTTGTTCCACAATAATTCCTCCCCGGTTCGAACCAAGGTTGAACATTGGAAAGTTTTTTATTTTGATATATTCCGAATATCCAAGATTGCGGGCAATGAGCAGGTAACGGTGCTTATTGGCCCTGGCAGATCGTAGTTTCTGCGCCCATCTTGAGGAAGATTCCCCAAACATTTTTGCCAGTCCTTCTGAAAGCGGCCCCACATTTTCCTGGAAATTTTTATCTGAAACTGTAACTGCATCAAACCTTATATCATATTTAGGAATGGAAGTCGCCAGCAAATTCCCATTGGTATCATAAAGGTTTCCACGGTTCGCCGGAATAACAAAATTCCGGTAGGTACGCTGCTCGGCCATTTCCCGGTAATTCTCCCCCTCAACTATCTGAATATTGAGAAGCTTAAAGCCCACAGCAACAGCGAGCAAGAACATAAGACCTGCCACAACATATATGCGGTAAAGTATGTGCTTCTCAGTAGTTGCCATTACTCTTTTTCCTTAACTATGATCTTTGTTGGCGGCACATCTGAAGGTTTAATACCTTTTGGCGCCATTCTACCTGTAATAGTAGATTCCATTTTTAGCTTCATGAGGTTTGACCTGCCATCAAGGAACTCTGTCCTCAACTCCAGCACCTCATCGTTGAGTCTCGCTATCTCATGTACCTTTTGCTCTGCACTATGAGAGCTGCCAATCATAAAAATTGCCAGCACTGTACAAAAAAGAATGAAACGCCAGTTGTTAAAGGCGTCGTTACTTATAAGAAATTTCCCTTTCAGGATGTTGTATAAGCTCTCTTTCATGCTATTCATTTCTTTCAGCTATTCTTAATCTTGCACTACGGGCACGATTGTTCTTCTTAATTTCTTCGGAAGAAGGCACGATCATTTTTCCCACCTTTTTAAAGGGAACCGAAATGTTTCCGTAGAAATCTTTTTCGGGCTCACCCTCAAACATGCCACTCCTTATATACCTCTTCACCAGCCTGTCTTCGAGCGAGTGATATGAAATAAGACTTAGCCTGCCTCCCGGCTTCAACAAATTTTCGGTCTGCAACAAAAATTCCTTGAGCACTTCGATCTCCTGATTCACCTCAATCCTAATCGCCTGATATACCTGAGCAAGAACCTTGTGCTCCCGCCCTACCGGCAAAAAAGGTTTTAAAACTTCTTTTAATCTTTCACTTGTCGAGATCTCTTCCTCCTTGCGGGCAGAGATTATCGTTCGGGCAATTTTTGGCGCACTTCTCAATTCTCCATAATTAAACAGCACTGCCTTAAGCTGCCTTTCTTCATAGTTGTTCACTACTTCAAATGCACTAAGACTACTACCCTGATCCATTCTCATATCAAGTTTGGACTCGAAACGGGTAGAAAAACCTCTTTCAGCCACATCGAACTGGTGAGAGGAAACTCCAAAATCCCCAAGAATTCCATCTACTTTTTTCACACCGTAGAATCTTAGAAAACGCTTGATAAACCTGAAGTTTTCGTTTATAAGCGTAAATCGCTCATCATCGATCTTATTCTCAAGGGCATCTTTATCCTGATCAAAAGCGTAAAGCTTTCCTTGTGGCCCAAGCCGACTAAGGATCTCCCGGGAATGCCCGCCGCCACCAAAAGTTACGTCCACATAAACGCCCGAAGGCTGAATATTCAGCCCGTCAACACTTTCCTTCAGCAATACAGGATTATGGTAACTCATTTCCATTTCGGTTTTTGTTTCCCATTACACGTTCGGCCAATGCCGCAAATTCTTCAGCAGGGGTATCTATGGATTTTTCATATAGTTCCTTATCCCATATCTCCACTTTACCAATAGAGGAATTAAGGACCACTTCCTTATTTATCTTCGCAACCCTTACAAGGTCTTTCGGGATCAACAATCTCCCGTTAGTATCAACGTCCACTAATTTAACACCAGCTGTAAACATTCTTATAAAATCTACATTCTCCTTCACATACTGGTTAAGTTCTCCAATCTTCTCCATCTCCTTGTTCCATTGCTCCAACGGATATAATTCTAAACAGGGATTAAAAACTGAACGTTTGAGCACAAATCCCTCTTGCATTATTGGCACCAACTGCTTCTTCATAGGCGCAGGAACCATCAACCGGCCCTTAGCGTCTACCTTGCATTCATATGTACCAATGAGATTTACCACCCTTATAGTTTACAACTTCAAATATATTGAAATTTAAACCACATTTTACCACTTTTTACCACATTGTTGATAAATTTTCCACTTCTTAACTCACTCCCACCTGTTATACCAACTACTTGAAGCAGTTTTAGTTGTATCAATCATATGTTAAAAAAAATTTGATGTTAATAAACCCGGTACGGGAAAAAATGTGAAATTTGGGCGGCAGAAAATTATGGCAGCTTCTGCAAAATCGGTATACTTGTAAGGAAATCATTATATTTGCGAAGCTAACAGCAAAGGCATCAATGGAAAATAATCTAAGGGAAGAAGGAAAATTTAGTTATGTGGAGGAAGGTGAAGGAACACCAATTATAATCCTGCACGGTTTAATGGGAGGATTAAGTAATTTTGAGGGAGTTCTTGATTTCTTTCCAAAACATGGTTACAAAGTTGTGCTGCTTAAATTGCCCCTGTACGAGCTTTCCCTTTTAAAAACCAGTGTTGCCACCTTTGCAAAATACCTTCAGGAATTTATTGTTCACAAACAATTTGAGCAGGTGATCCTGCTGGGTAATTCTCTTGGCGGCCATATAGCACTTCTTTGCACAAAACTTTACCCAAATTCCATAAAAGCCCTGGTTATCACAGGTAGCTCGGGTCTTTACGAAAGTGCCATGGGAGAAAGTTACCCAAAAAGAGGGGACTATGAATACATTCGGAAAAAAGCCGAAAATGTTTTCTACGATCCCAAAGTAGCGACCAAAGAAATTGTGGATGATGTATACGAAACGGTTAATGATCGCAACAAATTGATCAAAACCCTGGCTATAGCAAAAAGTGCAATTCGTCATAACATGTCGAAAGATCTTCCAAAGATGAAAACTCCCACCTGTATAATTTGGGGACGTAATGACAATGTTACTCCTCCCGAAGTAGCCGAAGATTTCCACCGCCTGTTGCCCGACTCAAACCTTTACTGGATAGAAAAATGTGGGCATGCAGCCATGATGGAACATCCCGAAGCTTTCAATGAGATCCTTTTCCGTTGGTTGACCGCCCGAAAGTACTAAAACAACCCCATGAAGATCAAATCGGCCGAATTTGTCATTAGCAATTCTGATGTTTCTAAATGTCCCGAAACCAGGCTGCCCGAATATGCTTTTATTGGCCGCAGTAATGTGGGGAAGTCCTCCCTTATCAATGCTCTTACCAACAGGAAAGATCTTGCAAAGACTTCTGGCCGGCCGGGAAAAACTCAGCTTATAAACCACTTTTTGATCAACCAAAGCTGGTACCTGGTAGATTTACCAGGCTATGGCTATGCCCGCGTGTCAAAGACGGCAAAAAAGACTTTTCAGAAATTTATTACGCAGTATTTCGAGAAGCGGGAGCAAATGATTTGTGCTTTTGTACTTATCGACAGCCGTCACAAACCTCAACCCATTGATATGGAATTTATGAGCTGGCTTGGAGAACACCAGGTGCCTTTCTGTATCATTTTTACCAAAGCAGATAAAATGAAACCCAAAGCTTTGGAAAGAAATATTAATGACTACCAGGCAGAGATGCTAAAAACCTGGACAGAAATGCCCCAGTTTTTTGTCACCTCTTCGGCAAACGGAATGGGGAGTGAAGATGTTCTAAATTATATCCAGAACATCAATGACAATCTTCTTCCGCAGAAATAACTGTCAAAAATTCCCTTTCTGAAAGGTAAGCCTTGGCTATGAATTCACGAATATTATCTTGATTAACCGAACCATTTTCTTACCGGCTCAAAATTCATTGCTTCGTATTTTTCCGCAGAAATAGTTGCCAAAAAACCCTTTTTGAGAGGTAAGTTTTTCAGCCACGAATGCACGAATGTTAGCCAAAATCACTTTATTACATCAGAATTTGGTCGCTTCTACCGCAGAAATAAGCTTCAAAAATGCCTTTTTAGAAGATCTTTGCAGCCACCAACCCACAAATACTTTTGAGCCGCACGTAAAAGGATGGCTAAACTTACTGATCACTGACCACTGAATACTGACCACTTTTTCACTCTTTCTTCAATTCCATTTTATCTGCAAAGAATTCACAAAAATCCTTCATCGTATCCCTCATTTTTTCATCTTGAGTAGCGCGATAAAAAGTATCACTCATAGTAACCAGGGTTTGGTGGAAAAACATTTTCATGTCATCCAGAGGCATATCCTTGGTCCATAGATCGATCTTTAAAGTTTCCTTTTGCTGTGGATCCCACATGGACAGCATCATGGCCTTCGCTTCTTGATGTTCCACCCCTCCGTCTTCTGCGCTCCAATGAAGTTCTTCCGGAACACGATTTTCATCCAGTGAGACTTTAATATTGATGTTCGATGTTTTTGCTATTGCCATTACTTCTGTGGTTTATAATTTGATTGTTTAAAAATTGTTCCTCCATCTTTCTGTACCATCTCTTCTACAGAAACATCATTTTTTTCCATGTATTGCTTTACAATTTGCCAGCCTATGAATTGTCCAAGACGCGGCGGAGCTTCGGCATCCAGTTCCAGGTAAAATTTTGAAAAAGGTGCAGGATAAAGGAATCTCGTATACAGGTCTGAATCTGAGGAATAGAGCAATTCCCGCTCCACAAAATACCTCCAAACCTGGTCTTCATTGGCTTCTGCCCAAGCCATTTCTTCGGGCAAAAATGTCATTTTTTGTGCATCGGTCTTAAAAGGAACCAACAGGTCTTTTAGGTAAAGGATCTTTCCATAGTAGATCATGTGCGCAAGGAAATCCCGGGAACCTGGTCGCGGTACCACGGTTTGTGCAAAGGCCTCGGCAGCATCAACAGAAATTTGCTCTTTACGCATTTCCTTTTTGATGTAATCCTGCACGCCCGCATATAGTGGATGATCCATGCCCAAATAGGTGTCAAGGGCCACTAATAGCAGCGAATCGGCCCATACAACCTGGTTTCGATAATCAACATCACTGGTAAGGGTAATCACTTTGGGGATTTTGCGCTCCGGAAAATAATACTTTATATGCTGAAAAAGACTTTCAAGATCCTGCTCAGTCTTCTTAAGACTAGGAAATTCATTAGCCACAGCTTTGTTCAATTCCAGCTGAATGGTATCATTCATTTTTTCCACCCAAAGAATATCAGGGTACTGCCGCGGAAAGAGGAACGAAAAATCCCTTTTTAGAGCAGGAAGACTATCGGCCGTTGCACGTGCAAAACGTTGATCAAATCTTTGAACATCCAGTTCCACCGCGATATTTGCAATTTCCTCTTCCCTCCTATCATCTTCGGCACAAGAAAACAAAGTGGCAACCAGACAGATAAGAAATATTTTTTTTAGCATGAGCAAATTAAGAATGGTTTAACGCGCGCTATTTCGGGAAACTTGACCGAAAAAGTATATTTGTTAACAAAGATATTATTTCCGGCACAAACTCACCAACTATTATGAAAACTAAACAAGTAATTGACCACATCACAAACTGGCTAAAAGATTATGCTGCTAACGCTAAAATGAATGGCTTTGTGGTTGGTGTTAGTGGTGGCGTGGATTCGGCTGTTGTTTCTGCACTTTGCGCTAAAACAGGAATGAGGACTCTTTGCGTAGAACTCCCTATCCACCAGTCACTCGAGCAGGTCACCCGTGCCCAGGAACATATCACTCATTTAAAAAAGAAGTTTTCGAATGTGACCGATGTACAGGTGGATCTTACTCAAACCTTCGACACATTTAGCAACACCGTACCACTGGTAGAAGAAAGTCCCAAGCTGCATCTTACCATGGCAAACGTGCGTGCAAGATTACGAATGACAACCCTTTATTATTTTGCCGGACTCCATAACTACCTAGTAGCTGGCACAGGCAACAAAGTAGAAGATTTTGGAGTAGGTTTTTTTACCAAATATGGTGACGGCGGAGTGGATCTTAGCCCTCTTGCCGATCTTATGAAGAGTGAAGTTTACGAAATCGCCAAAGAACTGGATGTGATAGAAAGCATAGTAATTGCCGCACCTACCGATGGTCTTTTTGGCGATAGCAGAAGTGATGAAGATCAAATTGGCGCCAGTTATGACGAGCTTGAATGGGCCATGAAGGAAGCTGAAACAGGAAAAACCGAACAAGATTTTTCAGGACGCCAGCAGGAAGTTTTCAGGATCTATAAGATGCGCCATAGGGCTAACAAACATAAGATGGAACCCATCCCGGTTTGCCATATCCCTCTTGACCTGAAATAATTGCAGTTAATCGAAAAAATTATTTTTCGAGAGAATAAGGTAGTAAATTTCCTTCTCCCCCTGACTTTACGATTCAAATCTAATACTTAAACGGTTATGAAAGTATAGTCTGTGAAATTTCTTGTGCTAAAATTCGAACGATGACTAAAATTTTAATTGCAGATCACCATCCTATTACCCGAATGGGAATTTCCTCACTTTTGGAAAAGGAAGGTGTGTACGAAGTTGTAGGGAAAGTTACCAATGGGAAGGATCTTTTCAAGGCTCTTAAAAATAAGAATCCCGATGTATTGATCCTCGAGATCGACTTGCCGGACATAAACGGAATTACAGCTCTAAGAACTATAAAATCTGAAAATCCCGGAACCAAAATCCTTATCCTTAGCTGTCATCCCGAAGAAATGTACGCCTTAAACTCGATTAAGGCAGGTGCCGCTGCTTATCTTTCAAAAACGGTCTCTACAGATATTCTTCTTGAGGCAGTACATCAAGTGGCCAGGGGAGGAATCTATCTCAACAAAGAGATTAGTGAAAAGATCAATTCGGGAACTACAAGATCCAATAACCTTGTTTCCCGTTATAAAAAACTTTCCACCAGGGAAATTGAAGTACTCAACCTACTCTCCACCGGAAAAAGAAATAAGGATATCGCCGAAGCCTTAAAGATCAATGAAAAGACCGTGAGCACCTATAAAACCAGGCTTCTTAAAAAATTACGTGTAGATAACCTTGCCGATCTTATTAACCAATCCCGTTTATTACAAATAAAACCTACATAACCCGGTTTAGTTTGCCCGACAGCACCTTTTTTAGAGAAATATAATCCATAATATCCTGAAGGATCCCCATGGACTCCTCGGGGGGAACTTCTTTTATTTCCCGGTTCAGTTCATTAATTTTTCGGTTCACCAAATACCTTCTCAAAGCGAGAATTGTCTCATTTACCAGGCGACCAATTTCAGCTTTTTTCCCTTTTACAAATATTTCCATCCTTTCCCAGTCATGAAGAACATATTGCTCTTCATCCATCAAAATACTCGTTACTTCCGAAGCATTTTCAGGTTGCAAACCATTTATGAAAGTGTCTATGGAAAATTCTTCCTCCTCGTTATATTTTTGAATAATCAGTTGATAGATCTTCTGGAAATGTTCATTTGCAAATGCTACTTCATCCTCCTGTAAATCGAGGAAGATCTTTTCATAAACCTTCGCTGTTACCATCTCGGGTTCGAGGGTAATTTCCCCTTTATCGTCTACCTTAACGACCAGGTCTTCAAAATCCTCCTCCATCATTCCGTAGTGCAGCAAAAGACTAATAATAGTTCGCTCCAGCACATACAACTCGTCAACCTTCACCCGCGGGGCAGGGTCATCCCTTACTACTTCAAACTGCTGGGTCTTTTTAGAAGTTGGCTTCCCAACGACTTTACCTCCAAGTTGTGCAAGGGTGGTAAATAACACTTCTTCAGAAATATCCATAATGCGGGAGGTTTCCTGCACATAAACTTCCTGCTGAATATTATCCGGGATCTTTGAAATGCTGCTCACCATATCCCTAATCAAGGAAGCCTTCTTGACGGGATCGTTCTTAGCTTCCTCCATCAAGAGGGAGGCTTTGTAATTGATGAAGTCCTTTGAATTTTCTTTCAGGTACAGCCTTATATCTTCTTCGGAAATCTTTTTGGCAAAACTGTCGGGATCCTCCCCTTCAGGGAAGGCACAAACTTTAACGTTCATCCCCTGCTCCAGGATAAGGTCAATTCCACGAATGGATGCACGTTGGCCGGCAGCATCACTATCGAAAAGTACCGTTATATTTTTTGTAAGCCTGTTGATCAGCCTTATCTGCTCGGGCGTTAAAGCTGTACCCGATGAGGAAACAACATTCTCAATTCCGGCCTGATTAAACTGGATCACATCTGTATAGCCTTCTACCAGGTAGCAATTATCCTCTTTGGCAATAGCCTGCTTTGCATGGTAGATCCCGTAAAGCACTTTGCTCTTATGGTAAATATCACTTTCGGGGCTGTTAAGGTATTTTGCCGCTTTTTTATCATTAGTAAGTATCCTTCCCCCAAAACCCAACACACGACCACTCATGGACTGGATAGGGAACATTACCCGACCTTTAAACCTGTCAAACTGCTTATCCTCCTTTACAATACTAAGCCCGGTTTTCTCTAGGTATTCCAGCTTGTAACCCTTTTTAAGGGCTTCATTGGTAAAGGCGTTCCAGTCATCCAGGCAGTAACCCAAATTAAATTTCTTGATGGTTTCATCTGTAAAACCCCGTTCCCTGAAATAACTAAGACCAATGGCCTTTCCCAGCTCGGTCTTTAGCAGGTTGTTCTGAAAATATTTTGCAGCAAATTCCGAAACAAGGAACATGCTCTCCCTCTCATCTGCCTGCTCCTTTTGCTCCTGGCTCTGCTCTGTCTCTTCAACTTCAATGTTGTACTTCTTTGCCAGGTACTTGATAGCTTCGGGATAGGTGAAATGTTCATGCTCCATTAAAAAGGCCACCACATTTCCTCCTTTTCCGCTGGAAAAATCCTTCCATATCTGCTTGACAGGAGAAACCATGAAACTGGGTGTGCGCTCATCGCTAAACGGGCTAAGGCCTTTGTAATTGCTGCCCGACTTCTTTAGATTTACAAAATCGCCAAGCACCTCCTCTACGCGGGAAGCTTCAAAAACACGGTCTATGGTAGATTTTGAGATCATTTTTTTACTGCGGAAATTTTGCTCAAATGTACGTTTTATAACCATAAAACAGAAGGGATTTCCTATTGGGAAATCCCTTCAAATTCTATTATCAGTCGATGTAACAGATCAGTTTTATCTCACCCTGAACATGTTTCAAAATATTTCATTCATTTCAAAAAATTCGCGAAACCTTCTAAATATAAATGCAGAATGGTGGTCCCATAACTTTAGAAGGTCTATTAAATAAACCTAGTTCGCATCAAATCTCAGACCTATAGAAATGTTTCGCATCTCGGGGTTTGGATCTTTAAAAATAGGATTAAGATCGTACTTCACATAAATGGAGGCATCTCCCCAGCCAAGATAACCACTCAGCCCATAGATAAAGTCGTTTGTATTATAATCTCCCTTGAGCTTTTCCTTCACCTTTTCTCCATCCTCTTCATATTTCAATTTTTGACGTTCCCCCAGGTTTACACCGGCGTAGCCCCCAAGGCCAATTTTGAGTTTGTTATGCGTTGAAAACCAAACACTGCGCGGAGTTTCGACTTTTTTAGAAGGACCAAACTCAAAATGAACAGGAAATACAAGATTATCCATCCTGAATTTCGACTTGTCCAGATCAAGTGGATATTCCTCCAGCATAGTGAGATCTCCATCTTCAACAAAGAAACGGTTATCTGTAGGTTTTAAACCATTGAACTGAAATGAGAATCCATACCGTAAACGCATAAAGTTACTTTGTTCAAAAACGCGGGTTCTCCATGCAATTCCAAGTTCGAAAAAACGACTGCCTCCTACTTTAAAGTCAGAATCATTGATAGACTGGTCTTCGGTAAGTGCATTATTGAATCCCACAGCTAGTACAAGGTGGGTGGAAGTTCGGCTGTACTTACTTTTGTTGTACCAGTGATCATCATCATCATCTTCCTCCTCATCTTCCCACTCAAATTCCTCGGTCCCTTCTTCCCTTGTTAGCAGGGCGATCTGGTTATCTATTATCGCTACCCTGTTCTGGATGTTCAAGGCATGTTTTCTTGCGGCTTCGCTCTTGAGTTTTTCGGCTTCTTCCCAGTCGATCTCCTTAGCTTCTGCACGTCGGTTAATTGCTTCTACTTCGAGTTTAAGAGCTTCCTTCTCCTCGGCGATGATCTGCTCTTTTTGTTTTTCCAACTGTTCGATCTTTTCGCTGTTTGTTTTTTCCTGTGCCAAAGCAGGATTAACAATAAAGGAACAAAGAGTTAAGAGCATTAAAAATGTAATATTTTTCATGATTTTAGTTTTTTGGGCTTCTGTACAAAGCCCGTTAATTGATTGATTGATGAATTATTTGATTAAAAATCCCTGTTTGCGACTGCAGTTTTTGCCCTGGAAAGACCTTCTTTTACAACCTCAAATACTTTTTCTCTAAACGACTGGTCCAGTTCATATTCTACCTGGTGCAGTAAATCCCCCGAATCTACGGTAAAGACAGGATCAGATTCTAATTCGGCCGATGCCAGCAATAAGAGTGCTTCCACTTCAGTATCACTTACTTCATAAGGTATTTCAGGTTCAGAACTTTCCTCTTTATTTTCAGCCAGCAGCAATTCATTTTCCGGATTTACAACTTCAATTGTTTCTGAAGTATTTTCTGAAGCCAGCAAACTTTCTTCTTCGGAAGCATCTCCAACAGGGGTCTCAAAAATGACATTTTTGGAAGGTTTTTCAGCTGAAGATTTTTTCTCTGTTTCAGGATCTTTTTGGTCTCCTTCCCCTTGCTCTCCTTCACCTTCTAAAGTAGCTAACTGAATTACCTCAGGCTCCTGTATTTTCTCCTCCAAAATGGGATCTTGTAAAGTTTGCTCCACCACTTGCGGCCCTTCCGAAGCTACTGGAGCATTAATATATGTGCCCAGGCTAAAGAAGATTATGGCCACGGCGGCTGCGGAACTAATCCATAACAGGTAAGGTTTTCTCACCTTCTTCTTTTTATCAAGCCGCTGCTCGAGACGATCCCAACTTTGAGGAGAAGGCTTTATTTCTCTCTCTTCAAGCAAGATTTTTATCCTATTTTCAAATTTTTCCGATTCCATATTCTGTCATGTTTTCCTGTTTCAGCTTTTCCTGCAGCATCTTTCTGGCCTTAAAAAGCTGTGATTTAGAAGTTCCTTTAGTAATGTTCAGCATTTTCGCGATTTCTGAGTGCTTGTAACCTTCCACAGCATACATCAAAAACACCATTTTATAACCTTCGGGCAGGCTGTCGATCATCTCCTGGATGTGCGCCGCATTAAAATCTTCAGTAAAGGTGTATGAGAAATCAGTCTTTTCAGGCACCTCATCTTCAGCAAATAATGAACGTTTATCTGTCCGGAGAAAAGAGATTGCCTCCCTTATCATGATCCTGCGCATCCAGCCCTCAAAGCTGCCCTCATCCCGAAAATCTTCCAGGTGGGCAAATACCTTGAAAAACCCATTTAGCATTACATCCTCGGCATGCTGAAGATCCTTCACATACTGCCTGCAAACGCTAAGCATTTTCCCTGAATGTTTCTCATAGATCTTACGCTGTGCCTGCCGGTTACCGGCGGCTGCACGTTTGATCAACAGAGAATCATTTTTAAAGAGTTGAATTACTTTCACTCAAACATTTTTAAAGGCCTTCTATTAACATAGACGAGTGAAAGTTACAAAAGGTTGCCTGAGGCTGAGATTTTTTTTTTGAATTATCATATTAATACAGTTTTGCAATTACCAGAAAATGCAATTGGAGCCTTGGATTTGCTGAAGTTAAAGCTGCTGAAAATTCAGAAAAAACTTATCTTAGAGCTCCTAACATTTTTTGTGAAATGCGCTAATTTTTAGTCCTGAGTTTCCTGTTCCTGTCCTTCTTATGCTCTGCTCAAGAACGTTACTTAAATGACATTTTTGAAGCTGAAGCTGCGGTGACAGAAACCTATGCTGTCAAAAACGGCGAAGACCTTAAACTGGATATTTACCAGCCAAAGAACGATACTTCCCACACAAGGCCTTTGATAGTTTTTATGCATGGCGGCGGATTCGCAGGTGGCACCCGCACCAATGAAGCCGAGGTAAAATTTGCACAGGCAGCCGCAAGAAAAGGTTATGTCGCGGTCCAGATCTCTTACCGTCTCACCCGAAAAGGTCAATCCTTTGGCTGTGACTATGAAGCTTCCGGAAAAATAGCAACTTTTAAAAAAGCCGCTGAAGATTTTATGGATGCTGTTCAATTTATGATTAACAATAAAGAAAAGTACCGAATAGATCCTGAGCAGGTGATCGTGGGCGGAAGCAGTGCTGGCGCCGAAGCAGTTCTTAATGCAGTTTATAACGCCCGACTCATGTTCGGGAATACTACAAAATATAATTCCATAGACATTGACGGAGTATTCTCCCTCGCCGGTGCTATTGTAGACGCTCGGTACATAACTACCGAAAATGCAGTTCCCGGAGTATTTTTTCACGGAACAGAAGATAATCTTGTTCCTTATGCCACCGCTCCCCATCATTATTGTGATCCTAATGCGCCGGGTTATATTATGCTGGATGGCTCCCGAACGATTAGCAGTAAGCTAAAAGAACTTGACACCTCCTACCTGCTTTACAGCTTTGAAGGAGGAAAACATGAACATGCGGGGATGCCTTTTGATCACCTGGATAGGGTATTTGGATTTTTTAAGCGGGCTTTTCTTGATAGCGAAAAACTACAAATAGAAGTACTAAAATAATCCGGAAGATAATATAACAATGAATTATTCAAAGCCCATGTTGTTTGTCCTAATATTTTTAAACAGTTTTGTTTATTCCCAGCGACAGGTACAAACGCTCAATTCTGCCTGGAAATTTTCTTCGGAAGCACATGCCGAAAAGATCGTGGACCTTCCCCACACCTGGAATGCTCAAGACCCTTTCAGGGACGGCAAGGAATATTTCCGCGGAGAAGGAACTTACACAAAAACTTTATTTGCTCCTCAAAAATGGGAAAACAGGCAGGTATTTCTGAAGTTTGAAGGCAGCAACCAGGTGACAACATTATATGTTAACGATCAGCTAGTCGGCGAACATCGCGGCGGCTATACGGGCTTTGTTTTCGATCTCACAAAAACATTAATTCCGGGCGCCGAAAACCAGATCAGGATTGTTGTTGACAACGGTCATAATGTTGATATCCCTCCCCTTGATGCCGACTTCAATTTCTACGGCGGAATTTACCGGGACCTATGGCTAATTACTACTCCAAAACTGCATTTTGAGACTGCAAATGAGGCAACAGGCAATTTCTTGATCAGAACTCCTGAAGTATCTGCGGAAAATGGCAGGATCTTGATTGAAAGCAGCATTAAGAATAGCACCGCCAAAAGAGAAGCAGTGACAGTAGAAGCTGAGATCTTTGATCCTCAGGGAAATTCCGTTAAGCTTTTAAAAAATAAGAGCAGGATAAAGGCCGGAGAAGTTGTGGAAGTCACTTTTGAAGGTGACATCATATCTCCGAAACTGTGGTCTCCTGCAGCTCCCAACCTCTACAGGGCAGAGATCAGGCTTATTTCAGAAGGGAAAACACAGGATGTGTTAAGCTCTAATTTCGGCTTTCGCTGGTTTGAAGTGGATCCTGAAAAAGGCTTCTTTCTGAATGGAGAACCTATAAAACTCATAGGTGCCAACCGGCACCAGGATTTCCAGGGATTAGGGAATGCACTCCCCGATCGTCTCCACCAGAAGGATTACGAGATGATCAAGGAGATGGGTGCAAATTTCATCCGCACGGCACATTATCCGCAGGATCCCGAAGTGTACAGGATCTGCGATGAACTCGGACTGTTGGTTTGGAGTGAAGTGCCGGTGATCAATGATGTCACGGCTTCTGATGCTTACCACAATGTCTCTTTAAAAATGCAACGGGAACAGATCAAACAGTTCTTCAACCATCCTTCGGTGATCATGTGGGGACATATGAACGAGATCTTCATCAGGCTCGTTTTCAACAACAAAATGACCGAACCCGAAAAGGCAGCAAAGATCAAAACCTCTGTAGAACTGGCCGAAAAACTTGAAAAGCTAACCAAGGAATTGGATCCTGACCGGCTAACGGTGATGGCCCTGCACGAAAATGAATTATATAACACCAGCGGGATTGCCGATATTCCCGATGTCATAGGCTGGAACCTTTATTTTGGCTGGTATTCTCCCGGCCTGGAAAGCTTCGGAAAATTCCTGGACGATCAACACCAACGTTACCCCAACAGGCCGCTCTTCATTTCAGAATACGGCCCCGGTGCCGACGTAAGAATACAAACCACAGACCCGCAGCCATGGGATTACAGTGAAGCCTACCAGTTAAAGCTGCACCGGAGTTACCTCAACCAGGTGCTGGAGCGGGATTATGTCTTTGGGATGGCAGCCTGGAACTTTGCCGATTTTGGATCCTCCTTCCGGCAGGATGCAATGCCGTATATCAACCAAAAAGGCCTTGTCAATTTTGACCGCAGCAAAAAGGATATTTACTACAACTATCAGGCGCGGCTACTTAAAGAACCTATGGTCTATGTAGCAGGAAAGAACTTTACAGATCGTTATATACATTCTGATGAACAGGTGGAGATCACAGTTTTCTCCAATGCCCCACAGGTAACTCTTAGCAGCGGAGATAAAACTTATTCCGCAGAAACCAACGACGGAATTGCCATTTTTGAGATCCCATTGCCCGAAGGAAAGAATAAAGTGACAGCTACTGCCGGAGATGTTTCTCATTCCCAGGTATTCGAGGTGCATTTCCGGGAGAATCTTTTAGATAAAATTGATGAAAAAGCAATACTTGTGAACGTGGGAGCCCATGTTCAGTATAAAGATCCTGTTACGGGAGAAGTCTGGATCGCCGATCAACCTTACCGCGAGAATAGCTTTGGGTATGTTGGCGGAGAGGTATTTCAAAAGGATAAAAATAAGATCCAGGGTACTGCTTCAGATATACAGGGAACTGAAAATGATCCGCTTTTCCAGACCATGAGGGAAGGAATTGAGTCCTATAAATTTGATGTGGAAGAAGGTATTTATCTGGTGACGGTTATGCTAGCCGAACCTCAATTCAATGCTTCGGAAGCACTCATTTATAACCTGTCATCTTCAGAAGAAACAATGGAGGAGAGCGTCCGCAGTTTTGATATCCTGATCAACGAAGAGCCGGTACAGCAAGATCTTAATCCGGCGCGGGATTATGGGAAGATCAGGGCGATCAGCATTACATATAAAGTAAATTCCAAAGATGGAATAACCGTGAAGTTTGCTGAAAATGCAGGTAAGTCACTGCTTTCAGCCATTAAACTTGAGAAGCTGTAATGAAGAAGACATTATTTTTCCTGTTGCTCATGCTGATGGCGGGTTGTAAAAAAGAAGCTTCAGTTATGGTGGAAAAACCCGCCGAGCTTGAAGTTCCGGAAGGAATGGTATGGATCCCCGGAGGCGAATTTACCATGGGAGCGGTAGAAAATGACCCAATGGCACTTGGCCACGAAAAACCCGCACATCCCGTTGCTGTAGACGGGTTCTTTATGGATGTTACTGAAGTGACGAACAAGGAGTTTGAGGAATTTGTCAATGAAACAGGCTATGTAACAGTAGCCGAGCGGGAAATAGATTGGGAGGAGATGAAAAAACAGCTTCCTCCCGGTACTCCAAAACCCCATGATTCCATTTTACAGCCCGGCTCTCTGGTATTCAAAAAACCGGGAAAAAAGGTGCCGAATCTCTATGACTTCTCACAGTGGTGGGAATGGAAAATTGGGGCCAACTGGAAACATCCTAGTGGACCTGATTCCAACCTGGAAGGAAAAGAGAACTATCCTGTAGTGCACATAGCTTATGAGGATGCGGTTGCTTATGCCGAATGGGCGGGAAGAAGATTGCCGACCGAAGCTGAGTGGGAATATGCCGCAAAAGGAGGTGCCAAAAATGCCATTTTTGGATGGGGTGATGATGAAACTTTAATAAAAGAAAAAGCCAATACCTGGACCGGAATTTTCCCAACTGAGAACAATCTGGCTGATGGTTATGAACGTGTGGCTCCCGTGAAAAGTTTTCCACCCAACGATTACGGGCTTTATGAAATGACAGGAAATGTTTGGGAATACACTTCGGATTGGTACAACACCAAATATTACGCTGAGTCCCTGGAAAAAGGAACTCTGCTAAATCCTTCAGGTGCAAAAGCACCTTACAATCCGCACAACCCACAGGTGCCCGAAAAGGTCATCAAAGGTGGTTCTTTCCTTTGCCAGGTTTCCTACTGCGCCAGTTTCAGACCTTCTGCGCGTATGCAGAATTCCCTGGATTCTTCACATGAACATCTTGGGTTTAGAACCGTAGCTACACCGGAGATGCTGAAATAGTGATCAGTGGTCGGTGATCAGTGGTCAGAAAAATTCGATCATTCAGAACGAGCGGCAGTGAAGTGAAGAATCTTTTTGAAATACGATTTTAGAAGGACGAAGTTAGAATCTTCCTGTCTTTCAGAACGAGCGGCAGCGAAGTGAAGTATCTTACGAAAAGAGATTCCTCCTTCGTCGGAATGACAAATCCATACTCCTTGATTTCACGCAAAGTCCACCAAGGTCTCGCAGAGGCCGCAGAGATTTTTTAAAACATTGCTAAAGCAATCCTGAAAGTTTCCCGCAGATCTCACAGATCTACGCAGATCAAACATTCCTCAATCTCCCATTAACTCATTAACTTATAACCAATAAACCATTTTGGAATTTGGTGCTTGTAAAATTGGTGCTTCAAAGTTAGGCTTGTCTCTTGTTTCTTGATTCTTGATTCTTGATTCTTGGTTCTTGATTCTTATTTCCTGCAGCGCAGCAGTCTTTATTTCACATCCTTCGGCACCTTCCCTGAACCATATTTCCTTAAGTAACCTTCATAGTTCCGCACATCGTCATCTGCAAGACGGGCGAAGTTGCGGTAGGCGCGTTCTACCCTTTCAGGCGGAGTCTGCTCGAATTCCTTTTCAGTCACCTGGTACTGCTCCTGCAGAGAAATTAATGTCTCATGCAGCTCCTTTTGAACCTCGGCATAATCGGGATGGTCATAGATATTATTGATCTCCCGCGGATCTTCCTGCAGGTCGTACATTTCCCATTGATCGATATCATCGTAGAAATGCATAAGCTTATACCTGTCTGTCCTTACGCCGTAGTGACGTTTCACCATGTGGAATGCCGGAAAATCATAATAGTGGTAATAAATTGCATTTCTAAAATCCTTACCGCTTTCGCCTTCAGCTAAAAGACCTCTTAAAGATTTTCCCTGCATCTCTGCAGGAATTTCTGCCCCCGCAAAATCGAGAAAAGTAGGTGCAAAATCAAGATTTTGAGTTAAGGCATCGATCTCTATACCGGCAGGGATCTCCTTTGGATACTGCACTAAAAGTGGCATAGCAAGAGATTCTTCATACATGAAGCGCTTGTCAAAAAAGCCTTTTTCGCCCAAATAAAATCCCTGATCTGTAGTGTAAACGATGATCGTATTTTCCATTAGACCATTCTTCTCCAGATAATCGAGGATCTTGCCCACTCCTTCATCCACAGAGGCTACGGTCGAAAGATAATCTCTCAAGTACCGCTGACCTTTCCATTCTGCCAGCTCTTTCCCTTTTAAATTGGCTTCGTGAAAAGCATCATTTTTGGGTCGGTAGGCATTGTCCCATATTCTTCTTTGCTCCGCAGTCATGCGGTTAAAATCACTGGTCCAGGGATTATGAGCCAGGGAATCACTCCCCTTTTTCACGCTTAATTTAAGATCATGCCCTTCATACATATCATCATAGATGGTTTGCAACTGCTCCTGTGAAGCTATGGAACCTTCATGCTCGATAAAGTAGGTCTCGGGCAGCGGGAACTGTACGCTATCATACAAGGTAAGGTGTCGTAAGGCGGGCATCCAGTTACGGTGTGGGGCTTTATGCTGGACCATCAACAAGAAAGGTTCCTCTTTTCCGGCATTTCTCTTGAGCCAGTCGAGACCCATTTGGGTAACAATATCTGTGGCATAGCCTTCAATTCTGGTGGTGTCGCCTTCCCTGATAAAGTCGGGATTATAGTAATTTCCCTGGTCTACCAAAATGTTCCATTCATCAAATTCTTCAGGAAGTCCGTGCAGATGCCACTTCCCGAATAGGGCAGTTTGGTAGCCGACTTCTTTTAAATATTTTGGTAAGGTAGGTTGAGAACCGTCAAAAACCTCCCCGTTCATCCTGAAGCCGTTAAGATGGCTGTGCTTTCCGGTAAGGATCACAGCACGACTGGGCCCGCAGATGGAGTTGGTACAGAAGTTCGTGTTGAACTTTGCTCCATTTTTGGCAATACGGTCAATATTAGGAGTAGGGGCAAGCTTGCTAAGTGGATGACCGTAGGCGCTAATGGCCTGTGCAGCATGATCATCGGTCATTATGAATACGATATTCGGCCTTTTTGGCTCCTCCTCAATCTGTTCCTGTTTCTCCTCTTTACATGAAACCAGTGCAAAAAAAGCGAACAGGACTACCAGTTTGTCTAGATGTAAGCTTACAAATTTTCGTCGTTTTTCAAACCTCATATTATTCGATTCTGATCATTTTACTTCTTTCTGAAATTCCATTCTCGTTGAAGTTCTCTACCTGAAGGTAATACGCCTGATCTGCGTTTAAAGCCCTGAGTTCATAATTGTCCTTTTCATAGACCATTACGGAATTGTTTAGCTTTTCCTTTTCAATTCCCCAGTAGATCACCGAACCAACAACATCTTTCTCTGTCTTCCAACTAACCCTGGCATTACGTCTATCCTGCTGCCGGGCAACTTCAAAGCTTTTTGGTTGCGAAGGAGCTTTTCCGTAGCCTTTCCCAAACACCCTGAATTCTGAAATAGCCAGGTATTCATTTGGCGTATCAACATTTTTATAGCGCAGATAACGGGTATCTGTTGGTGTTTCCAGTTCAATATAAGCATGGGGTTGATCCCTCATATTTTCTGAATAATCTATCAGTGGTTTCCAATTCCTTCCCTCTGGAGAATGTTCAATAATAAACTGGTGCTTTAGGCCCGATTGCCTTCCGAAGATATCTGCATTGAACTCCTGAAAATTCACCTGTACGGCATTCACCCTCATTTTTTTCCCCAGATCAAGGCTTACCTGCATGGAAGAGTCATTGCCATTGGCAACCCAGAAGGTACTAATGTTCTCGTCAACAAGTTTGGAAGCATCATATTCAATGTTGGCCTCCCTTTTAATGGCTTTCATGCCCGGACCTATTACTTCCTGCTGTATTCCCTCAGGAAGAACCGAATTAGCGGTCACCCCTTTGTTGTAAGACAACAGCATCCAACCGGTGAAGCGGTCTTTGTGGTCCTCCACCTCTACTCCCGGTAAAAAGTGGGGATAATCTCCATAGGCTGTATTGACATACATTTGCCCGTCATCTTCAAAGCCAGCGGGAAAGAGGCCAATTCGCCGCTCAAATTTATAATTAACGGCAATGGGCATGGTTGCAAAGTGCCAGTAGTTACCGTTATTGTCCTGTACGGTACTGCCATGACCGGCACCTGTAACAAATCCGCCGGGCTTGTAAGAGATTGGGCTGTAGGGAGCATACTCAAACGGCCCAAGCGGATCATTACTGGTGTAAACGCCATCGGCGTAAACATTGAATTCGGTTCCCGGCGCACCATACTGCAAATAGTAAACGCCATTGTGCTTTGTCATCCAGGGTCCTTCCAGGTAAGGAGCCATGTCAGAGGAATGGTCCTGTCCAAAACGCTCCCAGCCGTGCTTCTCCGGGTCTAAAGTTATAAGTGGCTTTTCCTCTCCTATTGGCAGGTAATTCTTTTCCGGGTCAAGTTCCACACCATGTAAGGGATGAACATTGGACGATTCCTCATACAGGTAGACCCTTCCATTAACGTCTACAAACAAAGCCGGATCCTGAATAGCTATGGGTAAAACTCTGTAGTTGGTTTGCCAGTCGCCTACTTCGGGAGTTTTAGTCTCAATAACCGCCATACTGCCCGAGGGATCTCCCGCTACAATTACCTTATCTCCATGAACGGCAGCGGCAGGGGCATTACTGCCGTTGAAATACCAGTTTTGAGGGGTGACAAATTCCCAGTTGCTCATATCTTCTGAAACCCAGTAGCCGTAAGAGCGCGTCACAAACATATAATACTTCCCATTGAAATTGATCACAGCAGGGTCTGCACCTGCCCTGTAAGACACTCCGGTGTAGGAATTATGTGCTACATAGGTGTAGTCAATATCTATTGGATTACAATAGGTCTTAAAATCCCTTTTTTGGAGTCCATTCTGTGCCGGGTTCCAATGGGAAATCAGGAGAAATATGAAAATTAATATGATATTGCGACTTTGCAACATAGGCGTTCAATGGGGATGATAAATTTATTCTACCAGTGTAAAGCTTCCCTGCATCTCACAATCTGAGGTGCCGCCAACAAAAAATTCGAATTCTCCGGGTTCAGCTACATATTCGAGCTGCCCATTATAGAATTTAAGATCTTCTACGGTCACAGGAAATTCTACAGTCTTTGATTCCCCTGGTTGCAGCGCTATTTTTTCAAAGGCAATAAGTTGCTTTTTTGGAGGAGTAAGACTTCTAACCTTGTCATGAATATAAAGCTGCACTACTTCCTGTCCTGCTCTGTCACCGGTATTGGTAACAG
Source organism: Salinimicrobium sp. TH3 (assembly GCF_026676115.1). Classification (GTDB taxonomy): domain Bacteria; phylum Bacteroidota; class Bacteroidia; order Flavobacteriales; family Flavobacteriaceae; genus Salinimicrobium. Next base: position 666,891 of record NZ_JAPONB010000001.1, on the reverse strand, counting down.
TGGTACTGATCATCAAACTGTCTCCCGGGCGCAGTGTTTCGCCGTGTGCTTTGATCTTTGAATACTGGAAAGTGGTATAACTTAAACCATGTCCAAAAGGTAAAAGCGGAGAATTGGGTACATCGAGATAATTCGTTTTAAACTTCTGAAATTCCTCTGTGGGAGCAGGTCTTCCGGTAATTCTGGAGCCGTAATAAACCGGGATCTGTCCCACATTTCTTGGCCAGCTCATGGTAAGCTTTCCTGAAGGATTCACATCTCCAAAAACAACATCGGCAATTGCGTTCCCGGCTTCCACTCCTGGGTGCCAGGCCTGTAAAATGCTTACCGGCATACCCATTTCTTCGGAAATATCAAGCGGGCGACCGCTCATTAGAACAAGGGCAACAGGTTTTCCCGTGGCAACAAGTTCTCTGATAAGTCTTTTTTGACTCTCCGGAATTTGGATATTGGTACGGCTGGCCGCTTCCCCACTCATTTCACTGGCTTCCCCAACTACGGCAATGACAACATCTGATGCTTTTGCGACTTTAAGTGCTTCCTGAAGCAATTCTTCAGGAGAGCGATCGGAAATTTCCACTTTAGGACCAAAAACATTCACCTTTTTAGCGAATACGCTGTCGTTGGTAATGTTTGCACCCTTAGCATAAGTAATCTGTGCATTTGGTGCTACATTTTTAAAACCTTCAAGTACGGGAACAGATAAATTAAAATCTCCTGTAGGAGCCCAGGTACCAAGCATGTTTGACTGGTTGTTCGCCAACGGACCAATGAGGGCGATTTTTGCCCTTTTTGATACCGGAAGTATGTCGTTATGATCTTTCAGCAACACGAAAGACTGAGTAGCTGCACGACGTGCCAGCTGACGGTTTTCTTTAGTTAAAATATCTTTTTCCGGCCTGCTGGCATCCGAATATTTATAAGGATCATCAAGAAGTCCCAGTTTATGTTTGGCTTCGAGTATCCTGCGGGCTGCAGTGGTGATCTCTTCTTCAGAAACTCTTCCTTCTTCCACAGATTTCTTCAGCGTTGTCAAAAATCCTTCTCCCACCATGTCCATATCTAAACCTGCTTTTAGCGCCATGGCCGATACATCCTGAAGGTCTCCCATTCCGTGGGCTATCATTTCATTAACCGAAGTATAATCGGATACCACAAAGCCGTCAAAGCCCCATCGCTCCCTAAGCAGGTCTGTAAGCAACCACTTGTTTCCTGTTGCAGGCACTCCATCAATGTCATTGAAAGAGGTCATTACACTTCCTACACCGGCATCAACCGCCGCTTTGTAAGGCGGCAGATATTCGTTGAACATCTTGGTGCGGCTCATATCCACACGATTGTAATCCCTCCCCCCTTCGGGTGCGCCATATAGCGCAAGGTGTTTAACAGTCGCCATCATGGTATGAGGCTCAGTAAGATCGTCCTGCTGGTAACCCTGCACCATTGCACGGGCAATCTGTGAACCGAGATAAGCATCTTCGCCTGCCCCTTCGGCTACACGGCCCCATCTTGGGTCGCGCGAAATGTCGACCATTGGCGAAAAATTCCAGTTGATCCCATCGGCAGTAGCTTCTTTTGCCGCCACTTTTGCTGTTTCCTTTATTAATTCCATGTCCCAGCTGGAAGAAAGTCCCAACGGAATAGGAAAAGTGGTTTTATAACCGTGAATAACATCAGATCCAATAAGCAGTGGGATTCCCAGGCGGGAATTCTTTACCGCCAGCTCCTGGGCCTGTCTTACCCTCTCCGGACTTGAAACTCCGAAGACCCCTCCTACATTTCCGGCTTTGATCTTTGCTTCCACGTCTTCACTCACCACAGATCCTGTGGCTATTCCCCCACCCGGGGTGAGAAGATTAAGCTGTCCTATTTTCTCTTCTAAAGTCATTTTTTCCAGCAGGGCTTCCACCTGCGGAATTCTTTCCTGTGCGTGAAGGCCCGAAAGCCCCAGAAAAAGCAGAAATACGACGGATAGATTGAAATTTTTCATTTTTTTATTCTTTAAAATTATAACTGGCTTTTCTTATTCCACTTCCTGAATTTCAGTTCTTTCTGAAATTCCATTTTGATTGAATGCTTCAATACTGAAGTAATATTTAGTCCCACGGTCAAGGTTGCGCATAAAATGTTCATTTTCGCCGTAGATCAACCATGACTGGTATAATTTATCCGGAGCTATTCCCCAGCGAATATTATACCCCTGCGCCCCTTTCACCGGCTCCCACTTAAAGGCAGCATCCCTTCTGTCTTTCTGCCGGTCAACTTTGAAACCTTTAACCTTAGCAGGCTTATTTCCCAAACCTTTACCAAACACCCTGATCTCTGATAAGGCCAGGTTATTCCCCGGAACCTCCACATTGTTGTAGCGCACATATTTACCTCTTACCGGTTGATTTAAAGGCAGGTAAGCATTGGGAGCATCTTCAAAACTGTTACTTCTGTCTACAAGGGTTTTCCAGTTCTTTCCATCATTGGATACCTCTAGAATGAATCTATGTCTTAACCCCTCGGTACGGGTGTAAATACCTGCATCCTGATCATGAAAATTAAGTTGTACGGCATAAATGTCTCCCGGAGCCAACATTTCAATTTCAACCCATTGCTCCTCATCATTGGCTTCAGCAACCCAGAATGATTTAGGGCTTTCATCTGTCAGCACTTTTGAAATGATCTCCCCTTCGCTGTTTCTTTCGAGCGGCATCTCCTGTATGTCGTAATCCCCATCTGTAGATGTGCTTTTTCTAACCTGCATCCGGGAAGAAGAAACAGTAGTATTTCCTTTGTATGACAGCAGCATCCATCCCGTGTGAAGTCCGGCTTTGGTAGGATGATCGGGTGAATGCAAAGGATAATCCCCGTAGCTGGTGTTGGTATACATGAGGCCTTCATCATCAAAATAAGTGGGCCACATCGCGAGGCGACGCTCCCAGTGGGAATTAGAAGCCAGGGCCATGGTCGCAAAATGCCAGTACTGACCATTGGTTTGCTTCACGGTAATTCCGTGGCCTGCCCCATTGGCAAAACCTCCGGGTTTAAAACTATAGGGATTGTTCTTCATGTATTTAAACGGGCCGAGAGGAGTTTCTCCAATATACGCGGCATCAGCATATACGTTGAATTGTGTTCCGGGGGCAGCATATTGCAAATAATATTTACCATCGTGCTTAGTCATGGAAGCCCCTTCCATGTAACCTTCCTTTAAAGTGGGATGAAAATTATTTTCACCGAAACGTTCCCACCCGTGCTCTTCTTCCACAAGATTGATCAATTCCTTTTCTACGCCTGTTTCAAGAAAACGATCATCCTTGTCCAACATCTTTACTTTTAGCGGATGTACATTGGAAGAACCCCAGTACAGATAAGCTTTTCCATCATCATCAATGAACAACTCGGAATCCTGAATATTACTGGTGATTGAAGCTGTGGGTGTCCAATTTCCGCTTTTTGGATCATCGGTATATAAAATACTTCCATATCCTGCAGGGTCACCGGCAAAATAGACCAGGGAATCCTTGTAATTGAAAGCCGTTGGCGCATTGGAACCTTCAAAGAACCATTGTTTAGGTTTAATGAACTCCCAGTTGACCAGGTCTTTAGAATGCCAGTAGCCAAATGAACGCGTAACGAACATATAGTATTCCCCGCGGAATTCAATCACGGCAGGATCTGCACCCGAGCGATAGGAGATATTCTTACTGGAATTATAGACCATGTAGGTATAGTCGATGTCCAGCGGATTAATATAGGTCTCCGGCACTACTTCCTGCGCGTAAGTGACGAAGCTGACTATTAGAGCTACTGCTGTGGATATATGCTTAATCTTTTTCATTTATGATTTCGTTCATTTTTTCTCTGGGCCCATAACCAGGGCAAAAGATAAGGTTCCGAAAAGGCTGAATCCCAGCTGTTATGGTTATCGTTTGGGTACAGGGATAATTTGGCATTACCTCCATGAGAGTTGATCTCCCGTGCCATAGTTTTGGACCAGGCGGGAGGAACAACGTCATCTTTTCCTCCATGGAAGATCCAGATTGGAAAACCTACGGGATATTCCTTCACAATTGCCGGATCTGCTCCGCCGCAAATGGCAAAAGCGGCCGCGAACATTTCGGGTTGGCGATAAAGGATCTCATAGGTACCCATACCGCCCATAGATAAGCCGCCCACATAGATCCGGTTTTTATCCACATATTTTTTGGCAGAAACAGAATTCAGAAGGGCCATGACCAACTGTAGGGATGTTGTAGGCCCTTCCTCCTCCTTAAAATTAAATTCAAACGGCTTTACTTCTCTATCCACTTCCACTTTAGCCCAATAATCTTCTTTTGGAGCCTGTGGAAAAATGACAAATGCAGGAAACTTTTTTCTGACATCCGGCTTCAGGAAAAGATCACTTCCGTGGGTTAATTGTGCAGCATTGTCATCGCCCCTTTCTCCCGCTCCATGCAGGAACAGGATGAGAGGGTACTTTTTGTTCTTCTTAAAACCTTCCGGATAAAGAATACGATATCGAAGCGTATCTCCTTCAGAAATAAATTTCTCGCGTTCGAATAGCTCCCGGTCCTGTGCTTCCACAGAAAACTGGAGTGTCAAAAATGCCAATATGAACAGAATTTTATTTTTCATAGGTAAAGCCAAGTTTTTTAAGTCCGTTCTTCACCTCCGGTGCCTGCATGAATAGATCCCAGATGAGACCGGTGCGATAATTTTCTATCATAACCACCTGCGGTCCCTGGTCGATAGCCAGATAACGATCGGCTACCCAGGGTTCACCTACCAGACTGTAGGCATCGTAAAATCCTGCAGGACCCCACAATAAATCGTGTTGGTCTTCATAGAAATGCCGGATGGCGCGCATGGATTCTTCGGGAGTATAAGGCAGAGAACTAACTGCAGCAGTGGGAGAAACTACTCCGCGGTCATTATCGGGGGAATGGGCCGTATATCCTATACTTCCATCTTCGTGGCGGGTATAACTGGCAGTTAAGCCCCAGGAATTCTCATTATAAGTTTCATAGTCTTTTGGGTTCTCCTGGCAGTAGCGGTAATTAATAAGGGAGTGATTGCGATTAAGATCCCAATAGTTAGCATATTCATCCACGAGGCCTTTCGGATTGAGACCTAAATAAGAATAATGCGCCCAGAACAACGGACCTCCTTTATTTCCCCTGGTGTTGTGCTTAAGGATAAGCGGGAGATCATAAGATTCCCCATAGGATTTGATATTCCCGCTTCTTGCCCATCCTTCATGGTAAACTTCGGGCTCAATGGCATGATCTGGGGAGGCTGCGGCCATCACGTAGGTAATGAGGCACTCATTATAGCCCTGGATCATAAAGTTCATTTCCCATTGATAATTGGGCGACCAGTGCCAAAAAAGTCCATTTTTATTGTTGGTATACCAGTTCCATTCAATGCCTTTCCACAGCTCATCATATTTTTGAGCCACGGCCTGTTCTTCTGGATTTCCATTTTTTAGGTATTCCCTCACCACCAGGAATCCCTGAGCTAAGAAAGAAGTCTCCACCAGGTCTCCGCCGTTGTCCTTTGAACTGAAGGCCTGCGTTTCTCCTGTCTCGCCATTGATCCAGTGGGGCCAGGCACCATGGAAACGAGTAGTGCCGGCAAGAAAATCTGCTATCTTGTTTAGCCTTACAACAGCCGAATCCCGCGGAATAAATTCTCTTTCGATTCCCACCACAATTGACATCAGGCCAAAGCCGGTACCTCCGGTAGTTACTACATGAGCATCGTTCTTTGGATAATCTCCATCCGGGTGAAATCGCTCCCGGGCCATACCCGAATTAGGTTCGGCATAGTCCCAGAAATATTTCAGGGTTTGCTTCTGAACCAGGCCCAGCAGTTCATCATCGCTGAGAGTCTGGGTAAGTTCCGGTTCCTGCGTAAGGATCTGGGCCGTCTCTTCAGAATTCTTGCAACTACCGAGAAGCAATGGAACAAAGAAAAAAAGAGCTCGGTATATAAGTTTCATGTTTTACGTTCTTTATGGGGTGCTGTAACTAAATCCTAATTTTTCCAAACCGGTCAAAACTTCCTCATTGCTCATAAACAGGTCCCAAAGCAAACCGGTCCTGTAATTCTCGATCATTCCAATGATGGGCCCCTGATCAATGGCTAAATATCCATCGGCAAACCAATTCCTTTCTTCAGAAAAAGCATCATAGAATCCATAAGGCCCCCACAGTTCATCTCCCAATTCTTCATAATAGTAGCGAAGTGCCTGCATGGACTCCTGGGGAGTGTAAGGAAAGGATGAGAGTGCTGCCGTAGGTGCTATGACCCCCAGGTCATTGGTAGGACTGTGAGCCGAATAGCCTTCATAGCTGTCACTTGCAGTAAGCCCCCAGGCATTTTCACCATAGCCTTCGAAGTTCTTAGGATTAGCGAGGGCGTAATTATAATGGATCAATGCATGTGCTTCGTTCTGTTCCCGGTAATTGGCATATTGATCCTGAAGTCCGTTAGGATCAAGTCCTAAAAAGGAATAATGTGCAAAGAAGAGAGGACCTCCGTAGGACGGACCGAGTGGCATTTGTATATTGTAATGGTTCCTGTTGGTGACCATACTTCCGTTTGAAGCCCAGCCTGCATCATATACTCCTTTTTCAATAGGATAAGTTGGCGAAGAAGCCGCCAAAACATAGACAATAAGGGCTTCATTCCAGCCTTTGACAGGCAGGTTCATTTGAAAATTGTATGTGGGGGACCAATGCCAGTAAAGCACATTTTGACCATTTGTATACCACGACCATTCCACCGCTTCCCATAAATCGCTTATTCTTTCCCTGATGGCAGTTTCTTCTTCCCCATCTCCTGAAAAGTATTGCCTGTTGATCAATAGCCCCTGCATTAGCAAAGCAGTTTCTACCAGGTCTCCTCCATCATCCATGGTGCTAAAGGCAATAGTTTGAGCAGTCTCACCATTGTACCAGTGAGAAAAAACTCCGTGGTACGTGGGCACATCTTCTAGAAAGTTGAGAATCTTATCCAATCTTTGAACCGCATCATTTCTACTGATCCAGCCTCTTTCAACTGCAGCGGGAAAGGAAGCCAGGCCAAGACCAGTACCTCCTGTGGTTACTAATCTTGGAGACAGCCCTCCATAGGCATCGTCCTGAGACCGTTCTCTGGCCATACCGGAATTTGGTTCGGCAAAATCCCAGAAATATTGAAAAGTCTGTTCCTGCACCAGGTCCAGGAGTTCTTCATCTGAAAGTTGGGGTGCCGGTTCCTCTCCGTTTCCGGGATCAGGAATGTAGGGTTCCTGATATCCGGGGCCTGAATCATCTGAACAAGCCAGAAAAAGTACCACAATATTAAGGAGGGAAAAGTATTTTAAGAGACTTTTCATGAGATAGGAATTAGTAAAAATTTTTGAAAAAACAGTCCTCTAAAATGTCATTTTCGAGGACTGTTTAAGCTTATGATCAATTATTCATATCCGCTTCTATTTCTTCTTCTGTCAAAGCCACACGGTAAAAACGCAGGTCGTCGATATAACTTTGATCGGAAAGGTGATTCCATTCCACAAAACGTGGAGCTCCAGACATTACAGAAACAAGATCGGCACCGGTCCAGTCTACACCACCGGGTACAGCAGCTTCGGTGGCCAGTTCACCATTGATATATATCCTGCTTTTATTTTCAGTAATGACAAAACCTATATGCACCCATTCGCCGGCAGTAGCATCGATCAATCCGCCATCATTCCAGCTATTACTTGCTCCGGTTCCAATGCTCGCCTTTATACGTTGGCTGTCGGCACTTCCTTCTCTAAATAACTGGAAGCCTTTGGTCAAATTGTTTTTATTGGCACCATCTGGATTTACAGCACTAATGGAAATAATACCCGCCCGGTCTGGACTTGAGTCAACTTTATACCAAAATGTGGCACTAAACTCTTCGCTTAACAGATTTTGAGAAGGGAAGGTTAAATAAGCCCCTTCTGCCCCGGCATAAGCATTACTTCCTACTTTAGCATCCTCGGTAAATCCAGGCGATCCTACAACATTAATGCTGCGGCCTGTAACTTGTTCGTTAAAATTTCCGTCAAAAGGCAGGTGAAGAGAAATATCTTCAGAAGGAGGATTGACCATGGTATTGACCTCCTCTGCGGTTAAAGCTGCATCAAAAATCCGTAGTTCATCTATTAAACTTGGATCGGAGTTGTGACCCCAACCATTAAAATTCAAGCCTGAGCCTATTACCAAATTTTCAACGCCTGTCCAGTCTATCGTCACATTGTTGAGCACCGTAGCTCTTTCTAAAACTCCGTTAAAATAGATGGCTGTTCCTGTGGGAGACACAGTAAATGTAATATGGGTCCATTCCGGTTCTACACTAGAAATTTTGCCTCCATCATTCCAGGCAGTGTCTTCACCAATTCCCATATTAAGTTTAATAGTTTGAGTATCCTGGTTACCCTGAGATTCTCTAAACAATCTGAATCCCTGATTGAGATCAGCATCATCTGTCGCTGTCAATATTCCGGCTCTCTCCACACTTGGATCTAATTTATACCAGAAGGCGATACTAAATTCATCTCCTAATTCAGGCAAAGGAATGCTTAGATAAGAATCTGCAGCTCCCTTATAAGCTCCTGTTCCCTCTTTAGCATCATCTGAAAAACCGGGATTCCCAATTTGTTCGGGAGTTTGCAGCCCAATGAGTTCCATAAAATCTTTATCAAAAGGCATATAGAAGATCTCATTTTCAAAAACTGGAGTATATGGAGGTTCTTTGCTGAAGGTTGTAGTTTTAACGGTCTCTTTACCTTCCATATCTGTTGCCCTTACAGTAACAGTATGCTCACCCATAGCTAAGCCTTCAACATTGACAGTTTTAAGAGCTATACGGTAATCGGTGAATTCGGTAAAGGTGGCTACCACTTCTCCATCCATAAGCACGACGATCTCCTGTAGCTCAATATCGTCTTCCACCTCAAGATCAATAGTGATATCAGAAAATTCTGAGACTTCCTTGATCACAGTGCCCTGTTGAGGGTATTTTATATTGATTTCCGGAGCTCCTTCATCCTGCCCGGGCTCTACATTTGTTATAGGATCAATTCCTTCACGCTCACAACCTGCCAAAATAAACAGAAAGGTGAGGATGCCTAAAATTTTGATATTAATATTTTTCATTTTTACTTATTTAAAATGGACAATACATCATTCATGGCAGTATTTCTATCTACTGCTGTAGCTTCAAGAGGCAAAGCATCCACCTGGGCTTGTGGATAAGGCAGGTACTCATCACTGGCAGAGAAAGTCCTGCCGTCATAGCTGAGTTCATTATAGTTGTCTACCCGAATCATGTCGTAGTAACGAATTCCCCACTCCATTGCCAGTTCAGCAAATTTTTCATCAAGGACATCCTGTGTGGTCACTCCTGAAAGTGGCGGCATGTCTGCACGCTCTCTTACCAAATTTACCGCTTCATCTGCAGGTATTGCAGTAGCACTGGCCCCTCTTGTCACTGCTTCGGCATACATGAGCAGGATTTCGGCGTACCTTATTACTATGAAGTTTTTCCCGGCACCGTAATTATTACGTCCGTCAGTGAGTTGTATGGAGGGTAAATAATGTTTTCCACTCGCAAAATCTGCCCTCACATAATTGTTGATCACATCATCGGAAGGAGTAACATTATTTACAAAAGAAGGGATGGTATAACCCTCTGCCCTTAGTTCTTCTATCCCATCGGGGGTAAATAAAACACTGGTTTCCAGTCGAACAGTTTCATTTCTGTCAAGCATAAATCCTATAAACTTAGTGCTTGGCTCATAAAACCCCCATCCCGCTGAGGCATTTTCCCTTGCAGGCTCCCAATTTTGTGGTCCAAATGGCGCATAAAGGTGATAAAACTCTCCTCCAGATGCCGTACCATAGTCTGTATACTGTAGTTCAAGAAGGCTTTCGTTACTTAATTCTCCCGGCTTTTTAAAGAGTTGATAAAAATCCGGATAAAGAGAGAAAAGCCCGGAACTAATAATTGCTCCAGTAGCATCTGCCACTCCCTGGTAATTTTGAAGCTCCTGCTGTGCCAATGCTTTAATTGCATAAGCAGTGTACCGGGTAACTGCCCCGGGGAGATCTGTGCGTTGATTTGGTCTCATATCGGGTAGGTTAGGAATAGCCTCATCCATTTGATCACTTATAAACTGCATGACCTCCTCTTTAGTAGCTACTCCCTGCTCCAATTCGGCTTCGGGTTGACTTGAAGTTATTATAAAAATATCCTCCCACGTTCTCGCCAGGTTTAAATGAAGCCAGGCTCTTAAGACCTTCATTTCAGCAATGTACTGCTCACCGCGGGCAAAATCAGCTTCACTGGCAAATTCCATAAAATTCTCGATCTGTTCAATGGCTGTATTCATATTTATAATATCGTTATAATGCGAATTCCATACCTGATTATACATCCAGAAATCTTTATTGTAATTGAAAAGATCGGTCTCTGTATAGAGTGGTTGGTCACCAAGACCTCCGGAATTCACGTCATCCCCGCGTACTCCCAGGAGTAAAGGCTCTTCCCAGCCCATGTCTGCTATTTCATAATAGGCCCCAATTAATGGTTCTACCATCTGGCTGGCATCGGTATAATCGATGTCCCCAGTATTAAGTTGCCCCTCCTGAGTGTCCAGCTTGTCGGAACACGAGCTAATTACTAAAGCAAAAGCCAGTGCAGAGAGACGGATAAATATATTTTTTGAATTTTTCATTTGGTACGTAAATTAAAATTTCACATTAACTCCTACTGTGTAAATAGAAGGTATTGGATAAGTCTGCCTGTCTACTCCATCGGAAACTTCGGGAGTAAAACCATTATAATCAAAGAAAGAAAAAGGTCTCTCTGCAGTAAAATATATTCTTGTTAAAGGAAAATCCTCTTGTTCTACAGTGTATCCAACCTGAATATTCTGTATTCTGAAGAAATCCCCATCCTCAACCCAAAAGTCACTAAGGCGCTGGTTCCATGCTTTACGCATTCCTGCAGAGGAAGGGTAGATATTACTTGTTCCTTCACCATGCCATCTGTTAATAGCCAAATCTGCATCCATGTTGGTGTCATTGGTAAATATGATCTCTCCCCTTCTTCTGTTTAAGATCTTATTACCTGCCTGCCCGTAAAAATTCATGGAAAAATCAAAATCTTTAAAGTTCATGGAAATATTTCCTCCATAGGTAAAATCGGGTAGAAACGATCCCAGAATTACCCTGTCTTCATCGTTAATTTCCCCATCACCGTTTTGATCCCGGTAAATAAGATCTCCCGGCACCAAATTGTTTGCTACAGCAATAGGATCTGCTTCGATTTCTGCCTGGTTCTGGTAAACCCCCACTCTCTCATAGCCATAAAATCCAAACAAAGGACCTCCTTCAATAGTTCTTTGCCTAAATTCAGCCGAACCGGCATCAAGGTAACCCCGCTCATCCTCAATTTCAATGGCTTCATTTTTGAGCGTGGTAAAGTTTGCACCTATAGAAAATTCGAAATCTTTGCCAATATTCCCGAAGTAGTTTCCACTGAATTCAAATCCTTTGTTACGAATAACTCCTGAATTTCTGTCCACACTGCGATCCACAATAGGAATATATACGGGCAAGATCGCATCTTCTGTATCCCTAATGTAATAATCTGCAGTAATAGAAAGACGATTTTCAAGAAGTTCCAGGTCCATACCAAAGTTAAATTCTTCTATTACCTCCCAGGTATTATTAGAAAAAACACTTGAAGAAGTAATTCCTGTTCGCTGTTGTTCTCCAAAAGGAACAGTGATAACTGTAATGGTATTTGACCCTGCACTGGCTGCAACATTATCATTACCTAATTTACCCCAGGCAGCTCTAAATTTCAGAAAGTCAATAACTCCTACATCATCCATAAAAATTTCTTCTGAAATTACCCATCCAAGTCCGACTGATGGGAAATAACCCCAGGGATCAAGAGTAAATTTCGAAGAACCGTCTGCCCTAAAAGTCCCATAGACCAAATATCTGTCCAGATAATTATAGGAGATCCTTCCGAAGTAGGACATCCCATAATATCTTCTACCAATTTCACTCACGTTGTCGTTAAAGGATTCCGGATCGGCAAAATCCAGATACCAGCTCGACTCGAACCTTATCCCGGCAATATTTCTTCCGGTAGCTTCAAATTCATTTGAAGCTTCATCTCTAAATGAGGTACCTGCCATTACAGTAAATTTATGATCGCCAATCTGGTCCTGATATGTTAACACATTATCCCAGTATTGTTTTGAGAAGGTGTTATTTTCTCTTCGAATGGAAGACTGTATCTCGGTATTAAAACCAAGATTGTAAGGTAAACTCACATATCGTTCTTCCAGGGCAGTTAGGTTATGGCTATAGGTGGTCTTGAAATCAAGCTTATCTTCTATGATATCATATTGGAAATCAATCGTAGCCAACAACTTTCTAATTTTAATCCTGTTCTCATTAAAATCCATGACAGGAAATGGGTTTTGACTGTTTCTGTAACCCAGGGATTTTGCATTAGCATACCGTATTGGTTCAGCTGCAGTGTTTAATGGATCTATAACAGGAAGAATAGGGACAGCAAAGTATGCATTGAACCAGGCTGCATTTTCGGGTTCATATTTAGTAGCGTTACTAAATACGAGATTCACTCCAGTTTTAAACCTGTCGGTGATATCCACATCCATTTTAGACCGAATGTTAAACCTTTCATACTCATTCTTCATGTCCAGGATACCTTCCTGTGAAAAATAGTTAGTTCCTATGGAATAGGTGACATTATCTCCCCCTCCTGAAACACCTATACTATGGCTTTGAATAATCCCATCTCTCAAGATCTCTTCATACCAGTCGGTATTCACATCTGGAATATTAGGATTAATACGGCTTCGGCCGAAACGTTGCATGGCATTCATCACAAATTGAATATCGGCCTGGGAACCCGATTCGAAAGCCATTGTCGTAAACTGCTCTGCATTCGCCATTTTCACGATATCCTGAGCTCGTTGTACCCCGGTATAGCCGTCATATTCAAACTGCGGCTTCTGGTTAAGTCGTCCAGATTTTGTCTCTATTATAATAACCCCATTTGCAGCCCTAACCCCATAAATAGCAGATGAGGATGCATCTTTTAGAACGTTTATTGTCTTAATGTCCTTGGTGCTAAGGAAGTCAATGTTATCATACAATGCTCCATCTACTACATACAAAACGTTCGTACCACTGGTGTAAGTTCCCAAACCTCTTACCCTTACGTTCGGGGAATCCCCGGGAGAACCAATAGAAGTGATTTGCACTCCTGCCACTTTCCCTTGCAAAGACTGCATAACATTGGAAGTAGGTGTTTTTTCAATTTCTTCGGACTCAATGGTGACAATAGAACCAGTAAGATCAGCTTTTCTTTGAGTACCATATCCCACCACAACTACTTCATCCAGTGCGGCCGCACTCTCCATAAGGGTTATCTGATAATCATTGGCTCCCAACACAGGTAACTCCTGCGGCTCGAAGCCAAGAAAGGTGATCCTGAATGTATCACCTTCAACCACTCCTTCCAGAGTGAAATTTCCATCAAAGTCGGTAATATCAAAAATGTTCTTTCCGACTACTTTTACCTCCGCGCCCGGTAAAGGCATATCATCGGGACCAATAACAGTACCCGTAATAGTTTTAGGTTGCTGCGCATATCCTATTCCATACAACAGGAGAGCCAGAAATGTCAATAGTAGTTTAATTTTCATAAGGTAAACTGTTTACAAAATTTATATGAAAGTACATCAGAGCACCGTGACACGAAAACGTTATAGTACACATTTGTTACATCACGCCGCTTTCCTCTACAATTTACTGTTTTTAAGCTAATTACGCATCACGTGAAGTAAAATTTTCAACGTTAAATTTCATTGTGATGTAGTGTTGTTGTAGTGAAATTTGGCCTGTTTTTAAACCAGATCAGCCATTCAGAAATTCGCAATGAGCCAATTGGTGAGGTTTTCTGAATTAGTTACACCAATTTTTTTTCGCAGTCTATATCGGTGCACTTCAACTCCTCTAACACTAATTCCCATTAGTGGAGCAATCTCTTTTGAAGTAAGATTCATTTTTAGGTAAGCACACAATTTTAAATCTCTATTACTCAACTGGGGATATTTTACCAGAAGATCTTTAAAAAAATCTTCATGTAATTCATTGAAGTTAGTTTCGAACACTTTCCATTCATCATCATTCTTTACCGCATTGTTAATCTTGGTCATTATATTTTTCAACCTGTATTGGTTAGAAAATTTAGTTTTATCTTTACTCAGTTCTCCATGAATCTGCATGAGGATTTCATTTTTTTTAGCAGCCATCATTGTTGAATTTGCCAACTCCTTGCGCTTAAGGTTGATCTCGTTTATGAGCTGTTCTTTTTCCAGCTTACTAATTTTTTCCTCATGTTCCTTCTTATACCTAATCTTCAATAGTTGTCTTTGCTTTTGAAGTTTAACCCTATTCACATAGTAGATAAGTACCACAAGAAGAAGCAGAGAGAGAATATATAAGAATTTCATATAGTCTTTCAAATACCAGGGAGGGTCTACCACAAACTGAAAGGAACTAAAAACTGATGCCTTTTCTTGTGATCCCACTGCTGTTAAAGTGAGATTGTAAACATCATAGGGTAAATTTTGAAATTGAATCTTTCCTTCCTGTACCTTTCCTCTGATGGGCGCACTGTTTTCGCCCACCAGTTCATAATGCATTCCTACTGCATCAGACACAGGCAGACCGGCCAGAATGGTAACCTCCTTGGCCTGTTTGCTGGGTATATGAGGCAAAGAATTAATGTCATAATATTCTTTTGCATCATGTAATTTCTGAACTACAGGTTTACTTATGTGCTCCTTCGCTCTAAAAGCTTTTAATTCCTCAAGGTTGAGCTTGGCAAAACCGTCATGAAGGGTTATATAATAGATAGAATCATTGAATTTTATGAGACGTTCATTTTTCTTTACAGTTCGGTTATTGAGCATTCCGGCTGTTACCAGGATTTTCTGATCTTTAAAATCGGTTATTTCCAGGAAATTTTCTTCAGAATTCATAAACCAGAAGAGGTCGCTATGCTGTCCAAGCAGCCTGTTATTTGCGTATTCCTCCCATTCAGTTAGTACTTCCAGGTCCTGAGTAAAGGGATTGTGCCGGTACCATTTTCCATTGGTGAATACAACGATTTGGTTATTCACCCGGTACAGCTGTGCATTATGATCACCTCTCTGGTTCGAAGAGCGCAGTTTGTTTACAGAAGTAATACTATCTCCTTCCCTGTTTAATCCAATCTTGTAGATCCCTTCATATGCATCTGTTGCCCAAAGGGTGGTCGGATTTTCAACGAGCATCTGTTTGACAGGAAAATCTATGCCGCTAAGTCTTTGTACTTCTCCGGTTGCTGCCTTATAATAATCTATACCGGTGTAATTCCCTATCAGAAATTTATTATCGTTGTACTCTAAAATATCAAAGCTCCCCGTACGCTGGTCCACAGGCACAAAGCCATCATTCACAACTTTATAGGTTCCATTGTTGTGATTGCTGTACATTTCCCCGCCATAAAGCTGAAGATTCCAGGAATGACCTTCGGCTCCATCAAGTAATTCTATTTCATTGTCTACAAATTTGAAAACTCCCGTGTTACTGGCAAGGTAAAGTTCCTTATCCCGAAAAACGATGTCGTAGACAGAGCCAAGTTCTCCACTTTCATTTGTAAAGAATTTGATTGGAGAATGTATATCAACCGCATCGATACCATTATCGAGTCCCAACCAAACTTTCCCATTTTTCCTGGCCATTGAGAGAACAGTGTTATTCTGGATACCATCCCTGCGATTATAGGAGGATATCTCTCCCGTTTTTGCATTAAAGTGGATTATCCCATTTTTTAGTGTTCCTATTACCAATTCAGTAGACGAAAGCGACAACACATGATTAAGCTCGTAATTTTGAAGTTTCTGCTCAAGATTACTGTTTTTTAACCTTTGGATTTTGGTACCATTAAAAAGGAAGATTTCATCCTTGACTCCAATTAATAGTTCATCACCGTGAACAATTAATTCTCTTACCGGTTTATTCTTAAGCAGCTCCTCATTTGGAAGAGGCTCCAATTTTCCAGATTCATCAAGATAAAAAACCCCATCTCCTCCTATGCCAACCACCAATCGCCCCTTGAAAACTTCCATTTGGTTTATATTGACTCTTTTCAGAGGAATAATAGCATCTTCCTTATATTGATAGATAGCCCCAAACGACCTGAAATAGATAACATCATTATGAGAAATAATTTCCCAAAACTCCTCACTCTGGAGTTCATAATCCCCCAACAAAGGAATGAGAGAGGTATAACACATATCCCCTTTATTATCTTTTTCCCAATATCCAAACTCCCTGTAAGATCCCGTATAAATTTTTCCTTTATGTGGTAAAACAGATCTTATCACAGCACCACCTTCGAGAGCGAATAATTCCCATCGTTGTCCATCAAAAGAAAGCAGTCCCTGGTTATTGGCAGCAAAGATTACCCCTCGATCATCAATAGCCATATCCCAATTTTGGCTGGCTGCTTTATAATCAAGGGAAGTGTAATTGTGTATAGGTGGTGAAAGTTCCTGAGCTGTAGTGAAATAAAAGGATAAAGCTGTGATTATAAGTAATTTACAACTAAGTTTTTCCATGATGAAATAACATTTGTGCAGTAAGTGAGCAACAACTTTTTGTTATTGAAAGGTAACTTTTTTTCCTTTTAATCACCTAATGAAGTGATTTGAAAATTATTTCATGGATACAGCATGGAAGGCAGATTAGTACTTAAGGATATGCAGTAAATAATAAGCAGATATAAAATCTCCACCGGAAACAGGTGTTTTAATCCATAAAATGGAGGAGAAAATGGCACAAAGGCGGAATTATTTCTTACGTTCAATAACGTAGTTTACCATTAGGATTAGAGAATCCTTATAGGGAGAATCGGGATATTCTTCAAGTAAAGCCAGCGCCTCTTGTTGAAAGGATTTCATTCTTGCAACGGCATAATCAAGTCCATCATTTTTCTTGACAAATTCAATGACTTCCTTTACCCGTTTGCCGTCCTTATTATGGTTTTTCACCGAGTTTATTACCCATGCTTTCTCTTTAGGAGAAACCTTGTTAAGCACATGAATAAGAGGAAGGGTCATTTTCTGTTCTTTAATATCGATCCCGGTAGGTTTTCCAATGCGTTCATTACCGTAGTCAAAAAGATCATCCTTGATCTGGAAAGCCATTCCTATAAGTTCTCCAAAATGACGCATTTTCTCCACTTCAGGAGAATCTGGTTGCACAGAGGCCGCTCCCAGACTGCAACAGGCAGCAATTAGCGTAGCCGTTTTTTGCCGAATGATCTCGTAGTAAATATCTTCGGTAATATCCAGGCGACGGGCTTTTTCGATCTGCAACAGTTCGCCCTCACTCATTTCGCGAACAGCAACTGAAATTATCTTCAGTAAATCAAAATCATTATTATCTATGGAAAGCAAAAGTCCCTTTGAAAGCAGGTAGTCTCCTACAAGAACGGCAATCTTATTTTTCCAAAGGGCGTTGATAGAAAAGAATCCCCGGCGGCGGTTAGAATCGTCGACCACATCATCGTGAACAAGAGTAGCGGTGTGGATAAGTTCAATAACAGAAGCTCCCCTGTAGGTACGTTCGTTTACCTTCCCGTCTGCAACCATTTTTGCAACAAGAAAAACGAACATAGGCCGCATTTGCTTACCCTTCCGGTTTACAATAAAATGGGTGATTCTGTTTAAAAGAGCAACCTTCGAAGACATCGACTGAGTGAACTTTTTTTCAAAAAGTTCCATCTCCTTTTCTACCGGCAGCTTTATTTTGGAAATAACCTTCATAAGGGCTGCTAAGATAGTTAAAAGATTAAATTTTCAACCCTTCAAAAAAAGGCCTTTTTAGCAGTCTATACGGTAACTTCTTTGGATTTGTTTGCAAGCTGTCCACAGGCTGCATCTATGTCCTTCCCCCGGGACCGGCGAACCGTACAGGTAATGTGGTTGCGTTCCAGCTCCCTCACGTACAAATTCGTAGTTTCTTCGGGTGCCTGCATAAAATGATCGTCGCCAATTGGATTGTATTCTATAAGGTTCACCTTGCAGGGAACGTACTTACAGAATCTCACCAATGCATCTACATCGTTTTTACTGTCATTGATTCCTTTCCACACCACATATTCATAGGTGATACGGCTTCCGGTCATAGCATACCAGTATTCCAGGGACTCTCTAAGGTCTTTAAGCGGGAAGGTGGCGTTAAAGGGCATAATAGACGTTCGCACCTCATCAATGGCTGAATGCAGGGAAACGGCAAGTTTGAACTTCACCTCCTCATCGGCCATTTTTTTGATCATTTTTGGTACCCCGGAAGTGGAAACGGTAATACGTTTTGGTGACATCCCTAAACCTTCGGGAGAAGTAATCATTTCTATAGCCTTAAGAACATTATTGTAATTCATAAGCGGCTCGCCCATTCCCATAAATACAATGTTGGATAACGGCTTATCAAAGTACAACCGGCTCTCATTATCAATGGCAACTACCTGATCGTAAATTTCATCGGGATTGAGGTTTCGCATTCGTTTGAGCTTTGCGGTCGCGCAGAACTTACAGTCCAGACTGCAGCCTACCTGCGAGGAAACACAAGCAGTAGTACGTGTTTTCGTTGGAATTAGAACAGATTCCACGGTAAGATCATCGTGTAATTTCACTGCATTTTTGATGGTCCCGTCACTACTCCGCTGCATCTGGTCCACCCGAATGTGATTGATCACAAAGTTATCATTCAGCATTTGACGTGTATCTTTTGAAATATTGGTCATATCTTCAAAAGAATGGGCCCCCTTACCCCACAGCCACTCATAAACCTGAGTTCCGCGGAAGGATTTATCCCCCTGAGAAACAAAGAATTGCTGAAGTTGTTCTTTGGTCAATGCCCGTATGTCTTTCTTTCCGTTTTTCACGCTGCAAAAATACTAAAGTTATTGTGATTTCTAATACTCCTCTAAAATGTCATTTTTGAGGATCAATAAGTTAGCCAAAAAAGGATTCCGGGTTCGGGATTTAAGAATTATGATTTTAAAGTTCAGCTATTTTTTAGCTACAGATGCACATATTAATCTTATGAAACCGTTGATATGGTGATGCTGAATCAAGTTCAAAATGACTTGAAATGGGGAAAGCTTTCCGTCACCCTAAATTCATTTCAGGGTCTTGGCAAAACGCAATTCTGGAGAGATGCTGAAACAAGTTCAGCATGATACTTAATAAAAAACCTCACAGATCTTTGAGATCTGTGAGGTTTTTTATTATAATACTGCCGACTGCGTTATTAAAGAATTAGCATCGCATCCCCGTAGGTGTAGAATTTATATTTTTCTTTCACCGCTTCAGCATAAGCCTTTTTCATGAAATCATGACCTGCAAAGGCAGAAACCATCATCAATAAAGTCGATTTTGGAGTATGGAAGTTGGTGATCATACAGTTCGCTATACTAAAATCGTAAGGAGGGAAGATAAATTTATTGGTCCATCCACCAAATTCATTTAGAGTTCTGTTCGAAGAAACAGAGCTTTCCAGGGAACGCATCACAGTAGTTCCTACTGCACAAACCTTACGTTTTTCGCTAATAGCTTTATTAATAGTATCTACAGCCGGTTTTTCAATAAAGGCTTCCTCGCTGTCCATTTTATGTTTTGAAAGATCTTCTACCTCAACAGGGCTAAAAGTTCCCAATCCAACGTGTAGCGTCACCTCGGCGAAATCAATTCCTTTGATCTCTAACCTCTTTAAAAGATGCTTTGAGAAGTGAAGTCCGGCAGTTGGTGCCGCTACAGCACCTTCAGATTTCGCATAGATCGTTTGGTAACGCTCTTTATCTTCAGGCTGTACTTCTCTCTTGATGTATTTTGGCAGCGGAGTTTCACCCAGCTCTGTCAATTTATCACGGAATTCTTCATAAGAACCGTCATATAGGAAACGAAGTGTTCTCCCACGGGAAGTAGTATTGTCAATGACTTCGGCCACAAGGCTTTCATCCTCTCCAAAATATAATTTATTCCCTATCCTAATCTTTCTGGCTGGATCTACCAGCACATCCCACAAACGGGTTTCAGCATTTAATTCCCTCAAAAGGAACACTTCAATACGAGCACCGGTCTTCTCTTTATTACCAAACAAACGCGCAGGAAAAACCTTGGTATTGTTCAATACCATCACGTCATGCGGTTCAAAATAATCGATAAGATCCTTGAATTGTTTGTGCTCAATAGTTTGATCTTTTCTATTCAAAACCATTAAACGTGCCTCATCCCTGTTTTCTGAAGGATATTCGGCCAAAAGTTCTGGTGGCAGATCAAAGCTGAAGTGCGATAATTTCATTCCCATATAAGATAGTTTTTTTGAAGCTGCAAATATACGACCTCGAGATAGGCGTTGTCAAGTAAATGCAGGTTTATTTAAGAAATCTGTTAATTGACGCGGCCACACAACGGGTTCTTTTACAAAATTTTTATTCGACCGCTAAATCTTCTACAGAAAATCCAAGTTGTTGCATTACTTTCCAGAATCCCGGAAAAGATTTACTCACCACTCCTGCATTATTGATCCCTATTGGCACTTTTAATGCCAAAGGCGCAAAAGCAAGTGCCATACGATGGTCATTATAAGTATCTATTGAAATATTTGAATTTATTTCTTCGGAAGCTGAAAGCTGCAGCGAATTCTCTGTAATTGAAACCTCACCCCCAAGCTTCTCAATCTCGTTCTTCAATGCCTGAAGCCTATCTGTTTCCTTGATCTTTAAGGTATGCAAACCTGTTAACCGGGCTTCTATTCCAAGGCCAAAGCAGGTAACGGCCACAGTTTGTGCAAGGTCGGGTTTGTTAGAGAGGTCCAGCTCCAAAATTTTGGGAAATAGTACTTCAGTTTTCTCCAGCTTTATCTCACCTTCCAAAAAGGTGGTTTTTACACCTAATTTTTGATAAATCTCTGCTACGTTTCTGTCTCCCTGCAGACTATTTTCCCGATAGGAAGTAAGATGAATCTCTGCCGAATTTGAAAGGGCTGCGAGGCTGTAAAAATAAGAAGCCGAACTCCAGTCAGATTCAACAACAATTTCAGTTTTCGGCACCGATTTTTGTGGCTCGATAGAAATTTTATTGTTTTCAAAGGTTCCGGAGATTCCGCATTGCTTCAGGAGTTGCAGGGTCATTAAGATATAAGGTACAGAAGTTACTTTTCCTTCCAGGTGTATGTGCAAACCTTCGGGCATACCGGGTGCGATCAGCATCAAAGCCGAAATATACTGGCTACTGATGTTTGCCAGTACTTTCACCTCATTTTTAACCAGCTTTTTCCCTTTGATGCGTAAAGGTGGATAACCTTCATTACTTTTATAAGAAATCTCTGCTCCCAATTCCCGAAGTGCATCTACAAGAATCCCCATTGGTCGTTCCTGCATCCTTTGGCTGCCGGTTAAAATTACCTCCCGGCCTACAGTAGATGCCAGGTAAGCGGTTAAAAAACGCATTGCCGTACCCGCGTGGTGAATGTCTATAACCT
The DNA here is from genome assembly GCF_026676115.1 of Salinimicrobium sp. TH3. GTDB lineage: Bacteria > Bacteroidota > Bacteroidia > Flavobacteriales > Flavobacteriaceae > Salinimicrobium. Next base: position 645,235 of record NZ_JAPONB010000001.1, on the reverse strand, counting down.
CTTCTAAAGAAGCAAGAGCAGTTTGAAGTACCCGGGTATCATCGCTGTTGGAAAGATTTTGGATTTGGATGGAGGGAAACTGCGCCTGCAATATAAGAAGCCTGTTAGATTCACTTTTTGAACCGGTAACAGAGATCCTGCCGGCAAGTTCCCGGCTCCTGGTAGAAAGCTGCAGCTGCATAGATTATTCTCTTTTGAAGTTCTTGCGCCTACTGGTCATATACATTGCATACACAAGACTTATTGCAGCCTTAACAAGAATATATTCTACCCATTTCCCATCTGCAAATTCATCCTGGTAAATAGCACTAAAATCCCCCGACATGATCTGGCGAAAATGAGAGATGATCAATGATAGTCCCACAAATATGACAAAAAAGATGATTCCTAATTGGAAAACTTTTGTCCAGTAATCCGGGTTTTTAATATCTTCTAAAATGCGCATTTATTTTAATTTTTTATTGTTTTTATGTCTGTCTTTGTCCCGCTGAGATTTAAGATCCAGCTTTTTATCAAAGGCTTCCTGGAGGTTGATGCCGGTTTGATTGGCAAGGCAGAGCACCACAAATACAACATCGGCAAGTTCCTCGCCAAGGTCTTTTGTTTTGTCACTCTCTTTTTCGCTTTGTTCGCCGTAGCGGCGGGCAATGATGCGTGCCACTTCGCCCACCTCTTCGGTAAGTTGGGCCATATTGGTAAGTTCATTGAAATACCGCACGCCGTGTTCTTTGATCCAGTTATCTACTGCTTTTTGAGAATCCTGTATATTCATTATTGTTATTTTGAACCCTTTCAGGGTTTAGAACCCTAAAAGGGTTATTCTATCATTCCTTATTTTTCGAATCAATAATTATCGTAACAGGCCCATCATTTAAAAGCTCCACCTTCATGTCTGCACCAAATTCTCCTGTGCCTACGGCTTTACCCAACTCCTGCTGAAACTGACCTACAAATTCCTCGTATAAGGGAATAGCAACATCGGGTTTGGCGGCTTTGATATAACTGGGACGGTTTCCTTTTTTTGTGCTCGCATGCAGGGTGAACTGGCTTACGACTATGCCATCTCCCTTCACGTCAAGTAGAGAATCATTCATCACTCCATTGGAATCATTAAAGATCCTCATGTTCACGATCTTTTTGCATAGCCAGGCAATATCCTCGGAAGTATCTTCTTCAACTATTCCTAACAGGATCAATAATCCAATACCAATTTCAGCGTTTTTGACACCATTTATGGTCACCGATGCTTTGGAAACTCTTTGTATTACTGCTCTCATTCGGGCTGGTAATTGTCGAATCGATAATTCTGTTCGTCTTCGCCTTTCAATATTTGCAGATAACTTTTATAACGGGACCACGGGATCTCCCCGGCTTCCAATGCCTCTTTTACAGCACACTTGGGTTCTTCCAGGTGAAGGCAATTATAGAACTTACAGTCCTTTTTCCGCGCAAAGAACTCGGGAAAATAGTTCCCTAATTCCTCTTTTTCAATATCTACTACCCCAAAGCCTTTTATCCCGGGAGTATCAATGATCTGGGCACCAAAATCAAGATCATACATTTCAGCAAAGGTAGTTGTATGCTGGCCCTGACGGTGCTGCTCAGAAATCTCGGTAGTCTTCAGGTCCAGTTTAGGTTCGATCGCATTAATTAAAGTAGACTTCCCCGTTCCGCTATGACCGGAGATCAAACTGGTTTTCCCCTTCATAAGCTCTTTTACCTGCTCCACTTTTTTTCCGGTCTTTGCCGAAATTCCTATACATTGATAACCGATTTGGCGATACATGGCTGCGAGATATTTCACTTCGTCCAGCTCATCATCTTTATAAGTATCGATCTTGTTGAAAAGCAAAATTGCCTTGATCTCATATGCTTCTGCAGTGATAAGAAAACGATCAATAAAAACGGTAAAGGTTGGCGGATTTTTAAGGGTGACCAGTAAAAAGGCCTGATCAATGTTTGAGGCAATAATGTGCGTTTGCTTTGACAGGTTAACCGATTTGCGGATAATATAGTTTTCCCGCTCCTTGATCCCTGTGATCACCCCGTTTTGATCTTCATCGTTGGTATTTTCCAGTTTAAATTCCACCCGGTCTCCCACAGCCACAGGATTGGTGCTTTTAATACCCTTGATCCTGAACTTTCCTTTAATTCGGCATTGATAAAAGTTTCCGTCATCAGCTTTTACCTGATACCAACTTCCGGTAGATTTGTAAACAGTTCCTGTCATAAAATTATTTTAGGTTTTGAAAACTTTCCGCAATGGAAAAAGAAAGCACTCAAAACCATGTATTCTGTGCTTTTAACTAGATAGGCAAAATTACATTATAAATTTTCATTACCTATTATTTTACCGCATTGCAGCATCTGTACCTGAAAAAATAAACACAGGAATTTACTGCATAGATCTCATGATCTTCTCCTGGTGGTCGATTGATTCCTGGTGAATTGCCTTGAAGATTCTCATGATAAATTCTTCACTCAATCCATTTTGCTGCCCTTCTGCGGTCATTTTTTCCAGAATTTCACTCCATCGCTGATTCTGAAGTACCGCTACGTTTTGAGATTTTTTAGCTTTCCCTATTTCATCCGATATTTTCATTCTTCTCGATAAAACGTCCAGTAACTGAGTATCGGCAATATCTATCATCGCTCTCAAACTTTGAAGTTTCGATTTAAATTCCTCACTTTCAGAAATCACTTTCCTTATCCTCAAATCTTCCATAAACTGCACCAGTGTGGCCGGCGTAATTTGTTGGGCTGCGTCACTCCATGCGTTATCGGGGTCGTGGTGCGTCTCTACCATGAGTCCGTCATAGTTAAGGTCCAGGGCCGTTTGGCAAAGATCAAAGATCGACGTCCTGTTTCCTGCAATGTGTGATGGATCAAGGATCAACGGCAAATCGGGAAATTTTGTCTGTAGATCAATAGGAATCTGCCATTCAGGATTATTCCTGTACCTGGTCTTTTCGTAAGTGGAGAATCCGCGGTGGATCACCCCAAGATTTTTGATGTCACTGGTGTAAAACCTCTCCACCGCTCCCAGCCAAAGGGAAAGATCGGGGTTCACAGGATTTTTCACCAGCACCACCTTATCTGTTCCTTTAAGAGCATCGGCTATCTCCTGAATAATGAAAGGGGAAACCGTAGTTCGGGCGCCTATCCACAGGATATCAATATCATGTTTGAGGGCAAGATCCACGTGGTTTGGGTTCGCTACTTCAGTCGTAGTAAGCATTCCCGTCTCTTCCTTGGCCTTTTGAAGCCATTTTAGCCCAAGCGCACCCACACCTTCAAAATTTCCCGGGCGGGTTCTCGGTTTCCATATCCCAGCCCTAAGAACTGTGGCATCGGTGTCTTTTAACTGGTGTGCTATTTTGAGTACCTGCTCCTCAGTTTCTGCACTGCAGGGGCCGGCAATTACAAGAGGATGATCCAGTCCAAAATTGTCCAGCCAGGTTCTCAGTTCTTTTTTATTTTCCATTTTATGATCAGTTTATTCCGTTTAAAATTGTTTTAATATGATTCGTTCTTTCCATCTCCAGAAAAACCTCCTCAAAATCATCATTTTCGATAAGGTTTTTGAATTTGGTAAGATTGCTAATGTATTCATCCAGCGTCTCCAGGATGTTGCCTTTGTTCTGCTGAAAAATTGGAGTCCACATGGCGGGGGAACTTTTTGCCAGCCGCACTGTGGATGCGAATCCACTTCCTGCCAGGTCAAAAATGTCTTTCTCGTTCTGCTCTTTTTCAAGTACGGTTTTTCCCAACATAAAAGAGCTGATGTGTGACAGGTGAGAAACATAGGCGATATGCCTGTCATGGGATTTTGGATCCATATACCTAATGCGCATTCCCAGCTTCTGAAAAATTTCCAGTGCTCTTTCCTGAAGTTTAAAGGCTGTCTTTTCCACTTCACAAATAATGTTGGTCTTGTTTCTAAAGAGGTCTTCTACAGCGGCTGAAGGTCCTGAAAATTCAGTACCCGCAATAGGATGAGCTGCAAGAAAATTCCGCCGGTTAGGATGTGTTGCTATAGTTTCACACAGGCCTGCCTTTGTCGAACCTGCATCAAAAACAAGGGTATTTACACCTACTTTATCCAGCACCTCAATGGCTACTTTTTTTGCCGCATCAACAGGAACGGCTATTATCACGACATCTGCCTCCTTTATTTCCCCAAATTCCGCAGCATCGTCAATAAGTTTTAACTCAGCAGCCTTGTGGAGGTGAGCTTCACTTGCATCAATCCCCAGAATTTCAACATCGGGAAATGCCTTTCTTATTCCAAGAGCAAACGAGCCGCCTATTAAACCTAAACCTATTATATTAACCTTCATGCTGATAATCTTTTACAGGCTTTAATAATAGTTTCTTCAGGCGAACAGAGGGAAAATCTTATATATCCTTCTCCCTGACTGCCAAAAATAAAACCCGGGGCCACAAAAATATGATACTGCTTTAAAAGATGGTCCACAAAAGCTTCCGAAGTAATACCTTGTGGTACCCGGCACCATAAAAACATTCCCGTTTGATCCCGGGTAAAACTACAGTCAAGGGCCTCTGCCAGTATACTAATCTTTTCCTTCCGGCGCAGGTAGATCTTATTCTGCTCCCTAAACCAGTCTGGCGGAAGTCTCATTGCCATTGCCGCACCCGCCTGTAGCGGAAAAAACATTCCGCTGTCCATGTTGGTCTTCACTTTCAGGACAGAATTGATGTGCTTCTCACTTCCGCAAAGCATACCTATACGCCAGCCAGACATATTGAAGCTCTTACTTAAAGAATTCAGCTCCAGCACGCCGTCTGTATCATCGGCATACTTCAGAATACTTTCCGGCTCCTCATTTAAAATAAAGCTGTACGGGTTGTCATTGACGATTAGAATGTGATGCTTTTTTCCGAAGGCAATAAGCTGTTCGAAAATTGCCTTTTTTGCCACCGCACCGGTAGGCATGTTAGGATAATTCACCCACATCAATTTCACCCTGCTCAAATCCCGCTTTTCCAGTTGCTCAAAATCTGGCAGCCACCCTGTTTCTTCACTAAGATCATAAAACACTGTACTGGCCCCTACTAAACGACTAACAGCAGCATAAGTGGGATAGCCGGGATTTGGTACCAGCACCTCATCTCCTTCATTTAAAAATGCCATCGAAATATGCGTGATTCCCTCCTTGCTGCCCATAAGGGGAAGGATCTCGGTTTCAGAGTTTAATGCAACGCCATAGAAGTTTTGGTAGAATTCTGCTATTGCCTTTCTAAAATCATTTGTTCCGCGATAGGGCTGATACTGGTGAGCATCGGGGTTGAGCAAGGCCTGGTGCAGTGCCGTCATCACCTGTGGAGGTGGTGCAAGGTCCGGGCTTCCCACTCCCAAATTAATAATAGGCTTCCCGGAATCCTGTAAAGCCCTCACTTCCTTCAATTTTGTTGAGAAGTAGTATTCCTCAACATGATTTAATCTGCTGGCTTGTGCTATCATAATAACCCGTTTTTATAAATCCCCAATACTTTTAATTCTTCAGTTAATCCTGAAAGGATCTCCAATACCTTTTGAAATTCCTCTTCATCCTGAAACAGCACATCTATAAAAAATGCATATTTCCAGGGGATATCAACCACCGGAACACTTTGTATCTTGGTCATATCAAGATCAAAATCCCGTAAAATATTTAATACACTTACCAGGCTTCCTCTTTTATTCTCAAGCACGAATTTTAAAGAAGCCTTATCTACGCCGGTGACCACAGGGGCCGCATTTTTGGAGGAAAGCACAAGGAATCGTGTGGAATTACTTTTCATAGTCTGGATTCCTTCATTAAGGATCTCCAGTCCATAAATTCTGGCCGCTGCTTTGCTTGCCACAGCCGCGACTCCCTTCAACTTGTGTTCGCTTATCCTTTTCGCAACATCTGCAGTATCGGTATCTTCAATAAGTTCTATATGTGGGTATTCTTTGAAGAAAGCCTGGCACTGCAACAGGGCCATTGGGTGAGAACAAACTTTTTTTATTTCTGATATCTTCTGGCCCGGAAGCACCATAAGGTTCATGAAAATGGGAATATAATGCTCCCCTTTTATTTGAAGATTGTTCTCATCAATAAGGGCATAATTAGGCAGAATAGTTCCCGCTGTAGAATTTTCAATTGCCATAACAGCACTTATAGCCCGGTTATTTAGCAAACTGTCAACTACCTCCCTAAAGGACTGGCATTCATCCACGGGCACTTCCTCCCCAAAATATTCCAGGGCCACCTGGTGGTGAAAAGATCCTTTTATTCCCTGTATGGCTATTTTTTCTTCCATTTTACGGCAAAAAAAAATCCCGATGCTTACATCGGGATTTTGGTTATAACTATTGATCTAATTATACGGCACTCCCGATCCTATCTCTTGAATAGAAATAAAAATAATACCAGGCGTTCCAGATAAATAAATTGCTCATTCTCATCTTTGTGAAAAGCTAATGTAGTACATATTTTCAGAAAACGATATTTTTTTTGTGATAATTCACGAGAACGATTTAGTAAAATTCCTTTGCTCCGGACTTCTCCTTCTAAAATTTCCTTCTTTTGAAAAAGTTGATTTACTTTTGAAAAAAAGCTGCTATGTCCATACAGGTAAATAAGATCTCAAAATATTACGGGGAGCAAAAGGCCCTTGACGAGGTTTCCTTTTCTATTCAAAAAGGGGAAATTGTAGGCTTTCTCGGCCCCAACGGTGCGGGAAAATCAACCCTAATGAAGATCCTTACAGGCTATTTGCAGCCATCTTCGGGAGAAGCTACTGTTAACGGTCATCTCCTTACAGAAGAAATGCTGGATGCACAAAGAAGCACAGGGTATTTACCAGAACATAATTCCCTTTATACAGAAATGTACGTGCGGGAATACCTCGAGTTCAATGCGCTCATTTATAAGGTGCCAAAAAGCCGAATTGAAGAAGTCATTGTTCAAACCGGGCTGTTGCCCGAAGCCAATAAAAAGATCGAACAACTCTCCAAAGGTTTTAGGCAGCGGGTAGGTCTTGCGAACGCCCTCTTACACGACCCCGAAGTTTTGATCCTGGATGAACCTACCACAGGATTGGACCCCAACCAATTGGTCGAAATAAGAGAATTAATCAAACAAACCGGAAAAGAAAAAACCATTTTTCTCTCCACCCACGTCATGCGTGAAGTGGAGGCGTTATGCGAACGGGTGATTATTATCAACAAAGGAAAAATTGTAGCCGATAAAAGTCTTGCAGAACTACGCGACGAACAGGTGCAGATCATCGAAGTAGAATTTGACTACCGTATTGAAGAAGTTGCCCTGCAGCAACTTCCACATTTGATGCACACCAGGAATACCGGAGGTTTTGTATATGAACTTACTTTCGAGACCCAAAAAGACATGCGCCCTACAGTGTTTGACTTCGCCCACGATAACGGATTAAAAACCCTACAGTTAAACCGAAAGAATAAGAACCTGGAGAATTTATTTTCAGAATTAACGCTGAAGAAATAGTCAACCCTTTCAGGGTTCCAAACCCTGAAAGGGTTATTGGTTAAAATCCCCGGCACGGATTGCAGATCCGCGCCAACAATGAAAAGATGGCGCGGATCTGTGATCCGTGCCGAAACTTCCTTTTTACTCAAAGATCAATTTCCCGGTATAGAACGTCTCCACCTGCACTACGGGCGGGCGGTTTACAGAGATCACATCACCGGTACTTCTTATCTCCCCCTTCAACACCTGCTGCGGATTCACAAGCAACTTATTCGTTCCACGGTGCTGTATCTCTACTGTCCCTGCGATCATTTCCTGTGCTTCCACCCTGCCGTCACCATTGGCGATATAGAGATTCAAATAATCTGTCTCCCCGCGAAGAAAGAAATTGGAAAAATCATCCCCAGTCACCCGCACAAGATTTGAAACAAGGTGCAAGTCAAAATCCCCTACGGTATACACTCCTTTTGCGCGTTCCTGGTTAAGACTGCGAAGCCAGATTTCAGGAAAATGTAATTCCCCCACACTTCGTATAACTTGGTTTCCTGAGTTTTGCAGCCACTCCAGATTAGGGACGGTAACGTAGATACTGGTAAGACCATAATCCCGCAAAAAATTACATCCGTTGGAATTTCGAAGTATGAGTCTGCCGTCCACTACTTCAGCAGAGATCTCCTTCATTAGGTTCTCCCCTGTTTCTACAACAACCTTATGTTCTGTCCCCTGCTCTATGTACAGGTTGATATCCTCATAAACAAGGAGCTCGTGAAAAGTTTTCACCCGAATTTCTTTTGTAATCTTTTTCCCGGCAGTTTGGAAACAATCGGGTGTGTCTTCTGTATCACAGCTCACCAGAGACAGGAGTGCCAAAAAGGGCAAAACCGGCAGATATTTTTTCAGCAGCTGTTTCATAGGCGATATCCTATTGAAAATTCAACTGCCTCAGCATTTGCACCATGGGAGCGGACGGTTACAGATCCAAAAAGGTCATTCCATATCTCTCTTTGCAAACCTACCCTATTGTAAATTCTATCCACATATTTGTCGTAGGGATAGTAAACATAATATCCCAAATGCGTAATGAGGCTAAGCTTCCTAAAAGTCAGCTGATGTCCCGCAAAGATCCCTACCCGTTTCGCGTCTTCATCTCCGGCAGAACCATCCAAAGGAAAGGCAACAGAATGGAAATAGATATATTCCTCCATGGCCCTTGAAAGGAACAGTTCTGTACCTGCCTGCAGGGTGCTTTTATGGTTCAGGGACTTATCTGCATAGGCCGACAAAGTTAAAAAAGGATAGGATTCAGATCCTATGACTCCGGGAGTATTTACTCCGCTGCGCAATACCAGGTTGTATCCTACAGGTGCCGAAAATGGCACTTTTGGATCTTTAGGAATAAATTCTCTTTGGGAGCCATGGTTAAAGTCATAGTTGAGCCCGGCGTTCCAGGCCAGCGTGTTGGTTGAGCTGTTGGGGGACTTAAAATCGGCATTGGAATAGTGAATAAGGGCGAGGCCGGTTTGAAAGCCGAGACCGCCAATGAGGTTTTCGAACTGCAGATTTCCGGTGAAGATCGTGGAACTGAGGATGCGGGAGCCGTAGGCATTGTTTCGGTAATTATCATCCGGGTGATAAGGATTCGTAGTCACTGCCAGGCCTTGTCCAACCTTCAGCAAAAGGTGTCGCTTCAGAAAATAGAATCCGAGGTGCGCATAGGCTCCAAAATTCTCTCCCAAATGTTCATTTTTGAGATCCTGATAAGAAAGTGAAAATCCTACATTAGGATAATTATACCGCCGCTCCCAGGCCTGATCTCCATAGGTTTTCCGGTTGAAATGCAAGAGCAATCCATAAGGATGATCAGTGATCAAATGTGAAATATTCGGGTTGTGCTCCCAGATGTTGCCGTAGAAATAATTTGCCTCTATAGAATAATGCTTCTCCTGCGAAAAAGCAGTCTGGCCAAGGCAAATTAAAAAAAGGAGCAGCAGTTTTCGCATGGGGGACCGGCGCCGGAATTATTTCTTTACAGGCGAACCGTTAAGGATGACTTCTGTAGTGATCTCTGCAGTTTTCTCCAACATTTTTGCAACTGAACAGTACTTTTCCAGGGAAAGATCTACTGCTCTTTTTGCTTTATTTTCAGGAATTTCCCCGTCAATAGTTATCTTTAGGTGAATTCTGGTGAAAACATTGGGAACAGCACCGTCAACTCTAAAACCTTCCACATCCATCTCCAGATTAGTCATCTCAAGTTGTTGTTTTTTCAGGATCATTACGATATCGATCCCACTGCAACCAGCAATTCCCATAAGTAGCAATTCCATTGGGCTTGCTCCCTGCGAATTCGGTTCACTCTTGTTATCGAGATGAATTACATTGCCGCGTTCATTAACTGTTTCAAAATGGTAATTGTCGTTGAGCCTTTTTAGATGGATCTTCATGAGGGTAATTTTTCGGCTAATTTAATTAAATCTGTAAGAACTCCACGTGCCGTCACTGCAGCTCCTGCTCCCGCGCCTTTAATGACCAAAGGATGCTCGCCATAAGATTCTGTAAATATTTCAAAGGAAGAATCGGCATTTTTAAGGCTGCCAAGGGCAGAAGTTCTGTTTTCTGTCACCAGTTTCACATCCAGAATACCGCTTTGAAGATCCAGCTCGCCAACATGCCGAATTACCTCATCACGTTTTAGATCTTTTTTTAACTTCGAAAAAACCGGGTCCAGATCCTTCTTTTTCTTTTGAAAATTCTTGAGGGTAGATTGCCCGTTGAGATGAACCGGCACCAGGTCCTGAATGCTTATCTCCTCAAACTCTTTTTGTAACCCCAGTTCCCTGCCAAGGATCAACAGCTTACGGGCAACATCTTTACCGGATAGGTCTACCCGTGGATCGGGTTCTGTGAAACCTTTGTCGGCCGCTTCGGTAAGCACTTCCGAAAATGCCTTTTCCTCCTCGCAGTAGGTATTGAAGATATAGCTAAGAGAACCTGAAAATACTCCCCTCACCTTTGTCACCCGCTCATTGGCACGATAAAAATTCCGAAGGGTCTCAATAACAGGCAATCCAGCACCCACGTTTGTCTCATAGAGAAAATGCTTGTTGTGCTCCTGCAACGTTTCCCGTAATTGAGTATAGGATTGAGACGAAAGGGTATTGGCTACCTTATTGGCGGCAACGATGTGAAAACCGCCACGAATAAGATCAAGATAATTATCCACAAATTCCTCACTGGCCGTAGCATCTACAGCAATAAGATTCCCGTACTGCTGTTTTTGCACATAATCCAGAATATCCTCCAGCTTATAAGGAAAACCGAAATTCTTAAGATCGGCTTCCCAGGAAGACTGCTGATTCTCCTTTTGGAAAAAAGCTGTTGTAGAATTAGCGATGACGGGCAGGTTGATCTCAAGGCCTTCTTTTTGCTGAAGTGATTCCCGGGCCTGCAAAATTTGATTTACAAGGATACTTCCTACGTTACCGGTTCCAAAGAGAACTATATTTATTTTCTTCATTTTGTGTTTTATTTTGATTAAAAATGGATTCTAAAATTTGTGATAACTGCTCGTATTCAATAAGAAAAGCATCATGGCCATGTATGGATTTGATCTCGTGGTAACTCACATTTTCCTTTACTTCGGAAAGTTCACCATAGGTTCCCCTTATTTCCTCCGGAAGAAAAAACAGATCGCTATCGATCCCCACCAAATGTATATTCCCGCTGATCTTTTTGGCAGCTGCTGAAGGTTCCCCGTTCCCTCCCGAAACATCTATGGTAGTAAGCAAATGGTTCATTAGTTTATAGGCTGCCAGATCAAATCTGTTCTCCAGTTTACGCCCGTGATAGCTTAGCCAGTTCGCCACTTCAAACTGGAAATTGAGTTCATTCTTTTTCCTGCGGAATTTTGCTGAAAAGGAAGCCGGAGTACGATAAAAAGTCATCGCGTGCATGCGGGCATCGTGAATGGGATCTACCGAATTGTTGAGGATCTGGTCCTGTACCTTGCACTGCCCCAGCACCCAGTCGGTGGCCTTAAGATCGGTCGCAATTGGAATTAGGTTTTGTATGAGGTTTGGCTTTAGCACTGCCAGATGCCAGGCAAGAGCTCCCCCGATTGACCCACCTATAGCTGCAAAAAGACTATCAATCTTCAGCTTCTCAAGAACAGTGGAAAAGATCCTGGCGACATCATGTACTGTAAATTCTGTGTAATTGTGCAACAGATGCTCCCTATTCCCACTTGCACCATTGCCGGGAACGTTGATCCCCAGGACGCAAAACCTGTTGGTGTCGATACATTTTTGGGGGCCAACAAGTTCCTTCCACCAGCCTTTCTCACCGGTAACATCGGCATCCCCGGTAAGAGAATGGTTTACCAGCACCACAGGTGCGGTTCCCGCTTCCCTCCCAAAAAAGCGAAAGAACACATGGATTTTCTGAAGGCTTCCGGCGGAATTCTCAAAGTCGGGAAGTATGATTTCCTGTAACATAAATTATTATTTTACCGGAACAGCAGACAATATTTCAGCTATTCCGGATTGGGTTCTTATGCTGTTTTAACTGCTTTCTTATTGGAAATTTGCGCCAGGGCCTGTTCCAGGTCTGCTTTAAGATCTTCCAGGTCTTCCAAACCAACAGAAAGTCTTACCAGGTCCTTTGTTACTCCGGTTGATTCCTGCTGCTGGTCATTTAGCTGCTGATGGGTAGTGCTGGCGGGGTGAATGATCAAAGATTTAGTATCCCCAATATTGGCAAGCAAAGAGAAAAGTTTTGTTTCGTCCACTAACACTTTTGCAGCTTCATAGCCGCCTTTCACTCCAAAAGTCACCACTCCGCTTTGCCCTTTTGGAAGATATTTTTGTGCCAGTTCATAATAAGCACTGCTCTCCAGCCCGGGATAGTTCACCCAGCTCACCTCTTCTTTTTGCTCCAGCCATTTTGCCAGGGCTAATGCATTTTCGCTGTGCTTTTTGATCCTTACCTCCAGAGTCTCCAGCCCCTGAATAATCTGAAAAGCATTGAACGGGCTTAGGGCAGCTCCCAGATCTCTTAAGCCTTCGATTCTTACTTTGGCTATAAAGGCTGCTTCTTTTAAAGCATCATGATAAACGAGTCCGTGGTAACCAGGAGACGGCTCGGTGAATTCCGGAAATTTGCCATTGGCCCAATCAAATCTTTCCGCGTCGATAATGACACCGCCGAGAGAAGTACCATTGCCGGCGATGTATTTTGTGAGGGAGTGGATCACCAGGTCGGCACCATGATCTATAGGTTTGACCAAAGCAGAAGTTGCTACTGTATTATCCACTATAAATGGCACTTTATGTTTCTTAGCCACTTTGGAAATCGCCTGCAGGTCCAGCACATCGAGCTTTGGGTTTCCAAGTGACTCAACAAAGACCGCACGTGTATTCTCTTTTACAGCATCAGAGAAATTTTTAGGATCTGTAGGATCTACAAAAGTGGTCGTGATGCCGAGCCTGGGTAAAGTAACGCCCAGTAGATTGTAAGTTCCGCCGTAAAGACTGCTGGAAGCGACGATATGATCTCCGGTTTTTAGCAGGGTGAGCAGCGTTGTGCTTATGGCCGCCGTTCCAGATGCTGTTACTACAGCAGCGATCCCGCCTTCCAGTGCTGCCAATCGCTGTTCCAGCACATCATTTGTCGGGTTGTTGAGTCGGGTGTAGATGAATCCGGGTTCTGCAAGAGAAAACAGGTTCGCCGCGTGATCTGAATTTTTGAAGACGTAAGAAGTTGTTTGGTAAATGGGAACTGCCCGGGTCCCGCCGTTTGCTGCTACGTCATGCCCCGCGTGAAGGGCGTTGGTCGAGAAATTGTTTGTTGTACTCATCTTTTCAAGGTTTAAGGTTTAAGGTTTAATTGTTTGTTGTTTCGGGCTTATGGTTACGGTTCTCAGTTCTCGGTTGTCGGTTGTCGGTTGTCGGCTGTCATCTCGACAGAGCATTTTCTTTCGGAGAAAGGAGATGCGACGAGAGATCTCATCCTGTTTTGTACTTCTACCATATTGCCTTTGTTTCTTGTCTAGTTTTAAATGTTTCCCTGTGCGGGTTGCGTGTTGCGTGTTAAAAAATTGTTCCGATTTCACAACTATTTTCAAAGTCTTCACTCTTTTCCCGAATTATTATTTGGTGCTTGATGCTTTTAATTTTTTGTTCTTGGTTAACGGTTATCAGTTGTCGGTTGTCTGATTTTTTATTGTCATCTCGACAGAGCATTTTCTTTCGGAGAAAGGAAATGCGCCGAGAGATCTCATCCGGGTTTCCTCTGTTGTTGTCTTTTACTCATTGGTGACTGATTATTGTTCATTGCTAATTGATAATTGTTGATTGTAAAAAAGGGTTGTCGTAAAAGAAAAAATCCCTTTGACTCGCTTGCCAAAGGGATTTTAGTAACTGAATATATAACTAACTTAGATCCTCATCTTTTGGCAATAGCGATTTCCTGCGCACATCATGCACATCATACAACACATCATCATTGCTGTTACCGGGTTAATTCTCATTTTTTCTGCTTTAGCTGTCATCAGCTTTAGTTTGTAAAGGGTCTTAAAAATGGCATTTTTGGCGCCTCTTGTTTTATACCTAAAAACAAAAAAGCCGCTGCGGTGGCAGCGGCTTTTTGCAAATTTATCTCCTCTGGATCATGCAATAGGACGCGCTGCGGACTTTCTCCACATCATGCACATCATATTACAAATTACCTGTTTCATTTCCTGTTTTGTATTAGGCAAAGTTAACGACAGAAAACTTTAAGGAACAAATAAACTTGAAAATAATTTGATTTTTTCAGGAAATTCAAATGTTTGCAGGGGATTTCTTTTAAATATTAACTTGAAGAACAACATTCTTCGTAAGAGTGTAGGAATTTGCGAATTCTCCTAATAAAAATTCGTGAATTGGCACTTAAAAAGTATTAAAAATTACCATTTAAACACTTGGTTGTTAGTAATTTATACATAATAACAATCCCCCCTAAACCTTAAAAATAACAGTTATGAAAAAAATTTTACTTCTATCGACTTTGATGATTTTTGGATTCACCCATATTTCCCATGGGCAATTGCAGGAAGGAAATTTTATGCTAGGGGCCGACATTGGAAGTGGTCTTAGCACTACTTCTACCAACGGACTCTTCGGAATTAACATTGGGTTAAATGAAGATTCGGGATACAACATCGGGATAAGTCCAAAGGCCGGATATTTCTTCACCGATACCTTTGTCGCAGGAGCAATTGTGAACCTGGGGTATAACAATTCTGAAGGACCCGATGATGAATCTGTCAATACCTTCGTGTATGGTGTCCAGGCCTTAGCAAGATTTTATGTGGCACCCTCAGACATCAATCTGGGCAATAAAATACCTACCGGTTATTTCTTTTTGGAAACTCATGCAGGTATTGCCGGTGTAAATGTGGAAGACGGTCCATCCACCAATGGTTTTGCCTTTGGATTTGGTCCGGGATATTCCCTGTTCCTCAACCAATACGTGGCTCTTGAGGCGAGCGTAAAATATAATGGTCTGGTGGGTGGAGGAAACACAGACTTCCAGCATTCTTTAGGTATTAACCTGGGGATACAGATTTTCCTGTCTCGTGCTGAGGCAGAAAATACTGCTGAAAAGTTCTAATATTCGGTCTTCAAATTTTAAAAAAGGCTTTTCACGGAATCTCCCCATGAAAAGCCTTTTTTTTCATAAAGGATATCCATTGTTGTAGTGCCTTGCGCTAAGGATAGAGCGGCTGTTGGAGCTCTCCCGCTGCCCGGAGGGAGCGGGAAGCGACCCGCGAAAGCCTGCCGGGACGGCCGGGAGGACGGGGCGGAGCGCCCAAACCATTCTAAAATTGAATATAGCATTCTCATTTAAATCAAATTCCATACATTTGCTGCTGAAAAATTACAGGGAAAAATTTGACTGATTGCAACCCTTAAAAATGCTAAAGCAGTGAAAACTCCTCTAGCGCTTCCACGTCAAATTTCTCCCGGAATAATAAAAACTACGAAGCATGCCATACTTATTTACTTCAGAAAGTGTATCTGAAGGCCACCCCGATAAAGTTGCAGACCAGATTAGTGATACCCTGTTAGATAATTTCCTTGCTTTTGATCCCGAATCTAAAGTTGCCTGTGAAACCCTCGTTACTACAGGGCAGGTGGTACTTGCCGGCGAGGTGAAAAGCGATACTTACCTCGATGTTCAAACCATTGCAAGAGAGGTGATCAACGACATTGGTTATACTAAGGGCGCGTATAAATTTAGCGGGGATTCCTGCGGGGTTATTTCCCTTATCCATGAACAGTCGCAGGACATCAACCAGGGCGTAGATCGCGGTAACAAGGAGGAACAAGGTGCAGGTGACCAGGGAATGATGTTTGGTTACGCGACCAAAGAAACTGAAAATTATATGCCCCTCGCGCTTGATATTTCTCACAAGATCCTTATCGAACTCGCAAAATTACGCCGGGAAAATGATGAGATCACTTACCTGCGCCCCGATTCCAAGAGCCAGGTCACAATTGAATACAGTGATGACAATGTACCGCAACGTATAGTTGCCATCGTAGTCTCTACACAGCATGACGAGTTTGACGAGAATGATAACCGCATGCTCGAAAAGATCAAAAAAGACATCCTTGAAATTCTTATTCCGCGGGTGCAGGCACAGCTGCCGGAATATGTTCAGAAATTATTCAATGATAAGATCAAATACCATATCAATCCTACCGGAAAGTTCGTCATTGGGGGACCTCATGGGGATACCGGGCTCACCGGAAGAAAAATTATTGTAGATACCTACGGCGGAAAAGGAGCTCACGGCGGGGGTGCATTTTCAGGAAAGGATCCAAGTAAAGTGGATCGCTCTGCTGCATATGCTGCACGACACATCGCCAAGAACCTTGTAGCTGCCGGTGTGGCCGACGAGGTCCTGGTGCAGGTATCTTACGCTATTGGAGTTGTGGAGCCTACGTCCATTCTCGTGGAAACTTACGGATCTAAGAAAGTTGATCTTTCTCAAGGGGAGATCGCGCAGAAGGTGCTCAAGATTTTTGACATGAGACCGTCGGCCATTGAAGAACGGTTGAGTCTTAGAAATCCTATTTACCGGGAGACTTCGGCGTACGGTCACTTCGGAAAAGAACCCCGTACCGAAAGAAAAGTATTCAAGAGTCCATACAATGGAGAAAAAACTTTGGAGGTAAAATTATTTACCTGGGAGGAACTTGATTATGTGGACAAAGTGAAAGAAGAGTTTGGAATATAACTTTTCAAAAACAGCAAAAAACGCTTCTCTTTCGGGAAGCGTTTTTTGTTTGATCAGGTTTTAACTGATACCCATCTTTCAAAACTTATAAATAAACCTCAGCAAAAATTCATCCTCGGAGCTCTTAAAGCTGAGCTGCATATGTTCCTGCTGATAAGGAGTGGTGAATAAAAAGCTACTTCCGATGCCTACCACTGCCCCTGCAAGAACATCATATCCATCATGACGTGTGGCATTTATGCGACTATAGCCGGTCCAGCCGGCAAGTAAATATCCCGGAATACTGTATTTAAAGCCATACCTCCTGTGGATAAAGGATGCTGCCTGAAATGTAATGGATGTATGTCCCGAGGGAAAGGCCTGCCCCCCATCATTGAAAGGCCTTCGCTTATTGATAGTATATTTTAATGCGCCTGTAATAGCAATATTAGTCGCAAAACTTTTGGTGAACTGCCAAAACCCCTTTTTGTCCTTCATTACTATAGTGCTAAGGGCAGCCGATGCAGGCAAAGCCAAAAGTATGATATCGCCGCTGGTTTCGACAGCTTCGCTGTTCGGCTCGATGAGTTGTGCCTGCAAAGTTGCAGGCATACTAAGTGTAAAGCTTAAAAACAGGATGAAAAAGATCCTGTAAAACCGGGAAAAGAAGACTTCCCCTTCAGTTGAACGGTCTGCGGTAAATCTGGACATTCCTTTAATTTGAAAAGTGCAAAAATAAACTAAATTGTTGGTCTTCCTCCCGTCACCTGGACGGTAGAGCCGATCATATAACTTGAACCTTCCGAGGCCAATAGTACAAAAGGCGCCGCAAATTCAGACGGTTGTCCCGGCCTGCCAAGGGGAGTATCTTTCCCGAAAGTTTCTACCTCATCCATGGGCATGGTAGACGGGATCAATGGCGTCCAAACCGGACCCGGAGCTACACAGTTTGCACGAATTCCTTTTGGTGCTAAAATTTGCCCGAGATTGGCTGTAAAGTTTTGAATAGCCCCTTTTGTGGCAGCATAGGCCAGCAGTTGCGGATGTGGCTTATATGCGTTGATAGAAGTAGTATTAATTATTGTACTCCCGGGTTTCATGTGAGGTTCGGCAGCTTTCACCAGGTAGAACATGGAATAGATATTGGTTTTAAAAGTCTTATCCCACTCATCGCTCGGAATGTCCTGTATCTTTTCTCTTGCCATTTGAAAGGCTGCATTATTAACAAGTATATCGATCTGCCCAAACTCATCTACAGCCTTTTGGACGATCTTGCTGCAATGCTCTTCTTCACTTACATCTCCTGGCACCAAAACTGCCTTTTTCCCAGCCTTTATTACCCATTTGGCAGTTTCTTTGGCATCATCGTGTTCTTCCAGGTAAGAAATCAGGACATTCGCTCCTTCTCTTGCAAAGGCTATGGCCACCGCGCGACCAATTCCGGAATCACCTCCTGTAATGATGGCATTCTTCCCTTCCAGCTTACCCGAGCCTTTATAAGATTCCTCGCCGTGATCGACTCTGGGATGCATTTTCTTTTCTTTACCCGGCGTAGCCTGCTGCCGTTCCTGATTTTCAAAAGGGGGTTGTGCTTCTTTCTTTTGTGGGTCCTTCATTTCTTTGTTGTCATCTTTCATAGCTCAAACTTTTTTTTGAAGAGGTTCCAAAAATGCCATTTTTGACACCTCAGGATTTCCCATTAATTTAAATAAAGTGAAGCCGACGAAGGAAAGAAAGCAACTAAAGTTTTGCTAAAAGTCTACCTTAAAACATGTTGTGCCAGGATTTTCTGCACTTCATACACGTTCACAGATTTATTAAACTTCCTGCTTATACTTGGTTGCTGTTCAGCCGAAATCCATATTTTCAATTCCGCATCAAGATCAAAAGTTCCTGCTGTTTCTACACTAAAGCGGGAAATACTTTTATAGCTTACCGAGAGATATTGTGTCTTGCTTCCGGTCAATCCCTGCTTATCCACCAAAATCAATCTTCTATTGGTGAAAATAAAGGTGTCTCTAAAAATTTTAAAACCTGCTTCAATAGTTTCAGATTCAAAAAGCAACTGCCCGTAATCATTCTGTAAGTTTTGATTGTCAACTGCACCGGCATTGCCCATTAATGATGAAAAAATTCCCATAAATATTGTTTTACAGGTAATTTATAACATTTTATTGGATCAACCGGCAGCACCTGGAGTTGTGGGTTTGAGAAAGCTTTAACAAGATGCTTCTTCTTTAATCCCTATTTTTAGAAAAACCTAAACCTATGGCCTTTTTCGGAAAAGTTAGAAACACCATCAATCTTTTAAAGAACATCGATCTTGATCAACTGGCGAAGATCAATAAACAGATCGATCTTTCGGAAGCTATGCAAACCCTTGGTCAGCTGGACGATAATCAACTTAAAGGGCTCATGAAAATGCTAAAGACCAAACGGCGCAAAGGTCAGCACGATCTTCCACCAATTGACGGGGATTTCTATAATCTTGACCTGAAATTGACCGAAGAACAGCGCGAACTGCAGTTAAGGGTGCGGAACTTTATGGAAGATGAAGTGCGGCCACTGGTCAACGATCACTGGAACCGTGCAAAATTCCCTCATGAGATCATCGATAAGTTTAAAAAACTCAATATTACAGGAGTGCCTTATGAAGGCTACGGCTGCCCTAATTTGCCATTTTTGATGGAAGGTATCATTGCGCAGGAGATCGCCAGGGTGGATGTTTCAATTTCCACCTTTTTTGGAGTCCATAGCGGGCTTGCAATGGGCTCTATTTATCTCTGCGGAAGCGAGGAACAAAAAGAAGAATGGCTTCCAAAAATGCAGCGCCTTGAGGCCATTGGGGCTTTTGGCCTCACCGAACCCAATGTGGGAAGCGGCGTTGCCGGCGGACTGGAAACTACCTGTAAGTTTGATGGCGAGCACTGGGTACTTAACGGACAGAAAAAATGGATTGGAAATGCCACTTTTGCCGATGTAATAGTGATATGGGCCAGGGATGAAGATTCCAATCAGGTAAAAGGTTTTTTAGTTAGAAAAGACAACCCCGGTTTTAAAGCTGAAAAAATGGAAGATAAGATGGCGCTGCGTATTGTACAAAACGCCCTTATCACCCTTACCGACTGCAAAATCGATGAGAAAGACAGGCTTCAAAAAGCGGAATCTTTTAAAGACACTGCAAAGGTACTGAGGATGACACGTGCCGGGGTAGCCTGGCAGGCCGTGGGCTGCGCCCGCGGGGCTTATGAAAGCGCATTGAAATACACCAAGAAAAGAGAACAATTTGGAAGGCCTATAGCTTCGTACCAATTGATCCAAAACCACCTGGTGGAGATGATCGCCAATCTCACCTCGATGCAAACGCTCTGTTTCAGGTTATCTGAACTACAGGATCAGGACCTGCTAAAAGATGAACATGCCTCCCTGGCAAAAGTCTATACGAGCATGAGGATGCGCGATGTTGTGAGCAGGGCTAGGGAAGTCATGGGCGGCAATGGAATTCTGCTGGAATACGACGTAGCACGATTTGTCGCAGATGCCGAAGCTATCTATAGTTACGAAGGAACCAAGGAGATCAACTCCCTTATTGTAGGAAGAGCGATCACGGGGTATAGTGCGTTTGTGAGTTAGAGGCTAGACCGCTCCGCTGCTAGAACCAAGAGCCAAGACGGAGTTGACAGTGGTAAGTGGTCAGTGGTCAGTGGTCATAAAATTATAGGAAAAGCAAATAAAAAATTCCAGGTTCTAGTTTCCAGCATCTAGTTTTTTAACCAGAAAATTAACTAACAAATGTCATTCCTTATCATCACTTCCCATAAAGATTCAAAACCCTGGGTGGAAGCTTTGAAAGAAAAAGCACCCGATCTTGATCTGGAGGTGTATCCCGAAGTTAGAGACCCTAAAAAGGTGGAATTTGCCCTGTCCTGGAAACATCCCCACGGAGCTTTTCGGGATTATCCAAATTTAAAAGTGATCGCGTCCATGGGAGCAGGAATAGATCATATCATAGGTGATAAGGAGATTCCGCAACACATTCGTATTACCCGTCTGGTAGATGAGCAGCTTACGAAAGATATGAGTGTCTTTGTCCTTTCTTTGGTTCTTGAACACCTGCGCAATCTCGCAGAACATCATTGCAGCAAGGAATGGAATCCCACCTCCTATTTACGACCCGAAGAAGTACAGGTAGGGATTATGGGCATGGGTGTTTTAGGTGTAGGGGTAGCCGAAAAACTTATTCAGAACAAATTCAATGTCACCGGCTGGTCCCGCACTAATAAAGAGATCCTGGGAGTGACCAAATATCACGGGGATGACCAGTTGCAGGATTTCCTGAAAGACAGCAGGGTGCTGGTGAATTTACTGCCTCTTACTTCCGAGACAAGAAACATATTAAATAAACACCTTTTTGAGAAGCTACCTAAGGGGGCGTATGTGATCAACGTGGCTCGGGGGGAGCATCTTGTAGAAGATGACCTGCTGGAAATGATTAACAATGGCCACCTTTCGGGCGCTGCATTGGATGTTTTCAGGAAAGAACCTTTGCCAGAAGGACATCCATTTTGGAACAATAAAAAGATCAGGATTTCCCCGCATATCGCCAGTACCACCAATATAGAGTCCGTAACTCCACAGATCCTGAAGAATTTTCGCTTAATGCAGGAAGGGAAAAACCTGGAGAATGAAGTAGACAGGAAGAAGGAGTACTAGTATTTAGTGATCAGTGGCAGTGGTCAATGGTCAGTGTGACCTTGTTAGTAATTGATCTTAAATACTGGCAACGGGTATCAGGTAACTCGCAACAGGCAACAGGCAACAGGCACCAGGCAACAGGCAACAGGCCACAGGCAACAGAAAATCGGAACAGAAAATCCTAAAAAAGCCAACATCATGAACGAACTAAAGAACATATTAGTAGCAGTAGATTTTAATGACGCCGTAGGAGATTTGCTCGGTTATGCCGATGGCCTGGCAGAAAAGTTCGGTGCCAAAGTCTGGGTGTTGCACGTGGCAGAACCCGATCCCGATTTTGTGGGTTATGAACCCGGGCCACAATACATCAGGGATTTTAAGGCCGAAGAGTTCAGAGAAGAACATCGTAACCTGCAAATGTACTGTGACAATTTTTTGGGTGGGGATATAGAAAAAGAAGCCCTGCTCATCCAGGGTTCTACTGTAGAAGCTGTTTTGGAAGAGGCACAAAAGCTAAATTGCGATCTTCTCATTGTAGGTACACATAAACACAGCTTTCTACACAACCTTTTGCAGGAAAGCGTTTCTCTGGAATTAGTGAAGAAAGCCAGCATTCCGATATTGGCTATACCCATTGAGGAGTAAATGAGACTGGCTCACATTTTTTAAGCAACAAATTGAGATGCAATCTTTGTAAGAAGATTGACAGATCGCCAGGTTATCCTTTATTTTTCACTCTTTTTTAAGCTCCTCCTTTAAAGTATTTTCGATCCTGTAGGCATGGCTGGAACCCATGCTTACAAATACCTTTTTCCCCTGCTCCATGAGTTCAAGAATGGCCGTGCACATGTGGATATTCCGCAGCTCATTGGAATACGCCGCCATTTCTGAAAGCTCCCCTTTTGGCCAACCGAATTGATCGGTCGAATCCCGCCAGTCCTTTTCCTGCGGATAATCTGCCGCCCATATACTGTCTACCTGTGCAACTGTGGTTATCTCTCCTCTTATACCATCATAGTCGGTCCTGCTGTCAATGTAACCCTGTAAATTCTTAGTCGGATTTGCAGGTCTACCATACCTATAGTTGCTCAGGTAAGGTCTTAGGGAATAAAAGAGTGCTACTTTTTCAGCAGGAAAACGCTTAAGCATCATATTCACCTCATCCTGCTTAAGAGGTTCCCAGGTATAGAATTTCACATTGTCCCGCCTGGCCAGGCTTATCACCCTGCCTCCTTCTCCATGTGTCTTTACAGGATCCTGGATTCCGCTAAACAAAAAACCCAATCGTCCTTCTACCAATACCACATTGGGTTTAAAATCTTCCCAGATCCTGTTTATAGTGTCGAGCTGCGGGTCGTTTGTATCTTTTGTATGCTCAATTCCCACGATATATGCTTCCCCTTCGCCTTTACTGAGGTGGAAAGTATAGGGTCGGCGATGGCCGGGTACGTTGCTGTACTCCTCCATGCTCATTACAGGTTGTTTAAAATCCTTTACGGCTGCAACAGAATAGTGCTCCGGCGACCTCCAGATCACTCCGGTATACATCAATAAAAGGATTACTGACAGAAAGCCCAGTAGAAATAATCCTATTATCTTTAAACCATTAATAAATACTCTATTCATTTCATAATATTTTATGGAAACATCAAATAATCTGTAAAATAAATAATTTTTAACATGATAACAAGTTAATTTTCAATATATAACCCTCTCCTGGCTGCCTCTGATGAAGAATTCCTGAGAATATTAAAAGCCCTACATCTCTGCAGGACTTTTATCCTTATTTGAAACTCTACTATACCTTCACGAAACGATCATTTTATTCTGGAGGTATTTATCACCACATCTGCTGTGGTCCAGGAATCCTTAAGGGCAGTTTCCATCTCCAGAACTTTTTCCCGGTCATTCATTTTTTCATAGGCCAGTTTCAGCCCGTGTTGTGCCCATCCGTTTTTTGGCAGGATCTCCAGGTCCTTTTTTAAAGTCTTAACCGCCTCCGGATATCTTCCGGCCTCTATTTGTACAGCTCCAAGGGTGTGGCGAACCGAGAAAAACCAATCCGGCGGTTCCTGAAAATTCAGACTGTCTTCCAAAGCTACAGCTTCCTCCAGCAAAATTATGCTCCTGTCAAATTGTTCTTCGCTGGCTAAAATTTCAGCCTCGAGTACTTTCCTGGCAATCTCTACAATGGTCTTCATGGAATTGATCTCCCATATCATCATTTCTGCCAGCCTTTCATCCTTTTCCAGGACTTTTAGCTTCTTTAGTTCTTCCTTCGCCTTCTGTAAATCTTTTTTACCCAGGTAAGCCATACCGCGAGCATAGCGGGAAATTGCTTCAGGATATAATAAAGTATCTATCACTTGCCTTGCAAGGATCTTATCCCATTTTGCAAACTTCACATCTACAAAATATGGGATCATGTAATAGTGTTGCAGGGTAGACCACCCCGGTTCTGTCATGATATCGGGATGAATTTTCTTAGCCAGTTTTTCGGAACCCATAAGGGCCCATTTGCTATTGCCTTCCAGAGTCGCGGTTGCAGCGAGAAAGTGGTAGTTATGCGGATAATAAACCAAAGGATATGCGCCCTGTGCATGACAGAGGGTAACATAAGCACTATCTCTTTCCACCGCTCTTAAATTAGCTAAACTACCCTTGTGATAATCTCCCGTCTGGATATAGGTATGTGAGGGCATATGAAGTAGATGGCCGGCACCCGGCACTAAGCCTTCATCAAACTTTTTTGCACTACCAAGCGCCCTCCCGGGAGTCTTTGAAGCCTCTGTAGCATGTATGTAAAAGTGATGGGCTCCCGGATGGTCGGGAAAATCCTTCATCACTTTTTCAAGCAGCATGATCACCTTTGGGGTCCACTCCCTGGCCTCTCCCTCTTTATCATATAAATTCCAGGGATACAGATCCATCACAGATTCGGCATAAAGGGCTGCTATTTCTGGATCGCCCTCATACCTGTTAAACAAATCTTCCATCGCAGCAGAATACCTTACATCCAGTTCCCGACGGTCTTCCACGGGTTCCGGAACATACCGCTGGGCAAGGGCATCGATAAGGGCTTTTTCTTTTTCTGTAACCTTATCTGAAAGAGTAACAGCCTGCTGAATGGCGTCATAAGCCCGCTCATAATTGTCGGGCTCCATTCCCGCGTTGTAATTTGGCCCCAAAACATAAGCGAAGCCCCAAAAGCACATAGCACATTCGGGATCCAGTCTGGTAGCATAGTAAAAAGACCTTGCAGCCTCGGCATGGTTAAAACCATAAGAAAGCACCAGACCCTGGTTAAAATATTCCTGGGCTTTAGGATCATTTGTGGTAATGGGATAATGCAGCACATCAAGCCCGTCCAGGAGCGGTGCAACATTATTCTTCCTATACCACTCACTATCCACTGTTGGGGGCGCACATCCATATGTAGAACCTACTTTGGATGTTTCCAGTAGCACTTCATCATTTTCAGTCGTTGTTGAATTCTTGCAGGAAAGAACTGCCAACGACAGGATCATTAAAATTAAACTTACCTTCTTCATAATCTCCTCCATTAGTCTAATAAGTAAATTTAACCTAATTAATTGATTATCAATAATTAGGTTAAATAAAAATAGTTTAATAAACAAAAAAAGCTCCGCGAATAGCGGAGCTTAAAAAATCCCTTTTGGAAATTCTTATGTTCTATGCATCCACGTCAAGGGCTGCATCTATTCTTGCAACAAGGTCATTCCAGTGGTAACGACTCAATTGATCGTTAATCCTGTTTTTTCTTGCCCTAAGGTCTCTTTTTAGTTGCTCCAGGTCTCCACGCATCAAAGCAACAATATCGGTGGAAGTAATATCGTTATTTTCTCCCTTTTTCAAACTCTGAACATATTCTGCGGCCGTATCAACATAAGCACGCTGTATGCTTCTTCTGTAAGCATCAACTTCCTTAGAATTGTACAGCTCTTCAAAAATGCCTTTTCTAAGGTCATTCATCATTTCTACTGCGGTGTAAGCGTCATTACCGTTCACCTGCTCATTTTCAATCATTCGTTGCAGGCGATCCTCATCCAGCAGATCATTCAAGGCCCTGCTTTGCAGGTTCTGTACCCGTTCAATGGCGCCAATAGGTTCAATACGCTCTAAAAGGTCCCGGTTTAGCAACCAATCTGGTTTGGAGAAAGCATGTTCATTTAAAAATGCCACTGCAGCCTTTTGTTTTTCTTCGGGAACCGGGTTGTATACTGTTCCTTCCTGATCTGAGGTTTTTCGGGTTTCATAGACACCGCCAACATTAGCTACTACGTGGGAAACATAGCCTCTCCACATATATGTAAGTTCGCGGTAAACTTCAGATAATTCAGAATAATCGGTGTTGTCTTTGGAGGTCCACTCGACAAGGTTAGGAACCACCTTTTTTAGGTTGGCAAGTCCGTACTCGCTGGCTTTGATCTGGTCGTCACCAAGACTTTCCCTCTGGGATTGCGGATCAATTCCGCCGTAACCGTTTCCAAATTCATAAACAGGGTCTCTTGCTTTCTCGAGGATCCACTGGCTTAGGATTGGTTTTTCTTCCTGCGGGGAGTCGGCTTCCGGGATATACCTGTAACCCCAGTTGATCGCGTAAAGATCGTATGGCCCCATCATTCTTATGTAACGTACATCTTCATCCCCTGGCTGTGCCACATAGTTCACGCGGGCGTAATCCATGATGGAAGGTGTAAGCCCGAATTCACGGGTAAACTCTGGAGAACGTAAAGAATCTGTTGCGTAGGCAGAGCTGGCTTTCATGTTGTGGGGCAAACCTAGCGCGTGGCCTACTTCATGTGCGATCACCATGCGCATCATCTCCCCTATCTCTTCTTCGGGCGTATTCAGAGTACGAGCCGAAGGATTTTGTGCCCCGGCCTCGATCATATAACGGTTCCTGTAAGAACGCAGGTGGTTGTGGTACCAAATAATATCACTCTCGATGATCTCACCAGTACGGGGATCGGTCACCGAAGGGCCCATAGCATTACGCGTCGTGCTCGCAACATATCGCACCACCGAGTATCGCACATCTTCGGGACTAAAATCGGGGTCTTCTTCTTTGGTAGGAGGATCTTTGGCGATCACTGCATTTTTAAAACCTGCAGCTTCAAAAGCCACATTCCAGTCTTCGATCCCCTGCCTGAAATAAGGCCGCCACTTTTCGGGTGTTGCAGGATCCAGGTACCATACAATAGGTTTCACCGGCTCTACCAGTTCTCCTTTCTTGTAGGCTTCAATATCTTTTGGAACTAGTTGCCACCGGTTGATGATCCTGTAATCGTCACTTTTTAGCTCCTCAGAATTATAATTATACTTACGGGTAGTAAACCACCCCACACGATGATCGGCCAGGCGAGGTTGCATTTTCTCTTCGGGAAGCAGGATCATCGACTGGTTCATCATCATGGTAATAGTCCCGGCCTGGTCTCTTTCGGGCGGTTCCTCGGCTTCATATGTCATCACGTGCTTCACCTCGATATTTTCGGGAAATGCATTGGCCGAAGTGATGAAAGAGCGGGATTTGTCAAGCTTTTTCACTTTGTAGCGCTTCCTTAGATCGGGGGAAACTCCGTTTATGGCGGCTACTTCTTCCTTGAAAAGATCACTCACTTTAATTACTGCGGAAGTTTTATCGTCATTATAAGCGGCAACCTTCGCACTGAAGAGTATTGGGAAAAAATTATTTGCAGCGACCGACTGATAAATAGGCGAGCCTTCCTCGCTTTCATTCTCGAAGCTTATCACTTTCATGTCGATATTATCGCCTCTCCTCGACCAGCGAACCACCTGCTCGTTTGCCTTGGAACCGGCGTTGACATAGCCGCCACCATAACCTGCAGGCACTCCGGCGATACGGCTCACCAGCAGCATGTCTTTCTCCAGCATATCAAATGGAATTTCAAAGTAGAGCTTATCGCCTACAAAATGGGTGGTAAAAAGACCTTCATCGCTCTCTGCTGCTGCGGTGATAACCTCGTTATAAGGCTTCGTATCCTGCTTTGTCTTTTTTTCAGCCGAAGCCTCACTTTTTTGTGCCGGCACTCCTTTTTGCGTCTGGCAACTCACACCAACCGCCAAAAGAAGTCCGTACATCGGTAACTTTTTTATCATGGATAAAAGGGATTTTAAGGTTCCCAAGATAAAGAATGAAGTTAGAATTCGGAAGTTAGATTTGAGAAATTAAAAGTACGAAGAGGGATGTTGGGATTAATAATTGAAAAATGGAAAGTTGAAGGCGTATGACAAAGAAAAGTCACCTCAAGTTAGCGGGAAAGTTGTGCCACAAATTCATTAATAATATTGACTGTCCTGAGTTTAGAACATCTTGCACTACTGAGGCTTCTAATGATTAAAAGCCTAAAACTTGGAAATATTTAATCCAAGTGTGGGGATTGATTTTTTTAAGTTGCTGCTCGCTCTTGGTCCGAAAATAATTTCTATAGCTGTAACTTTCCTTCAAAAGACTTCATTTGGCTATAGATGCCAATTCCACCGAATTTCCATTTTAAAAATCCTACGGCTGAAAAAGGAACCTGTCCATTTTCCTGAACTTTTCCCGCATGGAAAGAAACGTATTCATATTCATATCCTGGAATTAATCCGCTAACATTACTGAGAGATTTCACCAAAATTACCTCCCCGTCTTTAACATAATAATCTACACCAAGAGAAAAATCCAGACTTAAGTTATCTTCAACCACTATACTCTTATACTTCATCTCAATTTCGTCCTTGTTAGAGTCTGCAACCAACACCTCATTGTTTTTTACTTCCGGACCTGCCGCAGCCACTAAATTTATTAGCCCTAGAGCCAAAACCGGAACAGAAAGCCACCTGGCTTTTTTCCCTAAAACTTTCCTGCCTACTGCTATAAACCCAACAAATAGATAAATGAAATAAAGAGCTAAGGCAATGTTTAAAAGAGACCAAAGTAAATAGAGCATATTCTATAGGACTAGTGTTAGTGAATTATCAGAATATCATAAAAGTAAAATTAATTTTAACAAACCAGTTGTTTTTTGAAAATATTATTACTTAGTGTATATGAATTTACCTATAATCATATCTACATTCTAAAGATTAAAATTCTGAAATCTTCAAATTTCTCCCGGACCTGGTGCATGTAACCCACTCATTATTTCTTGCAACGGCTGCAAAGATTCTATAAAGGCCGCCGAGGTGCAGTAGAGAGATCAGCTCCAATTTTCAAACTTTCAAATCCTCACATTTTCAAATTATTAAAATTTGGTGCTTGTAATTGTCTATTGATCATTAATAGAGTGTGTAGAAAAATTTCAGGCCGGCAGAGGGTTGTATAAATCCTGACCCTATAAGATCAAGATCACCTGATACAGCATCTGTCCTTTCCTTCTTTGCTGTATTTTTGTCCATGAGCATTAGCATAATTCCCGCCTCCAGGGCTACTCCAAATTCGGGAGTCATATTGAATTCCCTTCCCAGCCTGGGCACCAGCAAGAGGTTCTGACGTATTTCCCAATCCCCTTCACTGTGCATATAGGTTAATCCCGATTTGATGTACCACGGGCGCAAAGAGGTATGTCCCGATCTTCCGCTGAAATGATAATAATAATCCCCGGACACGTTCATATTATCATTCTTATAAGCCAAATTAGTACCTATGGCTAAACCATATTGATTTTGATCTACCCGCATTCTCAGCCCAACATTGATCATTTCGGGTGATCCTGTTCCCCCGGTAAGATTGAATTCCTGCTGTGCCCGGGAAGTATTAGTGTAAAAAATAAAAAGGAAGCAAAAAACGAGGCTCGTCAAAAAACTATTTTTCATGATAAATTTTTATGCTTAAAAAAGGGATTGTTTCACCTTTTTTTGAAGGATTATCCTGTGAATTTAAATAAGTTGTTAAGTCAGAGATCGGTAAAAGCTATGGCAATGTATATTAATTTTTTTTATGCAGAGACAGGATGAAAAATTTGAGGGGGAAGAGGGCGGTTTTTACTGCGGAAATTCAGGCCTTCCAAAAATGGCATTTTCAGGATCATTTCCAGGTTCAGTTTAATCGCTGTTATTAGCCAGGATTTCCTCTATTGCTTCTGCATATTGCCGTGTATTTAAAAAATCGTTGTGGCCCAAGCCTTGGAGAGTAATTAAAGTATCCCCGGGTTTAAAATGCTGCTGAATTTTGAGGGAAGAGCCATAGTGAACGATCTCATCTTCATCTCCATGAAAGACCGCAACCGGAACATTGGCCTTTTTCACATATTTGCCCGTTTTTAGTTTGTATTCGATAAGGAACGACGGAAAAAGATTGAGCGGAAACATCTTTTTTGCCAGGTGAGGCAAAGAGTATGGAGGCGCTTGAAGGATAAGTAATTTTGGATCGTTTTTCGCAGCCAGCCTTGCCGCCATGCCCGAACCTATGGAATGCCCCAGCACGATAATCTCGTTTTCAGAATATTCTTTTTTCAGGTAATTATAGAGGGTTTGCATATCCCTGTGCAGCTGCGCCTCACTTTTTATTCTGCCTTCACTTTTGCCGTAGCCCCGGTAATCTGGAATAAAAACATCATACCCCAGGTTGGTGAAAATATCGGCTACAGTCCCCCAAACTTCCAGGGAACCTGCGTTACCGTGCAAATAAAGGATCACTCCATTTGGATCGGTGGTATTGAATAGCAGCGAATGTAATTTGATGCCATCTTTCATTGTAACATAGCGTTCTTCAAAATTTCCTTCAAACTCAAAATTGAAATTTTTATCAAGAGAATCGGGAAAGAATATTACTTTCTCCTGAAAAAAGGACAGCAAAGTGCATATAAGGAGGTACAGAACTAATATGACAGAGAAAAAAGTGATCAATTTAGTTTTCATTTTGTTAACCAGGAATACATAATAAAATAAAAAATTTTGGGGAAAGAGAGTTCGTTTTTTACTGCTTAAAATCAGATTTCTAAAAAATAGCATTTTTTAGATCCGGTCTTGCTTTCTGTTAATCCTTCAGGAGTTAACGCTCTGGATGGATTGTTTTTGCTGCATAATCATTGTTCTTCAGTGCCTTCCGCGTTATGCTCCCGGTAAATTTTCTCTCCCAGTTTTCCCCGGTCTCCCAGCGCCCGACCTTTAATCAACCAGGCCGCTCCAAAGAAAAACAGGGCAAGAGATTCGAGGATAAGTGTAGAATACCTGAACAATTTCAGCATTTCGGAAACAGGAACCAGGATCATGAGAATAATAATGGCAATCCCGCAAAACCTGTAAATATGATTTTCATTAATTGTGCTTACAGGAATATCTTCGGGCTCATTCTGCCCGATGGTAAAAACGTTGATCGCCAGCAACGCGAAGCTTCCGAAGAGTAGGGCAGCAAAACCGTAGTGGAACCAGCCCAACCAGGAAAAATCATAGGGAATAAGAGTAAGGATATTTTCAACTTCAAACTCCGGCGTCACAGGAATAAGAGCCACGCCCACTGCCATGATACCTGCAACATTGGTAAGCAGTTGGTCATTCTTCAAAAGTGACTCATTCCAATGTCCTTTATAAGAGATCATAAACAACCCGACCGCGGCTAAAGTCCCGGTAAAAATGTCCCGAAGATTAGTATAATAATAATCACTTATGGAAGTCTGCACCTCGGTTTTGAAAAAGGGAATAAAAGAAAATACCACCAGCAGCACCGGCAGAGCTATTCCCAGATATCCTATTGCCCGCCTGAGTCTCCTGTAGGTGAAAATATCGTTATTGCCCGGGTTTGCGGAAGGTTTCAATTTCAGGAACAGGTTTTGGTTTCCTACTAAGATATGAAAGTTAGATTGTAGAAAGCAGAAGTTACCAAATTTCGTCTTAGTTTTACAGCAGCGAGATAAGATTGATCAGGCAGATAATCCCATCCTAATATTCAGGATCATATTCTGAAAATCTTAGAGTCAGTTTCTTGAAAATGTACTCAGTTTCGGTTTCGGTGAATTCTATATCATCGACAAAAATTGTGTAAGAAACATTGCCGTCTGCGATTATGCGGAATCTTCCTGAAAAAGAAGTTCCCTCTTCCTGATAATCTTCATTGATCGAAACATCAAACCATTCCTGAAAAGAATTGATTTCCTTAAGACTATAGGCAATAGTTGCGGCAGGCACCGTTTGCTTCTGTTTTTTAGCTGATTCTATTTTTAGCAGTGTAAATGTCTTATCGGGCCATTCCTTAAGGTTGACACATTGACCGGGTTCCATGGTAAACGGCTCCATAAAAGATTTCTGAAAGCAGTCCATTTTGCCCTGAGTTGTCACCTCCTCTGTTGAGCATCCACAGATGCACAGGATCATCGCCAGGAAGAATATTTTTTTCATCATTCAGG
Organism: Salinimicrobium sp. TH3; assembly: GCF_026676115.1. Taxonomy (GTDB): domain Bacteria; phylum Bacteroidota; class Bacteroidia; order Flavobacteriales; family Flavobacteriaceae; genus Salinimicrobium. The sequence continues at coordinate 613,418 of NZ_JAPONB010000001.1, read as the reverse complement.
ATTGGTTTTAAGGCTTTTAGCCGCACGGAATTTATTCAAAAAAGGATCATCTTCCACAGAAATTATTTTACTTCACATGAAAATATTTACTCCTCGGAAAAGTGTGGGCCGGTGAGGTATTGCTTCGGCAAATTTTAAGTTAGAAAAAGTTTTGAAATATGGGCTTTCCCCCTCCTCCGTTCGAAGCTTTGGCGGGTAAGTTCCTGGAATTTTCGAAAATGAGTGTCTAAAATGACATTTTTGGAAGGTTAGGAAACAAAAAAAGGACCTGATTTTTACATCAGGCCCTTTCTTAGAATTCTAAGCTTATTTTTTACAATGTTTTGTTGCCGGCAAGAAGATCGATCACAACAGTACGGTTGTAAGAACGCTCTTCAGGAAGATTGTTTCCAAAAGGAGACTTTACTGTATCCTCACCAAAACCGTAAACTTCAAACGTAACATCTTTTCTGTTTGATCTAGAAAGTGCAGCCTCAAGTATCCTCTTCACATCATTGGCACGGGCCATAGACAGTTTCTGATTGTTCTCTGCATCTCCAATAACATCTGTATGTCCCTGGATAACCACTTTCCCATTCTTCGGAATTTTTGGCGCTACGATCTCAGTAAGATATTTTTCGTACATCGCGATCGCTTTGGCGTCGTCAAATTCATATATGATACTGAATCTTATACCTTCTTCCACTTCAGACGGAGTCCACAGTACGACATTTATGTTGGATTCTTTAGTCATGATCTCTCCGTCTTTGGCAGTACCAATCATTTTTACTTTGAAATCTCCTTTAGTATTGTTTCCTAAAATGGTCTTTCCGGGGATGCTCACTTCCTCTTCAGTATAAGGTCCGTAGTTCTTAACCGTTCCATTGTCATCTGTAAGTTCAAGTCTCCATGTAGAGAATGCTTCTTTTGCTCCATCAGTCTTAAATGTTACATAGCTTGAAGCAGGTGCTTCCTGGATACCTTTAAGTTGTACCGCCTTCATGGCAGCATTAGGCCCACTCTGGAATTCCATAAGCAACTCGGGAGAAGTACTTTCAACAGTTACTCTTCTATCCTCTTCACGTAAAAGATCCAGCTCCAGTTTCCCTCCAATTTTTTCTGAAGGAACTTTTGGTTTGGTTCTTCCTTCAACAGCAATTCTTGAAGAATTAATCGCAAATACATCTACTAAATAAGTCTTTACAGATCCTGCCATCACTTTTGCATCTTCGGGACCTTTTTCAGATGATCCAACCAGAGTTATGGTCGAGTTTGGATTTTTACCCATACGGTCACCAAGAATATTCAATACATGGTAATAAACTGCCATTTCACGTTTAGAACGTCCCGAAAGATCTTTTGGTGACTTTACCGCAACCTGATCTTCTTTGAAATCTTTCACTTCATCTTTATTCAACAACTTATATCTTCCCGGGATCTCGGTTGATCCTTTTTCAAAATATATGTAATTGCTTAGAGGAAAACTTTCAGAAATAATGCTTTTACCCGGCACATTTTGTGGAGAATCAACGGTAAATCCAAATTCTGGTTTTACAACTTCAGCTTCTTCAATTACTCTCTTACGTCCCATCCCAAATTTAATGGCTGCACCGGCTCTTATGGTGGTGATGTTCCACGATTCTACTGAACGTGGGTTCTGACCGAAATAAGGATGGAAGGCTACAAAGGGAGAAAACACGAACTGGGTTCTCTGCTTATTCGAAGAAAGAGGAATATCAAATCCCGCTCCCACCTGCATGGAGATAAGCCTGTCTTCAACCTCACTAAAATCGGCATTGACTTCAGGATCGGCTATTTGCTCAGGATACTCAGGATTGGTCCCTTTCTGATAAGTAAAGGACTTGTCCAGATTAAACGCAAGTCTTGGACCTGTAAAAAGGTAAAACGCGTTCTTAAAAGGTGCGATGCGCAGACTTGGTTCTATTGTGATATAGCTAAGGTCTGTAGAAAGGTCCATAGGACAGTCACATGGGGAGATCACCTGATCCCATTCACCCTGGCGATTGTCGTATCCTGCCTGTAGCATGATTCCCCAAACTGAATTAGGAAAACGATATTCTATAAGAGGTGCAGCAAAAAGACCTACTCCAGTCCCATCATGAAAAGCTGTGGGCACCATTAGATCGGCATTTATGCGCTGAGTGGTTCCGCGATAGAAATTGAAGTTAGCACCGGCAGCTACACCAAACAACCAGGTTGGCTTTTCGTACTGAGTCTCCTGTGCCAGTGCAGGCATCTGGAAACCTAATGCGATCATTATAATAAAAAGTATTTTTTTCATATTTGGGTTATAAGAGGACTGTGCAGAGCACAGTCCCATTTTATAATTGATTTTGATTTTATTGATCCCTAAGTGGATCATTATTTTTTAGCTGTATTAGAATCCAGACTTACAGATCCCGTTCTCGCCAGTGCTCTTCCATTAAGAACCGCACCGGTATTTAAGGTGATCGAAATATTAGCAAGGATATTTCCGTAGAAAACAGAAGTGGTTCCAATCGTTGCAGAAGTACCTACTATCCAGTAGATATTTTCAGCTTTTGCACCACCCGAAAGCACGATACTTGTCCCAGGATCTGTCACTAAAGTTGATCCCATTTTAAAGATCCATACCGCATTTGCATCACCATGTAATGTTAAGACTCCCTGTGGTCCTGTTCCTGAAATTCCGGTTGATGTTGAATTAACATACAATCCCGGAGCAAGAGTAAGACCTCCAAGTTGTCCCGGTAATGAAATAGCATTTAAAGACCTGGCCTGCCCATCATTATAGGCTGTGGTTAAATCTTTTTTCGCCTGGTCAACTAAAGGATCTGCCGTGGTATAAAGCTTTCCATTTACATTGGTCTGGTCTAAACCGTTTATTGTAGGGGTTGGGAATGAGCCAACATCACCTGTCAACCTGGTAGTAACACCGGTGTTAGTGATCCCTGCTCCCGAAAGAACAACAAAGTCTCCGGCAGATCTCAGGTTGATACCCTGAATATTAGGATTGTTCACCTGAGTGAAGTTAGCAATGATATTCTTGTTAGAATTCATGACAACGGTCAAAGGGTTGTTGGTTCCTGAAGCGTCACCACTCCATGATGAAAATTCATAACCATTTGCCGGGGTGGCTGTAAGGTTTACGGTACTTCCGCTGTTGTAGGTTTGCTGATTCGGATTCTTTGCAACAGTTCCGTTTATAGCAGTTACATTGAGCGTATAAGCATTAGCAGGAATTAAAGTAAAGTTCGCCGTAATATTCTTGTTAGCATTCATTGTGACTGTCAGCGGATTTGTAGATCCCGTAGCATCACCGCTCCATGAAGAAAACTGGTATCCTGTGGCCGGAGTGGCCGTAAGGGTTACTTTAGTTCCGCTGTTGTATTTCTGCTGATTCGGATTCTTGGCCACAGTACCGTTTTGGGCAGTTACATTCAATGTATAGGTACTAACCGCTTTTAAAGTGAAGTTCGCAGTGATATTCTTGTTAACGTTCATTGTAACTATCAGTGGATTTGTAGATCCGCTGGCACCACCGCTCCATGAAGAAAACTGGTAGCCTGTGGCAGGAGTGGCCGTAAGAGTTACCTTAGTTCCGCTGTTGTATTTCTGCTGATTTGGATTCTTTGTAACACTACCGTTTTGAGCAGTGATATTTAAAGTATAGGTATTAACAGGTACCAAAGTAAAGTTTGCAGTGATATTCTTGCTGGCGTTCATTGTGACTGACAATGGATTTGTAGATCCCGTAGCGTCACCACTCCAAGAAGAAAACTGATATCCCGCAGCCGGGGTAGCGGTAAGCTTTACCGTAGCTCCACTATTATAGCTTTGCTGGTTTGGATCTTTAGCAACAGTTCCGTTTTCAGCAGTTATGTTCAATGCGAACAGGACAGGAGTAAAGTTTGCAGTGATATTTTTATCGGCATTCACAGTAACTGTCAAAGGATTTGTAGATCCCGTGGCATCACCACTCCAGGAAGAAAACTCGTATCCCGCTGCAGCAGTGGCAGTAAGTTTTACCGCAGTTCCATGCTCGTAGGTCACCTGGATTGGATCTTTAGCAACAGTTCCATTTTCAGCAGTTACATTTAAAGTATAGGTCTTAAGCGCAAAATTGGCAACTAATGAAATGTTACCATTCATTTCAAACTCATAGTTAGGGTCTGTAGAAACTACTTTGTCACCCACAGTCCAGTTAGTGAATTTGAAACCTTCATTAGGCGTGGCATTAACAGTAACAGTAGATCCATTATTGAACATTCCCGCTCCCGAAATAGTTCCATCGGTCAAAGGTGAGGCAGCTAAGGTTATTTCAGGAATAGTAGTAAAGGTCCACTCATAGTTTTTCTGCAATGCATTACCCATAGGATCTTTAATCCCTGTAGTCACCATTGCGGTGTAGGTAACGTTTGGCAATAGATTAGCAGAGGGTGTAAAGAAAGCAGTGTTGTCTGCATAAGTAACGGTTCCGGCTATGGCAGAGCTTCCATTAACTTTAAAAGTTTCAGAATTTACTGTTTCAGGATTCAGTTCCTCGTTAAAGATTGCAGAGATCACCTGTGCAAGGGGCACATCGACATCACCATCCTGGGGTTCGGTCGTTACGACTATAGGGCATACTCCCACGACCTCGGTTACGTCGTCTTCGGAACATCCGGAAATCGAGAGTACCACTGCAAAAGCAAACGCAACCGCAGCAGATAATTGTAATTTTTTAAAACGCATATATTTATCTTGATAATTGTTATTGGCTTGGGGCCAGAGTGAAAAGATTTTCACGCTGCAAATGTGAGGGACAAGTCCTACGGAAATGTTATATAATTCACACTATTGGCTAGAGTTTAACTATTGATGCTCAAATGCCATCCCGGTAGGTTGGGAGTCCTTTTAATGAGCCTGTTGGGAGATTCTGCGGAAGTAAAAGAGTAGAAATGAGAATTATTTTCCGACAGGAAAAGCAATTATGCCTGAAGGAGTGCAGCCATATCTTCTCTTTTCCGCCTTATAAGTTTATAACATGTGGGAGAGAGGCCGGTAACTTTTTTAAATTGGCCGGATAAATGTGCAACGCTGCTGTAATGCAGGTTATAGGATATCTGGGACAAGCTGATATCGCCGATGAAAAGCAGTTCTTTCACCTTCTCAATTTTGCCGGAAATTATATATTGATGTATAGAAAACCCATATACTTCTGAAAAGATGTTGGCCAGATAAGTGTAATCGTATCCCAGTTTTGCACTTAGATGTTCGGAATAGCTAATTATAGGATTTCCGTCTGAATATTCTATCATTTCCAGGACAGCAGTTTGGATCTTTTCGACCAATATAACTTTTTTAATTTCGTGCAGTTTTAGTCCCAGCGGCAAAAGATTGATCTTTAGTTGTGCCCGCTGTTTTAAGCTTATCCCTACAGGAATTTCTACCACGCCAATCTCAATAAGACCAAAAGGTATTTTGAGCCTTTCAAGTTCTTCTTTCACAAGGGCTTTCCCTGGTGAACCGACCATGCTTTTGATGTATAACTTCATTGATTTAGCTAAAGCGAGGATAGCTTCTCGAATTGATTGGGGTTTTTAAAACAACCTCTAGCCGTTAAAAGAGAGGCGTTAAACCGAATAACAATAGTACGTATTTAAAAATCAGTAGGACTTGCATTACAGATTTAATAAAAATGAAAAAATCATATTGCCGGGAAAATTCAAGAGGGTTCAAAAATGGCATTTTCGGGGAGCTAGGTCTAGTTTTCGCTTGACCGGACACGGTTAAGAAAATTAATTTTTATCTAAAAATCTATCACCTCTCCATCTTTGGGAATGATCAATTTTTCTGAAAAGCCCCTTTCTTCGGCAAATTTCCTCAACTCCTTTCGGCTCAAAACACAGTGATTCAAAGCTTCCATATGAATGGCAATGATTGTGGCAGTCGGCAATAGTTCGTGAATCTTTTCCACATCTTCTTTTCCCGTAATGATCGCGCCAAAACGTGCCTCGGTCATCATTGCATAACCGGCATTTACCACGACTACATCGGGTTTCCAGCTTTTTAAATTGTTTTCTACCTCCTCAATCCAGATCGTATCTCCTAAAAAGTAAACTGACTTCTCCCCTTCCGCATTAAAATAGAACCCTGAGGATTTCCCCAGGAATTCGACCATTTCGGGTACTAAATAGGCAATATCGTTTCCGTGCTGGCAGTGGGTTTTTGAAAACTGTAGTCCATTAAAATCTGTCTTTTCCGGCAGGGCTTCAACATTAATAAAACCCTGTGAGCGAACTATTTTCGCATCATCTTCATCCTGGACAAGGATCTTCAGGTTTTTGGGCAGGATTTGTCTCGCAACCGGATCCCAGTGGTCTGTGTGCAAATGAGAAACCAGGACAGCGTCAACATCAAACAGACTTTCAGGGTCTACCGGCATCTCTACCAGCGGATTCCTAACTTCAGAATTTACGGTTCCGGGAAAGCCTGGATATTCGTTCTTTTTGGCAAACATGGGATCCATTAGGATCCTTTTACCTGCGTAATTAAGAACCAGAGTGGCATTCCTTATAAATTCAATTTGTGAGCCCATAAAATCTTTTATTTGAATTTTTAAAACGGGAAGATATCTTTTCCCTTAAATTAATTCAGCATTTCACCCTTCTCATTAAAAATTTTATAGCTTTCATAGGTCACAGAAAGAAAAGATTCCTTTGTTTTTGTGACCAAATCTTCAAAACTGTATTTAGGAAGACTGTAATCCCGAGGAATCTCCAGAACCATAAGATCATTATTTTCAAAAAGGATAAACCTCACATATCTTTTGTCGGGATACAAAATGTAAAAGGAAACAGCATTTTTAAAATCCCAATTTTCTTTAATTGCCCCGGGAACATCTTTGAGTACCTTATTACGAAAGTTATAAAATGATCTGTCTTCTGTAAATTTTAAATAAAGTTTACTCTTGGTATCAGCATCCAATAACCGTTTGATGAAGCTATGATCCTCAATTCTTCCGGTTAGCTCTGGCTTTTGTTTCAGAAAATTACTTAACGGGGTGATCTTTTCTTCAATAGGCATGGTAAGATCATAGATCAATCTCGGATTCCCAGCCTTCTCCTGAATCTCCGCCATCCAGCAATCTCCTCCGTAACTATAAGAATAAATATTTCCAATAGAAGAATCCAGAATGTTGAACTCCTCCAACTTTTCACTTTCCTGAAAAAGCAGATCTTTTAATTCCTTATGCGGTTCTTCCATTCTTGATCTAATTGAAACAGGCATAAAAGCTGACATTTTTTCCAGCTTTTGAGCCACGCGTTCTTTTCTGGGAGAATCCTCAAGAAAATAATGGTAATAGCTTAGAGTATTATAAAAATGCAGTTTGTTGAAGGCATCAACCTGCTCGTCCTTGATCAGGTTGTCAACAGTAGCCTCAAAAAAATCTTTATTGGTTTCGTTTAATGCAGTAAATGCTTTGGCCACCTTACTTCCATCAGAAAAATAATGGGTATTTGAGGTCTCAGCTATACGCATGTTCGAGCCCAACAACAAGGTTATTACATCAAGGTCCAATTTGGTAAGTTCTTCGATATAGGTTTTTCTCGACTCAGTTGCAATATTAGAGTTGGCAACTCTGGAAACATGATCATTCATGATATTTAGAAAAGAATGGATAAAAACATTCCAATCGGGAATTTCTGCGGCCAGCCGGGCCATCCGCTTCTGTTGCTCAAGGGGACCGTTATCAAAACTACAGGTTCCTATCTGCTGATTATTTCTCATTAAATTCAGCGCCCGTTCTTTTGAAATAAGTTGTGCAACAAAAACCTCCAGTTCGCCATTGGATTTTTGATTAGTCTCAGCAAAAACCAGGGCTTCAAAAAGCAGGTTCTTAAAACCGGGATCATTTCTGAATAAACTATCGGCACGTGCAGCTCTTTTCTCTTCCCATTGATCCATTAGTCTTATTCTTGATTGGAAATTTTCATTTCTGTCAAACACAGGTTTGTGGGTAACTTTAGCGAAGTAAGTAATCAGGGAATCTATAGGCGTAGTCACTGTGATATGTGAAAAAGGATCATTATCGCTCTTAGAAAACAGCCGGGTTGGTGGCACAAGATGACTGGTGTAATTAACCCATTTAGAATATTTCTTCGGAATCTCCTTCTGAAGAAAATCCCCATGTAAGTAAAACCCCCTGACTCTTCTAATGCCGGAAGCATAATCTGGCTGATTTAAATAATAAAGTCTATGATTTGCCTTCACTAAAGAATCTGATGCTTCCAGGGTGATCTTATGGTCACTATTAAATTTTATCTGGAAGGATTTTAGTTCCAGTTTCTCTTCGCCATTGGAAAGCACGTAGTTGTTCTTTATGATCAATAGATCCCGGTCGATCTGGAGATTTGGAAATTTCCCAATAAGTGAATCCAGCGGAATACCTGCTTTTAAAGCATTTATAAAATCATCAGGGAATTCAGTTTTCAAATAAAAATAATCTCCTGTAGTTTGCGGCAGAGACAGGAAAGTTGGTATTTCAGATCTCTTATAGTTGTTTTCTAAAGAATCAATTACCTTGTTCAGGGCAGGAATTGAATGGTCTTTAATAATTGTTTCCTGCGAAAAAGAAGTTTGATGTAAGACTAAAAATAAGACAGTGAGAATGATACCCTTCATAAAACAATTTTTATTAATAGTGTCTGCAATTAATGACCGGTGAGATACAATAGTCTTTATTATTTCTAATTTGAATTGCAGTATGGCAGGGAATTGGAAATTTAAGCAAATTCCTGGAATTAAAATTTTACTGGATCAGGGTTCGTTCTGCTCTAAGATAGTTTTTATCTGTACTTAAGATTTGCTGCACGATGAGGTGACAAAAAAGGCATTTTTGGAAGGCGGGGTCTTGACTATGCTTGACCGGACGCGGTTAAGGAAATTAATCTTGACACAAAACATTGGCAATTGTACCTGCCGGTGAAAATTGCATCTTCCCATCAATAATTTTACCGAAAAAATGCCCCCGGCCTTTTGTGCAAAGGGTGATAAAATATGCAGCATCCCATTTGTAATCCCATTTCTGCAATCGGGTGGATTCAATGCAATATTTATTCTGAAATTTTGCCGCCATAGCTAATTCTCCTTCCCGAACCACCTTTCCGGATGTTCTAAAAACTACAGTCGGTCACCACCACCGTATGTTCATCTATTAAAGTGGCGATCTGCTCATGTTCCTCGGGAATATCATCAATACAGATATATTTTACGAAAGGATAATTCCAGTAGTGCCCTCCCCAGGAACCAATATTTTGGACTAACAAAGTCTCTAAAACAGATGAATTTGAAAGGATAAGGGACTCGATCACGTTCTCACCGATGTTTAGCCATTCTAAACTTTCCAGACAATGAAAATCGAAAACCTCCGGCTCCCCTCCTTCCAAATAGAACATGTTGAGCTTTTTCAGAGATGGCACCTGACAGAAATCTATATTTAAAAAACTATTGGTAATATCCAGGTTAATCAAGCTACCCGTGCTTTCCAGATCCACATCCATAAAATTGACCGGTAGTACAATATTTTCATCAGTGAAAACTTCGTAAAAAGGACTGTTATTTATAAGTCTAACTTCAGCCAAATTGCCAAGACCGGAAAGATCGAGAGATTCACTCCAGTTGGTGACCAGGTTGTTAAATTCAAGATATTCTAAATTTACCAGACCTGTAAAATCATAACTCATCAACTTTTCCACTTCAATTTCTTCAGCAGGATAGTAACCAATTCCGGTAATCTTCAAGTACTCAAGATTGGTGAAATTACTGATCCCGGTGAAGCTAACAAGTCTTCCGATTTCATGATAATTATAATTCATGATCAGGCTTTTGGCCAATTCAGCTTCGCTGCGCTGGATCTCCCCGTCGTTGTTCAGGTCGATATTGCTGTCCCCTACATGATCTCCGTTGGTGTCGATAGAATTGGTGTTGACCAGGACATTTTTAAAGTACTCATCTGGAATTTCGATAATCTCTTCGGCGACAGGCGGGTCGGGATCTTTGTCTGCCGGACCTTCGGGTTCACAGGAAGATAAAAACGAAAAGATAAAGAGTGGCAGCAACCATAGTAATGTCTTTTTCATTATGGGTTTTATTATCGGGAGAAAATTTGAATAACATTGGTATTAACTTCTACTTCCATTCCCCATACTTCTGTGGTGCCACTATATTCATAAGTAAGGATCAACCTGTTTGGTGTAAGCTCCTTTATTACACCCTCACTAATTTCGGCAATCGTCTCCTGTCCCGGGTATTCCTGTTCATGGGTCGTAGTGATCTTGTTGCCATCAATATTGTAGGTCCCGGTGGTATTAATATCAGAATAGGTGAACTCCTCAACAGTAGTTTCTCCCTCGGCAGTTGAAGTAAGGATAATGGTGTAGGTGCCCACAGTTATATAAGTCCCATCCTTGAGAAAAACAGTTTCAAAATCTATTTCAACGGCTTCTCCCGTATAGGAAACCGAAGCAGTCTCATTACCGGCTGAATAAACATTGGTGCCCGAATAATTAAACTCTTCCAGGTGCCATTCCCCCAGGAGCATTTCCGTCTCTAATTCGGGATCGTTTTCTTCTTTTGAACAGGAAACAAAGCTTACCAGTGCTGCTAGGAACAGCATAATTTTTAATGCTCTCATAAAGTGCTTTTTTTGGTTGGTTTAAAAGCAGAAGATGAAGGTAGGGAGAGCCATTAATTAAAGCGGCAGCAGGATCTTCTATCACCAAATTAGTTAAAAAAATCCTTTATAGATTCTTTTTTTACAATTTTATTCAAAATAACATCTTTACCGCACTGCTGAAAACCAGAACTTTAGTCACTCTTCTTCAGGATAGTAAAACTTTCAGCAAAATTGAGATAGATTTTTATACCCGAAACTTTTTGCTTTTCAATGGCAGCAGCAATTCCCTATTTTTGGCAGATAATTTAAACACATGACCCCGGAACAACTCCAAAAAGCAAAGAAGGCCCGGAACATTCTCATTGCGGCTGCGGTCTTTGCATTTGTGTGCTATGGGTTTGCCATGATCTTTATTCCCTGGGGCTGGGCTATTTATTCGCTATTACTTTTAAGTGGAATTGTAATAGTTTATAACCTGATTAAAATACAGAAGCGAATCAAAGAAATAGAAGACAATCCAGATCTTTAAGATTTTATTCAGTGTGGCCCATGTTACTCAATGCGCCCCACTTTCGGCTCAATATATTCATTCAGTAGAATTCCGGTAACGATTATCCAGAATAAAACCTGATTGACATCCTTAAATAAGGAGGTGTGAAAATTGAAATGGATGAAGTATACGTTAATGATGATCAACGTTAACAGGATAATTTTCCAATAATCTAATTTATCATGGTTTTCCTTTTTTCTGAAGTAATCCAGATACATGGAATAAATCCCTGTAAATAAAAGCATAGGAAGGATTTTGATATAAAACACATGATATTTGCTAAATTCAAAAACATAAAATTCATTGAGTAAGCTGGTTCCCAACATCACTACAAACAGAAGCCCAATAATTTTTAATACGTCGTAAATCTTTTCCTTAACGAATTGGCTAACCGTCAGAATAAATAAGCAACCCATCAAAGCCGTTAATGAATATGTGATGTCATAGATGTTGAAATATCCCGCGGATAAGGAAAGCAATTTTAAAAGCATGTATCCAATGACGCATATGGCCATTCCAATTATAGTTCCGGTTTTGAGTAATCTGTTTATCATGTCTAAAGAGTAATGAGTATGCTAGTTACATGCATATTTCACCGGCACAAGATTAGCATTTCAAATACCGGCTTTCCTGTTAGGTGTTTCCAAATCTATTAAAAAAATGATAAAACCCGGGCTGAAAAATCCCGGATTTCACCCCTTCACAAGCTCATACCACACGCAGCTTTGAAGTTTGGGAAACTCCTGAAGTCGCGGATGATCAAACTCTCCCATTTTAACCATCCCTATCTTCTGCATTGTCCGTTCAGAACGATGATTTAATTTTGGGCAGGTGGAAATTATCTTATTCAGCTTCAGGTCTTCAAAAGCATATTGAATGCATCTTTTGGCGCCTTCGGTAGCATAGCCTTTCCCCCACGCTCTTCTTTTAAGCCGCCAGCCAATATCTGTGGCCGGCGTGAATTCTGAATCAAAAGTTTGATAAGCCAGGCCTGTGAAGCCAATAAATTCTCCAGTCTCCAGCAACTCCACAGCGAAGTAGCAGTAGCCATGCTTCGCATAATGATCGAATAACCTTTCAAGAAACTCAGCCGACTCCTCCCTGCGTAATGGCTTCGGAAAGAACTTCATCACCGCAGGATCAGCATTCAGTGCGGCGAATTCTTCCAGGTCATCCAAAGTCCATGGCCGGAAACCGAGCCGCCTGGAAGTGAAAAGGTAATTATTGAGTAGTGTCATTTTTTCAGCTTCAACTTCAGGACCGGGAGTGTTCATCAACAATATTGGTTGAAGCCGTCTCAAGATCCAACTCCTTCTTCATCGCTGTTATATCACTGTAATAGATCTCATTCAAATACTCGTTGTAGGAATCCTCTCTTTTATAAACCATGCTCTTCTCTGCTTCTAAAATGTGCTCCCGGGCCTTTTCCAGATCCCCGGTTTCCCGATAGACCTGCGCCAGGCCCATATGTGCTTCGGGTGTTGAAGCAGAATATTTTAAAGCCCTGTTGTATTCTACAATAGCCCGCTCATAATTACCCAGATTATGTTCTGCCGTTCCCAGGTATACGAATGTTTGAATATCTGCCCAATCCTCCCCCTGGTTTTCCAGGCTGCGGTTGAATACTTCTATCGCCTTCCGGTAGTTTTCTTTTCCAAACCAGGCTTCCCCTCTTAGAAAATCAATATCTTCTCCCCAGGGCGCATCGGTATGATTTGGAGTAAGACTATCGAGACGGTCAAGATCTGCCAGGGCAGCATCATAATCCCGAAGAAAACGCAGCTTCATGTACCCGCGATAGCCAAGGTGCATTTTTGGATCCAGCTCAACCGCCCTGTCCAGCAACCGAAATCCTTTGGCGTATTCCCCCCGTTTATTCAATGCGACCGACTGTTCGAAATAGGCCTTGGCATAGGTTGGATGCTGCCAGGTGAGCACATCAAACATCGTCTGTGACAAATAACTGCCCTGCATATGCCCTGCAAAATCAAACCGCCTTTCTTTAGGCATGACAAAAATGAAAAGCAGAAAGCACAGCGAATAGGCAAACAAAATCACGGTAAGGATAATCTTTAGAATGTTGAAAAACTTTCTCATAAGCTCTAGAAAATATCTGTGATCTTTCCGTCTTTGATCTTAAAATTGACCTGGTAATAGCTGTCAAATATCTTTTCTTCCCACCAGCCCGGTTCCCAATGCTCCAGTTGTGCTACGGAAGTTTTAAACATATGGATTTGCTCCTGAATAAATTCTTTTTCCTGTATTTCCCCGTCTATAGCCCATATCCTGAAGCGTCCTGTTTCCCCCTTGCAGTTCACGACAAACCTAAGGGTAATCAAGCCAGATCCTTCAAAAATTAACTTCTCCTGCAACCCTTCCAGGAGTTCTCTTTCGATAGCTTTTTTTCCGCCGCGATAATTGGCACCAACAGGAGAATAATCCTGTTGCACTCTATCTTCATCACAAAGTTCAAAGGCAGGATCATCCCGGCTGTCATCATAATTAATTTCCCCCACCTCATGATCAACCTGGTAATAGAACCAGCCGGTTAAACTTGCAGCCATTAAAAAGCTGAGGAGGAGAAAGAGATTTGTTTTAGTCAAAACGGATATATTTAAGTTACTTTGAAAACCATTTCAGGTCTATGGATAAATTCAAAGTTTCATTCCATTATTCACATTAATCTATGGAGAGATCAGTTAAGGCCATTTAATTTTTCCGATCAATAACATAATCACACCCGCTCCCATTGCTGCTCCAGCCCAGAAGCCGAAATCTTCAGTATCCACTAAAAAATGAACCGCTATTCCAATACAGAAGAGGACTGCACCAATTATCCTTATCTTATTCATTTTATATGGTGTTTTTTAAAACAAGGAATATCCAAATACCATTGAAACAGTTTCATAATCAGATCTCCAGTAAGCGTATCCAACTAATAGTTCCCGGCTGGTATGATATCGCATTTCAATGCTGTATTTATCCTTGATTTTATATCCAATACCCAGTGCTATAACTCCTTTTGGTTTAATGTCCAGTGAGGAGTGCATTGAGCCATCCTGTCTAAAGAATTCAAGTGTTGAATCGAGATTAAGATCAACAACGTAAGAAGCGTTTAAAAAAAGTTTCGAATTATCACTGAAGTATAAATAGTGCCGCACCCCTATTGGCAGTTCAATTGATTTGTAATCAACTTTTGAAACAAGGATCCCCCCTGAAACGCTACCCGATTCCTGCGACTGTTCAGATTTATAGTTACGATATGTTGGTTCAAGTATGATCGCCCATTTGTTTTTATTAAAGGGCATAATGAATTCTCCCTCTATTCCTAACCTAAACCCGAATTCCTTATCAAAATCGGTATCCTTGTAATCAGTAACCTTGTTGTGTATGGTAAGAGATGAATAATTAAAACCGGGCCGGATATTTAAATTGAATAGATCCTTTTTTTGCATTTCTTCAAAATTAACATAGTCCTCGTTATGGCACTTGTTATAATCTTCAAAAAAACTTACTAACTCATTTCTCCTGTAGTCTACATTTTCAACCTTTCTCCTTGTAAAAGTCAAACATTCCAAATCATTCCATAATTGTTGTTTGTACCCCTCATTTGTACCAATATTATTGTTGGGAGTCAAATATTTTTTAAATATCAATTGTTCAATTTTGGAATCATCTTTACTGTAAAAATATCTTGTAATATTACCGTCAGTATACAGGTATAGATTAGCTTTTCCCTCTATTAATACTTCTAAAAAAAGCTCTTCTTCCTTAAATTCAGGGCTACTGTCTTCACTCAAGAGATCTAAATTCCCACTGGATCGATCAATATTTACCTGGTGCCGGCTGAATTTTGAAACGTTGTATATTCCAAATTCCTTTACTGTTTTAATTGCGGCATTCCTGGATTCGTTATCCTCTGAAAGTTTAAATTCAAATTCGGTGGGATTATTTTTCCAGTCAATGTTTTTTATCAGGACATCTGTCTTTTGATCTTCATTATCAATGTAATATCCTTTTTCGAAATTGATCTGGGAATAGCAGTTGAAGCTAATAAATGCTGTTGCCAGGACTAGAAGTAATTGTTGTTTCATTTATTCTGAATTGTCAATGTGCTCGCGTATTGGAGTATTACTTTACAATAATTTTGTAAGGATTGTTAAAAATAGTATAAATTCCTACATAGCAGCATTTTCATTAGAGAAACTTTCTAAACATGCTTCATTGTCACCAACCAGAAATTGCTGTGGAAAAGGTTCTAAAAATGATATTTTGGGAAGGGGATTCTTGAAGTTAGATTGTAGAAGTACGGGTTAGATTTTGGTATCGGCATTTCGCAATTGGAACCTTTAAAACCTCAGCCTTTCCAATTGGGACAACATTAAATCTAGATTTTGCCTTTTACTTTAATGCCCCAAATAATCCTTCCATTATTCTTTGTTGCTCCGGTCTTTGCTGCTCCTTTTTTGACAGTATTAAATTTCCATTCTCAATGCTGGCGTTCAGTCCGGCCAGTGGCAAATAATTTTCGATCGGGATTTTGTTGGTGCCTAAAATATAGGAATTGAAAAAATCTGATTGATCAGTACCACTCAGGACAGACATCGAACGTTGAAGTTCTTCAAGGGTATAGGCATCGCTACTATTCCCATATTTAAAATATAAACTTCTCATTAGATCATCCATGCTTTTTTCATTGTTTGTAGCATTGCGAATGATCATATCCTGAGCGATTCCCGCGAGCATACCACCGCCATATACCAATCCCCAATGTTCATGCTTTTCTTCACCTTTTGACATCGACAAGGTCCCTACTCCGGGATCATTGATGTAACGGGCATAGAAGAAGTTACTTAAAAAATCCAAATAGGATTCATCATTTAAGAACTCAACCTGGTGTAATGCCTTTAAGGTATAATAGTTAGTAAGTCCTTCCCGGAACCATTCTGTATCTTCACCGGCCGGTCTAAAAGATTTGCCGTTCCACAGATGGAAGAATTCGTGAGCAAAAATGAATCTGGAAATGGTTTTTGAGAATTGATCAGCATCTTTCTCAATAAGAATACTAATATTATTTCCAATGACTTCACCATCTGTAATGGATGGATGGGAACTAATAACCACAACCATCTTTTTAAATGGATCCTCAGGCGCAGGTCTTGGGATTCCGCCCATAAGTGCTATATAATAATCTAACACACCTTCTGCCAGATTCCGGTAAGTGGCTTCATCATTGATAATTTCTGTACTGCCAAGTGCAAACACCAATTCAAAGTCATCCCTTTTTATAGAAAACTCTTTATGGGTTCCAGCAAATATCATTGCCTTCGCCAGGTCGTTATTGTCCCTTACCCGGTAGACAGAAGCAACATCGCTCTTTATAGACCAGAGTGTGGTGACCTGCCAATTTTGAGGTAGCTGGAAATCAACCTCAATATTTTTTCGATATTCTCCATTCATAATGAACAGGGTTCTTCCCGTGTAAAATACGCCCATTCCGGTAGCATATGCCACTCCGTCTATACCACCGTCCCATTCGTAATCTTCATGATCGAGATGCACATCATAGGTCAAAACGATCTTTTCATTAAGTGGGGCGTGGATTTTCCACTTAGCATCGGGAAGTTCTTCCATTGTAATTGGTTTCCCTTCCCCGTTCACCGCCTTAATATTATGAATAAAAGTTGCCCATCGTTTTTCGAGATGGTCTGCTCCATAATCCATAAACAGAATACTGTCCTTTGGTGTAAATTCAGCTTTTACTTTTGCAGTGTTGATATTATCCCTGTTAAATGCAATGGTATAGGTAATAGCCTCATCTTTTTGATGTGGTTTAAAAGATAAAAAGAGGAAACTGATAACTATTATTGTGAAGATCCTTTTCATTGTTCTTGTTTCAAATAATGACAAATCTTTATAAAGAATGTTACACTTAAAATGTCGAATCTATTTTAAAGCAAATTAGGCCCTGGGTTAAATAAAGAATTTAATGGGAGATTTTCTTTTCGGGGTTTTTCCCTTCTTATTTTTTCCTGGCGACAAAATACATCTCGATCTCACCTTTACCTTTTGCTACTATTTTACCCCGGCTTTGAAAATTGAATTCAGGATCATCTTTAAGTAGATCATAGGTAGTTTGACTTATGTTCACCAGTCCCACCTCCCCATGAGATTCCATTCGACTGGCGGTGTTGACCGTATCTCCCCACACATCATACTGAAACTTCTTTATGCCCACTATGCCTGCCACCACCGGGCCGGTATGAATGCCTACACGCATTTCAAAAGCCTGTTTTTCCAAAGCCTCCATTTTTGCTTTTCGTTTGCTTATGAATTCCTGCATTTCCAGTGCAGCCAAAACCGTTCTTTTTACTGAATCGCTTGAAGGAACCGGCAAACCACCGGCCGCCATGTAGGCATCACCAATAGTTTTGATCTTTTCAATTCCGTATTTCTCGATGATTGCATCAAAAGCCTCAAAGCAGTCATTGATATCATTCACCAGCTCTGTAGCAGTCAGTTTAGCGCCCTGCTCTGTAAAATTTTTGAAATCGGTGAAAAGAATACTTACCATATCGAATTCCCGCGCATCAGCTTTCCCTTTTTCCTTAAGCTCCCGGGCAATTTCTTCAGGAAGAATGTTCAGCAGCAGGTTTTCTGAACGATCTTTTTCAATTTGTAAAGAAGCCTTTGATTTACGCACATAATGCCAGCGCATGTAAAAGCTCCCGGCTAAAAGCAAGAAAAATATACCTGCTATGAAGCTTATGTTTCTTGTTCTTTCTTTCCGGCGCACTTCTTCTTCATGCGCTTCCTGAATCAAGCGGGCTTCTTCCTGAAACTCCATTTGCTGAAGTCTTTTTGCTGTTTCCCTGGTATTCAGACTATCCTCAACAGCCTTCAACAGCTCAAGATAGTAGAGGGCTTTGTCATCATTGCCAAGAGCTTTATGGGCATCATATAAGCAAGAGCAGCTCGCCCTTTTTCTAACCAGCGACTGGATATTTACAGAAATATCAAAACCTCTTTGACAATTTTCAAGTGCTTTGCCATAGTCTCCTAATTCCAGGTTAATTGCCCCCAGATTATTTAAAGATAGAGCAACACCATCCATATTTCCCAGTTGTTCGTAAACTGCTAAACTCTTTTTGTGGTACCTCAGCGCTTCTTGATATTCACCTTGCTTGTCGTACAAAACTCCTATATCACTATAAGTATCGGCAATTCCGTTTTGGTTGTTGATTTGCTTAAAGATCTTAAGGCTTCGGGAATAATAGTCGAGGGAACGAGCGTAATCCTCCTGCTCCCTATAGATGCCTCCAATCATGGAAAGGCTACTTGCCTGCTCGTGCTGATGCCCTTCTTTTTTATTCAGCTCCAAACTTTTCCTGTAATATTCAAGCGCCTTTGTCAAATTACCCTGGTTCTTATAGATGTTTCCAATATTAAGGAAGGTAGTACCCATCTTCATAGTTGGATTAGCCTCCAGACTTTTAAGGTAGTTATCCAGAGCTGCTGTTAAGTCACCTTTATCATGATAAACACTCCCCAGGTTACTGTATGCAATGGCAAGAGCAGCAGGATGATCCATCTCTTTGGCAATCTCCAGGGCCCGTATGTAATAGGATAGTGTCTTTTTATAATCACTCCTGTTCACCCATGATACTCCCTGAAGGGTATATCCCGCAAATTGTGCCCTCAAATAATTGTTATCCTTCCCGAAAGAAACCAATTCTTCTGCTAAAATAGCTGCCGAATCGGGTTGAGAAAAAAGATAACCATCCCAGATATAGTCAGAGAAGGCATTAGTTCTAATGGAATCTGGTTGGGTTTGGTCTTGCCAAACCGAATAGAGGGAGTCGAGGTTCACCTGAGCCTTCAAGGGGAATTCGCTTAATATGCATATAAGTATGATGATCTTTATACGCATGGCAGTGTGTTTAAATGGTTCACATGCCTGCGGTTGAAGCGAATGGTAGATTTGGGAATTCCCGCCATGGCCTTTCGGCTGTCGTCAGGTTATCTTTTAAAGATAATCAAAATCTCACTATGGGAACTTCCGATATTTGCCGGTTATCCAGGGGTAAGATTAATTACCTTAACAATTAGAACAGGATTTGAAATAGCAAAAGCAGGTTTTACTTTGAACAAATTATGATACCCAACAAGGTGAAGCTAAAAAAAAGGTAGTCTTTAGAAGCTTTCTGATAATTCCGGTAGAGCTATTACTTTAATTTATCTTCGGGAAATTAATGGCGTATCATTCTCTTTTTTGCTAACATTCAGATTCTTTTTCTTTTAAAAAAATAGAAACCTGGGCAACTAATTTTTATTTCACAGCCAATAAGCTTTTCCGGGGCAGTGGATTTAAAAAGAAAAAACCGGCCAATCGGCCGGTTTTGTAATTCTAGTAGTAAGAGTAGGTTACCGTTTCGAGCTGGCTCTTGCGCTCTGTGATCCGGTTCTCCTCGTTGAACTTATTGATGTAATAATGGACAATGTTTACGCCTTCTTTTATGAAAGTATAGTAAAGCGGCAAATGTTCCTGTACTTTAAGGGTGGGAATTATTTCAATGGAAGCCGGATTCATCCTGTCGGTATAGCTATCCAACGCAAGGCTGCTTTCAAACACCCAGGTATTATTGCTCCCGGCTTTAAAGATGCTTTCCTTTTTTAGGTTTCCATCGTCATAATATTCATATTCATGTTTTGAATATTGTTCAAAACTGCCACCCGTTTTTAATTTATAGGTCGTTTTAGTACTTATTCTTCCAGCGGTATTGTAATCGTAAAGACTGTAACCCACTTTTGCAAAGCCACTTATAACTTCAGACCGGACAACTTTGCCATTCTCCCAGAAAAAGTCCTCGCCATCACCTGGAAAGGAAGAAACACTTTCTATCAAACCATTGCTGGAATAATAGTAATTATTTGTTCCGGACGGTTGCGATGCAGTCTCATCCTCCCATAGAACCTTGTTTACTTTTCCGTCCACGCCATATTCGTAAGTTCTTTTATCTCTTTTGCCGTTGGTGGTAACCGTTTCAACAGATTTTATCTTTCCATAAATCTCGTCATCCTTGAGGGAAAGGTTTATTTCAGAAAGTGAACCTATGTTCACTCCCGCATTATTTGGGACCAGTCTAAGCTTCAAATCGTGGTGATTTTCAAGTAAGGAATTATCCCTGGGATAGATCTGGAAGGTGGTGTACAGAGTTCCTGAAGCGACAGGTATGGTGATCCTTTGGTTTTGGTCCATAGCCGGGTAGGAACTTATAAAGTAATTATCGGTATTGCCTTCTATTTCTACCAGCAGGGAGCTTTCGGGTACTGAAAATCCTGCCAAAAGAATTTTCACTTCTACGCCTCCAGGTTCGTTCTCCAAAAGGTTCAAAGAAGGAGTAACAAATGAAGCAGTAGCGGGTGTGTCGTCGTCCATAATTACGACATCTGCAGTTCGTTTAGTTCCGAAACTTATTCCCTCACTGCTTTCTTCCAGCTCGAATTTTACCGTACTGTTACCATCAACTAGATTATTATTTACAGGGCTAATCGTGAAAATTGAATAGCCGCTTCCTTTAGTTACTTCCAGTTCGATTTCGCCATTGATTACCGGAGGGTTTGTTTGAAATTCCTCATTATTTGTGCTGGTAACTTTCAAAACAATAGATCCGTCTACTGCTGAAGGCCTGTTAAAATCTACCTTGAATTCTATTTCAGAAGAATTTTCCATAATAGAAGTATCTTCAAACAGGTCGGCAATTAGCAGGGTAGGAGTCTCATGAATATCATCATCTTTAGAACAGGACAACAATAAACTGCAGAAGAGCAGTGCAAGAATGATGTTAGAAATTGTTTTCATAATGTTGATTATTTGATTAATTGAATGTTTTTTCTGTTTTCGGGTAGTCCCTTATTATTCGGTTTTTTATTCTTGTTTTTGATTAAATTCTACTAAGCAAAGATGGAAAAGGAATCGGGGATGGGAAATACCTGAACAGCAGGGTTTTTTATACCCGGGTAAGGGTATATTATAATGCAGTAGATACCATCCATCAGGTACTACTGGAAGAGATGGAGGAGTGCCGGGAATGCTTCTTAAAGAGAGAAGGCCCTAAAAGGGCCTTTTTTTTCATTCTTTCATGGCGGTGTTATTTATCAACTTTTACCTGAAGTAATTAAAACTTGTTTATTCGGGTTCAGGTCCCAGGAGGTATTGGTTACCCTGGTTCAGGTTCGATAATTCGATAATTACCGGGGAGCCATCTACCTCGCGGAAGTTAGATCTTAGAAGTACGAGGTTAGAAGTTTTGGAATTTCAGTTAAGTTTTCTTCTTCCTGATATTTCTCATGATTCTTAAAATACTGATTTTGTACCTTTTATAGAGGAATCCTTCAAGAGATGGTGACGACCAATGTACTGTGCTTCAAAAGACATTTTAGAAGACCACATTAAGAAGGCAAATCCCGCTCATTTAAACAAAAGGAAAGATGAAATTAAAACCGCTGTTCATTTTTAGCCTGTTGCTATTAATGGTTTCCTGTTCGGGAGTTTATGTCTCAGACCCACTACCCGTAGACTCAAAAAATATTTATTCATTTCCCGCTAAGTATAGAGGGGTTTGGGTTATTGAAGAGGACACTATCATTATTAAAAAAGACATTATCAGGAGCCTGGAGGCCGAGAAAAGTAAACTATCAACTAAGGAGCTCGATTCTTCCTATATCATCAAAGACAACAAAATTTACCTCATTGGTGATCCTAAAAAGGAAATAAGCAGGGGATTTCCTTTTAAAGTAATAGAGGACACGATTTACTTTTTAGAAAAATATGTGATGGAATACCCCCTGGGCACCAATACTTTTTTGCGAAAAATAAAAAATGATCACATTGTCAACATCAAAGAGCAAAATCAATGGTGGTCAACGGTCTACCTTAAAAAAGACAGCCATGGGACTATTCATTTCTGCCTGCTCGATATTGAAAAATTAGAATCTTTATCCAATCATAAAAAAATTTACAGTTATATGCACAAATATGGTCAGTACGATTATTTCGAATTAAAATGGACTAAAAAAGAATTACTGGACATGATACAAAAAGGGGTATTTTCGGACACTCTTATGGTACTTGAATTGCAAGATAGGATCGACCTATAATGATCTGCCTGCTGCCTAATTTTATTTATTCATTTTGATTTTTAATGTTTTACAAAGGTTGACATATGGCTTGTGGCAGTTTTGAGACACTTCCCTGTCCAACGAAACCATGGCTGGCTACGGAGCGAAAGCCTTTCTTTCATTCCTTCACCTGCCAAAAGCTATATGCGTTGTTGTGTGGTGTTCTTATTTTAAATTTTCGCTACTAACCATTGCTCTCCACACTATTTTCCAGTCATTATTCTCTTTAATCAGAGTCCAAAACTCCTTACCTTTTTCTCTGTATTTCTTGCCGTTCATAAGATATTCAATGTAATAATTCATTGAGATATTGGCAGTCTGGTGCCAAACATTGATTTTTTGTTTTTCAACTTCAAATAACAATGTATTTGCATTACTTGAATATGCTTTAATTGTTTCTAGACATGCTTTTTTTCCAACTATTTCAGTTGCTAAATCAGGCGCTATAAAAACGACATTTTCGTGAAGAACTGATTCAACTGCGTTAAATTCACCTTGGGTCCAACCTGTATTAAATGCTTCGATTAAATGTTCAATTGATTTATTCATTCTACTAGCTCTTTAATGCCCCACAACGGTCTCGGTTATCGCCAGTTGGCGGAGTAGGGGACACGAATTGGTCGGCTAGAGATATTATTGAACCATGAATTTAATTAATTTCTTTAATACTTAACCGTCTATTTGCGGTATACGTTGTTGGCAGCTGGCTTTTTATTGTTTCAATAATTCAATTAAATCAAAATATATCCTAAACCCAAGTCCTAAACCTTCTGCACTTCCTCCATTAGAATTTAGTCGACTTTGTGGTATTTCAATTTTCTCCAAAATTTTCGATGAATTCAAAAAATTATATTTTAAGAAAAGGCTAAAATGCAAAACTTCGGACTCAAAAAATTGCCCTTCTACGCCCGCAGCAATGCTCAAATAGGAAATAGATTCTGATATCTTTTGCTGGTCATCGAGCACATATTGTTTTCCGGTATCTTTTAATAAATCCCCCCGCACTTTTATTTCTCCGAAATTATATTGTGGAATGACAACCAAAGCGGCTTCTTTGTTTCCGAAAATTAACTTTGGCGCCAATGAAAGAGAATTGGTAGAATATCTTGTCTTTAATTTAGATGGAGCCCTTGCATTTGGGTCATTTGGATTCATTTCATTGTTCTCATTCACCAAACCATAATAATGCTCATATCCGATTTCAGGGGCAATAAAATTCCATTTAAATAATTGTGTTCCTATATTAAAATTTACGTAAGCATTTTCTTCAAAACCTTTATCTCTATAATAGTCGATTCCCCCATATAAAATAGGTTTTATCTGAGCTTGAACTTTAAAATTAAGTAGGGTAAAAAGTAACAGAAAAATTATATTTCTAATAGCCATCTAATTATACTCTTTTGATAGATTAAATGTGTGAGTTTTCAAAGTTGTTTTTTCTGTTCTTTGAACTTGAAATCAAAAAATGAATAATACTCAAAGTGTTTTTTAAGTCAGCTTGCTGCTAACGTTATGTACAAGGAACGTTGCGTTTGTGAGTGAGAGGATTTTCCGAAGGAAAATCAGATGCTAGCAAACAAAGAAACGACCAAAGAGCTAATCTAAATTAAGCAATGTTTATTACACGGTGTTGTAGCACGTATTTATTCTTTTTTAGTTCCAAGTAGATATAAAACGACACCTGGTCCTGATTTAACTTTGTTTATTTCCCAATCATAATTTTCTGTTCCGTTTAGGTTCTCAACAAGTTCATTCATTTCCTTAATGGAATAAGTCCGCAATGAGGAAACAATGCCATCCCACAAAACAAACAGAGGAACAACAGGAATTAGATATGTGAAAATAATCCGTCCAGGTTTGAACGGTCTTATAAATGGCGTTGTCAATAAAACACTTATTGGCGAAAATATCATTGCCAAAATACTAGGTATACTTCTTTCTTGTCCTTCAAATATTGCAATTGGGCTGTTTGTGTCAATGGCATTTTGAAGAATTTGCATTGCATCATTTTTTTTGAAATGATGCAATGATAAAAATTGAGTTCTCAACCCTTTTAATTCCTCGGGTACATTTCTTGCATCAACAGGCTTTTCCACATACTCAAAATTGTCCGCTTGCTCTTTTGTGAATTTAAATGCTGGAATGTTGGGGTAAAGGTCAGTCAGGATTATTTTCAGGTCAGGGATGTCATTTTTCAATTCAGAGTTCAACCAAATAAGTCCGCCACCACCTCCAGAACCAAGGTCAATTATTTGATTGGTTCCACTTTTATTCAAACCCTGTTTGATTATAGGAATAATAGGTTTGTAGATTTTAGCTTTGTTAGATAAATATTGCAAAAAATCAGTCATATAGTTTCTCAAAAAATCAGGAAACCATTTTTGGTCTTCAAATTCAAACAGGTGTAATCTTCCCATTTTGAGATATTTTGATCATATGTGCTACAACGTCCCGGCTATCAAAAGTGGCGTGTAGGGAAGAATGCACTTTCAGATGAACCGGCTGTTTCTAATGGAAATAAATGTAGGAAAATTGTTCTCAAAAAAGCCATTTTTGGATAGCCATTATTGTGAAATAGTGCCACCTGTTCGAGTCAGCAGGCTTTGCTTTTAAGTCAGCTGCATTTTTGCCTTTAAAGTTCAAATTTTCTTACTTCTTAAAAAAGACTCTTTAAGACCTGATGTTTTCACCACTCAACGATGCTGAACTACTTCCAATTAAACGATTTTGCCTCTGTAAACTGGCCGTACAGATTTGTGATGAATAGTTTTAATCCATTAATCCCAAAAATTTTCTGGCGTTCTCGTAAAGTATCATTCTCTTTTCCTCTTCGGTTAAAAAATCGAGTGAATTCAAGTAATTTATGGAAATTTTTATGCTTTCGGGCCATACCATCTGGTCTGAGCCAAACATCACCTTTTTGAGTATGCCATACTTTTTACACCTTTTGAGGAAATCCACGGCCATTTCCTGTGTCAGTGGACTTACCCATAATAGAACACCTAAGTCAGCATAAACATTTGGGTAATATGCCATTAACAACACAGCATTCTCCCAAAAACTCGCACCGGCGTGTTGCAGGCAAATCTTTAGGTCAGGATATGTTGCAATAACGTCTTCTATTAATGCAGGATCGCCTTTAAATACTCTTTTTGCCTTACTTTTGGAACCCGGATTGGGAGGGCCAGTATGGTACATAACCGGTAAACCATATTTGTTGCAAATTTCTAAGTATGGCTTGTAAATGGGATTGGCTAAAGTTACTCCTTCATAGGAAGATCCGATCTCCCCAAAGACCTTGATCTTTCCGTTTTTAATTAATTCCTCAAATTCATCTACTGGAATCATTTCTGTATTGGCACCATATCCAGGAATAAACCGGTCGTCTGCTTCCATCCATTTTTCATTGGCTTTTATACTGTTACTGATAACAGCATAATCAATATTTAAAGAATCCATTAACTCAATAGTTCTATCGAGATGTGCTTCAGCAGTAGGAGGTGACGGAATATTCCCTGCAGGATGTGGATGCCCTCCATGATATATATCATCAGTATACGAATGCAGGTGTACATCTATAACCTGGCCTACACAGAGATTGATAGAAATCATCAGGGTGAATAAAAGGGTTATTTTTTTCATTTTGTTGATATAAAATCAGGTCTCTAAGGAAGCACTTATTAGTTACTTTCCCGGGAGTTCTACACAAGCACCAAAAGTACCTTTAATGTATATTCTATAAATTTAATATTATTTTGTGTAAAACGAAAGATAACGTACTATATATCAGGTAGTTTGAGTCTTTGGTTTCAAGTTTTCTTACTCCAAAAACTTCATTTTAAAAATCCCTTGTTTATACCATCAGCTTTTTTTTCTCAGGTTTTTTTGTCAGTGGCATTTTTCACAACGTCCCGAATAACATAAGTTGTGGCTTGGGAACTCGAATTTGTCAGTTAAAAGGTCAATTTAAAAGATAGTCAAAAATGCCATTTTTGAGAGCTAACAGTGGAAGCTGGATTTTAGAAGTGCGAAGGCAGAAGTAATCTAACTTTTTAGCGGAAAGTATGCTGTGACTTTTAATGCTGCGGGAGCCAGGTCTACATAATACACATGCTGCCGGTCGTTATTATCGAATTGCCCGTCTCCATTGCTGTCTTCCCTGGTTCTAAAGTAGAGCCGGTTCATCTCATCAACTACCGTCAATTGCAGCAGATGTTCACCTTCGGGAGTTAATTTTCTGAAGTTTTCCCCGTTGATGTTGCTAATGTAAAGTGAGCTTGCATCTTTCTCACTCAGGTTCTCATCACCATTGGTATCCCGATCCCGCATTTCGTACAGCAGAAATTGCTTTCCGGTATTTTCAAAGATGCTGCGCAGAAATTGAACAGAATAGATCACCACCTGCTCATTTGTTAGCGGGACCAGTTCTTCGGAATTTAACTGCTGAAATTTAAGGTTGGTCATTCTCCCCCGAAGCACATCTGAAGACTGAAAAACATTATTCCCCGCCGAACTTCCAGAGCTGAAGTAACCTGATCTCTCCTCCCCCAGTTCCCCGATAGGATGCAACAGGTATTTTGTGCTATCAATATGTACCGGCAAATGGGCGACAGCTTTTATTTCTTCAAATTCTTTTTCCTGAGGCGCGCCTCCAGGAACAGGTCTCCTCATTTCATCATCCATGCAGCTTGTTGTCACTAGGCATAAGAACAGAAAGGATAGAAATTTTGTCATTTTTGGGAGGTTTAAGAAAATTTAAATAGGTATAGGAATTGTATTTTTGGAAGATATTATTTCTTTCTCTTTTCTGCTGCTGAAGGTTCGATTTTTTTGATATATTTGAATAATTCACTGTTTCTTAGACAAGAACAAAAAGAATTACTGCACTTTCCCTACAGCTGTGCGATCATTACCACGATAGAAGGAGGATAGTATTCGCACTACTTTCCATATGACGTTATTAAGCCGAACTAATTATTTAATAATATCATATTATGGAATTACACAACCAGCTGAAAGGACTCGCCGACAAAGTAGAAAAACTAAAAGACCAAATTGGAACAGAAGAATCAACAAAGCATGCTTTTGTTCTTCCATTTATAAACATTCTGGGGTATGATGCTTTCAACCCTACTGAAGTTGTCCCTGAATTCACTGCCGACCTGGGACTGAAAAAAGGTGAAAAAGTAGATTACGCTATTTATCAAAATGGTGCTCCTATTCTCATCATTGAATGTAAACATTGGGGTTCCGAATTGAATGTGCACAATTCGTCTCAGCTCTTCAGATACTTCCATGTCACAAAAACGCGTTTTGCACTCCTTACCAATGGGATCACTTATAAATTTTATACAGATCTGGAGGAGCCAAATAAGATGGATGAAAAACCATTTTTTGAATTTGATATTACAAAGCTGAAAGACGGAACAACTAAAGAAATAGAAAAGTTTCACAAGTCGAATTTTGATGTGAACAAGATCGTGGACAACGCTAGTACTCTCAAGTATACCAGAGAATTAAAACAAACAATAGATAGAGAAATACAAAGCCCTTCTACCGATTTTGTTAAGCTCTTGACCTGCCAGGTTTACAGTGGACGATTAACAGCCAATGTGGTAGAGGAATTCAGCGATTTGGTTAAAAAAGCATTTGGCCAGTTTATTAGTGAAAAAGTAAACGATCGACTGAATTCCGCACTCAACAATGAGGAAGAAAAACAGAAAGAAGAATTAATACAAGAAGAACCTACGAGTAAAATTGACACTACAGAAGAGGAAATGGAAGGCTTCAATATCGTCCTGGCCATCCTTAGAAGAAAACTTTCAAAAGATAGGGTCGTCCATCGTGATACCCAATCCTATTTTGGGATCTTATTGGATGACAATAACCGTAAACCCATTTGCCGTTTGCACCTTAATGGGGGAATAAAATACATAAGTCTTTTCGACAGCAATAAAAAGGAGGTTAAAGAAAGGATCGAGAGCGTAGATGATATCTACAATTTTGAAAAACAACTTTTAAAGGTGGTAGAGCATTACGAAAATCCGGAAATTGGAAAGATGGTTGGGTAAAACAATTCAAAAATAAATTTTCTAAAATACAATGAAAAAATATTGCACCAGGTCCCGAATAATGCCGGTAGCGGGATGGCAGATAAACCTGTTCGTTACACACAATTTTATGGATCCTCAAAAAATGACATTTTTGGAAGGTAATTGAGAAAGTTTGATTTTTGAGGTACAAGATTAGAAACTTTAGAAAAAGGATACTGGGTTTTGGTATAAATTCAGCTTTAATTTTACGATCTATTCTTGTTTTTGTTTCAAATAAAGATTGCTTTTTATCTGAAATGTTACAAATTAGAAGAGGAATTTTTTGAATGGAAGCCTCCGATATTTTTTAAACACGCAAAGTGAAGAGCTTTGAGAGGAGATAGTTAACCTTTGATGTACAAGGGTTTTGCACTAAGGTACTTTTTTAAATTCCTCTTTTGTAATTGAAGACATAATTTTTGTTTTAATAGTTCGCAATAGAGAAAATGTCAAGTCGTATAACTTATTAAAATCTGACTTCTCCAAACCTGATCTCGACTCTCCATGAGCAATTTTATTTCTAACGGAAAGCAATCTATTGATATCACTTTGCTCATCACTAAACATCTCATAGTCTAAGCCCAACATAAAAAGAATTTTTTTTAACACCACGGGCTTTAAATTGGATTCAGTATCTACCACGCTCTCAGGGATTGACACAGTTCGGGTCAGGTTCAATTGCAGATTGTCTAAAAATTCAACAGATCTCGCCAGAGAATGAAGTTTTCCATCATCTGGCAAGGCTCTAGAAAAAATTCTTGATTTACTAGAAGGATTTCTCAGATCTTTAAAAATATCGTTAAAAGCACTTACTAAGAGATGAGTATTTACCTCCCCACATGGAAGGTTCTTTTGATTAATTGTCTTGATATAAAGATGAAAAGAAAACTTAAAGAAACCTTCGAAGTGAGCATACATCATCAATAAGGTAGATCTTCGCAAAATCCTTTTGCTATCTTCATTATTTAATTGTTCAATTTGATTTCTCAGGATACGCAGTTCATCAATACGCCAAGTAAATTCTTCCTCAATTTCCGCCCAGATAGCTACTATCATAGTACTAAATGACTTTCAACATATTCTATCCGGTTGTTTAAAGGACCTTTGGAGTTTTTGCCGCCACCTGTTATTAAACTTATGAAATCATTCGACAATTTTATTTCAATAATCTTTTCGCCAAGGGCTTTCATCTGTCCTTGGTCATTAGGATCCAGATTATCCAAAAGTGGTAATATTCCTATTGCGAATGCCTCAAATTGGTATACCCCTACTGAGTTTGTTACCTTATCACGATTTTTATTAGCATATCCAAACGCTTTGGAACCAACAGCAGAAGCGAGTACCTTGAAAGTCTTCTCGAAAACTTTTTTATTGGTTTCATAATCAAAACCCAATTCTCCTGTTGTCACTTTTTCCATATAATCTGTTAAAAAGTCCGAGACATCATGTACAAATTCACTCTTATTATTTTTCAAAGCAAAATATCTCAATACCAATTCATGGTTGAAGGAGCTAAAATATTGATCAGTAGTGAGTGGTTGAGTAGTCAATTTATAATCTTCATTATTTTCTGCCAAATCAATAATAAAATCGTTAAACTGAGGATCCAGAAGTCGAATGGTGCAATTCCTCATTTGTTGATCCGTCAATAATACACCCCCAGTATTCAATCGCTTGAACATATGGTATTTGAACTTTGGATCACTCCCTTTACGAACAACTTCAACTCGTATAAACGATCTTTTTAATCTAATTTGTAAGGCCGTTGGCAATTCTGTGAATTTCAGACCATTCAACTCCGGTACTATATCGCAGTCTGACAATACTAAAAAATCCCCTAGTTTTACTGGTGGATCGAGATGACTAGCCTCCAGCTCACCTCGAAAATGCAGGTATGAAGAAATTCGTTGTAAACCGTCTATTAAAACATATTTTCCGTCATCCTCTTCCACAACGTAAATGGGTGGTACCGGCATTTCAAGAAGTAAAGATTCAATAAATCTAGATCTAGCTCCTTCACTCCACCGAAATAGTCTTTGATAATCTGGTGTAATGTTTAGCTCTCCATTTTTTTTCATGTCAAGCATCTCATTTAAAGAAATATCGAGGCTTTGGGTATGAGCTTTTTGAACCTTCGACTCAATGGCAGTGATAATATCAGGTGAAGTCATTTATTAGCTTTTTGTGAAACAAAGAACACTCTCCGTTGGAGAAATGAAATTTCTATACTTGTTACTTTTGGAATTAATACTAGACATACTTCTTTTAACTTTAAAGTCGATCCTATTCTGAAGATCCAAACCCGTTTTTGAAGCTAAATCAATTAAATTTTCTTGAAGATTGTTATGTATATCCTTGTAGAACGAATCCTGTACGACCAATACTAGACCTCCGCCGGGTTTAATTACGTCTTGAGAAAGATGGCATATAGATTTATACATTGATTGATAGTATTGGAAGTGTGACCTATAGTAATAGGTCTGAGAAGCCTTAGATGCGTGGTTATAAACTTGCTCCAAAAATAAATTAGTTTTTTCCCCCCACTCCTCACGACACTCAAAATCATCTGCATAGATTGTTGAGGTTCCTATCATTTGATCTCTTAGGTTTCTAATCTGTTCTGAATTGAACCTAAGGAGTGCCAATTCAATTTGAGTAGTTATTGCATAGTCAATTCTAGTGCAATAAGGTGGAGATGTTAAAACTAAATCAACAGAATTATCAGTTATTCCAGTATTTAAAGAGCTCTTTATTCTAATGTCAACGTTTTTTTCCGAGGCACCCTCACCATGAAATTCCGGAGTACATAGAATATTCTCAATTTCATTTTTAAAAATGGATAAAATTTTAGTCTTTGGAGGTCTTAATTTTTCTGTTTCTACTTTAGGTTTTTTGATCCACGTCGGATTTGAAGATTTAAAATCCTTTGCCAACGTTTGCAATGTTTTAAATATCCCCACATAAAAAAAACAGACAATGGAAGGATGTACTTCAATGCTGTTAGCGCTATCGTTGTGAACATCAGATAATAGAAGCCTTTTCAAATTAATTTCTATTTTTCTTAGGTTTTTAGTAGCACCTGGACTAAACCAATCCAACAACGGATCGTTTTTAATATCTACACCAACAGATTTTCTTTCCAGAACTTGGTTGACTATCTCATCTCTAATTGACAAAAGCATCTTTACATCTTCCTGTTTAAACAGCCTCGCTTTAGCATATAACCCCATTACAGGATTAATATCGCAGCCTATAGAACTGTAATTCTGAAAATTTGCATTTGTCGTAGTTGTACCAACACCATTCCAAGGATCTAGAATTTTCGATGAAGAATCAAGTTCTGAAGAAAGTAAGAATTGTTTGACGAATTCATCATTAAAACCAGCGTAGTATTTGCTAAAAGATTTTTCCTTTGCAACTATTTTTGGGTTTATGATGTTGATGTTTCTGAACATTGCTCTAATTAAGTAATCTCTACATCCAGCAAATCTACACAATAAAAAAAACACCCATCAACTAAATTGAGCTATGGAAATAATCGTTTTTTATTAGTCAAGACTGATATTAAATTTAGTTTTTAATAAGGTTCCTATTTAATTCATCAAAAAATTACTCTCAATTAGCTCTGCTATTGTCCGAGACTAGTTAAAGGTTTTTATAAAATAGTTGATTTGTTAAAAATAACATAATTTCCTACAGGAACCTCTTTTCCTGAAGAAACTTTTCAACGTCTTTTCCCTGTCTGTAGTTTCGGCAATAGAACCTTCAAAAAATCCCATTTAGCTCTCTTATAATTCTCAAAATTTTTATATGCTCCAAAGATCGCTACTGGCATTGCTGCTGCTAATGTCAACCTCCGTAGTATTTGTGGAGGAAGAAGAAATGTAGAAGGTTCATTTGGAATGAGTTTACTATACCCGTTTTTTCCTTCTGTTACGGTAATTATTAAGTTGCAAATGAATTTTTCACTGATAGCGGGATCGGCAAATTTATATGCTTTGCAATTTTAAAATTGTGTTTATAGTAATACAGCTCGTCTCCGGTGAGAAATCCTAATAATAACCAATAGGAATCCTTATCCCAATTGCAGCAGCTGCGGTGAACTGTTTCACACCGGTATGAAAATAAGAAGTCAATTTAACACTCATATTATGTCGCGGCCCCAGTTCCACACCCAAAGAGAAAGGAATGTGTGCAAAAAGTCCTTTTTTATCATTATTGATATTGGGGGTGACAGTTTGAAAAGATCCAAGTGACCCACCTAATCCTAATTCAGCAAAAGGCGCCACCCATTCAAACGGGTACCTCACGCGCGCTTTTCCTCCAAAGAGAACGGCGCTTGCAGTCGATTTAGTCCGCCCGGCATTAGACCCGGAAAGATCTCCCTTCATTTCGGCGAGCGTGTAACCGGCATATGCTCTCAAATCGATCCACTCGTTCACTCCAAATAAATACTCTCCCTGTGCATAAACACCTGCACCAAAATACCCCACCTCATCATAAGGTACACTTATTCCATAACCTACAGAAACATCAATGACTTCTTCCCAATATTGAGCCTGTGCCCGGGTTACAGCAAAAATCGTGAGGATTGTAAAAAGTACTTTTTTCATTCAGGTGATAAATATAGCAGAAAGCTTCTATTCTCAAGTTTCCGTTAACAAATTCCCTGACTCCCTAACGAAAATTGTTGTCGAGACAACTCAGGTTTGCCAAAACTAGCAACTTAAAGGGAGCGGCTTACCTCCTGGCATCCCCAAAAAACATAAAAACATTCCATATATTTAGCCCTCTTAAAATTCTCAAACTTTATATATGATCCAAAGATCGCTACTGGCATTGCTACTGCTAATGTCAACCTCCGTAGTATTTGCGCAGGAAGAAGAAAAGAAAGATGAAAAAAAATGGGATGTGAACGATCCCTATACAGATGACTGGAACATCAAGGAAGTGCCTCTCAATACCGATGAGGGAACCTGGATGAACCTCGATGTAAGCCCCGATGGAAAGCAGATCGTTTTTGACCTTTTAGGGGATCTGTATATCATGCCCATAAGCGGCGGAAAGGCTACCGCCCTTACCAGCGGGATGGCCTATGATGTGCAGCCACGGTTTAGTCCAGATGGAAAAAGCATCTCCTATACCAGCGACGCCGGTGGCGGGGATAACATCTGGATCATGGATGCAAACGGTAAGAATGTCAAACAACTAACTCATGAAAACTTCAGGCTGCTCAACAACGCCGAGTGGATGCCAGACGGCAACGCCATAGTGGCCCGTAAGCACTTTACCTCCGGCCGCTCCCTTGGTGCCGGCGAAATGTGGATGTACCATCTGGGTGCAGGAAAAGCAGGGATACAGCTCGTGGAAAAAAAGAACGAGCAGCAGGATATGAACGAGCCGAGTATTTCCTCCGATGGCCGTTATCTTTACTACAGCCAGGATGAGTATCCCGGAGGAGCTTTTCAATACAACAAAGATCCAAACAAGCAGATCTATGTGATCAATCGCTACGACTTTAAAACCGGAGAGATCGACCGGGTAACCGGAGGTCCCGGTGGTGCTGCAAGACCGCAGGTTTCTCCCGACGGAAAAAAACTTGCTTTTGTAAAGAGAGTGCGCACGAAATCTGTACTGTTCATCCACGACCTGGAAACGGGGGAGGAATGGCCGGTATACGACCAGCTGAGTAAAGACCAGCAGGAGGCATGGGCGATCTTCGGGGTATATCCCGGTTTCAGCTGGATGCCGAACAACAAAGACATTGTGATGTGGGCCGAAGGAAAGATCAAAAAAGTAAACATTGATAACACCAATGTTTCAGACATACCTTTCAACGTAGACACCACCATCAAAATAGCCGAAAGCCACCACACCGATCACCAGGTGCATACAGAAGAATTTAATCCCAAAGTGATCCGTCATGCGGTGACATCCCCCGACGGAAAAACTTTGGTCTTTAATGCCGTGGGTTACCTGTGGAAGAAAAACCTTCCTAACGGAACTCCGCAGCGCATCACCGATGCTGAAGAATTCGAATTTGAACCCAGCTTTTCTCCCGACGGAAAGAGCATCGTATATGTGACCTGGAGCGATAACAATATGGGCGCAGTAAGAACTATTGGCCTTAACGGAAGAAATGCCAAAAAACTGACTGCCGAAAAAGGCATTTTCAGGAACCCTTCATTTTCAAGCGACGGCAGCATGATCGTCTTCAACAAGGAAGGCGGAAACTCTGACCTGGGAAGGACCTTCACCAAGAACCCCGGAATTTACCTGATGAAGGCTTCTGGAGAAAATATGAAAAAGATCCACGATGAAGGCGAGTTTGCCATGTTCAACACCAATGATGACCGCATTCTGTTCCAAACAGGCGGGTATTTATTCGGAAACTTAACAAAATCCCTGAAGAGCATTGACCTCAATGGAAAAGACGAGCGCACCCACATCGAATCCAAATACGGCGGACGCCTTGTCCCAAGTCCCGACAATAAATGGGTAGCCTTTAGCAACCTGCACAAAGCTTACGTTGCTCCGCTTGTTATGACCGGAAAAGCTGTGGAAATAGGGCCAGACAGCAAAACCCTCCCGGTGAGTCAGCTGGCCAAAGACGCGGGGATCAACCTGCACTGGTCGAATGACAGCCAGAATGTACACTGGACATTGGGAGATGAATACTTTACCAATAAGATCACTCAGCGTTTCACCTTTTTAGAGAATTCTGTGGATTCCATTCCGCCAATCACCGAGGAGGGAACAAAGATCGGGCTGCAGGTGAAGACAGATGTTCCAAAGGGACAGATCGCTTTCACCAATGCGCGAATCATTACCATGGACGGCGATAAGGTGATCGAGAACGGAAGTATTGTGATCGAAGGTAACAAGATCGTGCAGATAGGAACAGCTGCTGAAGTGAATGTTCCGAAAAATGCAAAAGTTTATGATGTGACAGGAAAAACGATCATGCCCGGAATGGTGGATGCACATGCTCACATTGGAGCCTTTAGATATGGATTGACTCCGCAGCAGCACTGGCCGGCATTTGCCAACCTTGCTTACGGAGTGACTACTGCACATGATCCTTCGGCTTTAAGTGAAACCGTCTTTGGAATGGCCGAATTGATCAAGAGCGGCGAAATGGTTGGCCCACGACTCTACTCCACCGGGATCATCCTGTACGGGGCCGAAGGGGATTTTAAAGCAGAGATCAACAGCCTTGAAGATGCACGTTCGGCTTTGAGAAGGACCAAGGCTTTTGGGGCGACTTCGGTAAAAAGTTACAATCAGCCGCGCCGTGAGCAACGCCAACAGGTGATGCAGGCAGCAAAAGAACTCGATATGAACGTGGTGCCCGAAGGTGGAAGTACCTTTTTGCACAACATGAACATGATCGTGGACGGGCATACCGGGATTGAGCACAACATTCCTGTGGCGCCGATTTATAAAGATGTGCTTACCCTTTGGGGCAACAGCAACACCGGCTACACTCCCACGCTCATCGTCAACTACGGCGGAATCAACGGGGAGTATTATTTCTATGACAAGACCAATGTTTGGGAAAATGAAAAACTGCTGAATTTCACTCCGCGGTCGGTCATCGATTCCCGCTCAAGGCACCGCACGACTTTGCCGGAAGAAGAATATGAGCAGGGGCCTATTTTGGTTTCAGAAACTGCCAAACAACTTTCTGACGAAGGCGTGAAAGTGAATATGGGTGCCCATGGACAACTTCAGGGGCTTGGAGCACACTGGGAGCTTTGGTTGATACAGATGGGTGGCATGAGCAACATGGAAGCCCTAAAGACTGCTACCATCAACTCTGCAGAATACATAGGACTGGGCAGCGAGATAGGTTCCCTTGAAGAAGGAAAACTGGCCGATCTTATTGTGATGGAAGAGAATCCGCTGGAGGATATTAAGAATACCAACAGCATCATCTACACCATGGTTAACGGAAGGCTCTATGACGCTGAAACCATGAACGAGATTGGAAACGAGCCAAAGGAAAGGTTACCATTTTACTGGGAGAACAACCGCTACAATCCTTCTTTTGGATGGCATGAGGAGAGCACGGGGCATGGGTGTATGGCTCACTAATTAGACCGCTGGCGCTGTTGGATCTTAGATCGCTGCGCTGTGAGATGTGAGAGTTACTGATGATCTTTTAAGACGCAAGAAATAAGAGACAAGAAACTAGAAACTAGACTTTTTTAAACCTTAAAAGCCGGAATCCGTTGGATTCCGGCTTTTTCTTTTTCCTTCGGAAAAAGAGATTTCTTCCTATCCGTCATCCTGAACTTGTTTCAGGATCTTTTTGAAATCCGGTATACATCCACCCTACCCTGCGGGAACCCCTACGAAGAAGAAGATAAATAAAAAGCCCCGGAGGGGCGACAGATATTCCAGGGTTTCAACATGAATAAAAAAAGCCCGGGACGAAAAGTCCCGGGGAAATAATGGAGCAACAAGAAACCTGATGGGCGGCAGAAAAAATTATTCCTACCCGGGGTTCAGGAATTTTGCTTCCTCTTCGGAAAGCATTCTCGACTTTGTCAAAAATCTTTTCCCGAGAGGGATCTCCAGTGAAAAACTTGAACCTCTACCGGTGGTAATATCCACCGTAAGATGGGTGTGCTTCCAGTACTCAAACTGGTCATGGCTCATGTAAAATGGGATTTCGGCAACCTCCCCCAGCAGGATATCATTATCATCCAGGTAAAAATCCTCTTTTGGAAGCAACATAGGAGAAGAACCATCACAACAGCCGCCGCTTTGGTGGAAGATCAATTCCCCATGCTGTTCCCTTAGTTGCTGCACAACCTGCACTGCCTCTTTTGTGATATCTACTCTTTTATGGTCTGCCATGACTTATTTTTAAAAGAACCCAAGCTTATTTTTGTCATAGGAAATAAGCATATTCTTGGTTTGCCTGTAGTGGTTCAACATCATTAAATGATTTTCCCTTCCAAAGCCCGATTTCTTGTAACCGCCAAACGGCGCATGTGCAGGATAATCGTGATAACAATTTACCCATACCCGTCCGGCTTTAATAGCTCTCGGCACCTGGTAGAGCTGGTGGGCATCCCGCGTCCATACGCCCGCGCCCAGTCCATACATGGTGTCATTGGCAATTTCAATGGCATCGGCTTCATCCTTAAAAGTACATACAGCCACCACAGGACCGAATATCTCTTCCTGGAAAACCCTCATCTTATTATGCCCTTTTAAAAGCGTGGGTTTGATATAGAATCCGTCTGCGAGATCTCCGTCCAACTTAGCTGCTTCTCCCCCTGCCAATACTTCGGCGCCTTCATCTTTTCCAATCTGAATATAAGACAGGATCTTTTCATACTGGTCATTTGAAGCCTGCGCCCCCATCATGGTGTTCTCATCAAAAGGATTCCCCATTTTTATGGCATTCACCCTATCTATCACCTTCTTAATAAAGGCATCATAAATATCTTCCTGGATCAACAGCCTGGAAGGAGCCGTACATACCTCCCCCTGATTAAAAGCAAACAGCACTGCACCTTCTATACATTTATCAAGAAACTCATCGTCATGGTCCATCACCGAACTGAAAAAGATGTTCGGGGATTTTCCTCCCAGTTCCATGGTGACCGGGTTCAGGTTCTTGGAGGCATATTGCATGATAAGTTGTCCCGTTGTGGTTTCCCCGGTGAAGGCCACCTTATCTACCCGCGGACTCGAAGCCAGAGGCTTACCTATTTCGGGTCCAAAGCCATGTAAAACATTCAGAACCCCCGGAGGAAGGATATCTGCTGTTTTTTCAGCAAAGAGAGTGGCCGATGCCGGAGTTTGCTCTGCAGGTTTTAATATTACACAGTTCCCGGCTGCCAATGCACCTGCCACCTTCCACGCAAGCATTAACATTGGAAAATTCCACGGAATGATCTGCGCCACAACTCCTAGCGGCTCCCGAATGATGAGGGAAAGCGTATGTTCATTTAACTCTGTAGCCGTGCCTTCTTCTGCCCTTATTACTGAAGCAAAATACCTGAAATGATCTATGGCTAAAGGAATGTCTGCATTGATTGTTTCGCGAATGGACTTCCCGTTGTCGGCAGTATCCATTTGAGCAAATTCCTCCAGATTCTCCTGGATTACATCGGCGATTTTGTTGAGGAGAGCAGACCTTTCTGCCACAGAGGTTTTACCCCAGGCATCTTTTGCAGCATGTGCCGCATCAAGTGCCAGTTTTAAATCCTTTTCATTGGAACGAGGATACTCCGCCAGAATTTTATTGTCAATAGGGGATGGATTTTCAAAAAATTGCCCATCAACAGGAGCTTCAAATTTACCGTTGATAAAGTTGTGGTACTCGTCCTTAAATTTTGGTTTGGAATAACTCATATCTGATATTTTTTCTATTTTATATTTTTAAATATCTATATTTAAAGTGTTTATAAAATGAACATATCTATTTTAAACTATCACAATACTATCACATTGATAAAAACTGACTGAATTGAATGACAACCTGATAAAATATCAAAACACCCGAAAATTGACCACAGCCGTGGAAAACAGGACCATTTATAGCGGCGATTTCGCCGAGCTAAATGTTTTTGAAACGAGACAGGTGATAGAAAAGGTTTCTCTTCAATTCGGCTTTCCTGTTATTGCCAGCATGCTCACAGGTAAAAAGGTGATGCACCTGGAGGGAAGAAAGGCCTTTGATTTTTTTCCGGGAGAATCTGTAGTGCTACCCTCCAATGAAAAAATGATCATAGATTTTCCTGTAGCAACTGCCGGGAGCCCTACCAGCTGCCTTGCTCTTGGGATACATCCGGATAAGATAAAGGAGACTGTAGAATTCTTCAACACCAAAACCAGGATCGATTATGAGAATGATCAACACAGTTTAGATGAAACCTCTATTCACTTAGAGAACAATGAAGAAGTACAAGTTGTCCTGGAGCGAATTTTCCATACTTTTTTAAGTGACAATGTAGCAAAAGATGCTTTACTGGATCTTATGCTGCAGGAGTTAATCCTTAGGCTCCTGCAATCACGTGCCAAAAGTGTTTTTATAAATGACCCCGCTCTTTTTGAGAACAACCGGATGGCCTATATTGTAAAATACATGAAGGAAAATCTTAGGGACAATATTACCGTAGATAAACTAGCAAATATCGCCTGCATGAGCAGTTCCCATTTTTACAGGACCTTCAAGAATACTTTTGGAGTGAGCCCCGTGGATTTTCTCAATGGACAACGAATAAAACTGGCGAAAGATCTAATAAAAAACTCCAGGATGAGCCTTGCAGAAGTTGCATTCCAATCGGGCTTCAACAACCCTAGCTATTTCACCCGCCTGTTCAAGCGTATAGAAAACACCACCCCGAATACCTTCAGGAAAGAATCCCGAAACTTTATGGAATAATCCCGGCGCTTCTTTCCTCACCGCCGCAAACAGCTGTTTCCGACAATCGTTCACTAAAAACAATTAAGTGTAACTTTGCACCAAAATTCGAAGCCAAAACCTGGTACAAAGAATTCTTCATAATGCTACAAACGCTGGTACACTATTTTCTCCACTTCATCTTTATTGGTGCCATTGCCTATTGGTACGACCCTAAAAACTGGAAAAAATATTACCTGATCCTCCTGGCAACAATGCTGGTGGACCTGGATCATGTTTTTGCAGATCCCATTTTTATGCCGGGACGTTGCGGGATTGGATACCATCCCCTGCATTCTGAATATATTATTCCGTTTTACTTCCTGGGAGCAATTTTTATTAAACACAGGATCCTTAAACTGGTGATGATAGGACTTGCTTTTCACATGATCACCGATTTTATTGACTGCCTCTGGATGTATGGGAAGTGTGAGGAGTGTTCTGTAGGGGAGGTGTTTAAAAATATATTTTGAAAACCAGAGCCTCGAGTCCAGAGACTAGAGTCTGGACTATAGACTTTGATAGCGTCTCTAACCATTCCCCAATTAACCAATCCCCAATTAACCAATCCCCAATTAACCAATCCCCAATTCCTCCTTAACTAAAAACCAATTTCAATTTTACTTTTAATAAAAAATCTAATTCCATTATATTTACCGGCGGAGTTTTCACTGCTCCCAGATCAACAGCCAAAAATCTCTGAACATGCACGTAGCCATTGCGGGAAACATAGGGGCGGGAAAAACCACCCTTACCAAATTACTAGCAAAACATTTTAACTGGGAAGCTCAATATGAAGATGTCCTGGAAAACCCATATCTGGAAGATTTCTACAACAAAATGGAACGCTGGTCATTTAACCTGCAGATCTACTTTTTGAACAGCCGGTTCCGCCAGATCCTTGAGCTTAGGGAAAGCGGAAAAGCGATCATCCAGGACCGTACTATTTATGAAGATGCTCATATTTTCGCACCCAACCTGCATGCAATGGGTCTTATGACCAACAGGGATTACGAGAATTATAAATCTCTTTTTGACCTTATGGAAAGTGTGGTACAGGGACCAGATCTTTTGATCTACCTGCGCAGCAGTATTCCCAATCTCGTTTCCCAGATCCACAAACGCGGCAGGGAATATGAAAATTCCATTTCTATCGATTACCTAAGCCGGCTCAATGAGCGCTACGAAGCCTGGGTACACAACTACAACAAAGGCAACCTGCTCATCATTGATGTGGATAACATTAACTTCGTTGATAATCCAGAAGACCTGGGTAATATTATCACCAGAGTGGATGGCGAACTCCACGGACTTTTTAAATAGAAATGAGATTTTAGATATTAGATAGTACATTTTTAAGAAGATATTCCTTCCAGGCTTCCCACCCGGAGTGGCAAACTTATGAGCCTAACCGGGATGATTCCTACAGTGGGATGAAGTCTCACAACAGATAAGAATTCCCTTGATATTTGCAGCAAAGTAAACTAACTTAGTAAGGATCAATTGATTGAACTCCTAAAATCCTGCTATGGAATCTCAAAAGCTGAAAAGACCGCAACACAAGGGTTCCCCAAGATTATTCAAAAATCCTGTTTTAGAGAGACTTACTCATACCCACATCTCGGCACCCCTGATTATCTTTTT
Source organism: Salinimicrobium sp. TH3 (assembly GCF_026676115.1). Taxonomy (GTDB): domain Bacteria; phylum Bacteroidota; class Bacteroidia; order Flavobacteriales; family Flavobacteriaceae; genus Salinimicrobium. The sequence goes on along the minus strand of NZ_JAPONB010000001.1, from coordinate 571,887 downwards.
TTCTATTGCCGCCGTACTTATCTACTACGGAATTTTCGAGAAAGGTTTTGCAGTACTTGAAATGGTCCTGCTATTCCTCGCCGGGCTTTTCTTTTTTACGCTCGTGGAGTATTTGATGCATCGCTACCTCTATCATATTCCTGCCACTACCGAAAGGAGAAAAAAGATCTCCTACACCATGCATGGAGTGCCTCATGATTACCCAAAAGATAAATCCAGATTAGCCATGCCACCTGTTTTGAGCCTTTTCATCGCCAGTGTCCTCTTTATAATATACCGTTCGTTATTAGGAGATCTTGTTTTTGGTTTTCTTGCCGGTTTCCTGGTTGGATACGCCGCATATCTCTCAATACATTACTCTGTACACGCATTTAAAGTGCCCAACAACTCCCTTAAGATCCTGTGGCACCATCACGCTATTCACCACTACCGGGAGTCTGATCGCGCTTTTGGAGTCTCCTCTCCACTATGGGACCATATCTTCGAAACAATGCCGCGTAAAACTCCTGTCGAAAGACAAAAAGGGAGCCTCAATTAGTTCTTATGGTTCTTCGGTGATTTGTTGCAGGCTGCATATTGATTCGGCTTTACATTCCTCTCTTATCTGGGCTAAAACTGATGATCTACTCAAATATGTTTAGCCTGACCCGACGTTAGATTACTGTACGCATCCCCTCTTATTTCTTGATTTTCATTATCTTATAGTATGTAAAAAAGAAAGATCATGAAAACGACAATTTTTATCCTGACATTTATTCTGTTCTTTTTCCTACCCTCCACAGACCAGGACAGATACCAGCAACAGCGCGAGAGAATGGTGAAGCAACATCTTGCTTCCCGCGGAATAGATGATAAAAATGTTTTAAAGGCCATGCGCACTGTGGAGCGACACAAACTCGTCCCCCCTAACATGCAAAGCTATGCCTATGATGACAGGCCTCTACCCATTGGAAAAGGGCAAACCATTTCTCAGCCATTTATTGTTGCCTATATGACTCAGGCGATCGACCCAAAACCCGGAATGAAAGTTCTGGAGATAGGCACGGGATCGGGATACCAGGCGGCTGTATTGGCCGAGATCGTGGATGAAGTTTACACCATTGAGACGGTAGAGTCCCTGGCTGCAACTGCTAAAAAGAACCTGACGCAGATGGGGTATGAAAATATCCACTTCCGCGTGGGGGACGGCTTTTACGGCTGGGAAGAACACGCGCCCTATGATGCAATCATTGTTACCGCTGCTCCCGAAGAGATCCCTCCCCGACTGGCAGAACAGCTCAAGGTGGGCGGCAAAATGGTCATCCCGGTGGGCCCAATGTCGGCTTCGCAGGAACTCAGACTTGTAGAAAAACAAAAGGATGGTAAGCTGAAGATCAAAAATTTGATGCCGGTGAGGTTTGTGCCGTTTACAAGGCGATCACAAAATTAAAACGTGAGACGTGAGACATGAGACAGGAGACAGGAGACATGAGACATGAGACATGAGATAAGAACAAAATTTAATCTGGAGCATCCCTGTTTAAAAAAGAATTTAGAGGGCGTCTCCCTCCATTACAATAATGTACAGCTACGGCAACAGGCCACCGGTAACGTGAACAGGAAACATGAAACCGACAACCGGTAACTTGAACGAGGCAACTTGAAACAGGCAACCGGCAACCTGGAACCTGGAACCTGAAACCTGAAACCTTGAACCTTGAACCTTGAACCTTGAACCTGAAACCTGGAACTAAATAAACCCCATTTCCCGCGCATGTTCCTGGGCTTGTTGGGAATTTTCGACCATTAGGACCGGAACAGTCTCGAAGTTATCCACTATACTTCTCACCCGTCTCATTTGTTGGCGGTGTTTTACACTTCGCAGGTAAATTGCAAGAATACGGTCGGGGTACTGGGCAGCGATTTCTGTGTATATAGCAGGATCGTGTTCTCCACTATCACCAATGAGAATGAACTTAAGGTGAGGATAAGTCTTCAGGATATTCACGATCTCCTTTTGCTTGTGCGGCTTCTCGGGCCGTAAGGTTTTATCAAAAGGGGTTCTAAAATCCCGCAAAAGAATAGGTCCTTTAGGGAAATCATTGATCTCCAGAAAAATTCTGAGATACTGGTATAGATTCCATGGACTATTGCTTAAATAGATTATGGGGTTCTGTTCATCTCCTTTCTTTCCGGCATGCAGATCCCGATAAAATTTAGGAGAACCTTCTAAAGAGATCCTGTTGTGAGCATTTTTGAAAAGGGAATTTTTGATCACCCTCCACTTTAAAAAAGAAGTAACACCTGTATGCAAAATCGTGTCATCGATATCGCTAATGACTCCGTAGCTGGCCTTTATGGGTGGGATAAGCAATTCGGCTTCAAATTGATTATTGTTGGTGATAATACTGTTATGCACCTCAGTTACAAAAGAGGCTTTTAGCTTCACCCAACCTTCATCATCGGCAAACTCCTTAAGGTTTAGGGAAATGGTCTTGTCGTAGAGGAAATAGCCTTTGGAATTGGTTTTTGTTGTAAGCACCACACCATTTGGAAGTTCCAGGGCAATTTCGGCATTTGAGATCTCATAGCTGTCGAACTGCTTATAGGTGTTGGAAAGTGTCCTGAAAAATGATTGGTCCTCATGCATCTTCAGGTTATCATCATCTATAGCCCGTCCCAACAAATAAAGATGACTGGAAGTTCCATAACTGCGGTAGGTGGCCAGTTTTACTTCAGGTTTTGCGGTAAGATGATTTTTAATCCTGGAAAGGAGCTTCATAAACAGGTTTTAAAAATGCCATTTTTGACACTTTTTTCAAGATACATTTTAAAACAAAAATCCCCTGTGGTTGCAGGGGATTTTAAAAATTTTTTAGGAAATTTCCTTCTGAATCACTCTTTTTCAGGAGTTACTACTGAAGCTTTTTCAGCCGGTACAGCTTCCGAAGCAATAACCGCATCAGCAATTTTTCCCGCAGCAACAAGAGCCTCATTTTTATCTGTTGAGAATTGTACCACAGGTGCTACTTCTGCCTCCTCCTGCTCGTGAATGATAGTGACTTCATCTACCTCGGGGGTATTGGCCATAGCCATATCTTCTCCAAGAATAGGCGCGATAACAAGGCCTATCAAACAGGTAAGCTTAATCAAAATGTTCATTGATGGGCCCGATGTATCTTTAAAAGGATCTCCCACAGTATCACCGGTTACGGCAGCTTTATGAGCTTCAGAACCTTTATAGGTCATTTCGCCGTTGATCATCACCCCGGCTTCAAAAGATTTCTTGGCGTTATCCCATGCACCTCCAGCGTTGTTCTGGAAGATCGCCCAAAGCACACCACTTACGGTAACTCCGGCCATATAACCTCCAAGCATTTCGGCGATAAGAGGATTTTCATAACCAAGAGCCATTGGTATAAGTACGATTAGGATAGGGAATCCAATGGTTAGAAGACCCGGCAACAACATTTCACGTAAGGCTGCTTTTGTGGAGATCTCTACACATTTATCATATTGTGGCTTGCCTGTTCCTTCCATGATCCCGGGGATCTCACGAAACTGCCTACGTACCTCGTTTACCATTTCCATTGCCGCTTTCCCAACAGATTGCATTGCAAGAGCCGAGAACACTACGGGTATCATACCTCCTACAAACAACATGGCAAGCACAGGAGCTTTAAAGATGTTGATCCCGTCAATTCCAGTAAAAGTGACATAAGCTGCAAAAAGAGCAAGAGAGGTAAGTGCCGCCGAAGCGATGGCAAATCCTTTTCCTGTCGCTGCAGTTGTATTTCCTACTGAATCCAAAATATCTGTTCTCTCTCTAACTTCTGAAGGCAGTTCGCTCATTTCGGCAATACCTCCGGCGTTATCGGCAATTGGTCCAAAAGCATCAATAGCCAGCTGCATTGCCGTGGTCGCCATCATGGCCGAAGCCGCAAGCGCTACTCCGTAGAAACCTGCAAAGGCATAAGATGCCCATATCGCTATAGCGAAAAGAAGTACAGAATAAAAAGTAGAGATCATCCCGGTAGCAAGACCGGCAATTATGTTGGTCCCGGCACCTGTGCTGGAATTTTGAACAATAGAAAGTACAGGTTTATTACCCAGCCCAGTGTAATATTCGGTAACAGCAGAAATTACTCCTCCAACCACAAGTCCCACTAAAGTGGCATAGAAAACCCTCATTGAAGAAATCAACTGTGGGCCTTCGCCAAAGAATTCCATTTGCATGGTTTCCGGCAACATCCAGGTCACAAGGAAGAAAGATGAGATGGCAACCAGGATGATGGACACCCAGTTCCCTCTGTTAAGTGCTGACTGTACCTCAGCTTCTTTAGCAGTACTACTGCTAATCTTCACCAAAAGCGTTCCCACGATAGAGAAAATGATCCCGAAGCCGGCGATCGCCATTGGTAAAAGAATGGGTCCAATCCCTCCAAAACCTTCAGAAATAATATCACCGCCCATGTCTTTGATCACATAATTACCAAGAACCATAGCCGCTAATACGGTAGCTACATAACTTCCGAAGAGGTCGGCACCCATCCCGGCAACATCACCTACGTTGTCCCCAACGTTATCGGCAATGGTAGCAGGGTTACGAGGGTCATCTTCTGGAATACCGGCTTCCACTTTTCCAACAAGGTCGGCACCAACATCGGCCGCTTTGGTATAAATACCACCACCCACACGGGCGAATAGCGCAATAGATTCGGCTCCCAGAGAGAATCCTGCAAGAGTTTCCAGTACAATGGTCATTTGGTGAACGTCTGTCCATTCCCCGCCCATAAAGACATGATAGAAAATGATAAAGAAGGTCGTTAAGCCAAGAACGGCAAGACCGGCCACACCAAGTCCCATAACTGTTCCACCTCCAAATGACACTTTTAATGCCTGTGGCAAACTTGTCCTTGCGGCCTGGGTTGTACGAACGTTAGACTGGGTTGCGATACGCATCCCTATATTTCCGGCGAAAGCCGAAAAAATAGCCCCAAATATGAAGGCTACAACAATTAGAATATGGGTGGTAGGAACAATAAATGAAATTCCTGCCAGTAAAATACTTGCGACGATGACAAAAATGGTAAGGATCTTATACTCGGCATTAAGGAAAGCCAGTGCTCCTTCGTAAATGTGAGAGGAAATATCCTTCATCTTTCCATCTCCCGCATCCTGTTTCAAAACCCAGGAGCGTTTTGCCCACATAAAAATGAGCCCTATGATTGCCAGGATAGCCGGCAACCAGATCATCAATGATTCCATAATTTTTTGTTAAATTTATTTACGGTGCTAAAGTTAGCAAAAGAGGGGAAAATATAGCATCCTAAATATGATGTTTGTCAGTAACAGGCAAAAAAGTTCAGATATTCTCAGTCATAGGTAGCCCTAAGGCGTTAAAAATATATTTTAGAGAATAATTTTATGATAATGCCATTTTTTAATTGGTTTTTTAACGAATGCAAATTGAAAGGAAATTAAACCTTAGGAATATCTTAAAATAAAAAAGCAGCTATTTTTCAATAGCTGCCTTCTTAATATGGTAAGCGTAGGAAGATTAAAGGATCGAAAAATTTCCTTTTTCCCCGTTGCTGTCTTTATATCGTTTAATACAATCCTCGATAATAGCATTTGCCTCCTTAACGTCTCCCCAACCTTCAACATCAACCTTCTTTTGCTCAAGATCTTTGTACACCTTGAAAAAATGCTCTATTTCCTTGATAAGGTGACCATTTACGTCGCTAAGGTCATTAAGCCTGTTCCAGATAGGATCGGAAATAGGTACACAGATCACTTTCTCATCAGGTCCCTTTTCATCGGCCATGTGGAAAACACCAATAGGCTTTACCTCCATCACACAACCCGGGAAAGTAGGTTCGGTCACCAATACAAGTACGTCCAAGGGGTCACTGTCTAAAGCCAGGGTTTCGGGAATGAAACCATAATCTGCAGGATACATCATGGAAGAAAAGATCATCCTGTCATAGCGCACTTTCTTTAGATCAAAGTCATACTCATATTTATTACGGCTCCCTTTTGGGATTTCGATAAGAACGTCAAATGTTTTACTCATTATATTATTTTTAATTTCTTTTTTTCTCTTAGGGGCGGCAAATATAATACTTCCTTCCGTTTTAAATAGGTATATCTTATTGAGAAGTTGCTCCTTAAAATAAAGTTTAGGTTTTTTTTCACAAATGGCAAAGGCAAATTCCAAATCCCAAATCCCAAATCCCAAATTCCAAATTCCAAATTTCAAATTCCAAATTTCAAATTCCAAATTCCAAATTCCAAATTCCAAATTCCAAATTCCAAATTCCAAGTTGCAAGTTGCAAGTTGCAAATTCCAATTTGCAGATTTAAAGATTTGGAGTTCGGTGCTTGGAGTTCGGTGTTTGGTGCCTGGTGTTTGGTGCCTGGTGTTTGGTGCTTGGTGCTTGGTGGCTGGAATTTGATGATTGGTAATTGGGGTTGTAAACAAAAAAGCCTCCCAAAAAGGAGGCTTGAAAATGTTATTTTTGAAAGGTTTTATTCCTTATACATTACTTTCTTCACCGCTTTGATCACGTCGTTGTGATTTGGCAACCACTCTTCCAGCAATACAGGAGAATATGGCGCCGGGGTATCGGCAGTATTTATCTTTACAATAGGAGCGTCAAGGAAATCGAAAGCCTGTGACTGCACCTGGTAAGTGATCTCTGTAGCAATATTTCCAAAAGGCCATGCCTCTTCCACGATCACTAACCTGTTGGTCTTTTTCACAGATTCCAGGATAGCCTCGTGATCCATCGGGCGAATAGTACGCAGATCGATGATCTCACAGGAGATACCTTCTTTTTCCAATTCTTCAGCAGCCTTGTAACATATCTTGATGATCTTACCAAAAGAAACAATAGTAACATCGCTACCTTCTCTTTTAATATCGGCTTTACCAATTGGCAAAACATATTCTTCTTCGGGCACTTCACCTTTGTCGCCGTACATTTGTTCAGACTCCATGAAGATCACAGGGTCATCATCGCGAATAGCAGCTTTTAAAAGCCCTTTTGCGTCATAAGGATTAGAAGGAACAATAACTTTAAGTCCCGGAGTATTTGCATACCAGCTTTCAAAAGCCTGGGAGTGGGTAGCACCCAATTGTCCCGCAGATGCTGTTGGACCACGAAATACAATAGGAATATTAAATTGCCCGCCGCTCATTTGGCGCATCTTGGCAGCATTATTTATGATCTGGTCAATTCCCACCAGGGAAAAGTTAAAGGTCATGAATTCTATGATAGGGCGGTTGCCGTTCATGGCGCTACCAACCCCAATTCCTGAAAAACCTAATTCTGAAATGGGTGTATCGATCACACGATCGGGACCAAATTCATCCAGCATCCCTTTTGATGCCTTATAAGCTCCGTTATATTCAGCAACCTCTTCCCCCATAAGGTACACAGTTTCATCCCTGCGCATCTCTTCACTCATGGCCTGGGCTATTGCTTCCCTGAACTGGATTGTCTTCATTACACGTATTTGATTAAAAATTTCGAACCACAAAAATAGTAATTCAAATAAGGATTATCGCCTACTTCAGAACAAAAATTTCTTATGCACGCACAGTATTTTTCCTCAGTTTTTATGTATCTTCGTAAACCAATTATAAATTTTATTTAAAAAATACTGAGATATATGAAAATATTAGTGTGTATTAGTCACGTTCCTGATACTACCTCCAAGATTAATTTTTCTGAAGGTGACACAAAATTCGACACTGCCGGGGTACAGTTCGTGATAAATCCAAATGACGAATTTGGTCTTACCAGGGCCATGTGGTTCAAAGAAAAACAAGGCGCAACAGTAGATGTGGTAAATGTAGGTGGTACAGAGACCGAGCCTACCTTAAGAAAAGCTCTGGCTATTGGAGCCGATAGCGCTATACGGGTAAATACACCGGCTACAGATGGGGTATATGTTGCAAAACAAATTGCCAAAGTAGCACAGGACGGGGGTTATGACCTTATTATTGCCGGCCGTGAATCTATTGACTATAACGGCGGGATGGTTCCCGGAATGGTTGCAGGACTAATTGGAGCTAATTTCATAAATACCTGTATTGGATTGGAAGTGGAAGGAAATGAAGCCACGGCAATTCGCGAAATCGATGGAGGAAAAGAAACGCTTAAGACAAGCCTTCCTTTAGTTATAGGAACACAAAAAGGAATTGTACAGGAGAGTGATCTTCGTATTCCTAATATGCGGGGAATAATGCAGGCCCGTAAGAAGCCACTTAATGTAGTGGAACCGGTGGAAGCAGGAACACATTCTGAAGCTGTGAAATTTGAAAAGCCACAGCCAAAAGGAGATATTAAACTTATCGATCCCGATAACCTGGATGAGTTGGTGAATTTGCTTCACAATGAGGCGAAGGTGATTTAAAGATGAAGAGTCTGGAATCCAGACTCCATTTTTAAGTATTCAATTTTCAATAAAAAATATACCATAAAAAGATATGTCAGTTTTAGTATATACAGAATCAGAAGAAGGAAAATTTAAAAAGACCGCATTCGAAGTGGCCTCTTATGCAAAAGGTGTTGCCGACATGTTGGGAACAGATGTCACTGCCGTTTCCTTTAACGCACAGGGCGCAGGGGACCTTGGCCAATACGGAGTAAGCAAGGTACTTAAGATAAATGATGATAAACTTCAAAAATTCAATGCCAAAGCTTATGCCGATGCCATTAAACAGGCAGCCGAAAAAGAAGGAGCAAAAGTAATTGTCCTTAGCCAGAGTGCTAATGCAAAATATTTAGCTCCGCTATTGGCGGTACAACTGGATGCAGGTTACGCCTCCAATGTGGTTGCCCTGCCCGAAGGTACCGAGCCCCTTCAGGTAAAAAGAACAGCTTTCACCAATAAGGCTTTTAACTTTACAGAACTTTCTACAGATGTGAAGATCATAGGCCTTTCCAAAAATGCCTTTGGTCTTAAAGAAAACGCAACAGAGACTAAAGAGGAAGATTTCTCCCCTTCTCTTGCTGAAGGAGATTTCTCAGTAAACGTAGTTTCTGTGGACAAGGCAGCCGATAAGGTGACCATTGCCGATGCCGAGATCGTAGTTTCTGGCGGAAGAGGAATGAAAGGACCGGAAAACTGGGGAATGCTCGAAGAACTTGCAGATACTCTTGGGGCAGCAACAGCATGTTCCAAACCAGTAAGCGACATGGGCTGGAGACCACACAGTGAGCACGTAGGTCAAACAGGAAAGCCCGTTGCCGCAAATCTCTATATAGCAGTGGGAATCTCGGGTGCAATACAGCATCTTGCCGGGGTAAGCGCTTCAAAAACAAAGGTGGTGATCAATAATGACCCCGAAGCTCCTTTTTTCAAAGCAGCCGATTACGGGGTGGTGGGAGATGCCTTTGAAATTGTACCAAAGCTTACCGAAAAATTAAAGGAATTTAAGGCTGGTAACTCATAATTTTTTAACTTGCGAGCCTTTAAGAGGGCTGTCTAAATTAGGTTTTTTGCCCGTTTAGACAGCTTTTTTTGTATTTTTGAAGTATGAGCTTAGTGCGCCTTAATATAAAAGGAATTTCTTACAGCCAGACACAGAACGGGGCTTATGCCCTAATCCTGAGCGAGGTAGAAGGAGAACGAAAATTACCCATAGTCATTGGAGCCTTTGAAGCCCAATCTATTGCTATTGCTCTCGAAAAAGAGATCAAACCTCCCCGCCCGCTTACCCATGACCTTTTTAAGAATTTTGCCGACAGATTTGAGATCGTGGTAAAACAGGTGATCATTCACAAGCTGGTAGATGGAGTTTTCTACTCCAGTCTAATTTGTGAGCGCGATAAGATAGAAGAGATCATAGATGCCAGGACTAGTGATGCCATTGCTCTTGCCCTGAGGTTCCAGGCACCCATTTTTACCTATAAAAACATTTTAGACAAGGCCGGTATTTACCTAAAAGGAGATGCCAGCAAAGAGGCAGAAGAAGAACAGAAGAAAGAAAATATCATCGTAGATGAACTATTTTCTAAAGAAGTGGAGATAAAACCTGACCAACAGAATTATAAAAAACTTTCTCTTAACGAACTGAATAACATGTTAGATCAGGCCGTAAAAAACGAAGATTATGAAAAAGCGGCCCGCATACGAGATGAGATCTCCAAGCGAAAATAACTCCCCCCTTTATGAACAAAATTTGGTGCTGCCTGTTTCTGATCTTCTTCGGAATATCTCCCCTTTTTGCCCAATCTATTTCTAAAACCTGGGATTTTGAAGCTGTTGAAGACAGTTCTCAAAATGCCATTTTTGAGATCTCTCCCGGAAATGACTACTTAAAACTTGATAACGGTGACTTTGAATTCGCCCTTACCAATGAAGAAGTTTCCCATGCAAAAGGGAATTATGTATATCAAAATGATGTCCTGGTTCTTTTTTTCGATACCCCCGGCGATAGTATACAGAATTTCAGAGTCAATACCTTAACCGATTCTACCCTGGTTCTTTCTGCCAGGAATGTCACTTATTCCTTAAGAGAAATCCCCCAAACTGTTGGAGAAGTACTTCCGGTAGAAACGGCAAAGACTGTAGTGCCCAACCAGGGATTTACATTTACAAGCTTCTGGAGAGGGGCACTGGGAATGGTTTCCTTAATTTTAATAGCATTTCTATTCAGCAGCAACCGCAAAGCGATCAACTGGAAAACGATCCTTGTAGGATTGACAGCCCAGTTATTACTGGCTGTAGGGGTGCTAAAAGTTGAATTTATTCAGGATATTTTTGAGTTTGTTGGAGGTATTTTCGTTCTTATTCTTGACTTTACTGCTGCAGGAAGTGAATTCCTGCTGGGCGGACTTATGAGTGTAGAGAGCTACGGTTTTATCTTTTTGTTCCAGGTGTTACCTACAATTATTTTCTTTTCGGCGCTTACCTCAGTTTTATTCTATCTAGGAGTTATCCAGATAATCGTAAAAGGAATGGCTTGGGTGCTCACCAAACTTATGGGCATCTCTGGTCCCGAAAGTTTAAGTGTGGCAGGGAATATCTTTCTGGGTCAAACAGAGGCTCCACTTATGATCAAGGCCTATCTTGAAAGAATGACACGCTCTGAGATCCTGTTGGTAATGATTGGTGGAATGGCCACTGTAGCAGGAGGAGTACTCGCTGCTTACATTGGCTTTTTGGGTGGGGATGATCCCGCCTTAAGACTTGAATTTGCAAAGCACCTGCTCGCAGCTTCGGTGATGGCCGCGCCGGGAGCGATCGTGGTTTCCAAGATACTTTATCCACAGCAGCAGGAGATAGACACCAATGTTGAGGTTTCTTCAGAAAAAATAGGATCCAATCTTCTTGATGCCATTGCAAATGGTACTACCGAAGGTTTAAAACTTGCAGCCAATGTTGCTGCCATGTTACTTGTGTTTATTGCTTTTATTGCCCTTATCAATTACGTGCTGGGCTGGTTTGGAGATCTTACCACTCTCAACGCCGTAATGGCTGAAAACACTCCTTATGCAAGGCTTTCTCTCGAATCTTTGCTGGGTTTGATATTTGCACCGCTTATGTGGCTCATTGGAGTGGCTACAGAAGATATGATGCTCATGGGGCAACTTCTTGGAATCAAACTGGCAGCCAGCGAATTTGTAGGATATATTCAATTGGCAGAACTAAAAAATCCGCTGAATGCCCTTAGCCTCACCTATGAAAAATCCATTATCATGGCTACCTATATGCTGTGTGGTTTTGCAAATTTTGCCTCTATTGGGATCCAGATTGGCGGGATAGGTTCCCTGGCGCCCGGGCAACGAAAAAATTTGTCAGAATTTGGAATGAAAGCTCTTATTGGAGGTACTATTGCATCTTTACTTTCGGCCACTATTGCCGGGATGATCATTGGTTAATTTATATTTAAATGTCCTAAAGATGGAACCAAGAGCCAGGATTCAGGACTTAAGACTTATAATTACTCAGGATTCATATTTATTCTAAAACAGGTATACTTTATCATAAATACGATAGTTAATAAGTCTGTAACAATTCCTTTTTAGAATTAACTTTTTTAATCGGGACAGTTTTCTATTTTAGCTGAAATTGATCCGGAATTTGTCATTTTTGACAGGTAAGCATCAGCACTATCTTTAAAATATAAACCCTTCAGAATTAACTTATAATGAAGCAGTATCACGACTTGATAAAACATGTCCTGGAAAACGGAAATGAAAAAGGGGACCGCACCGGCACCGGCACTAAAAGTGTTTTTGGTTATCAAATGCGATTTGACTTAAGCGAAGGTTTTCCTATGGTCACCACGAAAAAGCTTCATCTAAAGTCTATCATTTATGAACTGCTTTGGTTCCTTAATGGGGATACGAATATTAAATACCTGCAGGAAAACGGGGTGCGTATCTGGAACGAGTGGGCCGATGAAAATGGGGATCTGGGACCGGTATATGGACACCAATGGCGCAACTGGAACGGTGAAGATATTGACCAGATAAAAGAGGTGGTGGACACTCTAAAGAAGAATCCAAATAGCCGCCGCATGCTCGTTACCGCCTGGAATCCATCGGTATTGCCAGATAATTCAAAAAGTTTTTCAGAAAATGTGGCTAACGGGAAAGCGGCACTTCCCCCCTGCCATGCCTTCTTTCAGTTTTATGTAGCCAATGGGAAACTCTCCTGTCAGCTTTATCAGCGCAGCGCCGATATTTTCCTGGGAGTGCCATTCAATATTGCATCCTACGCCCTGCTCACCATGATGATCGCCCAGGTTTGCGGTTATGAGGCCGGGGATTTTATTCACACTTTTGGTGACGCACATATTTATAACAATCATATGGAGCAGGTGAACCTGCAGCTGTCAAGGGATCCAAGGCCGTTACCGGTGATGAAGCTCAACCCGGAGGTGAAAAATATTTTTGATTTTAAGTTTGAAGATTTTAAATTGGAGAATTATGATCCGCATCCGGCTATAAAAGGCCGCGTAGCGGTTTAATTTTTGTTTAATTTAAATTTTTCAACAGTATGAAGAAGTTCTTAGTTATCACATGTTTTTTCTTTGGGGGAATTGCAGTTTCCCAGGCACAACAAACCTCCCCGGTTTGGCCCGGTTGTGAAGATGCCGAAGACAAAACAGAATGTTTTAACGAAAAACTAAATGCCCATGTGAGGGAACACTATGAATATCCCATGAAGAACAATGCTTACGTACGTGGGCAGGTGAAAGTTTCCTTTGACATTAATAAGCAAGGGGAAGTTGTAGTAAAATCGGTGGAAGGCTCCGAGCCTTTGGTTAATGAAGCAGCAAGAAATATGCTGGAAAAAATTCCTGAAATGGAACCGGGAACTTTAAACGGGGAACCCGATACACGCAACTTTACCAGCACCTATCGCTTTTAATATTTTTATCTCCCGATCATGAAAAAACTATTTTTAATTCTTTTCCTCTTTACCGCAGGCACCAGCATTGCTCAGGAAGGAGTGAAGGTTTCCAATAGTACCGTTACCACCAAAGAAATTCCTCCAATTTGGCCGGGATGTGAAGCATCTGCCGGGGATACAAAAGCGTGTTTTAGGAAGAAACTTACGCAGCACCTCAAGGAAAATTATAAATTCCCGAAGGATGCCAATGGCAACTATATAAGAGGAAAAGCAGTAGTTTCTTTTGTGATCGACAAAGAAGGAAAGCCGGTGGTAAATAAAGTAGAAGGACCAAAACAGGAGCTTAATGAGGAGGCAAAGCGAATAATTCTCGCTATCCCGCAAATGAAGCCGGGAGAACTGGCAGGAAAACCCAGGGAGATTAGCTATAAAGTTCCTTTCACCTTCTAAAATTTTTCCCTTTGAAGAACCTTCTGTGTTTCTTATTACTGGCCCTTTCAAGTTCGACAGCTTTTGCTCAGAAGGAAAGTAATTCCGGAGCTTTTATTCCTTTAATTAACGCTGATGTGTCTCCGTCCTCCACAGAATGTGTAGAAAAAACTCCTGCCTGTACAGCCATATTGATTGAAAAATATGTGTTGCAGCATATCACAGGAGTAGGAGCATTGACAACCGTTGAAGAAGGCAAGATTGAAATACCTGTACGAATCATTATTGACACTACAGGAAAAGTAGGCTGGGCTTCCGTAAAAGGTATACCTAAAGAAGCCGCAAAGGCATTGGAGAGACGATTAAAGAATATGCCTCATTTTATCCCCGGGGAATATGATAACAAAAAGGCGAATGTTATAGTAGATCTGAAAGTACTTCTCTACATTTCAGAACCCGGTACTTCCCCAATAGAAGTTGTTACTTCTAAAGAAGCAGATCAACAGCCTATTTGGAAAAAGTGCCGCAAAGCTGAAGACATTCAAACCTGCACCACCTCCTCGGTTAATGACTGGATGAACCGCCACGTTAATATTTCGGCCATAAAAGAACCGGGAACCTATTCCCTTACGGCTGCTTATGTAGTTAGTGTGGATGGAAAAGTAGGTCGTGTGGTTGTATTTGGCGGGGGAGAGGAATTTGCAAAAGAAGTTATCAAACAATTGAAAAGTATACCTCAATTTGAACCCGGTAAGAAAGCGGGAAAGGACGTAGCAGTTAGTTCTCTACTACCTATGTCGCTCAAGAAGGTTTAAGCGCATTGTTAGTATTCCTTTAACTAAAAGGGATTTTTAAAAGATTAAATTTGAAGGAAACCCGCGGGTTTCCTTTTTTTATTTTGAAATTAGGAAAGTTATGCGGAAAATTATTTCAATGAACGAGACAAAACCTCCCGAATTTAAGACGCAATTTGCCGAAGATGTTTTCAAAGGCCTTACCTCCTATCCTAAAAAGATAAGCTCCAAATTTTTCTATGATGAAAAAGGGGATGAGCTCTTCCAAAAGATCATGGAGCTGCCGGAATATTATCTTACGGGAAAGGAGTACGATATACTGTTACAGCACAGGGAGGAAATAGGGGACGCTTTTTCCTCTTTTAACGGTTTTGACCTTATCGAACTTGGCGCTGGAGATGGGAAAAAAACCAAGGTGCTATTAAGACATTTCGAGGAAAAAAGTTACGACTACAAATACCTGCCGGTCGATATAAGCAAGAATGTGCTGGAACAGCTAAGTGACAGCCTGCTACAGGAGTTCCCTGCATTAGATGTAGAACCACAACAAGGGACCTATGCAAATGTACTTACCCGTCTTGCAGATTACCGGGACAGGAAAAAAGTAATTTTATTCCTGGGATCGAATATTGGGAATCTTACTCCCGAAGAAGCCGTTGCATTTCTTAAAAAGATCTCCTCTGCCATGCATGAAAAAGATCTGTTTTTTATGGGGGTGGATCAAAAAAAGGAGCCACAGGTGATTCTGGACGCTTACAATGATAGTGCAGGAGTTACCGAAGCCTTTAACAAGAACCTGTTGACACGGATGAACCGGGAGCTGGAAGCCGATTTTGATCCGGAAACTTTTATACACTGGCCGCTCTACAATCCTGAAACCGGGGTAGCAAAAAGTTATCTTGTTAGCACAAAAGAACAAACGGTGCAGATAAACGCACTCAATCTGGAAGTACATTTCCATAAATGGGAAACAATACATACAGAAGTGTCTCAAAAATATGATGATACCTCAATCGCGTGGCTTGCAGAAGAAGCCGGGCTGGAAATGGCAGGAAGTTGGGCAGACAAGGATAACTGCTATAAAAATTACCTTTTTAAAAGAACAGGATTATGAAAGCAATTTGGAACAACACCATTATAGCAGAGAGTGATAATACAGTGGAAGTGGAGAACAACCAGTATTTCCCTCCCGAAGCTATCAAAGCTGAATTCTTTCAGCTAAGCGATACACACACTACCTGCCCCTGGAAAGGCCGGGCTTCCTATTTTCACCTAAAGGTGGGAGAAGAGAAAAACCCCGATGCAGCCTGGTTTTATCCTCATCCAAAATCTGAAGCTGCAAAAATCAAAGATCATGTAGCCTTTTGGAAAGGAGTTAAGATTGAAAAATAAATTTGGCAATAAATAAAAAAGAAGTAAGTTTACAAATATCAAAAGACACAAACAGGTGGTTTTCAATAACAACAATAATAATTTCAATAACAATCTGAATCGACTCAGGTTGCGGAAAGCTATTATTGTATAACAAGATCCCTTAAACAATATTTAAAGCCTTTCCCACACCAGGAAAGGCTTTTTTTTTTTGCTCAATTATGAAACGACTTCAAACAAATAATATCAATAATAATAGTCCGCCACCCGGGGGAGAGGATCTCTGTGCTTATAAGCCTGCCTCCTTCCCGGGGCAGGCTTTTTTTATTTCTAAAAAATCTGAAACAAGAATTATGAAAACTACACTACAACAACAATCGCAAAAACTTGAAACCGAAGAAGCTGTACACTTCGTAAAAGCCGAATTTGAAAAACATTTAAAAGAGAAGCTTTCTTTAGTGCGGGTCTCTGCCCCCACGGTTGTTCTGCAGGGCACCGGCATCAACGATGACCTCAACGGAATAGAACGTCCTGTAGGCTTCCCTATTAAAGAAATGCAGGAACAGAGGGCCGAGGTGGTGCAATCTCTGGCTAAATGGAAAAGGCTGCGCTTAAAGGAATATGAGCTGGAACCAGGTTTGGGAATAGTAACCGATATGAAGGCGCTGCGCCCCGATGATGAGCTGGGGCCTATGCATTCGATCTCTGTAGACCAGTGGGACTGGGAGAAAGTTATGGCTCCCGAAGATCGCCACCTGGAATTCCTTAAACAACAGGTCTCCAGGATCTATGAAGGCATTTTAGCCACCGAGGCAGCAGTAACCAGCCGGTATCCCCTACTCACTCCCATTCTTCCTGCAGAAATTACTTTTTTGCATACCGAAGATCTACAGGAAAAATATCCCCGGCTTTCATCAAAGGAAAGAGAAAACATGGCCGCTAAGGAATATGGCGCTGTGTTCCTTATAGGAATAGGAGGGGAATTGCAGGGGGGAGAATTCCATGACGGCCGCGCCCCAGATTATGATGACTGGAGCTCTCCAACCTCTGCTACCACAAAAGGCCTAAACGGCGATATTCTTGTATGGAACCCGGTGCTTGAAAAGGCCTTTGAACTCTCCTCCATGGGAATAAGAGTGGATGCAGCTATACTGGAACAGCAATTAAAAATGCGACAGGCAGAAACAAGAAGCCAACTGTTCTATCACAAGCAGTTACTTGAGGGAAAGCTTCCGCAAACTATAGGAGGCGGGATTGGGCAATCCAGGTTGTGTATGTTCCTGCTAAGAAAAGAACATATTGGAGAAGTACAGGTAAGCATCTGGCCGGAAGCAATGAGGAAGGAAATGCAAAGAAAAAGAATTTACCTTCTATAAGTATTTAGTCCCTCCTCCAATAAAAATCCTTTAATTTAAAGATGCCCCAAAAAAGTTTAATCTTCTTGGGGCATCTTATCAATCATATTGTTTGCTAACCTTCAGTAATCGATCACGATCCAGAATCTGGATCTCCCTATGAGACATTGAAATAATTTTGTCCTTTTGAAATTCAGAAAGGATCCTGTTGACTGTTTCCTTGACCGTTCCGGTGAACCCTGCTAGTTCTATTCGGGACAAACAAATGGCAATACCGGAATCATTGTTGTCATTATCAAGGCTCAATAGATTATCGGCCAGTCGTCCCCTGAGAGGCTTGTAAGCGAGACTTGTCAATTTATTTTCCAAAGAGACCACTTCCTGTGCCAATTGGGTTATCACTCTATTATTAAAGGATTCGTCCTCATGAACCAATCTTAGAAATTCACTTTTAGGAAGAAAAAGAACAGTTGAATCTTTTATAGCCCTGGAGGAGGAACTGTATTTTCTATTGAGCAGTAAATCTGCACAGCAAAAAATGCCTTCTTTTGAGATAACCCTAAGGATATGATCTCTACCCTGACTTGCAAGTTTTGAGATCAATACTTCCCCACTCTGCAAGTAAAAAACTCCCAAGGGAGTACTACCTTCAGAATAAATAACCTGATTCTTTTTAATTTTCAGGATATCAAAATTATCACGGATCTGCTCCACAAAGGGACCTGAAAATTCCAAAGTAGAAAAAGATTTTTCCATGGCTGTGAAATTAAATCAGGGGAAGGATTCACAAACCAAGATAAAAATCTTTTTCCCATCGTTAAATGATAAATGTCATAATCTCAAAATTGTGAGTATTTTTAAGAAAGTTAGAATTCCTATTTTTTGACGTAAGGCATTTTTTTGCTCGCTTCTCTCATCAAATTATCGACAAGCCTGCTGGGGGTGCTGCCAATACCTCCCGCAAATTTGTGATCATAGTTCCATATTAACTTTTGTTGACTACAATCATTAATGTTCAAAGCGGCATGAACTTCATTAGTAGATCCCACTCCAATCAAAATAGTAGTAACAACAGCAGCACCTTCAGACATTGGTTTTGACAGGTGGTAATTTGAGGAAATTATTCCATCTACTCCAAGGACCTCACACATTTGAGCGGTGGTAAGCATTTTTTCCGGATACCCGGCCTCTTTTAATTTTGCGTTGGTAGTCTGCAGATCCTGTACCTCGGGTTTTATCTTACCCTGAGATTTTCTTTTCAACATCCAGGAATACATTTCTTCCTGGAAACTTTGAGTTTCTGCCCGCTGCTGCAATTCAACATCCTGTGGAGTCATTTTTTTGGTAGCTTGAATGGTCACCACTGGAGGAGCAATAGCTATTGATCTGTGGTTTTCTGCAAGATTCTGTGCATCAGGACTATAAAAAGTTTTAGCACAGGAGCTTATAAGCAACAGAAACAAGATTACACCGAATATATTAAAGGTTTTCATTTTTTAGAATAAAACTTAATGTTGATAATTAGAATTTATAGCCTAAAGAAATTTGAAACACACTGTGCTTCAGATTACTTTCATCATAAACATCAGAGAGTCCATAAAGGTACCTCGCCTGTACAAAAATATTATAAGGAAGATCGTATCCTAAACCAAACAACCAGCCAAACTCGACTGAACTTGTTTCATCTTCAAAATCTAAAGAGACAGATTCTCCCATTGCTTCTGCTTCCACTTCTGAACTGGTCTCGAAAGAAATTTGAGGTCCTGTTTCAATAGATAGTTCCTGAATGGGGAAATACTTGAAGAGGACAGGAACTGAAATATAATCCAGTTTAAAGGTGATATCTCCGTCAAATTCGTTGCCCATATCATCCATAAATATCCCCTCCACCTTTGCACCCGCAGTACTGTAAAGCACTTCCAGTTGTGCTCCAAAACTTTCGGAGAACTTACCTTCTACTAAGCCTCCTAAATGAAATCCTGTTCGTGACTTCAAATCAAGATCATCTGCATCACTGCCTGTAAAGTTGGCAATATTGACACCTCCCTTAATTCCGAAATTCCACTCCTGCGCTGGTAGCTGTACAGTCAACAGCAACATAAACAGCATTGTAATCGTAGTTTTCATATCTATTAGATTTAAATGAAATTTCTCTCTAATTATTAAAGTTAGAATTAAGATGGAATAAAATAGCAATCAAAACCATTGACTTATAGTGATTTAAGTCAATCAAAAAGATGACAAAAGTTGTCATTGTACATTTTTTACATCATCCTCCAGTCAGCCAGAATGTTGTAGCTTCAAGAGAAGAAAAGAATAGAAGCTATGAAAACAACGGTTGTATTAAGAAAGTTTCTTGCTGTAGGTTTATCGGGTATTCTGCTCTCCTGTAACGTCTATCAAAAAACACCGGTGAGTTTGGAAAGCGCACTCCAAACTAAAAATCATGTAAAAGTAACAACAATTGAGAAAAAGGAGTATGAGTTTCAATATCTCGAAAAAAACAATGATCAACTCCTTGGGGCTACAAAAAAAAGATCCAGAACGGCTAACCTTTTGAAAAAGGAACCTATTGTAAAAGAAGGTCGAATCTGGAAATTTGAACTTAATGAAGATAACCTACAATTCATTTACTATAGAAATGAATTCCAGACCAACATGGTGAAAATTGGAGTTCCGGTTTTTCTCACAGGCCTTTTGGTCTTCGCTTTTATAGAAGGTACAGATGATTGGGGATGGGGAAGTCTGGACAGTACAGATGGCACGGCAGAGTAAAGCAACTTTAACCCGAACACACAATTGTTTTATATCAAGGTTTTAAGAAGCTTTTCAAGATCCTCTTCGGTATTAAAATAAGTAAAGCTTACCCGAATTCCCTCACCCCGCATAGAGCAGATTATCTTGTTGCTTCGCAGCTTTTGAAATAATTTTTCATCTCCTTTAATGTTAAAAATAGAAGAATGCAGCTTCCGGTTCACCACTGCAGATTCCAAAAGGCCTCTTTCTGCAAGTTTCTCTTTGGCAGGCGCTGAGAGTTCCCTCACCCTGGATTCGATCTTGTCTATTCCTATTTGTTCAATAAGATCAATGGCTGCTTTTAAACTTCCGAAGTTGAGCGTGTCCAGGTGACCGGGCTCAAACTTCCCGATAAAACTGCCCTTGTGCGGCTTGTTCTTACCCTGCAGGTCTTTTAGCTCCAGCCCTTTTGGAGCAATTTTCTCCTGCAAATGTTCTTTAAAGAGAAAGAAAGCATTTCCATAGCCGGCATTGAGCCACTTATATGCACTGGCCCCAAGTACATCCAAAGCTGAAGCTTCAAAATTAAATTTTTCGGTTCCACAATACTGGGTACCATCAGCAAAAAGTAGCAGTTCCGGGTATTGTTCCTTCAGCTTCAGGAGGAAATCGGGATCTATTTTAATACCGTTGATGTATTGTACCAGACTAAAAGCGAAAATATCTGGTTTGTGCTTTTCTACTGCTTCAGCAATATTTTGCTCCAGGTTTTCGTCTATTTCGGCATAGCAAACTTTAAAACCTCTTGACTCCACAGCCCAGTTGACCGAAGGATAATCCTTTCGCAGTAAAAGAACCTTTTTGCTGCGATCAATTCCTTCCATAAGTAAATTAAACCCATAAGAGAAATTGGGTGTTAGCGCCACCAGGTTGGGAGCGCAATGAAAAAGATCACCAACTGCCTTTCTTACCTTGAGGAATAATTTCCCGCGGTTCTCCCGAAATAAACTTCCCCCAATAAAAAAATCAAGGTCGTGGTCCTGCCGGAATTCCAGTACAGCCTCGGGCAAAAGACCCGAAGCAGCAGTGTCGAGATAGGTATACTGCTCTAAAAGGGGAAACTGTTTCTTAAAATTCTTCATAGACATGGAATATTCCGCAGTAAAATCAATAAATTTGGGTAGATATCTAAATTACCTATAAATATGGGGCTGGAAAAAAATAGTTCTTCAAAAATTGATCCTGAGCAGCGAATGCTCATCGAAAGAGCGCAAATGCGGGCGAGACAAAAGAGAAAGTTGTATCAACATTTTATTGTCTTCCTGCTGGGCTCGGTGGTTCTTATCCTTTTAAACGTGATCTTTGAAATAGGTCGTGATATCAATCCTTTTGGGTTGGACTGGTTTGTATGGGCTATCATTTTCTGGGCTTTGCTCCTGCTTATTCATGCTTTTAATGTTTATGTCACCAATAAATTCTTTGGGAAAGACTGGGAAAATGAGCAGGTGGAAAGACTTGTGGCCAAACAGAGAGAAAAGATTGAGGAGCTTCAAAGAAAAGTGGAAAGAGAGCATCCCTTGCCAAAAAAAGATCAACCATACATTCCTCCCACTACCCACAAACCTATTGATCCAGATGCTCCAATAAATTCTTAATAAATGGGAAAAGTTACTTTGATCGCAGCTGCAGGTGAGAACAATGAATTGGGCAAAGACAAAGACCTGGTATGGCATTTACCCGATGATTTCAAAAGGTTCAAAAAATTAACTACGGGCCATACGATCATTATGGGCCGTAAGACGTTTGAAACTTTTCCCCAATTACTCCCCAACCGCAAGCACGTTATTATTACCCGAAAGCAGGATTACAATCCCGAAGGAACTATCGTGGTGAATTCTTTGGAAAAAGCACTTGAAATGGCCAAGGAAGACCCTCAGCCTTTTGTAATTGGTGGAGGCGAGATCTATAAATTATCAATGGAAAAGGCAGATTGTATCGAACTCACCCGTGTTCACGGAACTTTTGAAGCCGATACTTTTTTTCCGGAAATTGACGGGAAAAAGTGGAAGCTTGTAGCTACTGAAACCCATCCCAAAGATGAACGCCACGATTACGCATTCACTTACCTAACTTATGAACGTGCCAGGTGATCAACAGGTCATAAAGGAACTGGCCAATAGGAAAGGCTTTGAAATAAACAAAGTAACATTTTTTTCGGGAGGCAGTATTAATGAGGTTTACCTTCTTGAAACTTCTGAAGGAAAAAAAGTCGTTAAGATAAATTCTGCGAGAAAATTTCCTAACATGTTTGCTGCCGAAAAGCAGGGCCTTGAAGCCCTGAAAAAAGCTGAAGCTTTTGATGTGCCGGCTGTTTTGGGTTTGGGAGAAATAGAGGACATGGCTTACCTGCTCCTGGAACACAAAAAAGAAGGGGTTCAAAAAAGCCATTTTTGGGAGGTATTTGGGGAGCAACTTTCCAAACTTCACAAATCATCGGCAGAAGAATTTGGTTTTTACGTGCCCAACTATATCGGCAGCCTTCCCCAGTATAATGAAAGACGTAAATCTACAGCCGATTTCTATGTAAGTCAGCGGCTGGAGCCACAGGTGAAAATGGCTATAGAAAGAGGGTTTTCGCTGGGCGATCTTTCAGGATTTTATAAGAATATTTCAGAAGAAATTCCCGAAGAAGCCCCTGCCCTGCTGCACGGAGACCTCTGGAGCGGCAATTATATTACAAATGAAGAAGGTTTGCCTTGCCTCATTGATCCTGCTGTATGTTATGGCCCCCGAGAAATGGACCTGGCGATGATGAAACTTTTTGGGGGTTTTCCTTCGGAAGTATTCGAGGTTTATCATGCATATTTTCAGCTTCAGCAGGGATGGGAAGAGCGAATTCCTTTGTGGCAGCTGTATTACCTCCTGGTCCACCTCAATATATTTGGCAGCAGTTATCTTCCGCAGGTAAAAGGAATAATTCGCCGCTTTTCATAATCTTAACAGGCTTCGCTGTTCTTTTAGCAGTTCTTTAGAGGACATCCCTCCCTAATTCCTTTATATTTAAATGGATAAACATAAAAAAAGATATGAGCACAGAGAATTTAAATAAAGAGAAATCGTGGGAAAAGCTAAAAGAAATGGTAGACGACATAAAAGTAGCCATGATGGTTACCGGGCTTGAAAAGAAGCCGATAAATGCCATTCCCATGAGTACAAAAAAGGTAGACGAAAAAGGAAATATCTGGTTTATTAGCATGGGCAATAGTGAACACAACCAGAATTTAAAGACCAATCCCGATGTTCACCTGCTCTACAGTAATCCCGACGATATGGAATTTATGAGCCTTTATGGAAAGGCAGAGATCACCAAAGACAGGGCAGTACTCGAGGATCTATACAACCCCAGAACCGACAACTGGTTTGACGGGCCCGACGATCCTAACTTAACCGCAATAAAAATTACTCCTGCAGAGGCATATTACTGGGACACGAAGACCAATAAGTATGTTACCCTCTTTAAAATGGGAGTTGGTGCCCTTACAGGTGACAATAAAGATATTGGCGAAAAAGGAAAATTAAACCTTTAGAACCAGCTTCATAAGACAAATCCTTACAGCCTCGCTGTAGGGATTTTTTTATTTTACTAATTTTGCAGACTAATCACCAATGATATGAAAGCATATATATTTCCAGGCCAGGGAGCACAGTTCACAGGAATGGGACAGGATCTCTATGAGAAATCCCCTCTTGCAAAAGAACTTTTCGAAAAAGCCAATGATATTTTAGGGTTCTCAATCACGAATATCATGTTTGAAGGAACCGACGAAGACCTTAAGCAAACAAAGGTAACGCAACCGGCAATTTTTCTCCATTCGGTTATTTTATCCAAAGTATTGGGAGATTCCTTTAAGCCCGATATGGTTGCAGGCCATTCCTTAGGGGAATTTTCGGCCCTTGTCGCCAACGGAACTTTGCAATTTGAAGATGCATTGAAATTAGTCTCTAAAAGAGCTTTGGCCATGCAAAAAGCCTGTGAACTGGAAGAGTCTACCATGGCTGCAGTTTTAGGACTTGAAGATCATCTGGTAGAAGCTATTTGTGCCGATATTAAAGGTACAGTTGTGGCTGCTAACTATAATTGCCCGGGACAACTGGTAATTTCCGGAGATCTTTTAGCTGTGGAGAAAGCCTGCGAAGAATTAAAAGAAAGAGGTGCAAGAAGAGCCATGATCCTTCCCGTGGGAGGTGCTTTTCACTCTCCCTTAATGGAACCTGCAAGGGAAGAGCTGGCAGCCGCAATTAAAGAAACCGATTTTAAAACCCCTTCCTGCCCCATATATCAAAACGTATCCACTTTTGCCGTTACAGATCCTTCTGAAATAAAGAAAAACCTGATCTTTCAATTGACTGCGCCCGTAAAATGGACCCAAAGCGTTCAAAACATGATCAAAGACGGCGCTACTGAATTTATTGAAGTAGGCCCGGGAAAAGTGCTTCAGGGATTGGTCAAGAAGATAGACAGAAGTGTGCAGGTGCGTTCTGCAGAATTTTAATTATTAGAATCAAAAGCCAAGAGCCAAGAGGCAAGAGGCAAGAGGCAAGAGGCAAGAGGCAAGAGGCAAGAGGCAAGAGGCAAGAGGCAAAACAAGGACTTGTGGCAATATCTAAAAAGCCGGAGAAAATCTCCGGCTTTTTAGTGTTTCATGTTTAGCAAGTTATTATTTATGCTTGTAAACTTTTCCTTCTTTCATTACAAACTGCACGTCTTCCAAAGTTTTGACATTGCTGGTGGGATCTTCCTTTACTGCAATAATATCGGCAAAGAAACCGGGGGCGAGTTGTCCTAATTCTTTTTCCATCTTCAAAATTTGTGCGGGAACAATGGTGGCCGACTGAATGGCTTCAAGTGCCGGCATACCTGCCTCCACCATATAACCAAACTCTTTCCCATTTTTGCCATGTTCAAAAACTCCGGCATCTGTTCCAAAGGCAATCTTTACTCCCTTTTTATATGCTTTTCCGAAGGTGTTTTGAAGTTGCGGTCCTATTTCCCGGGCTTTTGGCACTACTAACTCCGGATAATAATTTTCAATTTCGGCTTTTTCTGTCACTTCTTTTCCTGCGGTTATCGTGGGGACCAGATAAGTACCGTGCTTTTTCATAAGCTCCATTGTTGCGTCACTCATCAAGGTGCCGTGTTCAATAGTAGTAACCCCTCCTTTTATTGCCCGCTGCATACCTTCATCTCCATGAGCATGAGCTGCAACATGAAAACCATAATCTTTTGCAATATCTACGATAGCTTTTATTTCTTCAAGGGTGAACTGCGGATTGGAACTACTTTTGGCGACACTTAATACTCCGCCGGTAGCGGTGATCTTGATAAGATCGGCTCCATTTTTATAACGTTGCCTCACTGCTTTGGCTGCATCTTCAACAGAGTTCACCACACCTTCTGCAGGCCCCGGGTCTCCGGCAAATTCCCTGTTCATCCCGTTTGAAGGATCGGCGTGACCTCCCGTGGTGGCAAGAGACTTGCCCGAGGTAAAGATTCTGGGACCTTTCACTTTGCCTTTATTAATGGCGTCCCGTAACGAGATATTTACTCCACTGCCTCCCAAATCCCGCACTGTAGTAAATCCCGCCAGGAGAGTGGTTTCGGCAAAAGCAACAGAATTAAAAGCATCATCTGCAGGATCATTAGTAAACCGCTGCAGGTATTTCGAAGGATTGGTTTCACTTTCCAGGTGCACGTGCATATCGGTCAACCCGGGAAGCACGAACATGTTCCGTAGATCAATTAAACTGTCTGAAGTTCTTGCCGGTTGCACAAAACCATCCCTGATTTCCCTGATCTTTTTTCCAGAGACAATAATTGTCTGATCGTTAAGGACCTTTCCGGTTTTGGTATCCAAAAGTTTTCCGCTGTGAATGTAAGTGTCCTGTGCAGCAGCTACAAAAGTAAACAGCAGAGTGCAGGCCCAAAGAAGATGCTTCATATAATACTTATTTCGTCAAAAAATCGGTTATAGTATTTGTAATATAGGAAATTTGTTCATCATCAAGTTCGGTGTGCATTGGAAGGGAGATCACCTCTTCTACCAGGCGATTGGTCACAGGAAAATCGGCCTCATTATAACGCTCATCCTTATATGCCTTTTGGCTATGGAGCGGGATTGGATAATAAATACCATGAGGAATACCTTTTTCTGCCAGGTGTTTAGCCAGTCCATCTCTTTTCCCATTAGCCACTTTGATCGTGTATTGATGATAAACATGAGTATCATCTGCACCTTCGGTATAAGGCACGGTTATACCCTCTACACCTTTTAGGGCACGGCTATATTTTTGTGCAGCTTCCTGCCGGGCCTTATTATACCCGTCCAACTGTGGAAGTTTCGCTCTAAGAACTGCGGCCTGTAAGCTGTCAAGCCTTGAATTCACGCCCACTACATCATGGTGGTAGCGCTCATACATCCCGTGATTCACAATTCCCTTTATGGTATGGGCCAAATCATCATCATTAGTAAAAATTGCGCCTCCATCTCCATAACAACCCAGGTTTTTAGAAGGAAAAAATGACGTGGACGCAGCATGTCCAATTGCTCCGGTTTTTTGGGTTGTACCGTCCTTAAAATGGTAATTAGAACCAATGGCCTGTGCATTATCCTCGATTACATATAGATCGTGTTCCCTTGCAATTTCCATAATTGCATCCATGTTTGCAGCCTGCCCGAACAGGTGCACCGGAACGATAGCTTTGGTGTTTGGTGTAATGGCCTTTTTAATGGCTTCGGGATCGATATTGAAAGTATCGGGTTCCACATCTACAAGGACAGGGGTTAACTGAAGGAGTGCAATTACCTCCACGGTTGCCGCAAAAGTAAAATCGGCAGTGATCACCTCATCACCTGGTTTTAATCCCAATCCCATCATAGCTATTTGTAAGGCATCTGTACCGTTTGCGCAGGGGATCACATGTTTTACATCCAGGTAAGTCTCCAGTTCTTTTTGAAAAGCATGAACTTCGGGTCCATTAATAAAGGCAGTGGTATCGAGGACTTCTAAAATAGAGTTATTGACAGTATCTTTTATTTTTTCGTATTGACCCTTAAGGTCAACCATTTGTATATTTTTCATCTTATAAAGTTAGGACTACAAAAATACGAAGAATGTCACTTTTGCCAATGGTATTTTATTATTTTAGCACCCAAACCACCAGTCTTGCATTTTCTCTACAATTTCGCCATTAAATCTGCTGAAAAGTTACTCCCCCTGGCGGGAAGATATAATGAAAAGCTCCGCCTTTTTAACCACGGAAGAAAGGACCTTTTTGAGCATCTTGCTACTGAAATTGCACCTACAGACAGGACCATATGGTTTCATGCAGCATCCCTTGGGGAATACGAACAGGCCGTGCCGGTGATTGGGCAGGTAAAGGAAATATTTCCCAAACATAAAATCGTGCTAAGCTTCTTCTCCCCTTCAGGTTATGAAGTAAGGAAAAACACTTCCCTGGTAGATGTGGTAACTTACCTTCCTCTAGACACCAAAAAAAATGCCTCAAGGTTCATTGACCTTGTTCACCCCGATTGGGCTCTTTTCATAAAGTATGAATTCTGGCCCAATTTCCTTGAAGAACTTAGGAGAAGAAAGACCAGAACTTTACTGATATCGGGAGTTTTCAGGGAAGATCAGGTGTTTTTCAAGCCCTATGGAAAATGGATGAGAAAATACCTTGAGGCGTTTGAGTACTTTTTTCTTCAGAATCAAAACTCAAAAGAGCTTTTAGATAGAATAGGCTTTAAAAACTCTGAAGTAAGCGGCGATACGAGATTTGACAGGGTAAGTGCACAACTGGAGCAGAACAATCATTTAGGTTTTGTCGAGGATTTTGTAGACAATAATTTGTGTATCGTTGCCGGCAGCACATGGCCCGAAGATGAGGATTTGCTAATCAACTTCATCAACGAAGCAAAGACAGGAGTCAGGTTCATTATTGCTCCACATGCCATTAAGAAAGAAAAAATAGAAGCATTTCAAAATAAGCTTGAGGTAAGTTCAGTACTATATTCAGAGAAAGACAGTAAGCAGCTAAAGGATTATAAGGTGCTAATTATTGATAACGTGGGGCTCCTTACCAAAATTTATAGTTATGCGAATATCGCGTATGTGGGAGGTGCCGCCGGAGAAACAGGTCTGCACAATGTTTTAGAACCTGCCGCTTTTGGAATACCGGTTATCATTGGGAAAAACCACTCAAAATTTCCCGAAGCAGGAGCACTCGAAAGATCTGGAGGATTGCTTTCGGTTAAAAGTAGTGAAGAAGCCGGGGCCGCACTCACTCAACTCGTTGGTGATAAGAGTATCCGGGAAAGAATGGGCTCAAATTCAGCTGCTTATATCAGGAAAAACAGAGGGGCAACTACAATGATTTCAGAATATTTCTTAAAAAAACGATAAAAACTTCACCTTATACCTTCAGGCTGCAGCAGTTTATTTAAACACTTCTTTGCATATATAAAAAATAGTTTAAATTTGTTTCAACTAATTAAACATACTCACATGAAAAAATTATTTTTAGGATTACTTGTAGCTGCATTTACTCTTTCTACTTACTCTTGTAGAGAGACTACTGAAGAAAATGTAGAAACTGAAATGGAAGAAGTAGAAACTGATCTTGAAGAAACAGGAGAAGACATCGAATCTGGTCTTGAAGAAGCAGGAAATGAAATAGAAGAGGCTGGTGAGGAAACTGAGCAGGAAATTGAAGAAGAAATGAACGAAACTGACGACATGCAGTAGTTCCTTCTTTTTTAAAGAATTTAAAGCCATAAGTTTACTCTTATGGCTTTTTACTTTAAAAAATAGCAGTTATGAAAAAAATTTTTTTGAGTTTATTGATTACAGGAGTGACCTTGACAACCTACTCTTGTAGGGAAAGTACCCAGGAAAAAACAGAAGATGCTGTAGAGGCAATAGGTGAGGACATTGAAGACGGTACACGACGTGCTGCCAGAGAAGTAGAAAAGGGTGCAGAGAAAGTAGAACAGGAGATCGAGGAAGAGATCCATGAGACCGATGACCAGGTGGAGCAGGAAAAGATAGAATAGTATATTTCTCTAAAAGTTTCACAAAAATATTTTAAAGCCGTTCCTAATCAGGGGCGGCTTTCTGGTTTTTGAAGCGGCATTTCTATATCTTTAGATAGAACTAATTGGAAAATGAGAAACCTTTTTCTGGTGTTTAGTAGCTTAATTTTAATTTTTTCCTGTGTGAGTTCCAAAAATGTCATTTTTCATCCCGGTTTTGAAATAGTTGGCCACAGAGGAAATGTTTCTTTGTACCCGGAGAATACCCTTGAAGGCTTTATAAGTGCGGTGTCGCTTGGGGTAGATGCAATAGAAATGGACCTTGTGATCTCTGCCGATAAAGAAGTCGTTGTTTCTCACGAACCGTATATGGCCGCTGCCACGGTTATTACTCCAGAAGGAAAAAGGATTAGCCGTTCAAAACAAAAAGACTATAACCTGTACAGGATGACCTATGATAGCATCAGGCAATTTCCAACAGGCACTCTCAAAAACAAAAAATTTCGCAATCAACAGCAAAGTTCTAATGCTCACAAGCCTCTTCTCAGTGAAATATTTGAGGCAGTGGAAAATTTTAGAAAAAAAGAGGGGCTCGAACCTATTACCTATTACTTGGAGGCAAAATCAAGACCTCCCGATTATGGCATCTTTCAACCGCATCCCGAAGAATTTGCAGAATTAATTATGGAAATTGTAAGCAAGCATCAAATGGAGGAAGTTGTGATTATCAAATCTTTTGATGCAAACTTCCTCAACCTCCTGAAGCAAAAGTATCCTGATATAAAAACTTCCTATCTTATCTACCAGACTCCCTGGAGAGAAGGACTAAACCGCCTTGACTTCACTCCCGATGCCATTGGCCCCTACTACAAGCAATTGAGAACAAAAGAACAGGTAAAGGAAATACAGGCCAGAGGAATAAAAGTTGTCCCCTGGACCATTAACAGCAAAAATAAAATTAAAAAAATGATCAATTTAGGTGTTGACGGTATTATAACCGATTATCCCGAGTACATAGTCAACCTAAGAAAGAAAGCCGGTAATTAACTTTTCGCTTTGGATTCCAGGATAACACCTATTTTATTAACCAGATCATCCATTTCAAAAGGTTTGGCAATAAAATCATTGGCCCCGGCCTCCCTGCATTTGGTACCGGCATCATGAAGGGCAGACATCATTAGAACCGGAATATTTTCCATTTGAGGATTGTTTCTAAGACGGGCGCAGACGTCTGTACCATTAACGCCAGAGATGAGCATGTCGAGAAGCACCAAATCAACCTTTTCGGCAATGATAAGTTTTTCGGTTTCTTCGGGTTTTGCGGTTACAGTGACATCATATTCGTAGAACTCGAGAAGGGTTTTTAGCATTTCCCCAATTCCCGAATCGTCATCAACTACCAGAATTTTATTTTTATTCATTTTCTTTTTTGTTTTCCAGAAGCACAAAACTAAAGTCTGAACCTTCCCCTTTTTTACTTTTTACTTCTATATAGCCATTATGGCGCTCAATGATCTCATTAGCAAGATACAATCCTATTCCAAATCCAGAATAAGTATCATCACTCTCCACTCCTATCCTGTAAAATCTTTTAAAAATATTCTTATGGTATTTTTCATCAATCCCAATTCCCTTGTCTCTAACGCTAACACCTACCTTTTTGTCGTCCACCTTTAGAATGTGGATTTCGATGTACTGACTCTCGGGTGAATATTTAATAGCATTAGTAATAAAATTGATTAGCACCTGTCCAATTCTGTCTTTGTCTGCACAAACTTTCGCATTATAGGTATGAAAGATATCCATTTGATGCTGAGTGTTCGTAAGCTTTATATCCTGAACGGTTTCTTCTACAAGTTCGTTAAGATCAAAGACTTCCTTTTTCAAATCCAGCTTATCCTCCTCCAGCCTCGAAAGATCCAGAATCTCGGCAATGAGCCTGGTGAGACGTACTACCTGATTGTCAATTCGCTCGAGTGAAGGTCTAATTGGAAAACCTCCGGGTATTTCTACCTTATTTTTTTCGAAAAAATTCAGTAGAAGCTGAACATAACCTTTAATGGAAGTCACAGGTGTTTTTAATTCGTGGCTTACCATTTTAAGAAAATCTTCCTTCCTTTTTTCTTCTTCTTTAAGCTTTTGAATTTGGGTATTAGTCCCAATCCACATTGCTACTTCCCCATCCTCTCCTCTTACCGCTTCGGCCCTGCTTAGATGCCACAAAAATTCACCGTTTCTATCCTGAAGTCTCAATTCCATTTCAAAATCGCTTCCGGTCTCAAGGGAATACTGCCACTTCTCATTGAATTCTTTCTCCTCCTGCGGGTGAATAAAGCTCTCCCAATTGCGTTTCTTGAGCTCAGAAAAACTCATACCAGTATAGTCCAGCCAATTTTTGTTGAAGTAGATTGCTTCCCCGCCGGCATCTGTATTAATAACCTTTCCAGGCATAAGATCTGCCATGAGTCGAAAATGACGTTCCCTTTCTTTTAAAAGGTTTTTTGATTCGACCATTTCGGTAACGTCCACGGCCATATTTAGAATTCCAATGATCTCACCTTCTTCATTGCGAAGCGGCTTGTAAGTAAAATTATAGTAACCCGTTACTATCTGGCCATCCTTCATTAAAGCTGCCCCGTCCTCTTTCCCCCAGTAGATTTCCCCTGTCGTGAATACTTTAAGCAGGAGGTCATGAAAAGGCTGCCCCTCAAGCTCTGGTAAAGCCTGGCGCAAAGTGGTTCCAATTACAGACCTGTCTTTCCCCCATACGTCCAGCATAGCATCATTAGCCAGCTCAATCTTCATTTCCTTACCCATGTAGACAGCCATGGCCACAGTAGCCTGTTCTACTATGGAACGAATGCGGTGCTCATTTTCTCTAATCACCTGCTCCTTAAGGTGGTCATCATGAACATCTGTGACTGTGCCTATTAAACCTTCAAATTCTCCCTTTGAATTCCATTTAGGGCGACCCCGGTCGATCACCCACCTGTAATATCCATTTTTATTATAGAGACGAAATTTCCTGTAGTATTCCTTTTCCTCTTTATGAGCCAATTTGAAATGTGTCGCTACCATATCCCTGTCTTCGGGATGTACCGCGCTCAACCAACCAAAACCTGAGGATTCATTTCTGCTCTGTCCTGTATATAAATACCAATTCTTGTTAAGATAATAGCCTTCTCCCTGCGCATTCGAAATCCAAATAATTACCGGCACCGTATCAATAAGATTTCTCAATTCTTTCTCACTGTTCTCCAGGCTTTGCCTGTTTACAACCTTTTCGGTGACATCTACGGCATGAACAAAAATTCCCTCAACTTTTCCTGAAGCATCCTTTATAGGCTGATACACAAAATCAAGAACTAAACTTTTCCCTCCTCTTTTATTCTTTAAATCAAGTTTTATTTCTTTTCCTATGAAAGCTTCTCCCGTATCATAGACCTTATCCAGCATTTTAATAAAGCCCTGATTTTCAACCTCGGGCAGTATTTCTTTGACAGGTTTACCTATTATTTCACGGTATTCTACAAGGGCAAGATACTTATCGTTCGCAAGTTCAAATTTGTGATCGGGACCTCGCAGAGTGCATATTAGGGCAGGAACTTCAGATAGGACCTCACTAAGTAATTTACGGTAGTCAATTTTGTCCCCCTCAGGTAAATTCACATCCTGAAAGCAAAGCAGGAAACCGGGTGAACCCGAACCATTGGCGGGAATATAATTAGCATTGATCCTGAAACGGTGCTTTTTAAGTCCTGCAGATGATAAAATTACCGGAAAATCTTTTACAGCTGCTTTTGACTTTATGAGAGTATGTATAAGGTCATTTAAACGTGAAGATTCTTCCCTGTCTTCCAGCAGGGGAACCAGGTATTCTCCCGTAAAATTATCGGGGGGAGTTTCAAAGATCCTGGAAATGGCATCGTTTGCAGCAAGAATCTTCCCTTCCTCGCTTATAACCACAACCGGTTCGCGCAAAGAAATTATTAAACTTTCGGCAAATTTTATCTGTTCAGGATCTTCCATAAAGGGTGCCTGGCTGCTCTTCATTAAAGTAGTACTTCTTTTAGGAAAAAAGCTAAATTAACCTTTTCCAATTGCTATTCTATAAAAGATATCTCAAAATTCCCGGAAAAAACAATTTTGGCAAAAGGTTAACACCTCGACCTGAAAGAGCCTTCCAGGATTCTTTTTATCTCTCCTTATAACGAGTGGGTAAAACCAAAAGAAATTATCCTTTAAAAAATCTACAAAATATATCGTAATATTGCGATATATTTACTCTTCCTCGACCGGGTTCCAATATCCAGTGAGGGATGGTTTGCAACATTAAAATTCAGAATGAAATGGGAGTAACAAAAAATGATCTTTTTACTAAATCTCAGAACGAAATGGCTCTTGCAGCAAAAGCCTTTGCGCACCCTGCCCGCATTGCCATACTGGAATTCCTGCTGAAATCTAACAGCTGTATCAATGGAGATTTAGTTAATGAATTGGGACTGGCCCAGGCTACTATTAGTCAACATCTTCGGGAACTAAAAGATATTGGCATCATACAGGGGACCATTGAAGGTACAAAGGTGAATTATTGTATCAACCCATCCCGTTGGGCAGAAATAAAGGAAAAATTCAATAATATCTTTAATGAATATAATAGCCCTTCTTCAAACGATTGCTGTTAACCTGAAATAGATCCAAAATGAAAATTGCCTTATTTAGCGATATACATGCAAATCTTCCGGCTCTCGAAGCATTTTTCATAGATGTGGAAAAGCGTGATATAGACTTCATCTATTGCCTGGGAGATCTTGTGGGATATAATATCTGGCCAAATGAAGTCATTGAAGAACTGAGGAAAAGAAATATTTCTGTAATCGCCGGGAACTATGATTATGGCATTGGGAGAAACAGCGATGACTGTGGCTGCGCCTATAGCACCGATGAAGAAAAAGCCAATGGAGCAGTCTCCATTTCCCTTACCAATGAACTTATTTCAGAAAAGAACAGGGCTTACCTTCGGAGCCTTCCGGCGCATATGAGCGTGGAATTTAAAATGAACAGGGGAAACTTAAACTTGTTGATGGTTCATGGCAGTCCGCGCAAGATCAATGAATATCTCTTTGAAGACCGGGAAGAAAAAAGTCTTTTGAGAATATTGGAAAAGGCCGGGGCAGATATTATGTGCTTTGGCCATACACACAAACCTTATCACAGGATCCTGAATTCCGGGGAAGAAGAAAATCCGCATTACAGGCATGCGATTAATCTTGGCTCGGTTGGAAAACCTAAAGACAAGGATAACCGCGGCGGTTATGTAATTCTGGAAATAGATGAGAATAGTTCCATTAAAAAGGCAGAAAGCATAAAAGCAGACTTTATAAGGTTTAGTTACGATGTTGAAAAAGCTGCAAAAGCGGTAGAGGATAGTCGGTTACCCAATGCTTACGCAGAAAATCTTAGAAGAGGATATTAAGAACATTCGGAGGAACGAACCGCCACCAAAATTTAAGTAAATGTCTGAGAAAAAAAAGATCGCTTTTTTTGAAAAGTATCTAAGTCTATGGGTAACCCTTTGTATAGCCGGAGGTATATTCATTGGCTACGTGGCAGGAGATGCTATGGAGGTCATGAGCACCTGGGAGATCTACCAGGTAAATATTCCAATTGCCATTCTAATCTGGTTGATGATCTATCCAATGATGTTACAGATAGATTTTAGCAGTATTAAAAAGATAGGAAAAAGGCCAAAGGGTATTGTACTAACGTTGGTAATGAACTGGCTGGTTAAACCATTCACAATGGCATTTTTTGCCTGGATCTTCTTTACCAGGATTTTTGCCGCCTTTATTGATCCCGCGCTCGCCGGAGAGTATATCGCCGGAGCTATTATTCTTGGAGCTGCGCCATGTACGGCAATGGTCTTTGTTTGGTCCTATCTTACCGACGGCGATCCCAATTACACCCTCATGCAGGTTTCGGTAAATGATCTTATTATTCTGTTTGCCTATGTGCCAATTGTAGGACTCCTGCTTGGAATAACCAATGTTGTTGTTCCTTATGAAACCCTTATTTTGAGCATACTTATCTACGTGGTTGTACCATTACTGGCAGGTATCCTTACAAGTAGTATGCTTATCAAAAAACACGGGGCAGATTGGTTCCAGACTGACTTTCTACCCAAGTTCAAGCCACTGAGTGTCATCGCACTTTTACTGACCCTGGTTCTGCTTTTTGCATTTCAGGGGGGGAATATCCTCAATAATCCACTTATTATCGTTTTGATCGCGGTGCCATTGATCATTCAGACCTACTTTATCTTTTTTGCCACCTGGTTCGCGGGTCGAAAACTCAACCTCAGCCATCCGGTATGCGCCCCGGCTGCTATGATTGGCGCGAGTAACTTTTTCGAGTTATCTGTTGCCGTAGCCATAGGGCTCTTTGGGCTGGAAAGTCCGGCAGCATTGGTTTGTGTGGTAGGCGTTCTGGTGGAAGTCCCTGTAATGCTCTCCCTGGTGAACTACGCTAACAAAAAGAGGTATTAAAATTTAGACCAGAGATAATTTCAAAGAAAAAAATGCTTCGGGGAAATGAACACCTTCTAATTGAATGATCAATTATCATTCGCCTGTTCATCTACCTCCAAATCTCTTATTTCTGCGGAATCAGAATTAATTTTCAGTTTCAGGGTTTCCCTTAAGAACTCTACGATTTCCCTTGTAACCACATGAGTATTTTCAGACTTTATTTCACTCCCTAAAAAGTGATTTTTCGGCTCCTCCAGTCTCACCAGCTTCTTTAGAGAATCGGGGGTAGCAAGTAATGCGTGGATTTCGGGATAAACCTCTACCTCAACATGATCATCCTCTTCAAGAAAATTCTCGTAATAATAAAGGGTAAGGACGGGAGAAGTCACCTTCCGGAAAGTGTCTTCAGAAATAAGCGTCCCCAGTAAAACCTGCAGGTCCACCAGGGCCTGGGAAGGATAGATAGTATCGAAGTATTGCGCGGCAATTTCTTTTTCATGCTCAACTTTCATGTGGTCTCCAAAAGATATAAGATGTGCCACTTCATAGCCCCAAGGTGAGTTCAATAAAAAAGCTCCATCTGTCTCATCCTCTATATACGGCGACAAGTTAATAAGCGCATGCACTTTTTCCGGATAAGTAGCAGCTAACTTAAAGGCGAGCGTACCACCCGTGGAGGTGCTCATGATGATCACCTTTTTACCAATTTTTTCACCTACTACCAGGGCTTCCTTAGCGGATTCCCAGGCAGCTCCCGGAGAAAATTCCTCCAGAGCTTCCCCGGCAACCATGCCGTGTCCTGCCCAACGGGCAAGGTAGAGGTTGGCTCCTAAAGTGTCGGCTATCTTAACATTAACCGGATATCCATCCCGGTAACTCCCGCCAAAACCATGCAAATAGATAACACTGTATTCTGTGACCTGCGGCTCGTTTTGCTGCCAAAGTATCCGCGCCTGATTATCCTCCCTGAGAGGAAGCTGTTTTTCCCTTTTTTGGATATAGGTTCCCAGCTGTTCCAGATCATTGGGAAGATCTGGCAGTTCTTTCCCGTAGTCGGGATTAGGCGGTTTAGGGCCTAAAAAATAGGTGATTATGAGGATGAGGAGAACAACAGCAGGAATCCAGTATCTTTTCTTCATTGGGAATAGGGACATCTTGATAAAGGTAAGGATTCTTTATAAAAACCGGTAAAAGGGCTTGAAAAGGAGAATACAGTTGTGAACCAACTGAGGCGGGGTTCAAACGAGGGAATTACTTCAAAATCTTTCTAAAACGCAAGAGTTTGATATCGAATTTTGAGAATAATAGCATTTACAAATGATAAACTTACTCTTTATAAAAAGAGATCAATTGAAATTGGAAGATTTAATGAAAAATCCTGGGGAGAAGCGGCCAAATATTATGGCTTGAAAACAAAAAACCCCTCTAAACCAATAAGATAAAGAGGGGTTCTGTACTCGGAGCGGGAAAATATTGAATACAAGAATGTTTTTAGCCTTTGCTTTCCGGCTTAGGATCAGATCTTCGTTTTCCTAAAACTCTAAAATATCCCCGGCTTGGCAGTCCAAACCTTTCATGTTGAATTCTGGATTCTGAATCCTTTAATGGGAGCTCCAAGGAACTTTAGTCCTGACGGAAACAAAAGGCGCAACGCTCTGTTAACTTCACTCCCTATCATTTCTGACATTTCGCATATCAATTTTGCTTTTTCCGGTTCGAATTAAAAAGTACATTATCAAACCGGCCACACCTGCAACCAAGGCAGCAAACATTACTAAGAACATCTTGTATTCAAGCAGCATCCCGGTGACGGTCAACATTATTAGGAACAACCCAAGATAGGTCCAGAATGGGCTTTTAATAATTTCCGAATTCACCGGTCCCGGAAGATTATTTTCTTCAGGATTTACAAAAATGTACTTCAGGGAATCCATATCCCACAGCACAAGATACAATACAGCGAGTAGCATTAATCCTGTTACAACAGGAGTTCCCTTAAAGTTGTAGGAAACGGTGATCATAAAAATGTTCAGAATTATTCCAAAAAACATTAAAGCACCCGCTTTGGAAAAACGCTGAGTTACAAGGAGAACCCCAGCAATTATCTGGGTCCAGCCAATAAACTGCCAGTAAAGGACCGACTGCGAAATGACCCGGAAAAACTGCTGTATCGCGTGGAGCTGATCTAATTGAATGTCCCCATTCCATGGAATTCCGGAGAATTTACCCATACCAATGGCTGCAATGATGAAGGAACATCCAATTAAATAACGGAGATAAATTGTAAATACCTGCAAAATTGATCTTGACTTCAAATTGCGGTAAAGAGAATCAATACGGTTCATATAACATGTGTTTTTTAATGTAGACTTCTAAGAATCAGTCATGTTACATCGCTATATATGAATCCCTGAAATATTAGTAACGATCCGGTGTGGTTTTGAGGTGGGAAATTTGGAATGGCCTTTAATCAAAAATATTATTGAAACTCCGTTTTCTCTTGCAATGCCTGATAGAACCATGAAAAGGAATAACTATATGTAATTAAGTAATCTTCCAAAATGCCAGCTTAAAATTTTCTTACCTCCCTTTTTTCATTCCTATAGAAAAACCTCTTATCTACCTGTTAGAGTGTAGGTAAACACAAAAAAATATACCCTGAACAAGGCAGCTTAAATACATGTATGAGGGGATTTCATAAATTCCGGTTAACCCACAACTTTGTATATCAGATCACAACTTAAACTGAAAACACATGAAACCGATTTATCTTTTTTTTAGCTGCATTATTTTAGGCGGCACTCTCGCCTTTAAACCCAAAGATGTTTTCAATGACCTAAACATCACCCATCAAGAGGTAAAAACCCAGATCCTGAATGGAATTAAACAGGAAACCTACAGATTTCCTGTCAACAAACTGGCAAAAACGCTTTCTCCCGAAGCAAGGGCGGCTGCCGTAACAGCCCTGGCAGTATTTGCAAGGGAGTATGTCAATTCCAAAGATTTCCTCTACGATTACATGGGAACCGGCGAAGCCACTTATGAGGATATTTCAGGAGCTGAGGAGAATCTGGCTGCCCAGTTTGCTTCTGCGGAAGCTTCATCCTTTCAAATGCAAATCGACTTTTCGAGGCAGGGCATTGAATATATGAAAAAGGCTCTCGACAATCCTTATTTGGGAGCAGCCGAAAAAGCTGAAATGAAAAAACAAATAGCTGAAGCTGAAAAGGAGCTGAACGTATTTGAACAGGAACATAAAGAACAACAGCTGGAAATTGAAAAAGAAGCAAAAGAAAACAACAGGAAAAGTTATGCGCAGGCACAACAGGACCTGGAAGATCAAAAAGCACAGCAGGAATTGTTGAAGGGATTACAGAAAGAAGAGGAGGAAAAAACTGCAAAAGAAATCAGGAAACAACTGAAAATTCGACTTGAAAAGTTCCTGGCCGACACAGAAGGCATGGACTTTAACGCAAAACTAATTCCCGGAAGAAACGGAGTGTCCAAATTTGCCGATCCGCAGCTGGAAGCAAAAGACAAGCAGTGGAAACTATATTTCCGCGCAGGGGAAGCCCCTGTTATGGCAGCCCGATCCTTTGCCAAAGACTGGTTGAAAGAGCTGGAATAGATCAAAATTAAAGCTAATTTTTAGATCCCTGTTATTACTCTAAATATTTAAAAAGACCGGTAATTAAATTCTGGCATTATGGAAAAACTATCTTTTTTCACTCATTTGATTATGATACTGTCTTCAGTATTTGTTGTCTATATGCTTTTCAAAGCGGCCGGAAAGCCAAAAAATTTTCTAATACTAGTCCTGGTGTGGGCGGGTATTATCAGTTTTTTCGGCTTTACCGGTTTCTATAGGGAGGTAAACGTTGCTATACCCCGATTTTTGTTCCTGGTAGGTCCCGGAGTGGCATTTTGCCTTCTAACGCTTTTAACAAAAAGAGGAAGAAGATTGATAGATTCTGTAGAGCTCACAGACCTTACCCTTTTACAGACTGTGCGATTTCCTGTAGAAATAGTTCTTTTTCAACTTTATGCCGCGGGCATGGTGCCGCAGATCATGACCTTTAATGGTTATAATTTTGATGTAATCACAGGACTAACTGCTCCTGTGATATTTTATTTAGTCTTCAAGGCGGGACTATTAGGAAATAGAGGGCTGCTTGCATGGAATTTCCTGGGACTGGGCTTAGTTTTAACCATTATGTTCATAGCAGTTGCGTCTTCACCAACTCCTTTTCAGCTATATGGATTTGAACAACCTAATATTGGAGTTACTTATTTCCCTTTCGTCCTGTTGCCCGGGATAATAGTCCCTGCTGCTCTTTTTGCCCATTTGGTCAGCATAAGAAGACTTGTTATTAATGTGCTTAAACATTCGGCCAATTTTCAGCCTAAATACACTCCCGAAATCTAAAAAACAGGTAAAATCTCAGATACGGTTTCGACGGGAATAACCGTGGGTGATTTTTATAAGTCACATTCAAAATAATTTATTATGAAAAATTTGATTCCTTTCAGGCTTTTAATTTTTGGAGTATTGCTGATTGTATTAACCATTGCCACACAGTTTCTTCCAACAGATTCACCTCTGTCCATGTTTGGCGTTATGTGGGTGCCGGGGATCGCAGCCTTAATTGCTACATTTTCCACAAAGAGAAAATTCTCAGAGTTCGGCTGGAAACTTAATCTAAAATGGATGGGTTATGGTTGGTTGCTGCCCATTTTATATGGAGGAATTGCTTACAGCATCATTTGGATATCAGGATTAGGGGCTATGCCCAAGGATACTTTCTTAGAAAGGGCTCGTTTAACTTTGGGGATGGATAATCCTAATGACATAGTTATCATTATTTCAGCATTCTTTTTTATCAGTATTTTAAACTTGCTCCCCAATATGATTTTAGTTCTGGGAGAAGAACTGGGCTGGCGGGGTTTTCTCGTACCAGAAATGATCAAAATAACGACATTTAGAAATACAGCATTAATAAGCGGCAGTATTTGGTTTTTCTGGCACTTACCGGGGATCATATCCGGAAATTATGGAAATGCAGCTACTCCACTTTGGTTTCAACTAGCTTGTTTTTTCATCCTTGTTCTGGCGGGGGCGATTATTTTAACATGGTTAAGGCTCAAATCAAACAGTCTTTGGCCAGCAGTCATATTTCATGCTGTACATAATGGGGTCATACAAAGTTTCTATACCAATCTTACGGCAGATACGGGAAATACGGATTATTTCATTGGAGAATTCGGAATTATGGTGCCGCTGGTATCTGCAGTCATCGCTTTGTATGTTTATATAAAAAATGAATATACCCAAACGATCTTACCAAAAGATGAACTTCACAAAGACAGCGAAAGAGTTTCTGTACTGTAAGAACTTTCAGTAGTTCCGGTTCTTCCGCTTATTTATCTAAAAACATCTATTAATTAAAATTCAAATTATATGAAATTAAAGGCTTTTA
Source organism: Salinimicrobium sp. TH3 (assembly GCF_026676115.1). Classification (GTDB taxonomy): domain Bacteria; phylum Bacteroidota; class Bacteroidia; order Flavobacteriales; family Flavobacteriaceae; genus Salinimicrobium. Next base: position 530,750 of record NZ_JAPONB010000001.1, on the reverse strand, counting down.
TAGCAATATTAATGCTATCACAACTGGCACAGGCGCAGCTTACAGCGGAAGAAAAACAGAGCACTTTGAAATCTATGTTCGATATACTTTCAAAAAAATATGTTAAAGAGGAAGCAACTGAAGAGATTGAACAGCGATTGACTAAACATTATCTAAATGGTCGTTACGATAGTCTCATTTCTGAAGAAGATTTCGCTTTTAGTGTTACTGAAGATCTGAGGGAAATAACACAGGATCTTCACCTGGGTTTGACTTATTATCCTGTTGAAAATTCTGAAAATGTTGTTGAAAGTGACGAGAAAGAGAAGGAAGAATATTTAAAGATGGTTTTAGGCTCATCCGGCTTTGGCTTTAGAAAAAAAGAAATCCTTCCCGGTAATATTGGTTACCTGGAAATTCCTCTTTTCGGACCATTGGACCGAGTAGCGGACACACTCGTAGATGCCATGCACAAGGTAGCCGACACAGATGCTTTAATATTAGATCTTCGGGAATGCAGAGGAAGTATGGATCAAAACACAGTCCCTTTCCTTTTAGGTTATTTCTTCCAGGATCCGGTGCATCTAATGGATTTTCATATTCGAGAAACAAACTTCATAAGACAATTTTGGAGTGTCGCCTGGGTTCCCGGTAAAAAGTATCTGAACAAGCCGGTTTACGTACTTACCAGCGGCCGCACTTTTTCGGGAGGGGAAGCTCTGGCCTTCCTGATGCAAAAGCGGCAACGGGCAACAATCATAGGCAATATTACCCGCGGAGGATCCCACCCATTCCAACTGATGAGGCTTAACAATAAATTTGGTGTTAACGTTCCCTATTCAACCTCCGTAGATCCCGTTGATGGTAGTTCCTGGGAAGGAGTGGGAGTAAATCCGGATATATTCGTAGACACTAAATTGGCTTTACACGAAGCTCACCTGCTTGCCCTCCATGATCTTCTGGAAAAAAATTCAGGAGTTGAACGTAAGAGATTGGCAGATATTATCGAAAAACAGCAGGCCGATAAACCCATTTTTAAACATTTAACTTTTAAACTAAAGGCTTTTCCTGAGGCCAAAAAAGTAATAGTTACCGGCAGTTTTAATTCTTGGGAGCGGGAGAGTCTTTTTATGGAACGTAAGGGTGATGAATGGATTTTATCAACAGAAGTTTCTCCCGGCAGACATACCTATAATTTTATTGTAGATGGCAAATGGATACTGGACCCTGCAAATCCTGAAATTGAGAAAGGAGAGTTTGAGAATTCGGTTGTATTGGTGAAATAAAAGATATGTACTATTAATCTTTCTTTGGTACAGAAAAACAGAAAAACCATGTGCATTCTCCCCCTCTGTTATTTGGTCTACCCTGAAGATAAAAGAATGGTTTTGCATATTTTATGTTTCCGAATTCTCTGTAATTCCCACTGCTCACCGATTTGAAATACCCTATAGACGGTAGACAAAACCCCTCTTAAACGGTATTTCATATACTTTATTTCGGTCACACCTTTGTATCATAAGAATTACTCTTTTCTAAGAACTAAAGATAGAACACATGGAAACGATAGACAGGTTATTTGGAAATTACGGTAGTGAGCGCCTGGCAGGAGTATTCAAAAGCTACTGGACCCTGTTGCTGCTTATAAAACAGGTGATGTTTTCTTTATTCCTGATCGGATTACCCATTCAGGATCAACTGCCTGTCGAAAACACAGAAATTATTAAAGAAGTCACAGTTAAGGACCGGGAAGAAAATCTGGACAATCCCAATTTTTTCCGGCTCGTAGTAAGCCTGGCCCAGGTCAGTCCCAATGAACAGTTCGAAAAAACCTCTGTAAATTAAAACCTCTACTCAATTGCCTACTTTAAACCCACATCATCTCCAGGAAGTGATTCTTGCTGAAAACGCAAATTACATGTTATCATCTAATGCTGCGGGCACAATTCTTTATCAGGAACACTTTAAACCACACCTGCTAAAGCGACCCGAACTTAAAGAGATATTATATGCAATGTCCAACGGAAATTTTAAAGCTTACCTCATAAAGATCAACAATGGAAATATTTTACCTCCCGAAGACATGTCCTGGGTCGAACGATTTAATCTCATGCGACTCTATAAAGCCGGAATATCAAAAGTGGCTTATGTTTCGCCACAAAACATTTTTAACAGCCTGGAAATGGAAAAGGAACTAGCCCCTGGAAAGATCTTCCACATCAGGATTTTCCGAAAAACTCCAGATGCAGTAAAATGGCTGGAAAGTTATCTGCAGGAAGGGAATAATTCTAAATATTCAAAAGGTCTTTAGCTTAAGACCAGGGGCCTGTTACACTGGTAACTTCTGACTTACAGACACACAGTGACCAATGAGACAAATTCGATTTATTTCATAAAATTTAGATAAGTATAATTTCATTTATGAATTTAAATTAAATTTATTCTCCCCTATTACAGAAACGTCGAAAGATTAACAGCTAAGGTATGCCTGGTCTTCCAACCATCTCCAAACCAGCCAACAGGCTTTTAGGTCGAAACAGAGAATTTAAAAAAATCTCTGAAATTCTTTGGGACTCACAAAAAACTTCTCTACTCATCGTGGAGGGGCCGGCGGGGATTGGCAAGACCAGCCTCATCAAACATGTGCTGGAAGAAAATCTGCAAAAAAACTTCTTTAAGCTCTATGGTAAATTTCAGAATAACCGGGGAGACACCCCTTATTCGGCATTTCGTCAGGCATTTACCTTATGGAGTCAACAGATCCTCCTGTTAAGCGATAAAGAATTTGATGAACTTCGGGAAAATGCTACCTCTGCCCTGCAAACTCATATTAGGGTAATCACCTCTGTGTTTCCCGATCTGGAAGTGTTTTTTAACAGGAAACATCTGGTTCAGTATCCCAACAAGGTGGATTCACATCAAATTAAAGCAAGGTTCTACTACTTCCTGAAGAAGTTCTTTAAAAGTATTACCGCACTCGGATACGAAGTTGTTCTTTTTCTTGACGACCTGCAGTGGGCAGATAGAGCTTCCCTGGACCTACTTGAAGAATTGACAGGGAAGCAGATTGGAGGATTAAGACTTGTAGCTGCCTACCGTCCGCACGAGGATCCTTCTTCTGCCCTTTCCCAACCATTGGGAAATATATTTACTGGTAGCAAGGTGAAACTAATACGACTCGAACCTTTTCCCCGTTCTGTTGTTCCCCGTATGATCCCACCGGAATGGAACTTTTCTAAAGAGAATCTGGCTTCTTTCTCGAACTACCTTTGGATGGAAACAGAAGGAAACCCTTTTGGAATACAAGAGATCATCAAGGCGGTCGAAAGCCGGGACCTATTGAGCTTAGGGCCCGGAAATCCTCTTTTTTGGGAGCGTTTGCCCAGGCTTGGAGGAGAAAAGGATTCTGTAGTTCTTATTAGAGAGCAAATAAGAGCTTTACCATTTCACCAGCAGAAACTCATTGCAGCTGCTTCCTGCTTAGGTTTCTATTTTACTCCGGAAGCGCTCCAAAATATTTATGACCCGTTTGACAAAGAATCCCGGAAATCTTTGGGTCTACTTAGCACCCGGGGTCTTCTCATAAAGAAGGGGACAACTTACGTATTTGCTCATGACCACGTCTTCTCTGCTGCCAATTCCTTACTTTCCAATTCAGAAAAATGCGACCTGCACTTGAAAGCTGCAGTCTATATGCTCAAAGTCTGTGGAGATTACCAGAATGCAGATTTATTTAATGCCGTGAATCATCTTAACCGGACCAAAGAACTGGCTGGTTCAGGAAAGATCTATTCCAAGGAAATTGTACTTCTTAACATACAGGCTGCCCGCCTTGCGATCAACAACTCGGCTTTTGAAACTGCATTAGGCTATATTCAAAATGCCGATAAATTTTTCAGGGAAAGTGAAAAACCAATCAGGATCAAGGATCCGGCCCTACAAAGGATCTTTGAAGCAAAGAAACTTGAAATTGAAAGTATCGGTTATCTCATCTTTTATGGATATGCTGAAACCAATTTCCTCCTGCAAAGATTTGAGATTGCCCTGTCTTATGCTCAAAAAGTTCTTGACCTCAATGGCACCCGACATCAAAGGGTGAAAGCTATGTTGATCAAAATCAGGATCTGTTCTGCATTGATGTATCAAAAAAACACTTCTCACCTCCTCGAACACGGGCTTAGCAGTTTTGCGCAGATACTGGGAGAATTCGGCATTCATTTTCCATTCACGGTTGAAAAAATGGAGAAAGAAAACATGGAGAATTGTAGCCTGCTTCAGGAAAAAGCTGCTGCTTACACCGAAAAAACAGATTTTACCCGGCTACTCAATCCTGATAAGGAATATCAGGACCTGCTAAAGCTCATAACCACTTCCCTCACCTTTCTTTACTACCTCGATGTGAGGAAACATCTTTATCTAACGATTAGAAGTCTCCTGCTCATAGTGGAAAAAGGACATACCCCTGTAAGCCCGGTACTCTTTTCTGCCAGTTTTGTCATCTCTTCCCTGAGCCGGGAGAACCGGGATCTTGCTTATTTCCTGGGAAGACTTTCTCTTAAGATGATCGAAAACGATCCTTTTAAAAGATATTCCCATATCATTTACTATGTAGGTACTCTTAATTTTTTCGCCTGGAATAATCACTACAGGATATGCAGTAAAAAACTTAAAGAATCTGTTGTAAAAGCCTATGAAGCCGGAGACCCTCATTATGCTGCCTTTTGCTCTACCAACATTCGCCTGCTGGACTGTTATAGAGGCAGGAACCTTCTGAAACATATGGAGGCTACAAAGAGGTTTGAAAAGAATTATCACATTTTTTTCATCAGCAGCAGCGATGACGATCTTACTAATTATCTCGTCGGAACTAAACAGGGTTTGGAGAAGGGAAAATTCCGATTCTCAAAAGATCTTTTAAGACAGTCGGAACAAAATCTGAATAGCCGGTATCACTTGAATCTTGCTTTACAAAAGCTCAATTATATTGCCGGTTATAATGAGGCAGCATTAAAAGCAGGAAAGATTTGTGAGAGTCTGGGACATATCTACAAGGGATTCCAGATCGAGCTGGAACATTTTTTCTTTTATTCCTTAAGCAGGTTACAGGCAGCATATTCAAATCCCGAATCTTTTCCGGAAGTTCTCTCCAGTGTTCAGCCGAAACTTGAGGAATTCCAGCGGCTCACTGCCTTTGGTTCGGGTAACTATCTTCACAAGGTTTATTTGCTGCAGGCGGAAATTGCAAAGTGCAGAGGGGATTTTGAAGAAGCCACCCTGCTGTATGACCGTGCCATTGAGCAGGCCCAAAAGATGAAATTCACTCATCATGCCGCTATTGCTGCAGAACTAGCTTTTAAGTATTATCACTACAAAAACAGAACCGGACTGGCAAAACATTATTTAGAAATATGTCTAAAGAACTACAAACGCTGGGGTGCCATGGCGAAAGTAGATCAACTCCAAACGAAGTATGGATATCTTACTCCAAAGAAGAAGCGATCACAGGAGAAGATTGAGCTTGGCGGTCACTATGAAACCATTAAGAAGATACTCCGCCGTAATGTTCCTTCAGGGAATATAATTTTAGAAGAGCTGGGACAATATCTTTTAAACCTGTTGATTAAAGACCTAAAAGCAAAGAAAGGGGGGATTTTTATACTTAAAGACAATAACTGGCAGGTTCTGGCGTCAAAATCCCTGGGCGTTCGGGTTGAGGAAGCTTTAAAGGATCTTAGGGAGAAGCTTCCCGTAAGTGTTTTAAACTACATCATTAAAAAAGGCGAAAAATTGCTTCTTCAGGAGTTACTGCGGGAATCTCTTTTCGCCGAAGATGAATATCTCAGAGAACAGCAACCCGGGAATATTACCATAATCCCTGTAAAACAAAGTGCAGAAACCATAGCAATATTTTATCTGGAAGACTGCAGGATTGATTCGGAAGCTGAAAAAGACCTCTTTCCTGTCAAGTTAGAACTCGCCTGCACCACTTTTACAAATGCCGTCTATTATGAAAACACTAACCTCCTGAACAAACAGCTTAAACTGCAGGAAAGGAATCGAATAGAAGCGGTGATTGAGTCCCAGGAAAAAGAAAGGCAACGTATTGCAGAGGAATTGCACGATAGTTTAGGTCAAATCCTCGCACTCACCAGGATTAATCTTTCCCGGATTCAGCCAACAGATACGGCTTCCGAAAATGAAGAGCTCCTAAAAAATATTTCAGATCTTATTGATGAGAGCTGTGAAGAAGTGAGAAGTATTTCACATAATCTCATGCCTCCCGACCTAAATAACCGCGGTATTGCCGATATTCTACAAAAACTCATTGCTAAAAACAGGGTAGTCAATGGAATTGAATATAAATTTTATGCAGAGAGACTGGAAAGTGAACCTTCCGCAGCATGTAAGTTTACACTGTATCGTGTACTGCAGGAGATAATTCAAAACATTATTAAACACGCTTCAGCGACCAAAGTCAACGTTAGTCTCACTGAGACAGGGGACTTGCTGCATCTCCTGGTAGAGGATAATGGTAAAGGCTTTGACACAAGTGTAACAGGATTCGGCCTTGGATTAAAGAATATTTATTCCCGCATCAAACTTCTTAACGGATATCTGGATATTGATTCTTCAATTAATAGTGGGACAGTTTTCAACATAACTATTCCCCTAAAAATTTAGGTATGGAAAAAATAAAAATAATACTGGCAGACGATCACCAAATGTTCCTGGATGGATTATCTTCTTTATTGTCACAACTAAAAGAAGTGCAGGTATTGGCAGCGGTGAAAAGCGGAAACGAAGTTCTGGAGAAATTAAAAGAACTCTCTCCAGATCTTGTCATTGTAGATCTTAATATGCCTGTGCTCAATGGCATCGAAACTACAAAAGCCATAAAGTCGAAATATCCGCAAATCAGGATCCTGGGGTTAACCATGGAAAATGACCTGGATTCTGTGACCGCTATGCTTGAAGCCGGTGCCTCGGGATATATTTTAAAGAACACCGGGAAAGCAGAACTGGAAATGGCAATTATGCAGGTTATGAAAGGAGATCCTTACCTGAGCCAATCTATAAGCACCCAACTGGCACAAAACCTTCTTCAGAATTTTCAGCAAAGAAAAGAGCAGGAGAATGAACTGGACGTTCTTACTGAAAGAGAGCTTGAAATTCTCAAATTGATCGCTTATGAAAACTCAAATACCGACATAGCAGATGTTCTTTTTATAAGTCCCAAAACAGTGGAAACACATCGTAAAAATCTTATGCGTAAAATTGGGGTGAAAAATTCTCTTGGTGTCTATAAATTTGCTTTAAAGCATAAACTTGTGGAAGAATAAACTGAATTCGGGGGTTTTCTGCATTTCCTGAAACTCTTTTTCACAAGATTTCCTTTTCCTGACTAATAGTGCCGGTACCTTATGTCTGGTACATCTAAATCCTGAAAATACCAGATTTGGTGTATATAAAATCCTATAGATAAGGTATTTCAGGATACTCCTTTCTTACCCAATTTTGTACCGTAGCATTTCTAAAATATCTAATGAAATAATTTGGATATAGGAGCTACTTCATCAATCAATCAAATTTAATTTTTTAAAAAATGAAAACACTGGTAATTGGAGGTACAGGTACCGTTGGAAAAGAAGTTGTAATGGAACTTCTAAAAGAAGGAAAAGCACTTAGAGTATTAACTACTTCAAAAGAAAAGGCAAAATCTCAACCTGCAGGAGTAGAAGCCGTTATGGGTAATACCGGAGACCCTGAGAGTCTTCAAAAAGCATTTTTAGACATTGACAGGCTTTTTATGGTCAATGCCCACACCCAAACCGAAGTGGAACAGGCTATGAATGCCGTTGCCGCAGCAAAAAATGCCGGGGTAAAAAAAATCGTTTACCAGAGTATTCATCGTGCACATGAATTTCAAACCATTCCACATGTAAAATCGAAGGTTTTGATCGAAAATGCGATCAAAGATTCAGGTATTAATTACACTTTTGTTTGTCCCAACAATTTTTACCAGAATGATTTCATGTTTCATGAAGCTGTAACGAAATATGGTGTTTATCCACAACCAATAGGGAATATTGGCCTAAGTCGTAATGATGTAAGGGACATCGCAGAAGTAGCTGTGAAAGCTTTATTTACTTCAGATCTTGATGGCCTTTCTATTCCTATCGTAGGACCCGATGCGTTGACAGGGAACGATATTGCGAATATACTTACCGGAGTGCTGGATTACAGAGTTCAATATGCCGGTAATGATCTTGCAAGCTGGGCTGCACAGACCAAACAGTTTGTACCGGAATGGATGGTAGAGGACTGGAGGATCATGTATGGCGAATTTCAGAAAAGAGGCTTAATCGCTACAGATGAAGAAGTAGCGCTGCTGACTGATGTATTGGGCAGGCCTCCCAAAAATTATGTGGATTTCCTCAAAGAAAATAAATCACTATTCCAGAGAGTACCTGCTGTGGCTGAAAGCTGAATCTTTACTATTCCTTTTCCAAAAGGATCACAAAAGGCGGGTGCATTTTATCCAACCCAGTACAGCCTTTCCTTTGATGCTGCAGAGAAGAAATACATAATAAATCTGTTGGAATTTCAGAGAAGTTAATATCAGTACCAGATTCACGATAGAAAAGAATAAAAATAAATACCTGAACACTGGCAATTAAAAACATGTCTATCAGGTATTTAAAACTCAAGTTTTTCGACACAACTTTGTCTCTGGAAGTTTTGCAAAACCAAATATAATTATCAATTAATCACTTTAATCAAAATTATTAAATCATGAAAACCTTTAATTCAACTTTTTTAAAGCTCTTTTTACTAAGCCTAATTTGCTTAACGGCAATCAGCTGTCAGGATGAAACTCCCCTGCCTCCAATGACTTTTCATGGGCCGGCAACTCAATTAGGGGATGGGACCATTAGATCCTTTGTAAGAATAGATGAGGACGGTGCTCCCGAGGAAATAGGTCTTATCTTTCCCGAATCCGCTTTAAATAATCTTCCTCATACAATGACCTTTTTGGAGATACAGCTTCCACAACAAGCTTATAAAACTCCTTTTGATCATATTGGATTTGACTGGAATCCTCATGGACATGAGCCTGAGGGAGTTTACAACGTTCCTCATTTTGATATGCACTTTTATATGATATCTTCGGCTGAGCGCATTCAGATTGGGGTGGAGGATCCTTTATCTGAAAAGCTTCCCCCTACAGGATTTATGCCTGCCAGTTATATCCCCTTACCCGGATCTGTTCCTCAAATGGGAAAACATTGGGTAGACCCTTCTACTCCCGAACTTAATGGAGGGGAATTCACGCAGGTCATGATGATGGGGTCTTACAACGAAGAGGTGATATTCTATGAGCCCATGATTACTCTAGATTATTTAAAAGAAAAGAAAAGCGAAAATATTCCCCTGGAATTAGCACAAAATTATCTTCAGGAAGGGAGATATTATCCTACGGCTTATAAGATCTCTTTTGACCAAAAGAAAAAGGAATATACCGTTAGTTTAACAGGATTGACCATAAGATAAAATTAAAAATACAGGTGTGGCTTTTCGAAGCCACACCCAACTATATGTATCTAAACCAGATTTGAAAAACGCATTTTATGTTATGAAAAACCTATTACTTGCCCTTGGCTTTTTAAGTCTTACATCCTGCATTCAGGAAAGTAAATCTTACACTCCTGTTGAACAACCTGTAAACCTGTCTCTGGAGGAGTCAATTAGAAGAGGAGAATATCTCGTAACTATTATGGACTGCCATGCCTGTCATTCTCCAAAAATAATGACGCCGCAAGGTCCCGTACCGGATCCAAACCGTCTGTTGAGCGGATTTGATGCCTCACAGCCTCTGGAAGAGTTAAGTGAAGAAGAAAAAATCACTGCTAAAAAGTGGGTTCTTTTCCATCCACAAATGACCTCAGCCATAGGCCCGTGGGGAACCACCTTCGCCGCCAATATCTCTTCTGATGATACGGGCATTGGAACCTGGTCCTATGAACAGTTTAAAAAAGCAATTACAGAGGGGAGGTATAAAGGTCTGGAAAATACTAGGTCTCTGCTACCGCCTATGCCTTGGCAAACCTATCAGGATCTCGAGGATAAGGATGTGCGCGCCATCTATGATTATTTGAAAACCACTACTCCGATAGAAAATATAGTACCGGCACCACAACTTGTAATGCAGCCACAGTAGTATTGACAATATGCATTTTATAAATTCAAAAAAATTAATAAAGATCGGATATTTAGTCCCGAACATGGTGCAGGAGTAATCTTTTGAGACAGGGAACGGCATAAAGAAGGATTTTTTGTTAACCTGCACATTCATGAAGGAGACGAATCATTAAAAGTCCTGGAGGATAAAATTCGTTTTAAAGTTAACGGACTGCAAAAAGTATGTGGCCCTGGATCAATCAAATTTATACTCGCCGGATAGAACTTGGATTTCTTGTTATAGAGAATGCATGTCTGGATGGTATTTCCCAGTAGAAAATGGGCCTTATTGTAAAGGTTCTGGCTCCTGACGGTTCTGTGACTTTTGAGGAAGTCTATTTGAAGGATTTCCCGTCCTGGAGATTTCCACCTCCTGACATAGATTTTGATTCCCGGGAACGGGTTCGGCATCTCTATCAATCCACCAGGCATCTCCTTTAGTTCTGTAGCCTGAGCAAACTTCCTCTCTTATTTAAAACTTTTCAAATGAGAATAGAACAGTTATCCCTTAAGACCTCGGACATAAAAGGCGCAGGGAAATTTTATGGAGATCTTCTAAATCTACCTGTTATCAACGGTACCCGAAGTAAGATCTCCTTTCAGGTTGGATCGAGTATCCTCAGTTTTTCCAAAGCTTCACATAAATGTTTTTATCACTTCGCCTTTAACATTGCACCCCATCTTTTTGACGATGCCTTTAAATGGATAAGGAAAAGAGCCCGGATATTACCTTTTTCGGCCAGCTCTCCTATCGCCGATTATCCCGGATGGCGTGCTAAAGCTTTTTATTTTTATGATCATGAAGGGAATATAGCCGAATGCATCGCGCGTTTTGATCTTCCTAATCCTCCCCCTGCAGTCCGTAAAATTATTCCTTCATTTATTTCAATAAGTGAAATTGGAATTGTGGTAAAGGAAGTAGAACCGGTACTTCATCAAATGAAACAGGTATATGAAATACCCTTATTTAAAAAAGGACCGCAACTGCCCGATTTCACTCCAATGGGAGATGATGAAGGTTTGCTCCTCATAACACAAAATTCCAGGGGATGGTCGCCCACCCAGCGACCTGCAGAGCAACATGATGCAGAAGTATGCTTTATCCAGAATAAAAAGGTCAGAAATCTTAAAGTGGAATCTGGCAAAATTCTTATACCAAAAAATAATATTTTTATTTAGTCCCGTCTTAGTTCCTGTCCCTATGTTCTATTTTTAATTAGCTAAAATAGTGGCCTTTAATCTCATATTAACCCAAACTATAAGCAAGACCCTTTTTAGATTTTATGGAGAGACCACGGAGAAAATTAAGTTTTATTAAACAAAAAACCCTCTAAATCAATAAGATAAAGAGGGTTTCTGTACTCGGAGCGGGATCTTGAATTTCATTTTATTTAAACCCATTTATTCCTATTCACTGCTATACACATGATTTAAAGGTGTTTACAATAATTATTAACATCAAAAGATCACATATAATTTCAACAAATGTCGGGAAAGTGTCGGGAAAGGCTTATTTTTATAATAAATGCTTTTGCTATGGCTACCGTGAAATATATAATCAGAGGAAAGGAGGACCCTGTAACCATTTATCTACGTTTTATTCACGGACGGAAACATGACTATACAAAGAGCACCGGCAAAATTGTAAATCTTTCTAACTGCATTTTATCTGGTAGTGGCAAAAAGAGTCCAATACTGGAAGGAGTAAAAAGGAATTCCCCCGAGATGAAGAACCTCAATAGAAGATTGAGAGACCTTAAAAATCAAATCATAGATCGTTATGATGAAGCCACTCCAGACATGATCAGCGGCGAATGGCTTCAAAAACAGATTGACACTTTCAATGGAAAATCTTGTCCAGGCGAAGAAACGAAAAGTGATTTATTAGTTGATGCTATTCAATCTGTAATAGATACAGCTGGAATGCGTGAAAACTCAAAAGGAGGATTAGGACTATCCAAAAACCGCGTTGACTCTTACAATAATCTTCTGAAGATCATCAAAAGTTACGAGGGCAATAAAAACCTTAAAGTGCAGGATGTCAATATAAAATTTGGTAAGGATTTTCTTGAGTGGATGCTTAAAAAGAGAAATTACTCAGAGAGTTATGCGAAGAAGAAAATAGATGATTTAAAGACCGTTTGTGCAGATGCGGAAATTCAGGGGCTCACAGTTAGTCCGCAGCTCAAAAAAGTAAAAGGAGGCAAGTCTAAAAACGAATTTATATTATATCTCACCCCTCAGGAACTTAACAAAATTGAAAAGACACCTATTGCTAGTCAATCATTAAAGAACGTCAGAAAATGGCTCCTATTGGGCTGCAATTTGGGCCAACGAGGCCAAGATCTTTTAAACCTGACGGATGACAATTTCGTCACCCGTCATGGGTTGGAAGTAATTGAGTTAAAACAACAGAAAACCGGAAAACAGGTTACGATTCCAGTTCTCCCAGTAACTAAAGAAATATTAAAAGAAGGCCTACCCTATAACATCTCACTTCAGAAATTCAATAGTCTTCTAAAGGACCTTTGTAAGGAGGCAGGAATTAATGAAGTAATTCCTGGAACAAAGATTGAAATGGTGGATAAAGATGGAAAAGTAATTCCAAAAGATGAAAAAGGAAAGAGGAAGCAAAAAGGGGAAAAACGGAAAGTCAGAGGATCTTTTCCTAAGTGGCAATTAATGAGCTCCCACGTGTGCAGGAGATCGTTCGCCACAAATACTTATGGGAAATTGCCAACCCCCTTAATAATGCAAATAACAGCCCACAGTACGGAAAAAATGTTCCTTGGGTACATCGGCAAATCTTCAATGGACTATGCTCAACAAATTGCAGATTTTTATGCTAAGGAAATTAAAAAAGAAATTTCTTCCTCCATACTACCTAAAACAAGTAAGGCTTAGTATTTTATCCATTGTACCTGTAAGGGATAACACTTTCTCTTAAAAGATATGCTTCGCTTACCCCAAGTTAGACCATACCCCCTAATATGTATAACTACTGATTCAGCAGTCCTGTCCAATATAAAATCCATTTTTCGACCTTTTTTGGAAGAATATTGGGTAGAAAAACAGTTTAGAAATAAATCGGGATATTACGAAAAATGGAAGCTGGTTTCAAGTCACGTTGGCAGAAGAAGCTTTACAATAAACTATTACGGCGAGGTTCCTTTATCTCCCCTGAAACTATAACAGAACAATGTACAAAAGGTAATCTTATGGCGTTGTTAGGAAAAGGAGATAAAGAAAAAGCCATTGATACTTTTAAATATTTTGATTAAGTCATTCAAGGGGTCCTTTAAAATATTTAATACCGAATAAAACCTGATATTGTTGACCGGTCCGAGATGTTCACATTCCTTTATCAATCAGTAGAAGGTAATATAAACTCTGCAATCATCGGGAAGTGATCTGAACCCACATGGGAAAGCCGCTCTAATTCTCCCAATCGAAATTCTTTGGTGACGAAAAAATGATCAAGAGGCCATCTTAGGAATCGGGAATTAGCATTATAGGAGTTATATAATCCTCTTCCCAACCGCACATTTTTTAATTTACCCTGTTCTTCAAAAAATCGGGTGGTTTGTGACCATGAGACATCATTAAAGTCCCCTGCTACAATCGATGGCAAAGTCTCTTCTGCTACAATATTACCTACCTTTGATAAAGCTACTTCCTCTTTGGCCACATTATCCGGATATTTTGAACTGGGAACAGGAGCTACAGGGTGCACTCCATGGAAGGAAAATTCCTGCCCGGAAGGCAAAGTCATTGTTGTATGAAAAGAAGGAACATCCGAATGTTTCAGAAATTTGATGTTCGAATTTTTTAAAGGTAATTTAGAGTAAAGAACCATTCCATAAGCATTTTCAAGAGGGTACTCCATTTTATATGGGAAAGCTTTCTGTAAAACATCTAGCTGCTCTGCCCACCAATCATCTGTTTCCATAGCCAAAACAATATCTGGATGATTTTCATCTATAAGTGCTATCAACTTATCCGAACTTCGATTTGTCACTAGAACATTCGCTATAATTATTTTTACAGAGGACTCATCCCCGACTAAATTTTCCGCATCAGGAACCACTTTTTCTCCAAAAAAATAAGGGCTCACCTTAATTGAATGGATAATGATCGCGGTTAAAAGGCCTATGACAAGAAGTGCATAACCTATATTCCAATTTCTTTTAAGAATAAATAAAAGGATGAGGCAGAGAACAGATATTATTAAATATTGAACCCGGGGAAAATCCAAAATTTTAATAAACCAAAAAGAGATATCATGAATAAGTGAAAGAACACCTAACAGGGTCATTAAAATACTCAGACTCACTATTACAATAAGGAAAAATGAACGCAGGTGTTTAACCATCATTTTAAATTTTAAAGACCGAATGTTAATCCAAATGAGAATCTGAAACCTTCTTTACTGTGAAATAAATTAAAATCTGCTGCGGCAGCCTGGGCTACAGTTAACCACAATCCACCTCCATAACTTTGATGCCAGGTTTCACTATCTTCATTTGAAGCCCAGACCCTTCCTAATTCATAACCTCCCAGAACACCCATTTGGAGGGGCAAAAAGTTGTTTTTAATAGGATCAAAGGTGTATCTTAAATCGGACCCGGCAGAAAAAGCTTTAGACCCAGTGAACCTCTCATGCCTGAAACCTCTCAACCCGTTTTTACCGCCTAAAGTTGCAGCGTTGTAAAATTCAAATTCATCAAAGAAGTTTAATTCTGCCCTTATTTTGGGATTTAAAACTAACTTATCATCATCGGATAAAGGAGTAAATAAATCCAAGAAAGGATTTAGGTATAGAAAAGTTTTGGAAACTTCTTCAATATCAGATTTTCCACCCGCAGTTATTTTAAACCTTAAACCTTTTGAAGGATTTATTGCACTATTGAGACTCTCGTATTCATATCTTCCTTCCAACCCACTATAATAAGACCTTTTAAAGATTTCTGACTCTTCAGAAAAATCTTCTGTAATGAATCTGTTTGGAGTATCCTCCACTTTAACACCTTCAAGAAAAGCTCTGAATTTTATAAAACTTCCATACTTTCCTCTCTTGACCAAACCTAATTCCCCTCCTAATTTACTTATCCGAACCCGATTAAAATCTTGGGAATATTCTTCAGTAATATTGGGTGTTTCATTGCCAAATCCAAAAAAGTTTGTGGTATTCCGAGGACTGGAAAAATATGCTCCAACAGCTAGGTTATATTTCCTTTCCGGGTGAGCAAATTCGCCCTCGTAAGAGACTTCAAAGCCCTGAGTAGCAAAAAAATAACCGCCGCTCAAAGAGTGTCTCGAAGTAAAAGGTTTGCGCACAAGACTATTGACAGTATATTGATTTCGAAAACCTAAAATTACACCGTCATCAGGATTGTATCCTACGTAAGGTAGAAAACTGTTCTTATTCGATATCTTAAGGTTCTTGTTGTACACATTTATGTCATAGTTATCAGTTCGATAAATCTTGGCTCCATTGTTTTCTTGAAAAGTATTGGGCTTGGTTTTATAATCGTATACTTTTATTCCCTCCCCCTGCTGAAGATTATAGATATCATTATTCTGACCTCCGATCAACTTTACCTTAATATCTCCGTTTTTCTCTCCTGTCACGAAAAACTCATCGTCGTCGTCAAGCCCATATACCCAGACTTCTTTAGTTTCTTCTTTATTTAATATCCGTTCGTTTACTATCTCATCTCTTTCCCCATCTTTGTTTCTGGAAATTCTTACACTGGTATTTCCTCCCGGAAGCCTGGTAACATCAATATAATCATCTTTATCTGTTCCCGTTATTATGGCAACCTCGGCCAGACCTCTATAGTAACGAGCTACAATATCCACCAGATTGGCTTTTCTTCCCTTGAACTTTTCTATAATCTCTTCTGTTGTTTCTCCCTGTGTTTCCTGAGGAAGTTTGGTGAAGGCCTCCCTGATCACCTCGTCAGTAATCTCTCGTTGTAAAATTTTAGCCTGTTCCAACCATTCTTCTTTGCCGCTATCCTGGAGTAGAGCGCGATCAAGATTTGCAGCAGATCTATTGAACCATTCCACATCCCCAATGTCTTCACTGTACCTGCCAAATTGATTTAAAAACCCAATTATTCCACGTAGGTTATTGAACACAGAACCGTCAAAGTTCGAGAAAACCTGATCCCTGTCCCTGGGAATAGGCTTGAAGATTCGATCCCCGTTTTCTTGTTCTATCTCCGCCCATCTCCATTGATCATTATGCCTATCCCAATCCCCTATCAGCATATCAAAGATCCTCGCCCTAATATATGCTTTTTCATCGAGTTTATATTTTTCATCCCTTCTTAACCTGTCAAACATTCCGGCTGTACTTTGAATATCGTGATTTGGAGAGCCAAAACTTTCATGGCCCAACCAGTGTTCCTCAGGTCTTTCTTCAATCATGTAAATTTCATTACCATGTACGGAATTATATTCGCCCAGGCCCTCCTGTTTGGGCAAATAATATATTTCAGGATTGGTGTGTAGTACTCCTGCAGCATCTGCAAGAGTTGGAATTGCAAGAAATGCAAAGGGATGGGAGGCGGTGTAAAAATCCTGTATCATCTCCTCAGCAAAGGTGTTTTCAAAGGCTTCTTCCACAGGTTTATCCTTATAAGCTGTTGCCTGTAAAAATTGTACGGCATCCTTTCGAAGCATCCTAAAGTTGTACTCCCTGTTAAGAGAATCTTTTACTCTTAGAGAATTCGTTTGATTACCTCCTCCCATTCTCATAGGAATTAAACCACCATATAAGGTATCTAGATCAGCAACAGGAATATCTACCTGTTGTTCATACAATTTCCTGTAACGCTCACCCCAAAGATCTTTGTAAAATTTTGTTTTTTCTGTTTCATCTTTTCCATAAACAGAAGTTCTATATTCAATAGGAAAACTTGAAGGGAGACTATCCAGGGCAAACTCAATATTTTTTTCAAAGACCTCTCTCTGATATATAAGTTCCGCTTCATTATTTTCACTACTGTAAAAACTGATCCAGGAGGATCCGTCTTTAAAAACGTCTAAAACCGCAAAACCTTTTTTGGCTTCTGATAAAAAACTACTCTCTGTACCTTTAACATAGGATGTCGTGGCACCTGAACCTGAAACCACCTGTTTTATATAATCATCCTCCAAATACTGGAGGGAATGATCATGCCCTGAAACAAATACTACCTTCCCCCATTTCGTGGCTATCGTTCTTAAACGATCAATGAATGAAGCATAATAAGGATTTCCTGCATCTTGAATAGAGATTCCTCCACTAGTTCTGATCAGGTTGATTAACTGTCCAATCACTGGAATAGGAACAGACTTCTTTTCGGGATCGATATACGATGACCATCCAAACTTCCCACCATGGATTCCATTTGAAATTAAAGGGTGGTGCAGTGCAAAAACAGTTGTCTTATTCTGGTTTTTCTTAAGTTCTGTTTCAATTTCTACAAATAGCTCCTCACGAGTTTTTATCTCTGAACAATCGTCATTAATTAAAGGATGATCATTCCAGTCTTCCAGGAACCACTGAGAATCCAATACGATCAGATGAACATCATCAGAAATATCTACAAAAGAAAAAGAACAACCGGGGGTGGGGGAGATTACTTTTTTCTCTTCCATATTGTCCTCTAAATAATCTTGAGTATCTTTTAATCCGTAGATCCCTTCAGCCCATTCATTTTCTCCGGGAACAAATACAAATTTTCCCGAAAAATCTTTCATCTTCAAAAGTTGATCTTCCCAGGGAAGTACCAGATTCTCGTCGAAATTATCACCTAAGAAAATTAAAAAACTGTTCTTTTCATCCCTGACATTGGCTGCGGAATTTAAAAAAGAATTCAAAGCTGCTACAGAGGAATTAGGGTCATTACTGCTTTGTGAACCACTGTCTCCCACCAGATAAAAAGATTGAAGGTATTCTTTATGATCGGGATATTGTAAATTGTCTGTAGATTGTGAATGAATGACATGGCTAACTAATAACAGGAAAAGAATATTTAAGAATTTCATTTAGGGGATTTTATTTTAATTTTCCCAAAATATAAAATAAGCTTTCTATTTTTTTAAATTCTATGTTAAAGCAGATAAGGCGTGTAACCATATGCAGGAAGAAAATTCACATAGAAGTCCTATTTACTTAATGACCTTAAAAACATTCTTTTGATAGAATATTATGGTTTCAAATTTTTTAACCCGGTCCTCGGAACAGTATTTGTAGTAGACGGACTAACTAATATTTCTAAATTTTGAAGCACACCAGATTTTTCTACAGAATAGAAAAAATAAGTCACCGACCTACAGAAGAGGATGTTATTACTGTTATTAATGAAATTAAGGAAAATGATCTTTCAATGAGCAGGATCGTGGCTACTCGAATTTATTTAGATGAACTACTAAATTTACGGGGGAAATATTCTCCCGATAGTTATACCTCTTATGACCTTAAAAAAGGAATGGGTTTTAATGTACGGCTTTTACTTTTTGATACTAAGGATGAGGAAGTTTATGTTGTTGAAAGCAGTATGGAAAAAACTAAACCAGCCGTTGAAGTTCAAAAAGAAGAAGAACGAGAAATTTTTAAGGCTTTAGGCTTGGATGATTCAATTTTAAAAATTTGAATTATGAACACAGCATCCCTTTTCCTTCCGAAACTTGGTTGGTTAGTTAGATGCCCCCTTCGCCCATAAAGCAAGGGGGCTATCTTATTAATTTCAATACCTGATAATTTGACTTTTAAAAAAATAAAAAGAGATTTAATAATGGAATCGATATGTTTTACCGTACAACGATTAGTATAAGTGAAGTTGATTGACAAAACCTAAGATTTAGTTGAAGAAGTTTCACCAAAGAATGATTACTTTTTTCTTTTGAATACAACCCTATACTTCCAAGACTCGAACGCATAGGCGTCTTGATTCCATTGAAGGATTAGAGTATTATCATCCAACTTTTCAATTACAGAGCTACTTAGGGTTCCATCAGGGTTGGTAAAATGAAGAGTTTTACCGTTTTCATTTATTCTCCATTCTCTGGTCCCTCTCATTTTAAACTCCCCAATACATGTAGAGTTTCTTATTACTTTTACATCTTTAACAACATCCTCCTCCGAATAGTCTTAAATGGATGTATTGGTGGGGAGCTGGAAGTTTTGAGAACCACAAAAGATAAATTGTAAAAAGGGCGATTACAAAAAGTATCAGACTTACCTTTCTTTTCCTCGTGTTTATTATTCTCAACATGCTTGGAGTCACTATGAAAATAAATAAAAAAATTAAGGATTCTTTAATAATTAATCAGTAATTTAAGAGAACTAATCTAAAAACCGCTTCACTTTTTGAATAGTTCCACTACTTTCTGAGATCAAGGTCATGGTATTTCTAATAGATTGCCCAGCCTTTATATATTTCACCACATCACGGTGTTTGGTCAGAAATTGGTGAGGTGTCTCAGTTGGTCCCTCACTGTGGGGCCTAATTTGCCACCGTCCTTTATGTACTTTTTTCGCCACTATTCATTCTTTCCATGGTTTGTTTTAACTCCATACTCGCAAAACTGGCTCCAATGGTTAACATGGTCTGGGTCAATAAATTTACCGACTTGTCGGAATTCAATGTCGACAGCCCGTGATTATCGATAACAATATTAACTCCGATATCGTTGGTGACCTCAACAAACTGAAGAAAATCAACAACTTTACGGCTTATCCTGCTAATTCGCTAACCATAATGTTCTGAATATTGAGTTCTTTAACAAGGTTTAAAATATCTTGGTTAATCTTCTGGTTCATGGTACCGCTCATGTAATAAGCTTTAACCTCAACGATATCGAAGCGGTTATTATATTTCTCCTGAAGTTCCTGTAATTGCATTTGAACATCCTGTTTCTTTTCTGTTGTTGAACATCTTCCGATTATAATTGCTGTTTCAGTCATTGTTTTTACCTATTGGTGATGTAACTAATACAGATAAAAACTATAGCATCTTTGTGTATTTTCAATTCTTTTTTGTCTAATTTACTTTAAGATGCTGCTATAAAAACAGTTAATAAACTTATCTTGGCTGTCAATTCTCTAAGTTTCTTATGAAGGTAAAAAGTGAAATTATTTGGGCTATATTGCTAATAGGGTCAGCAACACTTGCTTTTTATTTAGGTTCCAGAACAGAAAGAATAGAAATGGAGGATGATGTGCTAAGCATTGTGAAAGAAAAATCAGATACAATTAGAGCCTTAAAAATTAAGATTGGCCAATTATCTGAAGAATTAACATCAAGAGGAATTTACAGCTATCCCCAAGCTCACATAGTTAAAGAAGATGATTCTTCGTCAGTCGTATTGATAACGCTGAATGGAAAAGAAACAATTCCTGATTTGGAGATTGAAAAAATGATTACTTACGAAAATGGTGAAAATGATAAGGTGAATGAAAGAAAAGAACTCACCACTAACATAGGAAATTTAACTCCACATAATCCTGTAGCATTTGAAATTAAGGAGTTCAAAAAGAGTATTAAAATAATTTTGGAATTTAAATCTGGGAAAAAGCAATGGCATCAATGTATTATTGCAAAAAAGACTTCCCAAGGAGAAATTAAAACATTTTGGGTATTAACTACTGAAGATTCCATGGTGATAGATAAACATGTCGACCAAGGATTTCCTACCGACGATGAAGGTTATTTGGTTATGGGACCAAATAAGAAAATGAAGTTTGCAGAAATTGAGTTCCAGTCAATATTTCATCGATAACTTTATCCTGGCTCAGCTCACAACGTATCATCTATTTCCTTAGATTATTCTAATTACTTGTGAATGCTTTGATCTACATATTAAACATAACCATATTATTTTTTATTTAGTATTTACTATAACTATTTGAATAAATGGAAGATAACCAGTTTTTTGCTCAAACTTCTTCAGCCGATGGAGTTATGATTATTGATATTAATGGTCGATCAGAAACCGAAATAATAAATATTGCTTATCAAAGTGTAAAATCGGGCTCCCAAATTGTCATGCGGAATGTAGCTAAAATTGAACGTAGCATTTTGGAACGAGCAGCAATAGTAGGACAGGGATTGGTTCTTTTTGACTTAAGATAAATGAGAATATTATCCAGCGCTAAAGAAGTTTATATTTCTTTTTAGATAAATCAGCCACTGATTTGTTATGTTAGATTTTTTAAAAATTTCAAAACATACATATCTATGAAAACGACAGGAATCATTATTGCTGCAATATTAATATTAGGTCTAATTGCAGTTTTAACACTAGTATTGGAAGTAATTGGTTTTTTGGCTGGGGTAGTTCTTTTTATAATAGCAGCAATAGTTCTAGTGTATTTCTTTAAAAAGGTCAAGGATAAAGTTAGTTAACAAAAATCCTTTAATATTGTCATTTCTAATCCTTCACTAAGTTTAAGGGGCATCAGAGGATCCAAAATTTAAAAAAAGTGTGCAAAGTCCAATCTGACGGGGGATCCAGTCTGACGGGGTGATATAAATATCATTGTAAATTTCTCTAAATAGAGAACAGAAAAGAGCGAACACAGGTTACCACCGCATTTCCCCCTAACC
This sequence comes from Salinimicrobium sp. TH3, assembly GCF_026676115.1. GTDB lineage: Bacteria > Bacteroidota > Bacteroidia > Flavobacteriales > Flavobacteriaceae > Salinimicrobium. Next base: position 508,929 of record NZ_JAPONB010000001.1, on the reverse strand, counting down.
ACCCTCCTTATGATGCTTAAATATAGAAAAAATAGATATATAATACCTTTACACGCTTTCTGAATTAGGTAATCGTACCTGTATCATGGTTTTTTCTAAAATCCCTAATTTTCCTAAGCAAAGCTTTATTTATTAAATCTTTTGGAGAACTATCTTCTAATTCGGCAATCCTTTTAATCTCCTCCATAACGCAGGTTTTAATCATTATTGATACTCGTATTTCTCTGGAATCTTCTAAAGGGTCCAGATTTGTTTCCGTCTGTTTCATATTTAAAGCAAATTAATTTTATAACATAAAACAAATACTGTTCCTACATATTCCTAATTCTATTCCTCTAAACAAATATTTTTAATTCTCTTTTAAAAAATTGGTAAATTAATCTAATTTAAAAATTTCGATTAAACACAATTCTATTAACATGCAGAGGAGGCGGAGAAGAGAAAAACTTAAAAGCTTTTATGAAAGTTGTAGAACAACTTTTATAGTAATAATTATTTTCGGGATTTGCGCAGTTATCATATGGTTTTTAATTTATTAGAGAAAAAAACATGGTATAATGGAAATTTCCGAAACACTACTTCAAATTCTTTTAAACCATTCCTTTCTTCTTAAAATCGAAATGAAAAAATGAAAAATAAAGCCCTAAAAGTTCGTGCTTTGAATGAAATTCTTCAGGAAATAAATAATTTTGGGAGGTTTAAGAACAGGAAAGGAAACCCAATTTATAATCATGTTCTTAGTCTTCTCAAAAAACATAAAATTCTTATTCAGAGTAAAAATGAAAATTCGAAATATTGGTATCCTGGTGAAAATTATACAGAAGCCATAGAAGTTGGTACAATAAAGTATATGCGGTCAAGTAAAGAGAGAAGTTTTCATTCCTTTTTCGAAAAAACATTCTACAGTGAGAAAGGAATTTTTTTCTCTGGTTTAATGATTGGATTTCTTTTAGGAGGTACTTTGATGTATATGATATTAGAAAAACTTCTATTTTGATGAATTTGAATTGTCCCCATCTAATGAAAGAATACCCATCTTTCTAGCACGTTCTTCCCATTTTTTTCTGGCAAGTTTTTGCATATCTTCAATACTATCACTTTCATCCATTATTTCCAATCCTAATAAAGTCTCTATAATATCTTCCATAGTCACTAGACCAATAGTGTTTCCATATTCATCTACTACCATTGCGATATGTGTTCTAGTTTTAATAAATCTATCAAATAGATTAGGAATGGGCATTTCTCTAGTGATAGCAGGAAGATCTCTCCTCAGGATACTTAATGGCTCAGGTCCTTTTTTATCTATCATTTCTTCCAGGAGATCATCTTTTAAAACAAACCCCGAAATGTTATTAGGTGAATCTTTATATATAGGGATTCTTGAAAATTTAAGATTTCTGTTTTCATGAAAGAAATCTTCGATGGAAGTTTCTTCATTTTCAATTTTCGCAACCGAAAAGGGCGTCATCACATCTTTTGCTTCTATAGAGCGGAAAATTAAAAGATTTTTTAAAATAGTAGACTCATTTTGCTCAAACACGCCTTCATCTTCCGCCACATCCGCAATAGCAATAAATTCCTCCCTACTCATTGTACTAACATGAGCCGATTTACCAATCGCTTTTGTGGTCAGCATCATTAACCAAAGTATTCCCGTATATTTCAATGGAAAAATGAGAGCTTTTAATGCTTTCGCTGTAAAGTTTCCCAGACTTTGCCAGTAAGTTGCTCCGATGGTCTTAGGTATTATTTCAGAAAGAACCAGAATTGCTAATGTCATTAAAGCTGAAACTATTGCCACTGCATTTGTTCCGTCACCAAACGCTTTTTCTGCCTGAACCCCCACCATTATAGCCCCGACAGTGTGAGCTATAGTATTAACTGTAAGAATGGCAATAAGAGGACGATCAATATTTCTTTTAAACCTGGCAAGGGTTTCGGCGAACTTCTTTCCCTCTTGTTTTTTCATCTTTATATAAGAAGGTGTAAAACTTAATAAAGCGGCCTCAAGTATTGAACACAAAAAAGAAAAGAAAATTGATAAAACTGCATATAGAATCAATAACTCCATGGAAAATTTATTTTAAAGTTACTGATTAAGAACAAAACCGCTGTTAAGGTTACAATAAAATTAAAGGACTGGAAATGAGAGTGGGGTTTTTTACCTCTTAAGAACCAACATTCCATCATTTTTCCAGGTTTCATCTATATTTGTTCGAAGCAAAACAAAAAAAATAAAAAGGGTAATTAATGACCACCATTGACCTAATACTCCTGGGAATAGTCATTGCTTCAAACAACTTGGCATTTGCATTCGGTTTAGGGGCTTTAGGCACGAGCAAATATCATTTAAGGATAGTAGTGATTTTTACTCTTACGGAATTTACCATACCTCTTGTTGGATTGCTAATTGGACGCCTTATAAGTTCCTTAATCGCTGATTACGCCAGTATTGTAGGCACTTTAATATTGGTCGGCCTGGGATTATACACCATTTACTCATCTTTAAAGGATAAAACCAAAAAAGATACTTCTATAGAATATATAACCTCCATAAAAGGACTAATATTAATCGCGTTGGGCCTAAGTGTTGACAATTTGCTAGTAGGATTTAGTCTCGGATTAAGAGATATTAATCCCCTAAGGTTAGCCTTATTTATAGCCTTTTGCTCTATGGTATTTACTTTTACAGGGCTAAAAGGCGGTAAATACATCAAAAATAATGTAGGGAAATATGTACAAATCTTTGCCGGTATTGTCTTAATAATTCTGGGTGCTATAAATTACTTTGGTCTACCGTGAAAGGGCAATACTATTAATACCGGGAAGAATCCTGAACATTTTCCTCATAATTATCAATTAGTAGCTGATATTTTTTCTGTTTGGCTTTCCATTTTTCCATGGCATACTGTTGCATATCTTCAACGCGATCTTTTTCATCAACAATTTCAAAACCTAATAAGGTTTCGATAATATCTTCCAGGGTTACGATACCGTCCATACCACCGTATTCGTCTACAACTAAAGAAATTTGTTCTTTCTTATGCAGTAGCTCCTCCCAAATTCTAAAGAGAGTGTCTGTTTCAGGAAAAGTCGAGATATTCCTCTTAAGATCTTTTAATTTGAGATCGAATTGATCTTCAGCTAATTTTTCAAATACCTGCTCTCGAAAGACGTATCCAGTAATGTTATCCCTGCTGCCCTGATATACCGGGATACGGGAAAAATGCAAAAATTCCTTATTTATGAGGAACTCCTGTAAGGGCATATTCTCGTTGGCTACTATTACCACAATCCTAGGGGTCATAATTTCAGAAAGGCGAATGGTTTTTAGCCTAATCAGGTTTTGAATTATTTTGTTCTCTTTATCACCAAAAATTCCTTCTTCAGTACCTATGGATGCTAAAGCAGAGATTTCTTCTCGGCTGGTTGTTAGCTCCTTTTCTTTTCTTGATAAATATCGGGTAAGGAACATTGACATGATCACCAGAGGGTAAGTAATCGCAATCATCCCCCTTATTATTTTAGTCGTAATTCCCATTAATTCTCTACTAAAATTGGCTCCAAGCGTTTTCGGTATGATTTCGGTCAGTACAAGTATCAGTATGGTTAGAACTGCTGAAACGACTCCAAAGTAGGCTTCCCCAAAAACTATTGTGGCTTGTGCGCCCACACCGGCTGCACCGACTGTATGAGCCACTGTATTCAAAGAAAGAATAGCAGAAAGAGGTCTGTCCACATCTTCCTTTAAGATCAGGAAATTTTTTGCGCTTTTACTACCTAATTCCATTTTAGCTTTCACGTAAGAAACTGGTGTGGATAATAAAACAGCCTCTGCTATAGAACATAAAAAAGAAGTAAAAAGAGCTATAAATAAATATATGAAGAGAAGCGTCATTAATTAAAAAATATAATTTTAATTAATTCACTCACTTTTGGATTATGAAGCCTTGGGTAGTCTGAACAAAAATTGTTCTGAAAAGCGGGGTTGACACCTCCGCTAAATATACTATTGCTGCAATGTTCGGGGTCTGGATCCATAATACTATTATAAACTATAATGTTATGTGTAAAAATTGAACAAAAATTGTTCCGCGGTGACACCAGTAGAAAATATAAAAACTCAGGAGGATCATTATAAGACAAAAGAGGTGAAAATTTCCATTTCCACCTCTTCTTGACTAAAACCTTCTATATATGAAAGATTAAGCTCAATTTACAAAAAAATAGCATATTAAAATTCCTAGTGATCTAATTCGCTTTATTAAGCCTTTATAAGTCAAGGAGCCTTAACGCACTTTGACATTATAATGCTAAAGAAAGTTAAGTTAAAATCATGCATGGGCTCCCAAAATTACATTTTAAGCAAAGAACTATCTATAACAATTAATTGTTATTATTTCAATCTCAGGGACCGATTTGAAAAGAAAATTAAAGAAATGAGAAGACTTAAGGTGTTTAATGTTGATCATTTTTAGTGGGTTAATAGGCATTATTAAATTTTATTGGGTAAAATTTAGATGACCCCCTCCAGATCTCCAGCCGAAAAATTGATTTCTTTAATCTTCCCTTTTTCGTCTCCTTTGTAAACGACATTCTGTATACCTCTATCTAAGCTAATTAAAAATTTTGACCCACTTAGTTTCCTGTTATTTAAATAATAAATAAGGGGTGCATTAAATTTTAAAGCTATGGAATTGAGGTATTTTGAAGCCTCGTTCTGAGCTCCTCGAATTTCTTCAATAATTACAAATTTTATATTTTTTCTTTTCTCTACCTTAAAGACTACTAGGGTTTGATCTATGAATTTTGCAACTTTATACTCGGAAAATCTATATCTCCATTTTAAATAACCTGCAGAAAAAAATGTCTGTATACCTCCATTGTACCTTTCGTAAGGAAGCTGTCCTAGAGCATTTTCTGTCTCCAGTACAGCAAATGTTTTCCTCTTACTAAAAGGTATTACTAATCCAATCCTGTATCTAATTTCTCGTTCGAGTTTTTTCCAACCCATCTTCAAATTCCCCTGAATGCTGTTTTGATTAGGAGTGTTAAAAATCAGGTCACGTTCATCCTTTGTCCTTTTTAAACCATAAGCATTTAAACGTGTGAATAACCCTTGCCTCCTATAAGATGGATCCGTACAAGTGTCAACAGGGCGAACTGCCCGAATAAAATTCTGACCTCTAGAAAATTTCCACTTCATGAACATTCTTAGGCCTACAATCTTATTTTTTTCAATAGCCACTAAACCCAGAGATTGACCAAAAGGATTTTCCTGATGTTTCCACTGGAAATAATCATTAGTGATTTTATTGGCAAAACTTCTATTAAAAAGCTTTACGGATCCGTCGATATCCTTCTCATAATCTAATTCTCGAATCTCCATTTTTATTTATAATATATGGAAAATGAAATAAAATGAGGTAAATTTGATCGTTAATATTAGACTTCGAATATCACATAAGTAGCTATTTAAATCTATTTTAATTACTTAGACAAACTTGAAGTCATTTATTTTAAGGAGTGACATCTTATCTTGAGTGATAGACTTATTTAGAAAGAAAGATTGTTTCAAATTTGAAATATTTTATAATCATGATAACATTTTCTGTAATATTTCTTTTTCTTCTTTATTTAGTAGGTACTCTTCTGAAGAAAAAGTTCATAGCCGAATCTATAAGGTGTGAGAAATTTGTTGAAAATCATCCTGAAATATGGGAAGCGGATTCTAAAGTACAGGCCATAATCCAGAAGATAGAAAGGAATTTATCTGCTTGTCCCATATGTCAAGGAGTGCACTATCAGCTTTGGAACGACAATGAACATAAAATCGAGTATAGATGTACCGGGTGTAAAGAAATTTACAACCTAAACACCACAGAGGCTAAAATTTACATTAATGAACTAAAGGTACAACTAATAACTCTTGACCTTTTATTAGCAAAAGTGGCAGAGCATAGACATCAAAAAGGATGGGAGGCCCTTAAACATAGTATTAAAAATAGCTATGACACCTCGAAAAACATCCCATGGATAAGAACTATATCTTTAAAAGGTAGAGGTTCTCTGACTTTACAAAAGATCCCTTAACTATGAAGAGAATTACAAGTCCGCTCACAACCTCATACCTAGCCCGAAGGTAAATCTCCATCCTTCGTCACTTTTGAAGGTGCTAAACTCAGCCTTAAGAAACTCCGCAACGTTCACTTTAAGCCCCCCGCCGTAGCTGTCATGCCAAGTATTGCTCTCCTGTCCCGGATACCAAACCCTACCTATGTCATAACCTCCAAACACTGATAACCAAAGTGGTAGGACAGGTGTTTTAAGTGTGTTAAAATTATAAATCAAATTTCCTCCTGCAGCCGCTGCCTGTTTACCTGAAAAACGTTGTTGCCTGTAGCCACGTAATCCATTATTACCTCCGAGGGAGGCTGCCTGGTAGAATTGGTAATCATTTCCAAAATTTACAGTTCCCTGAATTTTGGTGTTAAGTACCAGCTTTCGATTCTTAGAAATAGCATTATAAAGCTCAAGATAAGGGTGAAAATAGCCATAGATTTCTTCTGTAGCCTCCACATTCATTTTTCCACCTCCTGTAAGCCTAAGGTTCAGTCCGCTGGTAGGGGTCAATTTTGAATCATAATTTTCATATTTATAAACGGCTTTTAACCCTCCGAATAGTTGCCGATCAAATATGGATTCACCCGGTGTAAATTCTTCTAAAAGAAAGTCATTCCGCTTTTCCTCAACACTTATACTTTCAAAAGTCGCCAAGTATTTAAGATGGTGTCCATTTGGAGATTGACGGGTCCATCCTGCTTCTCCTGCTATTTCTTCAATCCTAATTCGGTTATATGGCCAACCTTGTTCTTCTGTGAAATTCTGCGTGTCATTTCCAAAGCCAAAGAAATTTCTTGTATGTCCTGGGCTGGAATAATAAACACCCAAGTAAAAATTGTAATTTCCGGTGAAATTTTTAAATTCTCCCCCGTACCTCAAGTCGAATCCCCTGGTCCTGGAGTAGTAACGCACCTCTAGATCATGTCGACTTCTAAATGGAAATTTTACAAGGTTTCCGAAGGTGTAAGTTCCACTGAGAGTTGGCACGAAACCATCATCGGGATTATAACTAAAACTGGGTACAATACTCATCCCAGTGGGATCCCTTCGATCTGGATTATACAAATTAACGTAATAATCATCTGTGAAAACTGTTCGGGCACCGCTCTTTTCCTTTACCGCATTTTCCTGGGAACGATGGTCATATATCTTGAGTGAGTTCCCATTTTCTATCTTATAAAAATCATTATCCTGCCCACCAACAAGTCTCACCAGGATATTACTTTTCCCTACTCCCTTCACATAAAATTGATCATCATCGTCCAGCCCATAGACAATAACTTCTTTGGTCTGATCTTCGTAAAATGTTCTTTCTGCGACCACCTCGTCCCTGTCTCCATCCTTATTTCGCGAAATACGAATTTTGGTACTTCCATCTTCCAGTCTCTCAACATCAATGTAATCGTCCTTATCGGTACCTCTAAGGATAGCAACTTCTATTAGAAGGTCATAATACCTTTCAGCAATGCCTACCAAATTATCTCGACGTCCTTTTACCTTTTTAATCAACTCGTCAGTTTTCTCACCCTGTATTTCTTCAGGTAAATGGGTGAAGGCTTCTTCTATTTTTTCATCCGTTAGTCTCTCCTGAAGAAAGGAAGCTTGGGAAATCCACGTTTCCTTATCTAGATTCTGAATAAGATTTCTATCCAGGGTTAAGGCCGAACGTGTGAAAGCCTCTAAATTCTCAATATCCTCTCCGTAGGCAGAAAATTTAGCACTCAGTCCTCCCAGGGAACGAAGGAATTTGAACAGGATACCATCATAATTAGAAAAGACCTGGTCCCGGTCTCTGGGAATGGGTTCAAAAACTCTATCTCCATTTTCCAGTTCTATTTCCGCCCAGCGCCACTGATCGTTATGCCTGTCCCAATCTCCCAGGAGCATATCGAATATTCTGGACCTTATATAAGCGGGTTCGTTAACACTGTACTGTTCGTCTCTTCGAAGACGGTCAAAAAGTCCCTCTGTACTTTGAATATCATGATTAGGTGCTCCAAAGCTTTCATATCCCAGCCAATGTTCTTCGGGACGCTCTTCTATCATGTAAAGATCATCCCCGTGCTCAAAATTATAATTCCCTAAAAGTGGTTGTTTTGGTAAATAATATAATTCTGGATTGGTGTGCAGAACTTCCCCCGCTTCAGCCAAAGTTGGTACGGCCAGGAAACCATAAGGATGAGAAGCCGTGTAAAAACCCCTGATCAAAGACTCCAGAAGAGTTCCGTTGAAAAGCCCGGTAACAGGTTTATTCTTATAGAGTGCAGCCTGAATAAATTGAAGTGGATCTTTTTTGATCTTTCTGAAGTTATACTCTCTATTTAAGCTGTCTTTTACTCTTAAGGAATTTGTCTGAGTTCCTCCCCCCATCCGCATCGGCTCGAGGCCGCCGTAAAGCGTATCCAGGTCGGCAGTACGAACAGTGACAGGTTCCAGGAAAAGATCCCGATATCCATCTCCCAACCACATGTTGTCATATAGCTTAATTTCATCTTTTCTTTCCGGATATACCGACTTTTCAACCAGGGCGGGGAAAGTTTCAGATAAGGTATCAATAGGAAAAGTTCTATTAGCCTCGTAAACCTTCTTTTGATAAAGTAGAACAGGCTGATTTTGTTTTGAAGCATAAAAGCTGACCCAGGAAGAACCATCTTCAAATACGTCAAAGACGGCAAACCCCTCTCCAGGATATGCAAACAAGCCATTGTTCCTTAATCCTGCATATGAAAAAGTAGAAGCAGCCCCTGCGATTATTTGTTTTACATGACCTTCTTCAAGATATTGTAAGGAGTGATCATGACCGGATGCGAAAACAACTTTTCCCCATTTCTTAGAAATTGTTTCCAGCCGGTCCAACAGCTCGCTATACCTTCTATTCTGAACATCCTGGGAAGAAAGTCCTCCACTTGTACGAAGCAACATGGCCATAGATCCAATGAGAGGGACGGGAAGTTTCTTTTCAGAAGGTTTTAAATAAGGAGATAAATAAAAATTTCCACCATGTACCCCGTTGGAGAAAAGAGGGTGATGCATTGCAAAAACGGTGGTTTTATTCTGGTTCTTTTTTAGCTCCGTTTCAATTTCAACGAGCATGGCTTCCCGCGTTTTGATTTCGGGACAGTCATCATTAATGGTTGGGTGATCATCCCAGTTGTTGATGTACCATTGTGAATCCAGAATTATTAGGTGAACTTCATCGGAAATGTCTACAAATTGAAGCGGACAACCATTGCGTGGCATGAAAACATCCGATTGATCTAGTTTTCCCTCTAGGTACTCTTCTTGTTTCTCCAGTCCCTCCATGCCTTTCTCGTCCCAATCCAGCTCCCCGGGAATAAAGACAGGTCTAACAGAAGAACCTTTTACTGCATTGATTTGTTGATCCAGGTAATTTTCTGCACTTTGTCGTTCTTTAGGATTCTCACCTATTAGATTCTCAGCGCGAGTATTGTCACCTAAGAAAACGACAAAATCTTCGGCTGAGGAAACTGAATCCAAGTAATGTTCAAGTGCTTTTAAACCTGAAGAGTTAGTATCAGCGACCTTATATCCAGCATCCCCTATAAGATAGAATGATTTAACCTTTTCCAGGCCTGTGGGATAATTAGTTTTATTTGATAAGTAAGAGTTGACGTATTGTGGTTTGGGTGATCCACAGGAATGAAGAATAATCAAGACAAAAACGAGAAGAGGAAATAATTTAATTTTCATAAATTCTTTTAAATAGCAGGTTTACAGTAGAAGGGAACTCTGAAAGTTAGGTAATGAAGCCGATGGGAAAAATTCTTCCTGACCACAGGTCTAACCAGCTATAACATCCTCTTTTTTAGCTCTCAAATTCTACAAAAAGAATATAAATGAAAAAGTGCACCAAAAAGTTTAAATGCTGTTAAACAACCTTCAGCCTTTGTGAAGACGTAGTTAAAAGTTATAGGGAAACTCATGCATATTATGGACTTATAGAAAAAAATCCTGAAAAATAACGAGTATTATTTTAAGAAATTGAGCAAATATTAGTTGATCAACGTTGGCAGTGGCTATTTTAGCATAAACATTTTATTTTTATTCTTTAGCAAAAAGCCCGTATTTTAGCAACAAGAGCTCCAACCGTTTATTACAACAGCAGTGCAACAGCAACATGAAAAAGCGGTTTCAACTGCTCCTATAAGAAATAAAAAATGTTTCCAGCACGAATTCAGGAAAGAGCGTGAGATCTGAGAGGATTGTTCCTTTCAGCAGGAATCCCTCCTGTCCTCTTCCTCTTTGCTTTTGCTTATTTAGTCCAATCTCCCACTTTTCCTGAAACAACTTTTGAACTTCTCCTTTCTTGGCCAGCAGTAATTTCTCTAATTGTTTTTATTCAATGGAAAGTTTAGTCGTGTAAAAACAAAAATCTTTTGTAGTCCGGACACAATGGCTACAGCGAGAGGAAACAATAACTATCGGAAAAACTATTTTTATAAAAAAATCAAACAAATGGGCAAAATAATCGTACAGTCTTGAAAATAAATAAACCGTAAATTGCTAATTATCACAAGCATTACGGTTTCTTCCTGTGACCCCACCTGGGATCGAACCCGAGACCACCTGATTATAGCTATGTTGGTTTAGCTTAAAGAACAGCATTGGCGGTATGAAATGTTCTGGTCCAACCGTCAGTTCTCATAAGCTTTTTTTCTGTTTAGGATATTCTTGGAGATAGGTGCTATACGACCTCGTTAGCCTCTCCTCTATTTCTGCGTCTTTTAATGTTATTAATTCAAAACTGAGATAACCAATCAAGCTGACGAGTAGGATCAGAAGACTTCCTAACATCATGCCTAAATTTTTAGGGAGTATATAGGCATTTTTTAGTTTAACATCAATAACAGTTAGTCTTTCCGTGGCTATTGCTTCCTTTTCTTGTTGCTTTTGAAAGAAAAACTTTAACTGTTTTTCTAATACCTCAGTAGTAATAGGAATGCTCCGGGTGCTGAGATCTTCATTCATTTTTTTCATTTGCAAAAGACCCTTTTGGAAGTCTTGCATTTCATCAGCCATGAGCTCCATGATTTCATCTAGTTTCTTCATCTTTCTTTGTTTTAAAATCCTACGCCTGTATCCAGTGCCCTTTTTATAGTTTGCTTCACCAAATCCCTTACCATTTTATTTATGAAGCCGGTACTAAGTTGAATTGTATTACTGGCCAACTGCAAAGACTTTGGTGCATCTTTTAATTTAGTGAAGCTATTATTCTGGCTTATTCCAAGGACAATTTTACTGCCAGTCATAGACCGGTGTATCTCGCTTCCCTTTAGGTTTATTCCTTTAAATTCGAACCGGAAACCCTGCAGCTGATTCGATTTGTTGAACGATGAGATCACCGTCACCCGATGCTCCTGCATTCTTTTAATGTATTCATCCAATGACTTCGGTCTGACCTGCAAAACCCTTTCATGAATATTCTGAACTTCCATGCGATGTTGTTTTAGCTCCAGAAGCTTATCCTGTTGCACTTCCCTTACCCTCGTGAGTCCCATCTCCCTGGCCACGTTATCCGCAGCAATTTGACTTCGCTTTCCAATAAAATTATCTTTATATGTCTCTCCTGTCATACTTATGCGATTCACATAGATATGTATATGGGTGTGTTCTTTATCTCTATGGACAAAGGAAATTGCCTGGTGGTTTTTTAGGCTCATCTCCGTCAAGAATCGCATGGCTACTTCTCCAAGATCTTTCCGAGTCATATTCTTTCCGTCTTCTATGGTGGGACTCACTACAAAGCTTAAAGTGTTATTGATGCATCTGTTATTTTGTGACTGTATGATCTTAAATTCTTCGGCAATCTCCTGCGGTGTATCACCTGCCAAAAATTCTTTAAGAACTACTTCGGCATCTTTCTCCTGGTTCCAGCCATATGCTATAGATTCTCTTGTACGAGATATGGAGTGTCCCTTCCCAATCATTTTCTAAATTTTTTTAAGTGGGTTCTTATATCTTCAGCCAGACTTTTTACAGTCGCAGCTAGCTGAGGATCTCGATTTTTAAACATGCTGCTGATTCTGGAAAAGTTAGTTTTGTACTGCACGAGTAACCGGTAAAATTCCAGTTGTTCCGGAGTAATTCTCTCAACAATATTTCTTTCAAAAGCGGTGGAACGGAGATACTCTGAAAGAGAAATTCCTGCCCTGGCCGCTCTTTTTTTGAGTAGCTTTTTCTCGTAAATCGAGCAGCGGATTTGGATGAATTCTCGTTTCATTTTTTTAGTTTTCAGTCTTTGCAACCTCCGGGCGCAAAGCAAGATTGTCATGACAATGACACATCTTGCTTTGCTACTCAAAAAAGTAGAAATAAGTCATTAGCCTGATTTGGTTTTTAATGGTTTATACTTCCTGTCATGGGTGCCATTAACAAGTTTTTCATTCAAGTCTTTATGGCCTGCGCATAACGAACTCCCATCCTTACAATTAGGTATGATTCTTAGAATATTTTCTGTTGCTTTAATTCCGGCGGAGTCGCGGTCCAGGTATAATGTCACAGTTGAGTAGTGGGTAAAAATCACAAGGACTTCAGGTAAAAAAGACAGAGAATTCAGAATCAATAGATCAGCATTTTCAACTTCTTCGGGATTGATAATTGCTAAAGACAGAAGATCAAACATTCCTTCCAGTACTGTAAGATGTTCTTTCCCTTTACTGAGATATGAATAACTTTTAGGTGGTGTGGAGGTTTTGAAGTAAAGGTTGCGGAGCTCCCAGCCTCCTAAATGGTTCTTCAGGCCCAGGGCAAAGAATCTTTTACCATTCGATATATACCAGATTTCCTTGCAGTAGACCTTTGCTACTTCAACCGGGATATTGCGAATTTGAAGATATTTCTTGAGCATTTTATGTTCTATTGGTAAGATCTCCAAAACTCTATTTGAAGGTTCTATTCCACTAGTTCTGACTTGGCTATTCAGAGGAGAATTAGAAACAGGAATCCCATCTGACAAATAAGCCAGTGCTTCTGCTACGGAACAATTCAAAATAAGGCATACCAGGTCGATCACGTTTCCTCCTTTCCCGATACCGAAGTCGTACCACCTGTTTAGTCTAAAGGAAATTTTGAAAGAGGCTTTAGTTTCTTTTCGCAGAGGACTTAGGAACCAGGCTTCTTTTTCCGTTTTCCGGCTGGGAAAATGTCCCAGGTTTTCAAGGGTTTTGATAATGCAAATGTTACGTGCTGTTTCACAGTTCATTTTTTTTGTTTTCATCAGCATATTATTTACGTCAGATTGTAGCTCTTTATAGAAAGAACACTGTTGAGTCCTTTTTGTCATCATTTTATTTTTGATGACAGTTTGATGACAAAATGATGACAGCCGGAACCCTTGCTATTACTGGTCTTATCTTACTTTGTCATCAATTCATCAAAAAAATAAAAAAGATTCAAAGTTTTTCTTTCAAAAGCAGTCTTCATTTTGATGAAACGATGACAGCAGCTGAAACTTCCCGAAAATACTGGAGTTTCCCTGTCATCGTTTTGTCATCATTTCATCATTTTTCCCCAGAAGAAGGAGTTCAGGGATTTTTGAGATCCTCAAAATTCTCCAGGAGGAAACTTTTGTTTATAGTGAAATAGCGTCCTTTAGCTTCTCTGAATGTAGTAGAGCCATCTCCCCACAGTAGTAATTTTTGATAGCGGTTGGAGTTGCTTTGGTTTTCCAGTTTCCAATCCTTTTTCAGGATATTGCGGATCTGGGTAAGATCGAAACGAAGCCTCGATCTATTTATGGCGTTATAGGCATCCATGGGACAAAGGTCCAATGATTCCAAGTCATGGTCCTCCATGATCGTAAGAAGGATTCCGGCCAGTTCCCTTTCCACCCGATTGCGGTTGTTCTGCACAAGTCTTTTTAAAGCAGGAGTATCTATTTGATCAGCAGAAAACCACATACGGGTTTGATGTTTGGAATGGAGCTTTCTATTTTTCAGGAAGTGCAGAAAGGAAGGAATTTCTTCGGCAAGAGTCTCCAGGAATTCTGTTTGTTCTTTTTTTAACACTGGTACCTGTAGTACCCAGAAGCGGGTTTCATGGTGGTCGATTTTAATAAAATTCTCTTCATTATTGCTGCAGAGGATGAACTTCCCGAAGAATTCTACTTCCCGTTTGTCTTTCCCTTTTGCCTCCAGTTTATTTACATTGGTGGTGCTCAGGTATTTGATCCTTTCGGTTAACTCTTCTTTATTGAACAACACTTCATCGATACAGATCAGGAGCTTGTTAGCCCAATCAGCGTTGAACTGACTGGTGAAGCTGTCATTGGTAAGATAGGTGAGATTGCTCTCAAAAATGAGTTTAAGCCATTTTAGAAAAGTACTCTTTCCTGTGGAGCGTTCCCGAGACACCAGGCAAAGAATGGGCAATATTTGAATAGGCTTGGTAAATAACAGTTGAAGGTAATCCAGGCCAAGTTCGTAATGATTACCAAAGATGTGTTTCACAAAATTTAAAGAGACCGTACAAGGGCCCTCTTTTAATTCATGGCTCAAGGGCGCATACGTATTGTAAAAGTTTTGGAAGGAGGATTGAAAATTCAGATGGTCTGGAACACAAGTAAAACCATCAAATTTTGGAATGGCTGCAAGAAAAGTTTTTCCATGGTCCTGCCGGATCGTTTCAATATTCCATGGCACCAGGGATTGATTCACCACTCCGGAAATGTTCGGAGTATTTACCAATTTATAATATTGGGTGGCAACCCGGATATATATATTCTTGTTTTCCAAGACTCTTTTTTCTTTTATCTCCTTTGTACTGACAATTTATCAACTAAATATAGCAATTGATCTAAATAATTGAATAACAATAGCTTAAAATAAGTTTTAAGTAGAAATAATTCAATTTATCGCTTTTTAAAATGGCGTTCTTATAATTTCATATCAAATAGCCTTTAATGATGCTCCGGCAAAAAACAGGATGATCTTGGTTTTCGAAAATTTGGCAAGAAAAAGCTACGGGGAGTAATTTTCTTTAAAAAAATGAATTTTTGAGACAAGATATTTTTCAGATTTACTTATTGTATCTCGAGCGTTTTCCATTTTCTCTGAGATTATTTTTGCATCTGAACACATTCTCTGATTTTTTTAGATTTACTTCCCGTAGAGTATCCTATGTTAAAAACAAATCTTTTAAAATAAATTTCTTCTATAGTGAGAGGTGCTATTGAAAAAAAAAGAAGATGATTTACTTTTTATATCTTGAGCGTTTTCCTTTTTTGAAGTAGACGAACACTTCGTAGAAGGTACTGCAGCTACGACTATGCTTTTTCTTTTGTGACTTACTTCCCATAGCGCCCTCGCTGTTACCTTTTTTGATAAGGTCGTATGTATCACATTTAAGATTGGGAAAGACTTATAAAAAGGCGAAGTATGAGCCTGATTATGCAGTCGGCCAAGATTAAATGTTATTATTTTTTTATCAAAAAAGGTAAAGAGAATGCTCTGGCCAAAGAACTTTGAAAAGAAGTTCATTACCATGAAGTTAGAGTCAATAAGAGAAGCTCTATATTCTAGGAGGCATACTTCATAATTTCGACATAAGGAGTCCCTCTTCCCGCTACAGCAAACGCTCTGGCTAGGAGCTTATTTCTTATAATATTAATGGTGCTCATCTTATTTTTCCCAGATTTAAGCCTTCTTTTATAGTACTCCCTAAGTTCAGGATTGGTACGAATGGCACAGACTGCACATAAATGAAGTAAAGCCTTCCCATCCAGATGAGCTAGCCTACTTACTTTAGTTTTTCCTCTAATACTAGTTCCAGATTGATTAGGGAAAGGAGCTATTCCGCAATAGGCAGCAAATTTCCTCCAGGTTTTAAAAGTTGTAAATCCATCTGTAAAAACAATCAGATATCTCGCAGTAACTTTCCCTAGTCCCTTAATAGTCATCAATAGCTGGTATTGTTTTTTAAGGATTGGGTCTTGGCTTATTATTTTGTCCATTTCTTTTTCAAGAAGTTTAATCTGTTTGTCTAGAACCTTTATAACCTCTCGTTGCACCCCATACAGTAAGTCTTCATCTTTGAAGATCCTTTGTTGCTCCTTCAAGGTGGTCATGTGACCAGCGCGTTGAATTACTAATTTCTTGCGCATGGACATCAGATACTTGAGTTTTATTAAAGAAGGAGTAGATAACTTAAAGTCGTCTATTTCTTCTCTTACGCGATAACCGTAAAGTGCAATACGTTTTGCATCTGCCTTATCATCTTTACCTCGTGTGATTCCCATTGATCGTTTTATTTCCAGCCCTGGAACAACCTGCAGTAAATACTTCTCTCCTCCTAAAAATTGGATCAACTGATGAGAATACAATCCAGTATGTTCAAAGACAAACAGTAAATGTTCTTTTGCTAGATTACTGGTTTTTAATGACCAACTTACCATCTGTTCAATTCCTTCAGGATCATTACTAAAGGTTTTTTGAAGACCGCTCGTATGGATGCAGCAATCCAAGGTCAACTTACTTACATCAATGCCCACAACTTCTTTTATTTTCATAATTTAGAATAGTTTAAATGGTTGCATTAAACTAAGACCTTTATTAGCTAAAGACTATAATCCTATATGGTTCTTAGCAACCGGTTAGAAGAACGGGGACTGATACTCTACAAAGACCGAAAGTCTTGCCGTCGCTTTAGTTCACCCCGTTCTTTTTCACCTATAATTTATTAAAGAATCCAGTTGATCCGGGATTAGGAATAAAGGAAAACTATAATACAAAACTAAAGGCCTTCGCTGTTACCATTTTCCGTTGCTCCCTTAGGGAATTTAGAATTAGGATAGGCCGTATAGAAAATTTTACATTAATGGCTGGAGCTCAATTCAGGCCGGCTAACTTCTAAATTCCATTGTTTTGCATCAGTATAAATGGTAACAGCGATGGGAGGAGGTGAAAAATTAGGTGAAGAGGTATCTATCATTAACTGAAATTAATTACTTGCAGGATTTGGCGGACTCTTGACTAACGGATAGTACAAGATTCTATTTTTTAGAACATCCTCATTAATCCGTTAGTCATGTGTCCAAGACCTCCCCCCAAAGCTCTTTTCCTGAAACGCAGTGGAGGGGAATGTGCTTTGGGGGTCATAGATTTAAAGTTTTATCTATGGAAATTAAAGATTTTCATTTCTGAAAGAAAAAGGTTTGAGGCTGTAGGTTATCAATTGTGGAGAATCTGCAAATTGGTAATTTTTATTTTGCTATAACCCTATAATCTTTTTCACTATTGAGTTCATCAGAAGGAGAATCTAGTGACCCGGCTTTCCAGCAGAAAACCTAAGTATTTCATTTAATACGTTGTCTGAGGAGGCGTGGAGAAACAGGCCTTAAAACTAATGGTATGCTAGTTATTCAGGGTCTTTGACGCACCTGTGATAATTCTCCTTGCCCCTATTTAAACCACCTGCATCACGTCCTCTCTCTATATAAATTGAAAGACCCCGGAAACCGCAGAATGTTTTAAAGCCGGAGCAGTGAGAGATAAAGACTAATATGAGTAGGATTCAACCTGTGGTCCTTCTTAATTCCATCAAGGCATTCATGTGGTGTACAATATTCATACATAGAAATTAAAGGTTTAGGTCTTGTCCACCTTCGATAAGCAACCGGTGATCTGATTCTCGTTCTTCTAGATGAACTCTCCAGGAGGAAGTTTAACTATTTTCAAGCTATAGAATTGTGTAAAATTCATCAAATGAATTTCAAAAAGTGATGTCTAGCTAGCTCTATAGGTATTCTTTCATAACGAATAGTTTTTTTAAAAATACTCAATAAAAATATCGTTAATAATGTTAATTTTATCCAAAATTATTATAGACTAGCACCCCTTTTATTTTGGAAGATATTCAGACCCAGTTCGATGGCTATACCGTATACTTTGGTGACAGAAAAATAAAGTTTCCTTTGGGAGTTATTTCCTCAAATCACGAATGCAGAGCTAGATCGAATTTTTTCCCCGCTAAGTTAAGCGCCTATACAGTATATATTGAAGACAGAAAGTTTTACGACCACTCTGGAATAGATTTTAAAGGAATTGTAAGAGCTGCCAAAACAAATTTTATAAAAGGACGTATTGTCCAAGGAGGCAGTACGATAACTCAGCAGTTGGCAAGAAATTTAATTAACGACAATACAAAAACTTTCAAAAGAAAAATAAAAGAAGTTATTAGAGCTTTTGATATTGAGGGAAGTTATTCCAAAAATGATATTCTTAATCTATATTTCAACAATATTTATTTTGGAAAAAATCTTCGAGGGGTAAGGGCGGCTGGACTTTTTTATTTTGGAAAAGATGTTAACGAACTGTCTCAAGTCGAGTGTTTATATTTATTGACTATTATAAGAGGACCTAACTATTATCTTACAAACCCAGAGCAAAAAAATAAACGGTTCCTGTTCCTAAATGAAGTCCTATATAACAAAGGATTAATTTCAGATAACCTTTATAGGAAAAATTTAAAATCCACTACCAATTTTGGTGAAAATTCCCTTCAAGTATTCACTGACACTGTTGTTCCTTTTATTGCCAATGGGATAAGTACAAAAGGATGTAAAATTTTCACTTCACTTAATAAAGATCTACAGGAAATTGTTGAAACCTTCAGAAGAGATTCTAAATATCCCGTTTCTATTATAGCAATAAGAAGAGAAAAGGTGGTTGCTTTTAGCAGTAGTTATGGCTCAGATTATCCTTTTAAATCAAGAGCAAATGTTGGATCAACTTTAAAACCCTTTTTATACTGTTTTTTAAGAAACTCAGGTATTCCAAAAGAAAAAAGATTTGATGCTGTAAAAAACAATTTAAACTGGAAAGTTCGGGAGTACTATAAAAATAATTCTACTCTGAATCTTGAGGAGGCTTTGTATTTATCCAATAATAATACTTTCATAAATGCTTGTGACCAAATTGGCATAGACAAACCTTTATCTGAATTGGCAAGAGTTCTTAAGAAAGAACGAACCTCAATGACGGAATCAATTATTTTGGGGGCAACAAACCCTGGAATTACGCTTTTCGAGCTTGCGACCGCTTACGCTCAATATTTTAAACCTCAGAACCTTACCCCAATAAAGAAGGAGTGCTTAGCTATTCTGAATAGAGTGGCAACTGATAAATTAGGTTTTAATGTAGAAAACGCATTTTTAAAAACAGGAACTACCAATGCTAATAAAGAACGTTACGCTATAATTGGTAACGCCGAAATGACCTTTGCTATACTTCGTAATGAAAATCCTATTGATGATTCTTCAAAAGAAGGGGGGTTTATTAAGCAGATTTCAAAAGCAGTTTATGCCATGTTAGTCACCAAAAAAAATTACAAATGGAGTTAATAGAACATTTCTCAGATGTTAAACCAGAATTTCTTCTGATTCTTATAACTTCGTTTTTTGCTCTTATATCTTGGATTATCAAAGGTCTTATTGAGAAACCTTTAACTGAATCACGGATTACTTTTAGGGATGTTTCGGAAAAAAGAATTGAAATTCTTTCGGAAATAAAAAGCCGACTCGCCTTTATAGCATATTTTCCATCCGAAGAAGAAAGTAAAGAGTTTAAGGAACAACTTCAGGAAATTCTGCTTCGGGACGGTAAAGTAGGATTTTTAAATAAACTAACGTTTGAAGCCGTTTTAAAACTCTCTATAGATCCTGTAACAAACGAGAAGTTACTGCTAAAAACAATTGAAGAAATAGACGAAGATCTCTATATCCAAGTTTCCAAAGTTCAAGATGAGGTAAAGTTTTATATTAACTTCTCGAATTATCATCCTGTGAAAAGATTTTTCGGTTTCTTAATACTAGCAATTCAATATTTAATCGCACTTACTTTGGTATTAATTACTTTAACTCTTATGGTTTCAGGACTAATTTATTTAAACTGGTTCCTAAAAATTAGTTTAATTCTTCTCTTACTAGGCGGTACTTTTGGAGTAGGAAGAGCAATAACTCGGTGATCTCTACCTTAATATTAAAGAATAATATGTGTGAATTTATAATTAATATCGCTTCTACAATACTTGGTGGAATTCTCCTGACCCTAATTCTATTTCTTCTCAACGAGTACGTTTTTAGGAAAAAAAATTTTACCGGAGAATGGGATGTTGAATTGACTACCCATCAAACTGATTATAAAAAATATCAGCATATGAAATTGTATTATCGAGTCCATATATTACAAAAAGGAAACGAACTTACTGGATCAGGAGAAAAGTTAAAAGAAATTTTATCAGATGGAAAAGAGATGACATATAGTGAGAAATCGACAGTTGCAATTAATGGATATTATGAGAGAAAGTATCTAGGAAAAAGCAGAATCTATTTGAGTCTGATCGAAAAAGGGGCAAAGAGAGAATATAGAACTTTTTATGTTTTAGAAATCAGTAATAAAAGTAAATTAAAAGGTGAATTTTCCTCTACCGCAGCCAATTCTAAAGGGGAAGTAACCCTAATAAGACATAACAATTTTTAGAACTAATATTAGACAACCATAAACAAACGATAGGTTTTATTTACTTTTTAAAGAAGTTAAATCACGCATTTAGGTAAATTCTTTCTTCCACAGGTTTAATGTTGGTCTGGATGACCTTCCACAAACCCCATTTCAATAAGGAAATAATGTGGGATATTGAATTCCATTCCAAATTCTTAAGGATTCACTTTTGACTAAGCTACATTTTAGACAGTACTCAGAAATTTGAAGGAGGTAAAAGTCAAATCCCCTTTGAAATTTTTTATGGTTGAACAACTCTATTTTTTAGTTTTTGTTAAAGATCCATTTCTTTTTGAAATAGTATCAATACGTATGAATTGATAACAAAGAATATTCTAGAGAAGGATTAGCTAAATGTCGGGAAAGAGTCGGGAAATAAAACATTAAAAAACAAAAAACCCTTGAAAATCAGGTGATTAACAAGGGTTTCTGTACTCGGAGCGGGACTTGAACCCGCACGGGAATTTCTTCCCATTGGATTTTAAGTCCAACGTGTCTACCAATTCCACCATCCGAGCGTGGAAGGTTTATGTGAGCGAAAAACGGGATTCGAACCCGCGACCTCCACCTTGGCAAGGTGGCGCTCTACCAACTGAGCTATTTTCGCGTTTTAAAGAACATAAAAAATAGAGAGGCTTGGTGGCGCTCTACCTCCCGATAGCTATCGGGAGAGCTATTTTCGCATTTTTAAAGAACTTCTCCTGTTGTGAGGAGTATTGCGGTGCAAATTTAATACATTTCTGAAACTGGCAAAGATTTTTTTTCAAAAAACCCCCGTCTTTTATTAGTCTGCCGGTAATCACCTATACCCCTGCCTGTTGCCTGCTGGTAAGCATTCGTTTAATCTCGTTGAGCTTCATCAAAGCTTCCACGGGAGTAAGGGTATTGATATCTGTATGCAGTATTTCTTCTTTAAGTTCTTCCAGGATAGGATCATCAAGATTAAAAAAACTGAGCTGCATATCGTCTTCGGCCGACTTCTTTACGGCTCCCGATTTTTCCTTCATCCCATGAGAATCTTCAAGTTTCTTCAGGATCTTATTTGCCCTTCTTAAAACCTGTTGGGGCATGCCGGCCATTCGCGCCACATGTATCCCGAAACTGTGTTCACTGCCTCCCGGCACCAGCTTTCTTAGGAACAGCACATTATCCTTAAGCTCCTTTACCGAAACATTATAGTTCTTAATACGCCCAAAGGTCTCCCCCATATCGTTTAGCTCATGGTAATGGGTTGCAAAAAGGGTTTTTGCTTTTGCAGGGTGCTCATGAAGATATTCTGTAATTGCCCATGCAATAGAAATACCATCGTAGGTGCTGGTTCCCCTACCTATTTCATCCAGCAGTACTAAACTTCTTTCCGAAAGGTTATTAAGGATGCTCGCAGTTTCATTCATTTCCACCATAAAAGTGGATTCCCCCATGGAAATATTATCACTGGCACCTACCCTCGTAAAGATCTTGTCTACCAGGCCAATCCTAACTGCTTCAGCAGGCACAAAACTTCCCATCTGCGCCATAAGCACAATGAGTGCGGTTTGTCTTAGAATCGCCGACTTACCACTCATGTTAGGCCCTGTGATCATGATAATTTGCTGGGTTTCCCTGTCCAGGTAAACATCGTTGGCAACATAGGCTTCAGAAAGTGGCAACTGCTTTTCAATGACAGGATGACGACCATTGGTTATTTCGAGTTCAAAGGAATCGTCAATTTTTGGTTGACAGTAGTTTTCTGAATTGGCTTGTTGGGCAAAGGAACATAAGCAATCGAGCTGCCCAATAATAAAAGCATTTTGCTGCACCGGCTGGATATAATCTCCAATCCAGGTAACGAGACTGGCAAATATATCCTGTTCCAGCTGAAGGATCTTTTCTTCGGCTCCCAATATTTTTGCCTCGTATTCCTTAAGTTCTTCGGTGATATATCTTTCTGCATTAACGAGGGTCTGTTTCCTCACCCAGTCCTCCGGCACCTTGTTTTTGTGCGCATTACGTACCTCTATATAATAACCAAAGACATTATTGCTCCCAATTTTGAGGGAGGTGATCCCTGTGGCGGCACTCTCCCGCTCCAGGAGCTTATCTAAATAATCCTTGCCCGAAAATGCTATTTTTCGCAGGTCATCCAGTTCAGCTGAAAATCCTTCAGCAACAGTATTTCCCTTCTGAATATTTACCGGTGCATCTTCGTAAAGGGTTTCTTTTATTTTATTCCGAAGCAGATCACAACTTTGCAGGTTCTCCCCCATCACCTTTAGAGCCTCTTCGCCCGAAGAAGTCGCAAGTGCCTTGACCGGTATCACTGCTTCCAGGGAATTTTTAAGCTGGATCACCTCCCGTGGGCACACCTTTGCGGTAGCCACCTTGGAGATCAACCTTTCCAGATCGCTAATCTTTTTAATATGATTTCTGGTCTTCTCAAGTGTTTCGGGCTCATCAACAAGGTAAGCGACCACCTTGTGACGCTTCTTTATTTTTTCGGCATTTTTAAGAGGTAAAGCAAGCCATCGTTTCAACATCCTTCCTCCCATTGGGGAAATGGTTTTATCAATGACATCAAGCAGGGTTACTGCATTTTGAGCATTCGAAGTGTATAGCTCCAGGTTGCGAATGGTGAACCTGTCCATCCACACATATTCCTCTTCGGCTATACGGGTAAGGCCGGTAATATGCTGCAGGCGGTGATGTTGTGTTTCTCCCAGATAGTAAAGAACAGATCCTGCCGCAATAATTCCCTCCTCCAGGTGCTCTACTCCAAAACCCTTTAAAGACTTCGTTTTAAAATGAGTGTTCAGGTTCTCGTAAGCATAATCCAGTTTAAAGACCCAGTCCTCCAGGAAGAAAACATGGTGGTCCTGCCCAAAACTGGCGTAAAATTCTTTTTTCTTCTGCTTTGGAACCAGCACTTCGCTGGGACCAAAATTTTGCAGCAGCTTATCAATATATTCAACAGAACCTTCGGCAGTAAGGAATTCTCCCGTGGAAACATCCAGAAAAGATATTCCCAAAGACCTCTTGCCAAAGTGAACCGCGCATAAAAAATTATTGGTCTTGCTTTGAAGCACCTCATCATTCATAGAGACCCCGGGAGTCACCAGTTCGGTCACGCCCCGTTTTACGATCTTTTTGGTGAGTTTTGGATCTTCCAGCTGGTCACAAATTGCCACCCGCTCCCCCGCCTTTACCAGTTTGGGTAGATAGGTATTCAAGGAATGATGTGGAAAACCCGCCAATTCGCTGCGTTCGCTGCCATTATTGCGGTTAGTAAGCACAATATTGAGGATACGTGCTGCTTTTACGGCATCTTCCCCGAAGGTTTCATAAAAATCGCCTACCCTAAACAGCAACATCGCATCGGGATATTTCTTCTTGATGCTGTTGTACTGCTGCATTAAAGGGGTCACCTTCTTCTCTGATTTTCCTGACACTGGGCTCGAATTTTTGCTGAGGGCTAAAATATGGATTCTCTCAATTTAAAGATAATCTTCCCCTCTCTCATTTTCAAACTTTTATCCACAACCTATCAAAACCTTTGAACCTAAGAATCTTTAGCCCCTTCAACTAAAATAATCCCTTCCCCGTATGTGCTTTTTTATTTTTTATTTTTGTCCCATGGAAAACCGAAAGCTGAAAAACAGCGAACTCATAAGAAAATCTACCGAAGAATTTAAGTCAGCCGAAAAGACGCCGCTTATTGTCATTTTAGACAATGTACGCAGTCTCAATAACGTTGGCTCGATTTTTCGCACCTCAGATGCATTTTTGATAGAAAAGATCTACCTGTGCGGGATAACAGCCACTCCGCCTCATAAAGATATTCAAAAAACTGCTTTAGGAGCCACCGATACTGTGGTCTGGGAATACCGGGAAGATGCCCTGGAGCTGGTGAAAGACCTTCAGCAGGAAGACGTTCGGGTTTTTTCGGTAGAACAGGCCGAAAATTCAACTTTGCTCGATGCATTTACTCCTCAAAAAGGGCAAAAATATGCCCTTGTTTTCGGGAATGAGGTAAAGGGAGTGCAGCAAAAGGTAGTTACTGCCAGCGACGGAGTCCTGGAAATCCCACAACTGGGGAGCAAACATTCGCTTAATATTGCAGTAAGTGCAGGAGTCGTCCTGTGGGATATGTTTTCAAAAATTAAAAAATAAGACCTGTCAAAAATGCCTTTTTTGACTCCTATTTTTCGGTAATTTCCGATAGAAGGTTTAGATAATCTTCCCTTCTTTTCACGAAATCCAGATTGGAAATATCAATAATCTTCACATTGAGCCCGGGCTGGGATTTGATGAAAGACAGGTAGCTGCGGTTGATGTTTGCAAGATAATCGGCTTCAATATTCTGTTCGTAATCCCTGCCCCGCTTCTTGATGTTTTCCAGCAACCTTTCGGTATTTTGATAGAAATACACATATAGATCGGGTTTTACCAGCTCCTTGTACATAAGGTTAAAAAGTTTCTGGTAAAGCGAGTATTCATCTTCATGAAGGGTGATCTTTGCAAAAATGAGGGATTTAAAAACATCATAATCGGAAACCACAAAATCCTTGAAAAGATCGTATTGAGCAAGGTCATCTGAAAGCTGCTGATACCTGTCGGCCAGAAATGACATTTCCAGTGGAAAAGCGTAACGTGACTTATCCTCATAAAACTTCGGAAGGAATGGATTGTCCTTGAACCTTTCCAGGATAAGCTTGGCATTAAAATCCTGGGAAACCATGGTTGCAAAACTGGTCTTACCGGCACCTATATTCCCTTCCACGGCAATATAATTGAATCCTGAAAAGGAAAATTTCTTCGGAAGCTTCAGTTTTTCGGGTATAAGCTTTAATTCTGTTCTGTCGACAGACTCCAGCAGGACTTTAATTTTCACCTTTTTGTGAGGGTGCTTTACTTCCGAAGCAATATCGGCAAGAGGCGCCAAAACAAAATTCCGGTTTTGAATTTCGGGGTGAGGTACTGTGAGGTCTTTAGAAGTGAACACCTCATCTTCCACAAGCAGGATATCAAGATCTATTGGCCGGTTTTGATAACGGTCGCCGGTTTTTCTCTCCCGCCCCATTTTTTTCTCGATCTCCAGCAGCTGCTTTAGGACCTTATGAGGTTTAAAACGACTATCTACAGCAATACAGGAATTAAGGAAAGGCTTCCCCTCAAAACCCATGGCAGGGGTTTCATACACTCCCGAAACTGCTCTTACATCTCCTGTTTTTTGCTGAATTTCTTCAATAGCCCTTTGTAAAAAGTCAAATCTGGCACCCTCATTGCTTCCTAGTGCTATATAAACGGTTTTTAAAGGGTTCAAAAGATCTTAAGAAATTTTTAGTAAGACGGGATCAAGATATTTCACAGCAAATTAAATAAAAGAAATGCACATACCCTTAACTTTGTTATAAAGAGTTTCAACAAAAAAAGCTCCTCAAAGAATTCGGGCTTAAGGCACGATTTGAGGAAAATATGATCTCATAAAAGTAAAAGATGAAAAAATTTTTAAAAATATTCGGAATTATCCTGGGAGTGATCCTTCTCCTGCTTTTTCTCACTCCATTTTTATTTGAAAAGCAGCTGAAAGATCTAGTACAGGACACCATCAATAAAAATGTCAATGCCACAGTGAGCTTTGAAGATGTTGATTTGAGCATCTTCAGGAATTTTCCCGATGCCACCCTGGCCATTCAAAACCTGAAGATCATAAATAATGCTCCTTTTGAAGGTGATACTCTTGCGCTGAGTGAAGAAATTGTTTTACAAATGTCGGTTCGTGAACTCTTCAAAGGCGCAGGGGAACCTAAGAAGATTGATGCTCTTAAATTAGAAAACACTTTTCTAAACGTAAAAGTGGACTCCCTGGGGAACAATAATTATGATATTGCCATACAGGATACTGTTTCTACCACCACCTCGAATGGTGGCGGGTTTAAATTTGATGTAGAACATTACGAGATCAATAACTCCCGGGTAGACTATGTTGACCAGGGGCAAAACATGAAACTACTGGTGGAAGATCTAAACCACCAGGGTACGGGAGATTTCTCTGCACAAACTTCTACGCTAAGCACTTTTTCAACAGCCCTGGTAAGTTTTGAAATGGACAGTGTCAATTATTTAAAGCGGAACAAGCTACAACTTGATGCCGATTTTAAAATGGACCTTGAAAATATGCGCTACACCTTTTTGGAGAACGAAGCGCTTATAAATAAGCTCCCCCTCACCTTTGACGGCTACGTTCAGGTGAATGAAAATAATAATGAAGTGGATCTTACTTTTAAGACCCCCACTTCCTCCTTCAGGAATTTCCTTGCAGTAATGCCCGATGAATACTCTAAGAACATTGAGAATGTAGAAACAAAAGGAGATTTTGTGGTAAATGGATTCATCCGCGGAATTGTTGACGAAACCTATATTCCAAAAATGGAGATCAATATTACTTCCAACAATGCAGCTTTTAAATATCCCGACCTACCCAAAGCAGTGGAAGATATTACCATTGCTGCTGTTTTAAAAAATGACACCGGTATTGCAGAGGATACCTATATGAACATTGACCGTCTCAACTTCAGGATTGATCAGGACGCTTTTAACGCCAGCGGAAGCATTAAAAACCTTACCGGCAATATGCTGGTGAATATGGCACTACAGGGAACTATTAACCTGGCCAATATCACCAGAGCCTATCCGCTTGAACTGGAGCAGGACCTTAATGGTATTGTCACTGCCGATCTTACTACAAGCTTTGATATGGATTCTGTAGAAAAGGAGCAGTATCAAAATGTGAAGAGCAGCGGTACAGCAACCATAAGGGATTTTAGTTACACTTCTCCCGAAATTCCAAATGAGATAAAACTCTCTACTGCCCAGTTGCGATTTAATCCGGCTACCGTTAGCCTGGACAACACGGTTTTGACCACGGGGCAAACAGATCTCGCTGTTACCGGCACCATTCAAAACCTGATGGGGTATTTATTCACAGATCAAAAGCTAAAGGGGAATTTTACTGCTTCTTCCAAAACTTTTTCGGTGAATGATTTTATGGTGAAGGAAACTGCAGTAGAAGGAGAAGATAATGAACCGGTAACCACTGCAGAGATCCCCGGAGATGAAGCTATAAAGATCCCGTCATTTTTGGATGCCAATATTGACTTTACCGCAAATAAGGTGCTGTACGACAACCTGGTACTGGAAAATACCCATGGAAATTTGAGGATCGTAGATGAAACCGCCCGCCTGTCCAATGTTACTTCCAACATCTTTGCAGGTAACATCCTGTTGAACGGATTGGTTTCTACCAAAGACCTTATTCCAAATTTTGCCATGCAGCTAGAGTTACAGTCCATTGACATTGCACGTGCATTTAAGGACATGGAGCTATTAAGGAACCTCGCACCTATTGCCCAGGCCTTGCAGGGAGAACTCACTACAAATATAGACTTGAGAGGAAATTTAAATGATGACCTTACCCCACAGCTACAAACTTTAGCGGGGAATGCACTTGCAAAGGTTCTGGGGGCAAGGGTGAACCCGGCTCAAACTCCTCTGCTTGCAAAACTGAATCAAAGCCTTACCTTCATTGATCTCAATAATCTTAACCTAAAGGACCTGGAGACAAGGTTAACTTTTAATAATGGACAGGTTGAAGTGCAGCCGTTTGATTTTAATATCAAAGGAATTAAAGGCCGCGCCTCGGGAGCTCATGGTTTTGATATGGACATGAATTATAACGTAGCCCTGGAAGTTCCAGCACAATATTTAGGCAGCGAGATAGGCAGCACCCTCTCCCGTCTTAGTGCCCAGGACCAGGAGAATATGACTGTTAGCCTACCGGTAAACATTACGGGTAGTTTTAGTAATCCTAACCTCAACCTCAACGTACAACAAGCGGTAAATAATCTAACGCAACAAATTCTCGCCACTCAAAAAGAAGCTCTCAAAGATAAGGGCCGGGATGTATTAAGTGACATTATTAGCGGAGGCCAAAAGAAAGATACCACAGATGGCAGAACTACAACTCAAAAAGATTCTTTAGCTAAAAGGAATCCCAATGAGGCCATTAAAGAGACTGCCAAAGACATCCTGGGCGGAATTCTGGGAGGCAATAAAAAGAAAAAAGATACTACAAAGAGCCAGTAACTATTTGATTGATAGAGAAACATTAAATCCCTCATGTTTCCTTACGTTGAAGACCATCCCATCTTCAAAAATAAGGTACTGTCCTTTTATTCCTTTTAAAACCCCCTCGTAAAATGGCATTTTTGCGAGGTTAAGAGTTTTACATTTTGTAGGATAGCTCATTACGGGAAACTTAATCTCGAGCTCCTTAGAATTGGCAAGGTAGTAATCCAGGACCTCGGCAGGCAAATATTGCTTCATGTCTTCACGAATCGCCGCCAAATCAAGATCTTTGAGATTATTGGTGAGCATACTGCGCCAGTTGGTTTTATCAGAAAGATGTTCTTTGAGAGCAACTTCTGTGATCCCTGCAAGATACCGGTTTGGGACCTCCACCACCTCAATGGCTTCGTGCGCCCCCTGATCGATCCAACGGGTAGGGATCTGGCTTTTTCTGGTTACTCCCACTTTCACATTACTGGAATTGGCCAGGTAAACTACATGTGGCTGCAATTGAGCTGCTTTTTCATATTCCAGATCCCTGTCTTCCTCATCGAGATGAGCTTTGCTCAATTCCGGCCTAATTACCCACTC
Source organism: Salinimicrobium sp. TH3 (assembly GCF_026676115.1). Taxonomy (GTDB): domain Bacteria; phylum Bacteroidota; class Bacteroidia; order Flavobacteriales; family Flavobacteriaceae; genus Salinimicrobium. The sequence continues at coordinate 479,593 of NZ_JAPONB010000001.1, read as the reverse complement.
CCCCATTTCGGGCAATTCCATGAAACAATTATAACAAACTCCATTAGCAAAGATTTTCTTTTTCTTATGACAACTGGTACATTCGTAGTTTAGGAAATTAATCGCTAAACGCCTGTCCAACACCTGGTTCATATTGAGAAAATCCTGCTCAAAAATGAGGTAATATTGAACTGTTTCTGCTAATTCAGTTTTCATTTTTGTTAGCACACCTTCATAAGTCATAGAAAAGAAGATTTTATCGCAGCCTTATTTTTTGAAAGCTGTAAGAATAGTTTTAATTTTAACCGGTTGCATACCGATTTGAAGCGCCCAAAGATAAAAAGAAAAAATGCCAATTCCTTTAGTACATTCTGTGGCTTCCTGGTTCCTCAAGAAGCGAATCCATCAAATGGAGTTGTTTATCAAATATCCCCAGGAAGTGCAATTTGAGTTACTTAAAAAGCTCATACAAAAAGCAAAAAACACAGAAGTTGGGCTGCAATATGATTTTGCTTCAATAAAGACTTACGAAGATTTTGCTAAACGGGTGCCTTTACAGCAGTACGAAGATTTTGAGCCGCAAATAGAACGCAGCCGCCGTGGCGAAAATAATATCTTTTGGCCTACTCCCATTAAATGGTTTGCAAAGTCGAGTGGCACCACTAATGCAAAGAGCAAATTTATTCCCGTTAGTGATGAATCTTTGGAAAAATGCCACTACGCTGCGGGCAAGGATATGCTGTGCATGTACCTTAATAACAATCCTGGATCGCAGTTATTTAGCGGCAAAAGCCTTAGGCTGGGTGGCAGCAAGGAACTGTATAGCAGCAACGGCACCCAGTTTGGAGATCTTTCTGCAATATTAATTGACAATATGCCTTTTTGGGCAGAATACAGCAGTACCCCCAGCAATGAAATCTCGCTAATGAGCAACTGGGAGGTTAAAATGCCGGCGATAGTAAATGAAACCATTGATGAAAACGTTACCAGCCTTGCGGGTGTACCTTCCTGGATGCTGGTGCTACTCAACAACGCTTTAGAGGCTTCGGGCAGACAAAATCTTTTTGAGATATGGCCCAATCTTGAGGTCTATTTTCACGGCGGAGTAAATTTTGCGCCCTACATGGATCAATATCAAAAAATTCTGCCTTCCAGCAGCTTTAGATATTTTGAGATCTATAATGCTTCGGAAGGATTTTTCGCCATTCAGGATACGAATGATTCCAAGGAGTTACTGCTAATGCTTGATTATGGTGTCTTTTATGAGTTCATTCCCATGGAGTATTTTGGTACACCTGAAGAAAAAGTAATTCCCCTTTCTGAAGTGGAATTAGATAAGAACTATGCAGTGCTTATTACCACAAATGCAGGTCTATGGCGCTACAAGATTGGAGATACCGTACGCTTCACCTCCCTGGATCCATACCGCATTAAGATCACGGGCAGGACCAAACATCACATCAATGTGTTTGGGGAAGAACTTATTATCGAGAACGCCGAAGAAGCATTAAAAAAAGCTTCTCAACAAACCGACTGCGAAATAGTGGATTATACCGCTGCACCTGTTTTCATGCAAGGCAGGGAAAAAGGAGCGCATGAATGGATCATTGAATTCAAGACGCCTCCCGCCGATTTTAAATTTTTTGTTGAATGCCTGGACAGGCATTTGCAAAACATCAATAGCGATTATGAAGCCAAGCGCTTCAATAACATGACCCTCAATTCACCAAAGGTCCATATTGCCAGGGAAAAGCTATTTTACGACTGGCTAAAAAAGAGAGACAAACTGGGAGGACAGCATAAGATTCCGCGGCTTTCCAACAAACGTTGTTATGTTGAGGAGCTGCTGGAGATGAATGGGTAGACGTGAGATTTGAGACGTGAGATCTGAGATCTGAGATCTGAGATCTGAGAATTTAGACTTTAGAATTTCAAAACCTGATAAATTTTTGTTGTCTCCCTCTTGACAGGGCCTAAAGGGATGAACTAATTATATGCCGCTCCTCTGGAGCTCCTTTCACTATACTTACATTCTACCTATAAATATTACGCTCCTCCGGAGCTCCTGTTACCCTCTTTCCATTCTTGCTATAAAAATTACGCTTCTCCGGAGCTGATTTGTAATTAATCAAGCTCCGGAGGAGCGACATGTTTATAGAAATGTCTAAAGGACTCAACAGAGCGCCTGAAGTGCGGCATGTTTTAAAAGTTAAAACCTCACAGATTTTAAAAATCTGTGAGGTTAATAATTATTAGAACCCTTTCTGGGTTTGGAGCCCTGAAAGGGTTGATATCTTAACTTACAACTCCTTCGACACCTGGTGCACGGCTTCTATTGTAGCATCAAGATCTTTATAAGTCAAAGCATCTGTAATGAACCAGGTTTCAAAAGCACTTGGTGCGATATAGACTCCGTGATCAAGTAAACCGTGAAAGAATTTATTGAACTTTCCATTCCCGGCAGATCTTGCTGCAGAGGCAAAATCGGTTACCGGTTCTTCTCCAAAATGGATAGAGATCATTGATCCCTTCCTGTTAATGGTGTGTGCCACCTCGTTGCGGTTAAGCACATTTTTAATGCCTTTATGCAGGTAGGCAGTTTTTTCATTTAAACGCTCGTAGATCTCGTTATCACTGTTAAGTTCCTGCAGCATTGCAAGTCCTGCAGCCATTGCAAGAGGATTTCCGCTAAGGGTTCCTGCCTGGTAAACAGGTCCTACAGGCGCAAGATAATCCATAATCTCATTTCGGGCAGCAAAAGCTCCCACGGGTAGTCCGCCGCCAATTACCTTTCCGAAGCAAACGATATCTGCGTTTATTCCGTAAAGCTCCTGTGCACCACCTTTTGCAAGACGGAAACCGGTCATTACCTCATCAAAAATAAGCAGTACATCATGTTCATCACACAGCTGGCGAAGACCTTCCAAAAATCCCTTTTTTGGAGGGATACATCCCATATTTCCCGCAACCGGTTCAAGAATAATACAGGCTACTTCCCCTTTATTTGATTCCAGCAGTTGCTTCACATTTTCGAGGTCATTAAAAGTAGCCAGCAAGGTGTCCTTAGCAGTTCCTTTGGTTACCCCGGGACTGTTAGGCGTTCCAAAAGTCACTGCCCCACTGCCCGCCTGGATCAAAAACGAATCACTATGCCCATGATAGCAGCCTGCAAACTTGATGATCTTATCACGATCCTTAAAGCCGCGGGCAAGACGTACGGCGCTCATGGTAGCCTCGGTACCCGAATTTACCATACGTATCTTGTCGATATTCGGAACCATGGAAACAGCAAGTTCTGCAATAGTGGTTTCCAGTTCTGTCGGGGTTCCAAAAGAGGTTCCCTTTCTCGCCTTTTCTACTACCGCATTAACTACCGGTTCAAAGGCATGACCTAAAATAAGAGGCCCCCAGGAGTTGATATAATCAATATACTTATTCCCGTCCTCATCATAAATATAAGCCCCTTTCGCTTCTTTAATGAAAATTGGTTCCCCGCCAACGGCAGAAAATGCCCGTACAGGGGAATTTACCCCACCGGGTATAACTTTTTTAGCTGCAGTGAACAACTCGCTGCTTCTTTTGTAGATCATAATATTGTTTTAAGGAGTCACTAGAAGAGTCTGGCCAATGCCAATATTAGTGCCTTTAAGATTATTTATTTTTTGTAACTGTTCAACGCTTAGGTTGTGCCTTTTTGCAATAGAATATAAGGTATCCCCCTGCTGTACGGTATAAGCCCGGCCTCCAGAATTGCCCGACGTGGTCGATTCTGTATAAACAACCACCTGTCTCGCAGGAGTATCGCCATCGTACAAATGGAGTTGATATCTTTCTATAATGCTAATGAGCTTCTCGGGGTACCGCCTGTCTGTCGCGTAACCTGCAGCCCTAAGGCCGTGAGCCCAGCCTTTGTAATCGTAGGGGTCAAGCTCAAAAAGTGCAGCATACCGTTTTCTTTCGGCAAGGAAAAGGGAATGATCCCTAAAAGAATATTTGGGGTCCTTATATTTTCTGAAACATTCCTGTGACCGGTCATCATCATGATATACCTTCCCCCCGGTCCAGCCATGGCATTTTATTCCAAAATGGTTATTTGCCCTGCGGGTTAATTCCCCCTCCCCGGCACCCGATTCCAGAATGCCCTGGGCAAGGGTAATACTGGCAGGAATTTTATAAAGTTCCATCTCCTCCTGTGCCATGGGTGCGTATAGCTCAATATACCTTGCCACCTTATCCTGGTAGGTCCCGGGAGTGGGCGCAGGAAGCCTGCCAGCCGGTCTCTCCCCGTTAGTCCTATGTTCTTTACTGGTGACCTCTCCCCCTTTGGAAGCTTTCTTACTTGTTCCACAGGAAACTGTGAAAGTGAGAAGTACAAGTGTAAAAATTTTAAATGCGACTTTCATACTAGGTCAAAATTGGAGGTAAATTTCTCATTTTTAACACCTTATTCATACCGGGAATTCCCTGAATTCCGCCTGTATGAATGGCTAAAATACGAGTATTTTTCAGAAAATATCCAGTCTGTGCGAGATCAAAGATACCGTACATAAGTTTTCCTGTGTAAACAGGATCTAATTGCACCCCATACTTCCTTCGGAAGTTATTGATGAAGTCAATGAGCTTTTCATCCACTTTAGCATAACCTCCAAAATGATAATCTGGTATAATCTTCCAGTTATTTTTTTTGCTTAAGCGCTCTATTTCCGGCTTAAGAAAGTCGCCTTTTAGGGCGGGGAAGCCCAGGATTTGCTGATGCTCTTCAGAAGAATTTATTAATCCGCTGATGGTTCCTCCAGTCCCAATGGCACAACAAATCACGTCAAATTCAGCATCTTTAGGAGTTAATATTTCCTCACAGCCTTTTACGGCCAGTTCATTGGTGCCTCCTTCGGGTACAAGATAGAACTCGCCAAATTTCTCCTGCAGCTCTTTTAAAAATTCTTCGGAAGCTTTTTCCCGGTAGTCACTACGGCTTACGAAATGCAACTGCATTCCGCAGGAATGAGCGAACCTAAGCGTAGCATTCTCGCGGAGTGTCTTTTCCAGGTCTTTCCCAAGTTCTTCTCCCCTAATTACCCCTATTGTTTTAAAGCCCGAAAGTTTCCCTGCAGCAGCGGTGGCTGCAATATGATTGGAATACGCGCCCCCAAAAGTGAGCAGGATTTGCCTTTTTTGAGAGGCAGCTTCAGCCAGGTTGTATTTAAGTTTGCGGAATTTATTACCCGAAACCTGGGGATGCAGAAGATCCTCCCTCTTTAGATAAATGGAAACTCCATTGACTTCAGCTATAAACTGATTGGGGATCTTGGGAGGTGCATAAAATACATTTTCTGTATTATTCATTTGGCAGGGGATAATAGTCCTTTCTATCGCTGAATGATCTTCGGCATTCAGGTTTTTATAATTCTGGTTCAAATATTAAGAACTAATTATAAGAAAGAAAGCTCAGTTTCTCAAAAAGAATCTATAATTTCTAAAATCAACTTTTACAGTCGATTTCCTTTAGAAGAAACAAAGATGAGCAAAAGAAATACAGACAGATGAAAACATTTGATGCAATAATTATAGGCACAGGCCAGGCAGGACCTCCCCTGGCTTCCAGTCTCGCCAAAAATGGTTTTAAAACGGCGATCATTGAAAAAGATGACCTGGGCGGCACCTGCGTCAATACAGGATGTACTCCTACCAAAGCTTATGTCGCTGCTGCAAGGAGAGCTTTTGTGGCAAAGAATAGCCGGGATCTGGGGATAAGTGTCGAGGGTGAAGTAAAAGTAGATCTTAAAAAAATCAGGGCCCGCAAGGATGATTTGATCTCAGATTCACATGCCGGACTACAAAAGCAGTTTGAGAATGAAGAAAACATAATTCTTATTCGTGGTAAAGCGGTCTTTGTGGACAATAAAACAATTGAGGTAAATGGCGAAAAGCTTACTGCAGAAAAGATCTTTATCAATGTTGGCGCCAGGCCTAACGTCCCTAAAGATTTTAAAGACGTGAATTATTTAACCAACCGGAGTATGCTTGAACTTGAAGAGGTGCCTGCAGAGCTGGTCATTGTGGGAGGAGGATATATTGGTTTGGAATTTAGCCAGATGTTTAGCCGCTTTGGAAGCAAAGTGACCATACTGGAGCGGGGACCAAGGCTCATGAAAAAAGAAGACGAAGATATTGCCGCAGTTATAACAGAGATCCTTGAAACCAGCGGGATCAAGGTGCTACTAAATTCAGACTGCATCAAAGCCACCACAGAAAAAAGATGCATTGAAGTAACCTATGACTGTGAAGAAGGAGCAAAAAAGATCCAAACCAACCATTTGTTGCTGGCGGTGGGAAGAGTACCTAATACAGATGGTCTGGGCCTGGAACATACGGGAGTGCAAATGGATAAACGCGGATACATTAAGGTAAATGATCAACTACAAACTTCTGTGCCCCACATTTGGGCTCTGGGGGACTGCAATGGAGAAGGAGCCTTCACCCACACCGCCTACAACGACTTTCAAATTGTAAATTCCCAGTTATTTGAGGAAAGGAAAAGATCCCTTTCTGACCGGTTTGTTTGCTATGCCGCCTTTATTGACCCGCCACTGGCCCGGGTAGGAATGAATGAAACTCAAATAAAGGAAAAGGGTATAAAAGCGAAAGTGGCAGAAATACCTATGAAACATGTGGCCAGGGCAAAGGAGAAAGGGGAGACTTTAGGAAAAATGAAGGTGTTTATTGATGCAGAAAGCGAAAAGATCCTTGGTGCAACATTTTTGGGAACCGGAGCAGACGAGATCATCCACACGGTCATCGACCAGATGTATGCAGGAGCTTCTTACAAAGTAATAAGAGATGCAATTCACATACATCCTACGGTAAGTGAACTAATTCCTACTATGCTTGAAGAACTAAGGGATCTCTAGTCCCGAATATCAACCCACTAGAGGTAATGTCGAAATCCCCAGAATGATCTTTTCTCCAGGTATTTAAGGTTTTTTTCGTTGGCATAGGCTTCCCGTTCAAAACAAATCCTGTTATAGGCCTTGTAGGAATCCCGGTACTTAATAAGTCTTATAAAATATTCGAAAAAGTACCAGATAAAAAAGAATATGATAAGCAGCTCCAGCTGTTGCTTGAGGTGTATTCGCTCGTGATTCATAAAAACTGAATTACGCCTTAGCTCTTTTCGCTTTATTACAATAAATGGCCAAAGGACGACGCCATCAAATTGTTTGGCAAGAATAAATTTATTTACCACCACAAACATTAGGGCAAGATAAGAAAATGCTATTTTTGTAATATGAGTTTTTTAAAGAAAAAAATTCCGCTTGAGGAAGGGGACTTCTATATTACTCCAGAAGGCTACCGCTGCTTTACCGAACAATACCACCTTAAAAGAGGATACTGCTGTGAAAGCGGCTGTCGCCACTGCCCCTACGGCTTCAATAAGAAAACCAACCAACAGAAAAAATAATTCTATATGGACTTCAAAAATGCCATTTTAGAAGGTATTCCCAACACTTTACCGGCTGCGAAAAATTTTGATTCCGCAGTAAATCATGCGCCAAAACGCAAGGATATTCTCTCTTCCGAAGAGAAGAAACTGGCCTTGCGCAACGCACTTAGGTATTTTGATAAAAAGCATCACGAGGAGCTGCTTCCGGAATTTCGTCACGAACTTGAAACCTACGGAAGGATCTATATGTACCGCCTGCGCCCGGACTATGAGATGTATGCGCGTCCAATTTTTGAGTATCCCGGAAAATGTGAACAGGCAAAAGGAATCATGCTCATGATCCAGAACAACCTGGATCCTAAAGTAGCTCAGCATCCCCATGAATTGATCACTTACGGCGGAAACGGAGCAGTGTTTCAAAACTGGGCGCAATACCGGCTGGTGATGAAATATTTAGCCGAAATGACCGGGGAGCAAACCCTTGTCATGAACTCGGGCCACCCGCTCGGCCTCTTTCCTTCCCATAAGGATGCCCCACGCGTAGTGGTCACCAATGGAATGATGATCCCCAACTATTCGAAACAGGACGACTGGGAAAGATTTAATGCCCTGGGAGTAACGCAGTACGGACAAATGACGGCAGGAAGCTATATGTATATTGGGCCACAGGGAATTGTCCATGGTACCACGATCACTGTGCTAAATGCATTACGAAAGATAGCCCTAACTTCCACTTCACCCGATGGTACAGGTATCAAAAAAGGCAATTTGGGAGAGGGTTCTTTATTTGTGACTTCGGGGCTTGGAGGAATGAGCGGTGCCCAACCCAAAGCAGGAAATATTGCCGGCTGTATCACGGTGTGCGCCGAGGTAAATCCAAAAGCTGTTGAAACCCGTCATTCCCAGGGATGGGTCGATGAAGTCGTAGAAGACCTCGACTTACTCGTGCAAAAGGTGACAGAAGCAAAAGCGGCAGGAAAAACAATCTCTTTTGCATACCTGGGTAATGTGGTAGAGGTGTGGGAAAAGTTTGATGAAGAAAATGTGCAAATTGATCTGGGCAGCGATCAGACTTCTCTCCATAATCCCTGGGCGGGTGGCTATTATCCTGCAGGTCTAAGCCTGGAAGAAGCTAATGAGATGATGAGCAAAGATCCCGAACGCTTTAAAGAAAAAGTGCGGGAAAGCCTTCGTAGACAAACTGATGCGATCAATTGCCACACAAAAAAGGGAACTTACTTCTTTGATTACGGAAACGCTTTTTTACTTGAAGCTTCAAGAGCAGGCGCAAAGATATACAGAGACGGGAAAGGCAATTTTGTAAGTGGAACTTCAGCCGGGGAAGAAAAGGATTTTGCTTATCCAAGTTACGTGCAGGATATCATGGGCCCTATGTGCTTTGATCTGGGATTTGGACCATTCCGCTGGGTGTGTGCTTCGGGAAAAGAGGAAGACCTGGAAAAGACCGATGCTATTGCCCGCGAGGTGCTTAAGAAATTAAAACAAGAGGCTCCTGATGAAATCCAGCAGCAAATGCAGGACAATATTAAATGGATTGAAGGAGCAAGAGCCAACAAACTGGTGGTGGGCTCCCAGGCTCGCATACTTTATGCCGATGCCCAGGGCCGCATCGAAATTGCAAAAGCTTTTAATAAGGCTATTGAAAAAGGGGAAATTGGAATGGTGATTTTAGGAAGGGATCATCATGACGTGTCGGGAACAGATTCTCCTTATCGCGAGACCTCCAACATCTATGACGGTTCCCGCTTCACGGCCGATATGGCCATTCAAAATGTAATTGGCGACAGCTTTAGAGGAGCCACCTGGGTGAGTATTCACAATGGCGGAGGTGTAGGCTGGGGAGAGGTGATCAACGGCGGGTTCGGTATGGTTCTTGAGGGTAATAAGGAGTCGAAGAGGCGACTCAACGCTATGTTATTCTGGGATGTAAACAACGGGATCGCTCGTAGATCCTGGGCTCGTAATGAAGGAGCTATCTTTGCAATTAAACGGGCTATGGAAACAGAACCGCGTTTAAAGGTTACACTTCCAAACATGGTCGATGACAGTCTCCTGGACACTTAACCTTAAAACCATATTAGTATGAGAGCTATTAAAATTACTTCGGTACTTCTTCTGATGGTACTGGTTATGACTTCTTGTAATAGCGTGCGTGTAGCGACAGATTACGACAAAGAAGCCAATTTTGCACAGTACCAAACTTATGCCTTCTTTAAACCTGGAATTGACAAAGCAGAAATTTCTGATCTTGACAAGAAGAGGATTTTAAGAGCCATAGATGACGAAATGCAGGAAAAAGGTTTTACCAAATCTGATAATCCAGATATGCTGGTGAGCATTTTCACTAAGACAAAGGAAAATATAAATATTTATAACAATCCTTATGGCTATGGATATGGTTGGGGTTGGCATCCATGGTACTGGGGTGCAGGTCATAACACCATCAATTCCACTACCGAAGGTACTCTTTATATAGACCTTGTAGATGCAGAAAAGAAAGAATTAGTGTGGCAGGGAATGGGTACTGCAGCCCTTTCCAGTAAAGTTGATCGAAAACAGGAGAGGATAAATGAGATTGTAGAAGAAATTCTGGAAAAATACCCTCCTTCTCTTAATTAATGCTGAAGTCCCCCTTTTTAAAAGCCACTATAGTGAAAACCGTAGCGGCTTTTTTTGTTTTTGCAAAGCTTACTTCATTGAAAATCAAAATATTGCATCATCAATATTTTTGTATCTTTAATTTCTGTCATTTTTGATACAATCATGGAACAAAAATTTGAATCGAACGAAATTATTGACCGGCTTCCGGCACACCTGAAGCAATTCATAAAACCTCAGAATTACGAGGACTACACTCCTATAAATCAGGCGGTGTGGAGATACGTAATGCGCAAGAATGTGGATTACCTTAGCAGGGTTGCTCACTCTTCCTATCTGGATGGACTTAAACAAACGGGAATTTCCATTGACCACATCCCCAACATGTATGGGATGAACAGGATCCTAAAGGAAATTGGCTGGGCTGCAGTAGCGGTTGACGGTTTTATACCGCCTGCGGCATTTATGGAATTTCAGGCATTCAATGTTTTGGTGATTGCAAGTGACATAAGACAACTTGAACATATAGAATATACCCCGGCACCCGATATTATCCATGAAGGTGCAGGCCATGCACCCATCATTGCCAACCCCGAATATGCAGAATACCTGCGCCGGTTTGGAGAAATTGGTTGTAAGGCGATCTCCAGCGCAAAAGATTACGAGATCTACGAAGCTATAAGGCACCTCTCTATCATTAAAGAAGCCGAAGATACTCCCGAAGAAGAAATCGCAGCCGCCGAAAAAAGAGTTGAGGAGCTACAAAATGACCAGCGGGAGCAAAGCGAAATGGCTCAAATAAGAAATCTACACTGGTGGACAGTGGAATACGGTTTGATAGGAACCCCCGAAAATCCGAGGATCTATGGGGCCGGCCTCCTTTCCTCCATTGGGGAGAGCACCTGGTGCATGACCGATAAAGTAAAAAAGATACCTTACACCATAGAAGCAGCTCAACAGGAATTTGATATTACAAAACCTCAGCCCCAGCTGTATGTGACACCAGATTTTGCCCACCTAAGCCTTATCCTGGAAGAGTTTGCCAACAAAATGGCACTCCGCGTTGGCGGATTGGAAGGCTTACAAAAGCTAATCCATTCAAAAAACATAGGTACGATAGAACTTAGTACCGGGATCCAGATTTCCGGAAAATTCACCCGGGTAATCGAAGAAAACGGAAAGCCGGTATATTTCCAAACTACGGGAGAAACTGCCCTTGCTTCAAGAGAGAAAGAGTTAGTTGGCCACGGCATAGAGAATCATCCCGATGGTTTTGGATCTCCCGTGGGAAGATTAAAAGGTATAAACCTCGCCATTGAAGATATGAGCCCCCGCGACCTTCGCGCCTATGACATTTATGAAGGAGAGCAGGTGAATTTCGAATTTGAAGGCGGCATCACAGTCAAAGGTGAGATCATCACAGGAACCAGGAATTTACAGGGAAAGGTGATCTTAATAAGTTTAAAGAACTGCACCGTCACCTGGAAAGACGAAGTACTTTTTAAACCTGAATGGGGGAATTATGATATGGCGATAGGAAAAGAAGTGATATCAGCTTTTGCAGGACCTGCAGATGCAAAATCTTTTGACCTTATCACCCACACCCCTTCTTCCACCACCATCAAGAGCAAAAAAACACCTGAGCGCGAAGAACTGGAATCCCTGTATAAATCGGTAAGAAATATCAGGCAGGGAGAAAACACAAAGTTTTCATTGGACGCTGCTTTTGATCTCGTGAAAAAATATCATCCTAAAGACTGGCTGCTTTCCGTCGAGATCTTCGAATTGACAAGCGGTAAAGATGAGAAACTGGCTTCAAAGGTGTTAGAGCATCTGGAAGACGTAAAACATCGAAGACCCGAAGTAGCACATTTAATTGATAATGGGATTGGACTCGTAAAACCCGAACTGGTTACAGGATAATTACAGCTTAAGTTCCTGCATTTCTTCGATGGAAGTTCCAAACTCCTGTTCATTATAGGTAAGGGTCCAGCCCAGAGTATTGGTGAGGATATAGATCTTTTGCAGTTCGCTAATGAGCCGGTTCTCTGCATTAGATTTTAGGGAAGATTTCTCCACCTTTTCCCGTATGGATTTATTTATCCGGGTCTTGATCTTATTATAATCGGCCGCTGTGAATTGATTGAGGTAGTCCTGGGTGATGTCGTAATATTTAATATCTGGATAGATATTGATCTCCTCCTTGGGAATGTACTTGATATGCACCGTTTTATTCTCCACATCCACCTCGGTTTGTAGTTTACTCAGGTCATAAGCAACTGTAGCCTTGGCATTGACAATAATAAGCGCCCTTTTGCGGGCCGGGAGCACATCAAAGAATCTTTTTTCAGTATCCTTGTAGGTGTAGACCTGTGCAAAAGTACCTTCGGTCACTACCAGTTTCCCCACATTTTTGATCTGCTGCTGTATCAACGCTGTGCTCTCTTCCAGGCGGTCGCGTTCGGCATCCCGGTTTTCACAATAACGAAAGGTCAAAAAGATGATCAACACGACAAGGGCACCAAGAAAATATTTCTTCATGTTCTAAAAATACGAATTAGAAAAAGGGTTTATTTGAAGAAAATGTGAAGATTTACTTCAAAATTTAATTTCAGGATATTCTTTTTCAAGTTTTTCCATCTTTTGCTGAAGATCTCTGCGGAATTTTTGATGTGCTTCGGAAGCTTCATTAAATGGCCGGTGTGAAAGCCCTTTTTTAATGGTATCCACTCTCTTCATTACTTCGGAAGCTTCTAAAGCTATCCATGCCTCCTTAAATTTCTCCCAGATGTAATCGACAGCCATCTTATTTGGGTGTACCATGTCTTCTGCATAGAAACGGTAATCCCGAAGTTCATCCATCATAATCTCATAGGAGGGAAAGTAAGCACAGTGATCTTCAGAAGCAACAATTTCCTGAATCGCTGTGATCAACTTGGCCTTGCTTAGCTGATTTTCCACAAATCCATCTTTTAAATGCCTCACAGGAGAGACCGTAAAAATGACCTGTGCTTTTGGATTCATTTCCTTCACAATTGCTGCTGTCTCAAAAAGGGCATTTTGAGCCTCTGTTATTTCTTTGCTGAAGTTTGACTGCGGGACCTTATGGCAATTAGCAACCATTTCTCCAGATTCTTTAAGCCTGTAGCCCCAGGCCGTGCCGGGTGTAATGATAACATGAGTAGTTGACCGTAGAAAGCCTGCTGTTTCCTCCACAGCAGCATTCAGCTTGTTGAGGATCTCCTGTTTTTCTACCGAATTAAGATCGGAATGGGCTTCATAACTGTGCCAGGCTTCATTGTGGTAAAAAATGTCGGCTTCAGTAAAAGTGTGTTGGGATTTTACCCTTTTCAGGAAGTTATGGATGGCTGCGGGATGAAATAAAATTCCGAAGGGATTGAGCAGGTTTGGGAACTTAAAATAATCCAGTTTCTTCCCAATATTTTCGACAAAACAAGAGCCCAAAAGCAGCACTTTTGAAGAATAACCAATTTTTGGTTCCTGAGGCGCTATGGGAACTTGAGTACGAAATTCCATCTTTTTGATTTCGGTGACCTGCAAGGTTTCCAAAACCTTGCAGGTCTTTTTTACAATAAAACCTACAAGGTTTGGAAAAAGACCTTGCAAGTTAGGTATGAATAAAACCCTTTTAAGGTTTGAAACCCTGAAAGGGTTGATTTCATATCTTATTTCACGAACTCCTCTGCCTTTTGCAGCGCCTCGTTAAGTCCTGCAGGATTCTTACCTCCGGCAGTTGCGTAGAAAGGTTGTCCGCCGCCGCCGCCCTGTATGTACCGGCCTAATTCTTTCACTACTTTTCCGGCATTTAGTCCTTTTTCCTCTACCAGGTTTTTGGAAATATAACAGGAAAGCATTGCTTTTTCGTCCTGTTGCGCTCCAAAAAGAAGGAATAGATTCTCCATTTCATCTCCTAACTGGAAGGAAAGATCTTTGATCCCGCCCATATCCAGATCCACTTTTTGAGCTAAAAAGTTTACTCCGTTGATCTCTTTGATCTGGCTTTTTAGATCTCCTTTAAGGTTCTTAGCCTTATCGCGAAGCAGGGATTCGATCTGTTTCTTCAATTCGGCATTTTCCTCCTGCAGGTTCACCACAGCCTTTACGGGATCCTGAGCATTCTTAAGCACTGCTTTGATCTCGCTGAAGGTCTGGGTCTGTGCAGTAAAGTATTCTTTGGCAGCTTCATTGGTGATCGCTTCAATTCTTCGGATTCCTGATGCGACCGCGCCTTCAGAAATAATCTTAAAGTGCCAGATGTCTGAAGTGTTTCCAACGTGGGTTCCTCCACATAGCTCCATGGATTTTCCAAAGCGAACTGCCCGAACCTTGTCCCCATATTTCTCTCCAAAAAGAGCAATTGCACCGTCATCTATGGCTTCCTGATAGGTCATCTCCCGGTTGTCGATAAGTGGAAGTTTTTCTGCAATTCTGGAATTGACAAAATCCTCTATTTGATGAAGTTCCTCGGCACTTACTTTGCTGAAGTGCGAAAAATCAAATCGCAAATAATCACTCTGCACCATAGAACCTTTTTGCTCCACATGGGTTCCCAGGATACTCCTTAAAGCCTGGTGCAGCAAATGAGTGGCGCTGTGATTGGCTGCGATCCTTGCCCGTTGCGCAACATTTACTTTTGCTATAAAAGTACCCGTAATATCTTCGGGCAATTCTTTTGTGAGGTGAATGATAAGATTATTCTCCTTACGGGTGTCTAAAATGTAAGTAACACTTCCATTTTTTGCTTCGAGAACTCCCTTATCCCCTACCTGGCCACCGCCTTCGGGATAAAAAGGAGTTCTGCTAAAGACCAGCTGATAAAGCTCACCTTCTTTTTTGGATTCCACTTTTCTAAACCGCAGGATCTCCACTTCGGCTTCGAGGCTGTCATAGCCCACAAAACCTTCAGTTTCTGCATCCTTCACCACCTGCCAGTCGCCTGAAGTTACTTTTGATGCATTCCGGGAGCGGTCTTTTTGCTTTTGAAGTTCTGCCTCAAATCCTTTCTGATCAAGACTATATCCCTTTTCACTTAAGATAAGCGCAGTAAGGTCAATTGGAAATCCGTAGGTATCGTATAGTTCAAAAGCCTTTTTTCCTGAAACATTCTTGTCTTTGCTCTCTTCCATGATTTGATCCAGCATCACAAGACCCTGATCCAGGGTGCGTAAAAAGGAATTTTCTTCTTCCCTAATCACATTGGTAATTAAATTTTGTTGGGAACGCAGCTCGGGGAAGGCTTCTCCCATTTGAGATGCAAGAGTTTCAACCAGCTTATAAACGAAGGGCTCCTTTTGATTTAGGAATGTAAATCCATAACGTATTGCCCTGCGCAGGATACGACGAATCACATAACCCGCACCGCCACTACCGGGTAACTGCCCGTCGGCAATTGCGAAAGAAACTGCGCGCAGGTGATCTGCAATTACACGAATGGCAATATCTGTCTCCTCGTCCCTGCCATATTCCGATCTGGTGGTCTCACTTATCTTCTTAATGAGCGGGGTGAAAACATCTGTATCGTAATTTGATTTTACTCCCTGCAGCGCCATACAAAGTCGCTCAAATCCCATTCCTGTGTCCACATGGCTCTCAGGTAGTTTTTCAAGGGAACCATCGGCTTTTCGGTTGAACTGGATAAAAACCAGATTCCAGATCTCCACTACCAAGGGGTGATCATTATTTACAAGATCTCTTCCGGGTGTTTTTGCCTTCTCTTCAGGAGACCTTAGGTCAATATGAATTTCGGAAGAAGGTCCACAAGGCCCCTGGTCGCCCATTTCCCAGAAATTATCCTTTTTATTTCCGTAGATGATGCGCTCCTCGGGCACGATTTGTTTCCAAAGATCCAATGCCTCTTTATCCAGTGGCAGGTCCTCATCGGGGCTGCCTTCAAAAACTGAAACATAAAGATCTTCCTTGTTTAGTTTGTAAACTTCGGTAAGTAATTCCCAGGCCCAGGTTATGGCTTCCTTTTTAAAGTAATCCCCAAAACTCCAGTTACCCAGCATCTCGAACATGGTATGGTGATAGGTATCCTTTCCAACTTCCTCCAGATCATTATGTTTTCCGCTCACGCGAAGGCATTTTTGAGTATCGGCAATCCGCCTGCTGCCGGGGGTCCCATTACCCAGGAAGTACTCTTTGAACTGGTTCATCCCTGCATTTGTAAACATTAGCGTTGGGTCATCCTTCACCACCATGGGTGCCGATGAAACAATGGTGTGGGACTTACTTTGGAAAAATTCGAGGAATTTAGAACGTATCTCCTGGGATCTCATGAAAAGTTAAAATTTTTATATTATGCTTTCGGGAAAACAATTTTTATATTTGTTCGTTTCTCAAGCTGATTGTTGCACTGTTTTTGCAACATTATAGGTAACGCAAAAATAGAATAATTTAACTTATGTCTAAGGTTAAATATTATTACGACAGTGAGACGCTTTCTTATAAAAAGATAGAGCGCAAAAAAAGCCGTAGGTGGGGAATTGCTGCTCTTAGTGTACTTGGAGCCTTTCTCGCAGGTTTTATATTACTGGTCATTTACCTCAACATTCCCCAGCTGGAAACCCCCAAGGAAAAAGCGCTTACCAGGGAACTTGAAAATATGAAACTTCAATATAGCCTGCTCAACCGAAAAATGGAGCAGGTTGAAAATGTCCTGGCTAACGTTGAAGATAGAGATAATAATATTTACCGACTCTATTTTGAGGCCAACCCAATCCCCGAAGAGCAGCGTCTTGCAGGATTTGGAGGTATTAACCGCTATAAAGACCTGGAAGGTTTCAACAATTCCAAGCTTATAGTAGATAGCCATAAAAAGCTGGACATGCTTACTAAAAGGCTGGTTGTACAATCGCGTTCTTTGGATGAAATTGTAGAACTCGCCAATGATAAAGAGAACCTACTCGCTTCCATCCCGGCAATTATGCCGGTTAAGAACGAAAATCTTAAAAGAATGGCTTCGGGCTATGGCTGGAGAACAGACCCTTTTACCAAAGTGAGAAAATTCCATTATGGAATGGATTTCACTGCACCTCGTGGTACTCCTGTCTATGCAACGGGTGATGGCGTGGTGGAACGGGCAGATAACCGCTCCAGCGGATACGGGAACCACATTAGAATAGATCACGGTTATGGCTATGTGAGCCTCTATGCACATTTATATAAATACAATGTACGAAGAGGAACTAAAGTCCAGCGGGGAGATCTTATTGGCTTTGTAGGAAGCACCGGGCGTTCCCAGGCTCCTCACCTGCATTATGAGATCTTTAAGGATGATGAGAAGATCAATCCCATCAATTTCTACTATGGACATCTTTCTCCTACCGAATATGATGAGATCCTGGAACAGGCACAACTTGAAAACCAATCCCTGGATTAATGCATGTAGACCTGCCCGATAAACTTTATTACTCTATAGGAGAAGTAGCCACAGCTTTTAGTGTCAATGCCTCTTTAATAAGGTTCTGGGAAAAGGAGTTTGACGTGATCAAACCAAAGAAGAACGCCAAAGGGAATCGCAAGTTTACCCGTGAGGATATTAAGAACCTGGAATTGATCTATCACCTGGTCAAGGAAAGAGGTTTTACTCTTGAAGGTGCTAAAATCCACCTAAAGGAGGAGAAAAGCCGGAAAACATTATCTAACTTTGAAATCATTCGAAAGCTGGAGAATATAAAATCCACACTTATCAATTTAAAAAAGGAACTATAACATGAAAAAATGGCTTGTACCCGTATTGATCATAGGAGCAATACTGTTGGGAATATATTTATTAACTGTGGGTAAATACAATACTGCTGTAGAAAGACAGGAAAATGCAAAAACTGCATGGTCCCAGGTAGAGAGTGCATACCAACGCCGGAGTGATCTTATTCCAAACCTGGTGAACACGGTGAAAGGAGCTGCAGATTTTGAAAGAGAAACCCTGACAGATGTTATAGAAGCCCGTGCAAATGCGACCTCTGTCCAGGTTGACGCAGATAATTTGACCCAGGAACAGCTCCAGCAATTTCAACAAGCCCAGGGACAGGTATCTTCTGCTTTGTCAAGGTTATTGGTTACCGTTGAAAGATATCCGGAACTGCGTGCAACGTCGAACTTCCAGCAATTGCAGTCCCAGCTTGAAGGTACAGAGAACAGGATCAATGTAGAAAGGAACAGATACAACCAGGAGGTGAGGGATTACAACACTTATATTCGAAAATTCCCAAACAATGTTATTGTAGGTATGTATGGATTTGAAAGGATGCCGCTTTATGAAGCAGATGCAGGATCTGAAGACGCCCCCGATGTAGATTTCGACTTTTAAAACTTTCAAAAATGTCAAAAATAGAAGAATTTCTTAACGAAGAACAGGAAGCTGAAGTGGTAGCAGCCATAAGAAAGGCAGAGAGTCGTACTTCTGGAGAGATTCGTGTGCATATTGAGAAAACCAGTAAAGGAAATATTTGGGACCGTGCTATGGAGGTTTTTCATTTACTTAAGATGGACAACACCAAAGAAGACAATGGGGTGCTCATTTACGTTGCAATTGATGACCGACAGTTCGTGATCTACGGCGACAAAGGCATCAACAAGGTTGTGCCAAAGGATTTTTGGGAGACTACCAAAGATGCCATTGCCTCCAGTTTCAAAAAAGGTGATTTTAAACAGGGTCTTATAGACGGAATTCTAATGGCCGGGAAAGAACTACAGGAACATTTTCCATGGAGCGAAGGTGATAAGAATGAACTTTCGAATAAAATATCCACATAATGATTAATTTACTTCGGAATTCTCTTTTTTTAATACTTCTAACTTCCTTCAGTTTTACTGCCAGTGCACAAAGGGATATCCCGCCAAAGCCTTCTCTGGCGACGAGTGTCTATGATGAAGCCGATGTACTCACACCCCAGGAAGAACAGGCGCTGGAACGAAAGCTTTTCAATTATGCCGATACTACCTCCACCCAGATAGTTATAGCTACTATAGAGAGCCTCCAGGGGGAAGAGATCGCTACTTATGCAACCGAATGGGCCCATGAGTGGGGTGTGGGACAGGAAAAAGAAGATAACGGGATCTTCATCCTCCTTTCTGAAGGAGATCGATTAATACAGATACAAACCGGTTACGGGATAGAACCCTATCTTACCGATGCCCTTTCCCACGAGATCGTGCAGAACATTATTCTGCCGCGATTTAGAGAGGGAAATTACTACGCAGGTCTTGATGTAGGAACAAGTGCTATTTTCCAGGTCCTTAACGGAACTTATGAAGGTTCGAGACCAGCTTCGGGAGGAGGATCCTCCTCGCGCTTTATTATTCTTGCCCTCATCTTTGTTGTTTTTATTATCATCCTTAGCTCCCGAAATAAAAGAGGTGGCGGCCGGGGCGGATATCGTCGTGGCGGCGGACTCCTTGATATATTGGTTCTAAGCAGCCTTGGTCGCGGCGGATTCGGCGGCGGCAGCTTTGGTGGTGGAGGCGGAGGCTTTGGCGGTGGCGGAGGCTTCGGAGGAGGTTTCGGCGGCGGCGGCTTTGGCGGCGGCGGTGCCGGAGGAGGATGGTAGTCCGGAAGTAGGCTGTATTCAGTATTCCAGTGGGCAGTTTTTGCAGGCAGGAAATTGAAAGCGTTAATTCCCGGAGTGCTAATTTTCCCTATTTTTCGGAATATAAGTTCAATTGAACCGGTACTTTCAGACACCAGATTTCTATTTTCAATCCAGGGTTTTAATGTTTTCTGGCAAAAATAGATTAAAAAAAAAGTGCTGCTACTTTAGGTAACAGCACTTATTAGAATTTTAAAAGGTCTAAAGTTACACCTTTACCTTATTTTTTCCTGAAGTAGACGGAAACAGGCACACCTGTGAAGTCAAATTTCTCTCTCAATTTATTTTCCAGGAATCTCTTATAAGGATCCTTTACATACTGTGGTAAATTACAGAAAAAAGCGAATTGGGGCTGCGGGGTAGGTAATTGCATACAGAACTTGATCTTCACGTATTTCCCTTTGTAAGCCGGCGGTGGATAAGCTTCCATGATAGGAAGCATCACCTCATTAAGTTCGCTGGTTTTGATCTTTTTGCTCCTGTTTTTATAAACTTCCACAGCAGTTTCTATCGCTTTGAAAATTCGCTGTTTTGTGAGCACCGAAATAAAAACAATAGGCACATCTGTGAAAGGTTCCATTTCAAGGCGAATTTTCGCCTCGTATTCTTTCATAGTGTTGGTCTCTTTTTCCAGAAGATCCCATTTATTCACCAGTATCACGATACCTTTACGGTTACGCTGCGCCAGCCAGAAAATATTCTGCACCTGTCCATCGAACCCACGGGTGGCATCCATCACAATCAAACATACATCGCAATGTTCTATAGCCCGTACAGAACGCATCACAGAGTAAAACTCCAGATCTTCTTTAACCTTGGATTTGCGGCGTATACCGGCAGTATCTACAAGGTTAAATTCAAAACCAAAACGGTTGTATTTTGTATCGATCGAGTCCCGGGTAGTTCCGGCAATATCTGTCACGATGTATCGATCTTCCCCAATCAATGCATTGATAAAAGAAGACTTTCCTGCATTGGGACGACCAACCACCGCGAAACGTGGTAATTCGGCTTCTTCGGGACGGGTATCTTCGGGGAGAGCTTCTACCAAAGCATCTAACAATTCCCCGGTACCACTTCCGCTGGTACTGGCTATTGGAAAATATTCGCCCAATCCCAGGGAATAGAATTCCACCGCATTTTCCAATCTTTTTCCATTATCTACCTTGTTTACAGCAAGGAAAACAGGTTTATTTACCTTCCGCAGGAGCTGCGCTACATCTTCATCCATAGGAGTAACTCCTGATTCCACATCAACCATAAAGATAATGGCATCGGCTTCTCCAATGGCAAGTTCTACCTGCTTATCAATTTCGGCTTCAAAAACATCATCACTCCCCAGGACATATCCCCCAGTATCAATTACAGAAAAATAACGGCCATTCCAGTCGGTTTTCCCATAATGACGGTCGCGGGTTACTCCGCTCACTGAGTCTACGATGGCTTCCCGGCGCTGAATCAACCGGTTAAAAAATGTGGATTTACCAACGTTAGGCCTACCTACAATGGCTACTATACTACTCATAATAAAATTTTCTTAATAAGGCTGCAAAATTAGGGCATTTAAAACAATTGCCCGGCACTTATACCTGCCTAATTTTCAGGAATAACAGAGATAAATGTTTTTTAAATTTTGCAAAAAATAAAATGTGGTCGAGATTGACCTTTGCTACCAACAGAATTTAAAATTTACTTCTTATCCCCTGAATAACCAAAGCGACGCAACTGTTTTGAATCACTTCTCCAGTTCTTGTTCACCTTCACATATAATTCAAGGTGCACCTGTTTTCCAAAGAATTTTTCAAGATCCTTGCGCGCCTCTACTCCCACTCTTTTTAATGCGGCGCCTTTATGGCCAATAATAATTCCTTTTTGGGTTTCCCTTTCGACCATGATCACACTACGCATACGAATGATCTCTTCCTCTTCAAAAAACTCTTCTGTATCGATCTCCACGCTGTAAGGAATTTCCTTTTTGTAGTGCATAAGGATCTTTTCCCTTACGATCTCATTGACAAAAAAGCGTTCGGGCTTATCTGTAAGTGTATCTTTTGGATAGAACGGAGGCGACTCCGGTAAAAGTTCCACAATTCTATTGAAAACCTGCGGCACATTGAAACCTTCCAGTGCAGAAACAGGAAATATTTCGGCATTCGGAACTTTTTCCTGCCAAAGCTGGACTTGCTCTTCAAGTTGTTGCTGGTTCGATTTATCTATTTTATTCAGAAGTAATAAAACAGGGATTTCTGAATGGATAATCTTGTTGAAAAAGGATTCATCTTTAAGTTCCTGTTCTCCAATCTCCACCATATAGATCAAAACATCTGCATCTTCAAAAGCAGATTTGACGAAATCCATCATCGACTCCTGAAGTTGATAGGCGGGTTTAATAATACCGGGGGTGTCGCTTAGGATGACCTGGAAGTCTTCTCCATTTACGATACCAAGAATGCGGTGCCGGGTGGTTTGCGCCTTGGAAGTAATGATACTTAATTTCTCCCCCACAAAGGCGTTCATTAGGGTAGATTTCCCAACGTTAGGGTTACCTATTATATTTACAAATCCTGCTTTATGCGCCATAATTCAATTTTTCTTTGCAAAGATACTCATTTATAACAGCAGGAAACCTCCTATATGGTTTCCGGTCATTATATAGAATTGCATTTTTAATCTTCAATATCCTCTCTAAATCCTTTTAACAGATAATTATAACTAGTAGAGGTTCGCTTTTGTATTTTTGAAGGGAATAACTACCAAAAAGAAAATATAATGAAAAAATTTATGATTTTAGTTTTTACCATGGGACTTTTAGCTTCTTGTGGTGACAATGAAAAAGAAAGTTTATCCAAAGAGTTTGATGAATTAATGGCACAGAACGATAGTATTGCACAAGTTCATGCAGAGTTCCAGGCCACTCATCAAAGAATGCAGCAGAGCCACAATGAGCTTATGCAGCAGCTGGACACTTTACAGGTTTCAGATTCTACCTATTATGATCAAATGGCGCAAAATCAAGTTATCATTAAAAAGCATGAAGGCTTGTTAGCCGGTCATGAAGAATTAATGCAGGGCCATAAAGACCTAAAGGATAACTTCGGAAACCTGAGCAGCTCAGAAATGAAAGCCCAGATCTCAAAAATGAAAGAGGTGCATCAAACCATAATGGATGAGCACAGCACCATACGGAGTGAACATGAAGAAATGATGAATAAGCACGACGAAATTCGGAAAAATCTTATTGACAGCAACAGGGAAGTCGAACAGCAGCCCTCAGCCTAGGAAAAATAAATCCTGAAAAATTATTTATTCCCATAGTCCTTGAAAAAGGTATTATGGGATTTTTTTTTTGCTTTAAATATCAATGCTGTTAATATTCAAAACGTTATTCCCCAGTACCTGAACCGAAACGAGTAAAGTCCTCTGACCCGGAATTATGTCCTGAACCTTGAATTCATTAATCTTACCTGTAATATTTACCCCTTCTGTCACCTGCAGTGCACCGGTAAGTTTTTCATTAAGTTTCTCTAATTTTTTAGAAACTATTGGTCGAATGTCAAATTTCATTTTCTCTTTAAGCCTGGAGTATAAAAAATTATTGATAAGCATTTCCACCAGGTTATTTATTACCCACCCGTTGTTTTCACTCTCCACTTTAAATCGTCTAATTAGTAACTCCTGCTCTGCTTCCTGAAATCCCAAAGAAAGATGTGCAACAGCAGAAATTTCCCTGTTTTTAAAAAAAGTAGTAAGCAGCCTTAACTGCACATGTACTGCAAGATCAAAGTCTTCTAAATGGCTTCGTTCAAGATTAATCTTCTGTATACGGGCATGGTCGGCGGTTTGGCCATTTGCTTTTCCCTTACTTAGAACTTTTCCAAGTAATTTCTTCTGAAGATAGATTTCCAGCACCTTATAATTAATTTTCACAGGTAGGCGCAGGATCACATTATACTTATTTTCAGGACTTTTTTCCTCCATAATTTCTGGTTCCTTAAAATTAAAAGATAGTCATTTTTGTTTTTCCAGTCAACTCTATCCGGAAGGGGTAAAATTTGTCATAGAACAATGAAAGGAACTATGCCTTTTGTATTTTTACAGAACAAAAGAATATTCTTATGCCTCTTATCCTTCCCGTAGAAGATAAACATCCTCAAATAGGCGATAATTGCTTTATTGCCGAAAATGCAACAATAGTAGGAGATGTTATCATTGGAAAAAATTGTTCAATCTGGTTTACAGCCGTAGTACGTGGGGATGTGAATTCCATCCAAATAGGAGACCGAACAAACATCCAGGATGGAGCTGTTATACACTGCACTTATAAAAAAGCAGGTACCAGTATAGGAAATGATGTTTCAATTGGACACAGAGCAATAGTACATGGCTGCAGTATAAAAGACAGGGCATTGGTGGGAATGGGAGCAATTGTAATGGATGACGCAGTAGTTGAGGAAGACTGTATTATTGCTGCAGGAGCTGTGGTTCTGGAAAAAACAATTTGTGAGGCGGGCCATATTTACGCAGGAATTCCCGCAAAAAAGATTAAGAAATTATCTGAAGCCCAGATTGAAAACCTTAAGAAAACTGCTGCGAACTATATCATGTATAGCAAATGGTTTCGGGAAGAATAGCTAGTTTTCAAAAGAACCACAATCTGTGAAGGGAAAGAATAAGGACTATTCCTGCCACAGCCGCCAGCACAAAAAGTCCAATACAGGGAACATCGGAGTTTTTGATAAGCTTTATGATATCTTTTTTAGACATAGATCCTTTTTCTCCTCTATCTGCAAATTGGATGCCATTTCGCACCGAATGTTGAAAATAATTTTTCAACCATCTTTCGTAATTGTTTGGAAACCAAAATCTTAATTCAAGTGTGATATTATATTATGAAGGTTGTTTTACTTTACATTTTTTACACCCTTTACAAATGATACCGGTGCAGTGATTCATTGTGGGTTCATCACAGCCACAAAAGCGATTGATACGCGAGAAACGACTTAATAATTATGTGCTTCCCAAGTTATTTGTATCCGGGCCTTCAGCTCCCCGGAGAAATTTCAGTTTGTATATGGGTTCGAACTAATTAAAGCATATATTGTATTAAAATTCCCACTTTATCCAATGAAGATAAATTCAGACTTTGTTTGGGCAATAATCCTATTGGGATTGGCGACAGCTGCTTTTCTTCTGGGCATGAAAAAAGGAAGTATCAACGCCGAAGATCAACTGGAGAAAAGAATTGAAGAAATAAGAATCCTCGAAAACAAGAATCAGCAGCTTTCCGAAGAGCTTAGATCCCGGGGTGTCTATAGTTATCCCCAGGCCAATATTATTTCAAAGATGCAGGATTCTATTGCCATGGTACTTATCACCCTCAATGGAAAAGATCCCATTCAAAATCTCAAAGTAAGAAGAAAGGTTCATTATGACTATTCTTTGTCTAAGGATACGCTATACAGCCAGGATGTAAAATTTACAGATCTTGGAACTCTAAAACCTCATAATCCTTCAGCCTTTGAAATACCTTTGCCCGGCAAGGAAGCAGCTGTTCATCTTGAGTATGAAGCAAATAGAAAACAATGGCATCAATATATCTGGCTCAGGAAACCGGGAAATGGGACAATCAAATCCTTTTGGGTGATCACTAATAACAATTCTGTTATTATAGACCGTCATATTGATCCGGGTTTTCCTACAAATAAAGAGGGAGAGGTAGTTCTTTTAAAAGACAGGAGTATCAACTATGCAGACCTGGAAATGAATTCCATATTCTCTCCAAAAGGCTAAACCTGCACTTCCTCCAGTTGGGCTTTAGCAAGTTTATCACTGGAAACAACAGCTTTTGCCACTAAGCTCGAAACTGCGGCATCTCCGGAGACATTCACCACGGTCCTGCACATATCCAAAGGTCTGTCAATTCCAAAGATCAAAGCCAGTCCTGCCTCGGGTATTCCTGCCTGTGCAAGAACAATTACCAGCATTACCATTCCTGCTCCCGGTACTGCCGCCGATCCTATTGAGGCAAGCGTAGCCGTTAGAATTATTCCTAATTGAGTTCCCAAAGAAAGATCGAGTCCAAATGCCTGGGCTATAAAGACTGCTGCTACTGCCTGGTAGAGACTGGTACCATCCATGTTTATGGTTGCCCCAACCGGAAGCACAAAACTGGCAACTTCTTTTGGCACCCCCAGGTGTTCGGTTACCCTTTCCATAGTTACAGGAAGAGTTGCAGCACTGGAACTTGTCGAGAAAGCCAGTAATTGAGCAGGAGCTATTCCTTTAAAAAAAGAAAGTGGGGATCTTCGGGTAAAGAAATAAACCATTAAGCCATACACGCCAATCATTAAGAGCAATCCAAGAATAACAGTGAAGGCATACATACCAAGAGCGGCAAATAGGTCAAGGCTGGGGGAATCAATCACCAGAGTCGCCAAGAGAGCAAAAACACCAACAGGCGCAGCCATCATGATGATATCGATCATTTTAAGAATCACCTCATTTAAACCATCAAAGAATTCCTTAACCGGTTTTGCCGTATCCCCGGGAATAAGAATTAATCCCACTCCTACCATTAGGGCAAAGAAGATCACCTGAAGCATATTTCTGTTATCTGCAGCTGCTCCCATAAAATTTTCGGGCACAATATCCACTATTCCCTGGAGCGGACCGGTCTCCTGCTGTACAACAGCTTTAGAAATATTTGTAGAAGCCTCAGTTTCATAACTTGAAAGGAGGTCCAGTCTTGTCTCTTCAGAAATCGAAGCACCGGGTTTAATGAGGTTTACCAGAAGAAGACCTATACAAACTGCCACTATAGTGGTGAGAACAAAAGTAAAGACCGTTCGAAATCCCATTTTTGAAAGGTTAGAAAGGTCTTTCAGGTCGGAGACACCTTTGATCAGCGAAGCCAGGATAAGAGGAACAGCAATTAGCTTCAGTGCATTTATAAATATATTACCGAAAGGTTTAATCCAATCCCGGACAAAAGAGGGACCCCATTCAAACTGCGCCAACGCCAGCCCCAGAAATACACCCAGACTCATTCCAATAAGAATCTTCCAGTGCATTGGGATATTTTTTTTATCCATGACTTCAGAAGTTGTTTATATTAAAAACCTGCCTTATCCACAGATTTTATATCTCTTTAAGAACAAGGTAGGTGGTGTAGACCAGATAAATCAGGAGCAAAACACCTGCTTCCCATCTTTCGAGCCTTCTCTTCCCACCAAGGAACATAAATAGAAACAACAGAGCCGTACCTCCAAACAGGAGAAACAGATCGTTGTTAAAAACGGCATTGTATCCAATAGGTCTTACCAGGGCACTTAATCCCAGAATGAAGAAAATATTAAAAATGTTGGAGCCAATAATGTTACCTACTGCAATATCATTGTTCTTCTTAAAGGCCGCAATAACAGAAGTGGCTAACTCGGGCAAAGAAGTACCGGCGGCAACAATGGTAATACCAATGATCTTCTCACTCACCCCAAGAGTTCCTGCAATTTGCATAGCGCTTTCAACCACCAGCCTTCCTCCCAGGATCAAACCTGCAAGTCCAAGAATAATAAACCCGAAGATTCTGGTATTTGACTTGTCCTTTTCTAAACCCCGAGAGGTTGAAGGGACATCTTTTAATTGCTTATAGACATAAAAAAGAAAAGCCAGAAAGAATAAAATCAAAACCAAAGCGTCCCACCTGCTCAAAGAACTTTCCTGATCTACAAAAAAATCATTGACCAGGAAAAAAAGCACTACTGCAGCAAGTAAGGAAATTGGAATTTCTTTCCACACAGTAGTTTGCTGTACCAATAAAGGAGAGATCAATCCTGCCACGCCAAGGATAAAAAACAGGTTGAAATTATTACTGCCTATAACATTTGCAAACACTATTTCCTCATGCCCCTGATAGGCAGCTACCACGTTGACAACAAGCTCTGGAGCCGAAGTTCCAAAAGCAACAATAGTAAGACCTATGGCGAGATCGGATATTCTTTTTTTACGGGCAAATGCAGAAGAATTCTCTACCAGCCAGTCTGCACCTTTGATCAACAATAAGAGACCGGCAATGAGAAGTAAACTTTGTAGTATCATTAAATATGATAAAATTTTTTAGTTAAAAGAATAAAGGAAAAAGGTGAAATTGGGAAGAGACAGTGAAGATTGTCTCTTCCTAAAGTTTTTTGTGGCTATGCTGCAGAATTAATGGTAGGACGAAAAGCTATAAAGGAATTTATTGTGTTATTCCATTTCTCTGCATGTTTCAATTCATAGTCCTGAGTGTAAGTCTCTTCACAGTCGTACAATTTTATGATTCTAAAGGAACCATCGTACAACTTCAACTGCAGATCAATCTTTTGAAGGATCTGTTCGTTCCTTTTTTCAATTCTTACCGCCTGCACCTCCTGGAGCAATTCACATGCCCGCACTTCCCGAAGGTCTATAACTTCTGTCAACAACCCGTTTCTTCTCTTTTGTACCAGTAGAAGAGTTGTCTTTTCTTTGTCCAGCCCTATTATATTATTATTCCAATTATCCTTCTCGTCAAGCCGAAGACGAAGTTTCCGGGCCTCCTCTAAAAATGTATTTTTCAAATTACGTTCTTCTCTTTTCCCAATAAGGATGAAAATAAGATAAGGTACAAACACTAATGCCAGCATGGCAAAATCCACAATCAATATATCAAGTTTCATATAAGTTCAATCATTAAGTTTCATGTAAAAAATTTTAGTGTCTATTCTAAAAGGACGACACAAATGATGGTACTAAGCACCAATACACGACTTCTGGACTGAAACCCTAGAGAAAAATATGAAACGGGAAAATTACCTCCTTTACTCCCAGACCAGGAATAATGAAACGGGAGCGCTTAATGTAATTAAGGGAAGTAAAAGTATGGTTAAGGATATGAGCTTCAAAATCAATTCCTGTACTATAACCACCGCTTGAAAAAAGGAGATTTTTGTGGGTAGGGAGTATAGAATCAAACAAAGAAGTAATCTGCTCACCTAACAGGTCATGGCTTTCTGCCTCCTGCTCCTTTTCCTGTACCTGATTAAC
The DNA here is from genome assembly GCF_026676115.1 of Salinimicrobium sp. TH3. Taxonomy (GTDB): domain Bacteria; phylum Bacteroidota; class Bacteroidia; order Flavobacteriales; family Flavobacteriaceae; genus Salinimicrobium. The sequence goes on along the minus strand of NZ_JAPONB010000001.1, from coordinate 450,883 downwards.
AGGAAGGTCTAAACTGGCCGAAAAAAGAGAGCAGGTGCTACCCAGAAGCATCAGCAAGAAGAGCTTTACCCTCAAATTCATAATAGATTTTTTCAGCATTTTCATGATCAAATGTAATACATAGTTATGTTAAAAAAACATCGCTCGATCTACAGATGAAATTTTTTTTTGGACGGTTTCACCGGGTACCTTAAGGAACCGGATAAACTAAGCTGTAAAAGGAAAATTTCACTCAGCTGTGTTGCTCACAAAAATGGTCGTTACATCATTTGTCCCCTGTGATTCATAAGTGGCACCAGTTGTTTCTAATGATGTAAGCTTAGTAGAAGTACAACCTCCACTACTCGATTCTTCCAGGGTGAATGCAATAATAAATTCTATTTCTTCAGCGATGGTAACGGTATAGGTATCAGATTTGGCCTCCCAGCCCAAAAGAACATTAAAGACATTTCGCTCAGTCTCAAAACGGACGTCTACTCTTTCCTCTTCATTATTTTCTATTTGGAGTTGATTTGGATTGAATTCGTCTTCGAAGAGATTCTCCCCTGTAGCTTCATCAATGACTTCAAAAGTTAATCCTACAGGACCCGTTTCACAAAGAATACCTTCATCAGATGAAGTACAGCCCGACAATAAAACCATGATAAATAGAACTCTTATTAAATTTTTCATTGTATAGATATTTATAAAGTTTAAGATAGGCTTTTTCAGGGAAAAAAATTTAAACAAAAAAACACCTTGAAAAAAGGTGGGTTTATTATTACACCAGGAATTTGGAATGACACCCCTAAGACACTCATTAATTGATATTTATCATTGAGTGCCGGCCTGTAAAAGATTATTTTAGCAGGATTGGATTTTCTCCCCCGCGTTTTTTCACTCAATATTCATAATCATGAAAGCGATGTTACTGAAAAAGGTGGTAGATATGGATCAGGACCCACAGCCGCTGGTCTTATCTGAAGTTCCAAAACCTGAACCCGGGGAGAAGGAGATCCTCCTAAAGCTGAATGTCTGCGGAGTTTGCCATACTGAAATCGACGAGATCGAAGGCAGAGCCATGCCTGCTTTTTTCCCCATCATTCCCGGCCACCAGGGAGTGGGACGGGTTGAAAAATGCGGAAGTGGCTGCACGAAATTTAAACCGGGAGACAAGGTAGGAGTCGCGTGGATATTTTCTGCCTGTCAAAAATGTCATTTTTGTACATCGGGAATGGAGAACCTATGTGAAAATTTTAAAGCCTCAGGCAGAGATGCACATGGAGCTTATGCTGAATATATGTGCATTAGGGAAGATTTCGCTGTTGGAATTCCAAAAAAACTTAATGATTTACAGGCGGCACCACTACTTTGTGCTGGCGCAATAGGATACCGCTCTGTAAGACTTGCCGCTCCAAAAGACCATGAGAATATTGGATTGATGGGATTCGGAGCCTCGGCACACCTGGTTATTAAAATGCTGCGACATTTACACCCCTCCCTTGCTATCTATGTCTTTTCACGAACGAAAGAAGAACGTGAATTCGCGAGGGAATGCGGTGCAAGCTGGACAGGAGACATAGATGGGCAACCCCCTGTAAAGTTGCAGAGTATTATAGATACAACTCCTGCCTGGAAACCAGTTCTGGAATCCCTGAAAAATCTGCAAAGAGGGGGCCGCCTGGTTATCAATGCTATTCGCAAGGAAAATACTGACCGCGATATTTTAACCAAAATTTCTTATCAAGATCATTTGTGGTTAGAAAAGGAGATAAAGACTGTTGCTAATATTACAACAATGGATGTTTCGGAGTTTCTGCAACTTGCCGTAAAAGCCGGGATTTCACCTACAGTTACAGAATATCCACTTATTAATGCGAATGAGGCACTTTTGGAAATAAAGCAGAAAAAAATTAAAGGGGCTAAAGTTTTAAGGATTAGCAATTCTTAAGTGGTGCAAGATCAATTGAATCTGCCACTTTCCAATTCAAAAAAAGCATCCATACAAGGATCACGATGAGGATTGCAATTATAGCTTCGCTCCACCACTTACAGGTGTATTTGGGACGCTGATGCCGGCTTTTTCCAAGTCTAATGGTGTCATCCCAATATTTTTTAATTTCACTCTGAAAGCTACTGTCAAAAAGTTCTTAAAATACTATTTAAACTGAAATTGACATTTTATAGTTATACATCAAATTGCCTTATTACATTCTAACAACTTAAGGCGCACATCATTTAAAAAAACTGATTACTAACTAATTAAACCTAATGACAATTGTCATTCTTTTTTTTTATTTCTCTTCGTAAATTAGTTTTCAATGTCAATCCCCCCATTTTTTTTTGAAGCAGATCTCGAATGCCTGGAAGGTTCACAACGGCCAAGGTTTTCCCTTCTAATATCTACGGCAGGAACCTGTTTGAGGTGATCTGTGTGAGGTAGTCTGGGAGACCAATCCCCATTTCTGCTTTCAATTTTCCGGCTAATAATAGTGATTGTAAAATTAAAATGTACGGCCATGATCTCTACAGGAAATAAAATCATCAATAATCTCTCAGACTATGAAAAGGAACGAACTTCCTTTTCCTGGGAGACAGTAGGTCGGGACCTGGATCTCGGCCCTGAAGGAAGTGGTAACAATATCACCCACCTGGCGGTTGATTGTCATGCACAGGGTAAGCTAAAAGAAATTGTAGCCTTTAGATTTATTAATAAAGACAAAACCTGGGAGGATTTTTCATATCTGCGCCTAAAAGAAGAAACCTCCCGTTTTGCCAATGTGATCACCGGGCTTGGCCTCCAAAAAGGGGAGACAGTGTTTAGCCTTGCCGGCAGGATTCCGCAGTTATATATTACAGCCCTTGGTACCCTAAAGAGTACTGCTGTTTTTTGTCCGCTATTTTCAGTTTTCGGACCCGAACCTGTTTTTCAGCGGCTTCACAAAGGCGAGGCTAAGATCCTGGTCACCACTTTGGCTATCTATGAAAAGACAGTAAAGCAACTTGAGGAAAGACTGCCTTCGCTGCGGAATATCATTCTGACCGATATTGAAGAACATCGTTCTGAGAAGATCCTTTCCTGGAAGCGGCTTATGAATGAGGCTTCCCCTGATTTTCAAATTCCTCCTACCTCGCCTGAAGATCCTGCTTTGCTGCATTTTACAAGCGGCACTACAGGGATGCCCAAAGGCGCTCTACATGTTCACAAGGCGGTACTGACTCATTATATCACCGGGAAATATGTACTGGATTTTCATCCCGGCGATATTTTCTGGTGCACGGCAGATCCCGGTTGGGTCACCGGCACCTCCTATGGAATTATTGCGCCCCTTGTGAACGGGGTTACTTCAGTTATCGATCAGGAAGAATTCGACGCTATGCGTTGGTATTCCATCCTGGAAGAACAAAAGGTGAATATCTGGTATACGGCTCCCACCGCCATCAGGAGACTAATGCGGATGGACATTAAGCCGCGGGAGAAATTTAAACTGGATGCCCTCCGTGTGATTCTCAGCGTGGGAGAGCCGCTGAGTGCCGAGGCAGTGCTCTGGGGAGAAAAAAACTTTGGAATGCCTATCCTGGACAACTGGTGGCAAACGGAGACCGGCGGCATCATGATCGCTAATTATCCTGCCATGCAGGTTAGACCGGGATCCATGGGCAAACCCCTCCCCGGGATCCAAGCCGCCACAGCCGAGGTGACTGAAGACGGGCTGAAGTTCATCAAAGAAAATGGGAAGCAGGGGCACCTGGTCCTGAAAAAAGGATTCCCCTCCCTGTTCCGTACTTATCTGCATGAAGAAGAACGCTACAATAAATGTTTTGTCGGCGACTGGTACGTCACGGGAGATCTCGCTAAAATGGATGAAGACGGTTATTTCTGGTTCGTTGGCAGAGCCGACGACATCATAAAGACAAGCGGACATATGGTAGGCCCTTTTGAGGTGGAAAGCACCCTGATGCGGCACCATGCCGTAGCCGAAGCCGCTGTGATAGGAAAACCGGAGCCCTCTATAGGGGAATTGGTTAAAGCCTTTATTGTACTGAAACCGGGGAATGAACCCAATGAAGACCTGAAACTGGACATCACCGGTTTTGCCCGTAAGCACATGGGACCTGCGGTAGCTCCCAAAGAAATTGAATTTGTTGAAAGTGTACCCAAGACGAGAAGCGGAAAGATCCTGCGTCGGCTGTTAAAGGCGCGGGAACTGGGTCTGCCCGAAGGTGATATCTCCACTTTAGAAAAAACCTGATCATGGAAAATCAAAAAAATATTGAACCCCAAAAGGCAGCCGATCTTCTTTACCAAATGCTTCTCATGAGAAAATTTGAAGAGAAGAGCGCCGAGCTGTACACAAAAGAAAAGATCAGGGGTTTCCTGCATCTATACATAGGAGAAGAAGCTGTGGCCACCGGAGTTATACAGACACTCAAGCCAGAAGATTATATACTTGGCACCTACCGGGAGCATGCCCATGCCCTGGCCCGGGGTGTTGACGCGGGAGCGATCATGGCCGAAATGTATGGCAAACAGGAGGGCTGCAGCCGGGGAAGGGGCGGTTCCATGCACCTCTTTGATAAGGAAAAGAATTTCTTTGGCGGGAATGCAATCGTGAGCGGTCATCTACCCATGGCCACAGGTATGGCACTTGCTTCCAAAAAGCTCAAAAAAGGTAATATCACCGTCTGCTTTTTTGGAGAAGGCGCGGCAGCAGAGGGGGAATTCCATGAAGCACTCAACCTCGCCTCCCTGTGGAAGGTTCCGGTCCTGTTCGTTTGTGAGAACAACCTGTATGCTATGGGTACTGCCTTGCGCTATTCTCACTCCATGCAGGAGCTAGAGAAAAAAGGCCAGGCTTATGGTATAGAATCGGCGGCAGTAGACGGTATGGACCTGCTACGCGTGATGGAAGCTGCCACTAAGGCTGTGGATCTGGTAAGGAGTACTGGCAATCCCTATCTGCTGGTGTGCAACACCTACCGCTTTAGGGCGCACTCCATGTTTGACGCGGAATTATATCGTGATAAAGCTGAAGTGGAAGAATGGAAAAAGCGGGACCCCATCCCTCAGTTTAGGGAGTATTTGCTGAAGGAGAATCTAATAAATGAAGAACAGATTGGAGAAATGGAAGAAAGGCTTAAACAGGAAATTCAGAAAGCTGTGGATTTTGCTGAAGCCGGTACCTGGGAACCTGAAGAAGATCTGGGCAAATTTGTCTACACCCAAAATTCTGCATCATGAGTGAAATGATCAAAATAACCTATCGCGAGGCACTAAAAGCCGGGATCAGGGAAGCCCTAACCAATGACGAGCGGGTTTTTCTCATGGGAGAAGACGTGGGTCGCTACGGTGGTGCCTTTGCTGTGAGTAAAGGTCTGCTACAGGAGTTCGGGGAAGACCGGGTGATGGATGTACCTCTGTCTGAATCGGGTTTCGTAGGCGCGGGAATAGGAGCCTCTTTAGCAGGTATGAAACCTATTGTGGAGGTAATGACGGTTAATTTCGGACTCCTTCCCATGGACCAGATCGTGAACAATGCCGCCACCATGTTACATATGTCGGGCGGACAGATCAATGTTCCGGTGGTGATACGAATGAGCTGCGGAATAGGAAAGCAGCTGGCCGCCCAGCATTCCCACAGCTGGGAGCCTCTGTTTGCCCATATACCGGGGCTGGTGGTCCTATCGGTGGGTACCCACGAAGACGCCCGGGGAATGCTGCATACCGCACTTGAGCATCCCGACCCTGTGATCATCTTTGAATACACCTCTATGCTGAACAGGGAAGCTGAAATACCCGCCGATGCAGGTCCCATGGATATTTCCCTGGCTAAAGTGAGGCGGGAAGGAAAGGATATCTCCATCATTACCTACGGCATAGGAGTACATAAATCCATGGAGGCAGCAGAGAAGCTTGCGGAACAGGGAATAGACGCAGAGGTTATTGACCTGCGGGTCCTACGGCCACTGGACGAAAAGTGCTTCTTAGAATCGGTGGTTAAAACCCACCGGGCTTTGCTCGTTGAGGAAGCCTGGGGTTCAATTAATGTTTCTTCAGAAGTGAGTGCCCGCATCATGGAAAAAGCCTTTTTTGATCTCGATGCCCCGGTGAAAAGATTAGGTGGGGTTGAGGTACCTATTCCCTATCCCCTGCACCTCGAAAATGCTTCGGTACCGCAGGTGGACGATATAGTAAACGCGGTAATAAAAATTCTACGGCCATGACAGACTTTAAAATGCCAAGCCTTGGGGCAGATATGGAAGCAGGGACGCTGGTGGAATGGAGAAAAAAACCGGGAGACCTGCTTCAGCCCGGCGATATCATTGCTGAAGTAGATACTCAAAAAGGCCTTATTGAGATCGAAGTTTTTGAAGGAGGGATACTGGATAAATACCTCATCGAAGTAGGAGATAAAGTACCGGTGGGGACACCTATGGCCAGCCTGAGGCCCGAAGGAACTACCGGAGTACCGGCAAAAGAGGTTAAAGAGCAGGTACATCCCATTCAGGAAAAAGAAAAACCGGAAGAAGCACAGGCTACAGAGCATTCTGAAAAGGTAAACATCCCTTCCAAAGAGAAACTTTCCGAAGAGAAATCTTTTAAAGATAAACCTTCAGAAGAAACATCTTCCGAAGAGAAACTTTCCGAAGAAAAACACAGGATAAAAATCTCCCCTCTCGCCCGAACTATCGCCGAAAAAAACCGGCTGGACCTCTCGGGGATAACAGGAACGGGTGAAGGCGGAGCGATCATCAAGGCCGATGTGGAAAAAGCCATGGCTGCCAAAAAAGAGGAAAAACATGAGGAAACTCTAGAGAAGAAGATCGAAGAACAGGTTCCTGAACGACCTGTTAAAGAACAGAAAACTACGGAACCTGCTGCCGCAGGAATAAGTCCGCAGGAATCCATTCGAAAAGCGGTGGCAGCGGCGATGAGTCTTTCCAACCGGGAGATCCCACATTACTATCTTGAAAAGAGGATCGATATGCTGAAGGCTTTGACCTGGTTAAAAGAGACCAACCAGCAAAGAGAAATTTCGGCCCGCCTTATGCCTGCAGTACTATTTATCAAAGCCGTCGCCAAAGCGATCGACAGCGCCCCCGCTCTTAATGCGGTGTGGGAGAACGGCCTGCAACTTAAGAATGAGATCAATATTGGTTTTGTAGTTTCCCTGCGGTCGGGCGGAATACTGGTGCCGGCCATTAAAAATGCAGATCTTAAAAGTACCGATGAAATTATGATCTCTCTTAATGATATTATTCCCCGGGCCCGGGCGATGAGACTGCGGAGTTCTGAACTCAGTGAGTCCACCATCACCCTAACCAGCCTGGGAGAGAACGGTGCCGATAAGGTATTTGGTGTGATCTATCCGCCGCAGGTTGCCATTGTTGGTTTTGGTAGTATAATCGATGAGCCGGTAGTTCAAAAGGGTATGCTTGCCTTTAGACCTGTTGTTCACGTAACCCTGGCCGGTGATCACCGGGCAACAGACGGACTCACCGGCAGCCGCTTCCTGGAAGCATTGAATAACCATTTACAAAATCCCGAAACCTTATGACACGAGAACAGATACGATCGGACATTTTTGAGCTGCTTAAGAAAACAGCTCCCGAAACAGACCCTACAAGGCTTGGACCCGATGAAAACATCAGGGAGGCACTCAACATTGATTCATTTGATGCCCTGCAGTTCCTGGTGGCCATTAATGAGAAAATGGGAATTGATATTCCTGAAGAAGATTATGGCAAAACCACCACGTTAAAATCGCTTACAGATTATTTAGAGCTAAGATCAAAAGCAGGAAATTAAACCAATCTCTGTTATTTTCCAAAATTTGACATCCACTCCTGCAGAATTACAAAAACATTTTCTGAAAAAAATAATCTTCGCGGTAACAAAGAGGGCATGGATGCAAAACATAATTTATTCAAACTGGAGTGAAAAGCAGAAAATTCATATACCTAAGCACATATATGTCGAATGGATTAAGATTTTTTCCAGAATACTCCTGCTGAAAACCGGGTTTAAGTAGAGAGAAATAATTGCTGATAAACATCATTCCTTAATCGGTATAACCATTTTGTATTTAGATAATGAAAAAGGTTTCGCTTTATTTTTAATTAAACAAAAATGTCATGAGGGCTGATCAAAAAATTAAAGAGGAGGTTGTCCAGCAACTTGAGTGGGAACCTCACATCGACGCCACAGGAATCGGAATTGCTGTAAGAGATGGAATAGTAACTCTTAGTGGAAGAGTAGGTACTTATTATGAGAAATTACTTGCGGAAAAAGCAGTTAGTAAGGTTCGGGGGGTGCGAGCGGTTGTTGAGAAACTGAAGACCGAAATTTCCCAATCAAATGAACGTTCGGATGAAACCATCGCAAAGGCTGCTTTAAATCATTTGAAGAGCCATTCCCAGGTTCCTTTTGAACAAATAAACCTAAAGGTAGAGGAAGGCTTTATTACCCTGGAGGGTGAAGTTGATTGGAACTATCAGCGGGAAGCAGCTCAAAAGGCAATTCAGTTTTTGACTGGAGTCAGAGGAGTGAAAAATAATCTAAAAGTACGACCCGCTACAAAACCGGACGATCTAAAAAGGAAGATTAGGGACTCCTTTGAAAGAAATGCTGTTATTGACGCTGATCATATTGATATAAAGTTGATAGGACACAGAATTATTTTATCCGGCTCTGTTCATTCCTGGCTTGAAAAGAAACAAGCTGAAAAAATTGCTTTAAATGCACCAGGCATTAATAAAGTTGAGAATAATATTCTTATTAAAACGCCTCAGGATTATGTGGAATAACACGTAGTTGATCTAATTAAAAAAGAATCAAAAAAGTTTATGACTATGAACTCGAAATTGAAGTACAAAGAATTAGTCCTGGAGAAGGCAATAGATCGGCAAAAACAAATCATTAATGATTTCCGAGGAAGTATTCAGGAGATGAAAAACAGTGAGATGGCCGTAAATGAAGATCAATATGATTTGGGACAGGGAGGATTCAACAGTGGAAGCAGTGAAATGATCGAGAATTTAGACAGGGAATTAAATTTTGTTCTAAAGGAAATGGATCTGTTGCAAATATTAAAAGAAAATTTAGGGATCAAGGACCGGGTTGCTCTGGGAAGTATTGTAGAAACCGATAAGGCCACTTTTTTTCCTTCGGTTAGTATTGAGAATTTTGATGTGAATGGAAAATCCTTTCTCGGAATATCAAGGGATTCTCCGATTTTTCAGGAAATGACGGGGAAAAAGAAAGGGGAAAGTTTCCGTTTTGGAGACCAGGAATATTTCATCGTCGATCTTTATTAGATTTGCAGAAGAGCACTCTCCGCTTTCGTTGTCATTCGAGCGGGATTTGCAGAAATAGTAGCAAGGACGATAAAAGAATAAGAAACAAAAAAAACCACCTTAAAAAGGTGGTTTTGCAAGTAGCGGGAACTGGACTCGAACCAGTGACCTTCGGGTTATGAGCTGCAATTAGGAAAACATCAAAATTCTAAAAACCCGTATAAACACTATTGTTTACAGAGGTTACCATTTTTACAGATATCAAAAAAAAGGGGTTAAAATGAAATTATTCTGTACTTATTCTGTACTAGTTTTTTGAACTTTTAACTATCTTTAATAGTTTAAAAATAAGTGGATTATGGCCAGTATAAAAGTTGTCCTTCGCAAAAACATGATCAAGAAAGATGGAACTATTCCTCTTGCTCTTAGAATCAGTGAAAATTATAAGACAAATTATCATTGGCTGGGACACTACGTTTTGGAGAAGGATTGGGATAAAAAGTTTCAAAAGGTTAAGAAGAGTCACCCTAACCATAAAAAACTGAACCATTTCCTGATGAAGAAAATTACTGAGGCTCAGGATCTGTATTTTCATGCAGAAGATGATTTGACACCCAAGCAAATCAAAAATAAGCTCAAAGGACCGGGAGGTTCGCAATCTTTCTTAGCTGTAGCCGCCGAACGTGTAAAGCAAAAGCACGACAAAGGAACTTTTTCTGTCGCAAAATCTGAGTTATCTATTCTTTACAACCTGGAAGAGTTCTTAAACCTTAAGACCTCTCTGAAGAAAGAAGAAGTCATAAAAGGAATAAAGGAACGGAGACGCTTAAGAGTAAGTAAGACCAGAAAAGGTCAACTTACTTTCGAGGATGCCATTTCTTATTTTAAGAAGAATACGCGGCTGGAGTTCCGGGAAATCAATGAATCTTTTCTGAATAAGTACAAGATCTTTTGCTCCACTTATATGGGGCACAAGACCCGAACTATTACCAATCAACTTATTTTCATTAGAACGCTCTTCAATGTCGCCATAAAAGATGGAATTGTTTCTCCCAAATATTATCCTTTTGCGGGCGACAAAGAAAAGATCAGGATAGGCTCAGGGAACAAAATAGGTTTAACCTCTGAAGAAGTGACCAGAATAGAAAATCTTGCGGCGGAAAACCATTCTTCTATGTGGCATACCAGGAATATCTGGCTTGTTTCATTCTACTTTGCAGGTATAAGGATCTCAGATGTAGTAGCACTTAAATGGTCAGACATAAAGGATGGTCGCCTCTACTATGTGATGAATAAAAATGAAAAGCCACTGAGCTTTAAAGTTCCGGACAAAGCCAAAGCTATCTTTAACCTATACCTGGAGGATAAAAAGGAAAACAACGGCTACATTTTCCCTTTTTTAAAAGATGCAGATCCACAGGATCAGAAAAGCGTATTTGTAAAAATGAGGAATGCTACCAAAGTTTTGAATAAATTTCTGAAGCGAATAGCTGAAGAATGTGAAATAGACAAAAACCTTTCTAATCACATTGCCCGCCATACTTTCGGAAACATAGCAGGCGATAAAATCCACCCTCTCATGCTCCAAAAACTTTATAGGCACAGTGACCTCAAAACCACCTTAAATTATCAGGCAAATTTTATTCACAAAGAGGCAGATGATGCATTGGAGAGTGTAATAAATTTTCACTAGTGATAAAAGTTTCAAACAAATTTTAAAACCTTCTTTTGTTGATAAAGCAGGATCTTTATTGTTTCTATACTCCTGCAGAAAAGTCTGTTCCTTATAATGATTTAGAGTCCTCAGAAAAAATCAAATATGTATCGACGCAAGCAAAGATGAGCATAAGGCCTAAGAAAAGCATCAGGTTCTGAGTAACTGTTGCGCTAGGAAAGATAAAATTGAGGCCATAAATACAAAGTAAAATGTTTAAGAACCAAATAGAAAATGAATAAATTCTTAAACCAGAGGAAAGACGTTTAATTCTGTCATGTAGTTTTATTTTGATATCCTTAAAATGTTCAAGTTCTTCCACATGTTCTTCAAAAAAAGATTGACTGCTCAGTAATGAAAAGTCGTAGTCCATCTGGACTTTAGTTGAAATCAAATCTTTCCAATATATATGGATCAAGTAGCTTATATAGACAGTAAAGATAAAGAGTCCCGTCAGAACCAAAGATATCCCCGTTTCAGAATCATTTAGACGGTTTATGGCAAATGCAGAAGCAGCTACAGATAAAGGAAGAGCTAAAATTTGTCCTGAAATTTTGTTTAGCACTTCATTCTGACCCGAATAATATTTGTTTTTATACTCCTTGTATTCAGCTTTTATTTTTTCCAAAGAAATACCATGAAGGTAAACGTTGAAATTAAGTTTAGCTTCCTGGACAACTTCCTTCAACTGATGACAAATACAGGACAACTTATCGCCCGAAATATTGTAGCATTTATCGATAAGAGAGTTTTTCAAAAAAATGGGAAATTGATCGTTGGATTCGTATAGATCTAAAAAATCCTGTACATCAGTTGAGATATTTTTCATCTCATTAAGATCAGGAAGGCCCCTTTGGGGGTATCTTATAACTAATCGCTTTTTTTCAGCGAAGGCAGTTAGAACAAAACTTCTATTGCTCTCTGAGAAGAAATCTACTAAAGAGAAAATGTCATCAGCCTCCTTTCGAGCCTCAGCCTTGAAAAAATTCAGAAGCCTAAAATAACTCTCCGCATTTTGCATTAGGAAAGTGTCTGAAGCTACTTCACCATTTACTTTACTTTTCTTTTCTTCATGATCATACCAAAGAAAATCGTTATCATTGATTTTGTGAACTACAATATCATTATCAAAAGCTGTTGCCTTGATCTCCTTGTTAAATTCTACGACACTGTTGAAAAAAGTAAATGGGAGTTGATACTTTTCAAACGCTATTTTATTTTGGATTATTTCAACTGAAATTCCGATGTCGTCGAGAAAGACTTCTAAATTGTTGTCCTCGGGAAATTCCAGCTTTTTGGTTTCGGTTTCATGATAGAACCATTCAAATTCTGGATTTTGAAAAAGAAATCGATAAATTTCTAAACTATTCATCTAACTTCTGAAACTTATTTTTCAGAACCTGGTTATCTATTACCAAGAGATTACCTTCTCCAGAGTATATGCGCCCCTGATCAATATCCGATCTGGAGAAACTCACTCGGATCTTGCCGGAAGATATAGAATACTTTTTAAATCTGGAAAGAATTGAAGCTACAGCCCGGAACTCTTGATTGATATCTATGTTATTATTTTCTATGACGGTGGCCAAATAATCCTTGTCATCCCAAAACGCACTACTCAATTCACTTATTTTCACCACTCTTCCAACTGATTGGATATAGTCATAAACACTATTCCGAAGTTTTTCTGGCTCATAAACAGCTTGCGTCGCTGGGTCAATCGGCATTTCAACATGATTATTAATCAAATTGACAAGAGTTTTTGTGTCCTCTAAGTTCTTCTCTGATAGACGCACTTCAATCCAACTAACGAAATAATCTGATATATCAGCTTGTTTAAAGGTGAAGTGCAAATACCTGCTTTTATTTTTTTGGAGCTTATTCTTGTTTATTCTGGCCGCCATGGCCAACTTTTTTGTATTTATAATAACTGTTTTGTTTACTATAAACGTTCCATCTTCATCTTTGTCGAAAATGATTTCTTCACTATCACGAACTAAAAATACCCCCACATAGTCCAGACCGTTATTCTTATAATCGGCATAAACAAAGTATCCGCCAGTAGCAAGATTAGAACCTGTCAATAAATCGTTGATTCTTCTGATTGACCTTTTAGTGAAATGGAGAAAAGCTTCTTCAGTCTCATCATCAACAAATGTTCTAATTGTTTCCTGAAAATCATTTCTTTCTTCTAAAAATTCGCTACGAATAACTTTTTCATCCTTCTTAAAAGCTTCATTCAATTTTTCAATTAGATTTTGAACATTCTCATTTATTTTTAGGATATTGTCTGTTTCGTAAAGCTCAGTATAATTAACTCCCTGCTCCTTGGCGATTTGATGAATTACAACTTTGGATATCTCCATATTACCTATAACTGTTTTGAGAACTTTTGCAAGATGGAAACCTTCTCCTTCTCCGCCTCGAGCAGTCTTTCGTACAACTTTTTATTTTCCTCGTAGGCTTCTACTAACTTGTCGAGAGGATTAAAGGTGCATCCATAATTCACGGCAGATGAATTGTCTACATGGTAGGTGTTCCCAATTATGTTCAGAATTGCCTCCTCAGAAAAATTTTCTATTCCTTCTTTAGTAACTCCTAAGGCTTTAGCTACTTTTTCCAGTTTTTCTTCCTCTATTGATTCGCTTTGTTCAAGATGAGATACACTTTGTTGGCTGATACCAAGTTCTGCGGCAAGAGCTTCCTGCTTCATGCCTCGAAGTTCCCGGATACGGCTGATTTTACGGCCAATGTGGTTAGATTTAGTTGCTGTTTCCATACTTAAAAATAAAACTTCTTCTTTTAAATAATTCGCTGTTTTCCAAAATTGGTAAAATACAATCCTTCTTTGGTAAAGTACCAGTGTTTCTGGTTTGGTACGGTACCAACTCGATATAGCTTGTAGGGAAGTTAAAGAGTCGGAATATTAACGCCAATTTAGGAAAATTATGGAACATGCTGTTGAAAATTTTGAAGCTATTGACCCTGCTGCAATGGAGGAATTCAGAAGGAGAATAAAAGAAGTAGAAGAAGTCGCACAGGTATATCTTTTAGAAGATCCTTTTGAAGGTATAATTGTTACTTCCATCTTAAAAGAAGATTGTCTGATGAATTCGACAGAACTTTCTTCGCAAGTTGAGAAGATACTGAAGACTCTCCCGAGCAAACGACGTAGGATATATTCCTTTACCTATGCACAGGAAGAATTGAGCAAAGGCAATCTGTACTTTATTAAGAACTGCCTCTTAGGAAAGCCGATTTATGGATCGCAGATCTCTGTAATCTCCTTAAATGAAGAAAGGGAAAATGTGGAATTTCTTCTAAAAAAGGCTACCTCCAACTTCGAAAGGGAAATTAACCGAATCAGTTCTTTTACAGAAGGAATTAGCTTTTACAGGAAAAGAAAAGAATGGGCTGGCGCAGCATTTCTGATTCATCAAAAAATTGAATGGCTCTATCGCTGCATGGAGACTTTTGCAATGGGAAAACCATTGATTTGCCATAAAATTAAAAATCATCTGGTTTATGCCCATCCATTCATTCATGGCGCTGGCCCGATTTTCAACACAGACAAGAGAGTCGAACTTCAATTACTGGAAGTTTTAGATAGAGCATACAGCGAGAGCCGGTACCATTCCGCATTTGATGTTACCAAAAGAGAAATAAAGGTTTTAGAGGAAAGAGCTCAAATAATGGAGAACCAGGTAAGGGAAATTTTCAGTTTCCGATTTGAGGGTTGTCAAAAACTCCTGGCTAAAGGAAGAGAAAATATACATATGAGAACTGCTGAAGTCGAAGTGGATCCCTCATTAGGTGATGATGAGGAAAAGGTTTTTAAACTTCTAAAGGAGACCGTTTCTGAAATGGTAACTCCACTAAAGATCGTTTCTTTTGGGAAAAGGAAAGGTTATAGAGTGAGACAAAACTTTGAAGGAACTCAAACTACTTCTTTTTTAAATTATGATCTATTAGTGGTGACCAATGATACAGTCGGTATTTATCCAAGTAGAATCTCCCAGCTGATTACTGAGAAAAGCAAGGGGCTAATTACCACCTCCATAATAGTCACAACTCCAAAAAGGATAGAGCAGGCCCTTTGTAAGGGAAACTTATTTCTTCACCGCATTTTAAAAGAAGGGACACTTGTCTATTCAGATCCTCAATTTTCAATAGAAATACCAGACCAGGTAAAACCGTCTGAAGAAGATATACAGAAAATCAAGAGAGATTTTTCCATCCGTCAAAGTAGAGCTCACGGCTTCTTGAGAGCTACCTCCGAAGTTGAAGGAGACGATGATGCCACAGAACTGAGTCTGCAACATCTTGCCCTACAGCAAATCAGCTTGGGAGCCATTTACGTAATCCTAGGTTTGCGTCCCGATAATACAAAGCTGGAATACCTCCTGGACCTTTGCAGCAACTTTTCAGATGCTCCTGATTCTTGTTTCCCCAGAAAGTATGAAGAAGATCAGAGGTTGTTCAACAAGTTAATCAATTCTACTCAAGACCTAAAATTTAAAACAAGTGACCGGCACAGTCTTGTAGATACAGATATTCTCCTTACCAGAAGTCAGGCTTTTATTAATGAGATGGAGAATGTTGTCGAGGAAAAGATAAAAGCACTGGAGATAGAACTAAAAGAGAAGAATAATGAAAACGCAGAAAACTAAAGAACAGGCAATGGTAGAGTTGCTAAAAAATAAGCTGGTAATACTAAAGCCGCACGACACCTACAAGGGAAAATATAAGGTCGATCTGCTTTACGTAGAAGGTTATGGTGAATTATTGTTCACCATTCGTTCCCTACTCTACCTATGCATCAATTCTCTTGAGCATGGAGATTTTAAAGCCTATTCCGCAGATCGTAATCCCAAGCATAACATTCAAGATGTGCTAGAGCTTGCCTCAAGAATGATTCCCGTTGAAGAGGGAGATCTTTTGGATGAGTTGAGGGGGATAGTAGGAGATAAGAAGTCTTAAATTGTGAATTTTTTCAGCATTTACCTAAGCATAAAATTTTTCAATAATCTTCTTTAATTGATGAAAATTTTTAGTTTCCATAAGGTTTAGCAATTCTTTCCTATCGTAAAAAATTTCAAGATCCTTCGGCTTCAGCTTCGATTCATTTAATTTTTTCAGGGAATCCAGGGCATCTTTAGAATAGCCGCCGGTTGTAATATAACATCCTCGGAACTGGTAACCTTCAGAAATATCGTTCTGAAATTTCTCCTTTATAAAAGGTAAAGTTTTTCGGAAAAACCAGCTAATTGATCCTTTTGTTTTAGAGTCACCTAAAGGGATTTCATAATTTGCTTTATAACCTTTGAGCTCTACAATCACTATTTCCTTTGGATTAGATGATCTGATTACATAGTCATACTCATAACCCTCAGTAACTTGTCCTTTGCCTCTTCTATAATAATAATTAGACTGAATTTCTGATGAGGGATATTTGTTTCTCAAAACCTGATACATCATCACTTCAAAGAGGGTCCCTTTGATAGCCTTTAATTGTTCTTCTTGTCCTGAATCATGAATAGTGGCTAGAGTATCTTCAATAATTTGATCAAAATTCTGATATTCAATAACTTCTTTATCAAATGAAATTTTAGAAAGATTCTCTAATATTTTTAAAATGTTTGAACCATATATAGAACCAAGGTCATAGCTGAGAAAACCTAATTTCTTGATTTTATTTTCAACTTTATTCGAACATTTTTTGTAAATAATAATTGGCAGGATTTTACGCTTACCTTCTTTTACAGAATTTAAATTGATTTGAATACGACTTACAAAGCCATCGAGATCAAACTCCTCATAATCTCTGTTGATCAGAATATCGAAAGCCACCAAAGTTTGTTTTTCAAACCCACTTTCGGCTGATCGCGGATTTAATCCAGTGGTTTTTGTATAAGCGAAAGCATCCCAGATTAGATTATTGTGTTTAGCACCCTTGAAGGGATTATTTCTGTTCCGGTAAATAATGTTTTGGTTGTCTATCAAATTTGATTTAATAAACCATGCTAAAATATCTTTTATCATGGCTGTATCCACAAGCATCTTCGCAAAATGCTTTTCAATTATACTCTCGTTTTCCTCCCTGGAATTAAAAATTAAATACTTGACTGAATTAATATCTGACTTCATCTGAAGGATTTCAGCTTTTTGTAAAAGATCTATAAGATCCTCAAGAGTATCGACCTTAGTACTGGATTTTTCTAAAGGAGAAGCCGTTATCTTTAAGGCTTCGTAGTACGATAGTATACCATCATTAACTTCTAGTCCAGCCAATAAACGAAAAAGGGGAGGACGGTGAATTTTGGAAATTATTTTTATTTTTTCTTTTGTGAGTTTCGTGGGACCCAGAGAGTAAGCAAATTGTCCTTTCCCAAAACTCATGGGCTGGGATGAATTTATCAGTTTCTTTTCACAAGCTCGTTGGATTATTTTTCTTGCATTGTCAGGTCGTACATTGAATTTCTCTTTAAGCTTTTCGCTTAATTCGCTACCAACGAGAACCTTTTTTTTAGAGAGAATTTCCTGAAGAAATTGTTCCTTTAGATTACCCAAATACTTCATAATGTCACGCTGCCCTTATAGTATAATATTAATAATTTAAATACCCCTTCAAATTTTTTAAATCGAATAATAAGTAATTGATTATTAATGTTTTATAATATAGCTTATGACGTAGCTTGATGAATTAAAAGTCACAATAGCTTAACCGTTCAAAGCCTGATGTTGATTTATTTAAACTTTAACGAGTTCTGAATATCCCATGGATTAAATAAATTATTTTCTCTGCAAAATCCATTTCTACTCATTTCCTCATAAAGAATAATCCGCTGCTTAGCTGTAAATTCTGGTTTCGATTCGAGCAAATTCTGCCAATTGTTCATCAATTCTTCTTTCTTCATCGCTAATCTTGTCTTCTTCGGTTTTGCATTTTTCACTTTTTCCTTGGAGTCGGTCAATATCACCCGATACTGCATTGATACGTCTTGGAAGTTCTCCCATAGGGTCTTCAGCTCCGAATACATCTCGCTCCCTTCTTCGAATTGCTGATTCCTCTTCTCTAAGTTTTTCTGTTTTTGCAGTATATCTTGCTTCCAAATCTTTTTGCTCCGCTTCAATTCTTTCTGACTCTGCTCGTTCTCCTTTTTCAGCTTCTCTAAGGCCATTTTCCTCCGGTTCAAATTCTGAATATAATCCTGCTTCTTGCTCTGTTTCCATTTTTCCCAGTCTTGATTTAGCTGCTGTTGTAAGTTCTCCAATTCGGACAATTTCAGCTCCAAGTTCTTTTTCAATTGCAAGAAATTTATCTGTCTCCATACATCGCTCAATTGATTGTATAAGCTCTCTAATTCTGGCTCTTCTGCATGTGGAAGATTCTTGAAAAAAACTTCTTTGCTGCTCATTAATTGACGGAAATTCTTTTCGATTCTCTCCGGTAATTGAAAAGTAGTCTGTATAGAATTCTTCATTGTTAAAAACCCATTTAGTGTTTGTTCCTGCTTCAATTATTTCCCTCAGTTCATCTTTATCTCCATGAGGTAGGTCTATTTGTATTGTATCTATGCCCAGGTTAATCAGTTTTGCTTTTTTTATATCATCAATGGGATGAGTTATAATTATTTCTATAAATAAAATAGGAGCTCCATTTTCACCATAGAATACCACATCGGGTCTTATATGTTTCTTCTTAACCTGACTGCTATCCTCTGTAGAAGGTTTGGCCTCAACCCTTTCCTTTAGAAAAAAAGTCTGCTGCGCCTTAATTTCTGAAGGATTAAACACTCTCTCTTCCCGCAGTAAAAGAGGAACATGAGAAGAACCTAGAGGAGGATATTTTAACACTTTTGGAAGAAGAATTGATCCTTTGTCGATGATGATTTTCTCAACAACTCTCTCTAAATATTTTTTACTATTAAAGGAACAATGAAAACTTTGTTTTTCCCTGGGATCAATTATATGCCGAAAATATGATTTATGCTCGGGGTTCTTCCTTTGAATGACCGCTTCTAAGGGCCTTTTGCATCCAATACAGGTATATCCCCTACGTCCACTCTCAGCTCTTGAAATATAAATATCTTCTCCTTCAAAGTGGGCATATTGAGTATCGAAATTTTCTATTTTCATGACTCAACTAGTTCAATTCGATCTATTTCCTTCATCAACTTGTCCGTTTCCGTCAAGGCGACAATGATCTTTTGATAATGTAGGATATCCTCAAAAGTCAGCTTCCTGTCCTTCCTGTCTTTGATCCACTTTTGAGCAGGCTGATACCCGCCAATGTAGAAATCCCAGGCTACTTCCGGAACATTGTCAAAGTACTGGCTGTCATTGATCCACACTTTTCCTGTTCCCTCATCTTCATTAGTGAGTTCAAATCCTGGACTGGTATTGGTGATTTTTCTCGTAATTTTATTGTCTCCATCAACAGGATAGCTGGTAATGAAGTTCTCCACCCGAGGATTTTCCAGCAGATGAATTGTCCTTAATTCCCCGCCTAACCTGACGAGCTGCCAAAACTTCTCCTGATCCTTCGGATAAGGAACCCTAGGAAAATCAATTTTTAAAAATTCCTTGTATGTCTTCCGGTAGGTTGGTGAATGTAGAACAGCATAAATGTAGTCCAGTAGATCTACAGGCGCGAAAGTTCCCGGTAAATCATCTTTTTCATAGGTATACTCTAGTCCTAATTTATTTGCAATGTCATAAATAATTTCCTCATTTAGATTTGGAGTTCTTGATCTACCGTCGATAAATACCTCCTGCTCATTTTTTTTCTCTGGATAGAGGTAGAGTGGAAAAACTTTCGGACCACCTCTCCTATATAAGTTCGTATCACAATAACTTTTTGAAAGATAAAGACAGTCGAAAACATCAATATTAGCGGATTCCGGTCTTGCAACAAGGACGATCCCTATATTATCTTTATCAAAGTGTCGTATAGTTTTTTCCCTGGCTCTCCCTAACAAGGTTATGTCATAGTAGATAAATTGCTTGTCAAAGGGCCGGTATAGATACTCCCTAATTTTTAGAGAATCAAAATCATGTTCTAAACGTTCAATGTTATTCTTTAATTCATCGGTAGTAATGGATATTAAATTTTTATCATCGTGAGATTTTATACCGCTTGAGTTAAAACTCAATAATTTAGTTACTTCAAATCCCTCTTTGTAGCTTTCTTCTAATTTAAGATCCTTTTGAACCATTAGAAAATTAGGAGCACTGTTTGCAACATTTACAAATGGGATTTGAGACAGATTAGTTTTTTCTAAAAAATCATATTTATCCAATCTTTTACCATAACAGTGGAAATGTAATACCTTACCTAATTCTTTAGTGTCTTTTTTCCCAGTTTTCACCAATATATTAATGGAAACCCCCTCCTTGATATCAAAAACATTTTCATCTTTACTTCCGTCCGGTGCCGTTTCTTTCTTTGTACTGTTTCCGTGTAAATCTATGGTGTATATTTTATCGTATGCCTTTAGTAAGTTCCAGCGCATACCCCTGAGTACAGAGCTGTCAAGAAAACCATGAGGAGTAATGTAGGCTAAGATCCCTTCTCCATTCTTTTCAATGAAATGTTGGCCATAGCGCAAAAATTTTATGTAGTCATTGTTTACTGATTTAGAATTTCTTTCTTTCAGCTTTTTCTTACCGCCTGGCTCCTTCTTGTAATCTTCCATAAGATTCATTATCCATTCTCCTTTATTGGCACTTTCGCCAGAATAAGGAGGGTTCCCAATAACACACATCACTGGTGTATCCCGCTTGATATGATTCGCTTCATTTGCCTCAATACTAAGCCAGTTTGAGAACAAAGTTCCTGTATCTTTATGATATTCTTCCAGAGAATTAGTGAGGTAAACATTAAGCCTCTGAGTACTACCATTCGTTTTATAGCCGGTTTCCCGTAAAAGCATATCCAGCTTTAAATGTGCCATGGCATAAGAGGCCATCAAGAGTTCGAAGCCATTAAGTCGCGGGATCAAATGCTCTTCCACATACCCACTCCAGGCACCCTGCATCTTTTCAAATTTTTGGGAGTAGATATAGTTTACCACTTCTGCCAGGAAAGTCCCTGTTCCTGTTGCAGGATCAAGGATCTGCACCCTGTGCACTTCCTTTTCCACTTGTCTGTAGCCGCTAACAGAGCGTTTGTCGGTAACATCTGTATTTACTTTTATTTTTGTTTTGGACGTGTCAGCAATTCCCTGAGGCAGATTAAATTCGGTTTTCAGAATATCATCAACGGCTCTAACTATAAACTTGACTACCGGTTCAGGCGTGTACCACACCCCACGTGCCTTCCGTAGTTTAGGATCATATTCTGCTAGAAAAGTTTCGTAAAAATGAATGATCGCATCCTGCGTCTGGGTGCTGCTTCCAAAATTCTTGAGCAGTTGTTCCACATTGGTCGCCCTGAATACTTCCGCGAGGTTATCTACTACTATTTTTATTCTGTCATCAATATCTGGACCTGCTACATAGCCAAACAATTTGCGCAAGAATGGATTGGATTTGGGTATGAGTTCTGCCGCCTCTTGTCTACTAAAGTCGGCCAGCGTAGGATCGTGAAGCCGGGCAGCAAACATTCCGTAGGCCAAAGTTTGTGCATATATGTCGGCAAAACCTTTGGGCGTAAGATCATGAATAAGGATTTCTTTAAAAGTCTCAAACTGCCCTTTTAGTGAAGTGTTTTCCTGCGTTTTTTCATCTGAAGTAATCGCATTCTCCAATATACTTTGAAGTAAACGAGCTTTATTGGCCATCATCACTGCTAATTTCTTGGATGATCTGATGGTCTGGCCTACAAAACTGCAGAAATTTATTAACAGGTTCTCAAATTGTTTGAAGTTCTCCTCCAATGGAATGACTCTCCCCTCTTCTATTTTTCCCAGACGAATTTCGTGAACCAATACTCCTTCACTATAAAACCTGAACCACAAATAGTCTGTTATGATAAGGTTGTCCAGAGCTTCGCGGTAACGAGTAAATTGCTCGTTGTATACCTTTGATGTAAGATCTTTACCTACATCTTTCGCTTCAATGTATCCAACTGGAATTTTGCCTCTTGTGAGAACATAGTCAGGATTCCCGCAGTCGGTAACGTCTGTAGGTTCATTAGTCACGTTAATCTCGGGGACAAGACTGCGAATTAAATTTTCAAGATCTCCTCTGTATGAATGTTCTCTGGATATTCCCGATCTGTAGCGATCACTGAGAATTACGAGATACTGATGTATGTTCATTAAATTTCTTATTAGAAGTTAGTTGCTACAGACTAACTGGTAGGGAGAAGTAGGTTCTGCGGCTCGGGTAGTAAATCTATAAAATTATCTTAAAAAGCACATTCTTTTACTCCTATATCTTCTTTACATAGAGGTAAGATTACCGTTAAGGAAGGACTATGTCACTTATTTTTACAAGTTTGAAGTTTTCAAATTGTAACGGCCCTTTCTTATACTTGCTTATATCAAAAAATTAATCTAACTTCGGATGCATTACTAGCTTTCAAAACAAAAAAAAGACTTTAGACCAATCCTTAGGTGAAAGCTAGTAATGCATCCAGTAAAAAAATTCTTAACCAGGTGCCCTATGTATACATAGGGCACCTCCTTTTTCTTTCAATTGCACATAACATTACTCGCTTTTTCTGTCACAAATTTATTCTATATTTGTGACAAATATTATTTCTAATAATGGCTGAATCAGTTGAAAAACAAGTAAAAAGAACCATCAAAAATTACCCTAGGGGCAAAATTTTTTTCCCAGAAAATTTTGACAAATTAGGTTCGTCCACAGCTATTAGAAAAGCTTTAAATCGACTAGAGAACGAAGGTATTCTTAAAAGATTAGCCCACGGTATATATCTCTACCCAAGAGAGCATCCCATTCTTGGGATAGTACATCCTACAACAGAAGAAATTGCCTTAGCAATAGCAAAAAGAGATAAGGCTAGAATTATCCCCACGGGACAACAGGCACTGAACAAATTAGGACTCTCAACACAGGTCCCTATGAATCTCATCTTTTTCACTGATGGTTCCCCAAGGTCTATCAAAATAAAAAAAGGAACAATCAAATTTAAAAAAGGGTCTCCCCGATTACTTTCCCTCAAAAATGATCAAATGATCCTCGTGATTCAGGCCTTAAAGGAATTAGGAAAAGATAATATTACTCCTGAAATAAAAAACACTATCAAAAAGGTCCTTGAACAGGTAGAGCAGGAGACAGTGAAACATGACATAAAACTGGCTCCTGTTTGGATTAAAAAAATAATAAAAGAATCTATCGAGCAGTAATGGAAGAATGGTTTAAATTAAGCATACAAGACAGAGAACTTATAATAAAGCAGGTAAGTTCGGAAACAGGATTGCTTCCAGTTGCTGTAGAGAAAGATCTTTGGGTGATGATCGCTTTACGAGGCATTTTCAGTACCGAACTGAAAGATCATCTGGTTTTCAAGGGGGGCACTTCTTTGAGTAAAGCGTGGGGAATTATTGAAAGATTTTCAGAAGATATAGATCTGGCCATAGATCGATCCTTCTTCGGGTTTAATGGAGATTTGAGTCGACAACAAATAAAAAATTTAAGAAAGGCCTCATGCAAATATGTAAGTAAACAATTTTGTCATTCCCTTCATGAGGCCCTTTCTGGTCAGGGAGTAAAGGAATTCGAGCTTTCGGTGACTAAGTTTGAGGAGTCTGATACGGATCCCTTAGCAGTTGAACTGCGCTACAAATCATTAGTAGATAAACAGGAATATCTACAGCCCCGCATTTTAATTGAGATCAGCTCCCGATCACTTATTGAACCTTATGAGGTAAAAGAATTGAGGTCTTTAATTAGTGAAATTTTTCCTGATCAAGAATTCGCGGGAAAGCCTGTAGATATCCCCACAGTACTTCCTTCGAGAACGTTATTAGAAAAAATGTTTCTACTGCATGAGGAGTTTCAAAAGCCGAATGAAAGAAAGATCAGAAGTGCCCGAATGACTCGCCATTTATATGACATTTCTAAACTAATGGCAACCAAATATCTGGAGGACGCTCTTACAGACAAAGAGTTGTATTCCACCATAGTTGAGCACAGACAGAAGTTTACAAGAATATCTTGGGTTGATTATTCAAGGCATCAATATGGGACTCTCCAATTTTTACCCCCTGATCATATCCTTACCGATTACAGAAGTGACTATGAGGCTATGAGAGAAAGTATGTTTTACGGAAACACAGAGTCATTCGACAATCTTCTCATCAAATTAAGACAACTCAATGAAAGAGTTAATGGCATCCAATGAAGACCAGGGAAACGATTTAAAAGAAAATCTTTCTTAAAATTTTGCTCGTAAGATAACCGAAATTCGATTCAAAGGTCAAAAGCGAACGCAGCGCAGCGAAGTGCTGCAAGCCCAAATCTACCGAACTAATACTATGTTGTGAGGCAAAAATCTCAGCTGTAATGTGGTCTTTTACTAAAGAAAGATCTCTTTCAGGACTTTTTCCAGATGTTTTAGTAAAATAAAAAATTTAAAAAAAAGGCAGAATTGTCTAATGGATCGTAAAGCCTGGGGGTATGCACCGCAACATCGCTCCGCGTGTTGCCCTCTTGCTATTCTCCTTTTACTATTCTCCTTTTACTATTCTCCTTTTAGTTTTACAAAAACACTCTGGATAATGAATTTTCTATGATTGTAATTTCCATAATTGGCAGCTTCTCTTCCAGGAAAAATACTGGAACCGGCATGTCAAAACTATCCAAGTAGTCTCTACGTCCCTTTCCTGTCTGAATCGTCCAAGGGTTCAAGGCTAAGGCGCTTTCGATGCTTCTTTTTGTAGTACTTGTTAAATCTCCAGTACGATATGGCTCCCAATAAAGCTACAATGACCACTGAGTAATAAACAAAGTTAGGAGTAATCACCTTATCTCCACTGGCATAGGAATGCAGGCCGGAAAGATAGAAGTTAACCCCAAAGTAAGTCATCATAATACTGGCGAAGGCAACTATGGCCATAAAATTAAACAACCAGCGGCTTCTCATTCCCGGGACGAGGCGCATGTGAATCACAAAACCGTAAAACATAATACTCGCCAAAGCCCAGGTTTCTTTAGGGTCCCAACCCCAGTAACGGCCCCAGCTTTCGTTGGCCCATTGACCTCCAAGAAAGTTCCCGATAATTAACATGACTAATCCGACGGTAAGCGCCATTTCGGTAATAATGGTAATTTCCTTAATATTGAGGTCCATTTTCTTTTTATTTTTCTCCGTTGTCATAATCATTAGCAGTAAAGCAACCACTCCGAGAATCATTCCCAAAGTAAACGGTCCGTAACTACCTACAATTATCGGAACGTGGATTACTACCCAATAGGAATCTAGTACCGGGGGTAAATTAGCGATTGCTGGGTCCATCCAGTTCAAATGTGCAATCATTAAAATCATGGAGGTCACAAAAGCGGTTGAAGAGATAGTAAGATGACTTTTCCTTCCAAAGAGCAATCCAAACAACATCGTTGCCCATGCGACATAGATCATCGATTCATAAGCGTCACTCCAGGGAGCATGTCCCGAAATAAACCAGCGGGCAATAAGTCCTGTAGTATGTAAGACAAAGAAAATTATAATTGCGACTATACTCAACTTAATTAAGCCGCGAATAACTTTACCGTCTTTAAAGATCTGGAAGATCACGAAAATTAACATGAGTACGCCTGTCAGCAGATAAAAGGAGAACAAGGTCCTGAAAATATCATATTTATTATAAAGAATCTCGGCTTTTATCTTTTCTTCTGAAGGCATTACTTCTGCGCCGAATTTCTGCTGAAAGCTCTTGATGCTTCCCAACAACTCGTTCGCCTGAGAATAATCACCTGTTTCCTTCGCAGTTCTTAAAGCGCCGAAGTACATTGGCAGGATCTGCCGGGTGTACAGCGAATCCATTCCTTGAAAGCCAGCTTCGGCAGCTTCAGGAAAAGATACCCACTTGTTGTTTTCGTGCTCGGGAATTGGAAAAATCCTGAGAAATTTGCCTTGCAGAGTATTGTAAAGCAGGTTCACGCGCCGGTCAGTTTTGATAAAATCCGTTTCAAATTTGTCCGGAACAGCAGCCTTATAGGCGCTTTCGAGGTACGGAGAAAGCTTATAATTTCCCTCGCTGTCAAAAAAACTGGTCAGTGCCAGAAATTTCTGATCTTCAGGCACCCCTACTACGTGCCGGATACTGTCATTGCCGATAGGTACGTTAATTATCGGAACATTATACCAGATCGTTGGATTTTCCGTCATGCTTACCAAAACTTGATCAGAGGTCAATCCTTCATACTTGTGGCTCGTGCTGAGTTTTCGAAGTAATTCTGAAGAATAAGTGTTAACCGGCTTCATTCTTCCACCGGCATCCTGCACCACAAGTCGGCCAAACTGCGCCGCATGTTCTTCAGAAACAACATTTGCTTTTATGATGGAATCAATTCTTGCTTTAGGAATCGCCAACG
This sequence comes from Salinimicrobium sp. TH3, assembly GCF_026676115.1. Lineage (GTDB taxonomy): Bacteria > Bacteroidota > Bacteroidia > Flavobacteriales > Flavobacteriaceae > Salinimicrobium. The sequence goes on along the minus strand of NZ_JAPONB010000001.1, from coordinate 424,386 downwards.
GATTATTGTGTTCGTGGTTTTGCTCCTGTGCAAATCCTGAAGCAGCTGTGAACATCGCAATGGCAACAGTCATTAATTTCGATTTCTTTTTCTTTACTTTTTCAAGCATGAGTTTTAGCTCGCCAAATCTCGAACCCTTAGCAAAAAGAACCCACATTAACCCAATATACAACAGGGTATAACCTATATACGTGATCCATGTTCCCCAAAAGTCGTGGTTTACAGAAAGGACGGTTCCCTTCTCATCTGCATCAAAGGAAGCCTGGAAAAAGCGATATCCTTTGTGGTCTAACACATGATTCATAAAAATTTCATAGTCAAAGCTTTCCTCATCAACAACGGTCACTTTACTTTTAAAAGATGAGTAACTTTTTTCTGTTCCGGGATATTTGTCGGCGATAAAATCATTCAATTTAATAGAAAATGGAAGCTCATATTCCTTGGAGCCGTACTGTACGTAAAATTCCAATCCGCCAATGCTAAACATTTTAGGATCATTAATCCATCCCTTTCCTCCTAGCAATTTTACGATTTCAGATTCTCCACCGGTACTTACTTTGACCACTGCTGCATCCTGTTGCCCATCTAACTTCTCTTCAGTTGGAATGACATCATATCTACCTCTAACAACAGGATCGGGTAATACAAATTGCATTCCTGCCATATTATAGAGAGACCTTAAATTTAAAGTTTGAACAGAATCTGCCAGTACCTCTCCCTGTTGTTGGTCTGCCATTCTCATGTAAGTTCCTTCAAAAGGAGAAGAGATTGTATACTCCCCGTTTTCATGAGTGATATTGATTGCCCCTTCGGTTGGTTTGTTTAAAGCGAAGAGAATATTATGAATGCTGGAAACTTCATTTTCCTTTATGTAATGATCATGACGATCACCTCCCCCGGCTTCCACTATTTTGAGATAGTTCTCCCCTTCGGGATTTTCGACAAGTCCTTCTTCGGCTCCATGGATAAAGTCGATGATTTCAAGCTTTACAGGTTGCCCGTTGTAATCTGTATTAAAAGTGTGGTCATTTGAAGCACCTGGAGCTAATAAAACGGCTTCTTCCACCACTCTACGTCTGGGTTCTCCGTCAATTTCTCCGTCAATAAAAGTTGTCAAAAATGTCTTTTCTGAGAGAAATGTGTTTTCAGTCGCTCCCTCTCTAATAGGCATCATACCTTCATAACTTATATACCTGGTTACAAAAGCACCCACCAGAATTAAGATGAAAGAAAGGTGGAGCAGTAAAGAAGACCATTTTTCTTTCTTATGTAGCCGGTAACGAAAGATGTTCCCTAAAAAATTAAGTACAAATAATGCCATGATGACTTCAAACCACAGCGCATTATAAATCCAGACTTTGGCTGTTTCTGTACTGTACCAGTTTTCGATAAAAGTTCCCATTCCCAGGGCAATAGCAAAAACGATAAAAAGGAAGCCCATTAAACGAGTAGAGAATACAATAGATGCTAATTTTTTTTGCATGAAGGGAGGGCTTTTTAGACGCCGCAAAAATAGGGAATTTATGAAGAAATTAAGGTTCCTTTAATAGGAGTTTTTGCAGAGATAAATCAAACGGACGTATGGTTTGAGGGTGACTGCAATGTAGTGGAAGGATTTTCTCCTGGAGCGAAATGAAGGGAATTCTGTAGCCATGGGTCCAAGACTCTTTCCCTAAGCTCTTTTTCCGAAGCGCAGCGTAGGGAAATATGCTGAGGGAGTGGATTTAAGTTGTCTTTTAACTTATCCATAATTTGTACAACCTGTGGAACAACTTGTGGTAATAGTAGTGAAACAACTTGTGTAATAGTTTTGATTTCTATTTTAAAACAATAAAAACACACTCTCAAAAAGATCTTTATTTTTTATTTTTTTGTTTTCCTATGTACCTTTCTATAATGTTTTCATTTTTTTCCGGCGGGTAAAAGAAAAAAGAGGAGTGATAGTATCGATGAGCTGGAGACGGTGTCTTCTTTTTCGGTAGACGATTTTCTGAGGCAGACTACTGTACTTTAGGCACCATTGTACTGTTTCTTTATGAATTGGCCCCGAATAGTTTTTCTTAATCTTTAAAAGTCTTTCTTTTTCTGCAGCGTTTTTTAAACGGGAAGCAATGGCTTTGGAAATTTTGAAGATCTTTTCTACTCCATTGACTGAAACAGGCACAGCTTTTTTTCTGTTCCGACCAGATAGAAGAAAATGATAGGTTCTCCCTTTTTTCTGAACGCTTTCCTTTTCTCTTTGTCTTTTCAGATAAATACTGTGTAAATAAGCATAAATTCCTGCCCCTATAAAAGCTTTTAATCTATAGAGGTCAAGTGGTAGTAGGAGGATCGCACTACGGCTCCTCCACTCATTTTCATCTCTTATTCTATCAAAGGATTTTATAAGATAATAACCAGTTTTTGTATTGAGTCTCAGCCATCCTTTTTCTTCAAAAAAGCGAACATAGGATTTTACTGTTTTCTCTGACTTGATCCTTAATACCTGCTGAATGGCTCTCATCTCTCCCCATGACAGTCTGGATTTTCCATGCGGGTACATCATTTTGAGAAGCAGGAAAAACCGAACCCTGGAAATATAATGTTCCTGTTGAGCAGAAATAAGTAATTGAACCGGGACCTTTATTGGGCGCATAAGGATTAAGAAATAGAAGATGAATAATTCTAAAGGGGGATCAGGACCTAAGGCGGCTTAAAAGCTAAAGTGTAGTTTATACCCATGATGGTTGATAAAAAATCCCTCCAAAAGTTTCATGTTGGTCTTCGGCGGGATAGGTGATTTGACTTTCGTGAAGCCAAATTCAGGAAGGGTTCACTGGATAAGGGAATTGATGAGCTACTTTAACTATTACCAAGACTCAGAATTATACTTTCTTCAATAATTCACTTTATCCAGCTAAAAATTAATAATTGAAGAAGACAATCGATCACATGCCGCTCCTGACTTCTACGAAAAGGAAGAATAAATTTTTTAAAAAAACTGAATTACTTCTGGAAGTAATTCAGTTTTAAGGACTCGAAGAGGGATCAAGGCCGGTGAATTCGCAAAACTTTTTATAAATGACTCACAGGCAATTGAATCGTTTTGGGTCGAAAATTTATGTGCTCTGTCAACTGACTTTGGTTCTGCACCTATTTGTACTTATTCTGTACTTATTCTGTACTAGGACAAAAAGAAAAAGGCTTCACATTTCTGTGAAGCCTTGTCTTTGCTAGTAGCGGGAACTGGACTCGAACCAGTGACCTTCGGGTTATGAGCCCGACGAGCTACCTACTGCTCTATCCCGCGATATTGGACTGCAAATATACAGTCAATTTTCATTTCTCCAAAGCTTTTTTTTGAAAATTATTCCATCACCCAGTTCATAGCCTTTATTCGCTCCTTTCTCTCAAAAGTTTTAACCTTGGCAGGAACTATTAGATCTTTAATATCCATAGATTTTTGAAACAACTTATTGTCTGTAACTACTGCTATTTTTTCCAGATCCTTTGAATGAGAAAAATGGAAAGAAAGAATTTCCATAAAGCCTCTAAAAGAGGCACCTTCATCATTCTGGTCCTCGATGTACAGACAAATAGGGGATATTTTCTTAATCCTTTGTTTTACTGCTTCTAAAATCTCCTCTATTTTCTCCTGATCAATTTCAGAATTGACCATAAAGCCAACAACATTTTCAGCAAATTCAAAAGATTTTTCCACAGTTTGTTTTTTGATACCGTTCCCGAATTTAAAAAAAGTATCTTATAAACCGCTGAAATTTTTGATTTTATAAAGATTACTGATCGATACTGGCTACCTGAAAGCTATTTAATTCTCCATCTTCAAATGAGACTGAAACTTCAATAGGATTACAGCAATTCTCACAATCTTCGATATATTTCTGTTCTCCAATTGAAGGATCAAGAAGCATGGAAATTTCCTCCCAGCAGTATGGACATTGAAAGAAATGCTCAATCATAGCTATCCTTTTTCTTCAATAGAAAGCTGCACTTGCTCCCAATCTTTCATTAATCGGGACAGTTCTTTTTTCTTTTCCTGATAGGTATTTAAAAAGTCTTTTTGAGCAACGCTTTTCTCATAGTTGGCAGCAAGTTCAACATCTTTTGCTTTTATTTCTTTTTCAAGACGGGAGATTTTGCTTTCAATGTTGCTCAATTTGTTATTAAGGGATTTTAGCTTTTTCTGGTTCTCGTAAGAATCTTTATTACTTTCCTTTGGTGCCTGCTTTTCAACATCTCTCTTCTCAACCTCACGCATATCCACCAGTTTACGCTGGTCAAGGTAATAATCTATATCTCCCAGATACTCCTTTATTTTATGATCCTTAAATTCATAAACTTTGTTTGTAAGCCCCTGCAGGAAATCCCTGTCGTGCGAAACCAGGATTAAGGTACCTTCAAAACTCTTTAAAGCGTCTTTAAGAACATTCTTTGATTTAATATCCAGGTGGTTTGTAGGCTCATCCATCACTAGAACATTAAAGGGCTGAAGCAGCATTTTTGCCAAAGCCAACCTGTTCCTCTCTCCTCCCGAAAGTACCCTCACATATTTATCGACTTCATCCCCTCTAAATAAAAAGGAACCCAGGATATCCCTCACCTTTGACCTGTTCTTTTCATTAGCAGCATCTATCATCGTGTCCAGGACTGTCTTTGAACCATCAAGATACTCGGCTTGATTCTGAGCAAAATACCCTATTTGAACGTTGTGCCCCAGCTTAAGCTCTCCTTTATGGTCCAGCTCTCCAACAATAATTTTAGCAAGTGTTGATTTTCCCTGCCCGTTTTGACCTACAAAAGCAGTCTTTGAGTCCCGTTCAATAAGCAGGTCAATATTCTTAAGCACAGTTTTATGGCCATAATTCTTGGAAATATGATGTGCTTCAATAACCACTTTCCCCGGAACTACCGAAACGGGAAATTTTAAATTCATGACCGAATTATCATCCTCGTCGACTTCGATACGATCGATCTTGTCAAGCTTTTTTATAAGAGACTGGGCCATGCTTGCCTTGGAAGCTTTAGCACGGAATTTTTCAATAAGTTTCTCCGTCTGCTGGATTTGTTTCTCCTGATTTTTTTGTGAAGCCAGTTGTTGCTCCCTTAATTCATTGCGAAGCACCAGGTACTTTGAATATGGTTTATTAAAATCATAAATCCTGCCCAATGAAATCTCAATAGTCCTGTTCGTCACATTGTCCAGGAACATCTTATCATGGGAAACAATTACTACAGCACCAGGATAATTATTTAAAAATCCTTCAAGCCAGATAATGGATTCAATATCAAGGTGGTTGGTAGGCTCATCCAGCAAAAGAATATCGTTTTGCTGAAGCAGAAGCTTAGCCAGCTCTATTCTCATTCTCCAACCCCCGGAAAAGGTGTTGGTCAGTTTGCCAAAATCTTCTCTTTTAAACCCGAGGCCCTGCAGGATCCTCTCGGTTTCTCCCTGATAACTATAGCCGCCATGGATCTCATATTGATGCTGCACATCATTGAGATCTACCATTAACTGGTGGTATTCCTCACTCTCATAGTCTGTACGCTCTGCAAGTTGATGATTGATCCTCTCAAGACGTTTTTCGAGTTCCTTTATTTCCTCAAAGGCTTCATAAGATTCTTCCAGCACAGTTCTTCCTTCAACGAAGTCAATATCCTGTTTAAGAAACCCAATCTTTAGATCCTTGTCGGCAGCAATTTGGCCGGTATCGGGTTCCATTTCTCCCGAAAGGATCTTGAGCATAGTAGATTTTCCGGCCCCGTTTTTTCCTATTAATCCCACCCTGTCACCGGCTCCAAGCCTAAAAGTGATCTCTTCAAATAAATATTCTCCACCAAAGGAGACCGATAAGTTGTGTATATTCAACATTCCACTGCAAAATTTTTGCAAAGATGCTCACTTTTTTCGGGGGAAAAAAATAACCTTTTAATTGCATCGGGTTAATTGAAAACCAGTTAAGAACCCAAATTTTTAATCTTCTGGCTTTATCTTCTTATATGAAATTTTCAAAAGATGTTCCAATTTAAGGTCTTGAAGGCAATTAGGAGGCGGGAAGATAAATTCCTGGTTGAGTATCTTTAAAAGTTATTGAACTACCGCAAAGTAAGAAAAGAAAAATACGCCGAAAATCAACCCTTTTTAGCAACTCATTAATGCCCGGTCCCTCCCATATTTCAAAGAAGATTCTTAAATTTACAACAGATTACAGAATCCTATGGAATTCCTGAAAGGAAATAAACTATACAGCATTTTCACCGGCACCTGTCCTGTGTGCCAGGAAGAAAGCATGTACAAAGAACCGAATCCTTATAAAATATCCAGACTGTTTGAAATGCATGAGCGTTGCTCCAATTGCGGCACAAAATACAAAATGGAGCCTTCTTTCTTCTTTGGAGCCATGTATGTAAGTTATGCAGTGGGAATAGCATTTGCAACTGCAGCCTTCGTGATCTCCTATTGGTTTCTGGGCCTTTCTCTACTCCCTACTTTTATCGCAATAGTCATTACCCTAATCCTGTTTTTGCCGGTTATTGTACGCTGGAGCAGAAACATATGGGTGAATTTCTTTTTTTCTTACGACCCTAAAAAGGCAAGTAATTAAGCCTCTTCATACCATTTTTTGGTAAATCGTGAAATGTCGGTCTCTGGATCCAGTGATTTCCCTTCTTCAATAAAGCTTAAAAGCTCCTGGGAAATTGAAGGAGCTATGAGAATGCCCCGGCTTCCAAAACCATTACAGGTGTAAAGATTGCTGAATTTTGGATGCTGTCCCACCAGTGGCCTCCTGTCAATTGTCGAAGGTCTAAGTCCGGCAACCTGATCCACCACTTCAAAATCTATTTTAATAAGGTCTTTCAGTTTTTTAATTAGTTCCTCCCGTGCTGCTGTAGTAGGTCCGGGTGTTTTGTCGCTGTTACTGTAAGTCGCACCTACAGCATAATGTTCACCCCCCGCAGGAAAAATGAAGATGGAGGATTTCACCCCTACTTCTAGATCGAGCCCGGGTGCTTTTATAATTATGTATTCTCCTTTGTTCCCTCTTAACGGAAGATAGTTGAAAAATGGATTATTTTTTAATCCAAAACCTTCACAAAAAATGACATTTTTGGCACTTAGATTTTTGTACCTGACGCCTGTAGAGTTAATTTCCAACTTATCGTAATCAAAAGTCTCCTTTATAAAAGAACCTTTTTCCTTGAGATGCTCAGCATAGGATTCCAAAAGATATCGCGGATCGATGCGGGAGGCACCAAGAACTTTGCCGAAAGAAAACGGTCCCGGAATATGCTTGTTGAGGTTTGAAACAAGATTGGTGTCGAGATAAGGAGACATTTTAGGCTTATCGGCTGCAGTAAACCAGTTGTTCTGCTCCTCAATTGAAGAAAACCTCCTGTAGACCTCTAAAGGTCCTAAAAAGGTCTTTTCCAAAGTCTCTTCCATGTCCCTGTAAAACCTATAGGCAATGTCCAACTGAACATCGGCGTTCCAGGCCAGGGTGAAACGCTTCAGGACGACCGGATTCATGAATCCGCCGGCTACTTTTGAGGCTTCCTGGCTCTCGTCATCAAAAACAACAAAGGATTTTCCGCTTTTTTCGAGCCTGTAAGCAAGACAGCTTCCGCTAAGACCTGCGCCAACAATTATAAAGTCTTTCATACCGCAAAAATAGGTATAAAAAAACGCCTTTCTGAGAGGAAAGGCGCTTAAATATAATTTCAGGATAGATTAATAATTCCACATATCCTGTTCAAAATTTCTTATTTGTTCCTTTATACGTTCAGATTCGAGCAACTGCATAAAAGCATTGTTATTAATGTAATCATCAACCTGTCGGTCTCCCTGCACGTTATCTTCAGCATAAATCACTGCATTAAATCTTCTTGCATTGAGCAAGTGGTCAAAAGATACAGGATTTGAAGTGTTCTGAGGATTAAACGCGTAAGCTTCATTTAGAACTTCCCTTGCCCCCGGAAACCAAACCCAGAACAATTCTACTAAAGCCGAGGCACCACCCTGATCAATAAAGTTAACATCGGGTGCAACAGGTGCGATCCCGAGTAACCTGTATTTAAGTTCGGCCTGGCGTTTATCAAAATACCAGTATCCACGAATATGGTATTCAGCAATATCGGCAGAGGAAATATCCCTGCGGCTAATGAATTGCGGGTCGATCTCCTCCCCTGCATTATACTGTTCAATACCAAGATCTGTAGTATCTACTTTAGACAAGGCAGCCTGGATATCATTCAAGGTACGCTTGTCATTAAAGTAAGAGTCTGCATAGATATTTTTGATCTTTCCGCTTTTAATGCCGGCAACCAGTACATCATAAAGTGATCTTCTTGAACTACCAATCTGGTTAGTATCTATAGGATAATACAAAGGGAAATTCACCCTTTCATCGAGATCTATGACCTCCCAGGTGGTTTTTGCCCACAGTACATCCCTGTCATCCACATATCCATATTCCAAAGGATCGTTCTTTCCATAAGTAACGTCTGCTTTGGTTGGACCTCCTATCTCGTCGGGGCTCTTAGCGTTTAAAAGATTAGTTTGACCCAAAGAGGTGCCCGAAACAAGCAATCCGCATAATCCTAACAATATTTGGTTCCACTTCATGTTCTAATGATTTAATTTGTTAATTCAACCAATACCGGAGAAACCTGCTTCAACTTATAACCTGAACTACCTGCAAGCTGTGCTTCCACATCAAAGATCTGGATAGTCTCTCCTCTTCCTGCTCTTCTAAGAGCTGCAATGGCGCTTTGGTCAAGTTTTTGTCCTCTTACCTGAATTGTAGGCTGCCCCGGTACACGGAATTTAAATCCTGTCACCCTTAGATCAACATCAAATTCGAAATCGGGAAGAGCTGCTCCAATGGTGGAAATTTCAAGATTTTGACGCTGCATTCTCACAGTACCGTCTTCCCCTCTTACAGTTCCTACCGGTCTTGGAATATCACGCACCCTAAATGTTTTACTGTCGCTAACTCTTTCTCCGCCTGGTAGCTCTCCACTAACGTTAATGGTCACTTCGCGTGCCTGCAGCGTTGTTACATCCATGATGTAATTACCTGCACCACCAGCAGATCTTAATCCAGGTGCATTAGCTGAAACATTTCCAACTCCCGGAATAGAAATGGTCATTGGGTTTGCAACCCCACGATAAACCACATTCATTTTATCGGCAGAAATAACTGCTGAATTAGGTTTAGGTATAACACTATAACTTTGATTCACAGGTATAGTTACAATAGAATCCCCTTCTTTAAACTGAAGTTCACCGCTAATTTTCTGCTCTCCAACATTACCTGCAGGGAATTCCAACTTCACTTGCCCTGCCCTGGTAGATTTCACCTCCTGGCCGTTGATAGTAACTTTATCAAATTGCAATGTGTTATCTACACGTCCTAATACTACTGTACCTGTAAAGTTTTCACCACTAAAAAAAGCAGTTTTATCTGGAATAACCAGAGCTTCATAATTAGTAAGAGAAACTTCACTCTGCAATTGGCCCGAAAGCATTGCAGAAAGTGCATCGTTTTCTGCAGATTTTGCATCCCCCTGCATTTGAGTAAGCTTGGTGATCGAAGCAATTAAAGGAAATCCTTCAAAGTTGTAAGCAAGCCAGGGCCGTTTTACCCCTTCTCCGTCAACCACCGGTTCTGTACTAAATTCTCTTTTAACTTCAGCTGCGATTTGAGAGAACTCTTCTCCCAGCACATTTGCTACTCCTTCGCGGTATTTTTCTATTTCAGCAAGAAATTCCTTTCCGGCCTGACTTGGCTGACCACTTGAGAAAAGATACTCATCAAGTTTAGCAGACTGGTCCATTGCTTCATAGTCTTCCCGCTCTTCTCCTTCTATATCCTCAAGAGCTTTCTCTTTGAGATTGTCGATATAAGTAGTAAAATCGGTAGTAAGGGTATGGATTTGTTCTGCTTTTTCCTTTAAGGGAACATATTTTGCCGGTTGCTCTTCAGCTTTTGCTGCCAGCCCCGCCATAGCGGCCATATTTCTTTCGGTAACAGAAGCGTTTGATTCCGCAAGGCTCTCATTGATCATCCCAAAAGCTGTAAGTACTTCTTTGGACATGTTAAGAGCCATCATTGCGATGAAAACCAGATACATCAGGTTAATCATCTTCTGTCTTGGTGTTTGTTTTCCAGACGCCATTCTCTATCTTTAGTTTGTTTTTTTTAAATAATTTTCTGCAGTAAATGCCTATTAAGCCTTTACATGCATTGCAGAAAGCATTCCTCCATACACACTGTTAAGAGAAGAAAGATTGGAAGCCAAAGATTCCATTTGCTCATTCAGTCTGTGTGCATTTTCGGCTACTGCTTCATTAACTTCTGCCTGACGTCCGGCTGATTCCACCTGTACTTTATAAATACTGTTCAATGACTCCAATTGGTTTGCTGCAAGGCTCATTTCTTCACTGTACTTCTTTTGAGAAGCCATAGCATCTACAGTAGGAGTGATATTTTTTGCGGCACCTTCAAAATTTCTAATGCTTTCTCCAAGACTACTCATAAGTCCTGCATCGATCTTAGCCTCACGAAGGATCTCATCAAGCTTACGGGAAAGCATACCCTCAGTTTCCTGATCGCTAACCACCGTCTGATTGTTGCGTACAGTTGTTTCACCACCTGCAAGCTCTGGGTAGACGAGTGACCAGTCAACATCATCATCTACAGGTTCAAATGCAGAAACAGCAAATACTATTGCTTCTACGATAAGACCTATGATAAGCATTAAGTTACCAAATGGCCAGTGCATAATTTTGAATAGTGCTCCCAGGATAACTACAGATGCACCTAAACCGTACACCATGTTCATTAACTTTTTACTTGACTTCGATTGTGCCATAATAATTTAAAATTTAGTTCTTCTTTGTAAATAGGTTATTGTGAAAATAGGGATTTTTATCTTGTTTGGTTGAGGGTAATATCTGTACCCATGTAATCCTGCACTGTTCTAAAGCCAATATAACTCCGGGCAGAATCTGCGTATTCATAATCCCTTGAGCTCACCTGGAGGAAGTACGCCACATCTTTCCATGATCCTCCACGAACTACTTTTCGCATGTTCGCCTCATCATTCACAGAAGGGTTCATTGATGAAGAATACTCATAAGAAGCCGGATCATATGATGAGAAAACCCATTCCCCAACATTACCGGCCATATTGTAAAGCCCGTAATCGTTAGGCTCATAGGATTTTGCCTCAACTGTGTAAAGAGCCTGATCGGCGGCATAATCTCCTCTTAATGGTTTGAAGTTAGCCATAAAACAGCCACGGTCATTCTTGGTATAAGGCCCACCCCAGGGATAAGTAGCAGATTCCAGACCACCACGCGCTGCGTATTCCCATTCTGCCTCGGTTGGCAGGCGGTAAGAATTCACATTATGCTTACCTCTTTCTTTTCGGTAAGAATTATGGTAAAGCGTTCTCCATTGTGCAAATGCACGGGCCTGTTTCCAGGAAACACCCACCACCGGATACTCTCCATAAGCGTCATGCCAGAAGTAATCATTGTGCATTGGCTCGTTATAGGAGTAATTAAAATCCTTGATCCAAACCGTTGTGTCGGGATAGATCTGGATCTCTTCAGTTTCAATAAAGTCGGCACGTCGTCCCGGTTCGGCTCTTGCTGCCGAGCTCACGTCCATCCAGGTATAACGAAATTTAAGATGGTTCACATCAAAAGAACGCTGCCCGTTGTATGCTTCTTCAATGGGAATATACAAGGTATCCATTACTTCGGCATAATACTCATCGGGATAGTCTCTGGTATCCCATATAATATCTACATCTTTATTAATCTTTCGACCTTCATAACCACCCATACTATAGTAGTTATCGTACATATATTTCTCGTATGGAGTCATATCGGCTTCTTCGGTATCGGCAAAAGCAAATTCACCAATACCTCCTGTTCCCGGAGTTTCACCAATCTCTTCGGCAAATATGGCCAATTTCATCCTGGTCACTGAATCTTTAACCCAGTTCACGAATTGGCGATATTCTGCATTTGTAATCTCGGTCTCGTCCATGTAAAAGGAACGAACCGTTACGGTTTTGGGAGGTGCATTTTTTAAACCGGCAATATCATCATCACTTTTACCCATGATGAATGCCCCACCGGGAATTAATGTCATTCCCAGGGGCTTTTCGGGATGCCATTTTTTTCCCTGCGCACCTACCAATTGCCCTTGATCACCGCGGCCACACGAGGCCAAAACAGAAATTACAGCAATAAGCGAAAAAAGTTTCCTCATAATATCTCTCAAAAGTTAGGACATAATAGCTCCAAGGCAGTAAACCTATTTATTTATTTTCTAATAAACAATTTATTTAATCAAAATGCTGAAGCTACAAATGTTTATATCATTAAATTTCGTTTTTCCTTTTAGTTTTATACCACCTCTCAGGGATGATTTGATTGCAGGCATCCAAATAATCTCCTTGCGTGCAAGGTAATAACGTATGCCGTTTAAGTTTATTACTTACCGGGGAAATAAAAGGAATTTCTATCCACCAGCGACCACTCACGGGACTCTTGTAAAACACCAGTATTTCATCATCAATTGGCACCTGATATCTTATAAACTCTTTTTTTGAGGAAATAGTATTTTCATTCTTTCTGAAATTCACTCCCTCCACAAAATACCAAAGAATCTGCGCGATCAACATTCTGGATGCAGGAAAATTCAATTGTGAAGTATACTCATATACACCAAATGAAGATACTTTATCACTTATACCAGCATATCTGGACAAAGCACAAATCTCCTTTCCATCAAAACCATTCGGCGATTTAAGCCGATAGTTGCCCAGGGCTCCTCCACTAATTGAACCAAGATCCAAACTCACAAGATTAGCATCCCTCATCACCGGTTCAATCACCGTAATATCCCCTGTAACTTCACCAAGACGATAGGCATCGAAGAACATACGATCCATCAATTCTATTTCATCCTGCGAATTAAAATAGGTTTGATATCCAAGACCTGAATAATTAAACAGATTGTAAGGCTTGGTTACCACAATCTTTCCTACATATGAACGGTTGCTAATAGGTTTATCGGCGTCTCCAAGATCAAATTTCGAGTCTATGTTCACCAGGTTTACCATTTGCTCAACTCCGTCATACGCCCTGTACTGTGCATACACCAAATCTTCACTCCCGCCTAAAATGACAGGAATAATACCTTTTTTGAGACACATATTTACAGCAGACTGGACTGCAAAAAAAGTATCTTCAACAGTTTCCCCTTTTTGAATATCCCCCAAATCGGCCATTGGCAAATGCCAGTTACCGGGGTATAGATTATAAAATTCTCTGCGAATGCCATCAAAGTTAAAAGGTTCTCCTGTTGGCTCCTCATCAAGACGATCTTCCAAAACACCAAAAAAAGCAATTTTCACCCCATCAAGATCGGGAAAAGCTTTATCCTCAAGATGAATTCTAAGGGAAGACCGCAACTTATTTCCTGCAATTTCTGCAAGTTCACCATTCACCGGCGTGAAAAATTCCAGTTCCATAAATTACTTCTTTTTGGAGGTGGTTTTTTTACGTGTTGTTTTTTTGGCAGCTGTCTTTTTGGTCCCTGTGGATTTTTTTGCCGCTTTTTTCTTTGGTGCCTTTTTCTCTATGATATCCTTCACCTCTTCAAGGCTTAACTTTGTAGCATCAACAGTTTTAGGAAGTTCAATTTTGGTCTTACCTTTTATAATATTAGACCTTCCCCATCTGGCTTTTTCAACTCTAATCCCCTCATCTTCCCAATTATGGATCACTTTTTCGCGCTCCTTCTTGATCTTATCTTCGATTAGCTCTTCAATATCCTCTGCAGAAAGATCATCAAAATCATATTTTTTATTGACATTGATAAACATATCGTTCCATTTAAGAAAGGGCCCAAAACGACCAACACCTTTTTGTACCGGAAGGTCTTTATACTCATAAATAGGAGCATCGGCTTTTTCCTTTTCTTTGATCAATTCCAATGCCCGCTCCATGGTCACTTCAATAGGGTCCTCTCCTTTTTCAAGGGACACGAATTTTTTCCCATATCTAACATATGGTCCAAAACGCCCATTGTTCACCTCCACTTTTTCTCCTTCATATTCCCCTAATTCCTTCGGAAGCTTAAAGAGCTCCATCGCTTCTTCAAAAGTGACAGAATCCAGGGTTTGATCTGGTGAAAGACTGGCAAATTTCGGTTTTTCCTCATCCTCCACAGAACCCATTTGGACCATTGGACCAAATTTCCCCAAACGCACGCTCACAGGTTTTCCGGAGTTTGGATCTGTACCCAGAATTCTCTCCCCAACTTCCCTATCGGCATTTTCGGCAACGTCCTGAACACGAGGATGGAAATCACTGTAGAAATCCTTCATCATTTTTGTCCATTCCTCATTACCATCGGCTATATCGTCAAAATCCTGTTCCACCTTAGCCGTAAAGTTATAGTCAAGAATGCCCGAAAAATGGTTTACCAGGAAGTCATTTACCACCATTCCAACATCGGTTGGCACTAATTTCCCTTTATCACTACCTACATTTTCTGTAAGTTTCTTTTCATTAATCTTTTCATTCTTCAGACTAATCTGAACATACTCCCGCTCGACACCGTCAACAGATCCTTTTTCAATATAGTTCCTGTTTTGAATAGTTGAAATTGTTGGTGCATAAGTGGAAGGACGGCCAATTCCCAGCTCTTCCAGTTTCTTCACCAAAGAAGCTTCGGTATACCTGTAAGGTGGACGCGTAAACCTTTCGGTCGCCGTTATATAGTTGTTTTCAAGCTTTTCATTCACCTGCAATGCCGGTAACATTCCTTCCTGCTCCTGTACTTCTTCATCTTCCTCATCTCTACTCTCAAGATACACCTTAAGGAAACCATCAAATTTTAGCACCTCCCCATTGGCAGTAAATTGCTTGTCATGCCTATCGGCTTCAATCTTTACGTTTGTACGCTCCAGTTGAGCTTCGCTCATTTGGGAAGCGATCGCCCTTTTCCATATTAGTTCATACAGCCTCTGTTCATCTCTGTCTGCCTTTACGCTATGCGCAGCAAAATTGGTTGGCCTAATCGCTTCGTGTGCTTCCTGCGCACCTTTTGTCTTTCCTTTAAACTGGCGGGTCTTGCTGTAGTTTTCCCCATAGGCGTCTAAAATCTCTTTTTTGGCACCTTTTCTTGCATCGTCAGAAAGGTTGACGCTATCGGTTCTCATATAAGTAATATGTCCCGCCTCATAAAGACGCTGGGCCATGGTCATAGTCTTGCTTACCGAAAAATATAATTTTCTGGCTGCTTCCTGCTGAAGCGTGGAAGTCGTAAATGGTGGGGCCGGGGATTTCTTTGCGGGTTTGGTAGTAAGATCGGCTACTTTAAAGTTCGCTCCCAGGTTATCTGAAAGAAATTGTTCAGCTTCAGCTTTGGTGTCAAAGTTCTTTGGAAGTTTTGCCTTAAAAACCTTTCCTTCTTCCGTAGTGAATTCAGCATCTATCCTAAAAGATGCTTCAGCTTTAAAATTCTGAATTTCCCGCTCCCTCTCCACGATCAACCTCACAGAAACAGATTGCACTCTACCGGCAGAAAGTCCGCCTTTTACCTTTCTCCACAATACGGGAGAAAGTTCATAACCTACCAGCCTGTCTAAAACCCTTCGTGCCTGTTGTGCATTTACAAGATTATAATTGATCCCACGTGGATTCTCGATCGCTTTAAGAATAGCAGATTTCGTGATCTCATGAAATACGATCCTCCTGGTTTTATCCTTATCAAGTTTTAGCTCTTCGGCCAGGTGCCAGGCAATAGCCTCTCCCTCGCGGTCCTCATCACTCGCCAGCCAAACCATATCGGCATTCTTTGCTAAGCTCTTGAGTTTCTTGACGACATCTTTTTTGTCCTTGGATACTATATATTTAGGAGTAAAATCACCCTCGGTATCCACCCCAAGTTCTTTGGTAGGAAGATCGGCAATATGACCAAAACTCGAGGCAACAATGTAATCCTTGCCAAGAAATTTTTCAATGGTCTTAGCCTTTGCGGGGGACTCTACAATCACTAAATTCTTCGCCATAGTATCTTTTTTAGATTTGCAAAAGTATAGGAAATTTTAAACATCGCTTTTTTAATTTTCAAAAATGCATTTATCAGGTCTACAGAAAAGACATTATTTCTTCCTGTCACTTTGTCACTTCTCAACTAAAAACGTATCTTTGCCCGTTCAATTACCTAATGGTACTTTTTTGAAATATGGAGAAGATTATAGATGAAAAACAGCAGGGAAATGCACTGGTAATGGAGCCTAAGACCGGAAACGGGAAAAAGCTGATGATCGAGAGCTATGGCTGCCAGATGAACTTTAGCGACAGCGAGATCGTAGCATCCATTCTTGCCAAAGAAGGCTTTGATACTACGCAGAGCCTTGAGGAAGCAGACCTTGTTCTTATTAACACCTGTTCTATACGAGATAAAGCAGAACAAACAGTTCGCAAGAGACTGGAAAAATATAACGCAGTAAAGAAAATTAATCCGGGGATGAAAGTGGGAGTCCTTGGCTGTATGGCCGAGCGTCTTAAAGCTAAATTCCTGGAAGAAGAAAAGATCGTTGACCTCGTTGTAGGACCCGATGCATATAAAGATCTTCCAAACCTTATAAATGAAGTTGAGGAAGGAAGAAACGCGGTAAATGTAATTCTTTCCAAAGATGAAACTTACGGCGATATTTCACCGGTTCGACTGCAAAGCAACGGCGTTTCGGCTTTTGTCTCTATTACCCGTGGTTGTGATAATATGTGCACCTTTTGCGTGGTTCCCTTTACAAGAGGAAGAGAGCGCAGCCGGGATCCACAGAGCATTATGGAAGAAGTGAATGATCTCGCAAAAAAAGGCTTCAAAGAAATCACTCTTTTGGGACAGAATGTTGACAGCTATCTATGGTACGGCGGCGGACTTAAAAAGGATTTTAAGAATGCTTCTGAAATGCAGAAAGCGACCGCCACAAACTTCGCTGCACTTTTGCGAATGGTTGCCGAAGCACATCCTAAAATGAGAATTAGATTTTCCACCTCCAACCCGCAGGATATGACCCTGGACGTGATCGAGGCAATGGCAAAATATAGAAATATTTGTAATTACATCCACCTTCCTGTGCAAAGCGGAAGCAATAGGATCCTCAAGGAAATGAACCGCCTCCATACCCGGGAGGAATATTTCACCCTAATAGATAACATCAAAAGATTAATTCCCGATGTCGCTATTTCCCAGGATATGATCACCGGCTTCCCTACAGAAACTGAAGAGGATCACCAGGACACGCTATCATTAATGGAATACGTGAAATACGACTATGGTTTCATGTTCGCATATTCTGAAAGACCGGGAACAATGGCGGCAAGAAAGCTTGAAGATGATGTGCCCGAAGAAGTGAAGAAAAGAAGACTTACAGAGATTGTCAGCCTTCAGCGGGAACACAGCCTTTACAGAACGCAGCAGTTCGTTGGCAAAACAGTAGAAGTTTTGATCGAGAAAGAATCGAAAAAATCTGATGCTCATTGGAGCGGCAGAACTACCCAGAATACAGTCGCGGTTTTCCCAAAGAAGAACTACAAAGTAGGGGATTTTGTAAATGTTAAGATAGAAGATTGCACCAGTGCTACCCTAATAGGAGAAGCAGTTGGGTATAGCGAGAATAACTAGTGTTCAGTGCTCAGTGTTCAGTGTTCAGCAACTGAACCTTAAACTTTAAACCTTGAACCTTGAACTTATAGATGGAAAGCATTCAGGCAATAAAACAACGTTTTGGCATTCTGGGGAATGACCAGAAGCTTAACAGGGCTGTAGAAAAGGCCATGCAGGTGGCTCCTACAGATATCTCTGTGCTGGTAACCGGGGAAAGCGGTGTGGGAAAGGAAAGTATTCCCAAGATCATCCACGCCCTCTCTCACCGAAAGCATGGAAAATACATTGCTGTCAACTGTGGAGCAATCCCCGAAGGCACCATTGATTCGGAATTGTTTGGGCATGAAAAAGGGGCTTTTACCGGCGCCTCCCAAACCCGAAGCGGATATTTTGAGGTCGCCGATGGCGGGACTATTTTTCTGGATGAAGTTGGGGAATTACCTTTAACTACGCAGGTTCGATTATTAAGAGTCCTTGAAAACGGGGAGTTCATTAAAGTAGGATCTTCCAAAGTGCAGAAAACAAATGTTCGTATTGTAGCTGCCACCAACCTCAACATGAGCGAGGCTATTAAAAAGGAGAAATTTCGGGAAGATCTGTATTACAGGTTAAGTACCGTCGAAATATACCTGCCGCCCCTGCGCGAGCGAAAAGACGATATCCACCTGCTCTTTAGGAAATTTGCATCAGATTTTGCTTTAAAGTACAAAATGCCCACGATAAGGCTTGATGATGATGCCATAAGCCTGTTACAAAAGTACCGATGGAATGGAAACGTAAGGCAGCTAAGAAATCTGGCCGAACAAATTTCTGTCCTGGAACAGGAAAGAAGTATTGACGCTGCAAAGCTTAAAGAGTATCTCCCCGGTTATGGCAGTAATTTACCGGCAATTATTGAGGAGAAGAAAAAAGAAAGTGACTTCAGCAATGAAAGGGAGATCCTTTACAAAGTACTTTTCGACATGAAAAATGACCTTAACGATCTTAAAAAGCTCACTTTGGAGCTTATGGAGAATGAGAGTCACACAAATGTGAAAGAGGAAAACGAAAGCCTTATTAAAAAGATCTATGGAAATAATGATGAGGAAGATGTCATTCCCGAAGAAATAACAGACGAGCAACTGGAAGTGCTTCAAATTCCGCAGCAAAATCAACCCGATAAACAGGATAAATATTATTTTGCTGAAGAAATTGAGGAGGAAGAAACCCTTTCCCTTCAGGACAAAGAACTGGAACTCATCAAGAAATCCCTGGAGCGTCACAACGGAAAACGAAAGGCAGCGGCTGAAGAATTGGGGATAAGTGAGCGCACTCTGTACAGAAAGATCAAACAATACGACCTGTAAAATGTCATTTTTGACAACTATTATTTTATGAAAAAAATACAACTGCTGCTTGTCTCCCTGTTCCTCCTTAGCTTCCATTCCTGTGGCATCTACTCATTTACGGGAGCCGATGTTGGTGAGGCACAAACCTTCCAGGTGAATTATTTCCAAAATGCAGCACCAATAGTAGAACCGGGAATAGACCGCACCTTTACACTGCAGCTTCAGGATCTTATTCAAAGTCAGACAAACCTAAACCTGACAGATGAAAACGGAGATTTGGTATATGAAGGTGAAATAGTGGATTATTACGTGTCCCCAATGAGTGCAACAGCTCAAAGTACGGCTGCTCAAAACAGACTTACCATTGTGGTGAATTTGCGATATTATAATACGCTTGATCCCGAAAAGGACATTTTAGACAGGCGATTCTCTTTTTACTATGATTATCCTGCCAACGATCAGCTTTCCGGCTCCACTTTGGCAACGGCCCTTGAGGAAATATTCACCCGCATCACCCAGGATATTTTTAACGCCACCCTTACAAACTGGTAATGAAACAGGAGGAAGTAATATCGATATTAAAAAACCCGGCTGCAGTCTCTTTTGAGCAGACAAAAGCCCTGCACGAGGTCTTGAAAAAATATCCGTACTTCCAGGCTGCCCGTGCGGTGCGGCTAAAGGGGCTTAAAAATGTAAATAGTTTACATTACAATAAAGAATTAAAGGTTGCAGCTGCCCACACCGCAGATCGAGGAGTACTGTTCGATTTTATAACCTCCGAAGAATTCAACCAGAACAAGATCGCCAATTCCATTAAAAAACAGGAGCAGCGTCAAAAGGATATTGAAGATCTACAGCCCGGAGAGGCGGAAACAAAAGATGACAACCTCTCTCTTGACAAGGCTTTAAAGATGAAGGTGAAGGAATCTGAACAGGTTTTTGATCCTGAGCTTTTCAGAAGAAGAGAAAAAGAAGGGCAAACTTCAGCTGAAGATGATTCCCTTGATTTGGGAAAACCCCTCTCTTTTAATCCCAATGAAAATCACTCTTTTTCAGAATGGTTAAAACTTGCTTCAGCAAAACCTATAAACAGGGAAGGATTATCTTCAGAAGAACAGGAAGCAAAGAGCAGAAAATTTGAACTAATTGAGGAATTTATTTCCAAAAATCCCCGCATTACCCCCTCAAAAACTGCAAAAAAAGCCAATCTCGCAGAGGACAGCCTGGCAGCGCCGGAATCCCTTATGACAGAGACTTTAGCGCGGGTATACCTGGAACAAAAAAACTACAAAAAAGCCATACAGGCATATAAAATTTTAATTTTGAAAAATCCGGAAAAAAGTGGTTTCTTTGCAGACCAAATTCGGGCAATCGAAAAATTACAGGAAAATAACAGTTAAGCATAATGAGCACGTTTACAATCTTTTTGACACTTATAATTATAGTAGCGTTTTTGCTGGTAGTGGTTATCATGGTTCAAAACCCTAAGGGTGGCGGACTATCATCTGCCTTTGGCGGTGGTGCAAACCAAATTGGGGGAGTCCAAAAAACTTCGGACTTTTTAGATAAAAGTACCTGGACCCTGGCTACACTTTTACTTGTGCTTATCCTACTTTCCAACGTTACCATCATGGATGGAAATGGAGTTGGAGAATCTAAGATAATGGGCGGTGAACCAGAGGTGGAAACCAACATCCCTGCACCTATTGAAACTCCTGCCAACAATCCCGGAGAGCAGAACTAAACAGTTTTCTAAAATATATCTTATAATGCCAGCTTATGACAAGCTGGCATTTTTTTTTGGCTTTTGTCAGCATTTACCAACTGGCACAATTTTCGTCTTTAAGCCAGTTCAATTAATAGAATCATTAACTAAAATACATTTGTAAAATGGCACTAAACATTAAACCTCTTTCAGACAGAGTACTTGTTGAGCCTGCCGCAGCTGAAACTCAAACTGCATCAGGTATTTACATTCCAGAAACCGCAAAAGAAAAGCCTCAAAAAGGCACAGTAGTAGCCGTAGGCGGCGGTAAAAAAGATCACGACATGACCGTGAAGGTTGGTGACAGTGTGCTTTATGGAAAATATGCAGGTACCGAGCTCAAACTGGAAGGTAAAGATTACCTTATCATGAGAGAGGAAGATATTCTTGCTATAGTATAACCCCTGTGGTTACACCGCCATCATCTTACAGGCGGTTTTTCACTTAATCAATTTTTGAAAACAAAATTAATTCCCTGTCCAGGGAGAAAAAAATTTAATAAAAATGGCAAAAGAAATAAAATTTGACATCGAAGCCCGCGACGGTATTAAACGCGGAGTAGATGCATTGGCTAATGCAGTAAAAGTTACTTTGGGACCAAAAGGTCGTAATGTGATCATCAACAAATCCTTTGGAGCTCCTGTAGTTACAAAAGATGGTGTCACTGTTGCAAAAGAGATAGAATTAGAAGATGCTCTTGAGAATATGGGAGCACAAATGGTGAAGGAAGTTGCTTCTAAAACCAATGATATCGCAGGTGATGGTACAACTACTGCTACTGTACTTGCCCAGGCCATTGTAAAAGAAGGTCTAAAAAACGTTGCAGCCGGTGCAAACCCAATGGATCTTAAGCGTGGAATTGACAAGGCCGTAGAAGCTTTGGTTGCCAACCTTAAGGAACAAAGCCAGCAAGTAGGAGATTCTTCAGAAAAAATTAAGCAGGTAGCTTCAATATCTGCTAACAACGACGATAAAATTGGAGAGCTAATCGCTCAGGCCTTTGGGAAAGTTGGAAAAGAAGGAGTGATCACTGTTGAGGAAGCAAAAGGAACAGAAACTCATGTTGATGTTGTAGAGGGAATGCAGTTTGACCGCGGTTACCTTTCTCCATACTTTGTTACCAACAGCGAGAAAATGACTGCCGATCTTGAGGATCCATATATCCTTATCTATGACAAGAAGATCTCTTCAATGAAAGACCTTCTTCCTGTACTTGAGCCTGTTGCTCAAAGCGGAAAGCCACTTTTGATCATTGCCGAAGATGTTGACGGGGAAGCTCTTGCAACTCTTGTTGTCAACAAATTAAGAGGTTCTCTTAAAATTGCAGCTGTAAAAGCTCCGGGATTTGGAGACAGAAGAAAAGCAATGCTTGAAGATATCGCGATCCTTACAGGTGGTACTGTAATTTCTGAAGAAAGAGGTTACACCCTTGAGAACGCAACTCTTGACATGCTTGGTACTGCCGAAAAAGTAGCTATTGACAAAGACAATACAACTGTAGTGAACGGTGCAGGTGACAACCAGGCCATCAAAGACCGTGTGAACCAGATCAAGTCTCAAATGGAGAGCACTACCTCAGACTATGACAAAGAAAAACTTCAGGAGCGTTTGGCTAAACTAGCCGGAGGTGTTGCCGTACTTTATGTAGGTGCAGCTTCAGAAGTGGAAATGAAAGAAAAGAAAGATCGTGTTGACGATGCACTTCATGCAACCCGCGCGGCTGTAGAAGAAGGTATTGTTGCCGGTGGTGGTGTAGCCCTTGTACGTGCAAAATCCGTTCTTGCCAATCTTGAGGCCCTTAATGCCGACGAGGCTACGGGTATACAGATCGTGAACCGTGCAATCGAATCTCCTCTTAGAACCATTGTTGAAAATGCAGGTGGCGAAGGCTCTGTAGTGATCAATAAAGTACTTGAAGGAAAAGGAAACTATGGATATGATGCAAAATCTGACACTTATGTGGACATGATGAAAGCAGGGATCATCGATCCTAAGAAAGTAACCAGAGTAGCTCTTGAAAACGCTGCTTCTGTTTCTGGAATGATCCTTACTACCGAGTGTTCTTTGGTTGATATCAAGGAAGACAACGCCGGTGGTGGCGGAATGCCACAAGGAATGGGCGGTGGTATGCCCGGAATGATGTAATCTAGAAGTTAGATTTTAGATGTGAGAATTTAGACTCACTCAATGATAGGAAAACCCGCTTCAGCAATGAAGCGGGTTTTTTATTTCCTGCTACTAAAAGATTCACCCCTACACCTGGATTTAAAAAGATTTAAAAATGACATTTTTGAAACTTCTCTTAACCTATGTTTCGGCTGCAGAAGTTCCTACAGATTCCAGCGCCCTCTCTGCCTGAAGTAGATGTCTTTGATTATGATAGATCACCACTCTCAAAGTATCTCCCAGCCGCAACCTGATGAACCTGGAAATACTTATCCCGGTTTTGGTACGGGTAAGACTGACGTTTTTTGCTTTTTTGAGCAACTCCAGTAACTTTTGCTGATGCATGATAAACCTGTCAATAACTTCTTTGCCCAGTTTCTTTCCCGAAGGATTAGTACTCTTCAAGGTTTTCATCTTTTTAAAACCCTCTTTTGGAAGCATACTTTGAGCAAAATAATTTCCCAGAAAACCACTCCTGAAGATCTCTTCATGCGGATAAGGCGAAGAAGCAATTCGGTTTTCAATTTCAGGAACATAGAAATCCCCGTAATAATTGAGATGCTCAATACATTCCAATGCACTCCAGGAACCCGCCCCAGGACTTTGGTTAAGATCATGGACAGATCTTTTGTTTAGCTCCCGGGCCATTCTTAAATTGGCCTCTGTACGAACAATAAGATCATTAATTACATCGGAAGATTTCATTCTCACGTCCCTTGAATAAAGAAATTAAAAATCTATTTTTTAAGATAATCAAATGCACCTTTGCGAAGGTTTATACCGTGCTCCATATAAGCTTTTAAACTGGCCAAAAAATTAGCCCAGCCCTCGGTGTTCCGCCCATACCAGGTTATTCCCTGTTCGGTTACCTCCATCTTTCCTTCGGTCACCCTTACCAGGGTTTGGGTACCGGTAATTTTCTCAAGGCTAATTTTTACGGTAGTTTTGAAACCTTCGGCTCCATCCCACTCAAAAATGACCTTTTCAGAGGCATTTACCTGAACAACTTTAACAGGAAAACTATCAGGGAATTCGGGAAAGGTCCACCTAATGGTTTTCCCTTCCTGCAGGCTACCCGAGGAACTTGAAATAAAGTACCCGCTCATTTTTTCCGCATGTACTATTGCTTCAAAAATGGCAGTTTTAGATCTTGAAATTTGAATCGCAGTATTAATCTCCAGTTGCTGCATTCTAGGTATTACCTTCGGGCTTGGGATGGTTAATGATCCAGGTTACTCCAAACTTGTCTGTACACATTCCATAGTAACTTCCCCAGAAAACATCACCTATTTGCATGGTAATAGAACCTTCGGCACATAAAGCTTCAAAGTACTTGTCGGCTTTTTGTTTACTTTCCACATCGATTGCGAGAGAAAGATTGTTCCCCTTTACCACCTCTGGGCACCATCCATCATCGCAATCACTCCCAATTAATTGGCATTTTTCTCCAAGGGGTAACACAATGTGCTTAATCTTATTCATTCTATACTCCGGAATCTCGAGCCCTTCATCTGACGGGATATCCCGATATCGACTTATATGAGAGAATTCGCCTCCAAAAATCGATTTATAGAAATAAAAAGCTTCTTCACAATTGCCGGAAAAAGTAAGGTAGGGATTTAATTTTTCCATTATATGTCTATTTAACAAATCATTACATTCTGTCTAATTTACACGTTTATTCGAATTGTTGTATTAAAATTTTCAAAAATTAGAAGGTCCTGGAATACAGGGTCAAAAAAAAGCCATTCTAAAAGAATGGCTTTAAATATCATTTTTGATACTTTATTAAGATACTGCTTTGAGTCTTTTTATACCAGATTTATCCAGTTTCTCCTCGGCATAATCTCTATCCACTTCCAGAACGTTGGTATTTCCTTCGGGCATCTCAAACATCGCATCGGTAAGAATAGCTTCACAGAGGGATCTTAAGCCACGAGCTCCAAGCTTATATTCTATTGCCTTTTCTACAATGAAATCAAGAGCTTCATCGGTAATAGTAAAGTTAATATCATCCATTTCAAACAGTTTTTGGTACTGCTTAATAATGGCATTTTTAGGCTCTGTAAGTATTGACCTAAGGGTTTTTCTATCCAGTGGGTTCATGTGCGTAAGCACCGGGAGACGACCAATAATTTCGGGGATCAATCCAAAATCTTTTAAATCTTTTGGAATGATGTACTTAAGCAGGTTTTCCCGCTCAATAGCATCATCGCTTTTGGAAGCACTAAAACCAACCGCCTGCATATTGAGTCGCTTGCTAATGTTTTTCTCAATGCCGTCAAAAGCTCCTCCTGTTACGAAGAGAATATTTTCTGTATCTACTTCAATAAACTTTTGATCGGGATGTTTACGACCTCCTTTTGGCGGAACATTCACTGTAGTTCCTTCCAGGAGTTTAAGTAATGCCTGCTGCACGCCTTCTCCCGACACGTCGCGGGTGATAGAAGGGTTATCGCTCTTGCGGGCAATCTTGTCGATCTCATCAATAAATACGATCCCGTGTTGTGCCTTCTCCAGGTTATAATCGGCAGCCTGAAGCAAACGGGTAAGTATGCTTTCCACATCTTCCCCCACATAACCGGCTTCGGTCAATACCGTGGCATCTACGATAGCCAGCGGCACGTTTAGCATTTTGGCTATGGTTTTGGCCATAAGGGTTTTACCGGTACCGGTTTCCCCTACCATTATAATATTACTTTTCTGGATCTCGATGTCATCGTTATTCACCGGCTGTAATAATCTTTTGTAGTGATTATAAACAGCGACAGATAGCACTTTTTTAGTGTGCTCCTGCCCAATAACGTATTGATCCAAAAAGCCTTTGATAGCCTGAGGCTTTCTAAGCTTTAGCTCTGAGGAAAGTTCTCCCGAGCTGTCTTGTTTTGATTCTTCAATAACGATCCCGTGAGCCTGCTCAATACACCGGTCGCAAATATGAGCGTCCAGCCCGGCGATAAGCAGATTGGTTTCAGGTTTTTTTCTTCCGCAGAAGGAACATTCTAATTCTTCTTTTGCCATAAATCTTTTCTTGTAGCCTTTAAGGCTTCTCTACATTCTTCAAAAAAGGGATTATTCCCTAGTTAAAATTTCATCTATCATTCCGTATTCCAAAGCTTTATCTGCTTTCATCCAATAGTCACGGTCACTGTCTTCATGGATCTTCTCATAGGTTTGACCGGTGTGCTTTGCAATGATATCATAAAGCTCTTTCTTAAGGATAAGGATCTCACGGGCTGTGATCTCAATGTCACTTGCCTGTCCCTGCGCCCCACCTAAAGGCTGGTGGATCATCACACGGGAATGCGGCAAACCGCTCCTTTTTCCTTTTTCCCCTGCACAAAGAAGAACTGCTCCCATAGAAGCGGCCATTCCCGTACAAATTGTTGCAACATTAGGCTTAATGAACTGCATTGTATCATAAATACCCAAGCCTGCATAAACGCTTCCTCCAGGAGAATTAATATATATCTGGATATCCTTGGAGGAATCTGTACTCTCTAAAAACAACAACTGTGCCTGAATAATATTGGCCACCTGGTCGCTAATTCCGGTTCCTAAAAAGATAATACGATCCATCATTAAACGTGAGAAAACATCAAAAATGGCAATGTTCATTTGCCTCTCTTCAATGATGTTTGGCGTCATACCCTGAGGGTACATGCTGCTTATTATCTTGTCGTAATAGTTACTGTTGATCCCGTGATGACGGGTTGCATATTTCTCAAATTCTTTAGCGTAATCCATTGAAATAAAATCGGTTTTACTTTAAAAAGAGGAATTTTTCCCCCTAAATCATTTACCAAAAAAGGCGTTATCCCGCATTCGGTCTAACGCCCTTAAAGATATAAGTATTAATTAACAAAAGTTCTATTGGTAAACTTCTTTAACAAATTCTTCGTATGTTACTTCTTTCTCCTCAAGGTTTACTTTTTCCTTGTAAAGTTCAAGAAGTTTCTGGTTCATTAATTGCTCTGAAAGGCGCTTCACTTCCTCCTGATTTGAAAGAATTCGGGCTGCGATATCATCAAGTTCCTTTTCTTCGGGATTCATCTGGCCAAATTGAGCCATTTGTTCTTTGATCCTGTCTTTGGCAAAAGATTTTAGATCTTCAAATTTCACTTCCAGGTTATGCTCCTGTATAAGCTTACCTTCGATCAATTGAAACCTTAATCCTTTTTCGCTTTTTTCGTACTCTTCTTTCGCCTGCTCTTCAGAAAGTTCTTTTTCACCTGCTGTTTGGATCCACTTCTGAAGAAATTCCTTTGGAAGATCAAAATTGTGAGTCTCAATCAACATTTCGGTAACATCATTAAGCAATTGCTGGTCACTTTGTTGTTCGAATTGCTTTGCAGCGTCTTCTTTTATTTTGTCCTTAAGCTCGGAAACAGAAGTCACTTCCCCTGCCCCAAAAAGCTTATCGAATAACTCCTGATCAAGATCGGCCAACTCCTGAGTGTTAACTTCCTCTACTTCAAACTGCACCTCAACATCAAGTCCATGCGCTTTGTCATGCTCAACTTTAAGAAATTCCATCAACTGGTGATCATCTTCAAAAAGATCCTTGGTACTAACAGAAACAGTATCACCGGCCTTAGCTCCAAGGAAAGGCTCCTTGTTTTTCAACTTTTCAAGAGGAAGGGTAGTTTTAGATTCTATTCCTTCAGCTTCATTTTTAAAAGTACCTGTAACCTGGTCTCCTTCTTCGGCAACTTCTTTTGAAACGAGTTTCCCATATTGCTTTTGAAGGGTCTTCACCTGGTTATCTATCATTTCCTCACCGGCAACGATCTTGTAATAAGTTATAGCCTCTTTGTTGTCCAGGCTCACTTCAAATTGTGGAGAAAGACCTAATTCAAATTCAAAGGTGTAGTTATCACTGTCCCAGTCAAAATTATCCTGCTCCTTTGGAAGCGGATTTCCAAGAACATCAAGTTTTTCTTCAGTAAGATATTTATTCAATGAATCCTGAAGCAACTTGTTCACCTCATCAACCAAAACAGCCTTACCATACTGCTTTTTTACCATTCCCATTGGCACATGTCCTTTTCGGAAGCCGGGGATATTAGCATTCTTACGGTAATCTTTTAGTACTTTTTCAACTTTGTTGCTGTAGTCCTCCTTAGCTATATCTACCTTGAGTACGGCATTAAGTTCGTCTATGTTCTCTCTCGTTATATTCATTATAATTGCTTATAAAAATTGGTCTGCAAAAGTACAACTTTTTTAAGAGCGAGCAAAGTTTCAAAAAGTTGAAATTCAGCAGCCTTTATTTCTTTTCGGCAATAGAGAAAAACAGAGATTGGATAATTGACAGCAAAAGGCTAAAAAGCACTGCGATCCAGAAGCCACTTACCTGGAAACCATCTACAAAAGCATCAACCAGCAGTATAATTATTGCATTGATCACGATTAGAAAGAGCCCGAAAGTAATAATAGTAACGGGTAATGTCAACAGCACCAGGATAGGCTTGACAATTAGATTAAGCAGCGCCAGCACCAGGGCTACAACAATTGCAGTAAAATAACCAGTAACCGTTACACCGGGAAGAAAATTGGCAAGAAAAACTACAACAACGGCTGTAAGGAGAATTCTTAAAATAAAAGTCATAGTTTATTATTTTTAAATACTAAGATAGTCTTTTGAACGAAAAACGCCGGGAATGTCCCGGCGTTTTTGAAGTTTAACAATAACAGCTTTTAGTCGTTACTTGGGGTAATGGTGCCATAATAACCAATATTCACAGTTGGGACCGTAGCATTATATGTGGCGTTAACAGTTTCAATAATTGAATTAGCTACAAGCGCATATCCTCGTGGGGTGAAATGAACCCCATCAAGAGAAAATAGCCCTCCGGTAGCGAATGTAGAAGTGACAACTCCGCCGTCAAATGGAATTCCCTCAGAGTCTACACGGGAAGCCAAATCATTGATATCAACCAAAGCCAAACCATTCGCCTGGGCAAGTTGGCTAATTGTTTGATTGTATGCTGTTGTTGCTGCACTTATGGATTCGATTTCCGATTGATCCAGAGCATCTTTATCATCAATTCCATTAACTGCATCCAAGACTAACTGGGCCTGTTCCTGAGTGGGCTGTCCTCCTTGCTGAAGTATTCCAAGTACCTCCATAACCTCTGGAGAAATAGCTGCGGAACCATATCCCTGCTGTCTTAAGGCTGTTTGATTTATAGTTAGAACAAGCAGCTCTTCCTCAGTCATTTGACGAAAACCAAGTGGGTTAGTTTGAGTTTCAGGAACATCAATTATAAAGCGGTTTTTCCCCTCAGTGAAAGTAATAGCATATTGAGAAGCTATTGCCTGCGCCTGCTCTGCGGGCACTTGCTGGCCCATTAAAAACTGCGTAAATATTCCGGCTACAGCCTGAAAATAACCGGTCAATCCGGCAGCTTGTTCTGCAGAAAGTTCTAATGCGTTATTAGGAACTGTATTAAAAAAAGCAGCTGTAGTTACGTCTGGAATATTTAAAAGAGCACCTTCTTCGGCTCCTGCCTCAATCATTGAAGAAACTAATTGTGAATAAGCTCCGGCAAATACCTGCGGATCGGTAATGTCATTTCTTCCATATTGAGTTGGATCCATTTCTCCAGTTCGGTCCACTCCTGTCCCTCCAGATACTGCGTATAAGAAAACGTCATTATTTCCTATCCACAATGTAAAAAAGGTGGGATTTTGTGCTACTGCATCTGCAATTATTGAAGTGTTTGGAGAAGAAGCAAACCTAACGAAATAAGGATTCGCAAGCCCCATTTGTAAAGCTTCCATACTGCCATAACCTGGCGCAAGAAGCTCATAAGATTTTGCTCCAGGAACAGCCATATTATTAAAAGGCCCAGAAAGAATATTACTAACATCTGTAGTAATCGCTCCACCATAATTTCTAGGTGCAGCATTAAGCTGTTCATCCACCCCTAAGACCAGACGAGT
Organism: Salinimicrobium sp. TH3; assembly: GCF_026676115.1. Lineage (GTDB taxonomy): Bacteria > Bacteroidota > Bacteroidia > Flavobacteriales > Flavobacteriaceae > Salinimicrobium. The sequence continues at coordinate 394,477 of NZ_JAPONB010000001.1, read as the reverse complement.
ATTATATCCGGGTAATTGCGTACCATTAAGAAGAAGACCTCCTGCATTATCGGCAACAAGTGGTTGTGTGAAAAGATCTGTTTCCTGCACTTTAGCAAACTGTTGAGCTAAAATATTTGGATAAGAATTTTGTTGTCCTGAAAGATAAAGGGTCCCGTCTGCATAACCCGCAGTCAAAGAGTTACCTAAAGCAACATAATTAGAAAAATCTGCTTCACCATTGGTATAGGCGCCCTGTTCATCAACCGGATTTTCGAATTCCGGTTCACAGGCAACCATCCCCAGGGCCAGAATTCCGATATATTTTATATAGTTTTTCATATTCAAATTTCTTTATTATAGTTTATAAGTAACACCCAGCCCAGGAATAAAGGCTACAGATTTATATGTTCCTCCAAAAGGCACATTTTGCCCATTTTCATCAATGTAATGGTCATAGGATGCATCTACTTCATCAAATCTTATGTACGCAAAAGAGGCGTCTATTGCAAGTCTGGAAGTCACATTAAGAGAAAGTCCTCCGGTGAAACCCATGGAGTCATTACGTGGAGTCTCTGGCGCAAAATATCCAGGTTGTACAGGAGATTCATCAAGATAATAACCTGCACGCAAGGTCAACTTATCTGTTGCAATATATTGTGCTCCAAACCTCCAGGTATTGGCATCCTCATAACCTCGTGGATTTTCAGAAACCACACCATTGGCAAATTTTATATCAAGGGATTCATACACTCCCCAGAAAGTTCTGTTAAAATCAAAGGCCAACAACCATTTTTCATTTAGCTCATAGGATAGACCTACAGTAAGTTCTGCCGGTAAAGGTAACTGAGCATCAAAAGTTGTATCGCTAAAAGGTGCAAGTGGTGTGTTTGGAATATTTTCAAAATCGGCATCTCCACCTTCAGCATTCATAATGATCTCAGATCGGTAGTTAACCCCTACTCTAAGATCTTCGGTAGGAGTAAAAAGTGCACCTGCAGACCAGCCCCATTCGTTCACTCCCGAAGCGTCAATAGTAACGTTTGATCTCTCACCTTCAATGTTGGTAAGTGTTCTGCTTAAATTACGGTTAAAATTTACCGAACCTGTCACGAAGATGGGACCACCACCAACGCTCACGAAATCGGCGATCTTATAAGAAACAAGTGGCTGGATGTAGATAGCCTGAAGTTTAATATTGTTAACTAAGTGAGAACCGGCCCAGTCATCTTCCCATTCTACAGTACTTCCGTAAGGGGTATATATACTAAGACCAAGAGCAAGATTTTCATTTAATTTATAAGAAGCATTGAAGTAAAAAGGAGTTCCCGCAGGGTTATCTGTACGAGCTGTTGCTCCTGTAGATTCATTTTGCCATGCAACTTCAGAAAATACTGCACTTACCCCTGCAGAAATGGTTAATTGGTTTTCAAGGTATACAAGTCCTGCCGGATTGAAAAAACCCAATTCGGCACTGTTAACTACGGCCACTCCCGTGTGTCCCATAGCCAGTGCACGCTGCCCCTGTACACCAACACGATAACCACCGGCATAAGTTATAGTACCTGCAAGAACAAATACCATTAGTAATAAAACTTTTTTCATAATAGTTTGTGTAGATTTAATTTTAGGATCAATGGCCCAAAAATAGCATAAATTGAATATAAGGCAAGAAAAACATCAATTTATTACGCGTGCATAGTAAATTCCACAACAGAATTACAAAAATTGCATTACCTCATCATAAAATCCCTTTTTATTCTCAGCATGAACCCAGTGCCCCGCTCGCGGAATGACTGAAATTTTTGCTTCAGGAAAATGTTTCTCTATGAGCCCTTTATCTTCTGAAGTGATATAATTTGATCTTTCGCCTTTAATAAAAAGTGTGGGTTTGGAATAGACGTAATCTTCCGGCAGCGCTTCACCTACTTTTTCTATCTCTCTTGTAAGAACCTCCAGATTCAACCTTAGTCCCAGTCGATTCTTTTCTTTCCAATAAAGATTTTTAAGTAAAAACATTCTTACTGCTTTCTGCGATACATATTGTGACAACACTTCATCTGCTTCTCCCCGCGATTCCAGAGTAGCCTCATCAACAGCTTTTAACCCTTTCAAAATATCCTGGTGATGCGGCGGGTAATATTTTGGAGCAATATCCACTACTACCAGCTTTTCAATGAGATTAGGAAACAAAGCGGCGGCAGTCATTGCTGCTTTACCCCCCATAGAATGTCCTATCAAAATGACATTTTTGAGGCTGTGTTGCTGAATATATTCCTGGATATCTTTTGCAAGCTCGGTATAATTAAAAGCCTCACTGTGAGGGCTGCGACCATGGTTTCTTTGGTCAATGAGGTGCACCTGGTAACCGGCTTCGGCAAAATCATTCCCAAGCGTTTTCCAGTTATCACTCATCCCCAGGAACCCATGAAGGATCAAGAGAGGTTGTCCCTCTCCGAGGATATTCGAATGTAATTTCATTAGCTTCTTAGTAAACTCAAGTATTGGTTAATAACATATTCCAGCCCCTGGTACAGTGATTCGGCTATTAAAGCATGGCCAATCGACACCTCCAGCAAACCGGGAATATTCTTCTGAAAGTATTCAATATTGGCCAGGGAAAGATCGTGACCGGCATTTATTCCCAACCCAAGATCATTGGCTGCTTCGGCACAGGATCTATAAGGTTTAATTCCTTCTTTGTTCCCTTTGGCATATTGCCGGGCGTATTCTTCGGTATAGAGTTCAATACGATCTGTCCCCGTATTTGCTGCACCTTTGATCATTTCAAGGTCGGGATCCACGAAAATTGAAGTCCGGATCCCTTTGTTCTTAAATTCTGAAATGATCTCCCTCAGGTAATCCTTATTTTTAATAGTATCCCAACCCGCATTTGAGGTAATTGCATCTTCTGCATCGGGAACAAGGGTCACCTGTTCTGGTTTTACTTTTAATACCAGGTCCACAAATTTCTGAATTGGGTTTCCTTCAATATTAAATTCTGTGGTTACTACGGGACGAAGGTCCAGCACATCCTGGTACCTTATATGGCGTTCATCGGGTCTTGGGTGAACTGTGATTCCCTGTCCACCAAACCGCTGCACATCTTTGGCGACCTGTACAACATTTGGAATATCTCCCCCGCGACTATTTCGAAGGGTTGCAATCTTATTAATATTTACGCTTAATTTAGTCATTTTTGACAAGGGTTTTGAACAAAAATACAAAGTAGATTAAGCAAAAAAGTACATTATTTTGATTAATTTGCAGAAAAACCCCGGGGCAATGAACATTCAGCCATATATACTTAATGAGATAAAAATCCCGCAATTTGACACCCCTGTGGCAGAAGTGCTTGAGATTTTCAATGAATACCCTTATTCTCATTTACCTGTCAAACAGGGTGAAACCTATATGGGGTGTATCCCCGTGGCCGATGCCCGGATCTTTGACAAAGAAAAACCCATGGAGGAATTTCAATATGCCCTGGAAGGCTTTTTTGTAAGGGATACTGACAACTGGATAGATGTATTGCATAATTTTTCCAAAAATGATTCCAACATAATGCCTGTATTAGATGAAAACAATACTTTCCTGGGATATCTTGAGCTACAGGAGATTATGAACTTATTTACCGAATCACCTTTCCTTAACAATCCGGGCGGTATTATAGTAGTGGAAAAAGGAGTCAAGGACTACTCCTTTAGTGAAATATGCCAGATTGTGGAATCCAATGGCACCAATGTACTGGGCGCATTCGTTTCAGCCATTGAAAATGAACGGGCACAAATCACTCTTAAAACAGGAGCTGTCCCTTTTAATGCCATGTTTCAAACCTTTAGAAGGTATGGCTACGAGGTCGTATCCCAACACTCTGAAGATTCTTTTTCATCGAGCTTGCAGGATCGCTCCCGCTACCTGGATAAATACCTAAACATTTAAGAATGAAGGCTGCTATCTACGGGCAATTTTATCATACCAACTCGGGCGCCTATATTGAAGAACTTCTAAATGTTTTAGATTCTGAAAATATTGAGGTCGCTATAGAAAAGAATTTTCTTAGACTCATTGACGAAAGCAAAGAAATTGAAAAGGATTTCCACCATTTTGCAACCTTTACTGAGCTGGATGACACCTTCGATATCTTTATAAGTGTAGGAGGAGACGGGACTATACTTCATTCGGTAAATTTTGTTCAGGACCTTGATATTCCTATTATGGGAATAAATACCGGGAGACTTGGTTTCCTGGCTACGGTACATAAAGAAGAAATTCGGGCAACCATCTCAAGACTTCTCAAAAAAGAGTATAAGATCTCCGAACGTTCCCTGTTGTGTATTATGACCCAACCTGAAGCGGAAGAACTATGCAACAACAATTTCGCCCTTAACGAAATAGCAGTTAGCAGAAAGAACAGTACCTCCATGATCACTATTGACACCTGGCTTGATGGAGAACCACTCACCTCTTATTGGGCAGACGGTTTAATAATTTCCACCCCTACCGGCTCAACCGGCTATTCCTTAAGTTGTGGCGGCCCTGTGATTACACCTGCCACAAAGGCGCTTGTGATCACTCCAATTGCTCCTCATAATCTTAATGCCCGCCCACTGGTTATAAAAGATAACACCACAATTACTTTAAAAGTGTCGGGGCGTGCAGATGACTACCTCGTTTCTATGGATTCCAGGTTAGAAACTCTTAAAAACAACACTACAGTGACCATTAAAAAGGCTCCTTTTAAAATAAAAATGGTGGAATTTACAAGTGACACCTTCTTAAAAACCCTCCGCAAAAAACTACTTTGGGGAGAAGATAAACGCAATTAAAACAATAAAATTTGCTTTAATCTGTTTATGCTAAAGCACAAACTCCCTCATGTTATTGTAGGGTTAACAATATTGTTATATTTGCAGACTTTTGAAGACCTATGAGGTATCTTGTTGTTATGGTTCTAATTGCCCTTTGCGGAAATCAGACCTATTCCCAGAATTTTGAAGTAGGCCCTTTTATAGGAGGAGCAAATTATATTGGGGATGTGGGCAACACTACCTATATCAATCCGAACACTCCGGTTTTTGGAGGTCTTGTAAAGTGGAATCGCAGTGACCGTCATTCCTTTAGGTTCTCCCTCCTTTATGCGAAAATCGAAGCCGATGACGCAAAATCCAATGAAGGCCGAAGACTGCAAAGAGGATATTCTTTCTCCAATACTATTGCTGAAGCTTCATTAGGTCTTGAATTTACTTTTTGGGATTGGGACCTTCACGCCAATACTTACCAATCAACTCCTTATCTTTACACCGGAATTAATTACTATTTTGCCAATCATTACATGTTGAAAAATTTGGCTTATACCAATCCGGCAGCAAATGAATTACAGGAAGCCGGGAATAACTGGGAATTTTCACTACCTATTGTAATGGGGTATAAACAAACCCTGAACAATTTTCTCTCTGCTGGCATGGAAATAGGAGCCCGCTATACCTTTACCGACAACCTGGATGGTAGTCACCCTTCAGAAGTTGATGGTGATTACAACCTATATGATTTTGGTAATCGAAATACCTCCGACTGGTATGTTTTTACCGGTATCTATTTTACCTTTAACTTTGGGAGAGGATCGGGTTGCTTCAACAAATACTAATATGGATTTTAAAGAGAACATTAACCCTGAAAAATTACCCAAACATATTGCCATTATTATGGATGGCAACGGCAGGTGGGCAAAAAAACAGGGCTTAATGCGCGTAAGAGGCCACGAAAAAGGCACTAAAGCGGTTAGAGAAGTTGTGGAGGCAAGTGCAGAATTAGGGGTTGAAAATCTTACGCTTTATGCATTTTCTACAGAAAACTGGAACAGGCCCAAGATGGAAGTGGATATGCTCATGCGACTTTTAGTCTCTTCCCTAAAAAAAGAGATCAAAACCCTTCAGGACAACAATATTAAATTAAACGCCATAGGTTGCATTGATACATTACCTGCAAAAGCCTTTAAAGAACTGCACGAGGTAATTGAAAAAACCTCGTCAAACAACCGGATGACCCTTACCCTGGCCCTAAGCTATGGTTCCCGGGAAGAATTGTGCAATATGGTGAAGGAAATCTCGAATGAAGTGGCTGCAGGTGAGTTTTCTTCTAAAGATATTGATGAATCGGTTATAAATAAGCATCTTTACACCCGCAATTTACCAGATGTAGATTTGCTAATAAGAACAAGCGGAGAACAACGCATAAGCAATTTCCTTTTATGGCAAATAGCTTATGCCGAATTATATTTTTCAGAAATACTATGGCCAGATTACAGGAGAGAGGATCTCTACGAAGCCATTTATAACTATCAAAACAGAGAACGAAGATTTGGAAAAACAAGTGAGCAACTTAGTTAGTGCCTTTAAAACAAAATCTACATTAGCACTTTTGGCCCTTGGCCTCTTAATAAATTTTACTTCAGTAGCACAGGATCTTCCAATTGCAAACGGCCAGGAGTACACAATAGGTGAAATTAAGGTTACAGGAAATGTTTCCTTTAATGAACAAACCATCATTGCATATACCGGTCTAAAAAAGGGCGAAAAGATCTTTATCCCCGGCGACCGCATAAGTAAGGTACTTAAAAAATTATGGGATGTAGGGTCCTTCAGCGATATCAATATTTATGTTACCAACATAGAAGGTAACGTGGCCGATCTTGAACTGGAAATTCAGGAAGTTCCTGCACTTGCGAATGTGAGAATCCAGGGCATCAAGAAAAAGAAACAGGAGGAACTCATAAAAGAAAATAAGCTAACGGTAGGTACTAAGATCACAGAAAACCTGATTACCACTACCAGAAATTTTATCCAGAACACTTATAAAGATGAAGGCTACCTCAACACCAAGGTTGCCATTAATACCGTCCCTGTCGAAGACACTTTGAACCGGAACACGGTAAATATGGTAATTAACGTGGATAAGGGAGAGAGAGTGAAGATAGAAGATATAGAGATTACCGGTAACGATGCTTTTTCTGACGCACGTCTTAAACGGGCCATGAAAAAGACCAAACAGGAAAATTTCCTAAGATTCTGGAAACGTTCGAAATTTATTCCGGAAGAATATGAGGCAGATAAGCAGAGGTTGCTTAATGTTTATAAAGAAAAAGGATATCGTGATGCACGTATAGTTTCGGATAGTCTTATTCGTGTAGATGAAGATGATGTTGCTCTGCAAATCAATGTGGAAGAAGGAAACCGATATTACTTTGGGGATATAGAATTCATTGGGAATTCTGTTTATACAGACCAGGAGTTACGAAGAAGACTGGGAATAGGTAAAGGAGATGTTTACAACGGAGTCCTGCTTGAAAAACAGATCGCCGATAACACCAAACCCGATGCAAATGATCTCACCAACCTTTATCAAAATAATGGCTACCTCTTTTCCAACATTAATCCGGTTGAGGTAAAGGTTTATAATGATACCATAGATTTTGAAATAAGAATCAGAGAAGGTAAAATTGCCTATTTTGATGAAATTACAGTAATAGGTAATGACAAGACCAAAGACCATGTTATTTACAGGGAAATGCGTACCAAGCCAGGGCACAAATACAGCAAGGAAGCCGTAGTTAGGACTGTAAGGGAACTTGGGCAACTAGGTTTCTTTGATGCTGAAAACCTTACCCCCGATTTTAAAGAAGTTGACCAGAACACAGGTACTGTGGATTTGGAATATTCTGTGGTGGAAGCGGGAGCAAGTCAGATTGAACTCCAGGGAGGTTATGGAGGCGGAGGTTTTGTTGGAACCCTTGGACTGTCCTTCAATAACTTCTCTCTAAGTGGACTTTTTGACAAAGATGCTTACCGACCTTTACCAATGGGAGATGGACAAACACTTTCTTTGCGGGCACAGGCCAGTACTTATTACCAGACTTACAGCCTTTCCTTTTCTGAACCCTGGTGGGGAGGAAAAAAACCTGTAAGACTTTCAACATCCCTGCAGCACACAGAACAATATTTCTATGATTACAGGAACCGCGAGGCAGATAAAGACCGAAAGTTCTCTATTTCGGGAATTACGTTTGGTCTGGCCAGAAGGCTTACAGTACCAGATGATTTCTTTGTATTTTCTACTGCAGTTGCCTTCCAGCACTACAACCTAAGTAATTACAATACTGGGCTGTTCACCTTTGGAGATGGATATTCCAATAATTTCTCTTTAACCTTAGGACTAACCCGCGACAACACCTTCAGCAATCCTATTTTTCCAATGGGAGGTTCTAAATTTGAGGTAGTTGCAAAACTTACTCCGCCTTATTCCTTATTTAATGATGTGGATTATGCTAACCTGGGAGACCAGGCCGAATTTCAGCTTAAGAACGCGAACGGAGATTTGATCAACAGGCAGGGAAGACCATTAAGAGAGGGAGAAGATCCCGTTCCGGATCAAGCAAAAATTGACCAGGAAAAATATAAGTGGCTGGAATTTTATAAGATCAAATTTAACGGTACCTGGTATACCAACCTATACGATAAGCTTGTATTAAAAACGCATGCAGAATACGGTTTCCTAGGTGCTTACAATAATGATCGCGGAATTCCTCCTTTTGAAAGATTCTACCTTGGAGGAGACGGTATGGGAACGTACAGTATGGACGGAAGGGAAGCTATTGCCCTAAGAGGTTATCCAAACCAGTCCCTTACTCCATTGGACAGGGGAGTATTAAGTGCTGCATCAGACAATGATGGAGCCACTATTTACAACAAGTATTCCCTGGAGTTAAGATATCCTATTACTTTAAAGCCTACAGCTTCAATTTTTGCCCTAACCTTTCTTGAAGCCGGTGCTTCTTTTGATGGCTTTAGGGACTACAATCCTTTCCAGGTCAACAGGGCGGCAGGTGCTGGTCTAAGAATTTTTATGCCGGCGTTTGGATTACTTGGAATAGACTTTGGATATGGATTTGATCCACTTCCAGGAGAGACCAAAGCGAATGGTTGGGAAACCCATTTTATAATTGGACAGCAGTTTTAATTTGGCACGGTATTTTCTATACACCCATTAATTATGAAAAATTCCATTCTTATAACACTTGCTTTCTTAGTCTTTTCAGGCTTTGCCGCAAAGGCGCAGCAAACAGTAAGAATTGGTTATGTAGATATGGAATACATTCTGGAGAACGTTCCCGAATATCAGGAAGCCTCTGCTCAACTTGAAAACAAAGTTCAACAGTGGAAAAGAGAGATAGAGACAGAATTGAACCGGATTGAAAAAATGAAGCAGGATCTTGCGAATGAAAGGCCACTTTTAACAAGTGAGTTGATTAGTGACCGGGAGGATGAAATAAAGTTTGAAGAAAAAAAGATCCTTGATTATCAGCAAAAACGTTTTGGTCCCAATGGGGATCTTATAACACAAAAGCTGCAATTGGTAAAGCCAATTCAGGATCAGGTTTTTGTAGCGGTGCAGGAAATTGCTAAAAACCGGGATTACGATCTTATCTTTGATAAATCGGCAGATGTGATCACATTATATGCAGCCGACAGGCTGGATGTTAGTGACCAGGTTCTTAGGAGCATTACCAGGGCCTCTAATAGAGAACAGCTGGAAACCCGTCAGGAAAAACGGGAACTTGTAAGACAGGAAGCAAAGACTGTTGAAGAAGATGCAGTTCTTTCAGAAAGAGAGCAACTGCAACAACAAAGAAAAGAAGAAAGAGAAGCTCTGCTGGAAGAAAGACGCAGAGTGAGAGATTCAATTCGCACGGCAAAGAAGGAAGAAATAGAAAGACGCAGGGAAGAAATATTAAAAGAACGTCAGAGAAAAAAAGATTCCGTAGCCAAAGCGAGGGAAGAAAACAGAAATAACTAAAAGGCCATTATTAAAATTTCGGTAAATAATTCAACAATTAAATAATCTAAATAATCAATTCTTAAACAATGAAACAATTCAAGACACTTCTAATAGCTGTAGCTTTAATCCTGGGAGCATCCTCTTTTGCAAACGCACAAACAAAAGTGGCTCACATTGCAACTCAGGAACTTATTGAACAAATGCCGTCCTATAAAACTGCAATGAACCAGTTAGAAAAGTTACAAAAGACTTACGATACCCAGATCAAGGAGATGGTAACTGAGGCCCAGGGTACGATGAAAAGATATGAAGCCGAAGCTCAAACTAAAACCGATGAAGAAAATCAAAAAAGAGCATTAGAGCTTCAACAAACCCAAAGATCTATTGGCGAGTACCGTCAAACTGCCGAGCAGGATCTTAGAAAGAAAGAAGTAGATCTTCTAAAGCCTGTTTTCGAAAAAGCCCGTACTACAATTCAAAAAGTAGCTCGTGCAAAAGAGTTTGACTATGTTCTTGACTCAACAACAGGAACCGGAGTGATCATGGCCGATGGTTATGACCTAATGCCAGATGTGAAGAAGGAGCTGGGAATTTAATTTCCATTTTTAAAAAATATTGTAAAAACTGCGCATCATTGATGCGCAGTTTTTATTTTTACAGGAATGAGTAAAGACAAGCCTATTGGGATTTTTGATTCGGGAGTTGGCGGCACCTCCATCTGGAAAGAAATCCATCATCTGCTCCCCCTGGAGCATACTATTTATTTAGCCGACAGCGCTAATGCTCCTTACGGAGAAAAACCTCCCGAAGAGATTGTAAGGCTAAGTGTCAAGAATACCCGGAAACTACTGGAAATGGGTGCTAAGATCGTTGTAGTGGCCTGCAATACGGCAACGACAAATGCCATCACCCACCTAAGATCTTCATACAATGTACCTTTTATTGGGATAGAACCTGCAATTAAGCCTGCGGCTTTGCAAAGTGAGACTAAATGTATTGGAATACTGGCAACGAAAGGAACCCTATCCAGCGCACTTTTTGCCAGGACATCAGATCTTTATTCCAAAGATAACAAGATCATAGAGGTGGTGGGAAAAGGTTTAGTCGAGCAGATCGAAAAAGGGCAAAAAGACTCACCCTTTTTAAAGAAGATGCTTGAAGAATTACTGGACCCAATGATCAAAGCAGGAATTGATCACCTGGTCCTGGGCTGCAGCCATTATCCCTATTTAATTCCCACGCTTGAGAAAATCCTTCCCGCACATGTAAAGATCATTGATTCTGGCATGGCGGTGGCAAAGCAAACAAAGGTAGTTCTGCAAAGTCTAGACCTCCTTACCGGGGATCAACAACATATACCCGAGTTCTTCACGAATGGCAGCCCAGAAATCCTCAAGAACATCATCCCCGCCCCTGCCGGTTCGTTCGAAGTTAACTATATGGATTTCTAAAGCATTGAATCATTCTAAATAAGAAGTAGAATGCGAAGAGAAAATTGTACTTTTGCAAAAATTTTGACATGAAAAATATAACTATAAATATACAGCCCACCACTAAACCTACTATTGTAAAGTTTGAGGCTAACATTTTTTTGACCAAACATGAAAGCTTTGAATTTCAAAATATTGAAGAAGCAGGACGTTCTCCTTTAGCCCAACAGCTATTTCACCTCCCGTTTGTAAAAAAGGTCTATATAGCCCAGAATTTTGTGGCTATCGAGAAGTATAATATTGTGCACTGGAAAGATGTACAGCAAGAAATTTCGGAGCAAATAGAGTCATTTTTAAACAGTGGCGGAACGGTAGTTACTCCTCCCAAAGAGGAAGTCAAAAAAATTCCGGTAACCGTTTATGCCGAGAGTACTCCAAACCCAACTGTAATGAAGTTTGTTTCCAATAAGAAACTGGTGCTTCAAAGCGTGGAATTTAAAAATATTGATGAGGCAAAAAATGCACCTTTAGCCAAAGCTCTTTTTCATTTCCCTTTTGTAAAAGAAGTTTTTATTGATGAAAACTACCTCTCAATAATGAAATTTGACATTGCCGAATGGGAGGAAATCACCCAGGAGCTCAGGGAATTTATGAGAGAGTATTTGGAACAGGGTAAGGATGTTTTACTGGACGACAGCGAACAACCATCTTCTACAAAAAATAAAGAAGAAACCCCGGTAAAGGAGATTGAACTGGATGATATCTCCAAGGAAATTGTTGCCATTCTTGACGAATATATCAAACCTGCAGTTGCAAGTGACGGTGGAAACATCCTGTTTGAAAGCTATGACCAGGACCAAAAACTGGTAAAGGTGATCCTACAGGGAGCCTGTAGCGGTTGCCCTTCCTCCACAATTACCCTTAAAAATGGAATTGAGACCATGCTAAAAGATATGCTTGCAGGACGGGTGGAACGTGTGGAAGCTGTTAATGGCTAATTTCAGGATTTATACACCGAAATAAAAGATCCGGTTTCCAAATATATTGAGCTATGAAAAAAATAAGCAAATTTGTAAAAATCCCGTTGTTGATCCTAAGTGTTTCAGCAATATTTACCGGTTGCCAGGAGATGAATTCCAGAGTGGATGAGCAACTGGACAGGATCAATGACCGCGCAGAGGAACTTGATTCTGCCGTTAATCGCGGCTTGGATAAGGTAGAGGATCTTGATTCTACCATTACCGCAAAAACAAAGAGAATTAAGAACCTGGATTCTGTTGTGCGAAAGACTTCAACAAGAATTGACTCTTTGGTTAATAAAGGCACACAAGAAATCGACCGCAGGTTAAATTAAACTTCAGGTTAACTGAAGTAAAAAAAATAAAAGACTGCAAGACCTTTCAAAAATGGGGTTTTGCGGTCTTATTTTTTTTGAGGTACTCCAGCCGAAAATCGAGTGGTTTCTACAGCGATATTGAATTCCCGGTATAGCTCCAGGAGGTTCATTGTGGAGGTAATGAGGTCACGGGTTTCCAGAAGTAAACCAAAATAAAGCTCAGAATTTTTAGGACTGCTTTCGGTGGTCCTTATACGGTTGATCTGCTTTTCTATAAGCTCCCCAACATCACTCAAAAGCGCCTGCTTCCCTGCCAATACCACATCAATACGTGCAAAATCCTGTTTATCAAAAATGTCCTCTATCTCGTCAAACAGAGCCTGCATTTTATCATCTACCCTTTTTAGATCCCTTATTTGATTAAACTTGAGGTTCTTATGGTTGTTATTCACGTGATTGTAGCTGTTCCTTGTAATATACCCAATTGACTGGACAATATCCTGCAGGTAATCCAGGATAAGTATGTAAAAACGATTGGAATCAAGGGAACCCTCCTCAATAGTTTTGATGAAGTAAAAGACATTCCGCTTTAGCTCATCAATTTCGGATTCAAGTTTTTTAATTGACTTTTTGTTCTTTTTAAGTTTACTCTTGTCATAATACCCAAGGTTTTTTACCGTCTTGGAAAACATCTGGTTCACTCCGCAAACGATGCCCGAAATATTTTTTGAGCTCTCCACTACTATGTCATTAATGGTGCTGATGTCATTCCTTCGGAAAGGTTTTTTTAATTTCTTCTCCTTCTCTTTTCTGGAATGAAGAACAAAGCTGCGGGCTATGCTGAAGATCGCCAGGCCAATAAGCACTGTAATGGCAATAATTCCACCGAAATAGATTATCGCTGCAAAAATGGCCGCTGCCGAAAAGGCTACAAGGGCGGTGACAAACCATCCACCTACAACATTTACAACACCGGCAACTCGATAAACTGCGCTTTCCCTATCCCAGGCCCTGTCTGCTAATGAAGTACCCATGGCCACCATAAAAGTAACGTATGTGGTGGAAAGCGGTAATTTTAGACTGGTACCAATAGAAATAAGGATACTTGCCACTACAAGATTGACCGAGGCCCGAACAAGATCGAAGGCCGGTGTATCCTGGGCATCTCTGGTGAAAGCCTTTGGTTTCTGAAATTTTTCCTCTATTTTACTCCTTACCTGCTGGGGAGTTATGGCCCCTATGACATTTCCCAGTAACACAGAATAGCGCACAATTCCCCGAGAAAGGAAATTAGGATCAAATCGCTCTGTCACTTCTCCCTGTCGGGAAAGATTAACGCCCGTTTCCACCACGTTTCGCGCCTTTCGTGAAAACCATAGTGTCACCACCATGACTGCCCCTGCTCCCAATAAAAGAAACGGCGGCGTGGAAACTTCCCCCTGCAGGCCAGTCATTGGAAATTCTGAAGGTAAGACCCCCGAAGAGGCATAGGCTGTTTGCCATAATTCAAAAGACTGCCAGGCTGCAATTGGCACCCCGATAAAATTCACAAGGTCATTTCCAGCAAAAGCAAGTGCCAGGGAAAAGGTGCCCACCAGGATCACGAACTTGAGAATATGAGTTTTCAATACACTCATTAACAGCTGCGAGATAACGGTAAAAAAAACCAGCCCTATCCCAATAATGATTAAGGTATTATTGTCCAGGTAATCGAGGTAAGCTTCAGGAACAAAAGTGACTGATTTTAAGCCTTTCAGAAGAATAAAATATAGAATAGCTGTTAAAGATACCCCTCCAAAAATGGCACCTGCATACTTAATTTTCTTCTCAAATTGAAAAGAGAAAATTAACCGCGATAGATATTGAACAATAGCTCCAATGAGAAAAGCAATGACTACAGCCAATAATATCCCAATAATAATCTCGGTGGCCTTTGATGTATTGATATAGGTGAGGATATCACCATAATTTCCAGACTCATTGTATATTTTAATTGCCGCAATACTCACTGCCGCGCCAAGTAATTCAAAAACTATAGATACTGTGGTGGAAGTGGGTAAACCAAGGGAGTTAAAGAAGTCCAGTAGCAGCACATCGGTGATCATTACCGCCATGAAGATGATCATGATCTCTTCAAAATAAAACTCGCCCGGCATGAAAATACCTTTTCTCGCGACCTCCATTATCCCACTTGAAAAGATTGCGCCCACACCAACACCTATACTGGCAACTATAAGTATGGTCTTCATAGGAAAAGCACGGGATCCAATTGCCGAGCTTAAGAAGTTGATGGCGTCATTACTCACTCCAACAACCAGATCTGTCACTGCCAGCGCAAAGAGGGCAACCAGCATTACGATATAGATATCTTCCATTAAGAAAAGCGGGTTTGGCACTGCAAAATATGAATTATTTATAGAAAGGCGGGAAAACCCATGGTTAATATAAATGCAAAACACAAATGGTAATACTTAAAACAATTGTATAAATAACTTTGTTTCAGATAGTTATAAATATTAACTTAGTATAATAACTTAGTTTTCGACAACTAAACAGTATTAACTAAAACATTCAGTTATGAAAAAAGCACTTTTAATATTTTTCCTTCTTGGAATAATGGCTCCGACTTTTGCTCAGATTACAGAACCTGAGGAACTTAAAGAGGTGAATTTGGTTGCGGTAAACTATAAATACCTGGATGCCGTAACTAATGAACAGGTTGCAATACCGGTGAGAAAGCTGGAAGAACATGTTGCGGCGTATGATATCAAATCGTCAGAGATTTACCATGATGATTATGATACCTATGAGGTAAGTTTTTTTATACCTGAAGGGTCTGTGCTCGCAGCTTATGACCGGGATGGTAAATTAATTAGAACCATTGAAAGATATAAGAATGCAGGGATCCCAGATGTCGTTCGAAAAAACGTTATGAAGCAATACCCCAACTGGACAATTTCCAAAGATGTTTATCTTGTCAATTATCACGATGAAAGAGGAAGTGACAAGAGATATAAATTGAGGTTAGAAAACGGCAAAGAAGTGATAAGGATTAAAACAGATGAAAAAGGGAATATCATTTAGAAAACAAATAATTTTAGACTGGCCCTCAACAAGTGTTTAACTTTTGAGGGCTTTTTTATTTCTCAATCTTTTCATTATTTCAAAAGTCCAGTCCTTTCCAAAGCAGAAGGTTTAACAATTCCTTGGAAAAATTTTGAGGAGGAAATTTGTATATTGATAATCAATCAATTAAAACAAATACTAACCTTAAAATAAAAGAATTATGGCAGTTATGAAAGTACTGGAAATTATGGCAAATTCTGAAAAAAGTTGGGAAGATGCCGTAAAAAATGCTGTAAAAACCGCAGCAAAATCTGTAAAGAATATAAAATCTGTATACGTTAAGGACCAAACAGCAAATATTGAAGGTGATAATATTACAGACTACCGGGTGATCGTTAAGATCACTTTTCAAGTAGATGCCTAAGTTACAGGCGTGATTTAATTAGTTAATTAAGCTCTCTTCGGAGAGTTTTTTTATTTCTCAGAATTTTCCTTCCCACACTTCTTTCACAGAATTTTAACAGTTTCTAAACGCATAAAAATGGCCGATTCTCCCACCTTTGCAGCAAATCATGTAAAGTAGATGGAGAAAATCACCGATCTTAAAACCATAACTGCAGAATATTTCGAACAATTTTTAGGCTTTTTGCCCGATCTCCTGGGAGCGATCCTATGGCTGGTCATTGGCTGGTGGCTTGTTAAAATAGTCATTGGTTACCTTAAAAAGTTCTTCGATAAGAAGGACCATGATCAAGCTTTAACCAAGTTTCTTTTAAATTTGGCAAATGGGGCGCTTGTTGTACTGCTACTAATTAGTGTGGTAGGGATGCTTGGGATTGAAACTACCTCATTTATTGCCATTTTAGGGGCCGCAGGTTTGGCCATTGGACTTGCACTGCAGGGTTCTCTATCAAATTTTGCCGGCGGAGTTTTAATCCTTTTACTCAAACCATTTAAATTAGGAGACTGGATCGAAGTAAATGGTATTTCGGGTAGTGTGAAAGATATTTCTATGTTTTACACGAGACTCAACACCTTTGGAAACCAATTGGCCATAATTCCTAACGGCGAACTGTCTAATGAAAACATTGTAAATTATTCAGCTGAAAATACCAGGAGAGATGCCATCACCATTGGAATTTCTTATGACAGCAATATCAAAGTAGCTAAAGACGTACTTTTGGAGCTGCTCAAAGAGCAGGAAAACATACTTGAAGATCCTGCTCCCGCCGTAGTGGTCACCGAGCTGGCAGACAGCTCTGTAAATCTTTCGGTTAGGTTCTGGGCCAAAATTGAGGATTTCTGGGATTGCCACTGGTATACAATTGAAGAAGCTAAAACACGTCTCGAAGCCGCAGGTATTTCAATTCCTTTCCCGCAGCGCGATGTACATTTCTTTAATCACAGCAAAGAATCTGCTCCAGAATAGAACCGGGTTTATAATAAAAAATGCCCTCAATAAGTGTCTTTCTTTTTGGGGGCACTCTATTTTTAAAACTTTTTTTATTCTTGATTTTTTGGCTACCCGGCCATAAAATCTTTAAGATAATATGGTTCAAAATAAGCCACATCCTCAAACTTTTGCTTCTGAAACTTTTCTACCGCCAATGATACCATCTCTCCGGCAGAAGGTAACTTCCCTTCAATAAAGGTAGCGTTGGGATGTTCACAGATCTTACTGAACTTCTCTACTCCACTACCAATAAAAGTTACTGCAGCATTTTCCAGATACTCCAAAAATGAATCTGAATTTAAAATTTCTGCGCGGGTATCAAACACCTTTTTATATTCAGCGGTAAATCCGGTGGTATAGACTTCCATCCTGCGGGCATCCAAAAGAGGAATAATGAAACCATCTTTTTTCTGCTTTACCTGGAGAGCTAGAGACTTCAAAGTAGGGATCGAAATAAGGGGCAGGTCTAAGGCAAAGCAGAGGCCTTTTGCAGCCGAAACTCCAATTCGAAGACCAGTATAGGACCCGGGGCCTTTGCTCACGGCAATGGCTTCAAGATCGCCGGCCTGCACATCATTCTCCTTTAGGATCTCCTCAATGAAAAGGTGCAGCCTTTCGGCATGTGAATAATTACTGCTGTAGTCTTCTTTCAAAGCCAGCAATTTCCCTTTATTCTCCAGTGCTACCGAGCAATTTGTGGTAGCTGTTTCAATACATAAAATCACCCTCGCAAGTTAAGGATTTATTCGGTTTCATTTTTCACTTCAACTTTGTCACCGGGTTTAAGAACTTTAGTGACGGTATTATATGGTCCTGTAATGACCATTTCACCTGTCTCAAGACCTTCTTTGATCTCAATCCTCGCATCATCCTGGATCCCTGTTTCCACTACACGTACTTTGGCTTCGTCACCTTCCTTAATGTAAACAGTTTCAAAAAGCTCTTCGGGAGAAGCTTTATCATCTTCCTTGTCACGGCTGCCTGCAGTTGTATCTGCTTTCACAACTACTGCACTAATAGGCACGGCAATCACTTCGTCGCGACGATTGGTGATAATATCTACCGTGGCAGTCATTCCCGGTCTAAATGGAGAAAAATTTTCAGGCTTTCCTTCGAGCAGGTGGTCATAGGATTCTTTAAGTATTCTCACTTTTACTTTAAAATTCGTCACCTGATCGGCCGTAGCTGTGGCGTTGGCCGAGTTTGAAATTTCTGTAACCACTCCTTTAAATTCCTGCTTGAGATAAGCATCCACCTCAACTAAAGTAGAATCCCCTATGGATATTTTAACTATATCATTCTCATTAACATCTACCTCAACTTCCATATCGCTTAGATCGGCCACTCTTAGAATTTCGGTACCTGCCATTTGCTGTGTACCTACTACTCTTTCTCCCAGCTCGGCATCAAGAGAAGAAATGGTTCCACTCATTGGCGCATAGATGTTGGTTCTCCCTAAATTTTCCAGGGCTTCATTGACACTGGCCTCGGCACTTCTTACGTTGTAAAAAGCGGCTTGACGGGAAGCCTGTGCTACTTCATAGGCCGAAACGATCCTATCCCATTCAGCCTTGGAGATAATTCCTTTTTCAAACAGTGTTTTATTTCGCTCATAGTTGGCTTCAGCTTCTTTTAATGACGCTTCTGCCTGTGAAAGGCCCGATCTTATATTTTGAAGTCCCGCACGGGAACGTTCAAGGTTGGACTGGTAGATTTCAGGATTAACCCGCACCAGTAAATCCCCTTTTTGAACCTGCTGCCCTTCAACTACCGGAAGTTCAATAATTTCTCCTGAAACTTCCGAAGAAAGCATTACCTCAACCTCTGGCTGGATCTTTCCCGTTGCCGATACTTTCTCAATAACATCAAATCTCTGTACTTCTGTAACCTCAACTTCCTTAAAATTGCCCGATTTCCCAAACCATCCAGCTTTTTTACCCACTACCAGCAAGACAATGATTAAAACGGTAATTCCGGCAATTATATAAATAGTCTTTTTCTTCATTACTTAGAATTTAAGGGCTGTGATAGGCACTCCAAAATACAGTTCCAACACTTTTAATTTAAAAATATAATCATACTTAGTTCTTACCACTTCGCTCTCTGCGTTCTCCAGATTAAACTTTGCCTGGCTAAAGTCAAAAGCATTGGTCATTCCCACATTATAGCGTTCTGTTGCGTATTCATAAGCCAGCAGCTGTGCTTCCCGGGCCACCAATGCAGCTTCATATGCTTTTAAAGCGCCACGGGCATCTGTATAAGCCTGGTAAACATTTGCCTCAAGATCGAGTCTCGTCTGCTCCAGTTGATACTCAGACCTCAGCACATTTACTTTTCTTCTTTTGACCTGATTGCGGGTGCTAAATCCATTAAAAATAGGCACGCTAAGCTGGATCCCATATGAGATCCCATCATTAAGCTGAAGTTGTTCAAAGAAGGGAAGCGGGTTTCCAATTTCGGTAACCATATTTGGCGCCACTACAATTTCTTCGGTTGACTCTACAAAACCTATTTGGCGATAAGGCTCATCGGGATCAAGACCTGCAGAAATAAATCGCCCGGCACCAGATTCTCTTGTATTATAATTAAAAAAGGCACCAAGAGTAGGCCAGTAAGCGCCACGAGCTATTTCTAACTCCTTTTCTGCCAGTTCTGTGTTCATTTCGGCAACTTTCACTTCGTAACGTTCCTCCTCGGCAGCATCAATTACCTGGGAAACCGGCATTTCCAGGACCTCACTTCCAAAAACTTCGTAGTCTCTGTCGGCAATGTCAAAGTTTTCATAATCTTCAATAAGCAGCAATTGAGCTAAGGAGACCAAAGAGATCTCGATCTGGTTTTCGGCCACAATCATTCGCTGTACCTCATTTGCCGAAGTAGCTTTTATCTCCAGTAGATCGCCCCTGGGAAGGGAACCTGCTTCTACTAAAGCCTCAGCCCTCTCTAGTTGCTCAAGGGTTATTTGATGCTGTGCCTGGATCACCTTAAGGCTTTCTTTATTAAAAAGTACCTGCAGGTAAGCATTGGCCACAAAAAGGGCAATATCATCCTTCATTTGCTCCAGTGAATATTCACTGGCCAGTTTTGCCATTTTAGCGTACTGGTACTGCTTAAAATTTCTTAATCCGTCGAAGAGGGTTAATCCCGCTGTAGCTCCTGCGGAAAAATTCCTGGTGGTTTGGGTTTGAAGGATACCGGTAGTAACATTTTGAGTAAGTCCCGTATTCCAGGAATTGGAAGCCGAAGCATTCAATGCAGGCAGGAAGTTTCCGAAAGCATCAGATATCTGGATATCTGCCAGCTCCACATCAAGCTGTGACTGCTTTACACTTATGTTGTTGTCTAGTGCATATTCAATACATTCCTGAAGTGTCCATTCTTTTTGTTGCGAAAACCCGAAAAAGGAAGAGGAAAGGAAAACTGCAGTTAATAAAAATCTTTTCATAATGGTAGTTGTAAAATATAAGTCTTCTATGAACCTTTTTTGTTACACAAAGACACAATCTATTGCACCTGTGCAGTTGGCCCGGCTGGTTTTAATTGATTCCATACTTTGATCTTGTCATTCGCGCTAATACCGCTCTTGATTTCTACAAAAATACCGTCGCTCACTCCCAACTCAACTTCTCTGCGTTCAAACTGCTGGTCTCCCGTAGCCACTTCAACAAACGGCTCCTGTGTTTTAGGATCAAACTGGATCAAAGCTTCGCGAACTGCCAGTACATCCTCGGCCCTTGCGAGAATGATCGAAGCATTCGCGCTCAATCCTGCTCTAATAAAAGTGGTATCGGCCTTATCTAAAGTTCCTTCTATATCAAATTGAATTGCCCCGTTTTCCTCAACTCCTTTAGGGGCGATATAATCCAGCACAGCATTAAAGGTTTTGTTCTCAATGGCACCTACGGTCACTTCCAGCGGAAGGTCTTCCTTTATTTTCCCCACTTCACTTTCATCTACCTTGCCTTCAAAGATCATCTCATTAACATCGGCCAAAACAGCGATAGTAGTTCCCTCATTAAAGTTGTTACTTTCTATAACCTGGTTCCCAACCTTAACAGGAACATCCAGCACCATTCCTTCCACTGTGGAACGAATCATAGTATTGGCTGCACTTCCCAGCCCACTGGTTGTTCCTGTGCGAACGATCTCATAATTTTGTTGTGCAGAACGGTAGTTCTGCTCTGCACGTCTATAAGCAACCTGCGCATTGTCAAATTCATTGGCAGAGATCACACCTTTTTCAAAAAGGGATTTTTGACGCTCAAAATTTTTCGCTTCATTGTCAAAATTGATCTTCGCAGTCTGTACTGCATCTTTAGCACTCTGCAGGGAAGCGACGTTAGGAATCACCCTTATTTTGGCAATCTGGTCTCCGGCCTGGATGCGATCCCCGGCTTCGATATATATTTCTTCAATAACTCCCGAGATATTGGGCTTGATCAAAACTTCCTCTTTAGGAACGATATTTCCCGTTGCCACTGTCTTTTTTACAATGGTTTGTTCTGAAGCCTGCTCGGTTTCATAAACCGTTGGATCCTCCTGATTTTTAGCATACAGGTAGTACAATGCACCGGTAAAAGCTACTGCAATTAGAACCAGGATCAGGATAGTTACAACTCTTTTCATTCTGTTACTTATTTGTATTTATTGTTATTCTGTTCTTAAAGCATCTACAGGTTTAACTTTTATCGCGTTTTGAGCCGGAATTAAACCTGCCAGTAAGCCCGATATTACAAGGATACCCAATGCCACCATTACTACCCCAAGATTCACGCTGGGGTTGAGAAACATCATTTCTGAAGTATCCATTCCACTCAATGCCTGGTTCACAAGGGCAATCACTCCTGTAGCAAGCACTATTCCCGCCATTCCCGAAATAATTGTAAGGAAGATAGATTCCATTAGGATCTGTCCTCTTATAGCCCAGGGTGTAGCCCCAAGAGCACGTCTAACTCCAATTTCATTGGTGCGTTCTTTAACCACGATGAGCATGATATTGCTTATCCCAATGATCCCTGATAAAAGCACCAGGATTCCTACAAAGTAGGCCACGCCTTTTAGTGCGACAAATAGACCGTTGATCTTGTTATACTCTTCATAAAGGTCAAAATTCCCTACCGCTCGGTCATCTTCAGGATGTATCGAATGCCTGGATTTGATGACGTCCAGCACTTCCCCTTTTAGTTCGGTAATTGAAGAGCCATCCTGTGCGGTGATTGCCATCCATCCCACATTATTCCCTTCATTAAAAGCCTGGGAAAAAGAAGTAAAAGGAACATAGATCTGTTTCTGATTTTCCTCTGCATTACCATTGTTACCCTTCTTTTTATAAGTCCCGATCACCATAAAATTAACTCCGCTCACCTTAATGTACGTACCCAACACCTCTTCTCCCTGATCATAAAGCACTGTTCGCACTCCCTCTCCAATAACAGCTACTTTTCTTTTTTCATTGATATCTGAGTAATTAATAAATCTTCCCGAAGTGATATCCATAGGCTCCTGCTGAATGATCTCGGGATAATCGCCATAAACATTAAAGGCCCCTGTATTCAATCCTCTCACCACGTTATTGGCACCACCAAAACCTCCCAGTTGATTTCGGGGAGAAACGAACCTCATGTTTGGCACCTCACGCTTGATCGCCGCTACATCATCTATTTTGAAACTATATCTTCTTCCTTTAGGTAAACCTTTGTACGGTTTGGAGGTGACCTGCGTCCACATGAACATGGAATTGGTTGCCATTCCTCCAAAACCTTGCTTCACCCCGTTTTCCAAACCTTTTCCTGCAGCAAGCAGGATCACGAGGATAAATATCCCCCAAAGCACCCCAAATGCGGTAAGAATGGTTCTAAACCAGTTGGCACTAAGTGCTTCCAGTATTTCGTCCCAATTATCTCTGCTAAACATGCTTATTCATCTCTTAATGCGACAATAGGTTTAATCCTGGCAGCCCTGTAGGCAGGGAAGAATCCGGCGAGTGCTCCGGCAATCACCAGGATGAACACCGTAGTGAGTGCGATCCCAAAATTCACCGAAGGATTTGTTATAAATTCTGTTTCTATCATCGGCCCCACCAGTTCAAGCAAGGCAAGGCTTCCAATTAACCCAACAAGCCCGGCAATGGCAGTTACAAAAATAGATTCGTGCAGCACCATTCCCACTATAGACAAAGGTTCTGCCCCCAGGGCTTTTCGAACCCCAATTTCCCGGGTACGTTCCTTCACTATAATGAGCATAATATTACTTACCCCCACGATCCCGGCTATAATTGTACATATTCCTACTCCCCAAAAGAAGTACTTGATCATATCCATAAGGTCATAAAACCGCTTTGCATTCTCAAGAGAATTATTGATATTGATAGCACGGTCATCCTCGGGAGCTATACTATGTTGTTCCTTTAGAAATTCCTGTAATTCTGAAGAAAATTTATTTGAGGCAGCAAGTGCCGCTTCGAAATTGTCTTGTTTATCAAGAGTAAAGGCCATGTTATTTATGTAGTTCTGACCATTAAAGACTCTTTGTCCCGTAGACAGAGGCACATAAACCCTGTTTTCCTCACGTTCCCCTCCGGGGTCTGTAAAAACACCTATGACCTTAAAATTAATTCCGGAAATTTCTATGTATTTACCAATAGGATCTGCCTCCTTAAAAAGGTCATTTTTTACCCGGTTTCCAATAACAGCCACTTTTTCATAATTTTCATGATCGGTGTAGTTAAGATACCGGCCTTCTGTCATAGTACTGTTCTCAAGGAACTGGTAATCTGGAAGCACACCTTCTACCCTGTATGAACCCGATTCTTTCTTAAAGGTAACCACCCCATTCCAAATCCTGTAAACGGCCGATTTGTATTCGAGCTCATCAATATATTTCTGCGCAGTGGTTTGATAATCGGTGTTCTTTAGTCTTATCTCCCGCCCGGGATTTAGACCCTTATATTCTACAGAGGTTCTGTTTGTCCAGATGTAAAGGATGTTGGCTGCATCCTGCTCAAATTCAGCAGAGATCCCGTTCCTCATTCCCTGGCCAATACCCAGCAAAATGACAAGAATAAAGATCCCCGATGCTACCGAGAGCCCGGTAAGAAAGGTCCGCAGTTTATTCTTGCGGATAGTTTCGAAGATCTCCTCCCAACGTTCCAGATCAAACATACTGCAGTGCCTTTACCTGATCTACTTTTTTATCATCTATAATAACACCATCCTTCAAATTGACGATGCGCTTTGTCATTTCGGCAATATCATGCTCGTGGGTAACGATCAAAATCGTACGTCCTTCTTCGTTGATCTTTTGAATGAGGTCCATCACCTCATAAGATGTTTTGGTGTCAAGTGCACCGGTAGGCTCATCGGCCAGTAAAACTTTAGGATCACTGGCAAGGGCTCTGGCTATTGCAACTCTTTGCTTTTGACCTCCCGAAAGTTCATTAGGATGGTGTTGCGCCCAGGGACCAAGGCCTACTTTTTCGAGGTACGCCATTGCCCGTTCAATTCTTTCCTTGCGCTTCATACCCTGATAATAAAGGGGCAAAGCGACATTATCAAGAGCTGTCTTGTAATTTATAAGATTAAAAGACTGAAAAATAAATCCCAGAAACTTATTCCTGTAGCGGGCTGCTATCTTTTCATTAAGATTTTTAATAGGAACTCCATCGAGCGTATACGTGCCCGAATCGGCTTCATCAAGCATCCCGAGGATATTAAGAAGCGTAGATTTACCGGAGCCGGAAGAACCCATAATTGAAACAAGTTCTCCTTCGGCAACATTAAAATTAATTCCCTTTAGGACGTGCAGAGAATTATTTCCGGTCTTATAGGACTTGTGCAAATCTTTTATTTCGATCATACCGGGCTCTTTCTTTTAATTAGAGGGGACAACCATTAGACTTGAAAAAGGGGGGAATGTTACAGTTTTCAGAAAAAGATTCCAAAAAAAGCACATTTTCAAAGGGAAAGGAAGCTATTCTTCGGTACGGGCTTTTTTACGGGATTTCCAGATAAAATAGGCTATACCGGCCATTAGCAGGTAAGGAAAGATCATGAGATACATGATCCCGTCATTAATACCTTCAGCAGCCGATTGGCTTTCTCCACTTTCAAGAACAGCCCTACACATAGCACACTGGGCTTCTGCATCAAAGGAAAGAGCCAGTATAAAAAATGCACTAAGCAAGTTTCGTGTTCTCATAATCTTAATAATAAGGCGCCATGAATAAATATACCAACACTCCTGTCACAGCTACATATAACCATATTGGAAAAGTATAGCGGGCAATTTTTCGGTGTTTCCATACCTCTCCTGTAAGACCTCGGTACATGGTGAACAAAACCAGGGGAACAATAATAGCCGAAAGCAGGATATGCGTGATCAAAATAAAGAAATAAATATACTTAAGTACGCCTTCCCCACCGTAAGGTACAGGCTCATTGCTTATTTTAGAGATCACATAACTCACTAAAAAAACTGCCGACAGAAAAAATGCTGAAATCATTAAATTTCTATGCCACGCCAATTCCTTTTTTCTCATTGAAAAATAACCGGCAATAAGCAACAAAGCAGTAAAGAAATTTAGAATAGCATGGAACAGAGGAAAATTATTGAAGTTTCCTCCAAGTACCTCATACCTCTCAGGGAGGTACATTAAAATTAATACCAGCACGGGAACTAAAATGGAGATCACCAAAATGGCCGGCACCATCACCCTGTCGGACTTCCTATTTATCATTGACAAGTTTTTTTGCATCTGCAATCAAAATATCTATTTGAGGCTCTTCTTCACCGGGTTCCACAATGGATTTACGCGGAACAGATCCACGGTAATAAATAATTGGGTTACCATGTCGGTCTTTACGCGATCTTATATACCCTTCTTTATCAACCAGTGCAAAATAACCCGAATGAGCAAAACCTCCCTCAGCATTTTCATCTTCACCGGCATAAATATTGAATCCTGAATTCGCGAGATCATAAATTTCTTCCCGCTCACCGGTCATCAAATGCCAGTTTGGATGGGTTATTCCGTTTAAGGCAGCATACTCTTTTAAAACTTCGGGAGTATCATGCTGTGGATCAATGCTGAAGGATGCGATCCCGAAATCATCATTTTCACCAAAAACATCCTGCACCTGAACTAAATTTTCTTTCATGATAGGACAGATAGTAGGACAGGTAGAAAAGAAGAATTCAGCTATATAGACTTTTCCGTCGTAGTCTTTATTTGTGATAGTATCCCCGTGTTGATCTATGAATTCAAATGCGGGGACCTTCTTTTTTTCCCCGTTCACCATGATATATTCCAGCTCAACTTTTTCTGAAGCACGTTCTTCCTGCCCATCAGATCTATTCGAGGAGACGACTTCCCGTTCATTTATCCTGTCGATAATTTTGGGAACAACTATGATCCCAAAAATAAGGATCACAAAGGAAATTCCTATGTAGGAGTAGTTTTTCATTTATTTCTCGGTATTCTCTCTGTTATATTTCTTTAGTGCCAGGCGATACTCTGCCAGGATGACTTTTACGTCATCATTCATTTTATTGTTGAGCACAAAAATAGAGCCAGTATCATAGCCGTAAAGCTCCTTCCCGTCGTCGTCTTTGTCCCTGCCACGCAGCTTTCCTTCCTTATCAATTATAAAAACATTGGGAGTGGAAAGATCACCGGTTAATTCCAGGTCGGTGTTAAGACTATCAAACAACGCGTTGATCTCTTCGGAAGAACCGGTAACAAATTTCCACTTTTTTAGATCTATAACTTTGGAAATTTTATCCTGAAGCTTTTCAACTTCAGCTTCACTTCCGGAAGGTACTACAGAAACAAACTGAAAATCGTTAAACTCAGCATAGCGGTCATAAATTTTTTCGGCAAGATGATAGGCATTGTTGGAATATTCCAGGGGCTCACCCCCAGGAAAACCAAGAATAGTGATCTTGCCGTCAAAGCTCACTTCCTCCTCTTCATCCTCAAGACTTCTGAAGGATTCCAACTGATAGATCTCCTGTGTAAGCACAGGCAGGCGCGCAAAATTATTAACTCCTGAAGCGAAGAACAAATAGGCCCCCAGGGGGAGTGCAAAAAGCACAAAAATGACAAAGAATTTTTTCATGATATCTTTACGGAAAGATGTGCACAAAAATAAAAAAAGGCGGTTTTAAAACCGCCTTTCTCTAATGTTTTAACTTTTAAAAATCCCAGGCTACCTGCCCTCTTTTCATTACCTCGTGAACGTAATCTCCTTCGGTTAGGAGAATAAAAACCAGGTAAATAATAAGAAAACCTGCAGTCCAGACTACAGAGCGCCTAAGCCCTTTTGTCTCGCCCTCCATGTGCATGAAGGCCCAGGTAATATAATATGCCTTCCAAATGGTAAGCACAATAAAGATCCAGTTAATTAATTTTAAGCTTACAAAGTAAGTATCTGTTAATACCTCGGGCTTAATAATTCCAAGAATTACCTCCACAATGGTGATAACCGAAAGAATGATAAATACGGTCCAGATCCTTTTGGTGTTCGATTGATGTGCGTGAGTTGTATCGTGTGCCATTTTATATTGTATTCCAGATTATACTAAATAGAAGAAAGTAAATACAAATACCCATACAAGGTCTACAAAGTGCCAGTACAGTCCTACCTTCTCCACCATTTCATAGTGGCCTCTTCTTTCATAAGTCCCAATAAGAACATTAAAGAAAATGATGATATTGATTAAAACTCCTGTTAAAACGTGAAATCCATGAAATCCTGTAATAAAAAAGAAGAAGTCTCCAAATAAAGGATTACCATATTCATTTTTTTGAAGGTTAGCCCCCTCAATGATTCCAATTCCTTCGTTTTCAAGTTTAGCTAAAGACTCCGCTCTTGTAAGCACGACTTTGTCTCCTGTCTCGGTCAACTCCTGAGTTCTAATATGAAGGTTTGGATTAGCCGCGAAACCAACAAGCACATCTTCCATTGTGAAGCGTGGCAAAGTAGGTTCGTCCACAAACCACAATGCATTGGAACGTGTTTGCTGTAATCTCTCTGTTGGTGCAGCAACCACAAACTCATCAAGAGCAACGCGATGTCCTTCATCATTTACTACCTGCAGCACATTTCCACCCCTGGTTTCTACTGCTCCATAAGTGCCCTGAATAAAGTTTTTCCATTCCCATGCCTGTGAACCAAGAAAGATTATACCCCCAATGATTGTCAACAACATATAGAAGGTAACCTTGGATTTCTTCATTTGATGCCCGGCGTCTACGGCCAAAACCATAGTCACAGAAGAAAAAATGAGAATAAAGGTCATTAAGGCCACATAATACATTGGCGCCTCTACTCCGTGCAAAAAGGGAAAGTGGGTAAAAACCTCATCGGCGATAGGCCAGCTTTCAGAAAATTTATATCGGGCAAAACCGTAAGAGGCAAGAAAACCGGAAAAGGTAAGCGCATCTGATAATATGAAGAACCACATCATCATTTTTCCATAGCTCACCTTTAGAGGTTGATTTCCACCACCCCATGTTTTTCCTTCGGTACCTGTTCTGGTCACAGTCGCTTCCATAGAAAGAGTTTGATTTTTAAAGTATGGGCAAAAATAGGTTTTTTATTTATCTAAAGAAATATAAAAATAAAAACAGGTATATCCAAAGGGCATCCACGAAGTGCCAGTAAGTAGCACCAAGTTCTAATCCAAGTGTTTGCCCAGCATAATACTTCTGTTTAAAATGGTTATAAATTATCACCAAAAGCACGATTATTCCCCCTAAAAGGTGCACTAAATGCGATCCTACGATCAAATAAAGAAAAGAAGTAGTAACACTACTGGCACTACCTGTGAAGAAATATCCAGATTCCAACAGTTCATTAAAGCTCAAAAACTGTAAAACAATGAACCCAATGCTAAGCAATAAAGTCGCAACAAGACCCGAAGTAGCAAGAGAATGGTTATTCTGCTTCACTGCTTTTATGGCAAAATGAAAGGTAATACTACTTAAAAATATTACCACAGTACTCCAAATAAAGGTGACGGGCAATTGTAATTCAGTAAGCCAGTCCGGTCGTTTTGTGCTTACTACATAAGCACTGGTAAGTCCCGCGAACATCATAGCCATACTTATGATCCCAAACCACAGCATCATCTTTTTTGCCCGGCCCTGCTTGTACGCTTGGGTTCCTTGTGTTAAATCCATACTCGAATTAATTTATCTAATACATATATAATTTGCAGCAGCGTGATATAAGAAACACTTGCCAGCATTAGTTTTTTAGCCGATTTTTCGTCTCTTTTCCGGTAAAGCTGCACGGCATAGAACAGCATTCCCATTCCCAGAAGAAGTACAAGTACTGCAGAAAACGGTGTAATATACAGTGCACCTGTCATCCCGGTTACCGGTATTAAAGAAACTATTACGGTCCAGATGGTGTATAAAACGATTTGTATTGCGGTACCTTTATCCCTTTTCCCGGTGGGTAACATAAAGAAGCCACCTTTTGCATAATCATCATACAACCACCAGCCAAGGGCCCAAAAATGTGGAAATTGCCAGAAGAATTGTATCATGAACAAGGTTCCCGGCTCAATACCAAAATCTCCCGTAGCGGCAACCCATCCTAACATAAAAGGAATTGCCCCCGGGAAGGCACCCACAAATACCGATAGTGGGGTCTTGGTCTTTAGAGGAGTATATACACTTACGTAAAGAAAAATACTAATGGCCCCAAACATTGCTGTTCTGGGATTGATAAGATAAAGTATTACCAGCCCCAGTACGGTGAGGGAACTTGCAATAATAAAAGCAGTATTAACCGACATTCTTCCCGAAGGAACAGGACGGTTACTGGTTCTCTTCATCAAAAGATCAAGATCCTTTTCAAGGATCTGGTTATAGGCATTTGATGCTCCGACCAAACAATACCCTCCAATCGACAACATGATCACTGTGAGAAGATCAACAGATTCTGCTCCTAAAAAATAACCGGCAACCGAAGAAAAGACTACACTTATTGCCAGTCTCACCTTAGTAATCTCCTTTAGATCGCTTACCAGGGAAATTGCAGGACTATGTACTTGAGTATTTTCCAAAAAAAGGGAATTTTGGCGCAAAGATACTTCTTAATTGTTTTCTACCAAGTCCATGAAGCCGTTAAATTTATATCGCCTAAAAAACATAACTATTGATTTCCAACCCATTATAGGATTTACATATCAAAGTACCAGTTAAAGATATCTGTCCGCAGCCCAATATTAACCCAGTATGTGGTATTATCAAAGTGCTCTACAGTATTAACTTCGGGGTCAAAGTTTCGATAAATAAAGCTGCCGAAAAATTTAAGATTTGTAGCAGGATTAATAATATAGCCAACTTCAGTTTGAGCAAAGAATGAATCGGTATTATTTCCCTGACCAATCCTTACGCCTGTTTCCAGAGGCCGCTCCTCTTCACTGCGGTAGATATTTCCGCCGTAATAGTCACCATTTTCAGAAAAGTCAAAACCGCGTTCCCCATAAATCGCCTTCACATGACCATAATATCTTCCGCTTTTATACCTGGCAATAGCCACAAGCTCTCTAAAATTAGCTCCCCATAAATGCGCCATGGATTGGTTGGCATGACCATAATTGAGGGTAATGGTGTTGTGAGAATAGGTGTAAGGTCGCACCTGATTATATTCCAGCTGCAGGTGAAGGTTCTCTACATTGAAAGCATTAAAATACTTTGTCCCTAACTGGAAGCCGTGTTTATTCTTCCAGCTGCCTTCTCCTCCAAAAACATCACTGGAAGAAAATTCATCAATAAGCCACTGGCCATAGGTAAGGAATCTATTATTCCATTTATACTTCCCGGTAAGGCCAATGATAGCATTTCCAGCTTGTGCCCCGGTCGAAAATTCAATGGCACGGTAAAAGATCACCGGGTTTAGGTAATTAAGGTCGAATCCACGGTTGTTGTCATTCTCCCACATTACAGATTCAAAAAAGCCAATATTAAGCCTCTTTGTTACATTGTAGCTCAAATAATGGTTAGCCATAAATTTTGTTCTGTAGGAGTCCTCTCCCGTAACTTCGGGCCGTACATCACGCAAAGACATCCACGTGTTGGTGTATTTAATTTTCCAGAAGGTGGTGTTGAGCTTGAAAAAAGGGTATGGTGATGCATTATCACTCAACAATAGTGACCTGTAACCGTCCCCAATAAAGTTTTTTCCATGACCAAACTGTAGGTTAAAGAATTTACCCGGGCTATAAGAGAGATAGCCTTCGGCGACAGGATAGTCATAGGCCTGCCCCATAAATGGCTTGGCAATTCCACGACCCGGAATAATAGCCGCACCCTCAGAACCTGGTCTTATTGATTCCGCATAGTGATTAAAATAATCTGCAAATCTCCCCTGGTTCTCATAAACTACCGAATAGAAGCTAAAATTACTACCTAGTCCCCCTTGAAAAATGGCAGCCCTTGTATTATTGTAGGTAACATCCAATTCACTGTCAAAGTCTTTCCCCACCTGCAAGTCAAGGGCAAAGTCTACAGTGAACCAATAATCTTCACCCTGGAACCTAAAAAGATGCTCATTCCATAATTTTCTCCCCACCCATGAGTCTACAGGCTTTTGAAGCGCCGCAAGCTTAGCCTCAAAATTATAATAAGGCTGTACCTCCGAATAGAGAAAAGGCTTGGAAGAAGTGTGAAAATTAGTACCTATCCTGTTGACCTCATCTTCAAACCTACTGTAAAGTTCGTGCGATAGAGGAATATTGATCTCACTTTCAAACCGTGGATTACTAATCTCCAATGATTTGATCTCGTCATACTCCTCTGTCACTTCTTTTCGTCCAACAGGAGCTGCCACTTCGGCCTTTACAGCTACTAGTTCCTTCTCATAGGTGGGTAATGCAGCTTCCTCTTGTTCAAAAGGAATTTTAACCGGCATACGGAACTGCATATTAATTGGCCTGCTGTTGTAGGTAGCAGGGGAAATTTTCGGAAGGGTCTTAAAAATGCGGTTTATCTCCTCCTTTAATTCGGAATAAGCCGCATCGATAAAAATGACTTCAAAGTCTCCATCACGGGTGACCTCAAAAAGCACTATTACTTCTCCTTTATAATTGTCTTCAGAAATTATCTCTGGCAATTGAAATTCTCCGCTTATTTTTTGTTTTAATGTGGCTCTGAAACAACTTTCCTCCTGTTCAAACTCTACATTTTCACATTCAGAAAAACGTGGAAATCTTTCAGGATCTCCTTTAAAGGTCTGAGAAAAGGCAATAAACGGAAGAAATATAAGGAAGAGCGTGTAAATTTTTGTCATAGCCTGCACAATGCTCAATAGATTACTGCGGAAAGATACATTATTTTAAAAACCTGAAGTATTTTCATACAATCAAAAATCCCGCAACCAGGTGCGGGATTAAAAATGGCATTTTCAGGATATTTTATTCCTGAATTCGAAATTTGATAGGCAGTGAGTATGTTACTCCTACCGGTCTTCCTGCAGGATCTAATTTTTCCTACGAAAAAAATGATCGGAAATAAAAAATCCCGCAACAAGTGCGGGATTTTCAAATATATTAAACGACTAAGTTAGTCCTGTACTCTAAAAGTAATAGGAAGGGAATAAAGCACCCCTACCGGTTGACCACGTTGTTTCCCTGGCTGCATCTTAGGTAGCATGTTCACTACTCTTTCCGCTTCCTGCTGTAGACGTGGATGTGGAGCCCTCGCTCCAAGAACGGTAATGTTACCATTCTTCTCGATCCTAAACTGCACATAGATCCTGTTGATTCCAGAAAGTCCAAGATCACTACCTAAACCGGTATCAAATCTTCGGTTCACGAAGTCATTGATCTTTTCACTCATACAGTCCTTACGGGCCTGATTGTTTTTCTCGTTTTCACATCCTGGAAAAACAGGCACATCTTCAATAACAGCAAACGGAACGTCCCCAATTTCTTCTTCTTCCTCAACTACTTCTACCTCTTCAACTTCCACGATCTCTTCCTGGTTAGTTTCGGTAGATTCGATCACCGTCTCTTCAACTTCTTCTTCATCTTCTACGATCTCGATAATCTCGGGTGCTGGTGGCGGTGGCGGTGGCGGTGGTGGTGGTGGTGTATTCAATTCGGTGATTGGCACATCTTCCTCTTCAAAGGCATCCATATCAACCATCCCGGTATCAATCGCTTCCTTATCATAGGTTTTCCACTCAATCGCCCTCCAGGTAATGAAAAGCATCACGATCATTCCAATCTGGAAGAACAAAACGCTTCTCCTGGATAAATCAGCTTTTGGATTTTTTTTGGGTTTCATAATTCCGTTTTAATTATAGGTTGGCTAAAATAATTAATTTTTCATTAAATCTAAATTAATCTTGGCTTTTAACCTGATTAGATATTTCCTCAAGGCCCACACAAGAATTCCTGCAAGAACAACTCCCAGAGTGTTAGCAAAAATATCGTACAGATCCAATTGTCGATAACTCGTCAATGTATCCTGTAGAACCTCAATAAAAATGCCAAAGGCTATTGAGCATAAAGAAATAATAATAATTTTCTTAAAAAGATGGCTTTCTTTAAAAGAAAAGAGTACAAACAACATCCACAACAGTCCAAGACCAAAATAGGCGCCGCCATGCATTACCTTGTCGCTCACCCCAAGGTCCTTAACCGGGGTATCCGAAAGATTAATGAGAGACAGGTATAGTATTAGAATCGTATAAGATACTGAAGTGAGAAGAAAAAGAAGTTTAACCTTCAACAACTTCAGTATATTCTTCGGCACTTAGAAGATCGTCGATCTGCGATGCATCACTAAAACGGATCTTTATCATCCAACCCTCTCCATAAGGATCTGAATTTACTTTTTCCGGCTCGTCCTCCAGGCTCTCATTGAATTCAATGATCTCTCCCGAAAGCGGCGCAAACAGATCAGAAACTGTTTTTACTGCTTCAACAGTACCAAACACTTCTTCTCTATCCAGCGTTTCATCTACAGTTTCAACTTCTACATAAACGATATCTCCCAGCTCACCCTGGGCAAAATCGGTAATACCTACAGTGGCAACATCCCCTTCAATTTTCACCCATTCGTGATCATTGGTGTACTTTAAGTCTTTTGGAATCTTCATGGTTAGTTTTTTAGTATAACAAAGTTAATTTTTTAATCCTTTTAGTCAAGCCCCCTGCTCTAATTTCCGAAGTTATATCGCAAAGTCACTCCAGACCTGATCGTAGTCTGGGGATAAGCTGTTGAAATTGCATATTCCGAGAAACTGTGATCGTAGTAAACCAGGGCGGTAAGGTTCTTTGAAAGGGCATAATCTGCCGTAAAATTGATTGCCCAAATATCCTGCCCTGCAGTAACCTGACTATTGTCTATGTCCAGATATCGTATGACGGTTTCATTGTGACGATATGAAACATCTGCCTTAAAATTAAGGTCACTGCTAAGAATTCTTTGACGCCCCCCAATCTTAGTATCAATCTTTAGGTCTTTGATTCGGTATCCTAAACCAAGAGTGTATTGGTTCCCGCTTATTTCGGTTAGAAGATTATTATCAAAACTTAGTGAGAGTGCCCGGTCCTTTTGGATATCGGCTAAAATTTTAATAGAATTTGCCATTTCCATATCCACCCTAACAAGAGGGCTAAACTGTTCGGTAAGATTAACATTGGAAAATAGCAACTCACTTTTGTAATTCCCTGCCTGGTCAACATCGCGGGGATTGGCAGGATCATAATCCAAATTGGTCTGGAACTGGTTAAGAGTATATCCTGCGGTATAACCATGATTAACCGAAAATCTCTTAAAATTCTTTTTGAACCAGGGCAGACGCATAAAGCCGGTATATTTCAGGTTCCAGTTGGGAAGAGGGAAATCCCTGAATGCTCCCAGCGCCACATCATC
The DNA here is from genome assembly GCF_026676115.1 of Salinimicrobium sp. TH3. Lineage (GTDB taxonomy): Bacteria > Bacteroidota > Bacteroidia > Flavobacteriales > Flavobacteriaceae > Salinimicrobium. The sequence continues at coordinate 359,483 of NZ_JAPONB010000001.1, read as the reverse complement.
GGGATCGGAACCCGAATAAGCAGCTAAGAATGCGGGTAGTAACACATCCTGATTATTCTTTCCGTAACCTACAGGATAGCCAAATTCATCTGTCTCATTTGGATCCAGCCCATTTTCTACAGCCAGTCTTCTCGCCACTGCCAGCCTGTTCTCCCTAAATTCCTGGAAAGTCGCCGAAGATTCAGCCGTACTTTGATTAAAAGCAGTTTTAAGAAGAATCGTAGAAATATTGAAGTTCCCAAAAGTTAACGGAGTAAGCGGCACATATTGACCTCCAATTACCCTGTAATTTTCCTGAAATGTTTCTGAATATAACCTGCCCGCGGTAAGCTGAATAGTTAGATCTGGTAACAGTGAAATATCAGCATTGATCCCCAGTTGTTCATTTTCTACTTGTGTGTACTGCTGATTAAATTGCTGATATAAAGTAAGCCAGCCTTTTCGGGCTGCCATATACCTCACCTCTTCCTGACTTCCCAGGGTAAAGCCGAAGGTTGGGTTCCAGGTACCCATAAATCCTATGTCATTGGTATACCCGGGAAGAAAGATCCCGTTGTTCTCCTGGTAATTCACCTGTATCCTGCGAATGGATGTAAGAAGTCCCACAAAAGTGTTGTAGGTCCTATCCCCTGCACTTAGCCGCGCAATATCTGCCGGGGCAGGAGTTTTAGGTTGATCCCCGTCTAAAGTAGGAACTGCTCTACTGCGCTCCTCTATCGTTTGGGCTCCTCCCGGTCGTGTCCTTTTCTTCAAACCAAAGTAATCATACAAGGTCTGCATTTCCATATTTGCACTTACCTGGTGTACATTGGAATTTTGAACACTGTTTCCAAGATCGGGAACGTCTTCCAGAGTTTGATAAATTTCTGAGCCCCGCTCCCATTGGAAATTCCCTGTGTACGAATAGGTCGCCTTCATAAATTCAAGCACAGGAACCTTTGCCATTGGTAAATCGTAATTGAGCTGTAAGGACTGGTAATGTTGATTAGGAATCCCTACATTGAAAAAGCCGTCCCAAATATCTGTAGTAGTATCGGGATTGTTGTCTTCATCAAGATAGTTCCGAACAATTCTGTTGGTTGAGGAATCGAAATTAAGCCGCAGGCTTTTAGTGAAGTTATAATTGATGGTGTACTGCCAGTCAAACAAAAAGTTTCGCTGGTACAGCGTTGGAATACCATTAATGAAACCGGGAGGCAAATTGATCTCCCTAAATTTCTGCTCATTATATTGCCTGAATATAGTGGAAGTTGCAGTTACGTTTGAAGGGAACACATTGAAATTAAAATCCCTCAAGAGTGCATAATACGCACTGCTGTCCAGAGCCTTTACATTCCTCAAAGGCTCAATATTCACAGGTGCAAAAGTATAGTCATAAGTGGCTCCCACCCGCACATTTTGATCAAAGGCATCTTCTATTTCGAAATCCCTGTGATCCACCTGATTATAACTTCCGGAAACACTAAGGTTTTCAATATCGTAAGGCATAGGTTTATCCTCTCCTAATCTTTCCTTGCGAAGACCTATAACATTTATACTTTGGCGCCGGGTAAAGTCCTCGGCTCTTTCTCTAAGATCATCCCTAATTTCTTCTGTTGCGGCATTATCCAGTACCGTTTCTAGTTCCAGATCGAGATATTCGGGATCATATTTTGGAGTAATTAATTCTTCCCCATAGCTGTAACTCACAGGAATTTTCACACCCCAGGCAGGTGGTAAAAGCTGTCCCATATTAAGATTACTTACAACATCATATTGTAAAAAGTCTTCTCTGCTTCTTTGGTTTGGCCCCTGTTCCAAAGAACCAAAACCAACAGTACTCCTTCTTCCGGTAGCCGAAAGATTCGCAAAATCGGCCACGTTGGCATCCATATTCACGATTGCTGCCCACCCCCCTTCATTATCCAGTTCAGACAAACGCAGTTCATTGAACCATACTTCCCCGCAAAGGTTTCTGGAAGTGGCTTCAGAAAGACCATTTTTGACCCCCAACATGAGCATTCTTACATTCCCAAAACTGGGATTTCCTTTGATCCCTATTCTTAAGCGTCCTACCTCGTACGGGGCTTCGGCTGCAACCTGTTCTCCTGTTTCATTAAAGAAGTTAAGTTCGGTTGACACTAAATCGGGATTTCCAATCACTTTTGCTTTCACCTCCTGCAGTAATTCCAGCGCCAGGTTCATGCGGTTTTCTACAGGCCAAATTTCCGAAGCAGAGGCTGCACCAAATTCGGTTGGTTTCAGCGGGATCTCAATCTGGTAGAAGTTATCGGTAAAATCTGTACCAATCCGCACGAAGGCCACCAATTCACCATCCTGCCATTTTAGCCTGTTCACCAAAGGTTCTGCATGAATGAACAGCTCAAGATTCTTGTACTGCCGCATATCTAACTGGAAGTTCTTGTATACTCCGCGGGAATCCTGTGGTTCGAGATCACAAACAGTTACCGCAAGCGACTGCTCGTTCTGTCTCACCCGGGTGTTGTTGTTCATCAATTCCTCACGATCTACCCCTGGTGGCAATACATAAGGGATAGGCTGGCGATTTTCATTCTCTTCTATACTTACTGATGCTACCGTAAAAGTGGTGCTCTCATTGGTAGGATCAGATTTATCGGGATCCAGACTCTGGGTGTATCTACGGTAATCCCCCCGCACGAGGTCCATGGTTCCAAACCTAAGCACTGTGGGATCTTCAAAGCCGGTAAGGTACATCCTCATAAATCTTATAGACCTAAAATCTCCAATTCCTCCACGAGCGGCAGTGGGTTCATATATTGGCACCTTAAACTGCAACCATCTTACAGGCAGCTCCTGCCCGTTAGGTAGATCAATAGAAAATTCCTTGACATCTGTCACATAGCGGCTATTGTCTATGCTCATATTGGGAAAAACAGGAACCTCATATTCGAAATAGCTGTCAACTGTGTTCATGGTATTGTCCCGGTTTAGATCCTCAACTGTAGGTAAAGTGGTGTTGCCGCGGTTGGTATTGGTAACATCTGGCGGCGAATTCCCCTGAATACCATTATAGTCGAAATAGCGATCGAGAATTCCTCCTGAAGCATTCAGGAAATAATCATAATTATCGGCTGCAGGATCGGGAAGATTTCCAAAACCAGGGAATTGAGTGGCTTCTTCTGCATCCGAAAGTCCGTCGTATCCAATATCCTGATTCAGCCTTTCCTGCCCTTCGGTATTAAAAGCGTAAATAAGGGACTGGTTGGAAGGCACTTTACCAAATTCAGTACGGGTTGTGTTCTGCTCCCCGCCATCTACAGGAAGCCCGTTTTCGTATTGCTTTCGCCCGTCTTTTAAAACATCTTCAGAAATATTTCCGAGGTTAAAAACCAGCTTCCCACCGGGATTTCCAGCATTTTCTGAATACAGGAAAGGATCCATCATCCAGAACTCGATGTATTCCACGTTACTCTGCTCAAAGTTTGTCGAGCTAATCGCCCGGGTTATGCCTCCAAAATTCTCTGCAGGGTTTGGCAGGTTATTGCCACCGGCAGCTGCAGGATTAAAATTATATGCCCCTCTAATTCCGGGATAATAAGCCAGGTCAAGAGTATACAACACCTGTGACTGGCCCTGCACCACATCTACATTCGGAAAGATTTCATTGAGAAAGACCCTTCGGGTAGCATAACTGGAAAGATCTGAATCTGTAACTCCCGAAGGTCTGCTGCTTCCGTAGAAAATAGGATCTATGCTGTACCAGGCAAGTTTTGCTCTTTTGTAATTGGTGGCGAGATTTCCATTAGCCAATTCGCCGCCAAAACCTAGAGGAACGCTGGAAAGTTCCCACCCCAATGGATTATCAATAGCAATAGAGGTTTGCGCTGCCTCAAAATCATCCACATAGGTGGTGGCACGACCTTCAAATTCACTCCCTTTTGGCGCACCCGGTAACAAATAGGCCACTTCCCCACGCAGGGAGAGATTGGAGATCACATCTGTATCAATATTGGGAAGTTTATTGACCCAGCGCGTCAAAAAGGGCAATTCGGTTGAATAATTCAGGTTGAGCCCAAGAATAGTATTGTTTATGGGTTCATAGCTGTAATTGGATTTTTGGGTAAGCGGGCGTTCATTAAGGTTTAGATAGGTGGCACCCACCAGGAAATTTTCATTAAAAAGATGCTCGACATTAATCCCGGTAAACCGTTTTGTTTGCTGCCCAAAAAGGGCATTATTCTCTGTTGATACCTGGATAGGAATATTTGAAGCCAATAAAGCCTCATCCAGGATCTGCACCCGTCCAAACTGGTAGTTCACCACATAGTCAACCCCTTCCTGTAACACTCTTCCCCCGGCGGTCACCGTAACCGATCCCTGTGGCACATTAAAAGCGCCTATTGGAATTCCTTCAACATTTGAGGATTTGTAGCGCCCGCGAAGCTGGAACTTGTTCTTTTCGGCCTGCTCCTGCTCTGCCTGAGTTTTGGTGGTATTATAAAGCGCCCGGAAAACGTATTTTTGCTGATTGGCATTCCAGGTTTCGGGAAGCTCATAAATTTCAGAACCTGCATTAGGATTGGGATCCAGTTTGTTGAAAAGGTAATTTCCAAAAGGTTCTACAGAGGTAAATATTATATTCCCTGTTTCGGGATTAATAGTAATTCCCGGCACAAAATCAAAAAACCCGTCCCCACCTACTATAGGATCGCCCGAAACATTGAGATTATCGAGGTTAAACACCCTTAGAAGTGTTGTTTGCTCCACATCTTCGGGTAGAGGCACACCTTCAACTCCTGTAATGTAATTGAGGGGTTGGGGATCTGTATACACGATGTTCATTCGAAAATCATCTCTCTCCAGGTTAAAAGCCCCCAAATTGTAGATGTTCTTCATCATAAGATCCCATACCGGTTCATCCACATTGGTAACAGAACTCTTTAGCATCTTCACCACCAGGTTTTGAGAAACAGAAGATTCCTCTCCCGTACCACCCGAGGCATCGATCCCGTCACTTGCGAATTCCCCTACCTGATAAACCTCTCCGCCAACAGTATATTGGAAAGCAACAGCAAGAATTTCATCACTCGCCAGCCTTTGGTTCAAAGAGATGTAACCCAAACTGGAGTTTAAGCGATATTCTGAAGGTTTTAACTGCCTTGCATTTTCCAATTTCACATAATCCCTTCCTTCTGAAACCTGCAAGCCACCAAACCCGCTTTCCACCCTTGCCACATCTCTAATTGCGGGAGTAAGTACAGATTCAAAGGGTCCTGTTATCCCGAAAGGGTTTAGATCGTTATTGCGGTTATCGGCAAAGGCACCTTCCGGCTGATTAAAAAAGTTTGCCGGCGGGTTTACCAACCCAATATTTCCCGGCACCGGCGATTCCCCAAGATCCTGGATAGCGACAATATTTCGGGTATCGGTGAGGTTTTGTACGTTATTGGTCCTGTTGGTCACCCATACCTGTACCCTGTTGATCTGTATGTTGGAATTTATAAAAGGATAATTTTCCAGTGCTTCATCGTAATGGTCACGAAAGTAATGTGCCAGGAAAAAGTGCCTGTTCTCGTCGTATTCAATTGCAAATTTGTCGAATTCCTGTACAGTTGCCCCACCTTCAACATTCACCGTTCGCCGTTCACTTTTCTGTTCAGAAAAAACCCCGGTTATCGTGGTCTTTCCAAACTGAAGCTGAGTCTTTACCCCAAATAAACTTTGCGCGCCCTGGATCAAAGCCGAATTAAGTGGCATATTGATATTACCCACCTCGATCTTTTGAATGATATCATCTTCGGTAGGAGTATATTCCAGTTTCAACTGGTTTTGAAAATCAAAAGTAGACTCGGTATCGTAGTTTGCCGTTACCTTTAGGCGCTCGCCCACATTTCCGAGGAGACTCAGCTGGATTCGCTGGTCAAAATCAAAAGTAAACGTACTTCGGTTTCGGGGTGAGAAAGCAGGATTATCTCTTTTTGAATAAAGAATTCCCAAATCCAGTGCGACAGATCCCTGCGGAATAAATTCAATATCACCACCACCAAATATATTCTGAAAGAAATCGGAATTCACATAAAACCCGGGAAGCAGGTCCCGTTGATCTTCCTCTGTACCTTCTTTTCTTCCCGAAAGCGCATCAGATTTTTCCTGAAAGTAATTTTTCATTTCTTCCTGGATCACCAACTCCTGGTATTCTTCGGGAGTAAGGATAAGGGGAGCGGTAATATTTAACTTTCCTAAAGTTTCTCTATAGACATAACGGTCAAGGACGGGATCATAGGTGTAAGCGGCAACTATACTGTTTGGATTAGGCAACCTCAATTTTCCCAATGAATAACCTGTTTTTACGGTATCCTGTTCAACGATGGTATCCTGCGCCAGGGTTGGCGAAGAGAGTACCAGAACACAAAGAAGTGCAAAGGAATTTGAAAGCCAAAACCTGAAATTGTAGTTCTGCTCCAAAGGAGTTATAATTTTTTTAGTGCCTGCTTAATAAGAGATTCCACTGAAGCATCAGGTTCTTCCTTCACAATTCTCTCTACCACTTTTTCAGACTGCTTTCGTGTGTACCCAAGGGTCTCTAATGCAGATAACGCTTCTTCACGGCTTGTATTGCTTTGAGGCGCTGAAACTTCATCAATACCAAAGACTTTTACAATTTTGTCTTTAAGATCAATGATCACCCGCTGCGCCGTCTTGGCTCCAATTCCTTTTATTCCCTGAATGGTCGCCACATCGCCTGCGGCAATGGCTTCCATTATTTGTCCTGGCTCAAGGGAAGACAACATACTACGAGCTGTACTCGCGCCAACTCCCGAAACAGAAATTAACAGCCTAAAGATCTCCCGCTCAGATTTTTCCCAAAAACCAAAAAGGGTATGCGAATCTTCTTTTACCTGTAAGTGGGTGAATAACTGCAGTTGTTCCTGCGAAGGAATTAAAGAAAAAGTATGTAGGGAAATGTGGATAAAATATCCGACTCCGTTGCAATCGATCACCACATTAGTAGGATTCTTTTCAACAAGCCGGCCTTTAATGCTGTAGATCATGGAGAGTAGATATTTGTAGCGTCAAATGTAATAAAATTGAAAGGATAGGGAAACAGCAATTACCTGCTGCTCTTAGCTTTTAAAAAGGCCTTTACCCGATATAATTCTTTAAAAAAAACAAGAGGAAAATGTATTTTTTGACACCTTCACTTTTTTATTTATTGTTCACGTTTAGCTTTTCGCTCCTTTTCCTGGGCATCTACCACTGCTACAGCAGTCATGTTCACTATTTCCTCTACACTTGCACCAAGTTGAAGCACGTGTACGGGTTTATTCATCCCCATTAGGATTGGCCCAACAGATTCGGTTTTGTTAAGCTCTTTTAGCAGCTTATAGGTACTGTTACCCGAATCGAGATTGGGAAATATAAGAGTGTTCACTTTACGACCCGCAAGTTTTGAAAATGGAAATTTCTTTTGCAACATTTCATTGTTAAGCGCAAAGTCGGTCTGCATTTCCCCATCGACAATAAGGTCCGGGTAAAAGCGATGTAGATAATCTACCGCTTCCCTTACTTTTTCGGCTTTTTCATTCTGTGAGGATCCAAAATTCCCGTAGGAGATCATCGCCATCACCGGCTCCATTCCAAACAGTCTCACGGTCCTGGCGGTCATTTGAGCAATCTTTCCGAGTTCCTTGGCAGTGGGATCAATATTTACCGAAGTATCACTAATAAAAAGTGGCCCACGAGAGGTATTCATAAGGTTCGTCGCTGCAACTTTAGAAACGCCCGCCGCTTTACCTATTAACTCAAGCATGGGCTTAAGTACTGTAGGATAAGATCTGGAATATCCTGAAATCAAAGCATCTGCATCTCCCGAGTTCACCATCATAGCCGCAAAGTAATTGCGTTGACGCATTAATAAGCGGGCATCATAGCGGGTAACTCCCTTTCGTTTCCGAGTTTCCCAGTAAACCTCTGCATACCGGTTGCGACGTTCGTCTTCAACATCACTTTTGGAATCGATTATTACAACATCATCTGCATGAAAATCGATCTCCTTCATAAGTTCTTCAATCACATCTCTGCGGCCCAGCAAGATAGGTTGTGCAATACCTTCGTCGTGTGCAATCTGTGCTGCTTTAAGAACGTCCAGATGATCGGCTTCGGCAAAAACAACCTTTTTAGGATTCATTTTCGCCCTGTTCATTAGCAAACGGGTGATCTTATTGTCATTCCCCATCCTTTCCAGCAGCTCATCTTCATAACGTGCCCAATCCTGAATAGGATTTTTGGCAACTCCGCTTTCCATTGCGGCCTTAGCCACTGCCGGAGGAACCTGTGTGATCAACCTGGGATCAAAAGGCTTGGGGATAATATAATCTTTCCCAAAGAGAAGTTTGGTTTCCCCGTAGGCAATATTCACCTGCTCGGGCACCGGCTCCTTAGCCAATGCAGCAAGAGCTTTTACGGCTGCCATCTTCATTTCTTCATTGATCTTGGTTGCCCTCACATCAAGAGCGCCCCTAAAAATGAAAGGAAAACCAAGCACATTGTTCACCTGATTAGGATGATCACTACGACCAGTCGCCATAATAATATCTTTTCTGGTGGCAACGGCCAGGTCGTAATCTATTTCAGGTTCTGGGTTGGCCATGGCGAAAACAATAGGCCGTTTGGCCATTTTTTCTAGCATGTCGGGTTTTACAATATTCCCAACCGATAGTCCTAAAAACACATCGGCCCCTTCCATAGCGGCCGACAAGTTCTTATATTCCTTTTTTACCGCAAATCTCTTCTGAAGATCAGAAAGGTCTTTCCGGTCTTTGTGCAGCACTCCTTTTACATCAAACATCACGATGTTTTCCACCTTCACCCCGAGGGAAACATAAAGATTGGCACAGGCAATTGCAGCCGATCCCGCACCCGAGATCACCACTTTCACTTTACCTATTTTCTTTTTTGCAAGATCAAGGGCATTAAGCAGGGCAGCCGAAGAAATAATAGCCGTACCGTGCTGGTCATCATGCATTACCGGAATATCAAGTTCTGCCTTTAACCTTCTTTCGATTTCAAAAGCTTCGGGCGCTGCTATATCTTCCAGGTTAATTCCGCCAAAAGTAGGCGCAATATTCTTGACGGTCTCCACAAAAGCATCCACATCTTTAGTGTCCACTTCAATGTCAAAAACATCAATATCTGCGAAAATTTTAAAGAGCAAGCCTTTACCTTCCATTACGGGTTTTGAAGCTTCGGGACCTATGTCACCAAGGCCAAGTACGGCGGTACCGTTAGAAATTACCGCCACAAGGTTTCCTTTGGTGGTGTATTTATATACGTTCTCTACATTTTTATGGATCTCCAGGCAAGGCTCTGCAACCCCGGGAGAGTAGGCCAGTGAAAGATCGCGTTGGGTAGAATATTTTTTGGTAGGCACCACCTGTATTTTACCGGGGTGCGGTTTTGCGTGATAAATTAAAGCTTCACGTCTTTTGCGTTCGTTCCTCATAATTCCCTGTTTATTCAGGCGGAACAAAGGTAAGGGTTTAGTATTTACAGCTTAATGATGTGGGTCATTTTTTCCTGCGGGCAGAGAGATGCCTAAAACAGCATTATTGTTCGAAGTTTAACTTCCCTGGCGGCACCAGGTCGTCAAGCTTTTCATGGTATTTTTTCGGCAGCAACTCCAGTCCCAGTTGATAGGATGCGTTCATCCAGCCAAAACCCGAGGTGGTGATATAATCGAATTCTGTTCCAACATTCCCGTATTCGGCATAGACTTTATGAGTGGCATCCACAACATCGTATTTTTCCGGAATAGTACCGTTGTAATCCACGGCATTTTTAGTGATCATCCAAAGCCACCTGTAAATAAGCTCATGCGCCTGTTCCTCGTAACCATAGTTTAACAAGCCCTGCCACAGGAGCATTTGATGCGGGGCCCAACCATAAGGGTAATCCCACTGCCTTTGCACTTCGTTTGTCGCTGTTTCTTCTACGGAAGCCTTTGCGCTGGAAAGGATCCCGCCCTGCGCCTTGAGGTCCTGCATTAACTGAGGAACCATTCTTTCAGACTGTTCTTCTGAAGCCAGTCCGCTCCACAAAGGGTAAAAATTCGTAGCTGAAATATATCCGGTTTGCTCTTCTGTTTTGAAATTATAATCGAAAAAGCTGCCCTTCTCCTCACTCCACAAATAACGGTTCATTAGCTCTTTGCGCTTTTCAGCTTTATCTTCCCAGTAGTCATCTGGATAAGTTTTTCCGGCTGAAGTTGTGAAGCTGTCATCAAAATATTCATCAATGAGGTATTCAAAATCTTTCTCATATTTGTAAAGCAGCGAGTTGAGATCCACAGTATTTAAATTTGCTGCCCTGTTCTCCAAACGCCACGACGTATCATGCCCGCTCTCCCGAAGAGTTCTGTCATGCCTGAAGTATTCATCTACTTGTGAATCTTCTATTGCTCCCGATTGATATTTCTCTACAAATTCTGAAACTTCAAAATCATGCTTTGATGCAAACTCCCGAAGCACCTCGTTGAAATGCCCTTTTTCAGTCTCAGGTGGAATACCTATACCCTGGGCGAAATATCTATTAAGACCATTGGAAGTGAGTCGTTCCCCCTCTACCATCCACACCTGTTCATATTCTTTTATGGCTGCTTCCAATGCTTTCCGCAGCCAGGCCTTATCCTCTTCTTCCATGGCTTCATAAACCTCCCGAACAAAAGAGGACATGAACGGCGGCTGAGTGCGAGTTAGATAATAAGAGCGGTTGGCATTTAGGATCTTTCCGTAGTGATTGATCTGGTAGATAAAATTATCTACCATGGCTTTGGCGAGATCTATCCTGCCGTCAACAAGCAACCCTACCCCTTCAAAATAGCTATCCCAGCCATACATTTCATTGAACCTGCCGCCCGGAACCACAAATGGAACTCCGCGATCATTTTCTATTTTCAAAGCCAGCAGTCCGGGTTGATCATTTATGGATTTTACATACTGCGGAGTTATCTCCTGCGGAAGTATCACCACCTCAAAACCACTTAATTCCTGCTGCAGCTCCTTGTAGTAATTTATTCCTGTAGTGTCTGTCGCCGGTACATATAAACGCTGCACCCCATCTGAAGCCTTTGTGTCCCGAAGGATCTTTCGCAGGCCTTTACGATCAATAGTCCTGGTGAGATCATCCCAAAATTGTTCCTTGATTCTTCGGGAAATTCGCTTAGTTGGTTCTTCTTTGATCCCCTGTAGTGAAATCTGAAGTGTTTCCCTGTCATCTGCCCGGGCAATGGCAAGCTCCTGTAGCAAATTGGACAAATAATAAATGTCTTCAATTGCCACTGAATCTCCAGCGGTACGGGGTATCAAAAATGGCATTTTTGGCTCATCTTCTACGGTGATCTTTTTGTCACCATCGGTATCGGCCACAGCAATTAGCCTCTCGAAAGTCGAATCAATCCTAAGTTCAAAGGTTTCAGTTTGCGCAAAAAGCTGATGGGAAATTCCAAAGAAACACAGGATCAGGAGAAACTGCTTAAAAACTTTTATATTTAAAAAAAATAACCTCATGAAATATCTTTACTTATTCCTATTTCTATTCTTTTTCAGTAATAATTCATTTTCACAGGACGCTTACCTTATGCCTGCTGTTGATACCGCACCTGTTATTGGGGAGTGCGATGATTCTAAAGATACTAAAGATTGCTTTAATGATAAGCTAAGCGATCACATTCAAGCCAATCTTGATATTAGGAAAACCTTACATGCCACAGGGAAGGCTTATGTTCAATTCAAAGTCTCGGCAGATGGGCAGGTGCAGGATGTAAAGGTGCGCGCAGAGGATAGTAAGCATAGGAAAGAGGCAAAAAGGGTAATTAAGATGCTTAAGATCAAAGAACCTGCAACCCTGAATGGCGAAAAGGTAGCTGTGTTGCATTCTTTGCCAATCACCTTTAGAACCGTAAATCATAACAGCATGGAGGAATTTCTGAGTTCTGAAGATTTCCAAAAAAACATCGAAAAGAGCCGGGGCAGGCAGGAAACAGAGCGGCTGGGAGTTATTAAATTTGAAGAATTAAAATTTCCTCCGGAATATCAGGAATGTGTCTCCATGCCCGATAACAAAGAATGCTTTCGTAAAGTAACAAACGAAAGACTGCGAGCGCATCTTCAAAAAGGAAGAGCAAAGATCAAATCGGGTACAGAAATAAAATATTTTTTTGAAGTAAACAAGGAAGGAAAAATCCTAAACGTAATCGCAATTGCTCCGGGAAAACGGGCGAATCAAATAGTTAAAGAAGCCCTAGAGAATTTGAAATTCAACAGCCCCGCCAAAGATGAGCAGGGAAATCCTGTCAAAACTGAATATGCAGGGAGTCTAATCTTTTAAAAATCTGATATTCCTGGTAAGTCCGCTGTACTTTGTGCGTTTAACTGCCGATTTTTTAAAGACTTTTCTAAAAGTTTCTTCGGTGATCTCCTCCCAGTCTTTTTTGCTCATACTAAGCAGCTCGGGATGCGGATTGAACAGGGGTTCATTATGAGGTTTTGAAAAGCGGTTCCAGGGACATACATCCTGGCAAATATCACAACCAAATGCCCAGTCGTCAAATTTTCCTTTCATTTCCTGCGGCAATTCCTCTTTTAGCTCAATCGTAAAGTAGGAAATACATTTGCTACCGTCAACCTTATAGGGTTCCACAATTGCATTCGTGGGGCAGGCATCAATACATGCAGTGCAGCTCCCACAATGATCTGTAACCGGCGCGTCATACTCCAGGTCAAGATCTACGATCAATTCGGCTACAAAAAAGAAGGAGCCTTTCTGCTTTGACAATAAAAGGGTGTGTTTTCCAACCCAGCCCAGGCCTGCCTTTGCGGCCCAGGCCTTATCCATCACAGGCGCAGAATCTACAAAAGCCCTGCCTTCCACTTCTCCTATTTCCTGCTGAATGAATTGAAGCAGGCTTTTCAATTTATCCTTGATCACAAAGTGGTAATCTGTACCGTAGGCGTATTTACTGATCTTATAGGAATCTTCCCGCTGAGTTTCCTCAGGATAGTAATTAAGGAGCAGGGAAATAACACTTTTAGAACCTTCCACAAGTTTTGTGGGATCAAGGCGCTTGTCGAAATAATTCTCCAAAAATGACATTTTTCCATGTCTTTGTTTTTGCAGGTATTCTTCCAGTCGTGGCGCTTCCTCTTCAAGAAATTCGGCTTTGGAAATTCCGCATGACAAAAAACCGAGGCGCTTTGCTTCGGTTTTTATAAGCTTTGAATGTTTAGATCCTAAATCCACACTTACAGGCAAAACTATTGCAATTATTGCACAAATATTACTCCAGAACAGTTAATTATCTATTAATCACCAGGACCATTATTCTGGTTAATGCGGAAGAAATTCTGCGGGTTTTACTTTTACCTGATCTGTTCAAAGAAGTAATTTCAGAAGGAGAGTGAGTTACCTTGAATTAAATCGAAGAATTGCATTTTTTGGCTTTAAAGTAATGAGCGGTTGGATCTGGATTTCGGGATCCAGAGCTTCAATCCGGTATCTTTTAACCACTTCGGCAACAGCCATGATCATTTCATACATGGCAAAATTATTACCAATACACTTTCTTGGGCCGGCGCCAAAAGGAAAATAATGCGAGGAAAATTCAGAAGCATCAGCCCGGGCAAATCTTTCGGGGAAGAATTTGTCGGGGTCATCCCAGTGATCTTTATGCCTGTGAATTTCATAAACAGAAAAAAGCACATCGGTGTCTTTGGGTATCTTTATACCTTCAAATTCATCTTCTTCTATATTCCTCCTGTCGATAAAATAAGCCGGCGGGTAAAGTCGCATTGATTCCTCCACTACATGTTGGGTGAATTGAAGAGCCTGAAGAAATTCCATCAAAGATGAGCTTTCTTTTTCGGCTTTTTGAACCTCCTGAAAGATCTTATCCTGATATTCGGGGTGGTTTGCCAGCAATTGGGAAGTAAAGGTAAGCGCATTTGAAGTTGTCTCATGTCCAGCGGTAAAAAGGATGAGTATCTCATCAAGAAGCTGCTCGCGCGGCATAGGCTCCCCATCTTCATAGCGGGCGTCGAGCATCATATCAAGAAGATCGTTATGCCGAACACCACTCTGTTGTCGCTCTTCCACAATTCTCGCCAGGATGCCTCTTGCCTCCTGAGTAAGATCGAGGTGCCTTTGAATTTCTCCCCGCATCCTGAACCACCAGTTTAGATATGGCTGCCGGAGTTCCCGGACCACCATTTTTTGAGCGGCTTCTGTTATATATTGTAACCTCGCAATTTCTTCTTTGGTCGCAGCACCGCTAAAAAGGCTCTTCACTACAGTTTGAAAAGCGAGATCATTATAAATGGGGAAAATATCGAATGGCCTTCCTGTTTCTATTTTGTCAAGTTCGGTATCGATGGCTGTTTTTATAGTGTCCAACAGGTTTACCAGCTGCTTCTTGTGAAAGGCCGGCTGCAGCATTTTTCGCTGTTTTTTCCAAAGTTCACCCTCTGCGGTAAGCAGGCCCTGCCCAAGATATTTGGCAATATCTACGGTTTGAATAGTGGTTTTCCTGTAGTTCTTCTGATTCTTCTGAAGAACATATTTTGCAAAATCGGGGTTGCGGGAAAAAATCACAGCTTCACGAACGGCCAGTTTAAGCCTCCAGGTATCCCCAAGTTCTGTAAAATTCTCGCGGTGAAACGGCAGGGGGTTTTTTAAAATCCTACGGGCATTCCTGTAGAATTTAAAAACTGATACTGTTGGTATGCCTTTGATTTCTTTCATGATGCTCAATCTCTTCAGGCACACCTTAAAGGATTTAAATTCCCTTAAAAATGTGTCCCAGATTTAAAATAATCCACCCTGGATACCGCCTTTGGTGCGCCCAAGATGCTTGTAGGCAGCTTCTGTAACTTCGCGCCCCCGTGGTGTTCTTTGTATAAAACCCTGCTGGATAAGGAAAGGTTCATAGACTTCTTCAATGGTCTCTGCACTTTCGCTAACGGCAGTGGCCAGAGTGGTAATACCTACCGGGCCGCCTTTAAATTTATCAATGATCGTAGTAAGGATCTTATTATCCATCTCATCCAAACCATGAGCATCAACATTAAGAGCTTTCAAACTATACTTCGCGATCTCAATGTCTATTTTCCCATTGCCTTTAATCTGTGCAAAATCCCTTACCCTTCGTAAAAGGGCATTTGCAATACGCGGTGTCCCGCGGCTGCGGCCGGCGATCTCTATAGCGGCCTCCATGGTAATTGGCACTTTAAGGATCTGCGCACTTCGTTGTACAATATCTGAAAGTAGTTCGGTGGTATAATATTCGAGTCGGCTGGAAATTCCGAAGCGGGCACGCATAGGTGCGGTTAGTAATCCGCTACGGGTGGTCGCCCCTATGAGGGTAAAAGGATTGAGGTTAATTTGCACCGATCTCGCGTTGGGCCCTGTTTCGATCATAATATCGATCTTATAATCCTCCATGGCCGAATAGAGATATTCTTCTACTACGGCACTTAGGCGGTGGATCTCATCAATGAACAATACATCCCTTTCGTCGAGATTAGTAAGCAGACCCGCAAGATCTCCAGGTTTGTCCAGGACAGGCCCTGAGGTCACTTTAATTCCCACCCCAAGTTCATTAGCCAGAATATGGGCCAAAGTGGTCTTTCCAAGTCCCGGAGGACCGTGAAACAGTGTATGATCAAGAGCTTCCCCGCGCTGATTAGCAGCCTCAACAAAAACCTTTAGATTATCCAATACCTGATCCTGGCCTGCAAAATCATCAAATTCGAGGGGCCGTAAAGCTCTTTCGATGTCAAGTTCTTCCGAAGAAAAATTTTCCCCGGTGGGATCAAGGTTTTCGTTCATATTAAGGAAATTAAAGAAACAAAGATAAAAGAAAAAGCCTTTTCATGTGGATGAAAAGGCTTTATACTATTGTGTTCAAAAAGGATTAATGATTTAACTCTTCTTCACCCTTTTGTAGCGGAACGTTCTGTGGTGCAAAATCCTGTCCTGCGATCACATACTCTCCGTTCTCATTCGTTTTACTATAATCATAAGGCCAACGGTATACGTGTGGGATTGGTCCCGGCCAGTTTCCATGAATAGGTTCTACCGGAGTAGTCCATTCAAGCGAATTGGAATTCCATGGGTTTGCAGTCGCTTTCTTCCCTGCAACCATTGAATGTATAAAGTTGTAAAGGAATAACAATTGTACCAAAGCAGTTATTATTGCAAAAACAGTGATCAATACATTGACTTCCAAAAGATCGTCAAAGTAAGGAAAAGCAGTGTTGTCATAATATCTACGGGGAAGCCCGGCCATTCCAACAAAGTGCATCGGGAAGAAAACTCCGTAAGCACCTATAATTGTTATCCAGAAGTGGATATATCCCATGTTCTTGTTCATCATACGTCCAAACATCTTAGGGAACCAGTGGTAGATTCCTGCGAACATTCCGTAAAGGGCAGAAATACCCATTACAAGGTGGAAGTGAGCAACAACGAAGTATGTATCGTGTACGTTAATATCCAGTGTACTGTCCCCAAGAACAAGACCTGTCAAACCTCCGGTAATGAAAGTCGAGACAAATCCAATGGAGAACAACATGGACGGGTTCATTTGCAGGTTACCCTTCCAGATGGTCGTGATCCAGTTAAATGCTTTTACTGCGGAAGGAATCGCGATCAAGAGGGTTGTAAAGGTAAATACCGAACCAAGGAACGGGTTCATACCAGATACAAACATATGGTGTCCCCAAACGATCGTGGAAAGGAATGCAATACCAAGGATCGATGCGATCATGGCACGGTATCCAAAAATAGGTTTTCTAGCGTTGGTTGCCAATATCTCTGAAGCGATACCCATGGCAGGAAGAATTACAATATATACTTCCGGGTGACCAAGGAACCAGAAAAGGTGCTCGAAAAGAATTGGAGAACCTCCCTGATAGTGCAGTACTTCTCCTCCAATGTAAATATCACTCAGGAAGAATGAAGTTCCGAAGCTTCTATCCATAATTAGCATTAAAGCTGCCGATAAAAGAACAGGAAAAGAAACAACCCCAATAATAGCGGTAACAAAAAGCGCCCAGATTGTCAAAGGTAAACGTGTCATGGACATTCCTTTGGTCCTTAGGTTGATCACTGTAACTATATAGTTAAGAGAACCAAGTAAAGAGGAAGCAATGAAAATGGCCATAGAAACAAGCCAGAGCGTCATTCCCAGTCCAGATCCACCAATGGCCTGTGGCAATGCACTAAGCGGAGGATAGATAGTCCAACCGGCAGAAGCAGGTCCTGACTCAACAAAAAGGGAACCAAGCATGATCACACAGGAGGTAAAGAACAGCCAGTAAGAAAGCATGTTCATAAATCCTGAAGCCATATCCCTTGCACCAATTTGAAGCGGAATAAGAAGGTTACTAAAGGTACCACTCAATCCTTGTGTAAGTACAAAGAAAACCATGATGGTACCGTGAATTGTTACAAGTGCTAAATAAACTTCCTGGCTCATTACTCCTCCCGGAGCCCATTTCCCAAGGAAGATTTCGAAGATCTTAAATGATTCTGCCGGCCATGCGAGCTGCATACGGAAGAAAATAGACATGGCAATCCCAATGATCCCCATGAAAAGCGCCGTAAAAAGGTATTGCTTGGCAATAACCTTATGGTCCATGCTGAATATATATTTCGTAAAGAAATTACCCTCATCATGGTGATCATCATGAGCGTGTTCATTAACCGGTACGTGTCCTACTGCTGACATATTTCTTTATTCTTAGCTTAATTAATTTTCAACCTGTGCTAGTTCCTCTCCACTATTCTTCTTAACCTCTTTTGCTGCAGTTGCAGATTCAAGAGTTTCAGAATACTCATTTTGTTCTGCCATCCAGGCGTTGAACTCTCCTTCACTTTCCACAACTACTTTCATTTGCATGTTGTAGTGCGCTACCCCACAAATTTTATTACATAACAGGTAATATTCGAAGTTTTCATATTCTGCCAAAGGCTCTTCACCCAATGCAGCAAGTTCTTCGCTTTTCTCTCTTCTAATTTCATTAATATATGCGACTTTATCCCTCATATACTCGGTCTCGTTTATCGCATCTGTGGTGACAGTGGGTGTAAAGGAGAACTGAGTGATCATTCCCGGAACCACATTCATTTGTGCTCTAAAATGGGGAAAATAGGCAGAGTGAAGTACATCCTGTGATCTCATTTTGAAAAGTACAGGCCTATTCACAGGAAGGTGGATCTCTGCAGTGATGACATCATCCATGGCATATGGATCACTTTCGTCAACACCCATTGTATTTGCTCCTTCAATAAAACGAACGTTAGCCTTTCCAAGCACATTGTCTTTTCCTGCATAACGTGCCTGCCAGCTGAATTGCTTGGCATAAAGTTCAATAACAATAGGGTCTTCCTCCTCGTCAATATCCATAATATCACTCCAGGTAAACAACCCGTAAATGATCAATCCTGCAAGTACGATAACCGGAATAATCGTCCAAACAAATTCAAGTTTATCGTTATCTGCAAAGAAAAGAGCTTTCTGTCCTCTTTTACCCTTGTATTTAAAGGCAAAGTAGTGAAGTAATCCCTGAGTAATAACCTGTACAAACATGATCACAGCCATTGTGATCAAAAGCAAATTATCATACTCTGCACCATGTTCTGAAGAAGCTGCAGGTAAAGCCCTGTCCCCAAAATTCCAGAAGTTGTAAAGCATGAAAATATAAAACGCGATTCCAAAGGCAAGCATAAGATTACCCTGCGTCCTGTTATCCTTGTCATTGGCGATCTCTGAAGAATCAACGGAATCTGAACTCCTTGATAATTGGTAGATCCTGGTAAGCTGCCAAATAGTTATCGCAAATAATGCTACTACTATTATGATTAAAAATACTGTCATTTTATAATTTCTCTTTAAAAAATCTTTTAATAATGATAATGTTCACTCTCCTTCATGAAAGGATTACCCTTTGCATGTAGTGGGGCTTTGGTTAGGGAGTTGAATACTATAAAAATAAATAATCCTCCAAAAAATGCCAGGGCACTCAATTCCGGGATACCAATAAACCATGATTCCCCAACAGTTGCCGGCATTACCATCACATACACATCAAGATAATGACCCAATAGAATAATTATTCCTGTCATTACCACAAACCAGTTCACCCTTTTAAAGTCGCTATTCATTAGTAATAAAAGCGGAAAGATAAAGTTAAGTGCAACCATTCCAAAGAATACCAGCCCATAATCTTCAATACGGGATACAAAATAAGTTACTTCTTCAGGAATGTTCGAGTACCAGATAAGCATAAACTGTGAGAACCAAAGGTATGTCCAGAAAATACTAATCCCAAACATGAACTTGGCAAGATCATGTATATGACTGTCATTTACAAATGGTAAATAATTACGTGATTTAAGATAAATAGTTACTAAAGCAATCACGGTAATACCAGAAACAAACATACTGGAGAATACATACCATCCAAAAAGGGTACTAAACCAGTGCGGATCCAAACTCATGATCCAGTCCCATGACATCATAGATTCGGTCACGATAAAGAATACAAGGAATCCTGCAGACAACTTGAAGTTCTTTTTGTACCAGTTAATATCTGTTGCGTTATCCTGCCGTCTCGAGTTCCTGGTTAGGTAATATCTAAACAAGGCCCAACCCGCAATATAAATGGCTGCTCTAATAAGGAAAAACGGCACATTAAGGTAAGACTGCTTATTTTGAATGATTTCATCATGAGCCACTACTTCGGGATCCATCCAGACAAACAGGTGATTGAAATGGAAACCAGAAAGTGCCAACAGCACAAACATAATAATACCACCGGGGAGCAAGTAAGCCGTAATTCCTTCCATTACTCTGAAAAGAACAGGGGACCATCCTGCCTGCGCAGCAAACTGTACTGCATAAAAGGCCAGCACTCCCAGTGCAATCATAAAGAAAAAGAAAGCTGCAACATATACAGCTGCCCATGGTTTATTCTGTAATTGATGAAAAACATGCTCCAGGTGCACTAATTCAGCATCTTCAGCCATTTTGTGTACCTCCTCACCTGTACGCTCGGTATTTACTTCATGTTCCGAAGGGACAAAGTCAAAACCCTGGGCATCATCCTCCAATTCATCCTCGGTTTGTCCTGGTAAAGGCATTTCCACCACTTCTCCGTGATCATCATGTGCTATTAGCTCTTTAACCTCTTCAATATTTGCAGGCACGGCAATGAATCCGTAGATCAAACCTAACAGACCTACTACCATGAGGATGATAGAAAATAATTTTAATTTACTGGATAGCGTGTACATATTGTATAATATCTAATGTGCTGTTATTCTTGGTTTTATTCGATTGGTTCGCCTTCTGGTTCGCTTTGCTTCACCTCCATGGTCTGTTCGGCATTCACGGGCGGCATAAGTTTTTCCTCCTTCTCATTTAAATTTTGAGTTTCTGTTCCCTCTGCTTCAAATTCCCTCTCTGGAGCCCCTTCAAGCTGGCTTTTCAAATACATTACATAGTGATCTATTTTCCAACGTTCATCAATTGATGTTTGCGAAGCATAAGATCCCATTGCGTTAAGACCATAATACATTACGTGGTAAATACTTCCTTCTGTGATCGCTCTTCCCGCGTCTGAATAACTTGGAATTCCAAGGAACTTTTCACGCTCCACCAGAATACCCTTACCGTCTCCTTTGTCTCCGTGACAAACTGCACAATAAATTGTGTAAAGTGCTTTACCTTCAGCTAAATTGTCTTCGGTATAAGGAAGAGGGTTTTGTAATTCTGTCTTGGCAGTGGCATATCCATCGGGTGAATTCTCATACTCGTAAGGTTTCCATCCTCTGGAAACAGTTCCCTCCACAGGCAATTTAGCCTCCTGCTCATTAACAAAAACTTCGTATGCTCCATAAGGTTCATAGCTTACCGTCTCGTACATATTTGGCATATACTGGTAATTTGGCTTGGAGTTTTCCATACAGGAAACCACACTAAGTGCTAAAATGAAAAATATGGATTTTCTAAATAAACTTTTCATCGGGTTTATTTGTTATCTATTAATTTAATTTCAGAAGCACCGGTATTGAACAAAAAGTCGGTTAGCTCCTCCGTATTATGATTCCCAACCATTACTTCCATTAGGAAATGGTCATCTGTGGTTCTAACGTCAGGGTTCTCAGCTTTTTTGAACGGCCATAATTTACTTCTCATGAAAAAGGTAAAAACCATAAGGTGGGCAGCAAAAAATACTGTTAACTCAAACATAATAGGAACGAAAGCAGGCATGTTCTGGATAAAGCTAAAACTCGGCTTACCCCCAATATCCATTGGCCAGTCTTCGATCATAATAAAGTTCATCATAGCTACTGCTACCAGCAAACCTATTATCCCATAAATAAATGAGGTTATTGCGAGCCTGGTTGGCGCTAGTCCCATAGCTTTGTCCAGCCCGTGAACCGGGAAAGGAGTATAGATTTGCCCAATGCTATAGCGGGCCTCCTTAACTTGCCTTACAGCCTGTAAAAGCAAGTCGTCATCTGTATAAAGAGCGTGTATAACTTTAGATGCCATTCTTATTTACTTTTTAGTTGGTTTGCCTGGTTGTTCCAGTCACCGCGATTATCGGCAGTAGGGAAGTTTTCAATTACCCTCTCCAGTAATGTATAATCCTCAGGGGTTAGGTTGCTTACCTGCTCATAGGTATAGATTCCAACCTGATGTAATTTTTGTTCCATTAAAGGACCTGCACCATTCAATTTTTGAAGATCATCTGCAGACTGTGTCGCAGGATCAAAAACTCCAATCCTGTGCAGCATTTCATCAATCTTATCTCTGTCTAATTCAGACGCTGTCATACTTTCGGTATGAGTAGTTGGCTCATGCTCTTTCTTTGAAGTATGATCACCTCTCTTTATCCAGCCACCCTCAACATTTGAAACCGGTTCTCTAACAATAGTATTTGTATGATCTGCATGGTCTCCATGCTCTGCACGCAGCTTTTTATATCTGTCGCCAGATGCCTTAAGAATTGTCTTTACCTCGGCCTGTGCAATAACAGGGAAGGTACGGGCATAAAGCAGGAACAACACAAAGAAGAATCCAATTGTTCCAATAAATATTCCTATATCCACAAAAGTTGGAGAGAACATTGTCCAGGATGAAGGCAGATAATCCCTGTGCAATGAAGTCACAATAATTACGAATCGCTCGAACCACATTCCCACGTTTACAACAATAGAGATAAAGAAAGAGAACATGATGCTGGTACGAAGTTTCTTGAACCACATGAACTGTGGTGAGAACACATTACAGGTCATCATAGACCAGTAAGCCCACCAGTAAGGTCCTGTAGCCCTGTTAAGGAAAGCATACTGTTCGTATTCCACACCCGAGTACCAGGCCATAAATAATTCTGTAATATAGGCAACACCAACTATAGAACCGGTGATCATGATCACGATGTTCATTAGTTCGATATGTTGAATAGTGATATAGTCTTCAAGATTAGACACCTTTCTCATGATAATAAGAAGAGTGTTTACCATCGCAAAACCCGAAAAGATCGCTCCAGCCACAAAATAAGGAGGGAAGATCGTTGTATGCCATCCCGGAATAACAGAAGTTGCAAAGTCAAAGGATACAATAGTGTGTACAGAAAGTACAAGAGGCGTAGCCAAACCTGCCAAAACAAGTGAAACTTCTTCAAATCGTTGCCAGTCCTTTGCACGTCCACTCCACCCGAAACTCAGGATTCCATAAATGTGCTTCTGAAAAGGCTTTACTGCACGGTCTCTTATCATCGCGAAATCTGGTAATAAACCTGTCCACCAGAATACCAAAGAAACTGACAGATAAGTAGAGATCGCAAATACGTCCCAAAGCAGTGGTGAATTAAAGTTTACCCAAAGGGAACCAAACTGATTAGGAATTGGAAGTACCCAATAAGCAAGCCATGGACGACCCATGTGAATGATTGGGAACAATCCCGCCTGCACGACCGAAAAGATCGTCATGGCTTCTGCCGAACGGTTAATGGCCATCCTCCATTTTTGACGGAAAAGTAAAAGTACCGCCGAAATAAGTGTACCGGCGTGACCAATACCTACCCACCAAACAAAGTTGGTGATATCCCAGGCCCACCCAACGGTCCTGTTTAATCCCCAGGTACCAATTCCTGTAGAAACTGTATAGATAATACAACCTAATCCCCATAGAAAAGCCACAAGTGCAATAGAGAAAACTATCCACCATGATTTGTTGGCCCGTCCTTCAACAGGAGCAGCAACATCTACCGTAACATCATGATAGGTCTTATCGCCGAGTACTAAAGGCTTTCGAATAGGTGCTTCGTAATGAGACATATGCTTTTTATAATTAATTCTTTAACTGTTTTATTTATGCTTCAGATGTATTGCGGACTTTAGTTTGGTACATTACGTTAGGTTTTGTACCAATATATTCCAGGGCGTGATACATCCTCTCATCCTCACTTAAAGCTGCTATTTTGCTTGCTTCATCATTCACATCCCCAAAGACAATAGCTCCTTTGTCACAGGCTGCAGAACATGCAGTCTGGAACTCTCCATCTTCAATCGCCCTGCCTTCACGTTTGGCATCAAGAATCGTCTTTTGAGTACGCTGGATACAGAAAGAACATTTCTCCATAACTCCCCTCGACCTAACAGTAACATCGGGGTTCAACACCATGCGCCCAAGGTCATTGTTCATGTTGTAATCAAACTCCTCGTTCTTGTTATAAAGGAACCAGTTGAACCTTCTCACTTTGTAAGGACAGTTGTTCGCACAGTAACGGGTACCAACACATCTATTGTAGATCATTTGGTTTTGTCCCTGGCGGCCGTGCATAGTAGCAGCAACAGGACATACCGTCTCACATGGAGCATGGTTACAGTGCTGGCACAACATTGGCTGAAATACAACCTGAGGATTATCTGAAGCCATTTCCATCTCTCCAAACTGTGAAAGAGAATCGCCAAGACCACTCATGTTTTCTTTCTTCTCCACATCCTGCTCAAATGTTTCCTCAGAAGAGTAGTAACGGTCAATACGCAACCAGTGCATATCACGATATTTTCTTACTTCTTCTTTACCTACTACCGGCACATTGTTTTCGGCGTGACATGCGATCACACATGCACCACAACCTGTACATGCATTAAGATCAATAGACATTTTAAAATGATGACCTACAGAACGGTCAAACCCATCCCAAAGATCCACATCTGGTGAAGTAACCGGTGTCTCTACGTGGTTTAGAGAAACTTGGGGCATTTCATTCCACACGTGGACATCTTTTGTATTAAAGATCTCCAGGGTAGTTTCTTTTATAATATCATTCCTACCCATTAGAGTAGTATGCAACTGCAAACATGCAAATTCATGAACGCCTGCAGCTTTTTCTATAATAACATTCTGGTGAGCACGGAAATCTTTATACAGAGGATAAGCATTTACACCTACCTGCATTTCACGCTGAATCCCTTCTCTTTTACCATAACCCAATGCCAGAGAAACTACTCCTCTCGCCTGGCCCGGCTGAATAAATACGGGAACTTTTTCAAGAACAGTATCTCCAACTTTAAGGTTTACATAATTACCATTTAAAGCCCCGTTAGAAACGTGCTCATTTTCAAGACCCAGGGCTTCAGCATCGGCTCTGGATATTTTAAGATAGTTATCCCATGAGGCACGGGTAATAGGATCTGGCAATTCCTGCAACCATGGGTTATTAGCCTGATTTCCGGCTCCCATAGCTACAGAAGTATAAAGCTCCAGCTCTAATCCTTCTCCCTGCGCTGCAGAAAGATTTCTCACCGCTGCGCTTTCATCAAATGATGTGGATGCAGAGGTAACCTGATCGGCTCCAACCTGCGCACTTACAGGAGAAGTTCCTTCGAACACCCCGTCGTGAAGCGCATCAACCCATGAGCTGGATCCCATTGATCCTTCCCAGGTTTGCTTCAGGTAATCTGCGTAAGATATATTTTTATCAGTCCATCTTAGAAGTACATCCTGAAACTGGCTTGTATCAAAAAGAGGCCTGATCGTAGGTTGCATCAACCCAAATTTCTGTGTTGTAAATTCTACATCTCCCCAGCTCTCAAGATAATGAGGGGTGGCTGCAACATAGTTGGAAAGAAGTGCGGTCTCATCATTCTTCATGGAGAACGTCACTTTAAGGTCCACTTTAGCCAATCCTTCCACAAATTCATCGGCAAATGGTAAACTATAAACAGGATTAACTCCTGCAATAAGAATAGCACCAACCTGCCCTGCCTGCATATCTGCAACTAATTGCCTTACCGCAGCAGTACTTCCCTGGCGCAGCATTCTTGGTGTTGCAGTGTTCATCACAGTACTTCCAAGAGCTTCGTTAATGGATAACGCAAGAGACTGTGCCTCAACATCGGGAATACCTGTAACTACTACAGCCTTACTTCCCGCCTCACGAAGTTGTCGTGCAGCTTTTATAAGAGCATCATCAATATGCGCCGGAAGATTACTCGTCGAAGCACCTCCGGTAACATAACCGTGAAGAGCTGCGATGGCAGCTTTTTGCTGAGAAAGTGTAAGGGTTATTCTCCTGTCGGCATTGGCACCAGTAAGAGAAAAATTCGATTCGAACTGCACGTGGCGTGACATCTTTCCATTTTCAGGAATACGTCCTTTTGCATAACCTGCATCATGACCACCACCGGCCCAGTCTCCAAGGAAATCGGCTCCAATGGAAACTATAACTTCAGCTGTTGAGAATTCGTAAGATGGCAAAGCCCTTCTTCCGTAACGGTTCTCAAAAGCATCCAACATGTGGTCTTCAGAAACAGTGTCATAAACAACGTGACGAACATTTCCGAATTTTTCAGAAAATTCATTGATAAGTTTTGCGGTAGAAGGACTGGCGAAAGTTTGCGTGAGCAGAACAATCTCTCCATCAACATTGTTTAGCTTTTCCTTTACCTCACGATCAAACTGTTCCCATGAAGTAACTTCACCGTTAGCCAGAGGCCTTTGAAGTCTTTTATTATCATAAAGAGAAAGAACCGATGCATGCACCCTTGCATTGGCACCCGTAGTCCCCATGGTGTTTTGCTCAATTTTTATAGGACGACCTTCACGTGTCTTAACAAGCACACTTGAAAAATCAAATCCATCGGCCATAGTGGTAGCATAGTAATTTGCTACTCCGGGAACAATCCTTTCGGGCTGCACCACGTAAGGAATAGACTTCATTACCGGACCTTCACAGGCAGCCAAAGAAGCCGCTGCGGTACTAAAACCAACGTACTTCAAAAAGTCCCTTCTTGAAGTGGTCGATGTTTCGAGAGTCTCCTTGTTACCTAAAAATTCATCTGTAGGGATCTCCTCTACAAACTCCTTTTGGCTGTGCGTCTCAACAATTGAGCTGGTTTCATTCAGCTCTTCAACACTTTTCCAGTATTTCTTGTTTGATGACATATGCTTACTTTCTACTTTTTAAATTAATAATGGCACTTGGCACATTCAATCCCGCCCATTTGGGCAACAGTTAATTCTTCAACCTCATATTTTCTTGAAAGCTCTTCATGAACTTTTTCATAATATTCGTTTCCAGCGGTACGAACATTGGTTTCGCGGTGACAGCTTATACACCAGCCCATCGTAAGAGGAGCATTCTGGTACATAATTTCCATTTCCTGAACAGGACCATGACAGGTTTGACAGGCAATCCCTCCAACTTCTACGTGCTGCGAGTGGTTGAAATAGGCAAAATCGGGCAGATTGTGAATTCTGATCCATTTAACAGGTTCAGTTTCTCCGGTGTATGCTTGTTGAGAAACATCCCAACCTACTGCGTCGTATAATTTCGCAATTTCTCCGTCATAGAATTCTTTTGAATATTCTTCTGTCGCTGTTCCTTCAGCAACTTCGCTTATTGATTTGTGACAGTTCATACACACATTCAAAGATGGAATACCCGAGGTTTTAGACACCCTGGCAGAACTGTGACAAAATTTACACTCGATCTGGTTATCACCTGCGTGAATCCTGTGTGAGAAGTGAATTGGCTGAATTGGCTGGTAGCCCTGATCAACCCCTACCTGCATCATCCATCCATAAGCAAAGTAAGATCCAACAAGCACAAGCACAACTGAAGTAACTATTACCAGGAATTGATTTTCAACAAAAGATTTCCATATAGGCTTCCCTCTCTTTTCTTTTACCGGTAGTTCCACACCGCTGGCAGCTGCAAATCTTCTAAGAGTTTTATTTACCAGGTAGAGAATCACAAGCAGCATTAAAAGCACAAAGGCAAGTATCCCAAGCAAAATATCTGTAGAGATTCCACCGCCACCCTGCGCACCGGCCCCGGCAGCTTCTGCTCCCGGCTGCTTTTCCTGAGGCACAGCCTTAGGCGCATTCACATAAGCAAGAATGTTATCGATATCGCTATCGCTCAACTGTGGAAAAGGAGGCATTGCCACCTGATTGTATTCGTTGTAGATCGCAACCGCCTGCTCATCCCCCTCGGCGATCAAGGCCTGGGAATTTTTAATCCAGCTGTGCAACCATTCGGTTTCCCTTCTATCACCTACACCTCTCAATGGCGGCCCAATAGAATTCCCATCTAGTTTATGACAGGCAGCACAAAGCGTATTGAAAAGTTCTTTCCCGGCAGCTTCATCCCCACCGGAGACTTCTGCCTCCACATTTGATTCCTGAGGCCCCTGAACAGTTTCCTGCCTGTCTGCTTCGTCTTCAGAGAGCGGAGAATCATCAGGCTCCTGCGCTAAAAGAAGGGTATTAAACGAGAAAAACAGGGATACACTGAAAAATACTATTCGAGCTGCTGAATGGCGGTATTTCACCTTTTTCATATTATAAGTTGAATTAACGTCTTATTTGGTACGATTTTTAGTAGAATTAAAACGTGACAAAAATCATGTTTTAGCACCTAAAAATTTACCGACAAAAGTAATACTTAAGTTCGATTTGAGAGGATAGCCAAATAATTTATAATAGTTCTAAATAACTGTTAACGACAGAATTTATCGGCAAAGTTATACTTTTGTATTTCAGAAAATTAAGAAAGAATGTTGAGAAAAAGCAAATTAATCCTGACTACTCTTGTTGTAATTGGAACTGTAACAGTCTCTAAAGCGCAGGAAGGACAGGTAACCATCCATCAGGATGAAATAATACCAGAACTCCTGGAACAAAAATCAGAAATGGTAAAAGACGGGGTTATTGGCGAGCGATATAGGGTACAATTATTCTCGGGAGATAATAACGAAGCCAGTAAAGTCATTAAAGAATATAGGTCCCTCTTCCCCGAATGGTCATCTACAATAGTTTTTGAGACCCCAAATTACAAGGTGTGGGTAGGGAACTTCAGAAACAGCCTGGAGGCCGACAGGGCCTTGCTGGAGATCAAAAAATCTTTCCCGGCAGCTTTTAGATTCAAACCGGAGAAGAGATAATGAAAAGCAACAGGTAACTTTGATAATTAAGCTAAAGAGCACATCAAAACAATCCTGAATATAGTAAACTTTTGGATCAGCAGAAATTCAGTTAATGAAAATTAATTCCGGAAAAATTTTTTCGTTAGGCCACCTTGCAATCAACCTTCAAAAATTTATCTCGGAAAATACATATCTAAAAATGCCATTTTTAACACGAGTTTTTTCAGCTTAAATATTTTCTATCATACCAGAAAAAAATTCCAAGGGATTCGAAATTATATAATACAGAACAGGTGAGATCTATTTCACCAAATCACAATAAAAAAGGGACGCAAATTGCGTCCCTTTTTCTGTTTATATACTTCTAAGTATTATTTCAACTTTTTCTTCACGGCAACTTCCTGGAAAGCTTCAACTACATCACCCTCCTGGATGTCGTTGTAGTTCTTGATTTGCAATCCACAGTCATAACCTTTAGAAACTTCCTTCACGTCATCCTTGAATCGTTTAAGAGAGGAAAGTTCACCTGTGTAAACCACAACTCCGTCACGAATCAATCTTATACGGGAATTTCTATAGATCTTACCATCTGTAACCATACAACCGGCAATAGATCCAATTTTCGACACTTTAAAGATCTCTCTGATCTCTGCGTTCCCGGTGATCTCCTCCTTCATTACAGGGGAAAGCATTCCTTCCATCGCATCCTTAAGATCGTTTATTGCATCATAAATGATGGAATAAGTTCTAATGTCGATTTCTTCTTTTTCGGCAACCATTCGGGCATTCCCTGCAGGTCTTACGTTAAATCCGATGATAATCGCATCTGATGCTGAAGCCAGTAACACATCACTCTCGGTGATCGCACCTACTCCTTTATGGATAATATTCACCTGAATTTCTTCAGTAGACAACTTCTGGAACGAATCTGTAAGCGCTTCCACAGAGCCGTCCACATCACCTTTAAGAATAATGTTAAGTTCTTTAAAGTCACCCAGTGCAATACGACGTCCAATTTCATCAAGCGTAATGTGACGCTGAGTTCTTACCGATTGTTCGCGCTGTAATTGTGTACGTTTGGCAGCGATATCTTTAGCTTCACGCTCATCTGTCATTACCTTGAACTTATCACCCGCTTGTGGGGCACCATCAAGACCAAGAATAGATACCGGTGTCGAAGGACCTGCTTCTTTCACGTCTTTTCCACGCTCATCCTGCATTGCCTTCACCTTACCACTGTGTCTACCTGCAAGTACAAAATCTCCTATCTTAAGTGTACCTGTTTGCACAAGAATTGTAGAAACATATCCTCTTCCTTTATCCAGGTAAGCTTCCACCACAGT
Organism: Salinimicrobium sp. TH3; assembly: GCF_026676115.1. Taxonomy (GTDB): domain Bacteria; phylum Bacteroidota; class Bacteroidia; order Flavobacteriales; family Flavobacteriaceae; genus Salinimicrobium. Next base: position 329,676 of record NZ_JAPONB010000001.1, on the reverse strand, counting down.
ACCTGTAGCAAGTTTATCAGGGTTAGCCTGTAGCTCCAGGATTTCGGCTTCAAGAAGCACTTTTTCAAGCAATTCCTTAACCCCTACTCCTGTTTTGGCAGAAATATCATGGGATTGAACTTTACCTCCCCAATCTTCTACAAGAAGATTCATTGAGGCAAGTTTTTCTTTTATCTTTTCGGGATTTGCCGCCGGCAAATCCACCTTATTAATTGCAAATACAATAGGAACTCCTGCAGCCTGTGCGTGGGAGATCGCTTCTTTTGTTTGAGGCATCACATCATCATCTGCCGCTACCACGATAATTGCAAGGTCGGTTACCTGGGCACCCCTTGCACGCATGGCCGTAAAGGCCTCGTGACCCGGAGTATCTAAAAATGTTATTTTCTGACCGTTTTCCAGCTTCACCCCGTAGGCACCAATGTGCTGCGTGATTCCACCGCTCTCCCCGGCAATTACATTTTCTTTCCGAATATAATCCAGTAAGGATGTTTTACCGTGATCTACGTGTCCCATTACTGTAACGATTGGAGCACGTGGGCTTAGATCTTCAGGATTCTCGGGAACTACTTCTTTTGGTTCATCAATATCTGCAGTAACAAATTCCACTTCAAAGTCAAACTCCTCAGCAACGATAGAAAGAGTTTCAGCATCAAGACGCTGATTCATCGTTACCATCATTCCAAGAGACATACATGCAGAGATGATTTGAGTCACCGGCACATCCATCATCGTGGCAACTTCGCTCACGGTAACAAATTCGGTAACCTTTAGTATCTTGTTTTCTTCTTCAAGTTGTGCATCCTCTGTCCTTTGGCGGTGAGTATCACGCTTGGTCTTACGGTATTTGGCACCACGACCTTTGCTGGATTTCCCCTGTAACTTCTCAAGGGTCTCACGCACCTGCTTTTGAACTTCTTCTTCGCTAGGCTCTTCTTTTGTTACAGGACGGGCACGTTTCCCGGCTGGTTTGTTAGGTCTTGAACCACCACCACCTTGTCCCGGCGCACCTTTAACATCTTTACTTATACGACGACGACGTTTTTTACGCTTCTCTTTCTCTTCTTCAGCTTTTTTGTCTTTTTCGTCCTTCTTCTTAACAGGCTTTTTAAACTGGGAAAGATCAATTTTCTCTCCGGTAAAATTAGGGCCGCTAAGTTTTTGATATTTTGTAGCAACAGTAGAGGATTCTTCTTCTTTGCTCTCAGAACCTTCGGCCGCTTTTTCCTCTTTAGGTTTTTCCTCTTTAGACTCTTCAGCCTTTTGCCCGGAAGTTTCCGGTGCTTTCACTTCAGGTTTTGAAGTTTCTGCTTTGGGAGCTTCAGCTTTGGGAGCTTCAGCTTTTGGAGCCTCCGCTTTTGGCGTTTCGGCTTTTGGAGTTTCGGTTTTGGTAGCTTCTGCTTTTGGGGCTTCAGCTTTTGGAGCTTCTCCTTTAGGCGATTCCTGTTCTGCGGCTTCAGGAGCTTTGGCCTGTGGCTGTTCAGGCGCTTTAGTCTCTTCTGCCGGAGCTTTAGGTTTTTCAGGTGAAGCTGTTTTAGGCTTATCCAGATCGATCCTGCCTACCTGTTTTGGGCCTTCCAGGTTAGACTTCGCTCTAATAACCTCCTGCTTCTCCTCATGTTTGCGCTTTTCTTCCTGCTCCTTTTCTCTTTCAAGTCGAAGACTTTCTTTTTCCTTGCGCTTTTCTTCTCCAACTTCCTTCGCCTCTACCTTCTTACTCTTATCGGTCTGGAATTCATCAGAAAGCACCTGATAAATTTCCCCCGAAATTTTTGTGGTGGGACGCGCCTCTATTTCGTGCCCCTTGGAATTGAGAAATTCCACGGCACGATCCAACGAAATGTTGAATTCGCGTAACACCTTATTTAATCGCATTGTCTTCGCTTCAGCCATAAATTGCCCTCTAAATTAACCTCTTTTATTCTTAACTATTGTTCTCTTCTTCAAATTCTTCTCTAAGAACTCTCATTACATCCCGTATGGTCTCTTCTTCAAGATCTGTTCTCTTGACAAGATCCTCTACGTCCTGCTCTAATATGCTTTTTGCTGTATCAAGACCAATTTTGGCAAATTCTGCGATAACCCAGTCATCGATCTCATCTGCAAATTCTCTTAATTCAACATCTTCTTCAACGCCTTCTCTAAAGACATCTATTTCATAACCTGTCAATTGTCCTGCCAATCTTATATTATGGCCTCCACGACCAATAGCTTTAGACACTTCTTCGGGCTTTAACATCACCTCTGCCCGCTTATTCTCCTCATCTATCTTAAGAGAGGTGATTTTTGCAGGACTAAGGGCCCTTGTGATCAACAACTGGTTATTAGTAGTATAATTGATCACATCAATATTCTCATTCCCCAGTTCGCGAACGATACTGTGGATCCTTGATCCTTTCATACCCACACAGGCACCAACAGGATCAATACGGTCATCATAAGAATCTACGGCTACTTTCGCTTTTTCACCAGGTATTCTCACTACTTTTTTCACATTGATCAAACCGTCGAAAACTTCAGGGATTTCCTGCTCAAAAAGTTTCTCCAAAAATAAGGGAGAAGTTCTTGACAAAATAATAACCGGTTTATTTCCTTTTAATTCAACACTTTCAATGATTCCCCTCACATTCTCTCCTTTACGGAAGAAATCTGATGGAATTTGCCTGTCCTTTGGAAGGATGATCTCATTACCATCATCATCCAATAAGATAATCGCACGATGGCGAATGTGGTGAACTTCGGCAGTATATATTTCCCCTTCAAGCTCCTTAAAGTGTTTGTAGATATTAGTATTATAGTGTTCGTGTACCTTTGAAATAAGATTTTGACGCAAAGAAAGTATTGAGCGACGCCCAAGGTCGATCAACTTAACTTCTTCAGAAACATCTTCACCAACCTCAAAATCGGGTTCGATCTTACGGGCTTCGGTAAGGGAAATTTCCTGGTTAGGATCTTCCACCTCTCCATCGGCCACAACGACCCTGTTTCTCCAAATCTCAAGATCCCCTTTGTCTGGGTTTACAATAATGTCAAAGTTGTCGTCTTCACCGTACTTCTTCTTAAGAGCACTTCGCAGCACCTCTTCCAGGATCGCCATTAAAGTTGGCTTATCTATAGACTTATCATCCTTAAATTCTGAAAACGAATCTATCAACGCGATATTTTCCATATCTTATTCTATTAAAATGTTATTATCACCTTTGCCTCTTTCACATCCTCTAAAGGCAAGACAGCTTCTTTATTTACAGTCACCTTTCCTTTACCTACAGGCTTAGGCTCCCTGGCCTTCCACTTAAGAGTGATCTTTTCATCCTCAAAAGAGGTGAGTTTGCCTTCGATCTTCTCTCCATCAACAGTGGTAACTGCAAGAGTTCTACCAATATTTTTTTTGTACTGCCGCGGCATTTCCAGCGGACTCGAAACACCTACCGAGGATACATCAAGCGAAAAATCTTCCTCTTCGCGATCAAGATTATGTTCTATTTTGCGGCTTACCGCAATACAGTCATTTACAGACACCCCTTCATCACCGTCTATAATGACAGTAATATGGTTCGCCTCGTTGACGTTGAGCTCAATTAAAAATAATGAATTATTTTCTTCGAAAGCTTCCTGCAGTAATTTTTCTACTTTCTCCTGTAACATTCCCGGGTCTGGCTATAAAAAGAGGGGACTTTCTGTCCCCTCGTTGTTCTTTTTTCGCTTCAACGGTGCAAATATAGTAATATTTTTGTAGAACGAAAACAAGATTTTGAATGAAAAAATATTTGTAGTTTTATAACTAAATCAACCTTACCTATTTACAATAACCTATGAAAAAAATCCTTGTGCCGACCGACTTTTCGGAGAAGGCAGAAAACGCCCTCAAAGTAGCCGCTCAACTCGCGAAAAAATTTAATGCAGAAATTTATCTTTTGCATTTGATAGAATTACCTGCAGATATGGTGAACCCAGTGGGAGAAACACGTACCAACGATTTACCCGAGGCTCTATTCTTTATGAAGCTGGCAAAAAAGAGGTTCGATGACCTGCTGTCCCGCCCCTATCTTCAAGATCTTGCGGTGCACGATATTGTGGAGATTAATAAGGCATTTGACGGTATCCTGGAAGCCAGCAAAAAACACAGCTGCGACTTTATTGTTATGGGTTCTCAGGGAGCTTCGGGCTTAAAAGAAATGTTCATAGGTTCAAATACCGAAAAGGTTGTGAGAACATCTGAAGTGCCGGTGCTTGTTGTTAAAAACGACCATCCCACCTTTAATATCAAAAATTTCATTTTTGCTACCAACCTGGAAACCACAGGGAAAAAGACCCTGGCAAAGGTGGTGGCCCTGGCCGAATCTTTCGGGGCAAAGCTACATTTGGTCTATATAAATACTGCCAATGAATTTTTGACCACGATCGACTGCGATAAAAAACTAAAAAAGTACATGGAGGAAACAGAATTCAACAATTATGAATTCCACGTTTTTAACGATGATACCGTAGAAGAGGGAATATTAAACTTCTCAAAAAAGGTGAATGCAGATGTTATGGGCATCGCCACTCATGGACGCAAAGGTTTATCACATTTTTTCAATGGCAGCATAAGCGAAGACCTGGTAAATCACGCAAATAGCCCGGTCATCACATTTAAACTTGAAAAATAGCTTTTTAAACAATCTCTTTTTGGATTAAAAAACTTCCCTTTAAGTTTAATCTGTGTTCGATTTTATAGAAAAAACAGAAGAAGATCCTCATATCTCCTTCTAAAGATTCTTTAGGATAATTTAAGGAAACTAAATCTCCAGATTCAAAATAACAGGCTCCTGCTGCAACTCCCGGTTACTCCCTTATTCCTCCCTAATAATGGAATTTTAGAGACTTTATGAGAGTTGTACCGGTTAAGTTAAGCAATTGAAAGTCATAAGTTAAATTTGAGTCAAAGCTAAAAAAACAGGCCAATTAAATTTCCCACAGATGTATCTTTATCCCATAATTTAATCATATGATATTAAAGGCAAGTTTTCAATTAGCATTTTTGGCTATAGAGATCATTCTCACTTTTTACAGCAATGTACTGGAGGATAATCTTATGGTTAAATTTTTGCTTTTTGTTATCACTGCTGTGCTTATAGCAATGGGAGTGACAAAACTTGCAAGCCGACTTTTACCGGCAGATAAAGATTATGTCTCGCCCGAAGACGAGCAGGCGTCATAGTTGTAGATTTTTACAGGTGCTGGAGAGAGCGTGAAAGTTTGAATACTGTAGAGCTGCAACAAAAGGATCCGGATGGAAATATTCTTTCTCTCCGGATCTTTTATATTAACACCCCTTTCAAAAAAGGCATTTTCAACTAGTCTTTAATTGACCATGGTGCTCTGGCAAGATCACTAAAAATCCTTCTTCAGTTTATTTAAAAAAATCCACGGCTCCCCGGCTCCACCCGCAGCCCGAAAAAATTTTAAATTTTCTTCTTTTATAAACCTATTTAAACCCCTGTAAACACAGGGGAACAAACACCCTCTAAACTATTTTGGGGGATTCTTTTCCTGTACAACAAACTCATTCAAACCTCAGTTATTCTAAATTGTTTAAATTTGACCTTCACTCCAAAAAAACCGATATTGAATAGCGCCGCAGATAAGCACCTGGAAATATTTGAAAAAGACCAGAATGTTTTTAATGTACTTTTTGAAGCAGCTTCAGAAGGTATTATTGTAGTTGATAAAAATCAAATTATTATAAGCAGTAACCTCGCGGCAGATAAAATGTTCGGGTACGAAAAAGGGGAGCTTAAAAACAAGCCTTTGAACCTCCTGATACCGCCAAAATACCGTTCTGCACATCCTGCTCATTTTAAGGGGTTTTTGCAAGACAGTGAAAAAAGACAAATGGGTCATGGGCGTGACCTGTATGGAGTGAAAAAGAACGGGGATGAATTTCCTGTAGAAGCGGGTCTTAACCCCTTCAAAATTGGGGATGAGTATTATGTAATGTCTCTCATAATTGACATTTCGATTAGGAAGGAAGCCCAACGTCAAATCACCGAGCTAAACAACGAACTTGAAGATAAGATCAAGATAAGGACAAAAGAGCTGGAGGAAAGCATTGAAAAGCTTCAGAAAGCCAACAAAAATCTGGAGCTGGAGATAAAACGTCGTAAAGAGGCCGAAAACAGGATCAAAACAGCTTTACAAAAAGAGAAAGAGCTCAATGAACTGAAAACAAAATTTCTTTCCCTGGTATCTCATGAATTTAAAACCCCGCTTAGCGGTATATTAACCTCGGTGGTTCTAGCAGGAAAGTATAAACTTGAAGAGCAGCAGGAAAAGAGGGAAAAACATCTCAACACCATCAAGAGCAAGGTTCATTACCTGGACAACATCCTCAATGACTTTTTGTCTATTGAAAGGCTTGAAAGTGGTAGGGTGAATTATAAATTCACCAGTTTCAACCTTAGCAAACTCGTCAATGAAGTAGTCTATAACGCCAATGTCACTCTTAAGAGCGGGCAAAACATCAAATATACCCGTGACATTGAAAACATTGTACTTAAGCAGGACGAAAAAATTCTGGAACTGGTCCTGTCCAATCTATTGAATAACGCAATAAAATATTCCCCGGAAGACACTTTAATTAGATTTGAAATTGAGGTGGAAGGAAAAAAGATCAGGTTTAAGGTAACAGATGAGGGAATGGGAATTCCCGATAAAGATCAAAAACATATCTTTGAAAGATATTTTAGGGCCGAAAATGCTCTTTTAAACCAGGGCACAGGAATAGGTCTTAACATAGCCAAAGTGCATTTGGAGAACCTGGGAGGAACCATAAGCTTTAGCAGTAAGGAAAATTCCGGAACCCAGTTTATTGTAGAACTACCTATAGTCAAAGAATGAAAAAAGTACTTTTTATAGAAGATGATACCGTAGTAAGGGAAAACACAGCCGAACTACTTGAGCTTGCGGAATATAATGTTATCACGGCAGCCAATGGCCGCTCCGGCCTGGAGGTGGCACGACAGGAACTCCCAAACATTATAATCTGTGATATTATGATGCCAGAAATGGACGGCTATGGAGTACTTCAGGCTCTTTCTGAAGATCCTCAAACCCGCCACATCCCGTTTATCTTTCTTTCAGCAAAAACTGAACATAAAGATATACGTCGCGGCATGGACCTGGGGGCAGATGATTACCTCACCAAACCTTTCGAAGAAGAAGAACTAATAAGCGCCATAGAAAGCCGCCTGGCAAAAGTGGCTATCCTTAATAAAATTCAGGAAACCAAAAATCCTCCTGCGCAGGAAGACTCTCAGCAAAAGATCAATTCCCTTCAGGAACTAAGGGAGGAAGTTAAAAAATACGAACAGCAAACCTTTAAGGCGGGTGAAACCATCTACGAAGAAGGGAAGCTGGGGAACCATTTTTTCTTCATAGATAAAGGAGTTGTGAAGAGTCATCGTATGGATGAGTATGGGAAAGAACTTATTACCTCTTTATATAAGGAAGGAGATTTCTTCGGAAATACCTCTTTTAAAAAGAGTGACACCTATACCGAATATGCTACCGCCATGGAGGAAACAAGGGTTTATGCTGTTTCCAAAGAGGAGCTGAAGCATATTCTTATGAATAACAGCAACATCACTCTTGAATTAATAGATGTATTGGGTGATAACCTGGCAGGAATTAAAGGGCAACTACTGGAAATGGCCTATGGGTCGGTTCGAAAAAAGGCAGCACGCACCATTCTGTTATTCTCTCAAAAAATAAGAAGGCATCCAACCCAGAGCATCAGGATCTCCAGGAGCGACCTTGCCAGTGTGGCAGGTATGGCTTCAGAAACTCTTATACGTACGTTATCAGATTTTAAGAAGGAAGGTTTGCTGGAAATAGAAGGCCGTAATATCAAGCTTCTTAACGTGGAAGCACTCAAAAAAATTAGTTGATCCTCCTTATTATTTAGAATAGTTCAATAACTGATGTTCATCATTTTTTCCACTATGCATCCTGCATATTTTTGCGGGGTAAATAGATGTGACAGATGATGAATATCTTATTGCCCACAGATTTTTCTGAAAATAGCAGGAATGCCGCAGCATATGCGCTGCAGTTCTTTAAGGACACTCCCTGCAATTTTCATTTGCTACATGTTTTCCCGGTTCCAGTAAATAAAATGGCGACTGGATATATGTCAATGTCCCAGGAAGTGCAGGCGAATTTTGACAGTTTGCTTGAATGGCTGCAAAGTATACGTACTAATCCAGAACATACCTTTAATATTTGTTTTAAGGCAGATTACCTCATCAATGCCGTAAGAGCCAAGGTACAGGAAAAACAGATAGATCTAATCCTTATGGGCACCAAAGGAAAAACCAATAATGAAGGTGTCGTTATAGGCAAAAACACTTCAGACGTTATGATGAAGGTCAAGTGTCCCGTGCTTGCAATTTCGGAACACGCTTCTTTTAAAGAACACAAAAAGATCCTTTTCCCTACAGATTATAAGATCCATTACGGGAGTAAGGTTTTGCGCACTCTCCTTAATCTCGCTTCCCTTTCAAAGGCTAACGTAAAGATCCTGGAAATTTTCAACAATGATAAGGAACCCTCGACCGAACAAATTAAGAACCGGGATTTCCTGCAGGATTCTTTTTCTCCCAGAATTCCGGTGCTACAGACCTATTACACCTATAAAGATCAAAGTCCCAAGAAAATACTTATTGCCAACCGCGATGTAGACATGATCGTATTGGCTGCAAAGAACCTTAACTTGTGCCAAAAATTTCTGCGCAACGAGGAGAATGAAAATATTCCGTTTATAAATCAGCTGCCATTATTGGTTTTACATGGTTAACAGGTTGTTTTAGTTTAGTGTTATTAGATTGTTTTTAAAGTTGACGCCTCCAATCCCGGAGGCGTTTTTTTTTGCTTCTAAAAATAATTAGGACAAATTTGTCTTTTATGACCCGACTCATAAACCAGCCTTTATCAATCTTTGATCTTTGTACCTGAAAAATAAACTCCTGTTAATCTAAAACATATGATCATGGAAAATTTACAAGCAAAAACAGTTGCAGAAATGGTAACCGAAAACATCAAAACTGCACACATCTTTAAAAAATACGGTATCGATTTTTGTTGCGGCGGCGGCATTAGCCTTGAAAAAGCCTGTGAAAAATACAAAGTAGACTATAACCTTTTGAGCCAGGACCTCCTCAATGTAGATCAGGACACATCAAAGGCTACAAATTACAATAGATGGGAACTTGATTTCCTTACAGATCACATCATTAATGTGCACCACAGCTACGTTGAAGAAAACATCCCACTCCTACTACAGTATTCCGAGAGAGTTGCACAGGTTCATGGAGGACATTACTACGAACTGCTGGAGATAAAAGATCTTGTAAAGCAGGTAGCCGGGGAATTAAGCGCTCACCTTAAAAAAGAAGAGTTAATCCTGTTCCCGTTCGTCAAAAAGATGGTTCAGGCAAAAAAAGAAAATAAGGAATTACCTGCAGCAAATTTTGGCACCGTAGACAATCCCATTAAAATGATGGAGATCGAGCACGAAGATGCCGGGGAACTACTTAGAAGAATTTCCGAATTAAGCAGCAGTTATACTCCGCCTCAAGGCGCCTGTAACACCTACAGAGCTTTCTACGCGAAACTGGAAGAATTTGAGCAGGATCTACACCAGCATGTGCATCTTGAGAACAATATTCTTTTCCCAAAGGCTCTAAAGCTTGAAAAAGAACTCCGTTCATAACACCGACAGATCATTGAATTAAATCCCCAACCCCGCCGAAAAAGAAACAGCCTGTAAGTCACAGGTCTCTAATTCTTTTTCGGCTTTTAATTAGACACGAATGAGTAAAGAAAGAAAATTATGGATCGTTTTCCTCACGGTTGTGACTGCATCCTTTGCCATCCTTGGTTATTATGGCTTTGAGATCTACCAGAAAGCGCCTCCAATGCCGGACAAAATAGTCACTACCGAGGGAGAGATTGTTTTCGAAGGTCAGGATATTAAAGACGGACAGAATGTTTGGCAAAGTATGGGTGGCCAGGAAGTTGGCTCCATATGGGGCCACGGAGCGTACCAGGCCCCTGATTGGACTGCAGACTGGCTTCACCGGGAGGCATTGTTTATCCTCGGCGAATGGTCGCAGGAAGATTATGGGCAAACTTACGGGGAACTGGAAAGTGAAAAACAAGCCCTCCTTGAAAGAAGGCTGCAACTGGAGTTGAGAAAGAACACCTATAATGAAGCCGATAATACCATAACCATCTCTCCTATGAGAGCAAAAGCCGCAGAATATCTTAGTGATTATTACCGCGGACTCTTTATGGAGAACCCCGAACTGGATGAATTGAGAGATTACTATGCCATACCTCCCAATTCTATTAAGGACGAGACAAGGATGCATCAAATGGCCGGATTCTTTTTCTGGGCCACCTGGGCAACTGTTACAGAACGGCCCGGAAGTGATGTCTCCTACACCCATAACTGGCCCCCAGATGATTTGGTGGGCAACAAGGCAACCGGAGATCTTTTGATCTGGACCGGATTAAGTATCATCCTTCTCCTGGTAGGGATTGGCCTAATGGTATTCTATCATGCCCGCATGAAAGAAGAGGAAGAACTGGAAAGGCCGGTGAAAGATCCTTTAATGGATCAAACCATTACGCCTTCTATGCTGGCGGTGAAAAAGTACATTTGGATTGTATGTGTTCTCATTCTTATCCAGGTAACCTTTGGAGTAGTAACTGCACATTACGGGGTTGAAGGAGATGGTTTCTATGGTCTTGACCTCGCCGAACTTCTCCCCTATTCAATATCCCGTACCTGGCACGTGCAACTGGGAATTCTCTGGATCGCCACTGCCTGGCTGGGCACAGGACTTTATATAGCACCTGCGGTTTCAGGAAAAGATCCTAAATTTCAGAAATTCGGAGTCAACTTTTTGTTCGTATGCCTGTTGATCATTGTATTTGGTTCTATGGCCGGACAATGGATGGGAATCATGCAAAAACTTGGACTGGCAGAGAACTTCTGGTTTGGACACCAGGGTTATGAGTATGTGGACCTGGGAAGATTCTGGCAAATATTCCTGTTTGTAGGGCTCTTTGTATGGCTCGCGCTTATGGTGAGACCACTTATTCCTGTAATACGCCAAAGAACTTCAGAAAGAAACCTGCTTATCATGTTCCTTGTTTCTTCCGCAGCCATTGCCCTGTTTTACGGAGCAGGACTCATGTGGGGAAGACAAACAAATCTCGCGATTGCCGAATACTGGCGCTGGTGGGTGGTACACCTTTGGGTAGAGGGCTTCTTTGAAGTATTTGCCACAGTAGTATCTGCCTTCCTTTTTGTAAGACTGGGCTTACTACGTACCAAAACTGCGACCTTGAGTGTGCTGCTAGCCACCGTGATCTTCCTTTCGGGAGGTATTCTTGGAACCTTTCACCACCTCTATTTTAGTGGTACCCCAACAGCTGTAATGGCTTTAGGAGCGACCTTTAGCGCCCTTGAAGTAGTGCCACTGGTATTGATAGGCTATGAAGTTTATGAAAACTATAAATTGTCTAAGGCAACAGAATGGCTTAAGGATTACAAATGGCCTATTTACTGCCTTATAGCTGTCGCCTTCTGGAACTTTTTGGGAGCAGGGATCTTTGGATTTATCATCAATCCTCCAATCGCCCTTTACTACATGCAGGGATTAAATACTACCGCAGTTCATGCACACACGGCTCTTTTTGGAGTATATGGTTTCCTTGGTATAGGCCTCATGCTGTTTGTTCTTAGAAGTCTTTACAGAGTACAGGTTTGGAATGATAAACTGTTAAGTTTCTCCTTCTGGTCTATTAATATAGGACTTATTCTCATGGTGCTGCTCAGTGTCCTTCCAATAGGCCTGTTACAAACAGTAGCCAGTGTAAATGAAGGAATGTGGTATGCCCGTTCTGCCGAATTTATGCAGCAACCGGGAATGGATACGCTGCGCTGGATGCGAGCAATTGGAGATACAATTTTTGCAGTAGGCCTGTTTGCCTTTGTATGGTTTGTCTTCACTCTTGACAGCCGCAAGAAGTTACCGCAATCTAAAAAAGAAAAACTACGAAAAGAAGAACCCGTAGAAGTATAAACCTAAATTTACTGAGGAGGCAAAAAGCTGTTTTTATATTCCATTTTTTGGGGTGTTAAAAAGGCAGTTTTTTGCCTCCTCTCTTTTTCCTACTTTTAAAACATGATTGATCTTAAAAAGCACACCAACATTGCCCTTGGATATTTCTTCCTCGTAGGGCTGCTGGGAGTGTTCCTCCGGTTCTTTTTTGTTATTCCCATCCCTGCCAACTTCAGGTATGTTGTTCATTCCCATTCGCATATCGCATTGCTGGGTTGGGTATATATTGCCCTTACCACGCTTATCTATAAAATGTATTTTTCTGAAGCCGGCTTCGGAAAGATCTATAAACGTATTTTCTGGTTTACACAAATTACCTTAGTAGGAATGCTGGTCACATTTCCCTTCACAGGATATGCTCTTTTTTCGATCATATTTTCCACGCTCTTTCTCATTGCCTCCTATTTTATGGCCTGGTTTATCCTGAAGAAGACTCCGCCGCCCTTTAAAAACACCTATTCCTTTAAACTCATTAGAGCATCCCTGTGGTATATGGTTATCTCCAGTATTGGTCCCTGGGCCATAGGCGGTGTTATGGCCACTTTGGGTAATACCAGCATCTGGTACAAGTTGTCAATATATTTTTACCTGCATTTTCAATATAACGCATGGTTCATCCTCGCGCTCCTCGGAATTTTTTTCTACTTCATGGAACAGCAAAACCTAAAGCCTCAAAAAGAGGTTTTTAAAAGCTTCTTCTGGCACCTCAATGCTGCAGTGGTTCTTGGTTTTTTCCTGTCGGTTCTCTGGACAAAGCCGCATTGGATCTACTATGTTTTAGGTGGTTTGGGAGCAATCCTGCAAATCACTGCATTTGTGAAGTTTTGGAAGATCGTTATCCCTTTTTGGAAACGACTTCGTTTTTCTCCATTTTTTAAACTCCTGCTAAGCATAGCAGGGATTGTGCTCATCTTTAAGCTCCTGTTACAGCTTTTATCGGCTATTCCCTGGTTCGCCAATCTGGCTTTTAGCTTTCCCGATTTTGTCATAGGTTACCTGCACTGGGTTTTTTTGGGTGTCGTGACCATTTCCCTTCTTGCTTTCCTCTCTCACACCAGGCTCCTGCAACTTCCAAAATGGATTTTCTGGCTCTATTTTGCTGCCTTTCTTATGACCGAAACCCTTATTTTCTACAAAGGAACTGTGACCTGGCTTGAACTTCCGCTTTTTGGAGATTACTTTCGCCTGCTCGCCTACAGCAGCATTTTCCTGCCACTAAGCGCCTTTCTATTGCTCTTAAGGAATATCTTAACGAAAAGTCAAACTTCTGCTAAATTGGATTGATTTATTAGTCCGTTAACTCATTGTGCCGCCGTTCTTTGCTATCTTAATGATATGAGAATTTCAGCCCATTTTTATGTCATCGTTGCGACCCTTCTACTGGTCTCAGTAGCGGTAATGGTATTCTACAACGTTTCTTATGACATAGTCTTCTATACCGTAATATCCGGCCAGGCATGGTGGCTCCTTACCGTTTATAAGGTCATCACCGACAATTATTCTACAGAAAAAACCTTCGACGACTGGTACGAAGATCATCCTGTTGGGAAAGAGGAAATTTAGTAGGCAATTAGCAGTGCTTTAGTGCGCAGTTATTTTCCAATAAACCTAATATATTACCGATGAAAGATGATCTTTACCACCAGGATGGGATGTGGAAAGGAGCTCCTCCTGAAAACTTCGGAAGAGCGAAATTCCTTCGCAAAAATATGACTCCGGCTGAAATCCTTCTGTGGGAAAAACTTCAAAATCCTCCGTTTTCCCTTTATAAATTTCGTAGACAACATCCTGTTCAGTATTATATTGTCGATTTCTACAGCCATTCTTTGAGATTGGCTATTGAAGTAGATGGTAAATATCATGAAACTCTTGACCAAAATAAAAGGGATCTGGAAAGAACCGAAATTCTTAGATTGAACCATCTTAACCTCATAAGGTTTACTAATAAAAATATTTTAAATCACACTGATGATGTTCTGCAGGAAATTGAGGAGAAAATAGAATTAATAAAAAGTAACAGATAGGATAAATCCATTCCTTTCCCCCGACCCTAAAGCGAGGGAATGGATTTTAGCAGAATTCCCTTTTCTAACTGATGCTTTTTCAACTCTTTAGCCCCGATAGCTATCGGGAGGGAAAAACGAAAAAATAATCATCTTTCCAACCCATTCCTTTCCCCCGGCCCTAAAGGGAGGGAATGGATTTCAGTAGAATTCCCTTTTCTAACCGATGCTTTTTTCGGCTCCCTTTAGCCCCGATAACGATCGGGAGGGAAAAACGAAAAAATAATCATTATTCCAACCCGTTCCTTTCCCCCGACCCTAAAGGGAGGGAATGGATTTCAGTAGAATTCCCTTTTCTAACCGATGCTTTTTTCGGCTCCCTTTAGCCCCGATAACGATCGGGAGGGAAAAACGAAAAAATAATCATTATTCCAACCCGTTCCTTTCCCCCGACCCTAAAGGGAGGGAATGGTTTTTAGTAGAATTCCCTTTTGAAACCGATGCTTTTTTCGGCTCCCTTTAGGGTGGGGAAAAACGAAAAAAGCATCTACTTTAAGATCATCCCCTTCCCATCTTCCTTAAAAGAAATCTTCATCCTCGTACTGCTTAAATATCTTGGATCTCCTACTGTTTCCTGTCTTTCAAGCCATTCTATGTTGATGCATATATAATCCAGCTCCTCCACTACCTTTCCTTTACATAGATAGATCCCCTTGCTGTGCAGCGGAAACCGCTCTGCCGCCCGGGGGAATTGTACTGTATCGAAAATATAACCCGCACGGTCGTAGAAAGTCCCAAAGCACATGTACTGCCGGTTGATAGTGGGCGTACGTTTGGCGGTGATGAGATGCCCGTAGATCTCTATTGTTTTACCTATATGCTGTTTCAGATCTTTACCCATCACCACTCCCGGTCGTTTCAGCTTTTGATAGGCTTCAGGCCTGAGCAGTTTGAAGTGATCGTGCAAAGAAAATCCCAGCAGCTCCATCTGGTCATAGGCATCTATGAGCATGGAATGTGATAGTTCGGGCAGGTCGAAATCGCGGTGCGGCGGACGAAACAACAGGGTTTGTCCGCTGCGGGTGCGGGTGCGGTTGAGTTTGAAATAAGCTTTCCACAGCAGGTGATGTTTATCCACACCGGTGAAGCGGAAGGCATCAATCTTCAGCAGGATACTCAACTGTTCAATGGAGATGGGCACCCGGTCGATAAAGTCATCAAAAGATTTATAGCTTCCGAAGAAATTACGATCCTCCAGGATGCGCTGCACCACCTTTATCTCCAGCTCCTTGATGTAACCCAGCCCCAGGTAGATATCCTTTCCATAGATGACAGTGTGATGATCGCTTTTGTTGATACATGGCGGATGCACCCTTCCGCCGCACTTGCGTATCTCCTGGATGTAAGTTTCCACATCATAAAAACCACCGCCATTATTGAGACAGGCAACCATGAACTCCAGCGGAAAGTAAAATTTAAGATAAAGACTCTGGTAACTCTCCACGGCATAGGAGGCCGAATGTCCCTTCGGAAAAGCGTAGCCGGCAAAGGACATGATCTGTGTCCATACCTCTTCAATAAGTTCTTCGGAATATCCCTTCTCCCTGCAGTTGTTGCGGAATTTATCCTCCAGTTTTCGAAAATCCACCTCGTTTCGTTTTTTCCCGCTCATGCCACGGCGCAGAATATCGGCTTCCTCAAGGGAGAGGCCGGCGAAATAGTGGGCGATCTTGAGCACATCTTCCTGGTACACCATCACGCCATAAGTTTCAGAAAGAATTTCAGCTAAAACAGGATGCGCCTGTTTACGCCGGTTGGGATCGCGGTGGCGCTTAATGTACTCCTCTTTCATGCCGCCGTTGGAAACTCCCGGTCGTATGATGGAACTTGCCGCTACCAGCCCCAGGTAATCATTTGTTTGTAATTTCTGAAAAAGTCCGCGCATGGCAGGCGACTCCACATAGAACACGCCCATGCAGTCGCCCGTGCGCAGCAGGTTGTTAATGTTGGGATCATTCTTGAAAACCGAAATATTCTCCATGTCTTCAATTTCAGCTCCCGATTGATTCTCCCTAATGATCTCAATGGCATCGGTGATCTTGGAAAGGCCACGCTGGGCGAGGATATCAAATTTAAAAATGCCCACGTCTTCGGCGATATTCATATCAAACTGAATGGTCGCAAAGCCCTTGGGCGGCAAAAAAGTGGCGGCATATTGATGGATTGGCTCCTGTAAAATGGCAATTCCGCCGGAGTGTACACTCAGATAATTAGGAAATCCGGCGATCAATCCACTGTAGCGGAACACCAGTTTCTCCATCTCATCAATATCCTTAGGATCAAAATAGCCTGAAGAAAGCTTGTCGATCTCTGCTTTGGGTAACCCGAAAACTTTCCCCAGCTCCCTTATTACAGCCCGCCGCTTAAAAGTAACATAAGTAGCCAGCAACGCAGTATTCTTATATCTTCGGAAAATATAATTGGTCACATCCTGCCGGTCTTTCCAGGAGAAGTCGATATCAAAGTCGGGCGGCGAGTGACGGCTCGCATTGATAAAGCGCTCAAAATAAAGATTGAGTTCAATGGGATCTACATTGGTGATGCCAATGATGTAAGCCACCACCGAATTCGCCCCGCTGCCCCGGCCAATGAACGGGTAATTCTTCGATTTGGCATACTCCACGATATCGTGGTTGATTAAAAAGTAAGACACAAAACCCAGGCTAATGATCGCGTCCAGCTCCTTCTCTACCCGCACCAGAGTTTCGGAATTGGCGTTGGGATAACGGCGCGGCAGTTTTTTATAGCAAAGTGCCCTTAGCACTTCAGCATCTTCCTCTTTGCTGTTGCCAAAGATCTGCAGGTTTCGGTTTTGGCGGGCGCTGTCAAAACTAAAGTTGACCTCGCAGCCATCGATAAGGCGCTGCGTATTTTCAGGGATAAAAGGATAATCTGCAAAGGTTTCAAAAAGGGAATTTTCGGGTAACATTTTATGAGTGGGAGAGCCCTGTTCTACTTCGGGCAGCTGACTTAACAAAATGTTCTTATCAATGGCCCGCAGCAGGCGGTGAGCATTGTAATCTCTTTTATTCCGGAAGCTTACTGTTTGCAGCAGCACCAATTTATCCTGCAGCTGCAGGTACTTTGAGAATTTCAGTTTACGCAGGCTCTCCACGGAAATGCCAATAAACTCATCCTCCCTAAAATGCCATTTTTGGCACCTCATCACCTGCTCCAGCGGATAAATAAACCAGCAATCCTCCAGCAGCGGAGCTTCAGCAGCGAATTCCTTATCGTGGTGAAGGTGTGTAGAGAGGTGATCGTTGAGCTGCTTAAAACCATTATTATTCCGCGCCAGTCCCACATATTGCTGCTGCACCCCATTTCTAAAATCGATCCCGATAAGGGCCTTAAAATTATATTTTTGAGCCGTCTTCAAAAAGCTGAGGCAGGCCGAGGTGTTGTTGATATCGGTCACCGCCACTGCAGTTGCCTCATTCTCTTCCGCCAGGTCACACAGTTCCTTCTCTGGGAAAGTCCCGTAGCGAAGGGAGTAATAGGTGTGGTTGTTCAGATACATGTTTTGATCAAATTTTTATGAAAAGATCCAAGATCGCTGCGCTACAAGAATCAAGAACCAAGACTTTCTCCTGCCGTCACTTCGAGTGATTTTTTCTGAGCGCGAGCGAGGGAAAATTGTATCGAGAAGAAGGCCGGGCAGTCACTCCCTTGTTCCCGATACAAATCTGTCCCTGCTCACGCAGTTCCAGATTCACTCGAACTGACGGGGAGAATTACATCTCATCTTCAGATTTTCAAATCATCACATCTCCAAATTTCCTATTGGAATTTGGTGCCTGGATTTTGGAATTTCTTTTTTTCATCTTCAAATCAATTTTAAACCTTGAACTTTAAACCTTGAACCGCCCAAAGGGCGAAGATTAATTTTGTCTATGCGCATACAACATAGGTGGGGCGCCGTCGAAGGAGTTTTGTCTTCCGCCTATGCTGGTGCCGCCAATGGTCGATGCCCGCATCACGCTGTTCTCCCCAAACCTGTTCCTAATGCGGTCAATGGAATTATACAGGTCCAGCATTTCCTCGCTGTCATCAAAAAGATTGATCTGGTAATGCCCGCCTACGAGTCCGCCAAACTTCACTCCCACCAGCCTTATCAACAACCGCCGGTTGTACAGCTGCCTAAAGAGTTCTTCGATCTTGGGGATCAAAATATGATCGGCGCTGGTGTAGGGAATGCTCGCCTGTTTGGTATAGGTATTAAAATCTGAATACCGAATCTTCACACTTATATTCGACGTAAGCTTATCCCCGCGCCGCAGCTGGTACGCCAGGCTCTCGGTCATAGCGGTGAGGGTGGCATTTAACTGTACCATATCAATAGTGTCCCGGTGAAAAGTACGTTCGGCCGAGATAGATTTGCGCTCATGAAACGGAATGATAGGCACCTCATCGATCCCGTGCGCCCGTTTCCATATGATACGCCCGTTTTTGCCCAGCACACTTTCCATCATCTCCACCGGCATCTCCTGTATGGTCTTTATTTCCCGCACGCCCAGCCCCAGCAACGTCTGAAAGGTCTTGGCTCCTATCATTGGGATCTTACGCACAGACAGGGGTGCCAAGAATGACCTTTCGCCGCCGCTTTCTATGAGGATTTGATTATTAGGCTTGGCCTCGCCCGTGGCGATCTTTGACACCACTTTATTGCGGGAGAGGCCAAAGGAAATGGGGAGTCCGCTTTCGCGGATGATCTCCTTTCGCAGCTCGGTGGCAAACTGGTAGGTGCCAAAGAAGCGGTCCATACCCGTAAGATCGGCGTAGAATTCGTCGATACTCGCTTTCTCAAAAGCGGGCACTTTATTCTGTATGATCTCGGTTACCTCGTTGGAATATTTACTGTAAGTGGTGGTTTCTCCCTTGATAATAGTGGCGGCGGGACACAGCTGCCGGGCCACTTTCATCGCCATGCCCGAATGCACCCCGTACCGGCGCGTTTCATAACTACATGCCGCCACCACCCCGCGATCTCCCAAACCACCCACCAGCACCGGACGGTTATTAAGCTCGGGATGCAACTTGCGCTCTACAGACACGAAAAAAGTGTCCAGGTCGAGATGTAAGATAGCTTTATTCTTCTCCATTATTGGATAATTTCCTATTAATTGGAATATTTCCAAAATTATAAAAATAAGAGATTCCCTCCTGTTTGAAGAGCGTTAAAAAAAACTTTAAATAAATGATAGAATCTATAAATACAAAAGGAGCTAAATTTTTAGCTCCTTTTGTATTTATAAGTATGAATAGGAAATTAATCTACAGTAGCTCCAACCTTAACAGAGTCGGTACAACCATTTACAGTAGCCGTGTATGTGGTTGAAAAAAGACCTTGTGGAACAGTTCCATTATTAAATTTATCAACAATACTTTGAAGAGTAGGATTGAAAGTTCCATTTGTAGGAGCATCACTTTTTAAAAGGTTAGAAAACACATAGTTTCTCAAATCTACAGCTGTCCAGCCCTTAATATCAGTCACTCCAGCTTTATTTCTAACTGTAAGCTTTCCACTAAGATTATCTGCACCTAAAAACTCAGTGCAGCCATCAATAGTAGCTCCAATTTTTACTGAATCGGTACAACCATTTACAGTAGCAGTATATGTAATGGTAAAGAGACCTTGGGGAACAGTTCCATCATTAAATTTATCATGAAGACTTTGAAGTGTAGGACTGAAAACTCCATCCTCAGGAACACCACTTTCTAATAAATTGGCAAAAACGTAGTCTTCTAAATCCTGAACTGTCCAGCCCTTAATATCAGTCACTCCTGCTCTATTTCTTACAGTAAGCTCTCCACTAAGATTATCTTCCCCTAAAAACTCAGTACACGGCACCTTACCGTCAATAGTAGCTCCAATTTTAACAGAATCGGTACAACCATTTACAGTAGCAGTATATGTTGTGGTAAAGAGACCTTGTGGAACAGTTCCATCATTGAATCTATCATGAAGACTTTGAAGCGTAGGACTAAAAACTCCATCCTCAGGAACACCACTTTCTAATAAATTGGCAAAAACGTAATCTTCTAAATCCTGAACTGTCCAACCTTTAATATCCGTCACTCCTGCTTTATTTCTTACAGTAAGCTCTCCGCTAAGATTATCTTCACCTAAAAATTCAGTACAGGGCAACGGACTCTCTATGGTTGCTCCAATTTTCACAGAATCTGGACAACCATCTACCCTGGCGATGTATGTGGTGGTAAAGAGCCCCTGTGGAACCGTTCCATCATTAAATTTATCAACAATACTTTGGAGCGTTGGATCGAAAACTCCATTCTCAGGAACACCACTCTCTAATAAATTAGCAAACAAATAATTTTTCAAATCTTCAGCAGTCCAACCTGTAATATCAGTCACACTAAGCACTCCGCTAAGATTATCTTCCCCAAGAAACTCAGTGCAGGGCACACCATCTACGGTTGCTCCAACTCTAACAGAATCTGTACAACCATTTACACTAGCTGTATATGTAGTAGTGAATAGACCTTGTGGAACAGTTCCATTATTAAACTTATCAACAATACTTTGAAGGGTGGGACTAAAAACCCCATCCTGAGGAACACCACTTTCCAATAAGTTGGTAAACACATATTCTTTCAAATCTTCAACCGTCCATCCTTTAATATCAGTCACTCCCGCTTTATTCCTTACAGTAAGACTTCCAGTAAAGTTATCAGAACCCAAGAAATCAGTGCATTCCATAGTTGCATTGAGTTCTGAATCATTATTGGTATTTAATTCAAGCCCATCATCCTCAACAGAACAAGCCATAAACCAAAAGCTTAAAATGGCTAACATGTAAAAATTTTTCATAAATATTGTTTTTTTAAATTTACTTCGAAAGTATAAAATAGGAAATTGATAAACATTTATATAATTGTTAAATTTATATAGAGTTTCATTAAACTTTCTTTCATCTATCAAGTTGATTTCGTGAGGCTTAATTATTATTCATATTAATTCTATTAATGCATTTTACCCGTTGTGTAGATTATGGTTCATAAAATGGATTTCTTTTTATAAAAACCCATAGTGCCAAGGGACTTAAGCTATAAAAAATAAACATTCTTCGAGTTTAAGATTAAAGTGATATTAGAGATGAGAAGGAATTCTTTATCTTTCCAGGAGACTTGTGTGCTCTTCAAGATTCCTACTTTGGAAACTTTAGTCAAATGGGTAAAGATTTATGATGAGGAAGGGCCAGAAGGTTTGTCTAAGGAAAACCGAGGAAGATCTAAACCTATGCCTAAAACCAAAAAAACCTATGACGTGAGGAGCAACTCTTAGATGAGTTAGCTGAACTTAGAGCAGAAAATGTTTACCTAAAAAAGCTTCATACCTTAGTTCAATCAGAAAGAGCTAGAAGAAAAAACACAAATCATCCAGGGGTAACGGAAGTTACCGAGTTTAAAGTCAAAGACAAGAAGCTCTATTTTGAAAACTTCTTTGGAGACTCTTAAATCGGAACTGTATTATCTAAACCAATTAAAAACATGACAGAAAAAGACTTAACCTAAAAGAAATGAGCCCAATATAATATCGAGCTCATTCAGAAAATTTAATTTTTTTAACCCGTCCAATTTTTGGGAGTAGTCCAATTGGGGACTCCTGTTTAGAATTTGATAAAATCTCTAAAGACTAATTAATTGCTTTGACAACCTGCATTTTCACATATTACTGTTGCTCCAATAACTATAGAATCTTGACAATCACCTACAGTTACTGTATAAGTTGAGCTATGGAACCCGTACGGCACACTGCTTAAGTTGTCAAAAATATATTGAAGAGAAGGGTTGAAGTCTCCACCTTCAGGGGCGCCTTCCAATAATGTATCCCATACATAATTCTCAAAGTCTCCAAAAGTCCACCCTCTAATATCAGTCAATCCTTCTGTACCTGTCACTGTGAGCTCTTCACCAATATTATCCGGGCCTAAAAACTCGGTACATTCAACTTCACATTCCTGCACGGTATATTCAAAATATGCCCAATTCCCTTTATTATCTGCAGGAGTTCCAGCCCAAACACTATACGAATTGTCGTCTTTGAAAAATGTAGATTGAGAGGCAATGTAGAAACTTGCAGGATAATCAACCAAATCAAATTCAAAAGTGTGTCCTTCAGAATCGGGATTGTTTACCTTATAATGCATTTGGCCGGGAGGCAAATTTCCTGATCCCGATCCAGCAGTTGGAAAATCCACCAGGGAGTTGGCAATATGTAACTTTACATTATCCAATTCAAAACCCGGTTCTGGCAAGATCTTTATATATAAATTGTTCTCATCATTCGACACTTCTATACTCCCGGCTTCTCCAAAGTTATGGATAGTTGGCTCGCACCCGGTTGTATTCAAAACAGCATTTAATTCCTGAATTTCATTTTCATTAATATCCATTTCAACTTGGTCCACAGAACAAGCTGCAAAGTTTAATCCTAACATAGACAACAAGAAAATTCTTTTCATAATAGGTTGATTTTTATTTATTTAAACCGAAAGTAGTGAATCCAAAAAAATAAAACTACGTCCTGGAACAGTTTTCGATATAAGAATAAAAAGGTCGGTTAACTCCTACAATTTTCAGTTAATTCCTACAGTTTTAAGATTCATTTTGGAGGAATAAGTAATTTTAATAACCATTCAATTCTAGTTATTCTTTCTTTCCGAAAATTTATAAGGAATTGAAAAAGCTTTTTTTGAAGTTAGTTTTTAGAATTACGAAACGCACAGACAGGGGTGCCAAGAATGACCTTTCGCGGCCGCTTTCTATGAGGATTTGATTATTAGGCTTGGCCTCGCCCGTGGCGTGGCGATCTTTGACACCACTTTATTGCGGGAGAGGCCAAAGGAAATAGGAAGGCCGCTTTCACGAATGATCTCCTTTCGCAGCTCGGTGGCAAACTGGTAGGTGCCAAAGAAGCGGTCCATACCCGTAAGATCGGCGTAGAATTCGTCGATACTCGCTTTCTCAAAAGCGGGCACTTTATTCTGTATGATCTCGGTTACCTCGTTGGAATATTTACTGTAAGTGGTGGTTTCTCCCTTGATAATAGTGGCGGCGGGACACAGCTGCCGGGCCACTTTCATCGCCATGCCCGAGTGTACTCCATAGCGGCGCGTTTCATAACTACATGCCGCCACCACCCCGCGATCTCCCAAACCACCCACCAGCACCGGACGGTTATTAAGCTCGGGATGCAACTTGCGCTCTACAGACACGAAAAAAGTGTCCAGGTCGAGATGTAAGATAGCTTTATTCTTCTCCATTATTGGATAATTTCCTATTAATTGGAATATTTCCAAAATTAGAAATAATTGGAATAAGAAGAATAAAGCAAGCTGTTAAAAAGGAGAAAAATTCTTATAATTGAATTTAGACAATAAAAAACCAGCTTCTTTGAGGAAGGTTATCTACAAAAAATTATAGTAGAGAAAGATAAGGAGAGAAAAAAGAATTTCACCGGAATAGACAATTTCTCTATTCAGTTCTTTTTATTTTTCGTGGATTTTGTCGGGTATCAAAAACATCCAGTATTTCAATCCGGTCTTTCTGATAGTTGAGCAAATAAATAATTTTATAGCTTTTATAAATCAAATAACGGAATTCCCCAGAGCGTTCTCTAAGTAACTCCTCGATTTGACCAATTTCAGGCTGTGATTTTAATTTAAGAGTTTCATTATAGATTCCGTTTGTCAATTTTCGGGCAACCTGAGGACTTGCTTTTTCGGAATAATATTCAAAGATATTTTCAAATTCTCTAACTGCGAATTCAGTCCAATAGATGCCTAACTCCACTTTTTCATTCTGGCTTTTAAGTCGGAGGCCTCGACGAGTTTCCCGCTTCGGGAATCATCCATGGATTTGTCAATTCTTAAATTAAGTTCTTCTACACTCATGGGTTCGGCCTTATCTTGAACAGATTTATTTTCCTTCCGAAGAATATTCTCAAGTTGAATAATTATCTCTTCATTCTGAACTTTCAGAAATTCCCGCACAAATTCTTTTTTTCTTATTTCTAAATCCATAGTCATCAAGCTTTTATCAAAGGTACGAAATTAGGTTTTTCGAATAAATTTAATTAAAATTTTGAGCCGGGTAGGCTTGGCCCTGTTATGGGAATCTTGCGGACAGAAAGGGTGCCAATGAACGCCGCGTTTCATAACTACATGCCGCCACCACCCCGCGATCTCCCAAACCACCCACCAGCACCGGACGGTTATTAAGCTCGGGATGCAACCTGCGCTCTACAGACACGAAAAAAGTGTCCAGGTCGAGATGTAAAATAGCTTTATTCTTTTCCATTATTGGATAATTTCCTATTAATTGGAATATTTCCAATATTTATAAAAATAAGAGATTCCCTCCTGTTGAAAGAGCGTTAAAATGAAAGATAAAATTTTTAGTGACTGGGAATAAACAAGTTATAATCAAAAGCTTTGGAAGCTGTTCCCCCCAGACACCTTGAAAAACTGTCAAAGCGAGGACAGCAGGGTAATTGAGTACAGTAACTTCCTCAACCCCTGCATGAACAATCCACATCACCTTAAAGGTTCTCTTTTTTGTTGGCTTTTTCAGAGAGTTTTTCAATAAGATCGGGCACCTTTTCAAAAACAGCAGCCAGGCCGGTCTTTGCACCTGTTCCTAAAAAGGAGATCTCATCCCCTTTAGTTACCAGGAAGCCTATTGGCTGAATGTTCACTCCTGCACCGGCACCGCCACCCTGTCCTTTGCCTTTCTTGGGATCCTGTCCCTCACCGCCACCGGAACCAAAACCCATCCCCACCTTAATAACGGGTACACAGGTAAACTCTCCCAGTTTAAACTGTTGTCCAATGACAGTTTCTGTTTTCGCCTCCGATCTCATAAAATCGGTAATTCTGTCCAGTAATTCTTCAAATCTCAGTTCCATGATTAGTCATTTTAAAAGATTATTTGAAAAAGGCAAACAGCATCCTCATTAACCTGTTTCCTACTCTAATGCGAATCCCGTTTCTTCCTAAAAAATTTATACCTGTCGAAGCATCCTGTAGGTTTAAAAGATAAAAGACCGGGTAAAGCAATGCATTATGCCGGTAATTTCCTGTGTCAAGTTCCCACCTCAGCTCCCTCACCTTAAAAGACCGCAACACGTTAAAGATCCTCTCGGGCATCCTACTCATTTTTACTCCTCCTTTTTTCCTCTTCTTCCCGGGCTTCTCTTTCTTTTTTACAGATCTTTTTGCTCTAAGGGGATAAAAATTACCTTCAAAAAAAAAATCCTGTACCTCAAAAAGACCAGTTCCTCTGCATCGGAAATGAGGTTTACACCTCCCACTCCTCTATAGGTAAGGGAATACTCTGCTTTTTCGGTATCGATCACAAGAACGAGCGGTGTTAACAATAAAAAGAACAGGAAAGTCAACAACAGACCTAAAATAATGAGAAGCCAGATCATACATCCAATTTTAAGAACCTAAATCTCTGAATTACTGGCGCTTAAAAGGATGACTTTTATCAGGATCGCAAGAGTTTAACAAAGAATTAAATAAATCTTTTTGTGGAACCTGCTACCCGTTGCTTGTTTATAGATCCTGGTGTAAATCTGGTGACCTTTAAAGTGATTCCCTGCTGATTTATTCATTGAGAAGTAATTTTAGTGAACATCGCTTCTCGCGACAGAAAAGAGATCTTTAAAGATGGGCAGTGTAAGGTGCTAGCCTCATAAAACCCCACCGGAAAAGCTTAAGAAAAATGTTTGCTGATCTAGGGGTCACTAATTATTGATCATTAGTCATTGAAAAGCCACAGTGACACCAGTTAATGGGATCTGTGATCTTTTAATTCCCTTATAACAACTTTGGGAAAGAACTGTTAATAATGAGATTTTGCATCGCTACTCTTGTAAAGTATTTTCTTACTTTTATTGAAACAAATATTCATAAGGGTGATCCTAGTTACTTGTGCAATTATAGAACACCATGGAAAAATTCTCTGTGCACAAAGAAGTGAAAAGATGAACCTCCCACTTAAATGGGAATTTCCTGGAGGAAAGGTTGAAGAAAATGAAGATTTACAAACCTGTTTAAAAAGAGAAATAAAAATCAATGAACGTTTACCTTTTAATACTCACTCCTATTCAAATAATAAAGTAATTAAACTAATTCCATTTCGCTGTTCCCTACAAACATTTGAAATTGATTTAAAAGAACATTTAAAGGTTGAATGGGCATCTCCCACTGATTTGTCACGGTACGATTGGGCAGAAGCCGATATTCCTATTGTTCAAAATTATATTCAAAGTAGCCAATGAACCTCGAAACAGGACTCTACGAGCAGCTAATAAACAAACTGGTCGCCAATAAATTGGAATCCGTTGATTCTGAAAAATTTCACATCAGCGAAACCACTTTGGACAAAGAAGAAGCTTCGCAATATTTAAGTCTGTATTTAGCAGAAACAATAAGGTACGCTCTTAATGAAATTAAAGAAAAAGATCGGCCGATAAAACAAATTGAGCTTTCTAATAAGATAATACAACTCTTAGTCTCAGAATTAGGAAACGTAGAATTATCCGACAATCTACTGGAAAGCGAGGGTAAAATTTTGCAAGCGGTTTTTTCAAAACTCAATTTTCCCTTTTCAAGCTTAGAAGCGAGACTGAAGGAGATAACTCCTTATACTCGAATGAGCCAGAGTGAACTTTTCACCGGTAACAATGTTGGGATCTCATTGGAAAGTGAATTGAGGAAAGAAATTCTTTCTGCCGATGAAATCTACTGGTTAGTGTCTTTTATCAAGTACTCCGGAATTAGAATTTTCAAGAAGGAACTAGAGGAATTCACGAACAGTGGTAAAAGTTTAAAAATTATTACCACTTCCTATATGGGAGCTACAGATGTAAAGGCCATTGAATATTTATCTTCTTTACCAAATACAGAAATAAAGGTTTCATACAATTCCGAACATGAACGACTGCACGCCAAAGCTTACCTCTTTCTAAGAAATTCTGGTTTTCATACCGGCTACGTTGGCTCTTCAAACCTTTCCAGATCTGCTTTAACTAATGGCTTGGAATGGAACCTCAAAGTAACAACCCAAGAAATCGGTCATATAATTGATAAGTTTCAAAAGACTTTCGAAACTTATTGGGAAGATCCCGAGTTTGAACCATATCACAAAGGGAGAGATAGAGAAAAGCTGAGCAAGGCACTAAAGAGACAAAGTTCTTACGGATCAAATCAAATTACTACCTTTTTTGACTTAAAACCATATCCTTATCAAGAGGAAATACTGTCTAAGTTACAATCTGAAAGAGAAGTCCATCATAGAAATAAAAATTTATTGGTGGCAGCCACGGGAACTGGGAAAACCGTTATCTCAGCTTTTGACTTCAGGAGGTTCTATTTAGAAAATCCAAATGCAAATTTCCTGTTTGTTGCTCACCGGAAAGAGATTTTACAACAGGCGCAGATAACATTTCAGCATGTCTTGCGTGATTCGAATTATGGAGAACTGTGGGTTGATGGAAATGAGCCGGAAAAATATACTCAACTCTTCGCATCGGTTCAGACTTTGAACAATCACTTAAAGACTCTCGATTTAGGACTTGATTTTTATGATTACATAATAGTTGATGAAGTGCATCACATCAAGGCCGATAGCTACCGTCCAATTCTTAAAAGATTTGAACCCAAAATCCTTTTAGGCCTGACAGCAACGCCAGAAAGAATGGATGGAGGAGACATAGCAGAAGATTTTCATAACAAGATTGCTGCAGAAATTCGGCTACCAGAAGCTCTAAATCGTAAACTTCTAAGTCCCTTCCAATACTTCGCTCTTTCTGATACTATTGATTTATCAACAGTAAATTGGAGGAATGGGAAGTATGAGGTAAAAGAACTGACAAAGCTTTATACAGAAAATGACAGACGCGTATCAGATATCATCCGTAATTGTGAGGAATATTTGACAGATGTTCATGATGTACAAGCTATAGGATTTTGTGTGAGTCAAGAGCATGCCCGATACATGGCCGAGAAATTTACAATAGCTAAATTAAAAGCCAATTATTTAGTTAGCAGTAATAGCTCGGAGAGGGAGTTATTGAGAAATCAGCTCCTGAAAAAAGAAATTAATTATCTCTTCGTAGTAGATATTTTTAATGAAGGTGTAGATATTCCAAATATTGACACGGTCCTTTTTCTAAGACCTACAGAAAGTTTAACCGTTTTTCTTCAGCAATTAGGACGCGGACTTAGACTTGCTGAAAACAAAGATTGCTTAACTGTTTTGGACTTTGTGGGTAATGCTCGTCCAGAATACGATTTTGAACATAAATTCAGAGCCTTGGTGGGCAAAACACACACCTCAATCATAAAGGAAATAGAAGATGAATTTCCTCATTTACCTTTAGGTTGTTCTATTGTACTGGAGAAAAAAGCTAAGGAAGTTATTCTAAGAAACATCCGAGAGGCAACTGAATTCAGAAGACCACAGCTATTAATGAAAATTCAACAGTTTAAGCATCATTCGACCTTACCGCTTACACTGAACAACTTCTTAGAATTTCATCATCTTGAGATTCGCCAGATTTATAGAAAAGGAAGCTGGAAAAGACTATGTGCAGATGCAAAGGTAATTTCTGATTTTGATGAGCCTCAGGAAAAAGAACTAACGACTTGCATGCAGAAAAAGCTCATCCAGTGTAACTCGTTAAGCTATCTGCAATTCATTCGGAAAGTAATTTCTGAAAACACCAACCTCAATTTGCTTACTCAGGAGGAAAAAAATATGCTGTTAATGTTCCATTACGATGTTTGGCAAGAGGCAGGGACAAAATTAAATTTTTCAGATATAAATGACAGTATGACTTTGTTGAGAAAAAATAAGGTCATGCTTCAAGAGTTGCAAGAATTCGTTGAACATCAAATAGAAAAAATAGAATTTGTTGAAAAGGATATTCGATTAGGTTTTCCTTTCCCTTTAAAGCTCCACAGTAGATATAATAGAGAAGAAATTTTAGCTGCAATCGGAATGAGCACCTTCAGTAAAAAATCTTCTAACCGTGAAGGATCCGCTTTTAACAAGAAGCTAAACGTGGAGGCTTTATTCGTCACGCTTAAAAAGACCGAAAAAGAATATTCTCCAACAACGATGTATGAGGATTATGCTGTGAATAAAACCCTTTTTCACTGGCAATCACAGAATAGCATCTCTCCAAATTCACCAAAGGGAGAATCGTACATTCAACATAAAACGATTGGCAAGAAAATACTACTTTTTGTAAGGGAACAAAACGTGGATGAATATGGTTTTACAATGTCCTACACATTTTTGGGTGAGACAGAATTTATAAAATCAAAAGGTGCAAAACCTATGAGTGTAGAATGGAAACTTCTTGAACCCATGCCCTCTTACATTTTAAAAGAAAGTCAGAAATTAGCTGTTGGTTAGAATGACAGAAGAACTAATTATTAAATATTCCTCTCAATTCAAAAAATTGAGGCGTGGTCCAGTTAAAGATAAGGGTTTGGCACCTCATAAGCCAATTTTATTACTTTCTGTTATTCAACTAATCGCAAAAGGGATAATTAGTAGAAACCGCATTTTTATTACTCACGAGTTAATTCTTGCTTTTAAACAAAATTGGAAGATCTTGGTAGAAACAGATCATAACCCCAATTTTTCTCTTCCTTTTTTTCATTTGAAAAATGAGCCTTTCTGGTATTTAGTAACTAAACCTGGTAGGGAATTGATTCTCACGAGTTCAAAAAGTATTAAAAGCTTTAAAAATCTTAAAGAAACTATTGCATTTGCGGAAATTGACCGAGAACTATTTTTACTTCTTCAGGAAGTTCCAAACCAGTTATGGTTTGAACAACTACTATTAGAAAGATATTTTCCTAATTATAAATCTGCATACCTAAGGCCTGATAGAAATTACGAAGAGGAAAATATCGAAAATGAAATTTTAAATGAACCGAAGGAAGCATATCAAACCCATATTCAACGGTTGAGAGAAACTTTAGAAGAAGATGAATATGAAGAGGAATTATTTGTTCGTGGGGGATTATTTAAAAAAACCATTCCTAAAATTTATAGCCACACCTGCTGTATTACAGGAATGAAAATACAATCTTCACATAACCTTCAAATGATAGATGCTTGTCATATTTACCCCTTTAGTTTATCTGGAGATGATACCGTCACAAATGGTATTGCACTATCACCTACCATGCATCGCGCTTTTGATAGAGGCCTGCTGACGATAAATTCGAATTTTTTGGTGAGGGTTTCTCCATCTATTCAAGAAGAAAAATCGAGATTTACTCTTTCACAATTTGAAGGAAAGCAAATAATTCTCCCTGAAAAGGAAAAATATTACCCTTCACAGGAATCTTTGAGCTGGCACAATAAAGAAGTTTTTCTGCTTTAAAAGGATACTATGAATATTGTAAACCAACTTGATGTGCAATATCTTAGTTCGTCAAGAACGATTGAAAAAATTCAAATTACAGATTATCTTAAAACATATATTTGCTTTGTATATAATTACGAAGGATATCATTTCAGATTATTTGAAAGTGAAATAGCTTTAAATTCATTTTTCCAACAAAACAAAGAGCCACAATTCGAATTTTATTCTGAGAGAGAATTAGATGAATTTCTCACCAACCAATATCAAATATTTTAATTCTTTAACCTAGTATAAAAAATTCCTGGTAACTTCTCATGAAAAATAGGTCATGCAAAAGAGTAATATTTCATTTCAGTTTTTACACCGTGATGAGGGGAATTACAAAATCTTTGGAGAAGTAATATTTGATAATAGTGAAGGTCTAACTCCTCAACAAGCAGAGGAAATTTTACGTAAAAAACTTATTGATTCGGAGTTCTTCTATCCATCAGAAAATCAAATTTCTCTGTTTCCAGAACATTCGGGAAATCTTTACTTTTCAGATTGGTATGAATTCCAAAGGTTTTCTTTAACCATTGAAGACCCAACCGATCCTCGCAGTTTAAGCACCTTTTTACGCCAATTCTCTAGTCTTTAATCCTGAATTCAATCCTTAAATTCCATTCCTTAACCATCATCGAGAACAACCTCATCTCCGGTTTGTTACACGACTTAAACTTCTTAATTCATCAATCCAACTTCAAATCCTTCCGACTAAACCTTGCGAATCGCTCACGCCATTTTTAACCAACATTTCACTTTTCCTACAATTCATGATGCGCTTATAATCAGTAAATTAAGAAACAAGCCTCCCGGTTTCCCGGGCGGGTAAAACTTAATTCCCTATGCATTATGAAACCTTTGTATTTCCTGATCTTGCTGGTTCCATTCCTGGCATTTTCACAAGACGATGACCCAAGCTCTTACTTACTGCACGAAAATGTGCTGCTGACGCCTGTTCCTACAAGCCTCTCCGAATTCCGGGAAGGGCTTAAGGAACATAATGAAGAATTTCATTCCGAAGAATCCTATGGTGCAAGGATGTATTATATCTCCAGCGGTCCCAACACGGGAAGTTATATGTGGGTGATGGGCCCTTTCCCCTGGAGTGCGCTGGATGAGCCCCGGGAAGACCGCAAAGAGCATGATGAAGACTGGGAAAAGAATGTGCAGCCTTACCTTTTACCCAACTCGCATACCTCCTACTGGCGCTATCATCCAGAAATGTCTGCTTTCTCCGAAGATTTTGAGCTGGACAAGCTGCTGGTGCGTTACTACAACATCAAGACCTTTGAGAAAGAGCGTATGATAAAACTTTTAGACATGGTAGGTCTGGTGATGAAGGAAAAATTCCCGGAGATCAATTATACTGCCTACACTAATATTTTCCCCTCCGAAAAGGAAGGCAGGGATATAGCACTGGTGTTTTTCTTTAATGAATATTCCTGGCTGGGCCAGGATCCCGATTTTAGAAAAGCCTATGAGGAGATCTATGGCAGTGAAGGGCTGGCAGAATTTATTTCAATATGGCAGGAGGTAAACCAGGGAGAAGAATCGGAGATCTGGATCTTTGACCCCGAACTAAGCGGAATCGGCAATAGTGTTGAAATTCAGGAGCAGGATTAATCTTCCAGTCGCCTTTGCATGGCAGGGCATCTTTACGGAAACAGGCTCCCCATAAAATTGCATTCTCAGAATCCAAAATAAAAAATGAAGGCCGAACTCCTCCAGCGGCAGATTCCCTCCCTCGGCGATACTTTGGGCGTAATGGAGCTGAAAAAGCAGAACGGAATGTACATGATTAAAAGAGATCTTATTCCTGGCAAAAATGTGCCGGAATAAAAAAAGTTTAAGGTTTAATGAAAAAAATAAACCTGCAGGTTTAAGTAAAGATCTTGCAGGTTTATTTTATGTTTCTACTGTAATTTCTGATCACTGACCACTAATCTCTTTTACTATTCCTTTTTTATTGTTAACTGATCATTGCCTAGTCATACCACACCATATCTCCCATGCTAATCACGTAGTCCTTGTGCCTGGCATCATAATACATCTTATAGGTAGTAGGATAATAACCGCTTCTCTCAAATTCATCCGGCTGGGCGATGGCAAAGTCTGTCCCATCTGCATGGTTCACCAGGTAATCTACTGTGATCATAGGTTCCATAAAGATAAAACTGTTATCATAACTGCCGTAGATGAACGTATGGGTAAAAGGAAAAGGTTCATCCAATCTCGTCCAGTGAACCCCCATATTGGGAACCAGTTGAGCGAATGCAGGCACAAATGGTGGCGGTGGCGCATAGTTTGCGGGCCAATAGACCTCATCGGGATAATCCACTCCTTTTTCGGGATCTGTGATGTCCATCTTGTAATCCCGGCTCACCATGTAAAAATGTACATCAAAGTGCTCTTCTTCATAGAGGGGAAAAGGCTCATGCCCGCCGGGATTCCAGTTAAGGTCTACATGGTCAAAAGCGAGACCCTCCATTTTGTTGGGTAGATCCAGGCTAATGATCTCATGGGTTAGTGGCAGGTCTTCCAGGACTTTTTCTGAAATACGAACCCCTATCTCCACGGGAATTCCGTCACGGGTCATGGTGACCATGGTGCGCACTACTCCGCCGTTGAAGGGCTCAGCCGGACCGTAAAAGGTGCTCGTCTTAGAATCTGCCGGATTATTGGCGCGGCTTTGAAGATCCAAAGAGGAATCCATATTCTCCGGCACAGCTTCTTTTTCACAGCCTGTAAACAGCACGAAAAATAGAAAAGGGAGTAGGTAGGAAAAGAATTGGGGTGACAAAGGAAGAATGTTCTTATTCATAATTCAATTTATTAATTAGTAATTCATTCATTTTTAGAGGACGATCTGCCCGCCAGATCAATACTGAGAGAGAAAAAGTCTTCGGGATCATTTTCATTTTCCCCTTTGGCGTTCAGAATATGCTTAACTGGTGGAATTGATCCGCAGCTCTTGCTACGGATCAATTCACTTTATTGTTTTGATCCTATTTTTTAAATTCTATTTCATTGATCAATTCTCCCACTGCTATACCTATTTCCTCTCCAACATCAACAGAAAGCTGGTAATTAAGTCCGCTGTGCGTCCTGCTTAGGGCGTTAGCCTCTATCATTTCGTCAAAGGAATCATAGTAAAAAACACCATACAATTCCTCCTGGGTTGTATCCTCAAAGGCATAATCACTTCCAAAATAGGCTTCAAGAACCTCAAGGGCCGCGACGGTCACCCCGGTGGTTGCAGGATATGAAGGATGCTGCGGCGCCGGATATACACCTTGCCAGGAAGTGTATCCTAAGACACCATGAATATAGGTTACCGGTCTTAGGAGTTCATACTCAAACTTTGCATTGAATATTGCAACAATGGCATCAAAAATGGCAATTCCCTCCTTCGCCAAAAGCACCGAGGCTTCTTCCAGATTCACATTTTCCTCATCAATGAGATCTGCAGTAAGCTTCATCATATGCGAAGGCCGGTTAAGATTTACACCCAAAATATCTCTCCAGGCCTGGATGATGAGCAGCTCTTCTGAAGTTAGATCCTGAGTGATCTCGTATACCGCCATGTTCATTTGATAGAATTCAGATGCAGGGTCTGTGGAATAAGGAGGTGGTGGCCCCGGCATTACTGTTTCTGCAATATTTGGAATAAAGGTCCTTAGATCACCCTGGCAAGCCCCGGCAGCCGGAAAGTACATGGGAGGGGTAGGAACCCATGTTCCGGGCTCTCCCGAAGGAACATAGGGAGGACAAGGGGTAAAGGTTCCGTCTGTCTTACTCCAGTTATAGACCATTTCTGCTACATACGTCCCAAATTCGGCAGATCTTTCAAGTTGTTCCGCACTTATACTTTCCAGAAATTCCTCGTTGAGCTGTTCTTCCAGTTCGTTTATAGCCGCAAGATTAGCCGGTTGCGGGAAATCCTGTAGCAGGCTCCTTGATATTTCAGCAAGGGCAGCATTGGCACTTGCAGGCCAGTAGTAGTCTTTTGGTTTACCATCAAACACTATAATTTCCCCACTCATTTGGGAAAATACAGATTGATAGGAAGGCATTCCCGGCAGGACCGATTCATATAGAGCAAGGCCGGAATAGGCAAAGATCCTGGCGCTTTGCGGATTAAAATAAGGCGTGTTCTGGTTAAGATCGGCCAACAAATTATACCATGCAGTTGCCACATCGGCATCATACTGTTTGGTATGCCTTAGAGCCCGGTTTTCGACCCTTGCCTCAAGATCATACCCCTCAAGAACCTCTGTTTCCAGTGCTTCTTTTTCACACCCGGTAGCTATTAAAAATAACGCCAATACCAGGGACCAACATAAATTTGTAGTTTTCATGCTCGTTAGTATTAATTAAATAATTTTTAAGCCTTTGGCCTGTGATAAAAAATTGGGGGATAATAAAGAGGGGAGCAAATCTTTCCGGAAAGCTGTCACGAATCAAACCATAAATGTAAATTAAAATTTTGATGCTAATTACCTGACATTTAATATTTTAGATGGGTGAAAACACCCAATTATTAGCGCTGAATGATCTCTAAAAGAAGAATTGGATATATGAATTCAGCCTCTGGAATGTATGCAGGGCGACTTAATGCTTATTTTTTGGAGATATAGAAAAAAAGCCACCTCAAGGGCAGCTTTTATTAAAATGTTTGATCTATTTAGTCATACCGCATCATATCTCCCACGCTAATCACATCAACCTTATGTTAGGCACAGTTACACTTTCTTATAACGTGGAATTTTAATCCCTAAACCGTCATCGAGAATAACCTGGTTTCAGGCTTGCTTCTTTGTAGCAGCAGGTCAAATGCCATACAAATATTCCTTACAAAAGGCCGTCCCGATTCTTTGACAATGAGTTTCTCATCTCCGAATTCCAGGAGACCGTCGGCTTCCATTTCCTTCAGGTTGATGAGTACTTCAGAACATTTGATTTTGTATTCTTCTTAGGAAGTTTCCAGTTGCACATAGTATCTATCTAAGCAAAAGGACGCCGAGCGGCTTTACCTTTTTCTACAACATTAACTGAACTTATGGAGGTTATTGTTACGTAACCAACAAAAAAGCCCTTCCCGAATTATCATTCAAAAAGGACTTTTTGGAACCTGATATTTTCTAGCTCTCGCTGTTCTTCACTTCGTCGATCCAACGGTTGATCTTATTCTCAAGCAACTGTAAAGGCACAGCACCGGTTTCCAGCACCTGTGTATGGAATTCGCGGATATCAAATTGATCCCCAAGTTCTGCCTGCGCCTTGTCGCGCAACTCCTGGATCTTTAACTGGCCGATCTTATAAGATAACGCCTGCCCCGGATTTGCCATATATCTTTCAATTTCTGAAATCACACTGGCTTCAGGCTCTGCTTCGTTGTCCAGTGAATACTGGATCGCCTCCTCTCTAGTCCAGCCTTTGCTGTGCAATCCTGTGTCAACCACCAAACGAACCGCGCGGTGCATCTCTGCGCCAAGGGTTCCGAAGTACTGGTAAGGATCTGTGTAAAGCCCCAGTTCTTTTCCGAGGGATTCAGAATAAAGCGCCCAGCCTTCACCATAACCGCTGTACCAGAGCGTCTTCCTGAAATCGGGCAGCTCCTCATTTTCCTGAGTCAGGGAGATCTGATAATGATGTCCCAGAATGGCCTCGTGCAGGAACAAAGATTCGTCGCTGTAAACATTGTACGCAGAAGCATCGGGCACAGGGACATAAAAGATTCCGGGGCGGGTGCCGTCCAGCGAACCGGGATTGTATTCGGCACTGGCCGATTTCTCACGGAATTCTTCTGTTCTCCGGACCTCAAAAGCCGTTTTCGGAGTCACATTGAATAGCTTGTCAATATTGGGCTTCATACGCTGGTGAATATCCTCAAACCCCTGGATAACCTCTTCAGCCGACTCATAGGGCATTAGATCCTTACTCTCACGCACATAATTAAAGAATTCCTTCAGGCTGCCTTCAAAACCAACCTGCTCCTTCACTTTCATCATCTCCTGCGAGATGCGCTCCACCTCCTTCAGTCCAAGCTCATGGATCTCTTCGGCGGTCATATCTGTTGTGGTGTAAAGCTTGATCTGGTGCTTATAAAAATCCTCGCCGCCGGGAATATCTGTAATTCCGCTGCTCTCGCGCCCCTGTGGCAGGTAATCTTCCACCATAAAGTCGTGCATCTTTTTATAAGCCGGGATGACTTTCTCCCCGATCATTTGTTTGTATTCCTGCGTTAGCTGTTGTTTCTCTTCTTCAGAAAAGCTTTCCGGAAAATTGTCGACAGGACCGTAAAAAAGATGGTCTTCAGCATCACCTTCAGCCATAGACGCGAACTGCGGAATCACTTTGGTGATCAACGAAGCCGGAAGTACATAACCCTGTCCCATTCCTTCGCGCATCCTGTCTTCCGCAGAAGTCATCCACGTGAGGTAACCCTCAACGCGCTCAAGCCAGTTCCTGTAATCTTCCACGGTTTGGAAAGGCTGCGCCCCCATGCCGCTGGCGAGTTGCCCCATAAAGAGGTTCACAGACCACATCTGGTCAATGGGCATATATTTATTCTTTTCAAACTCCAGGCCTTCCAGATTGATCTCTGTTTCCCAAAGCAGGATCTCCTTGCTTAGACGTTCTGTTTCTGAAAGATTGGCGTCATCTATTGCCTGCACCTGGTCTCTGTAGGTGCTGTAATAGTTGCGCAGACTATCCTCATATTCATCTGAAAGGAAGTTAGGAAAACGGTCATTGTAGCGCATATCGCCTGAAGTCGTAGCCGAAATTGGATTCAGCCGCAGTCCGTCTTCGTAATAATTATGCAAAACAGAATCTAGTTTCGCGCTGGCAACCAGCGCCAGATCCTCCTGCTGATTCGTCTCTTTATCCTGACATGAAGTAAGAACGAGGCTCAGCAATACAGGAGCAATAAATTTTTTGATCATTCCTGAAATTTTTGGTGAAGGGACTAAGATAGTTATTTGTTATTAGTGATTAGTTAATTGGGGAATGGGGAATTGGGGGTTGAATATTTATGAGGTGTTTTGTAAACTCTGAATCTTTCAATTTTTAAATTTTAAAAAAGTGGCCACGAACCCACCTGCCGGACGGGCAGGTACACGAATATTTTTATTTACTCAAACACCTAAGTTCTCACATCCTTAAATTTCGCGTGTTAAGCTGTACCGGTGACAGACGAAAAGTCGAAAAGTCGAAACCGAATTCGGGCTCCTTCGCAAAGACGGAAAGAACTTTTGAACCCGTCATTGCGAGCGAAACGCAGTGAAGCGAAGCAATCTCCCAATGAAGTAGCAGTCACTCCATTTCAGTTAAAAGCAAGAGCAGGATTCCCGAAGAAGGAGATTGCTTCAGTCGCCTCTCCAGGCTCCTTCGCAATGACGGAAAAAACTTTGGACCGTCATTGCGAGGGAGGGAGCATCCTGACCGAAGCAATCCCCCAATAAAGTAGCAGTCTCTCCATTTCAGTTAAAAGCAAGAGCAGGATTCCTGAAGAAGGAGATTGCTTCAGTCGCCTCTCCAGGCTCCTTCGCAAAGACGGAAAGAATAATTTTATTTAATTTAGTTTATGTTTTTCTCCTATACATATATGATGACCAATTTTCACCACACGGTGATATACACGGGAGTTACTTCAAATCTGGTTAAAAGAGTTTATCAGCACAAAACAAAAGCTTTTAAAGGTTTTACCTCAAAGTACAACTGTGAGAAGCTCGTTTATTTTCAAGAATTCAGCAATATTTCAGAAGCCATTGATTTTGAGAAAAAGATCAAAGCAGGTAATCGTGCAAAAAAGGAAAAATTAATTTCGGAACAGAACCCGAAATGGAAAGATCTTTCTGATGGATGGGTCTTTATTGTTTGAGTCTTCTTTGAACGGTGATTGCGAGGGAGGAGCATCCCGACCGAAACAATCCGCTCATGAAATAGCAGGCTCTCCATTTCAATTAAAAGCAAGAGCAGAATTCCCGAAGAAGGAAATTGCCCCAGTCGCTAAAAAAGTTCCTTCGCAAAGACGAAGGAACTTTGAATTTTAAACCTTGAATCCTGAACTTTTTATACCGTCATCGAGAACAACCTGGTTTCAGGCTTGCTTCTTTGTAGCAGCAGGTCAAATGCCATACAAATGTTCCTTACAAAAGGCCGTCCCGATTCTTTGATGATCAATTTTTCATCCCCGAATTCCAGAAGACCATCGGCTTCCATTTCTTTCAGGTTGATGAGGACTTCAGGTAGTTCGGGGAATTTCATTTCGTCATCTTTCCAGGAAGTTTCCAGGTTGCACATGAGATTTAGAATGTGCTGGCGGAGTTTCTCATCTTCCGTAGTGAGAATATGTCCGCGGTAAAGAGGCAACTCCCCTTTTTCGAGGATCTCGTAGTATTCTTCAATGGTCTTGACATTCTGGGCGAAACCGCTCCAGCTGTCACTAATAGCCGATACTCCCAAACCTATCATCACCTTGGTTTTAGAAGAAGTGTAGCCCATAAAATTACGGTGCAGCTTGTGGCTCTCCATGGCCTTGTAAAGCGTATCGCTCTTTAGCGCAAAATGATCCATGCCCACTTCCACATAACCGGCTTCGGCAAGCAGTTGTTTCCCCACTTCATACATCTCACGCTTCACATTGGCCGAAGGCAGATCTTCCTCCTTAAACCCCCTCTGCCCGTTCCCTTTTATCCAGGGCACATGGGCGTAGCTGTAAAACGCGATCCTGTCGGGCATCAGCTCTTTTGTCTTTTCAATAGTTTCCCGAATATGATCAACTGTCTGAAACGGCAGACCAAAAATCAAGTCGTGGCCTACAGAAGTGTAGCCGATTTCACGGGCTCCTTCAGTAGCATTTTTTACATTCACAAAAGGCTGAAACCTGTGAATAGCCCGTTGTACCTCAAAATTATAATCCTGCACCCCATAGCTCACCCTTTCAAAGCCCAGGTCATAAAGCAACTGCAGGTGCTCCTGTTTGGTATTGTTGGGGTGGCCTTCAAAGCTAAAATCGGTTTCCTCTGCCCTCACAGCTTTTTCGAAAAGTCCGTCAAGAAGGATCCTAAGATTTGCCGGAGAAAAGAACGTGGGTGTTCCTCCACCCAGGTGTATCTCCTTAATGACCGGCTTTTCCTCCAGCAGGTTCACATACATATCCCACTCCTCGAGCACCGCAGCGATGTACGGCGACTCCACTTCATGGCGTTTGGTAATGCGTTTGTTGCAGCCGCAAAAAGTACAAAGGCTTTCGCAAAAAGGCAGGTGAATGTAAATACTAATCCCCTCTTTGCTATTGCTCTCCAAAAATGACTTTTTTAGCGTCTCTTTATATTGATCTACCGTAAATGCGGCTTCGTTCCAGTACGGCACCGTGGGATAACTGGTATACCTGGGGCCGGGAACGTTGTATTTCTGAATCAAAGATGTGCTCATACCTCTTTATTTAGATCGCAAAAGTAACAGGCTTATCTTGTATATAACATGATTTTAATCAGGTCATAAATGTCTGAATTACATGTTTCTCGAAAATGGATTCTGAAATAAATTCAGAATGACGTTAGTTCCCGTCAACCTGTCTCGAAGCTTCGGGAGTTTCAGGTTCTAATTATGGGAAAGAAAAGAACCCATAAAACAATATGCGGTTTAATATGATTTTCTGTGAATTGCTTTCGCCTTTAGGCGGAGGATTTAATGAAATTAAAGATAGATAGGGCTTTAGCCCAATAGAGTTTCCCCTATTCCATCAGCTTCTTTTAAAAACACCGCAATTTGGGCTAAAGCCCTGATTTCACCTCTTCTCTAAACCACTGACTAAAGCCAGTGGCAATTCATTTGTACCATCTGAATGGTAGAAGAATGAAAATGCCATTTTTAAAGGTTCTTTTCAGTAAGATATTTCCAGTAACGCTTTGGAAGGTGCTGCACATGAAGTTTTTGATTTGCCCTGCTTTTGATGTTGGTACTGGTAAAATACTGGTTCCATAGCTTCTGAAATGCAATTTCTGAAGAGTGAAAATAAGCTTCGGGGGCGCCCGAAATGCCTATTGCAGGATCAAGATCCAGGGTGATGTAATTTACTACTGAAAGATCCCAGGCAATCCCGAAATTCCGCTTTAGATCATAAATGATCCACTTTTGATCTGCATACCGGTTCTTAAAATGACTTTTTATAACCGGCAGCACATTAAAATCGGGTTCTATGGCCGCAAAATACACCTCATCTTTAGTAAGCCTAAAGCGCACAAATGCTTCCATGCGATGTTTCTCCCGCCCCACTTTTTTAGCCGCCTGGGAAACTTTAAGAACAGCAGGATGGGAAAAATCCCGGTCCACAGGCACATTTTCGGCCAGGATATAGCGTATCATGCTGTACATGTGCATCTCCATCCCCAGAATTTCACTTAAAAAAGCCCATTTTAGATCCCGCAGTCCGGCGGCTGAAGCTTTCTTTTTTAAAGAAGACCACACGCGTTTGGCTTTTTCGGGTTCGGTGAATACTTCCCTTGGTTCTGAGAATAATTGTTGCCCGGCCTGTCCTCCCGGCGGTTTTATATCCACCACTTTCAGCTTTTCTTCGTAGGCGGTGAACACGCAGCAAAGAAAACCTTCCAGGGTTCCGTCATAAACAAGTATCGCCTGCTGTTCCATTTAAAAAAGGCTTAACTGGCTTCCAATATCTTTCCTGAACTTTCCCGAAGAGGTGCCTAAAATGATATTTTTGAGGTACTCGCTGGAAGGTTCTTTAACTTCAAATTCACGGGAGTCGCAGGTGATAAAATGTTTCGCCCTGTTCATGGCAATCCCGATGTTCTTCAAATGTTCCCAGTTGAGCTTCCGGAATTTCCTTGCGTGAAGGATCTTGTTAACCGACTTGAGCCCGATGCCCGGGATCCTTAACAGCAATTGCTTCTCCACCCGATTAATGTTTACCGGAAAAAGATGCCGGTTTCGTAGCGCCCAGCTAAGTTTTGGATCTACCTCCAGGTCAAGGTTGAGATGCTGTTCATTAAGCAGTTCCCTAATATCAAAGCCGTAGAAGCGCAGGAGCCAGTCTGTCTGGTACAACCGGTTCTCCCGCAACAGCGGCACCTTACTCCCCAAAGCCGGCAACCGCGGATCATTAGCCACAGGCACATACCCCGAATAGTAAACCCGTTTCATGTTGTACTTCTTGTAGAAAAACGTAGCCGAGTACATGATGTCGCGATCACTCTCGCCAGATGCGCCAATGATCATTTGCGTACTCTGCCCCGCCGGGGCATACCTGGGGGTCCTTTTTATAAGCTTGCTTTCCTGTTTATACTGGATGATCTCATTTTTCACTTTTTCCATGGGCTTCATGAAATCTTCGTGTTTTTTATCGGGTGCCAGAAGCTTGAGTCCGCTTTTGGTGGGAATCTCAATATTGACACTCAGCCGGTCGGCGTAGAGCCCGGCTTCCCGCATAAGTTCATCGCTTGCTCCGGGAATTGACTTGAGGTGAATATAGCCGTTGAAATTCTCTTCCAGCCGCAGTTTTTTGGCTACCTGTATAAGCCGCTCCATGGTATAATCGGCATCTTTAAAGATCCCCGAACTTAGAAAAAGACCTTCGATATAATTGCGCCGGTAAAAGTGGATGGTGAGATCTACCACCTCCTGCACCTTAAAGGCAGCGCGTTTAATGTCGTTGCTCTTTCGGGTGACGCAGTAGGCACAATCAAAAATACAGTGATTAGTGAGCAGGATCTTGAGCAGGGAAACGCAGCGGCCGTCTTCGGTATAGGAATGACAGATCCCCATTCCCGATGAGTCCCCGAGACCGTTAGTGGTATTTTTGCGTTTGCTTCCGCTGGAAGAACAGGAAACGTCGTATTTGGCGGCATCGGCTAAAATACTCAGCTTCTCCTTTATCCTTTCATAATCCATGCTGCTGATTTTCAGCAAAAATAGGAAAATATCCTATTAAATGGAATTATTCCTATGCATTAAAATTTTGGGAAGAGATGATGATTATAGAATAAATACTGCTACGAGAAAATTAAAGGACGCTCAACCCCAATGACCGGCCGGGAAGGCAGCAGAAAATTTCACGCCGTCTCTCTTCAAATTTTACAATCAATTTTCGAAAGGCCGGGAACCTGTTTCTCAAAAATGACATTCTTTAAAGGGCTCTTTTAGAACTATTTTCAGCATCGTTTTTTATTCACATGAATCAAACATGCAGACCTTAACTTAAACATTAAACCTAGACCTTAACCTTTAAAGTTGTCCTACGGCATCGATCAAACCTTCCCGAAGACCTTTCCAGGCATAGTTCCAGAAGGAACGATGTTTATTTCTTTCCACCCTTACATCCTGTCCTCCCCCTTCATCGGGTTCCTGTTTATTATCCACAAAGAGATTTGCAATAGAGCTTAAAAAGCCTTTTTCTTTCTCCTTT
Source organism: Salinimicrobium sp. TH3 (assembly GCF_026676115.1). GTDB lineage: Bacteria > Bacteroidota > Bacteroidia > Flavobacteriales > Flavobacteriaceae > Salinimicrobium. Next base: position 286,551 of record NZ_JAPONB010000001.1, on the reverse strand, counting down.
TCTTTGGTGAGCAGCTCGATCTTGAAGTTATCATACTCCATCCTGTAATCACCCTGCAGGATATCATCATTCCCGTAGAAATTAAAATAAACATTATTAACGGTGCCCCGTGCTCGGGCATTCATGGAAGGCACCAGGAATGGATCCAGGGCTTCTCCTTCCAGTCTCCCAAAACTGCCCGAAATCTGGAATTTATCCTGAGGATCAAAAACAGGAAAAGTCCAGTCAATATTTACAGGTGTACCCCGCATAAAATCGGCATTGGCAGTAATTTTAGGCTGAGCCTTTAGCTCCCGAATATTGTGGAGATTATTGATGTTGGCATTTACAGCCGCAAAACGTACAATTGCAGGCCCATCTTCTGGCTCTACCTGCTCTTCGTAAACGATCTCACTATTTTCTACCAGCACCTTTTCGAAATTGAGAAACAACGGCGCCTCCCGCAGCAATTTGCTGTATAAAGCTTTCTCCCTGGGATCATCGGGCACTTGTTTGTTACGGTAAATAGTGAGATCGGCCCCGCTAATAATCATTTCATGATTTCTTAGATATATAGAATCCTTACGCATTCCAAGATTAAGGCTGTCCAGGGTGATCGTATTTACATCAAGCGTGATGTGATCTTTTTCATAAGGGATCTTTTGAATAAATTCACTCCTGGGATAAAAGGACCGTATTTTAAAATCTGAAATTTTTACCTCCCCGTTAACCGCCGAAAAATTTCCAACATCAATATAATGTTCAGAATTCATCTTCAGGTAAATCGTATCCATTTCCACATCATAAAATTTGATTTCGGAGAGCTGCATTCCGGCTTTCACATTCTTCACCTGTGCAGTTGGAATATGGGCGTAAAATGAGGCAGCAGCGGTATCTGCACTTTTTTTGCTGAAACTCCCGTCCTCTATCCTGAAATTTTTTATGTGCACTTTCTGTTTAGCGGAATCTTTTTCTGCTGAAGTATCTTTTGGAAACAAACTAACCTGCGGGGAATTGAGCTCGAGCTCATCTATCTCCACCTCGTTCTTAAAAAGGAATTTATAGTAGGAGATACCACTCACACTTATTTTGTCCACATTACCGGCAAACCGGGCCCGATCCAGCTTCAGGTCTTCCACAGTGAATTTATTGAGGAAGATATTTACAGAAAGGTCTTTATAATCTGAAGCTCCTACCTTACTTTCAAGTCTCTGCTCAATTCTGCTTTTTACATAGAGGTTGGCAAGGAACAGCAGGAGGATCATTCCAATTACACCGGCCGAAATCCAGATTACTTTTCTTTTTTTACTCAAACCTGTTTTTTGATGAAGATAGTATTTTTCCTCCAAAAGCCTTTAACTACAAAGCATATAAAGCACTTCTTACAGATGATTCACGCTGTTTGAGGAAAAACTGTTAAAAATGTTTTAGCACTTAAACTTTGTAGCGCCCTCTTTCCTCCCAAATTTTTCACAAGAGCAAAGCCTTGTTGTTAATTCTGTATTAATCAACATTTTGTTAGAACATATTTAACACCTCAAACCTTAATTTAGGCCCCTCAAGCAGAGAATATTTAACCAAAACTAATCAGCCTCATGACATCATTTCAACCCTCTCAAATTATAGAAGAATTTAAAAATTTTGTTCATAGCAGTTGTACAGATTGTGAAACAGAAATAGAAAAATTCAGCTCTCTTCACAAGGGTATTATCAAAATGTATTTTGGAGCCCGAAGGGTAGAGATCGATTATAAAAAACATACCATCAAGGCAGAAATTCCTGTGTCTGATCATGAATATACCACAGTAAATTTCGAATGCCAGGACCTGGATCGTTTTCTTTCTTCCTGTCTCAAAAAGGATAAAAGAAGCCTGAATTTTTATCAGAGTTGCTTAAATTACTACAACCATATTCCTGAAGCACTGTCGCAGGTGGCGTAGTGAAATGCAAAAAATGTGGCTTTAAAATATATAGCTCCGGAATTTTCCGGGGCTTTTTTTGTGTAGGGGCTGTGTGTTTAAAGGCTGTGCGAAGTCTGAGACTTCGCACAGCCTTTAAACACACTTAGTAATATTTATCTCTTATTCTTTTGTGCATTGGCATATTTGAGACGGGATTGTCGGCCAGAGTCACATGCTCAAATATTCCTTTTCCGTTCATATAATTTGAAGCGCTGGAATATATGTAATGGGAAGCACGACTCACAAACCCCGCACGTACGGGATTCAGGTGAATATAATCCAGTTTTGACCACAAGAATTTTGAGCTGTAAATTTCTTCGGGGTGGTTGCCGTACTTCCAAACCTGATAGTTCTTGTTTCTGCTATGGGTCAAAGTAGCTAGTGCCAGTCTCTCCAGAATCCATTCTCGTCTGCTTTCCCGACAATTTTGAAGATGCTCCAGAATCTTTGTGGCAGTAAACTTTTTGAAATCCCTTAGCAGATTTGACAACTCCCCTTTTTCAGATTGTATGATGAGATGAATGTGATTGGTCATTATAACGTAACCATAAACTATCATTCCTTTATTCTGCACACAGTAAGTAAGGCTGTCAAGAATGCAATCCCTGTAGATCTGCCTACTGAATATATCAACCCAGTCTACAACAGTTGCTGTAATGAAGTGGGCCCTTGTTTGATCTCTTATTGCGTAACCTGCTCTCACTAAGTCAATTTAGTGAAAATTTGTTTATAGGTTGCTGTGCGAAGTCTGAGACTTCGCACAGCCTTCACACAATCGCAGCTATCTAAAAACAACAAAAGCCCCGAACTTTCGTTCAGGGCTTTTTCATTTCAGTTGGCCTCCCTTCGACTTCGCTCAGGACAAGACCAGGGTTCCCTTCGTCTGCGCCTTAAAAAGGCTCCGCTCAGGATAAACTTCTCGCCCAACAAAATTCCGGGAAAACAAAAGCCCCGAACTTTCGTTCAGGGCTTTTTCATTTCAGTTGGCCTACTAGGGCTCGAACCTAGACTCTTCTGGACCAAAACCAGACGTGTTGCCAGTTACACCATAGGCCATTGCTGTAATGCGGATGCAAATTTAAAACAAACTTTGGCTTGTACAAACATTTTTTTCAAATTCTTTTCCCGAAGGCTAAATTTTATTGTTCCTTTAAAATGATATTTTTGGAACCTCCTGATTATAAACCTTTCAATAGATTAAAATTCAATAGTTAGCCGCCCCAATCCAAAATATCTTCTTTTGAAATTCGTTCTTCCTACAGTATTTTAATTATTCTTAAATTCGCCACTGTTCTCAAACTCACAAATATGACAGATTTTAACTTTACCAGGTGGAATAAAATTCTGGGCTGGTTGGTTTTCCTTATAGCACTCGCAACCTTTTGGCTTACTGTAGAACCCACGCTTAGTTTTTGGGATGCAGGAGAATACATTGCCACTTCTTCAAATCTTGAAGTTGGACACCCTCCCGGTGCGCCACTTTACCAAATGATGGGAGCATTTTTCTCCATTTTTGCCAGCGAACCTTCACAAGTGGCTTATATGGTTAATCTCATGTCGGTCTTTGCCAGCGCCTTCACCATTCTGTTCATGTTCTGGTCTATTGTATTACTGGTTTTGAAGATAAGCGGACCTGTGAGCGCGATCTCCGGTGCAAAAAAAGCTGCTGTTCTTGGTAGTGCTGCGGTAGGCTCTCTTGCTTTTACTTTTACAGACAGTTTTTGGTTCAATGCCGGGGAAGCCGAAGTTTATGCCATGGCCACCTTCCTTATGGCTATTCTGTTTTACCTGGGACTGCTTTGGGAAAGGGATATGTTTGCGCCACGGGGGAACCGCTGGGTGATCCTTATCTGCTTCATTGTGGGACTTTCTTTTGGAGTTCACTTTATGGGGCTGCTCACAATACCTGCCATTGGTTTTCTTTACTATTTCAAGAATTTCTCGAAGATCACGGTTAAGAACTTTATCATTGCAAATATTGTAGTGGTGGCAGTGCTAATGTTCATTTTTAAGCTGCTGCTCCCCTATTCCCTGGTGCTTTTCTCGGCTACAGAAATTTTCTTTGTGAACACTTTAGGGCTTCCGTTTAATTCGGGAACAATTTTTACGGGCCTTGTTCTTATCGCTGCTTTTTACTTCGGAATTAAATACACGCGGCGCAAACAATACTTTCAGCTAAATACATTACTGCTGTGCATCCTGTTCATCTTCATTGGGTTCTCCTCCTGGCTGATGCTTCCTATAAGAGCAAACGCAAACACGGTGATCAATGAAAATAACCCGAACAATGCACGGGAACTACTGGCATATTACAACAGGGAACAGTACCCGGAAACGCATTTGTTCTACGGTCCCCAGTTCACAGAGATCTACAGCGGGCTTGATGAAAACAATCCTTATGTAGACGACAAGCCTAAATATGAGATAGATGAAGCTACCGGCGAATATGTAATTGTCAATGATTACAAAAACGCGAAACAAAATACAGATGATGATCACAAGGCATTCCTGCCGCGTATGTGGAGCACAGAGCATGCTTCAAATTATATGGAATTTACGGGGCCGCTTGACTTCACCATTAAACCCGAATACCAGCAAGAGGACCAGCTTATTGCCGCTGTGAATGAATTTAAGCAGAATTTCAATCAGGGGAATGTGGATTATGAACAGTACCATAGCTTTTTAAGCCGCTTTAGGGAATATCTGGATGTTGACAAACCATCTTTTGCGTCGAACATGAATTACCTTTTTGAATACCAGATGGGTTATATGTACTGGCGTTATTTCATGTGGAATTTCGTAGGGCGCCAAAACGATGTGCAGGGAAAATATACAGACCAGAATGGAAACTGGCTTAGCGGGATTGACTTTATTGACGAGGCCCGTCTTGGCAACCAGGATCAGCTGCCCCCCGATGCAAAAAACAATCCGGCCAGGAATACCTATTATTTTCTTCCGCTTCTATTAGGGATAATTGGACTGGTGTTCCAATACAGCAGGGACAAGAAAAACTTTTGGGTACTGCTGGTGTTCTTTCTCTTTACAGGAATTGCCCTTAAGATCTACCTTAATGAGCGGCCTTTTGAACCGCGGGAAAGAGATTATGCTTTGGTTGGTTCCTTCTATGTATTTGCAATATGGATAGGATTTGGGGTTTATGCCCTGTTTGATCTTTTGAAGGATTACCTGAAGCCAAAGATCGCTGTTGCCCTTGTGGTGGTTGTATCTTTGCTTGCCGTTCCCGGGATACTGGCCAGTGAGAACTATGATGACCACGACAGATCCAACCGCTACTCTGCCCTTGCAATGGCAAAAATGTACCTTGATAGTCTGGATGAAAATGCAATTCTCTTTACTATTGGGGATAATGACACCTTCGCTTTATGGTATGCGCAGCAAGTGGAAGGCTACCGCACAGATGTGCGTATCGTAAACACCAGCCTCTTTGCGACCGACTGGTATATAGACCAGATGAAGCGCAAAGCCTGGGAAAGTGAACCTATCCCGGGACAGCTACAACACGAGCAGTACAGGTATGGAACAAGAGATGCCGTGTGGTTCCAGCCCATTACGCAAGACACTATGAACATAGACACCTGGATGAACTGGATCGCCAGCGACGATCCCCGCACCAAGGCAGATTTGATGAGTGGGCAAAGCGTAAGCACCTTCCCTACCAAGCACATTAGGATTCCCGTGAACAGGGAAAATGTGCTGAAAAACGGCATCGTAAAACCTCAGAACACCGATGAAATTGTTGACGAAATTATCATTGAACTCTCGGGAGATATTCTATACAAGAACAGGCTGTTAATGCTGGATATTATTGCTGGAAATGACTGGGAGAGACCTATTTACTTTACCGGCGGAAGTTTTGGAGATGACGATTACCTGTGGATGAAAGACTACCTGCAGCTGGACGGGGTGGCTTACAAACTGGTGCCGATAAAAACACCGGTGAATCCGCGCAACCCGTTTGATATGGGCCGTATTGATTCAGATAAGATGTATGACATTGTGATGAACTGGTACTGGGGCACCTCGGGAGATCCTGACCTGTATTACGATCCCGAAACCCGTAAGAACGCAATTACCTATCGCAGCAACCTGGCACGTCTAGCCGAGACTCTTATCAACGAAGGCAAAATGCAGCGGGCAGAAGATGTTATGGACCTCGCAATGGATAAAATGCCTGTAGATTACTTTGAATACTATACTCTACTGGAACCATTTATACAGGGATATTATGAGGTCGGGAAAAAAGAAAAAGCGCGTGAACTGTGGCAGGATGTGGCGCAAAAATATCAGGAGAACCTTACCTATTACAGTTCCCTTGAGCTGGACAGACAATTTTCCCGCGGAAATGAAATAGTTACCGACATTGAACGCTACAGGAGCCTGGTAGACCTGTTGATCATAAATGACACCGAAGAACTCGCAAGAGAAGAGGCAGATAAGTTTAACCAGTACCTTATGCTTTTCCAGCATTTCTACGGAAGCCCTGAAGTGGCGCCCGAAGAAGTACCGACTGATGGAGCAGACCTGCTCCCTACCGAAATAAGGGATTCGCTGTAAAAAGAGGGGCATAAGGAGACATGAGGGAGCGCATACCAAGGATCATAAAATGGATCTACCCACAGAGGATTTGGGAGGGTCCTGAGGACGAAAAGGCCCTCTACCTCACCTTTGATGATGGTCCTGTCCCGGGGGTGACTCCGTGGGTGCTGGAACAGTTGAAGGCTTACGATGCCAGGGCCAGCTTCTTTTGCATTGGTGAGAATGTGGAAAAACATCCGGAAGTCTTCAGGCAGGTCATTGATGCAGGTCACGTGGTAGGCAACCACACCTACAATCACCTTAATGGCTGGAAAACTCCGGTAGAAGAATACATTCAGAATACTATCAAAGCCCGGGAGGTTATTGATCAAAATCTCCCATCGGGAAAAGACCTTCAAGATCCCCTTTTTAGGCCCCCTTACGGAAAGATAAGAAATGTACAGGCTAAAAAACTTCAGAAACTGGGCTTCAGGATCGTGATGTGGAGCATAGTCAGCATGGATTATGACCTGCGCATTTCTCCCGAAAAGTGCCTTGAAAACGTACTGAAGAATGCAGGACCGGGCAGCATCATAGTCTTCCACGACAGCCATAAAGCCGAAAAAAATCTAAGGCAGGTATTACCCCAGGTATTGGAGCATTATAAAGATGCAGGTTACAAATTTAAAACATTGGTATAAAGCCAAAGGCCTATCAAAAATGGCTTTTTTGAAAGATAATTTCCTACATTTATTTCCCTAAGACAAAATCGTTCTGCCAGAAAGTGAATTCTTCCCTACACTCCACTTTCATTAACCAGCGATGTATCGATTATTTAAACCTGAATTTAGATCATTATCGGCCGCATCGTTAATGACGCAACAGGTGTTTATGTGAGCATTGAACCACACTTACAAAAAGCTTATGAGACTAGATAATATTCTATAGTGATAAGGGAAAATTAAGGAAGAATGTTTTGAAGTATTGGGAACTGAATTAGCAATAGAAGATGGACAAATTCCCGAAAATCTTTAAAAGTAGAAACTATACCGATGAAAATCATTGAAAAATTACTTAATTCCAGCCATATAATTTATCCCTCAAATTTGAAGGGAAATAAACTAAAGCAAAAAGTTGAGGATATCTTCCAGCAAAGAAATCAGGGTTTTGTTGGAAAATTTGTAAGTCAGGATGAGTTTGAGGCTTATGACAAATGGACCTATATAACGTGGTACGTTCCCAATTTTAAAAGGAAAACCGCCTATTTAAAAGGGAAAATAATTGATTCAGGAGAAGGCACATCTATGATGCTAAACACAAGACCAAATCCTGTTATTTCCATTCTCCCTATTCTTATTGTAATTGTTGGAATTATTACCATACTAGCAGCAAAATCATATAATGAAGACAATAAGACTTTTATTTTGGGACTGTTTATAATTGCAGTTGGAATTTTATTTTACCTAATGGGAATGTTTCTACGAAACCGACTACGTAAAAATTTTAAAAAATCCTTCAATTTATAAAAGGTGAAAAATGCCATTTTTGAATACCTTTAAAAAAATGATAAGTGATTATTTGCAATTCCTATGCAACTTCCATTATTAGGGACTACAACAATAGTTTCTTAAAAACATTGAACTGATGAAGATAAATAAAACAGGATTCTATATTTTAAATGTGATATTATTCTCAGCCATAATAGCCACACAATATGATTGGATTGATGCACGTACTGTAATTTCTGTTTTTATAGTACCTGCTTTTATTATTTCAGCATCCCTGACTTATAGAGTAAAAAATAAAAAACCACTCAAGAATGAATAAGGTTAGAATAATAGGCCTAATGATTCTCCTGTTAGGAATAGGAGCACACTATTTACTGGACACAATAATCCACGGCTTTTGGATTGGAGCCAGCATGGGGCTGGGAATTGGACTTCTTGTGATTGGCAAAGTTAAAAAGGTTTGGTGATCGACCTTAAACCTTGAAAAATTCAGCTTAAACTTTGTTCCCTTGATTTACCAGGAGGTATCGTTGCAGTTGATCGCGATACGAAGAAAGATAATTAACTCTGTGGTAAATATAACTCCCCTGAATAAAACTAAATCTGGAGTTCCATCCTTATTGCTCACCTCCAACGGCTGAATGTACTAACAGACAATCAGACTCACCGGTCCAAAAATTTGTTTTCGCGTTTGTGCATCATAATATATATGAGCTAATTAATTTAAAATCATATATTTAGAGAAAGTATTCTCTAATGATCAATTTCTTCAGGAAGATCCGCCGGGGATTATTATCCGAAAACAAATTCAGCAAATATCTTGTTTATGCAATTGGAGAAATAATTCTGGTTGTAATTGGGATATTGATTGCTCTGCAAATAAACAACTGGAATGAGAACAGAAAAGATGCAATTCAGGAAAAAGTAGTTCTCAAAAATCTATTAGAAAATTTACACCTGGCAAGATCTCAATCTGTATCATTAATTTCCAAAGAAGATACTTTGAAAAGAAGACTCATCAGGATTCTTGGAATTGGGTCAAACCCAATTAAAATTGCGCCGATCCCCGACTCAATCTTCAAAAGGGCCGTTTGGGATTTAGAAAGTGACAAGCCAACATTTAACGCTTACGACAATTTAAAAAACACTGATAAATTAAGCCTGATTAAAAATAAAAGCATCAGTGAAAAATTTACAGAATTAGAATTTCAATTAAATAAACTTAATGATATCCTCGAGGATAGATTAAGTGTCCATCAAATACGTATTGATGATATTCTGGAGAAGGAAATTAATTTCGTCCCTCTGGTAAAATCTAATGTTCCCGAAATTAACATAGAAAATGAAGAAGAAAACGATTATAACCAACTGTTAACTAATGGTAGAATAAGAAATCTTCTGGGAATGAAATTAACCTTTACTCAGGACGTGATTGATCGGAGGAAAGATCTTGATAGAGAAATCAACGAGTTGATTATGTTATTGCAACACGAACTAGACCATTAAAAAAATAAAAGCACATTAGGTGAAAAATGACCAGGCAACAAACTAAACTCATAATTACAACAACATTAATTGTTGGCACCGTGATCTCACTCTTTTTCGTTCCATGGATTGTATTAAAGGCATGGATATTACCGTTACCCGACACGGTGGAAGAACAGGTAGAAGAGATAACAAATTATGGATTTGATGGAGTAATTGTTTATATAAACCAGGGAGGTCAAAAACAAGAATTTTACGCAGCAGGATGGAAGGATAAGGAACGTAAAATACCCGCAAGCCCTTACTCATTATTCAAAATAGCCAGCATTGGTAAATTATATGATGCTGTTGCTATAGCAAAACTAGTCAATGATAAGCATTTGTCTTTAAACAAAACTGTTGCTGATTACTTTCCTGAACTTGAAGGGCGAATCGAAAATGCAGAAAGAATTACCCTGGAAATGTTGGTAAAGCACAGAAGTGGCATTCCCAACTTAACCGACACACCAAATTTCTGGATCAACCCACCAAAAAGTAGTGAAGAAGCATTGGAAAGAATATTGGATTTGCCGGCAAATTTCGAACCCGGTGAAAAATATGAATATTCAAATACTAATTATCTATTGATTTCAGAACTTATTGAAAAGGTTACAGGCAGGAGCAAATTTCAATATATAGAACAAGAGATTCTACTACCCCTTGGACTGGTAAATACATATGCTTCAATTCATGATGTCAACTTAGATGACGTAATGAGTGGTTATTACGTGGGAGTTGAGGAAGATATTAAAACAACAGATTATGGATCTATGTTGGCAACCGCCGAAGATGTTGGCATTTTCCTAAGGGCATTGAACGATGGCTCCTTGTTTGAAGGAGAGGAACAGATGATCTATTCTTCGATTTACGGTTATGACCATACCGGGTTAGTCCCCGGGTTTCAAAGTATTGCCAGGTATCATAAAGACATTGATGCTGTGGTAATCCAGTTTACAAATACCACAGATTTTGAAGGATACAACTGGAATTTATCAGAAATTTTCTATAATCGTATTGTCAAAATATTACGGAAGAGAAAAACCACATGAAATGGGATATACAATGATGTGCCCTATTGAGATAGAAGTAAATTCCAAGGCTGAAGCCTGCTAAAATTTGGATCAGGTTGAGATTTCAAAAGGATAATTTCCTACATTTATTTCCCTAAGATTAATCGTTCTGCCAGAAAGTGAATTCTTCCCTACACTCCACTTTCATTAACCAGAAAATCCTCTAAAAACATTTAAAAACATGAATAAAAGTACATTCGAAAATTTAATGATTCTTGCTATCGCTTTAATTCTTCTAATCGTGAGTTTTCTCGGGAAAGAGGAATATAGCCCAATCGGTTTGATCCCGCTCATATTACTATTTTTAAGCGGGAAATTATATTATAGAAAATCTTAGCAACAACAGGCCGGGAAGCCACGCACGGGCAACAGAGAGAACAAAGTTTCTCAATAGGGTAGAATAACTACTTAACCAGGTCAGGGATAAAAAGTCCGTGTGAATCTATTTTTTAAACAATACGTTCCTAAACAGTTTCAGGAAAAGACTGTACTTTAGAATATTAATAGCCGCAAGGATTGGTCAATAATGAGAATAAACTAAAAGAGATGAGAAACTATGTGATTATTGGTGGTTCTTCAGGTATTGGTAAAGAGATAGTTGCTATACTTGAAAAACAAGGAGCTAATATTGTAGCGACCTACAACAACAATGTTCTCCAGGACAAACAAAATATAAGATATATCAAACTGGATGTTTTATCTGATATTTTAAATCCTGATGATCTCCCCGAAGAAATCCACGGTTTGGCATATTGTCCCGGTAGTATTAATTTAAAACCTTTCCACCGTTTTAAAGAAGAAGATTTTATTGAAGATTTTAAATTACAGGTTTTAGGTGCAACAAAAATTATTCAACAGCTTTTACCAAAGATGAAAAAAAGCCATGATTCTTCAATTGTGCTATTTTCAACAGTTGCTGTTCAAACCGGTTTTAGCTTTCATTCACAAGTTGCTATTTCTAAAGGTGCGATTGAAGGATTGACCAGGTCCCTTGCAGCAGAATTATCTCCAGGCATAAGAGTAAATGCAGTAGCCCCGTCCCTCACCAATACCAATCTAGCCAGTAAATTTTTAAATACCCAGGAGAAAGTGGATGCTCAATCTCAAAAGAACCCACTAAAAAAAATAGGAGAACCAAAAGATATTGCAGAAGCAGCTGTCTTTTTACTAACTCCGGGATCATCCTGGATAACCGGTCAGATTATTCACGTAGACGGCGGCTTTTCAACAATAAAACAATAGCATTCAATTCAAAAACATCTAAAACAACTGTACTTGGTCGTGGATTTTATTTGAAATTGGCAGAAGCAGTAAAAACCTTCAGATTACAGCCCATTCTTATTGTTACAAACCGATTCCAATAAAGAAAATTCTGCATTTTTACTTCAATTTGGACTAGTTTCCGGTTCATGTTTCTTCAGAATGACAGTTTAAAAAAACTGCAACATTCCCATTTTTTTATAAAAATGTGTCATAGGCTCCAACATTCATTCCTGAAGAAGTTTTATCTTCAGGAATGAATTTGTTCATATAAAACACCTTTTGGCATTTATGAAAAAACTTTTAAACCTTCCGTTTTGTATTTTACTTCTTCTATCTGGTCTTACTTACGCCCAGATAAACATTAATGACACCCGCCTGCTCTCCCAACCGGCAATGAGTGATTCTCAAATAGCCTTTATTTATGCTGAAGATCTCTGGGTGGCAGACAAAAATGGTTCCAATCCCCGCCGACTAACTGTAGATGAAGGAGTGGAGCGAAATCCTGTATTTTCCCCCGATGGGAAAACCATTGCCTTTAGCGCAGAATACGATGGAAATCTTGATGTATATGTGGTGCCTGCTGAAGGTGGAGTACCTAAAAGATTAACCTGGCACCCCTATCCGGACATTGTCAGGGATTTTACTCCAGACGGTAATATGGTGCTCTTCACCTCCCAACGTGACGTTTTTACCAACCGCTACAGCAGCCTTTTCAATGTAAATATTGAGACGGGAAATGTAGAACCGCTAAAGATCCCTCACGCTAACTGGGCAGATTATAATGAGGACGGAAGTAAAATAGCCTACACCCCCCTTGGAGACCGTTTTGAACAATGGAAACACTACCGCGGCGGAACTACCACCAGGATCTGGATCTATGATCCTGAAACCTATGAGGTGGCCGAGGTTCCCAAACCTGCAGGAGGTAGTAACGATACTAAGCCGCAATGGCTTAATGGAAAGCTCTACTTTAGAAGTGATCGTGACGGGGAATTCAACATCTACAGCTATGATCCAGCCTCAAAAGCCGTGTCCAGACATACCAACTTCAAGGATTTTCCTGTTATAGACCTTGCAGCAAGCCGGGACGGGATCATTTTTGAACAGGCAGGTTACATCCACCGGCTTGATCCCAACAGTGGTGAAACAAATAAAATTACAGTAGGTATAGCCACAGATCTGCTTGAGTTAAGACCACGCTTTGTTAGCGGGGATCAATATGTTCGAAGTGTTTCGGTGTCTCCGTCGGCTGCCAGAGTGGTCATGGACTACAGAGGGGATATTATTACTGTACCTGCGGAAAAAGGTGATCCAATGAACATCACCAGTACTGCCGGAGTCCATGAAAAAACTCCGGTATGGTCCCCCGACGGAAAGACAATCGCCTATTTTTCAGACGAAAGTGGGGAGTACGCATTGCATTTTTATGACCAAAGCGAAAATGTAGTTACCAAAAAGGTAGAGCTGAATGGCGCAGGCTTTTACGCAAATCCACACTGGTCTCCGGACAGTAAGAAAATTGCATTCGTAGATAACAGCCGAAGCCTGTACGTATATAACCGGGAAAAGGACAGGATAGAAAAAATTGCTTCAGATGTTTTATATACCCCCGGAGTCTTCAGAGAATTATTCGGGGATTGGTCTCACGATTCAAACTGGATCACCTATACTATTATTACCAATACTAATTTTGAACAGGCTTTTGTTTACTCTTTGTCTGAAAATAAATCCTGGCCAATTTCCGATGGCTATTCCAATGTTACCAGTCCCGAATTCGATCCCAGCGGGAAATACCTTTACATGCTTGCTTCTACAGATGCAGGGCCGGTAGTGAACTGGTTTGACCAGTCAAACCAGGATATGGAAATGAGCAGCTCCATGTACCTCGTAACGCTGCAAAAAGATGTTGTTTCTCCATTTTTTAAAGAGAATGATGTCGAAGTTATTGAGAAACAGGAAAAAGAAGAGGAAAAGAAGAAAAAGAACAAAGAGGAAGATAAAAAGGCTGCTATAGCTCCTTTAAAAATAGACTTTGAGAACCTGGAATTTCGCATGGTGGATATTCCAATTCCATCGGGAGCTTACGACAATCTTGAAGCTCCTGCCGAAGGACAGTTATATTATTTAAAATTTCCATATCACGAGCAAGGCCCGGGGAGTCTTAGGAAGTACGACCTAAAAGAAAAGAAAGATACCCTAATTATGCCCGCTTCAAATTATGAGGTCGCAGCAAAAGGAGAAAAAATACTTTACCGGGTAAACGATAAATTCGGTATTGCCGATTTGGGTAAAAAACCCGCGAAGCCCGGCCTGGACCTGGGAAGTGTGCAGGTCAAGATAAATCCTAAGGCAGAATGGCAGAATATATTTAATGAAGCCTGGAGAGTGAACAGGGACTACTTTTATGATCCGGGTATGCACGGCGTGGATTGGGATCAAATGAAAGAAAAATACAGCCAGTTCCTGCCGCACCTCACTACACGGGATGACCTGTACCAGGTCATGGAGTGGATGTTCAGCGAACTTGGAGTAGGACATCACAGGTTCTCCAGCAGGGGAGATAAATTTGAAGAACCCGACGACATTAAGGGCGGACTACTGGGCGCTGACTATGAAGTGGCAAACGGCAGGTACCGCATAAAAAAGATCTACGGGGGTCTAAACTGGAATCCCGATATGCGATCGCCACTTACCGAACCCGGCGTTAACATTAAAGAAGGTGACTACATCCTCAAGGTAAATGGTGAAGAAGTAACATCAAATGACAATCTTTTCCGATTTTTTGAAAATACAGCGGGAAAACTGGTAAACCTTACGGTAAGCTCTTCCCCTTCTCTTAATAACGCCAGAACAGAGAAAGTAACTCCCATAGAAACAGAATGGGCACTTAGGAACCGGGATTGGATAGAAGGTAATATTAAGAAAGTGGACAAGGCGACTAACGGCCAGGTGGCCTATGTGTATGTACCCAATACTGCTGACCAGGGTCATGAATACTTCAAACGTTATTTCTTTCCTCAAGCCAATAAAAAGGCTTTGATCATAGACGAAAGATTTAACGGGGGCGGACAGTTGGCAGATTATTATATTGATCTTCTAAAAAGACCTCATCAGGCGAACTGGAGCTTTAGATACGGTGAGGACCTAAAATCTCCAAGTGCTTCCATACAGGGACCAAAAGTTATGCTCATCAATGAAACGGCCGGTTCGGGCGGGGATTATTTACCCTGGATGTTTAGAAAATTCGATATGGGCACCATTATAGGAAAGCGCACCTGGGGTGGACTTGTAGGGGTGTTGGGATATCCCGAATTTATAGACGGTGGGATCGTAACTGCACCAAATGTTGCATTTTATACTGAAGATGGTTACAGGGTAGAAAATGAAGGTGTTGCACCCGACATTGAGGTGGAACAAACACCAAAGGAAGTAATAGCCGGCAATGACCCTCAGCTTCAAAAAGCGATTGAGGTGGTGATGCAACAACTTAAGGAAAACCCACCAAAAGAGGTAAAGCGGCCTCCATATCCTGTTAAGACTAAAAATTAAAATAAAGAGGGCCATTTTTAATGGCCCTCTTTATTGCTGTTGGGCTCCTATTTTCATAATCATAGCAGCAGTAGAAAAAAAATTAGAGATGGAACCATTGAAAGAACTTTTTCCACTAAACCCTGGACTTACCAGGGAGGTAAACGATGCTTCAACAAATAAGGAGCTACCGGAGAATACAGTAATCCTCAGAGAAGGACAGTATATTACTGTGATCCCCGTTGTACTGCAGGGACTAATAAAAGTATTTACGAGACATGAAGACAGGGAGCTACTGTTGTACTACATTCGGCCTAATGAAAGCTGCATCATGTCTTTCTCTGCCGGATTAAGGAGAGAACCCAGCAAGGTATTTGCAGTTACAGAAGAAGACACCAGCGTACTCCTGCTGCCGGTGGATCGGGTTCGGCAATGGACCAAAGAATACCCGGATATTAATTCCCTTTTCTTTCAACAGTATAACCTTAGATACATGGAACTTCTCGGCACCATACACGACGTCCTCTTTGAAAAAATGGATAAACGCCTGTACGATTACCTTAAGGAGAAAATAATTCTAACCAACAGCAATCCCTTAAAGATATCTCACCGCAAGATCGCGGGGGACATGGGAACCGCCAGGGAAGTAATAAGCAGGGTTATGAAGAAACTTGAAAATGAAGGAAAAATTAAACAGCATTCCAATAGCATAGAATTATTATAGTGGTGACTAAAGTCACTGCAGGGAAGAATATTCATGACTAGTTTTGAAAGAACAAATTTTGGAACCAGAAGAGTGAAGTGAAACTTTTCTTTCTCAAATAAGTTCATTGCAGGCTGAGACCTGGTTTAAATTAATACTAACATTAAATCTTATAGTCATGAAAAAGAACATGGGAACAGCAGATAGAATTATCAGATTGATAATCGCTGCAGCAATTGCGATACTTTTCTTTACAGAAATAATAACAGGTACCCTGGGAATTATTCTTCTTGTCCTCGCCGGAGTCTTTGTATTAACAAGCTTTATTAGCTTTTGTCCCCTTTACCGAATCTTTGGCTTTAACACCTGCCCGGTCAATAACAGGAACAAAGCGGCAGCAAACTAAGTACAAAGAATGGATTCAATACGCTGGAAAGATATTCTGCCCCCCTTTGTCGTCAAAAAATCTTTCCGGCGTATTAAACCGCTTCCAAAAAAAAGGAACCCCCAGGGAGTTCCTTTTTTATTTTTTAGAAGCTTTCAGGATTTTAACCCCGGGTGAGCCATCCCCTTTTACTTGCCGTTGCAATTGCATAGGGAGTGATCCAGAATAATCCAAAAGTGTACAGGATACTGTATGAATATGCCCAGAAGGACTCAGATAACTTGTATTTCTTCGCATAGAACAGCACCGGGAAACTGGACCAGATCAATATGCTTAAAAGGGTTGAGCTTATGAACAGCACCGGTTCCATTGAAAGAAAGAAAAGCATCAAAAGAATAGAAGGATAGGTCATCACCAGCTTTAGTACCTGATTGATAAACAGGATACGAGATCCTGTTTTAGAACCTTCCCGGAAATCGGTGAACACATATTTTGCCATGGCAATATTCTCCCGTACGTTGCTCCTTCCCCATCTTATGAACATCTTGTAAAGTCCGGAATATTTTTCGGGTACATTAGTATAGGCGAAGGCATTTCTCTGGAAGAGGACATGATATCCCTGCTTAAGGATCATATTGGTCATTGCCCGGTCTTCCCCGATATCTGAAGCCTGCCCCATAAAGGTTTGATTGATCCACTCATCAAGGCATCCAAACACAGCTTCCCTTCTATATGCAGCCAATGCACCGGGAGTACACAACACAGACTCTAGACTACTTTCGGCAGAACGTACAAATTCAAAACTCAGCACAAAACTTACATCGAGCATTTTTGGCAACAAAGCTTTCTGCCCGTTATTAAGAACCCGAATGTTCCCTGCAACCGCACCACATTTTTCGTTCACCACAAAAGGGCTTACAAGGTTGCGCAGCGTGTCACCGGTAACCTCAGAATCACTGTCAACGGTAATAAAGATCTCTCCGGTCCCTAAGTTAAAGCCGCGGTAGAGGGCATGACGTTTCCCCTGATTAACGGGTTGCTGGTATATACTCAAACGATCTCCAAGTACTTCTTTCGCTTTTTGCATCCAGCTCCAGGTATCATCTTTACTACCATCATCAATGGCCAGTAATTGCAGTTTATCTGCAGGATAATCACTTTTTGCCAAACTCATTAAAGTGGCCCATACCTGCTTTCCTTCATTATAAGCGGGCACGATGACCGTGCAGGTAGGCAGATCATCATTGGCAACTGCATCAACCGGTTTGTAACGAAAATACAGGTATAGGTTATATAAGAAGAATCCTGCCCTAAACAGGAAAAGCCCACCCGCAATTATAAAAAGTACCATGCCCCATTGGGAATCCATACCCTTTAAATTAAAGCTGGTAAAATCACTTTGTAAGGCATATACCAAATAAGCGGCGCTCATAAGCAGCACCAGGCTGCTTGCCCTCACAATTATTCCTTTAATATGCCTTGGTTTTGGTTTTGGTTCTTGTTCTACGAAATTTTCTGTAAACTTATTTTCTTCGGCTGCAATTGATTCCAGGGGAGCTGGATTAATATTATCTTTATTCATTCTTTCTTTTCTAATTTTAAACGCTAATGGAATTTTGATGATCCCATGAGGTGATAGCAATTCGCATACCAATTACCAGCACACTAAAAACCATGGAATATTATATAGAATCCCCGAAGTATTGGGGATTTTTTCTACAGGTGATAGGTCAACTACCCAACTTGATCAACATAAATTTAGATTAAGGCAGTCTTAAGATCCTTTACTTTCTTTTCAAATAAATACCTTTGTAAAAATTCTTAAAAGACCGGGCAAAAATATGAATCTTTCTGATTTTCTTAAGCAATTTGTTTCTTTTCCTCCGGAAGAATTAGAGGATATTATTTCACATTTTGAAAAAGAAATTGTTCAGAAAAATAAGACACTGGTAAATCAGGGACAGGTTTGCAATAAATTGTACTTTATAGAAGAAGGTGTTGGCAGGAGTTATTACCTTAAGGAAGACGGGAAGGAGATCACACAGTGGTTCTTTATTGAAGGTAAATTCATGTCCAGTATCGAAAGCTTTTTTCAGCAGGTCCCAAGTCTGTATTACCTCGAAATGCTTGAGGACTCCACCATTTACAGCATTACCCGTGAAAAATTAGATGCCCTTTTTGCCAAATACCACGATATGGAAAAATTTGGACGGTTGCTTTCTACCGAGATGCTCACACGGGTGGTCAATAAATTAAATGCCCTCCAGTTCCAGACTGCCAAAGAGCGATATGAATACATGCTTACTGAATTTCCAAATATCTCCAACAGAGTTTCTTTAGGTCATATCGCTTCTTACCTGGGGATGACTCAGGAAACACTGAGTCGGATTCGACGCCATGACACTCCCAAAAAATCCTGATTTTTACTTTTTGACATAAGTCAAAGGATACAGCCCGCTTAGTGAGGAAATTTGCACTGCTTTAATAAAAACAGTTGCAATGAAAATAAACCTCTTAAGAATAAGCCTTTTTTGCCTGGTAATTAATCTGTTACCGACAAGTTCGATGGCACAGGAATTAGATCCCGCACTTAAGGTCCTTATCAAAAAAGGACTTGAAAAAAGTCACACCGTTAATGTCTATGATTTGGATGCCGAAAAGGCCCGGGTGGATCAAAAACTGGCTAAAGCGGTATTTCTTCCCAAAGTTACCCTCAACGGGAGCTACACAAGGTTAAACGACGACATTACTTTTGACGATGAGACCCAAAACCTTTTAATGTCCACTCAAAAGCTTCTTATCAAAGAAGCTGCGGGCATTCCTTTCAATTCCCCTTTTCCTGAAAATATTCCTCTACAACAAGCAGAAAACCTGCAGGATAAGAATATTTTGAAATCTTCGGTCGATGTAGATTGGGTGCTGTTCAGCGGATTTGAAGCCACTAATGCCCTTAAAGCCGGAAAACATAAAGAAGCTTCTGTGAAGTTTGCCGGACTGGCCGAAAGAAACAGGATTGCCCTTAAGATCATAGAAACCTATGATCAACTTGCTCTGGTAAATGCTTCAGAACAGGTACTTTCCGCTTCTGCAGATTACCTGGAAGAGCAGGAATACTATGTTAGAAAAGCCATTGAGAATGGCCTCGCCACACCAATCAGCAGAAAGAAGATAGAGCTCGCCCAGCAACAACTGGCAGGGAAACAACTTGAATTCAGCCAGAATAAAACTTTGTTGATTGAGGTTTTACATCAGCTAACGGGTGAAAACAAAGAACAGTTAAAAAACCTTCAGCCGGAACTTAACTCTGTGATGCCGGACAATCTAATGAACACCAAAAAACGAAATGAAATCAAAGCTTTGGAAGAGGCGGAAAAAGCTACCGACTATAAAGCCAAAATGGAAAAAAGCAATTTTATTCCCAAGGTAGCTCTCAAAGGACACTATGAATTCCTCGAAGACGACCTCTCTCTTTTAGATCCCCAATGGTATGTTGGTGTGGGAGTGCGCTGGAATATTTTTGACGGGAACGAATCCAGGCTAAAAAGCCTCAAATCAAAAATTGAAAGCAGGAAATACCGGGAACAAATTGAAGAAGCTGAAGAAATGATCGCCCTGAGCAGCATAAAAGCAGAACTTTCATATGAGTCTTCCCTTCAAAATACACAGATCGCGAAGAAAGAAATAGAATTGGCCGAAGCCACATATGAAATGCTTGATAAGCAGTACAAGAATGATCTTGCTTCCATAAACGAGGTACTTGATGCCCTGAAAGATCTTGAACAGGCAAAATTTCAACTGCAGCAGTCCTACTTCGAACAACGAAGAGCTACCACGGCACTGCTACACGCAAAAGGACTACTTAATTACTAAACTATCATTTTAAAAATATGACATCAATAAAAAAAATTGGATTCGGGCTAATCACGCTACTCACCTTGGGCTCATGCAATAATGAAGAGGAAATAACCCCTTTTAGAGGGAAGGTGAAATTTGAGACTATTTCTGTAAGCAGTAAACTGGCAGGAAGAGTAAAGGAATTATATGTGGAGGAAGGACAGGAAGTGAAAAAAGGAGACACCCTGGCTCACCTGGATATTCCTGAGATCAATGCTAAAATGCTCCAGGCAGAAGGCGCTGTGACAGCGGCACAAGGTCAGTTGAATATGGCTTATAATGGAGCTACCACAGAACAATTGATCCAGATAGACGGTAAACTGGACGCAGCGAAAGCGCAGATGGAATTTGCACAGGAATCTTACAACCGACTGGATAATATGTACAAGGATTCTCTTGTATCCCGCCAGCAACTGGACGAGGTAAAAATGAAATTAAATATGGCCAAAGCCCAGGTTTCGGCTATTGAAGCAAAGCGCCGGGAAGCAAAAAACAGTGTAAGATCAGAGCAGATCGACCAGGCAAAAGGTCAGTTAGACCGTGCACAGGGTGCTAAAGAAGAAGTTCTTACCGCCTCCAATGAGATCTTTCTGTTGGCTCCTGCAGATATGTCAATTGAGACCATAAGCCTTGAAGAAGGAGAATTGCTTACTCCCGGTTATGCACTATTTAACGGATATAAGAAGAACAGCCTTTACTTCAGGTTTACAATTAATGAATCGAATATTTACGATTTTAAAGAAGGGGATGAATTGATAATGGTTAATCCTTATACTAATGAAGAGGTCAAAGGCAAGATCATGGCCATTAAGCAGCTTGCTCAGTATGCCGATATCACCACTACTGCCCCGCTGTATGACCTGTCGGAATCTGTTTATGAATTAAAGGTGGTTCCAACTTCTGATATTTCCCGGCGCACCTTCTATACAAATGCAACCATTCTTCTTAAAAAGTAACAGCATGAAAGAATTTTTGAAATTACTCAAGATAGAATTCAAACGTATATTCTCCAATAATGTGCTTTCTGCTATCTTTTTTGGAGCTCCCGTTTTGTACGGGATCTTATTCGGCTTTGTATATCAACAGGCAAAAGTTGTAGATCTTCCCATTGTTATTGTTGATCAGGACGTAAGTCCTTTATCAGATCAAATTATTGATGCGTTTGAAATAAATGAAGCGCTGCTATTAAAGGATCTAAGGTACACCCCGGGCACCATTGCCGAAGAAATGCCAGGGGAACAGTATGCTGCCGTTATTACCCTGCCATCGGGGTTCGAAGCCGACATACTTCAAAAGAGACACCCCGAAGTGCGGGTGGACCTCAACATGGCGAATATCCTTAATGCCAACATCGCAAGTAAGAATATTCAGCAGGTGTTGATGACCGTAAATGCCGGGATTGAAATTGAAGGTTTGCAGAAACAGGGAATGCCCCAATCCCAGGCAATGGAGTCATATGAGAGCTTTAAGATCAACTTTAATAAACTTTATAACTCCACCGGAAACTATCTGAGTTTCATGTTACCCGGACTTTTAGGCGCTATTATGCAACAGGTCATCTTCCTGGCCATGGCACTGGTTTTTGCAAGGGATTTTGAGGATGGATATTTTAAAGAGCTGGTAAAAGGAAAAAAATGGTCGGTTTACCATATAGGTTTAAAGGCAACTCCGTTCCTGCTCATGCTGCCGGTGATGTGGTTTATAGTTAGTCAGTTCTTCGTTTTCTTTAATGTTGAAGCCGATATTTTCAATTTCCCTATGTTAATACTTACCACGCTTCTCACCTTTGCATCTATGGGGATCGGGATGTTGTTCTCGATATTGATCCCGAATCAGCTGAAGGCTACAGAACTTTTAATGGTGATCTCCACCCCTGCTTTCGTTTTGAGTGGATTTACATGGCCAAGCCTTGCAATTCCTGAGTCTATCAACGCTTTCTCCCAATCCCTTCCGGTGACCCATTATTTGAGTGGCTTCCGAAAAGTGGCTTTTTACGGCGGAGATATGTGGGATATACTTCCGGAATTAAAATTCTTAACTATTATAACAGCTATTACTTTAACCACTATGGTGGTAGTCTTACAACTTAAGATCAACCGAACTAAAAAGCAGGTGGACTCATAGCCAAAAAGTTTAGGATAATTCCACCATTCACTCAGGATTAGAAATCAGGACCATACACCGTGATAGATTATTGTCAAAATTTTAGTAAATTTAGATAGTTACCACACATTAAAAATCACTTTTTTTAATAAACACCTCAATAAGTAACATTTTCAGCCATTAATCCAATGCAATTTAAACTAGAAAATCCCTTTACTTTATGATAAAATCATTCCTGGTATGTGGGCTTTTAATAATTCCTCTAATGGGATTTTCTCAGCAAAACGACAGTCTTGCTGAACCTATTATTCCTGTAGAAAAGGTAGAGCTCCTAAAAAATATAAATATCACCTTTGATATGCGTATGGAGTTTAGGGCATATACCTTTAGAGGCGGTGACAATGACTACGATGGGATTCAGTTTCAAAATGGACATACAGCCCTAGGAATTTCGGGAAAACTGCACGAAAAGGTGAATTTTCATTTTAGAAACCGCTTTAATAAAGATAGTAATGTTCAAACCCTGGACCAACTGGGCAGCAATATAGAACTGGCATACATCAACGTCAAAGCCAGTCCCGTCCTCAATGTTTTCCTGGGTAAAATGAGTGCGTTTTATGGAGGTTACGAATATGAGTTTAGTGCCTTAAATGTTTTGGAGTATAATGATATTTACAACAACGCTCTCGCGTATGTGACGGGGGCAGGAATTTCTTATGAGGCTTTTGATAATCACACTTTTGGTTTGCAGGTGCTAAATTCGCGCACTATGCATTATGATGACCTTTACGGTGATATTGTTGCAGAAAACATTCAGGAACCGGTATGGCCGGTAGCCGTGGTTGGAAACTGGCGGGGAAACTTTTTTGGCGGAAAATTCCAAACCATTTACAGCATGAGTTATTCCAATGAAGTAAAAAACAGAGGGACCTCCTTTTTTACTTTAGGCCATAAATACCAAAACCGAAACCTCACCTTAATGTATGACCTTCACTACAGCTATGAACAGGTGGACACAAAAGGGATTATGACAGGTATTCTGGATAATGACCAGATTGCTGAAGACGTTACTTATCTCGAAAACTGGTTGAGAGCAGAATACAGTTTTAGCCCAAAATTCCAGGCTTTGTTGACCCTAATGACCAGTAGCGCCTATGGAGACGTTACCAGTGGTCATGACCACATGAGAACCAGCTATGGATATATTCCTACCCTTTATTACAGTCCCTTTAAGAATATTGATATCCGGTTCTACCTTGCATATATCGGGCGGTATTACGATTATTCAGATTATGCTGTAGAAAACCTCGCTTTATCCGATTATAACAAAAATGAAGTTAGGGTTGGCTTTATCGCTCCCCTTTTGTTATTGTAATTATTAAATCTTCAGCAAAATTGACTGTTCGGGTACTTACCTTGTTCATCAAAGCACTAAATATACTCTTGAATTAGCCCAATCAAAGTGTTGGCATCCTGTTCCCCGCTTTGCCGCCATTTCATCTCCCCTTCCTTGTAGATCATGAGGGTAGGCAGGCCTTTTACACGCAGGGCTTCTGCCAGTTCAGAATTTTTATCTACATCTATTTTGATGATCCTGGCCTTATCGCCTAATGCAGCAGCAACGTCCTTTAAAACCGGATGCATGGCTGCGGAAGCTTCATGCCAGTCGGTATAGAATTCCAGCAGGACTGGCACTTGCAGGTCAATTAATTCCCCAAATTTTGACATAATCCTGAAATTGATTCCGGGCCACAATAGAAATAAAACTCCCGCAGCCTTAATCAAATATAATCAAAAGTTTGATTTATACGGGTTTGGGTCCTTTACGAAGTTCGAGCCTGAAACTTGTGATAATAAACAAGAGGATGATCTTTAATCAATGGTTTTAAAAAAATCTCTAAAAAAAATTTTTAAATCGGGAATAGTTATGGGTACGGGGGATTTCTTTAGAAAGGGGGATAAGCAATGCTTTATAGGAAAGCCTCTACTTTGGAACGGTAAATATCGGAGATATAAAAATCATTACCATCCTTCATTTTGATCTTTAGTGAGCTTTTATTCTTAACCAGTTCTTTTATATGAAACCTGTTAACAATAATGGACTTATTAATTCGAAGGAAATTTGAAGGAAGAAGGTTTTCGAGGGCTTTAAGGGAGATTCTTACCAGTTTTTTCTGACTGGTAAGGACGAAATTGGCATAATAGCCTTGTGAAAAAATGTACTGCACAGCACTACCATCCAAAAAGTGGGAGGTGTTCCCCTCTGGAATGACAATAGTATCTTTAGAGTCTGCCCTTGGATCCATGAGAAAATTTTTAATCTTGTCCAGGTCCATACTTTTTTCTCTGGCGGTAACTTTTGCGACAGCCTTTAGAAAGCGCTCATAAGTAAAGGGTTTTAAAAGGTAATCCACTGCTTCAACATCAAAGGCCCTAACAGCATAATCACTAAAGGCTGTGACAAAGACAATCTTAGCCTCAATGCCTCCCAATTTGGTAAGAATCTCAAAAGCATTAAAATCCTTCAACTCAATATCCATGAAAATCAAGTCGGGATCGTAGTTTTTTATCTTTCGTAGTGCTTCCACTCCCGTCTTTGCCGAATCGGAAATTAGATTCAGTTCCTTATGCTTTTGAACCATTTTTTCCAATCGTCGCCGGGAAAGCCCTTCATCCTCTACCACTAAAGCCTGCAACATTTTCATAAGAACCTAATTTCATTCACCACATTTTCTCCTTCCTGATAGATGCTGAACACAACTTTATCTCCATACATGATCCTCAAACGGTCCTTAACTCCCGAAAGTCCATGTCCAACATAAAAGGTACCCAGTGGGGCACCATTATTTTCAATACATATTGCCCTCGCAACGGAACAGGCCCTGATCTGGATCGATAAAGACCGCCTATTCCTTTTAAAACCATGTTTAATTGCATTCTCCACCAATGGCTGAAGGATCAAACATGGCACTTCCATTCCCAATGCCTTTTGATCTAAATCAAATTTAAAACATAACTGATCTTCAAATCTAATTTTTTCAATAAAAAGATATTTTTCAATAAATTTTATTTCGTAGGATAGCTTATGTTTTGAGTTATATGCTTTCTCAATAGAAATGCGTAGCAAATCGCTTAGCTCTATAAGCATAAGCTGAGCTTTTTTCTTGTTTTCGTCTATAACAGCGACAACACTGTTAAGGGAATTAAATAAAAAGTGAGGCTGGAATTGGTTTTTTAAATTTTCTAGTTGCACATTGATAAGATGACTCTTCATTTCCCCTTCCCGCTTGGCCAGGAAATTTTCCCTTTGAAAATAGTCAATGGCAAAAAGTAAAACCGAAAGAAAGATATAGGACTTTAATACATTATGGAAATTGTACCGTACATAATTTTCGTATTGATTAAAATACCAATCAATTTCCGGTTTTTGGAGGATCAAACCCACTAAAGCAGTAGTAAGGGCGATGTAAAGAAGGCTAAAAGCAAAACCACCTAAAAATAAAATAGTTATTTTTTTTGTGGTCCCCACCCTCTTTAGATTATTATGGAGAGGAACTATAAAGAAAAAAATAAGGCTTATTGTCACTAAAAAACCCATTGCAATATTTGCCCAGACAAATTTTTCTTCTGCAGGGTCCTCGTAATTTCCCAGGAGTAATACCTGGAGCAAATAAGTAAGCGTATAGATCAACCATGCAATAGAAAGCCACTTCTTACTCCGTATGGTTAATTTTTTTTCAGATCTCATTTTAAGAAAACATAAAGGCAATTTTGTCTTTATTAAATTAGGCAATTCTTAAAACAAGCTCTAAGAAAATTTAATCATTTCTAAAAATGAGGATCTTCATCCTCGAGGAATCCTGTTCGCCCATGGCCTTTAAAGGTATAGATAACTCCGGGATCCCAATCAAACTCTGCCTCAAAGTAAATACTATCCACGACTGCTCCCGACGCCGGTGCAGTTGCTCCCTCTGGAAATACAGCACCATTTTGGACAAGAACTGTACCCCCCGTAATTACTTCTGTAGTCTCTCCTGAATTTCCAAAGGTCAAATTACTCACGTTTGCCTGGACCCGGGTTTTAAGTTCCACGGCAGAACCGTGATCATCCAGCCAGATTGTGTCGTTATTATTAGTTGCCGTATTATAAGTCGACCATAAATGATAATCAGACACCAGGGCGCCGTCCGGACCAAAACCGGCAACCCACCACTCCCCACTAAGCTCCTGAACATTTGTTTCCCCTGCATCATAGTCTGCATATCCATCTTCTTCACAGGAAGCAAGAAAAACAAACAGGACTGAGGCGAATAAGAATTTCTCTATTGATTTCATGTCATTAGAATTTTGGGTTTACATACTAAAGGTTCGGGTAAATATCCCACAACAGGATATAAACTGAGCTATGGTAAAACTTGTCGGGGAGTCCAGGGTTGCAAACGAATCCGGAAATCGGGATGGGTCTGCCGCAACTGTTCCAAATCTGGATGACTGGGGAGGAATAATTAAATTTCCGTTCCCAAGGTCAACCATAAAAACTGAAATGCTATTGTTAGGAAGCGTATCAGAATTAAGGTAATAGCCGGGCTGGATCTGGGTCACAGTATTGGTCCTGGTGCCGGTGAAATACGTGCCGCTAAGATCTCTTCCAAATGCTACCTCTTGATCTCCTACCGCCACATACCGAGTGGTCGTTGCAGGAAAACCATCTTCATTTACTGCAGAATATTCCAGTATATAGACCCCGGGAGTACTTGTATCTACCGTACCTGAAATTTCAACATCAAGAACATTCTCCCCGGCAGTAGCTATCACACCGGGATCTTCAAAACTACTTCCGAGATCGACATATAAATAAGGCCCGCCGGTCACTTCAAATTCGGCATATTGAGTAACAGTGGATTCGATAGGGTCTTCCAAATCGCATCCCATAATACCTATTGCCAGAAATGACATTACAAGAGATTTTGTATATAGTTTCATAGTAAGCAGTTTTAATAATTTTATTGGTTCCACCACACCTTCTCAGTTAAGTCGTTCTTTTGGTCAATATTGGTATTCCTCTGAACCTCTAACTCCGGATAAAATAGACTAAACGGAATCTGGTCTCCCGGTAAAATGGAGGCGAGCGAAATAATTCGGCGGCCTTCTTCATATAACGGGTCTTCGGGGTCAGTAAGAACAGGATATCCGGTTCTTTTTGTTTCAATCCAGGCCTCAATATTATTTATATTGGCTAAGGCCGCCCATTTCTGAACTATGATCTGTTCCAGGTTTTCTTCAAAGCTTGCACCACCATTATAGTCGTAAGCCTGTCCATCACCTGTAAATTCCTCTGGATCAACTTCCCCAATAAGATCCTGATCATCACCTATTTGTGAATAAAGTTGAAACGAGGACGCCACGCCGGCGATATATTTCTCCTCTGCCCCGGCACCGCCGGCATATCTTAACAAAGCTTCCGCTTGTAAAAATTCACTTTCGGGTATTGTAAGGAAAAAGACGGGGTGGGTAGGTTCTATATCCGGGCGGGAAAAATCGCTGGCCTGCACTGCACTAAATTCAGGCGATAAACCTTCCCCCTGGTCCAGCCCTACGTAAATACCCTCATCATTTACGGTATATACCTCGTTAACCCTTGGATCGTCATTCCTTAAATAAAACTCCAGTAATGAATTACTCGCTATGGTATTCACATTCCCTAAGAAATCGATCTGAACTTCATAAAAGGGATTTCTTTTATTTATAGCATCTCCAAATGCGCTAAAAGCAGCATTTTCAGATAAAAAATTGTTCCTATTGATTAATTCCATTACTGCAGAGGCATTAGCCTGTGACGTGGATGCCATTCTTATATAGAATCTTAATAATAAAGTATTGGCAAATTCCACCCAATTTTCCATCTCTCCGTTATAGATGAGGTCCTGAGCCCCTACTTCGGAATCTCCACCACTATCTTCATAAGCTGTCATAGCTTCATTTATACTGGCAATAAGATCTGCATAGGTCTCCTCCCCGGGAGTGGGCATGGGCGAAATATTTTCATTTCCAACCAGGGCTTCAGTATAAGGAACATCCCCAAAAACATCTACCAGGTACTGGAAAGTGTAAGCCTGCAAAACAGTGGCAATTAAAAAAGTTGCCGGATCTTCATCTTCCATGGATTCATCTTTTACAAACTCAAGGTCATTTAAAGCCCCGGCGTATAGTTCTGTCCAAAGCCTGTTTGCATAATCGGTACCCAGGTTGTACTCATCTATCTGGGTATATTGGCCTGCTCCCGGAGACTGGGTGTAGTATTGGGCAAACATGCCACCCAAGTTAAATAGATCACCCCCTATTACGGTGGCTATAGACCCCTGTGCTGCAGAAAGGGCTAATCCTTTACTAATTTGGGCCGGAGTATTGGGATCTGTATTGATATCAAGTTCCTCTTCACAGGCAAAGAGCATCAATAAGGAAAGCAAAGCCGGATATATAACTTTTTTCATAACGCTGTTTGTTATCTAATTAGAATCTTGTTTTTATACTGAAGCCGATACTTCTGGTACTCGGGCTTGCACTAAATTCCCCGAACTGGCTGGATAGATCTGTACCAAAGGTAGACACCTCCGGATCTATATATTGATTGCTTTCCGGAGTCCATATGAAAAGGTTCCTTCCCACTATCGAAAAAGATAGTGCATCAACCGGTAACCTATCCAGTACACTTTGGCTCATGGAATAATTAAGCACAATTTCTCTAAGTTTAACGAAAGATTTATCTATTACATCGCCTCTGGAAAGTGCACTTGAACTATAGTAATTATCCATGTTTGCTACAGAGACTGGAGTTGTATTCTCCACATAGATTGTCGATCCATCATCAGTTACCACCTGTTGAACAGAATTTGGAACAATAAAAGGTTCCCTGTTATTATAGGTAGTTGTAATAGAGTTCCCTGTAAACCGTGTAATTGAGGCAGTTCGGCTGTACATCAACCCTCCCTCACGAATGTCCAGGGTGAAACCTAGAGACAAATTCTTATAAGAGAACTCATTTATAATTCCCAGGGTATAATCGTACTGCGTATCTCCATAAACTTCGGGTGAAGGAGAGGCAATGGGTATTCCTCTGTTATCTACTACTATGCTTCCATTTTCTGTCCTTTGGGGAACCGGACCTTCAATCAAAGCCAGAGGACTTCCCTCACGTGCGACAAGAGTTACAGTGCTTAAGCCACCTAGTGACACCTGATCCAATCTTGGGTCAAGAGTTACAAGCTCTGAATTGTTTTGGGAGAAGTTTGCAGATGTATTCCACCCAAATCCATCAGTATTCCTAAACCAGGCTACTTTTAAAAGAGCTTCTATACCTTCGTTACTAATCTCTCCAAGGTTTCCGGTCTGGTTCGTAAAACCAGAAGTGGGCGCTAAAGGAAGTGAAAGAATCTGGTTTTCCACTGTTGCATTATAATAAGTAAAATCAAGAGAGATTCTATTGGTAAAGAATTCCATTTCAACACCAATTTCAAATTCTTTTCTCCTTTCCGGTTCCAGGTTTGGATTTGCAGCCCTGTTACCCACTTCGAAGGCATTGACTCCCCCAAGAGGAAAATTAAGGCTTCTAAAACCCTGATTGTCCATAGAGCCGGAAACAAAGACCGGAAGGATCTGGTAAGGACTTGTATCCACACCTACTTCTCCATATCCTGCCCGTAATTTCCCATAGTTTATAACATCTGTCAGTTCATCAAACGTTCTTGTAAAGATCCAGCTGCTATTCACTCCCCCGTAAAGGACCGAACGATTGTCTTTTGGCAAGGTAGAGTACCAGTCATTCCTGATGTTCCCGGTTAAGAAAAGCATATTTTTAAAACCCAGAGTGGTATTGTTGTATAAGCCATAAAGCCTTCTGTCACTTATTGATGAGCTCGCCGAAGGATCCTCTCCCGAGTTGCTAAGGCTGTAAAAACCTGGAATATTCTGACTCCCTACACTTGCAGAAAGAATAGAACTACTCCTGGTGTTCACGTTGAAACCTGTAGTTGTCTGGATCCTAAAATCCTCGTTAACTTCGAAGTCTATATCGTATAACAGATCATGGTTTAACTGTTTTATAGAAGTTGAGGATTCAAAGTAAGAGCCGGGATATTCTGTAGAAGTTCCTGCATTTGGACTTCCTTCCACAGGGTCTACTATGGCTTCCCAGACTTTGGTAATACTGGAATATTGGTCAAGTCCAAACCGGTAAGTAAGATCAGACCAGTCGGTAACATCTACACTAAATTCCAATGAGCCGTAAACCCGCTCCTTTTCATAGTCGGTACCGTTCTCGTTTAGGGTAAAGTATGGGTTTGTAATTCCATATGGAGTGTAATAGTTGGAAACATTGTTAAAAGGATCTGTATAATCTTCAAAGCCCGCGATATTTAGATCTGTAGGGATCTGCATCAGGTTATTTAAAACGGTGATACCCTGCCCCGCCGCAACGGCAGCCCCATTGGTATTCACATAATTAAGATTACCCGAAATTTGCATACCACCCATCTGGCTTTGGGTATTTATCCCTATAGAATTTCGGCTGAAAGAGTCGGCATCGGTAGGATAGATCCCATCCTGTTGTAGGTTGGAGAACGACAAACGAGCAGTTGTGGTTTCTCCACCCCCAGAAATAGCCGCACTATTCAGGTAATAGGTTCCTGTGGTAAAAAAATTCTCAAGCTGGTCTTCCTGAAACAAAAATGGTTTTAGCTGTTGAGCGTTGTCCACAATATTACCCCACACCCTAAGCTGTCCGTCAAATTTGGGTCCCCAGGAACCATTCTCGATCAACAGGTGCAAACCGTCCCAGCCCTGGCCGAAGGTGCTCTGATAATTAGGTGTTCTTAAAATTCTTGTGAAGAAAGTGGTAGAAGAAAGGTCAACTATAAGCTTACCTGATTTTCCAGATTTAGTAGTAATAATTATTACTCCGTTGGCAGCCCTGGATCCATACAAAGCTGTTGCAGAAGCGCCCTTGAGGATAGACATACTCTCAATATTTTCAGGATTTATGTCCTGAGACCCCCTACCAAAGTCATAGGCTGTTTGTAAACTGCTGGAAAAAGCAGATTCATTATTAATTGGCACTCCATCCACCACATAAAGAGGCTGGTTGGAGCCGCTCATGGAACTTATTCCACGAATTATAACTCCCGATGAAGAACCCGGGTCTGTTGAAGCACTGGAGATATTAACCCCGGCAACCTTCCCTTTTAATGCATCTGAAATATCTGCCTGGGCTCCACGGTTCAATTCTTCAGATCCCACAGTTGTCGTAGCCGAACCCAAAGAGGATTTTTCCCGTTCAATTCCTGCTGCTGTAACAATAACCTCTTCCAGGACAGCCGAACTTACGCTTAGAACAGCATCAATTACAGAGGGAGCTCCCACAGCTATTTCTTCGGTTTCCATTCCTAAATAGGAAAAAACCAGGATCTCCCCCTGTGCAGCTTCTATGGAGTAATTTCCATCAAAGTCGGTTTGAACACCTCTTGTGGTATTCTTTACGAGAACATTGACTCCTGGGAGCGGCAGTCCGCTTTCATCAACAACAGTTCCCGTTATAGTCTTTGCTTCCTGACTGAAGGTATTTATTGATCCGCCCAGGAGAAAAAGAACAAGTAGAAAAAATACTTTTATTTTCATACAAAGGTTTTTAAAGCTGAAGTAGCCGAATTTTTAAAATAAGAGACAAACCACAGTAAGGTTTCCAGATCATTCAATAATTATTGATAAAACAAGTAAAAGAAGACACTGCAACTAAAAATTTGATATGTAAGCGGTAAAAATTGATATAAAACCCAAGGTTCTGTGACTTTACTGTCATACCAGATTTGGGAAAAGACCCGATGGAAAAGGGTAATGATTTAAACGAGGGAGATGTGAAGAGCAAGAAAAGAGAAGACCTGGAAGGGTTGAGGCTAATTCAAACAAACTCAAAAGATTACAGAATATATTTTTTTTGAGGTTTCCAGGTCTGTCTTTTATTACCACTAATTAAAAGCCAATAAATTCAATAATATTTTTTATGATATGTAAACAGCAAAAATTGATATAAAAACTGGAAGAGTCATTGGTAAGTTTTATCTTTCTAAGGAAGAGATATTTGAATTTATAGTAATAAAAAGTAATTGAAATAGATGCCAAATCAGCTAACCGAAACAAACAAGGAGCAATTAAAATACTTCAGACCTAGATTTGACCCTGTAATTCTGGAAAAATTATTGTGAGGCTAAAAAGCATCTTTAGCCACAAGCCAGTTGGATAGAATAACTGGCGTAAACGGCGGGGAAGCATAAGATCAAGACAAAAAAATTAGTTTTAAACCGGTTTAGAGCCTTTACGTAATTCAATGACCGATACTTCGGGCCATATTCCTACTCTACCGGGATAGGCTAAAAATCCGAAGCCGCGGTTGACGTTGAGAAAACGTCCTGCCTCTTCATAAATTCCTGCCCAGTATTCATACCTGTACTGTACGGGGCTCCATTTGAACCAGCCAGGAATTTCGATCCCAAACTGCATCCCGTGAGTATGCCCACTTAGGGTGATATGGAATTTCTTCTCATCTTTTCTCACCTTTTCCTGCCAGTGAGAAGGATCATGAGAAAGAAGGATCTTGAATTCCTTTTCTGTTAGCCCCGAAGCGGCTCTGTCAAGATCTCCAACTTGTTTAAAACCTGCCCCCCAGTTCTCCACGCCCACAATGGCAATAGAATCATTGCCACGGGCAATTTTTTTGTGATCATCTAAAAGGAGATTCCAGCCCATTTCCCCGTGAACAGCTTTAAGAGCATCCAGATTTGCCTTTTTTGCCGCTGCAGATTCCCAGTTCACATAATCCCCGTAATCGTGATTTCCAAGTACAGAGAATACGCCGTCTTTTGCAGAGAGGGTGCCAAAAACCTCCTTCCAGTCATCCATTTCGGAGGCTGTATTGTTCACCAGGTCCCCGGTAAACATGATGGCATCGCTTTGCTGCTCATTTATAAGGTCGATCCCATATTTGATCTTTTCAGGATTGTCAAAACTTCCGGAGTGGATGTCACTTATCTGCGTGATCTTATAGCCGTCAAAAGCAGCGGGCAGATCCTCGAAATGAAGCACATACTTTAATACCTTGTAATTATAGCGACCATGATACATCCCGTAAAGCAAGGAAGCAAAAGGAATAGCTGCAATTCCCAGTGCGATCTGGCTTATGAACCTTCGCCGTGAAGGCAAAGCATATTCCTGCTCTGTGTGCGCAATTTTTTGAAACCCGCTCACCACCAGCCTAACCAGATCCTCACCAAATAAAAGGACAAAAAAGATAAGTTTAGGCGCAAAAAAAGCAAGAAAGAATCCTATTGCATAACTGCGTGCTCCTGTTAATCCCTGTTTTTCGGGCACATTGAACTGGTATAGCAAATAAGCCAATACGCCTAGCGAAAGGGCAAGATAAATAATATAGATCCAGGAATGGCGGGTAACGGTTTTAAAAGCCTGATAAGCGTAAATATCCAGAACAATATATATAATGACAAAGATGATCCAGCGCATGCAAAAATTTTAAGCTGCAAAGGTACTGCTAAAGTCCTGCCAAAAAATTCACATTACTAAATGTTTAACTGATAGTTCCATAGACACTACTTAAACAGAAAAAAGCAGGGACCGGCCCTGCTTTTTTAACCATAAAAGAAAAAATTACTGCGCGGTCCAGCCTCCATCCAGCACATAGGAGCCGGCAGTAAGAGCAGAAGCGTCTTCTTTGGCTAACAGAAGAGCCAGTTCTGCAATTTTTTGTTCGGGTATAAATTCTTTTACTGCCTGTTTTTTAAGCATCACCTTTTTAACCACCTCATCTTCGGAAAGATGATGAGCTTTTGCCTGATCTTTTATTTGACCTTCCACCAATGGCGTTTTTACATATC
Organism: Salinimicrobium sp. TH3; assembly: GCF_026676115.1. Classification (GTDB taxonomy): domain Bacteria; phylum Bacteroidota; class Bacteroidia; order Flavobacteriales; family Flavobacteriaceae; genus Salinimicrobium. Next base: position 252,161 of record NZ_JAPONB010000001.1, on the reverse strand, counting down.
CGGGACATATGGCATTACAGGTAATATTATGCCCTGCGCCTTCCAGGCCAAGGACCTTTGTTAATCCAATTACCCCATGCTTGGCAGAGACGTAAGCCGCTTTATACTCTGAAGCCCTTAAACCGTGCACAGAAGAGATATTGATTATCCTGCCAAAGCCATTCTTTTTCATCACCGGCCAGGCTGCTTTTGAGGCTACAAAGGCAGAAGTCATATTGATGGCAATGATGTCATTCCATTTCTCCAGCGGAAATTCTTCTACCTTTGAAACAAATTGTATGCCCGCATTGTTGATCAAAACATCTATTTTCCCGAAGGTTTTTACCGTGTCCTTCACCAGGTCCAAAATTGATTGTAGCTCTTTAAGATTGGCATTCGAGAAAGCCGTTTTCACGCCCATTTCTTTCCCAATTGTTTCGGCTATCTGTAACCCATCTTTTTCGAGACCGTGAAACATGACATCATAGCCCGCAGCCGCAAAGGCTGTTGCAATGGCTTTTCCTATTCCACTGGTGCTTCCGGTTATTAAAGCTACTCTGTTCATCTTCTGAAAAAATTTAGCAGGGCCCTATTGAATTGCTCCGGTTGGTCCATAGTAACTCCATGCCTGGAATTTTTGATCACCACCACTTCTGCATCAGGCATTTTCCCTGCATAGGATTCTTTAAGGCTCACCGGCGTATAATCAAGATCTGACGCAATGACCAGCACCGGAATTGTTATCTTTTTGATCTTATCTCCTATCCCCCATTTCATTAAAGTGGTGAAGGAGTTATAATAGGCATCTACAGGATTTTTACGTGCCCTCTCAAAAAAGGCATTTTTAAGCTCCTTTTGATCTTTTCCAGGAAACATTCCTTCAGAAATTTGTCTCGCCAAAGGTTCCATACCCGAAGTTTTGAGAGACTTTGTCCTTTCCCGAACCATCTCTTCCCCCATTTCTCCCAAATCATTAAAGTCGGGTGCAGTATTTACAATGACCATTTTTGAAACAAGCTCCGGAAAATTCACAGCCATTTCAAAAGCTATCGCTCCTCCCATAGAAAATCCCACAATAGTGCATTTTTCTATCTCCAGTTCCTTCAGAAGCAACTTCATATCTTCTGCGCATTTCTCTACACCATACTCAGATTTTTCTGCAGGTTTGGAGGAGTTTCCATGCCCCCTTAGATCGGGAGCAATTATTCGGAATTCCTTTGAAAACTCCTCCACCTGCAAATCCCAGTCGGCTTTTGTGGATCCCAGGCCGTGGAGCAGAAGAATAACTTCTCCTTCCCCGCGGTCAAGATACTCCAGTCCTATCCCGTTGGATAATTCAGTTTTTTGAATCATATGATCCTGCGGGTCTAATTATTTCCTACAGGCAGGTGAAATTTCAGCTCTACCATATATAATCTGCCTATTGCAGGAGAGGCCACAAACTGCCTGACTTCAGAATCAAAGATGTTTGTAACAGATGCACCCAGTGTCCAGTTTTCAGTAAAATTATAACCCAGGGTAAGATCAACATTGAAGAAGCCTCCCAGCGGTCCATAATTCCAGGTTCTTCCCACGCGGGCATTTTCAACTACAGGATCCCCTCCAACAAGAAGGTCCCGCTGAGTTTCGGCTGCTACATTGATACCGGAAAAGAAATCGTACTCCTGCACATATCTTCCATACAGGGAGCCAAAGAATTTGCTGCCGGTATAATAATAGCCCAATCCAAATTTGTGCTTTGGTGTATTAATGGGAAGGTCTGTTTTTAGTACCTCTCCATCCCTGTTGGCATCATTGGCAGGATCGTCTTCATCAAGAGTATAATCAAAATAGGAGTAGTTAAATGAAAATCTGTTCTGGTCATTAAAGAAATAATTAAGTCCAAGATCGGCTCCATAGGTATCCACATCTCCAAAGTTGAGATAGGTAAGGACAAAAGAACCGTCAGATCCAGGGATCAATTCCTCTATAGGAGTATTTCCTCTTGTATCCACCGGTGAAGTAGCCGAAATATTGATTAAAGGGCTCAGGAAATCTTCAGACATGTTGTAATAGGCATTAGCCTCCATAAAAAGCTTATCTGTAAAAAGTTTTCCCTTGTATCCTGCCTCAATTGAACGAATAGTTTCTACGTCAAGGGCCGGGATCTCTGTTCCATCTTCCAAAGTAAAACCTTCCCCGTTCCCAAGTACCAGGCCTCCAAAGAGATTTCCGCTAAGGTTGAGAATAGAAGGAGCAGCAATTCCTTTTCCATAAGTCAGCCTGAAACTTCCAAAGTCGAAGTTCTTAACAATAGCTGCTTTTGGAATAAAGTTTCCTCCATATAACTCGTGATCGTCATATCTTCCAACAAAAAGCAGGTCAAGCCCGGCGTCTTCAAAAGTGTATTCCAGTTGTCCATAATATCCCGTCTGGTCAATTACAATAGGCCCATCCATGTCCAGCAAGTAAGTTCCCTTGGAATCTGCCCGGTCCTGCTGATATTGAATTCCGGCCACATATGTAAGTGCGCTGATCTCGTTGTTATATTGTGCTTCCCCATTCCACCTCCTGGAATCATCGGCGAATACTGCACCTCTTGGCAGAGCTAATCCTCCATCGGGTAAAGCCGGAACGGGGAACCATTGTTCTGTAAATGATCTCTCCAATGCTTCAGCTTCCGAAAATCCGTTGTTTATGAAAGAAATATAATTCTGCGTACGTTGATTTATTGCATACGTATCTTCGGTCTTACTCCAGGTGTGGTAAACGTTAGCATAAAAATGCGGAGAGAGATACCGCAGCTGTGCGTAATCTATATTCCAATCCTTGATTTGATTCCTACCGGCATTGGTCACGCCTAAATTGGAGTTATTACTATGCCCGTAGGATGCAATAAGATCATTGGTTTCATTTAGACCATAGTAAACTGCGGCTCCATATTTAGTAGTATGGAAATCGGGATCCAGTTCTAGTTCGGGGTATGCTGTTGGTCCTACATAAACCGAATCCACATAATCAAACTCAGTTCCCTGGGTATGCTCTCCCCAAAGCTTGATCCCAACATTATCTTTAACTTCCATAGCGAAGCGTCCTCTAAAGGTCAATTGCTCCTGGTTCCCTGCACCTGCAATTAGGTCCAGCCCTTCTGAAGTTCTTGGATCTTTGGTCAAGGTGTTCACCAAACCATTATGGGCATTAGGCCCGTAAAGTGCGGCGTTGGGACCTAAAATGATCTCTACGCGCTCAATATCTTCTTTGGTAATGGTTGTAAAAGAACCAAAAGGTAAGCCGGTAGCTACAAGATTGGATATCCTTCCATCCTCCACCTGCAGGTTCTTGGAATTAAAAGCAGAATTAAAACCGCGTATATTGATCCCTGTACCCTGTACTCCGGATCTCACAAAGTCAACTCCCTTTTGGCGGGCAGCAAGTTCCCCCGCATTAGGACCGGGAAAGTTCTCGATCTGCTCCGAAGAAATAACGTTAACCGTGGCAGGCGCGCGGGTGATTTTTTGTGGTCTCCTGTTTGCAGAAACAACCACTTCACTCAATAAATCGCTGGATTTGTTAAGCCTTAGATCAAGAGTCACCTCCTGTCCTTGTTCCAGGTCAATCCTGCGGGTCATACTTTCGTACCCCATAAAAAAGATGTCCAGCGTATATTGTTCCGGCTCAAGGTCCTTTAGAATAAAATATCCCTTCTCGTTGGTCGTTGCCCCTGTGTTGGTGCCACGTACCACAACATTGGCGCCTAGAAGAGGTTCTCCTGTTGTAGCATCAACAATGTTCCCGCTAATACTTCCCGTTTGAGCATACGATAGTACCCCGAACAGCAAGCCCATGATGGTGAAAAATTTGATCTTCATAAAAAGATGGTTTTTAAATAATTAAGACCAAATTAACAAGAGTTAACACCAACGGGAGACAAACAAAAGATTTCTGAAGTGTGACCCATCTAATCCCTGTCTCAAAAAAGGGTGATTATTGTGAAAATTTCAAGAAACCAGAAGGCTTTTATGAAAGTGCGACTTTAAAGCAGAAAAGAAATTTGGCAGGGCAAAGGATAGCCGATCCAAAAAGGCAAGCAGAGCATCCACGCCTTCTTCGGTCATTTGGGAAGCCGCGGGAAGAGAGCCGCTAAGACGCTCAAACAACTTATCTTCAGAAATATTCCCGTTGAGATAAAGTGCAAGGCCATAATAAAATTGAATTTTTGGAAAGTAATCTTCCCTTCCCGATGCTTCTGCCTCTTTTTCCAAAAGATCATATTTCTCTATCACTTTTAAGGCTTCCGCGGGTTTTTCAGCAATTGTGAGGGCAAGCAGGTAGTTTGAAAAAAATCTGTTCCAACGATGTTCGAATACGTGCTTTTTATTCTCATACAGAAAATTCACGGCAAAATTCTCTGCTATCTGGATCCGGTTGTTACGCACCAAAGCCCGCAGGTAATGAGTCGCAAACCCAAGCTTCTGGTGATGGTTATGAGAGCTCTTGAATAATTTATAATTATCTGTGAGTAATTCTAAAGCCTCCCGGTTTTTCTCCTTTTTGAGAAGGATCGCAATAAGATTATTTAAGTAGAATAGTTTATCACTGTTCTCCTGCTTTACAGAAAGGTGGGCAAAATATTCAGCTTTTTCAAGATCTTTTAGATTGGAATGCAGGATCACCCTGTTCCCGTAGTAATTAAAAAGTACCCGCCTCGAATACATAAGCCCATTACGGAAACAGCCGTCCATATAGTCGAATACTTCTTTTGCTTTTTCATATTCCTTGTAGTTGAAATAGAGAAACACAAGTCTTATAAAAGCATGATATTTATTGCGGCCATCAAGCTTATCATCATAGAGATATTCCAGAAGTTGCGCTTCCCAGTGCTTCGTATTTAACGCCTGAGTTGTGTACTGCCGGGTAAGATCCTTCGTAGCCAAAAACAGCTGATTCTTCACTGTAATAGCACTGGCGTAATGTTGCTTATTCTTTTTTAAAAAATCCTGGGTTACCTCGCAGTCTTTGTATCTAAAGCGCACCAGCAGGTAATCCTGATATTCCTTGACCAGCTCATAGAATTTTTCAAAGTAAAAGGAAGTTTGATCATATTCATGTATGCGCTCCAGGAGTTCCTTTTCTTCTTCGGAAGAAATAGTATCCGTAAGCACTTGTTTCTCAATGTGGCTTAGATAGATAAGATTTGCATCTACATCTGCCTTCTCAAGTTTTTTCGTAATCCATTTCTTGATATATGCGTACTTGCGTTTATCTACCGTTTCGTCGAAATCTACCGAAGCATGGAACTCTTCAGCATTATGGCAGACCCTGCTTAAAATATCTTCCTTTTCATCATCCCGAATGCGGTTTTCCTTAAGAAGAAAGGCCGCCTCATGGGGCAGCACACCTTCAGCAAAATCGGTGAATATTTTAAGTTTGGATTTCATTAATTCTTTAAGAATTCCCTGATTTCGGAATTTACTTCTTCAGCTCTTTCAAAGTTTACGAAATGTCCTGCTTTATCGATAACTTCCACCTCAAGATCGGAAAATTTTTCTTCGGAAAGTTTTATAAGGTTTTCAATGCTTTCTGAAGGATGAAGGTACTTATTAGGAATTAGCATATCATTCGCCCCCCAGATCATCAACACCGGAATATTTATTTCTTTGATCCTGTCAATCACCGGTTCATCCAGCATAGCGTGAATATTATTCACTACCACCTCTGCATAAGCAGGAAAATCCTTAGCCGATTTTATTCGAATCCTGTCATCTACCATTTGTTGGGCATCTTCAGGGAAATCGAAAAAGTTGAGTTTATAATTAGCCAGGATCTGTTCATTGGTTGTATTTACCACCATCACAGGGGTATATGAAGCCTTCATCAAAGTTGCCTCCTGCTCGGTAAAAGTCTCTATACCAGCCGGTGCAATTAAAACTAATTTTTTAAAGTCTTCAGGGTAATTAAGAGCAGTATGCATGGCAATCTGGCCACCCATAGAATGTCCCACTAAAATGACATTTTTGAGATCCTTCTTTTTAATAAATTCCTGCAGCATTCCGCCGTAGTCATTTAAGCTGTAATTGGTACTGTTCCTGGAAGATTTCCCGTATCCCGGCAGGTCCACTGCGATGCACCGGTATTCATCTTTAAGCCCATTAATATTCTTTTTCCAGGCATCAAGAGTACTTGACAGGCCATGAATAAAAAGCAGCGTTTTCTTTCCGCTGCCCTCTTCGGCATATGCAATTGTCTCAGAATTTAAGTTGATGCTCTTCACAGGAAGACTGTATTTTACCAGGTCGTTGATTTTTTCTTGTGCTGTAGATGACGCTATTGTTATGAATAGCAGACTAAACAATATTCCTTTTCTCATTTTTTAAATGGTTGTAGTCATTTTTCAATTTGTTCCGGTCTATCTTTCCTATTCCCGATTTTGGAAGGGAATCCAGAAATATAATTTCCCTCGGGATCTTATAAGATGCCAGGTAACGCTTTAATTCTTTAAGGATTTCAGCTTCTGAAGTTATCCTGTTCTTCTCCACAAATGCGACTCCTACCTCTCCCCATTGTTCATCATCCACGCCAATCACTGCAGCTTCTTTCACCAGCTCCCGCTTCACCAGCACCTGCTCTATCTCCAGCGGAAAAATATTTACTCCGCCTGAAATATATGACTGGTTTTTCCTGCCAATAACGTACATAAAGCCATCGGCATCCATTCGAACGATATCACCCGTATGCAGCCATCTATCCCGAATTTTTTGATAAGTATAGGTCGAATTGTTCCAGTAACCCGGCGTGACAATATTACCGTGAATGCAAAATTCCCCGGGTTCATTTACCCCTACCTCTTCATTTTGCTCATTCACGATCTTATAGTCCACATAAAAATTTGGTTTCCCTATGGAACCCTTTTTCCACAGGGCATCGTGGTGATGCAGAGATGTTATGCAAGGTCCGGCTTCGGTAAGACCGTATCCCTGCCGAAGCATTATACCTTTTTCAGCCCAGGCATCGATGATCGGGATTGAAAGATTTTCTCCGCCTACGACCATATACCGCAGATTGGAATTTTTAAAATTTTGAAAATTCTTGTTCTTTACCATCATTCGCAGCATAGTGGGAATGGCAAGAAACAAGCTTATTTGTTTATTCTCAATATAATTCAACACCTTCTTTGCCTTAAACCTGCTCATAAAATCTACCCGTGCGCCCCGGTGAAGCATAGGGAGCAACAGCACGTTCCATCCAGAAGTATGATATGGCGGCAGGGCATTGAGGGTATAATCTCCAGAAGTAATTTCCAGCTGCACCGAAGTATTAAGGCTGTTCCAAAAAAGCATTCGATTAGTGTAAAGCACTCCTTTGGGTTTGCCCGTAGTTCCCGAAGTATAGAAGATGAACACCGGCCTGTCCGGCTCAATATTAGATGGCGAGGTATTAGAGCTAAATTTTTCTGCACTCTCAAAAAGGGCTTTGAGCGAAATGACTGGCAGATCTATTTTTTGTTTGATCTCCCCAAGCTTATTTTGAAAGAGTTCAACATCTGCAAAAAGGAGCTTTGGATCAATATCCTCTATGCAATATTGTATTTCAAAAGCAGAAGAACGGTAATTTAAAGGCACCAGGATTGCTCCCATGCGTTGGGAAGCAAGAAAGAGAATGAGGAATTGCGGGGAATGCTGCGCCAGTACCGGCAGCCTGTCCTTTTCCTTGACCCCAAATTCCTTCCGCAGGGAATTTTCCACTTTTAAAGAGGCTTGATGAAGTTCTTTAAAAGTGTAGGACGAGCTACCATCGGCAGCTGCTACAGCTACCTTATCGGGTGTGTATTCTGCCCATTTTCCTATCCAATCAAAGTAGTTCATGCTGTCTTCCTACTGAATAAATATAGAGAATTACCTATTATAAATGAGATAACTATGGCAATAGCTGCAGAAACGCCGGGATTATTTACCGGCTCCTGCATGTATGGCGTGATCCTGCCGTAGTAAATAATAAAGTGCAGAGCTACAGCCGAAAAACTTGCGATAAAAACGGCATTTTTGCTCACTTTCTTAAAATAGATCCCAAAGAGAACGGGTACAAATGCTGCTGCAAAATAGGCGTAAACCCCATTCTGCGCGAAAATAGCGACGCTCACATTGGGATTGACGATCTGGTAGTAGCTAAGAAAAAAGCTTACTATAGCCAGGGCGACAATTACAACCTTGTTCACGGCTACGCCCGTTTTTTCAGTTTTATTGATCACCGGCCCAAGCAAATCTGTTGTAATTGTACTGGAAAGCGACTGAATAAGTGCTTCAAGAGTGGAAAGGCCTGCAGATATCAACCCGGCCACTATGATTACTCCCACTCCGGCAGAGAAGGTTCGCACCACATAAGCCGAAACCAGCTCATCCATCCCCAATGCTTCTCCCTTGTAGCTAAGATCGGGAAAGGTGATCCTGGCGTACAGGCCAACGATCACAACCAGAAAGAAGACACTCATGGTGAGAATGGCCACAGTGAGATATGGATTCACTGCCTTTTCACTTCTCAAGAAAAGTGTTTTTGTGATGATGTGTGGCTGGCAAACTATGGCTATCCCAATAATAATTTGGGTAAAAATGATCTCAAAATAATCCCGAAAGAGAAAACTTTGAGGATTTGTAGGTTCTGTTAGCTGAGGGTTTATATTATTTAAAAGATCAACAAACCCATCAAAACCATTGGAGAAATATTCAGATCCCGATAACAGCAGGATTACCGCAACAATAAACATAAGAATCGCCTGCACGGTGTTGGTATAGACCATAGAATTAGCACCCCCGAACATGGTGTAGCCAAAAACAAAAGTCACCAGCCCCAGCAGGACGTAGAACGGTTCCAGGTTAAGGGATTTCGAAATAATTTGCGTTAAACCTACACAGATGAGCACTATAAAAGTGATGAGTAAGAGTGACAGAACAGCAAAAAAAATGGTCAGCCCTTTAGAATCATATCGTTTTCCTATCCATTGAGCCATGGTAAGGGCCTTAACGGTGGACCCATACTTTTGAAAGGATTTGGTAAAGAATATCAGGGACGCAAAAATGGCAATGGGCATCACTATTCCAAAAGAGATAATTCCTGAAAACCCATAAAGCGCGATAAACCCGGGATTAATAATAAATGTTGCAGCGCTGGTCATGGAAGCCGCCAGGGACAAACCAACTGCCCAGGCCGGAAATCCACTGCCAATAGCAAAGTCGTTCATGTTCTTTGTGCGAAGATTTCCCCTTATCACAAAAAACAGGATGATCAAAGCATAGACAACAAGAAGAATAGTAACATAAAGTGACCAGGTCTCTGAGGCGAACATAATTCAGGATTAGAATGTGAATTTAATATTCTGCTCGGTATTCCAGAACTTTAATAGTTTATTAAGAACTGTGACTTAAAGCATTTTATCCAATACAGAACATTTTTTATCAATAAATATGAGCATTCTCATATAATGCGACCCACTATGCCTTCAAATTTCTAAATCTCTTTTCATACATTTACGGCCGGCTCTAAAATTATGTTTTAGCTAAACTTGAAAAGACGTTATTTCATAAGAAATGCTTCCCTTAGCGGATTAGGAATTGCCACTGCTTCTCCATTCATGGATTATTTAAACCTGTCAAAAATGTCAAATTTTCAGCCTGTTTGTATTGCCACCTGGAACTTTCCCAATGCCAGCCTCATGGCCGGGGAAATGCTCGAGGCTGGAGCATTGGCTCTTGATGCAGTTGAACAGGGCGTGATGGTTGAAGAAGCCGACATTAGAAATACTACAGTAGGTCGTGGCGGCGCCCCAGACAGGGAGGGAAATGTCACTCTTGACGCCTGTATAATGAGCCCGCAGGGAGACGCCGGTGCTGTGGTCTACTTGAAGAATTATACTCACGCTGGCTCTGTGGCCAGAAAGGTCATGGAAGAAACCCCTCATGTTATCCTGGCGGGAGAAGGTGCCGATCAATTCGCACAGGAAAAGGGATTCGAAAAAGAAGACCTTCTTACCGAAGCTTCAGAAAAGGCATATAGGGAATGGCTTAAAACCAAAGAGTACAAGCCTCTTATCAATATTGAAAATCACGATACTATTGGCATGCTCTGCATAGATCATAAAGGTGATATCGCAGTTGCATGTACCAGTTCTGGCCTGTCTTACAAAATGAACGGGCGCGTAGGAGATTCCCCTATTATAGGAGCCGGACTCTTTCTCGACAATGAAGTGGGAGGTGCAGTCGCGACCGGGATGGGTGAAGCAATTTTGAAAAGTGTAGGCTCTTTCCTCATCGTAGAGCTAATGAGACAGGGAATTTCTCCGCAGGAAGCATGTGAGACAGCTATTTTACGAATAATTAAACAAAACCCAAATTACAAAGATTTCCAGGCGGCATTTATTGCCATCAACAAAAAAGGTGAAGTAGGTTCTTACTGCATTCAAAAAGGCTTTTCCTATATGGAATACAGAGCAGGAGAGAACAAAAATGTAGCCAGTAAATTCTATTTTTAAAACCATGGAAGAACAAAAAAAATCCTATCGTACCGCTTTTATTTTTTTAACAATACTTTTTTTCCTTTGGGGATTTATTACGGTATTAGTAGATTCTCTCATACCAAGATTAAGGGAAGTTTTTACCCTCACTTATTTCCAGGCAGGAATGGTTCAATTTGCCTTTTTTGGCGCCTATTTCCTGTTATCAATTCCGGCAGGATGGCTGCTTTCCAAAATTGGATATAAAAAAGGAATTGTACTGGGTCTCTTTACCATGGCTACAGGTTGCCTGCTTTTTTGGCCGGCGGCTTCTTATAGGGTATTTGGAATTTTTATGGTTGGTTACTTTATCCTGGCCGGTGGAATCACTATCCTGCAGGTTGCAGCCAACCCGTATGTAACGATTCTCGGCCCCGCAAAAACTGCTTCCAGCCGACTCAACCTGTCGCAGGCCTTTAACTCTTTGGGAACAGCAATCGCCCCCGCCCTTGGTGCCCTTTTTATCCTTAGCGATAAAGTACTTACAAAAGATGAGATCGCTTTTATGACCGAAGCCGAAAGAGTTAAGTACTATGCTGCGGAAGCTTCAGCCGTACAAACCCCTTTCGTTGGTATAGCCATTTTTATTATCCTTATAGCACTGGTCTTCTTTTTTGTAAAACTTCCGAAGGTAACAGACACCGAAGCCTCCAATGATTACGGGGTAGTCCTTAAGAACCGCAACCTGATAATGGGAGCTTTTGGACTATTCTTCTACGTAGGTGCCGAGGTAGCTATTGGATCCTATATGGTCAACTATTTTTTAAGTCTTAACCTTCCCGATATAATAAGGGAAACGCCATTTATGCGAACCCTGGCCGAATGGATTCTGTCCTCGGGCGTCACCACCTCAACAGATATGGCGGTAGTGGGCGTATTTGTAACTTTCTACTGGACCGGAGCCATGATTGGCCGTTTTATTGGTTCTTACCTCACTAAGATCCTGAACCCGGCAAAAGTACTTAGCTTCTTTGCAGCCTGCGCCATTGGTCTCGTCCTTATTTCCGACCTTACTACCGGACTGGTTGCAATGTGGTCTTTGATCGCAGTTGGACTGTTCAACTCCATTATGTTCCCTACCATTTTTAGTCTGGCGCTTGACGGACTTGGAGATAACAAACCACAGGGATCTGGAGTGTTGTGTACGATGATCGTGGGTGGGGCAATAATTCCCCCGGCCTTTGGTTACATCACAGATTCCTACGGGTTTAACCTTGCACTTATCCTCGTGATGTTGTGCTACAGTTATATACTTTACTATGGTTATCGCCGCAGAAAAACAGAGATCGCGATATAAAGGTTTTAAAATTTAAAGTTCCTGGTTGGATTTAGTTGCGGGTTACAGGTCGCAGGTTTGCCAACCAGGCACTAAAAAAATGGCAACTAATCGCTACCTACTTGCCTATTAATAAAGTAAGTTGCCGGTTGCGGATTACGAATTACTTTGATACTAGCTTTTTTACTGCCTACTAGTCACTGCGCGCTGAACACTGAAAAAAGCGGGTTGCTATTAATTCCTTGCCTACCCTTCATCTCCAAATTTTCAAATTAGCAAATTTTCAAATCTTCCCACATCTCATATCTAAAATCTCACGTCTAACATAAGTTTTGTAATTTTAGTCTTTTTAAAAAATCATTCATGGCCGACCAAAAACGCTTATTCCTTCTTGACGCTTATGCTTTAATTTTTAGAGGATATTACGCCTTTATCAATAACCCCATTGTAAATTCAAAAGGCCAGGATACTTCGGCCATTATGGGTTTTATGAATTCCCTGTTCGACGTCATAAGACGGGAACAGCCAGATCATTTGGCAGTGTGTTTTGACAAGGAGGGAAGCGCCGCACGTACAGAAATGTTTGAAGCTTATAAGGCCCACCGGGATGCCACCCCCGAACCTATTCTTAAAGCTATTCCTTATATCCAGGATATTTTGACTGCAATGCATATTCCCGTGGTAGTGTTGCCCGGTTGTGAGGCCGATGATATTATAGGAACCCTGGCAAAACAAGCCGAAAAAGAAAACTATAAGGTGTTCATGGTAACACCCGATAAAGATTTTGCTCAATTGGTTTCCGAAAATATTTTTATGTACCGTCCAGCCCGTATGGGTAACGGCATTGAAATATGGGGAATTCCCGAAGTGCAGAAGAAATTTGCTGTAGAACGCCCGGAGCAAGTGATCGATTTCCTCGGAATGATGGGAGATGCTGTGGATAATATTCCCGGTTTGCCCGGGGTAGGTGAAAAGACCGCGAAGAAATTCCTGAAAGAGTTTGGCAGCATGGAAAACTTACTTGCGAATACCGATAAGCTTAAAGGCAAGATGCGTGAAAAAGTGGAAGCTCATGCTGAGCAGGGCAGGATTTCCCGGAAACTGGCCGCCATCATGACCGACTGTGATGTGAAATTTCATGCTGAAGATTACGAACTCTCCATGCCCGATGCAGAAAAGGTACAGGAGATTTTTGAAGAACTGGAATTTCGTCGCCTAAAAGAACAATTCCTAAAGCTGTTTTCGGGTGGGGAAACTGCACGACCTACGCAAGTTACCAGTACGGCAACCGCAAAAGCCCAGGAAAGGCAGGCAGGAGCAGGCCAATTTTCCCTTTTTGGGACCGGAGCGACAGAAAGTATTGAGAATTTTTCGGGCAGGAAGACCATTAAAGATGTTCCGCATGTTTATCAAAGTGTCGCTACAGGCATGGCCATGCAACTCTTCCTTCAGAATTTGATGAAGCAATCCTGTGTTTGTTTTGAATTTACAACAACAGGATTGAATCCGCTTTCCGCAGAAATTATTGGAGTGGCATTTTCTTGGGAAGCCGGAAAAGGGTTTTATATCCCTGTTCCCGAAGATCGGTCTGCGGCCCAGGAAGTGATGGAAAAACTCAGACCCTTTTTTGAAGCTGAAAATATCGAAAAAGTGGGCCAAAACCTGAAACATGATATCAAGGTACTGGCAAAATACAATATCAGGTTTAAAGGGGAACTGTTTGACACCATGATCGCCCATTACCTCATTAACCCCGATATGCGCCACAGCCTTAATGTGCTTTCAGAAACATATTTAAATTATTCTCCTGTTTTTGTGGAGGAATTATTGGGGAAAGGGAAAAACCAGAAGTCCATGCGCGACATTCCACTCGAGCAACAAACAGAATTCAGCGTTGAGGATTCCGACGTGATCCTCCAGCTAAGGCAACATTTCACTCCAGAACTTAAAGAAGCCAAAACCGAAAAACTTTTCAATGAGATCGAGATCCCACTGGTACGTGTCCTGGCCGATATGGAACTGGAAGGAATAAAACTTGATAAAGATTTTCTTTCCAGCCTTTCGGAGGAACTGGATAAAGATATAACCCTGCTTGAAAAAGGCATTTTTGACACCGCAGGGGAAGAGTTCAACATAGGCTCACCAAAACAGCTTGGGGTAATATTATTCGAAAAACTGAAACTTGTTGATAAGCCTAAAAAAACAAAATCGGGACAGTATTCTACCGGGGAAGAAATTCTTTCGGCATTGGCACCCCAGCACAAGATCGTGCAACAGGTACTTGATTACCGGGGACTGGTCAAATTAAAAAATACCTACATAGACGCTTTGCCCCTGCAGGTGGACGAAACCACAGGCAGAGTACATACAGATTATATGCAGACTGTTGCAGCAACCGGAAGGTTGAGCTCCAACAACCCAAACCTGCAAAATATTCCTATAAGGACCGAAAGAGGAAGGCAGGTACGAAAGGCCTTTATTCCGCGTGATGAAGATCACATCCTGCTCGCGGCCGATTATTCCCAGATCGAACTTCGCATCATTGCTGCCTTAAGTCAGGAGGATAATATGATCTCAGCTTTTCAGGACAATCAGGATATTCACGCATCAACCGCTGCAAAAGTATTCAATGTGCCTTTGGAAGAAGTGACCCGGGAGCAGCGCAGCAATGCAAAAACAGTGAATTTTGGAATAGTTTACGGGGTTTCGGCCTTTGGGTTGAGCAACCAGACAAATCTTTCAAGAGGAGAGGCAAAAGAATTGATCGACACCTATTATAAGACCTATCCAAAGCTCCGGAATTTCATTAGTGAACAAGTAGAATTTGCCCGGCAGCATGGATATGTCCAGACAGTGCTTGGCAGAAGAAGATATTTGAGAGATATCAATTCCCGAAACCAAATGGTTCGCAGTGCCGCTGAAAGAAATGCCGTTAACGCCCCAATTCAGGGAAGTGCTGCCGATATCATTAAACTGGCAATGATCAATATCCACAAAAGATTACAGGAAGGAAATTACAAAACAAAAATGCTGCTACAGGTGCATGATGAACTTGTTTTTGATGTTTACCGTCCCGAACTGGAAGAAATACAAAAGATGGTGAAGCACGAGATGGAAAATGCATTTATTATGGATGTCCCGCTGGAAGTGGAACTAGGCACAGGAGAGAACTGGCTCGAGGCACATTAATTAGATGTGAGATGTGAGATTTGAGATTTGAGATCTAAAATCTTTCGTTGGTCCCGAACCTGTTTAAAAGAAAACAGGAAAGATGAGCATAAAAAAACCTTCGGAAACAGGTTCCGAAGGTTTTGATCATTCAGGGGGCAAAAAAGGTTGTTATTGTTTTAAATATACCATTTCAATTTTTTGAATCTCTGAAGCCACAGTATTGCCGGGATCTGGCGCTACATAAACTGCAGCATTTGTTTCAGTTTTTGTAAGGGTTACTTTTAGAAATTCGGAATTGTCTTTGGTAAAAAGGCTTATTGTTCTGGTCTCGACGTATTGCTGTCCATCTATTGAAAATGTAATGGTGAGTTCATTTCCATCTACAATTTCATAGGTTGCAGAATAATCGCCGGTTGTTTGACAGGAGAACATTCCGGTAGCCTCGCTAAAAAATAATCTGGCCTGGTGCGTATCAACCCCACCATTCTCTTTAAATATAAAATACATGGGATCGAAACAATTGGTTTCTAACAGGAGGTCATTAGTCCTGTTACCATCCTGGTCAAAATCTACAGTGTTTTCCATTGAAGTCATGGAGTACATGTTCCATGTTCCTACGAGGTCTGCTGCCAAAATATTGACTTCCTGAATAGAAGTGGTTCCTGTAAGATTTAATTCCTGAACATCACTGTTCACATTATCCTTTGAGCAGGCAGTAAAAAGTGGCGCCAGCATAATCCCCGCCACTGCATTAAGTAATAATCTTTTCATAGTCAAGTTCTTCATTTCGAGGGTACAAATGTAAGAGAGAGAAATCTTATTTAATAATTCTTTAACACTTATTTCCCTTTAATCGACATTAAGTGTATTTCATCGATCAATCAGAACTTATTAGATATTGTGAAGGACCTAAATTAATGGCTTAAATTTCTTTAAAAGAAGAGATTTCCAAAGCTGGAAAAACTAAATTCTGGTGACATTTACAACAGGTCTGAAAACCAGAAACTTCTACTCCATTAAATTAGTAATCTGGCGTTTGTAATATAAATTTATAATTGTACATTTGCACCCCTGTTTTATGCAGGGAATGGAATGTTTAATTATTAAGTAAATTTAATTAGTGTGGACACATTAAGCTACAAAACGGTTTCTGCCAACAAAGCCACTGTAAATAAGGAGTGGGTTGTTGTTGATGCCGAAGGACAGGCCCTTGGCCGCCTTTCTTCTGTAGTAGCAAAGCTACTAAGAGGAAAGTTAAAAGCTAATTTCACCCCACACGTTGATTGTGGTGATAACGTAATTGTTATCAATGCCGAGAAGATCAACTTAACAGGAAAGAAATGGGACTCTAAAGAGTACATTCGCCACACCGGCTATCCTGGGGGTCAAAGAAGTTTAACTGCAACGGAATTATTCACTAAAGGTCCAGAGAGACTTGTGGAAAATGCAGTAAAAGGAATGTTACCAAAGAACAAACTTGGAGCAGATCTTTTCCGTAACCTAAGAGTTTTTGCAGGATCAGAACATGACCTACAGGCGCAAAAACCAAAAACTATTAACTTAAACGATCTTAAGTAATGGAAGTTATTCACAAAATTGGCCGTAGAAAAACGGCAGTTGCACGTGTGTACGTTTCTACAGGAAGCGGTAACATCACTGTAAACAAAAAAGACGTTAAGGATTACTTCTCTACCAGCACCTTACAGTATAAAGTAAGACAGCCGCTGAATCTAACCGGGAACAACGAAAGCTTTGACATCAAAGTAAATGTTTACGGTGGTGGAATTACCGGACAGGCAGAAGCTATTCGCCTTGCCCTTTCCAGAGCTATGGTAGAATTGGACGCTGAGAACAGAGCTACTCTTAAACCAGAAGGTTTACTTACAAGAGATCCAAGAATGGTTGAACGTAAGAAATTCGGTCAGAAGAAAGCTCGTAAGAAATTCCAGTTCTCTAAACGTTAATATTATTGGTGTTCACAGCACCAAAAGTTCATTAAAATCATTAGATTTTTGTTGTTACTCCGGAATTTACACTAAGCATGTCGAAGTGCCGGTGGTTAGTTTAGCATCTAAACGGTCAAGGCCAGATTTTAAAATCGCCACTTGATTGTTGCTATCTCAACAGAACGTAAACTATTACAAAAATGGCAAACAAAGTAGAAGTAAAAGAATTACTTGATGCAGGTGTACACTTTGGTCACCTCACAAGAAGATGGAATCCAAACATGGCGCCTTACATATACATGGAGCGCAACGGGATTCACATCATCAACCTTTATAAGAGTGCTGCTAAAATGCAGGAAGCCGGAGACGCGCTTAGCAAAATTGCAGCCAGTGGTAGAAAAATACTCTTCGTAGCTACCAAGAAACAAGCAAAAGAAATTGTTGCTGAACAAGCCGAAAAAGCTAACATGCCTTACATCACAGAAAGATGGCCTGGTGGTATGTTGACTAACTTCGTTACTATTCGTAAAGCTGTTAAGAAAATGGCTTCTATCGATAGAATGAAGAAAGACGGTACTTTCAACACACTTTCTAAGAAAGAACGTTTACAAGTAGATCGTTTAAGAGCTAAGTTAGAGAAAAACTTAGGTTCTATTTCCGAAATGAGCCGCCTTCCGGCCGCTTTATTCGTAGTAGATATCACTCGTGAACACATCGCGATTAAAGAAGCTCAAAAATTAAACATTCCAATTTTTGCTATGGTCGACACCAATTCAGATCCAAGAGATGTGGATTATGTTATCCCTGCAAATGATGATGCTTCAAAATCAATTAGTAAAGTTGTTTCTTACATGGCCGATTCTATCGTAGAAGGTCTTTCTGAAAGAAAATCTTCTGGAAAAGATTCTAAAGAAGAAGATCAAACAGAAGACAAACCAAAAAGAACTCCTAAGCCAAGAAAGCCGAAATTAGAAACTGAAGTTCCGTCTACAGATCCACAGGATAAAAAAGACATGAAGGAAGCTCAGGAAGACGTGAAACTAGAGTCTAAGAAAGAGACTTTAGCCGATGCTCGTTCTACTAACGGTGAGGAAGAATAGAAATTTCATAAGTTAATCTATGAGTCGTTCGGTTTCTTTCTTATGAAATTAACTGAACGACTTATTCTTTTAATATAAAACATTATACACTATGGCTAAGATAACCGCCGCAGAAGTAAATAAACTAAGACAAGCTACCGGTGCCGGAATGATGGACTGCAAAAAAGCATTGGTAGAAGCCGAAGGAGATTACGATAAAGCTATTGAAGTGCTTCGTAAAAAAGGACAAAAAGTTGCTGCTAACCGTGCCGACAGAGAATCTTCTGAAGGAGCTGTGATTGCAACAGTAAATTCTGATAACACAAGAGGTGTGATCGTTTCTCTTAACTGTGAAACAGACTTCGTTGCAAAAAATGATTCTTTCGTTCAGTTCGCACAGGATCTTGCAGATCTTGCCCTTGAAACTTCTTCTAAAGAAGAACTTCTTGGAAAGCAATATAAAGGAATTACTGTTCAGGAAAAACTTACTGAGCAAACCGGGGTTATTGGTGAAAAGATCGAAATTGGTGACTTTAGGACTCTAGAAGCTCCTTTCGTAGGATCTTACATCCACGCCGGTAACAAGATCGCTGTTCTTACAGGACTTTCTGCAAAGACAGATAATGCCGAAGAAGTTGCGAAAAACGTTTCTATGCAGGCAGCTGCAATGAACCCTGTTGCTCTTAACGAAGAAGGTGTTGACCAGTCTGTAATTGAAAAAGAGATCGAGATCGCTAAAGATCAATTAAGACAGGAAGGTAAGCCAGAAGAAATGCTTGACAATATTGCAAAAGGAAAGATCAAACGTTTCTTTAAAGACAATACTCTTGTTAACCAGGATTTCATCAAAGACAGCAAAATGTCTGTTGGTGAATATGTAAAGTCTGAAGATGCCAACCTTAAGGTTGTAGGTTTCGAAAGAGTTGCACTTGGATAAGCACTTGCTCAATCATATAAAAACCCGCTTCCTTCCAGAAGCGGGTTTTTTATTTCCAGAACCTTATTTGAGTTCCAAACCGCGAGATTTGAAAGCTTCTATAGTCTCTCAAAGGTCATAATAACCTCTTCGCCTTCGGGAAAAGAGGGATATAAATTTCCTATTCTAAATCTACCCGGATCCAGCTTCTGGAAAAACAGCTCACTGCTTCCCTCCTGCCCACTCGCCAGACTTAACAAAATGGCATCATCTTTAATTTCGAAAATGTAATTTTCCTCATTGCCTTCTCCATCTATTCTTGTTAGCCTGTTCTGTGATGAAAAAATAAGTGTAGTGCGATCACTTACAGGTTCCACTTCGATCCATTCCCCCGGAAGGGTTTTTTCTATAGAATCATCCTTATCACAGGAGATCGAACAAAAAAGGACCAGCACCAAAAATGCTTTAAGAATTATAATTTTCTTCATTGCTTATTTTTGAAAGGGAAACTTTTATCCCGTTAATAAAAGTATAAAATTTAGCCCTCATCACAGGGCTACTTCAATATTCTTTTTTGTCTCCTCCATAACATTAATAATTTCCTTAGTTTTGCACAACCCATCAAATCACGTAAATGCACTATAAAAGAATCTTACTTAAACTTTCGGGCGAAGCACTTATGGGCGATCGCCAGTATGGAATTGATCCATTCCGTCTAGCCGAGTATGCACAGGAAATAAAAGCAGTTACAGAAAGAGGAGTTGAAGTGGCCATAGTTATTGGCGGCGGGAATATCTTTAGAGGTGTATCTGGTGCCAGTCGTGGTATGGATCGCGTAACTGGAGATCACATGGGAATGCTGGCTACGGTAATAAATGGTTTGGCATTGCAATCTGCTCTCGAAGATGCAGGCATCCAGACGAGGCTACAGTCTGCCATAAAAATTAATGAAGTAGCAGAGCCTTTCATTAGAAGAAAAGCAATGCGCCACCTGGAAAAAGGGAGAGTGGTAATTTTTGGTGGTGGCACAGGGAATCCTTATTTCACTACAGATTCCGCAGCCGTTTTAAGGGCTATAGAAATTCACGCCGATGTGATCCTTAAAGGGACACGTGTAGACGGGATTTACTCTGCAGACCCCGAAATTGATAAGAAGGCTACTAAATTTGACTTTATTAGCTTCGACGAAGTCCTTACCAAAGGATTAAAAGTTATGGACACGACGGCTTTTACCCTTAGTCAGGAAAATAAGCTGCCTATTATTGTTTTTGATATGAATAAACCCGGTAACCTTGAAAAGGTTGTAACCGGAGAAAAAATAGGTACCAAAGTAAATTTTTAGGCATACCAGATTTGAAATAGTTTTTAAAATTAACCTTTAGAAATGAACGACGAGTTAGATTTTGTTATTGATAGTGCAAAGGAAGCAATGGATAAAGCCATTCTTCACCTGGAGAAACAGTTATTAAACATTAGAGCAGGAAAAGCGACTCCGGCTATGCTTGGCAGCGTAAGAGTAGATTACTATGGAAGCCAGACACCTCTAAATCAGGTAGCCAACGTGAATACTCCAGATGCCCGTACGCTCACCATTCAACCTTTTGAAAAAAATATGATCCAGGCTATTGAGAAAGGGATCATGCAGGCCAATTTGGGATTTAATCCAATGAACAACGGGGACAGCGTGATCATTAATGTCCCACCTTTGACCGAGGAGCGTCGCCGTGAACTTGCAAAGCAGGCCAAAGCCGAAGCCGAAGATGCCAAGATCGGGGTTAGGAACGATCGCAAGAATGCTAATCAGGAAATAAAAAAACTGGACATCTCTGAGGATCTTCAAAAGTCTTCTGAAGCCGAAATTCAGGAACTTACAGACACTTATATTGACAAGATAGATAAGATTTTGGCCGTTAAGGAAAAAGAGATCATGACAGTCTAAAATGGCAAAAAAATTTTACTTTTTCTAAAGCGGCTTTATTGGCCGCTTTTTTCTGCTCTATTTATAAGGCAGCTATTGCGCTAAAAATATCCTTGCTTTCCTACCTTTGCAAAACAACTTTTTACCATGTCAAAATTTCTCGGCTTCGAGTTCTGGAATACGGTTGCACGCACCATTCTTCGGAACAGGATCCTTATCCTGATATTGATCGCTGCAGCGACCATTTTTCTTGGTTTGCAGTGGAAGAACATGAAATTTTCCTTTACTGAAGCTAACCTCCTGCCCGATGATGACCCTATTAATTTGCAGTACCAGGAATTTTTGGACAAGTTTGGGGAAGAGGGCAATGTAATTGTACTTGCCGTTAAGGATTCTGCTTTATTTTCTCCTGAAAATTTCATGGCCTGGAATTCTTTGGCTGAAAAACTGGATAGTTTTCCTGAAGTTGAATTCTCAGTTGGAGTTGGCAACCTTCAGAAACTTCAGAAATTTGAAGATCCAGGGAGGTTTGAGATGGTTCCTTTTGTTACCGAGCCCCAGCCCAACACCCAAGAGGTAAGGGAGTATCGGGAAGAATTATTCCAGGATTTGCCCTTTTACGAAGGTTTGGTTTACAGCAGGCACTCCAATACAGTTCAAACTGCAATTTATCTTGACAAGGAGATCGTCAACACAGGAAAACGCAAAACCTTTGTAGTAGAGGACCTCATTCCCCTCGTAGAAAAATTTGAAGCAGAACAGGGGCTAAATGTCTACGTCTCGGGAATGCCTTATATACGCACGCTTAATTCCCAGAACATCATTGATGAGATAGGTTTATTCATTGGAGCTGCACTTTTAGTCACTTCCCTTATATTTTTCTTCTTCTTCAGGAGTATTCGCGCTACGGTGATCTCCATGATCACGGTTGTTATTGGCGTGATGTGGGCATTTGGTGTGCTGGGGCTACTGCATTATGAGATCACGGTGCTTACCGCGATCATCCCGCCGTTGATCATTGTAATTGGGATCCCAAATTGCATCTTCCTTATCAATAAATATCAGCAGGAGATAAAGAAGCACGGGAACCAGGCGAAGTCGCTGCAACGAGTGATCACCAAAGTGGGAAATGCCACTCTAATGACCAATCTTACGACAGCTTCGGGATTTGCCACTTTTATTCTTACAGAAAGTACCTTGCTTAAAGAGTTCGGGATCGTGGCTTCTATAAATATCATTGCGATCTTCATCCTCAGCCTCCTTATCATTCCCATCATCTACAGCTACATGAAGGTGCCCCGGGAAAAACACCTGAAACACCTGAACAAAAGATGGATCGCCGGGTTTGTGGACTGGATGGAAAAAATGGTAAGGCATCACCGCATTGGGATCTTCATTGTCTCGCTTGTGCTGCTGGTAGCGAGCATTATTGGTATCTATACGATCAGGATTTCTGGAAGCCTTTTGGAAGACATGCCACAGGAGGCGGCCTTTTTTAAAGATATCAAATTCTTTGAAGAAGAGTTCGATGGTGTTATGCCATTGGAAATATTGATAGACACCAAACGGGAGCAGGGAGTAATGAAACTGCCTACCCTAAGGAAAATGGATGAGCTTCAAGAGCTCATTGCCGAAGAAGAACAGCTTTCCCCACCCGTTTCTATAGTAAACCTGGTTAAGTATTCGAAACAGGCCTATTACAATGGGAATCCAAAATATTACCAGCTGCCCACTTCCCAGGAACGCAACTTTATTCTTCCTTATGCCAAGGGGCTCGATGCTGCCGGTGATAATTTGCTCACTTCTTTTGTGGATAGTACCGGCCGTTATGCCAGGATGACCACCTTTATGAAAGATATTGGCACCAAAGAAATGGAGGAGATTGAGGAAGATCTATGGCCAAAGATCCTGGAAATTTTTCCTGAAGATCGTTTTTCTGTAGAGATGACAGGTAAAGCTTTGATCTTTCAAAAAGGCACAAATTACCTGGTTAAAAACCTGATCATTTCCCTTAGTCTCGCGATCTTCCTAATTGCCCTGATCATGGCATGGATGTTCCGCTCCTTTAAAATGATACTTGTATCTCTAATTCCAAATCTCCTGCCTCTTCTGGTGACGGCAGGAATGATGGGTTACCTGGGAGTTCCAATTAAACCCTCCACCATCCTGGTTTTTAGTATCGCCTTTGGGATCTCGGTAGATGATACCATCCACTTCCTGGCAAAATACCGGCAGGAACTCAAAGCGAACAACTGGAAGGTCAAAAGATCTGTCTATGCTGCTTTGAGAGAGACCGGTGTGAGTATGTTCTATACTTCAATTGTGCTGTTTTTTGGTTTCTCTGTATTCATGATAAGCAGTTTTGGGGGAACAGTAGCACTTGGAGGATTGGTTTCGGCTACCCTGCTGTTTGCCATGCTGTCTAATTTGCTACTACTCCCGGCGCTACTTCTATCCCTCCAGAAGGAAATTGCGAATGAAGATGTACTGCGGGAGCCTACAATAAATATCTTTCCGGAGGAAGAAGATTCTGAAGAGATCTACAGCAAAGAGGACCCAAAAATGTGATTTTCCACACCTGTTTTTCGTCAAGGCCTTTATTTAATTACTTGTAAGGCAATTGCGGAAAAATTATCTTTGCTCTCCAAATAGAAAAAGATGATCACAGGAAAAGTTGCAGAACTTTTAGAAAGCACTCAATACTTACAGGAAGTAGAAGTAAATGGCTGGGTTCGTTCCTTTAGGAGCAACCGCTTTATCGCCCTCAATGACGGCTCTACCATCAACAACCTTCAATGTGTTGTTGATTACGAAAAACTAAGTGAGAATACCCTTAAACGCATCACCGTTGGGGCAGCGATAAAGGTCACCGGGACCCTGGAAGAAAGCCAGGGCAGCGGACAGAAAGTTGAAATCCAGGCAAATTCTGTAATAATTCTTGGAGATGCAGATCCCGAAGAAGTTAAACTTACCATCCTCTCTCCTAAAAGGCATTCTCTTGAAAAACTTAGGGAGCAAGCGCACCTAAGGGTACGAACAAACACTTTTGGGGCAGTGATGAGACTAAGGTCTAAACTTTCTTTTGCCATTCACAGCTATTTCCAGCAAAACAATTTTCATTACGTAAATACCCCTATAATCACCGGCAGTGATGCTGAGGGTGCCGGAGAAATGTTCAAAGTAACTTCTTTTGATCTTGATAATGTTCCACGTAACGAAGATGGATCCATTAATTACAAGGAAGATTTCTTCGGAAAGGAAACCAACCTCACCGTTTCTGGACAGCTTGAGGGCGAGACCTATGCTCTTGGTCTTGGACAGATCTACACTTTTGGACCTACTTTTAGAGCAGAAAACTCCAATACTTCCCGTCACCTGGCCGAATTCTGGATGGTTGAGCCCGAAATGGCTTTTTGCGACCTGGCAGGAAATATGGACATAGCTGAAGATTTTATTAAGTACGTTCTAAAATATGTATTGGACAACTGCAAAGACGATCTTGCATTTCTTGAAGAACGCCAGGCCAATGAAGACAAGGTAAAACCGGAAGCCGAAAGAAGCCCCATGAGTCTTACAGAAAAGCTGAAGTTTGTAATTGAAAACAACTTCAAAAGGGTGAGTTACACCGAAGCTATTGACATCCTAAAGAATTCGAAGCCCAACAAAAAGAAAAAATTTAACTATATTATAGAAGAATGGGGAGCCGACCTGCAAAGTGAGCATGAGCGGTACCTCGTAGAAAAGCATTTTAAATGTCCGGTGATACTTTTTGATTATCCGGCCAACATAAAAGCTTTTTATATGCGTTTAAATGAAGACGGTAAGACCGTGCGGGCCATGGATATCCTTTTCCCAGGTATTGGGGAGATCGTTGGTGGCTCACAACGGGAAGAACGCCTTGAGGTGCTACAACAAAAGATGCGGGCGCTTGATATTGATGAAGAAGAGTTGTGGTGGTATCTTGATACCCGTAGATTTGGAACCTGTGTACACAGTGGATTTGGACTTGGATTTGAAAGATTGGTGCAGTTTGCCACGGGAATGGGGAACATTCGAGATGTGATCCCATACCCCAGAACTCCGCTTAACGCCGAATTCTAAAACTTTTTACATCCTAAAGTACTCATAAACAATCTACGTTCGTTTACGTTTGTAGATTGTTTTTTTTATTTTTATAAAAAGCCTGAAACTATATGCTAAAACAGCAGTTAAACCTAAAATTATCTCAAAAGCTTTCCCCTCAACAAATCCAGTTGATGAAGCTTATTCAGCTTCCTACGCAGGCTTTTGAGCAACGGCTTAAGCAGGAGATGGAAGAAAATCCCGCACTTGAAGGTGGGAAAGAAGATAATGAAGAGTACGAAGAGGAGTTTGGAACAGATGACTACCAGGATGAAGATCAGGGCAATGAGACCATTGAGGCAGACATTAATGTAGATGAATATCTAAGCGATGACGAAATTCCTAATTACCGTTTGCAGGCCAATAATTATAGTGCAGATGACGAAGACAGGCAGGTTCCCTATGCATCGGGAACATCTTTTACGCAGTATTTAAGGACCCAGCTCAGCACTCTCAGGCTTAATGAATCTGAAGAAGAGATCGCCGAGTTTTTGGTAGGAAGCGTGGATGAAAGCGGATATATAAGAAGATCTATTCAGGACATTGTTGATGACCTCGCTTTCACTCAAAATGTTTATACCGATGAGGAAACTGTTGAAAAAGTACTAAAATATGTACATGAACTCGATCCTGCAGGGGTTGGTGCAAGGAATCTTCAGGAATGTTTATTAATTCAGTTGAACCGAAAAGAGCAAACAAGAGCAGTAAGTCTTGCTACAGATATTCTTGAAAAGTCTTTTGATCAATTCAGCAAGAAACATTACCAAAAATTGCTTTCCAAGCACGATATTTCCGAGGAAGAACTTAGGAATGCAATTGATGTCATAGAACATCTTAACCCCAAACCCGGGGGTGCCTATGCTGGAAATACCCGTGCAGTGGAACATGTAATTCCCGATTTTACCATCAAGATAGTGGATGGGGAACTTGAACTGAGTCTTAACGGTCGAAATGCTCCAGAAATGCACGTCTCCAAAGATTACAGTGAGATGCTTAAAGGGTACAAGGAATCCAAAGAAAAAAGCCGGGCACAGAAGGATGCGGTAATGTTCATAAAACAAAAACTGGATGCCGCAAAGTGGTTCATTGAAGCAATTAAACAGCGACAAACTACCCTGTTTATAACAATGAGCTCTATCATGAATTACCAAAAGGAATTCTTTCTAACTGGAGATGAAAGAAATCTAAGGCCCATGATCTTAAAAGATATTGCAGACGAGATTGATATGGATGTCTCTACGGTTTCCCGGGTGGCGAACAGTAAATATGTCGATACTCCCTATGGAACAAGGCTCATTAAAGATTTCTTTTCTGAATCCATGAAGAACGACCAGGGGGAAGATGTTTCAACCAAAGAGATCAAAAAGATCCTTGAGATGACCATTGAAGACGAAAACAAGAGAAAACCTCTAACAGATGAGAAGCTGGCGAAAATGCTGAAGGAAAAGGGCTATCCAATTGCACGTCGTACTGTAGCAAAATATAGAGAACAACTGGATATTCCCGTTGCCCGTCTTCGAAAAGAGATTTGATGAAGCTTCTTATTAAGTCTGCATCCTACCTTTTTCACCCCATTTGGATGCCCTCTGCAGGAACTTTAATATATTTCCTGGTTACACCACGATTTTTCCCAATAGAAGTCATTAAAGCCAAGCTTTTGGCAGTTGCCATCATGACTATCTTCATTCCTATCGTCTTTGTATACATGCTCAAAACCCTTGAAAAGGTTAATGACCACCATTTAAAAGAAATACATGAAAGGAAATGGCCGCTGTTCTTATATGCCGTATTGGATTTTGTAGTGCTCAAATATGTTCTAAACACTTTTGATTACCCCGAATTATATTACTTCTTCATGGGAATAATGCTGTCTGCACTCTTAGCTTTACTATTTCTTCTTGCCAAAATTAAGGTAAGTCTCCACATGATGGGACTTGGAGGATTAACCTTATTCCTTGTATTTCTCAGCCTGCATTTTAATCTCAACCTGGTCTACACCATCAGTTTTATGATTGCCATTACGGGCCTCACCGCCTCTTCGCGATTATATCATGAAGCACATTCCTACACCGAATTAAGTCTGGGGATAATTCTCGGTTTCCTTCCCCAGGTAGGAGTCGCCTTTATGTGGTTATAAAAGATAGAAGGTAAGTCCCAACTGAAAAGTCCTTAGATCAAGGTCCTCATTATTCACTGTCGCATCTTTGAAGAAAGAGTTTAGACTGTAGTAGAGAGAAAAGTTAAAGGTGTTATAGCCAAAGGTAAAAGTTGCCCCTAATCTAAGTTTCTCAAATTCCGGTACATCCGATTCCCTGTAAGTATTTCCATCCTGCACAAATTTTGACTGAAAGTAATATACATATCCAGGTCTTAAACCTGCGTAGATACGCCAAAACTTATAACTTTCTGGAGTCGAGGTACGCCATCTAAACTGAATTGGTAAATCAATGGACTGCGTTGTAAACCGATTAGTATTAAAATCTACCCTATCCCGGTCAAGTACTGCAAAATAGGTTCCCTCCCCCTCCACAGCTTCTCCTACGTAGAGGTTGTGCCCATAGGTATCAATGGACCAGCCAAGACCAAGCCCAAGGGCAACATTCCGCCGGGAATTAATCGGAAAATCCCTAATAAAGCCGGTGTGAAAACCTCCTGAGAACTGAGAAGTCCTAATCTCTGAAGGCGTCCCACTAACAATGTTGTAGGTGAAACTAAAATACACCTGGTCCTCACGATACAGGCTGTCTATCACTGTCGGAATTACATTTTCTTCCTGAGCCTGAAGGAAAAAGGAAGAAAAAAACAAAACGAAAAAAAGCCATTTTTGCGACCGGTACATGAAAGAATTTTGATCAAAGATAACGCGAAGAAAAGCAGCATTCAAAAAAAAATCCCCTTTCCGGAAGAAAGGGGATCTTAAAAAGATTATAAAAAGATTTTAATCAAAGTTTTGAGATGCATCACCGGTACGGGTGGTGTAGTTGATCTTAAGGGCTTCAGCCTTTCTCAATTCCATTTTAATATCAGACACTAATCCCATATTGGTTTCATGGTCAACCTTTAATGCGGTTGTAAGGAAAGGAACAAGTTCCTCTCTTTTAGTTTCTCTTTCAGCATAAATGAACTGTTGGATCTCACTAACCTCAGCAAAGTTATCATTCAACTGTATCCTGGATTCAGTACCAAAACTTTGTTGATATCTGGCGCTTGGTTTACCCGCATAGATATACATTACAAGATCCTTCTTATCAAGTTTCTCTACCTGGTCTGCATAAGGAAGTACGTTTTGCACCTTTAATGTAGTCTCCCTCATTGTTGTTGCCACCATGAAGAAGAAAAGAAGCATAAAAACGATATCTGGCAGAGCTGATGTATTTATCGCGGGCAGTTCACTGCCTTTTTTCTTATTGAATTTTGCCATAGTTCTTTAATTTTCGCGATTAATTTTTAGGATCGGCTTCTGAAAGCTTTTGAGGCCACATATCTCTTATTTCCTCAATGCGTTCTTTCAAAGCTTCCTTGTTTCCTGTATAATTGATGTTGTCATAATCGGCCTCCATTTGAGCGAAGGATTTTCCATACAACCTTTGGGCCGAACGGTTACGCAACTCATTATACGCTCCTACCAATTCATTTTGAACTGCAATATAGGTACCATATTCAGTTTGCCTGTCATTTACAAGCATGATAACTGCTTTTATAGGATTGTCTGAAGAGGTTGGATCTCCGGCACCTTCACAGTAAGTACAGGCTTCCGGTCCTACTCCTCCACCATTATCCAAAAAGGCAACAGCGGCATCTCTAAGATCCTTAAGCTCCATTAGCTCATCTTCTACTAACAGATCATTATTTCGGTTTACAATTACCTTGAAAATATTCTTTTCCTTGATAATTGGCGGTTCCACGTTTTCATCCTGCATTGGAGGCAACTTTCTGCTGATACCGCTATCTGTTTCAATAGTTGTTGTCACCAGGAAGAAGATCAAAAGCAAGAAGGCGATGTCGGCCAATGAACCGGCATTTACTTCAGGTGTAGATCGTCTGGCCATAGCTAATTTATTTTATTAATTTTCTGATTCCGGAAACCACCATCAACAGAATTGCAATTCCTGCAAGCATATAGAAGGTCACTAAACCTGCGCCTACCCAGTGGTTTGCATTTGCCGATAACATCGTTCCGTCACTAAGTTGAGTTTCTGTTCCGTCAGTAAGCAGGTAAGCAATTGCCACTACCAGAATGAAGGCCCCAACTGCAATTAGTGTTCTCTTAATGTCACCCGAAAAAAGTCCTTTAATAACATAGAACAATACCAGGAGCACAATAATAGCAAACACTAAGTATGCCACATACAGGAATGGAGTTACCACACTTGCCTGTACATCTGCCGAGTTTTCTATAGCATCATCACCGGCCATTAGAACTCTTCCCCAAAGGATTAGTCCAATAACCCCGATAACGAGTGCTATATATTTTAATATTTTATGTAAGCTCATAATTAAGTTTGGTAATGTTATACTCTTCTTTTGTTCTTGTAGTCTACAAGGATATCCATCAAAGTGATAGAAGCATCTTCCATATCATTCACGATACGGTCGATCTTAGCGATAATGTAGTTGTAAAAGATTTGAAGAATAATAGCCACGATCAAACCAAATACTGTAGTAAGAAGAGCGATCTTAATACCACCAGCAACTAGTGAAGGTTGCATATCTCCCGCAGCTTCGATTCTATCGAAAGCCTCGATCATACCAATTACCGTACCCATGAACCCAAGCATAGGAGCCAAAGCGATAAACAGAGATACCCATGATACGTTTTTCTCAAGAAGTCCCATTTGAACACCTCCATAAGCTACAACTGCTTTTTCAGCAGCTTCTGTACCTTCATCGGCGCGGTCAAGACCCTGGTAATAAATAGAAGCAACAGGACCTTTTGTGTTACGACAAACATCTTTGGCAGCTTCGATACCACCTGTATTCAATGCGTCTTCAACATCCTGCGCAAGTTTCTTAGTATTGGTAGTTGCAAGGTTAAGATATATAATTCTTTCAATCGCGATCGCCAGACCTAAGATCAAACAAAGAAGTACGATCCCCATAAATCCGGGTCCACCTTCGATGAAGCGTCTTTTAAGCTCCTGGTGAAATCCTACATCTTCAGTTTCTTCAGCAACTGCCTGATCTTCATCCTGAACAAAGTTCACCATGGTAGCCGGCAGGGCATTCACGTTATTTGTCGCATTTACATCTACGGCTCCGAACACCATAATTGTAGCGATCACCAAAATTGAAAATAATCTTTTCATTACTTTTTGTCTTAATTTAATTAGTTAACGGGTTAAAGATATAAATATTTATTCAAATAAAAATAACTAGCAGAGAGGAAGGGATTCGAACCCTCGATACCCTTGTGGGGTATACACACTTTCCAGGCGTGCGCCTTCGACCACTCGGCCACCTCTCTAAAATATTATACTGACAAAATCTTTTTTCAAGCTATTTCTGAACAGTTCGCCAAATAACGAAAAAAAAGAGAAGCTGGTCAAGTAACAGCCCTTAATTTTTATGACATTTCCCCACGCAAGGAAGTTTCGAATATTGT
The DNA here is from genome assembly GCF_026676115.1 of Salinimicrobium sp. TH3. Classification (GTDB taxonomy): domain Bacteria; phylum Bacteroidota; class Bacteroidia; order Flavobacteriales; family Flavobacteriaceae; genus Salinimicrobium. Next base: position 221,633 of record NZ_JAPONB010000001.1, on the reverse strand, counting down.
TCTAAATACTTTTGGACTTAGTTCCTTCGCCAGGAGATACATCATTTTAGCCACAGCTGCCTCTGTAGTAATGTCTTTACCCGAGACAACCCCAATTTTTTTGAGTTGTGTACTTGTTTCATATTGGCCCATCGCTACACTGCCACCAATGCACTGGGTGACATTCACAATAACCACACCCCTGGAAATTGTATCCTTGAGTAATTGAACAAACCATTCCAGGGTAGGGGCGTTTCCGCTACCATAGGTTTCCAGGATCACTCCCTTTAATCCTTCTTTACCCAATATATGCTCCAATAAACTCCTGTTTATCCCCGGAAAAATCTTTACCAAGGCAATCTCATCATTAAGACCTCTGTGAAGTTTCATCCTGCGACGCTGGTTGGGCTTCCATAAGTAAGCATCATTAACTGCCAAATGAACTCCCGAATTTACTAAAGGCGGATAATTGGGTGACGCAAAAGCCTGGAAATGTTCTGCATTAATTTTGGAAGTACGGTTCCCCCTGTACAACTTATATTCAAAATAAAGACCCACCTCGGTGATTACCGGCTTTCCGTTCTTTTGAAGCCCTGCGATTTGAATACTGGTAATGAGATTTTCTTTAGCATCTGTCCTAAGATCCCCAATAGGTAACTGGGAACCGGTCAGGATCACAGGTTTTGAAAGATTCTCGAACATAAAACTTAGAGCCGATGCACTATAAGACATGGTATCACTCCCATGTAAAACAACAAATCCGTCATACTCTTCATATTTCTCCTCAATGATTTCGGCCATTTGCACCCAATAGGCAGGATTCATGTTTGAAGAATCTATAGGCCTTTCAAAACTCACAGTATCAATATGATGCTCCAGCAGTTTTAATTCAGGAATATTTTGCAAAAGCTCATCAAAGTTGAAAGCCTTAAGCGCACCTGTCTCAAAATCCTTCACCATACCAATGGTTCCCCCAGTATATATTAGGAGAATATTAGCGCTGGTCTTCATGCTGATTCTTCTGATTAATCACTGGATTGGCATACATTAGAAGATAACTGTTCACCTCAAGTGCATTCTTAAAGTCAACCCGGCGGGTAAGCCGCCTTTCAAATTGTCTCTTTTGTTTAGTATTGTAAAACTCTTCGAACATGCTACTACCGTTAAGTAAGTCAAAAGCAATGTAGTTGGCAGGCCAAAGTTTATAGTTCTTATGGATGCGCCGATCAATACTCGCCGTTAAGACTTGCAGCTGTTCATTCACAGATCCGGCTTTCGCCTCAATCTCCTTAAGCGCCGCTGTGCTTATAGGTTCTCCGGCAGCAATATGTATCCTCCCCTTATTCCCAAGGGCACCTTTAAGAATAGATTTAAAATCTTCATTTGCCGATTTTGTATAGATCTGCTCCATTCTTTTGGCAAGGATCTCCGGCAACTTTAGCACATCTGTAGGATCAAATTCATAGGAAATCGCCACAGGCACAACTTTCAGCTTGCCAAAATATTCGGCCACAGAATCATCTCCCTTTGCCATCGCCAGCATTTTCAGTACTCCTTGCTGTGTATGATCATTACCGTCTTTGGTCCTACCCTCACGTTGGGCCATCCATACCGATCGTTTCTCCTCGAGGAGAAGTTTTCTTATATATTCTGAAAGTTTTTGTGAGCTCTTCAGCATTTCCCTTGGACTCACTCCCCGTGTCACCAGGAAATTACGATTGAGTCGGGAAAGTGCAAGCAGGAATGGCTTTTTCACAAGGTTATCCCCAATTGCTGAAGCAGTCATCTTTAGATCGGCCTCGTAAAGCACGCAATTAAGCAGCGAAGTGTCCAGTACTATGTCCCGGTGATTGGAAATATAAAGGTAAGATTCATTCTTATCAAGTTTATCAAATCCTGAATAAGACAAACCCTCAGAGCTTTTACTCAACACCTTCTGCACGGTGTGATAAATAATTTTGGTCTGGAAGTCCCTAATAGAATTACAGCTAAGAACCTTCTCCTCTACCTTCTCAAATGCAACATTCGGAAAGGTAAACTGCAAAAGACCTTTGATCATAGGATGCCGCACATAATCCTTTAATGCACCCTGCACTTCTGCATCGTCGTAAAACCGAATATCATCGTAATTTGTCACTGGTTGATCGTTAGAGTTAGCAAAAAAACAAAAATATTAGCACAAGTCTTGTTTATATCCCAAAAATATCCCGTGAGTTACGGGTGGTGACCGCTGCTATTTCTTCGGGAGTGGTGTTATAGACCTCGGCAACCTTATTAAGTACTTCAATTATATAAAGACTTTCATTGCGTTTACCCCTGTAGGGCACCGGCGCCAGGTAAGGAGCATCGGTCTCCAGCACAATTTCACTAAGCGGGATCTGATCTAAAAACCTGTCAATTTTGCCATTTTTGAAGGTTACTACACCACCAATACCCAGTTTCATATTATAGGAAAGCGCCTTCAAAGCCTGCTCATGGGATCCTGTAAAGCAATGGAATATCCCAAAAAGACCTTCTCCTTTCTCTTGTTCCAGCACTTCAAACACTTCATCAAATGCATCCCGGCAATGGATTACAATTGGCAATTGATGTTTTTTGGCAAGCTGAATTTGATACCTGAAAGCTTCCTGCTGAATTTTTAAAGTTGACTTGTCCCAGTAAAGGTCCACTCCTGTCTCTCCCACTGCATAAAACTTCTTTTCATTAAGCTGCTTTTCCACAATATCCAGCTCCTCCTGAAAATTTTCCTTTACATGAGTGGGATGCAACCCGGCCATTAAAAAGACATTTTCGGGGAATTCTTTTTCAAGAGCATACATATCTTCGATATAGGCCGAATCAATAGCCGGAATAAAAAATCGCGTAATATTGGCATCTAATGCTCTATTTATCATCTCCCTGCGATCTTTCTCAAAAGATTCACTGTAGAGGTGGGTATGAGTATCTGTTATTGTCATAAATGCAAAAATAATTTAATTTATACAGCTATCTTTGCCAAAAAAGAAAAGAATGGCATCTCTTAAGAAGTTACTTAAAGAAAAAGGTTATATAAGAATACCTCTCACCTATACCGCCACTCAACACCTGGAATTAAAAGCGAAAATAAATAAAATTGAAGGAAATTTCATCCTTGACACCGGAGCATCCAGCACCTGCGTTGGGCTGGAAGCTATTTCATATTTCGATTTACTCGCAGAAGACAGTGATGTAAAAGCGGCAGGTGCCGGGGCAACTAATATGTTGACTCAAATTGCAATGAAGAACCTTATTGAGATCAAAGGCTGGAAAACAAAAAAAGTGGATCTCATACTTTTCGACCTTAAGCATGTCAACGAGGCTCTGGTAAAACATAAAGCCGAAAAGGTGCAGGGAATTATAGGCGCCGACATACTTAAGAAAGGCAAAGCCGTAATTGATTACAAATCTATGAACCTTTACCTTAAATAAATTTAAAAAATGGGGGTTTCCACCCATTTTACAGCGGTACATCTTTGACTACCTTGAGGTTAACCAAAAAATCTACCGCTATGAACTTTTTAAACCTAAAACACCTGCCGGTGTTTCCGGCGTTACTGGCACTGTTAATTATATTTGTACTGGTACTCAATCTCTACATTCTACTTGCATCCTAGTACAAAAAGAAAGGCCGTAATTTTAGTAATTACGGCCTTTCTTTTTGTATCATTTTTCGAACTCTATAACTCCAGAGCTCTCTTCACATCATTATCCATTAGAAGTTCTTCCGGATTTTCCAGTGCCTCTTTTATGGCCACCAAAAATCCAACAGATTCTTTTCCGTCTATAATCCTGTGGTCATAAGAAAGTGCTACATACATAATAGGACGAATTTCCACATGCCCGTCAATAGCCACAGGTCTGTCCACAATATTGTGCATTCCCAGGATCCCACTTTGAGGAGGATTTAGAATAGGCGTTGAAAGCATAGAACCAAATACTCCACCATTGGTAATAGTAAATGTACCTCCGGTCATTTCATCTACAGTGATCTGCCCGTCGCGCACCTTAATTGCAAGACGTTTGATCTCTGCTTCCACCCCACGGAAGCTCATATTTTCTACATTTCTCATTACCGGAACCATCAATCCTTTTGGACCCGATACTGCAATGCTAATATCTTTATAGTCATACTTCACCTGGTAATCTCCGTCAATCATGGAGTTCACTCCGGGATATAGGTCCAGCGCTCTTACTACTGCAAGGGTAAAGAAAGACATAAACCCAAGGCTTACACCGTGTTTATCTTTAAACTCCTCTTTATATTGCTTTCGAAGAGAGAAGATGGCAGACATGTCTACCTCATTAAAGGTAGTAAGCATAGCTGTCTCATTCTTAACTTCTACCAGGCGCTCTGCAACGCGACGGCGCAGCATAGACATTTTTTTACGTTCCTCTCCACGCTTCCCCTGTCCAGGAGTACCCATAGACGGTTTTGCATTGGTAGCATCTTCCTTAGTGATCCTGCCGTCACGGCCGGTTCCTTTTACAGAATTTGCATCCATTCCTTTTTCATCAAGAATCTTTTTGGCCGCAGGAGAAGGACTTCCCGTTGCATAGGTTTCCTTTTCCTGGGACGGCTTGCTTTGAGCCTCTGTTTTGGCTTCAGCTTTTTTGTTGTCTTTTTTAGAAGATTCCAATTCCTCTTCCTTAGCCGACGAGGCCTCTTTCTCCTCTTTCGCTACTTCCTTAGAATCACTATCTCCACCTCCGGGTTTTGGAGCATCTGTATCGATCAAACAAACCACCTGACCAACAGCTACGGCATCTCCCTCTTCTGCTTTTAAACTAATAATACCACTAGCCTCTGCCGGAAGCTCAAGGGTAGCCTTGTCACTATCAATTTCGGCAATTGCCTGATCTTTTTCTACATAATCTCCGTCTTCAACCAGCCATTGGGCGATTTCTACTTCGGTGATCGATTCTCCCGGAGAAGGGACTTTCATTTCTAAAGCCATGATTTCTTCTTTTTTATTTTAATGCCGAAATTAATACCGGCTGAAAATTAATAATTATTAAACTACCTCAACAGTTTTATCAAATACAGATTCAATAACTTTTTCGTGACGTTTCTTGAACCTCACAGAACTACCTGCTGCAGGCGAGCCATAAAACTTTCTACTACAAACCCTGAAGCTTTTTGCTTCCTCAAGATGCAATAGTAAATGTCCATAAGGCCCCATATTTCTTGGTTCTTCCTGGGCCCACACCACATCATCGGCATTCTTATATTTCTCAATAACCTCCTTAATTTGATCTGTTGGCAATGGGAATAATTGTTCTAGCCTCACCAATGCGACATCATCACGTCCAGATTCTTCCCTGCGCTCGAGCAGGTCATAATAGAATTTCCCGGTACAGAACACAAGGGATTTGACCTTATTTACATCGGCCGCCGTATCATCTAAAAGTGGCTGAAAAGTACCATTAGCAAACTCTTCTTTTGTAGAAACTACTTTTGAATGCCTTAGCAGACTTTTGGGAGTGAAAATAATTAAAGGTTTCCTGTAATTTACCTTCATCTGCCTTCTAAGCAGGTGGAACATGTTGGCAGGAGTGGTCACATCGGCAACAAACATGTTGTCCTTAGCGCATAACTGCAGGTATCTTTCCATTCTTCCTGAAGAATGTTCTGCTCCCTGACCTTCATATCCATGCGGCAGGAACATTACCAGTCCATTTTGTAATTTCCACTTATCTTCGGCAGCAGAAATATATTGATCGATCATGATCTGTGCTCCATTGCTGAAGTCTCCAAACTGCGCCTCCCAAATGGTTAGACAATTAGGGCTCGCCATTGCGTACCCATAATCAAATCCTACTACACCATATTCAGACAACAGGGAGTTATATATTTTAAGATCACATGATGAACCTTCCTTGGTATCACAAGTCGCCCCTTTAATTTGATTGAGAAGTATGATTTCCTCCTCACTGTCCTCTACCTTAACTACGGCATGGCGGTGAGAGAACGTACCTCTTTCAACATCCTGACCGCTCATTCTTACGTAATATCCTTCTTTAATGAGGGTTCCATACGCAAGTAATTCGGCCATACTCCAGTCAAGGCTGTTGTTCTCAAAGAACATGGTGTGACGTAGCTCCACCAGCTTCTTGATCTTTCTAAGGAATTTTTTATCGGCAGGCAACTGGGAAACTGCATTGGCAACTTCGGTAAGAACTTCCATATCCACGGTTGTATCCACCTCTTCCATCATGCGGGATTCATCTACATGTTCAAATCCTTCCCATTCGTCCTGCATAAATGGAGTAACCCTTGTCTTTTCCTCTTTTCGGGAATCTTCCAGGTTCTCCTCAAGCTTTGCCTTATATTCCTCCTCCAGCTTTTGAACATAGGTATCATCAATGACACCTTGCGCCTTCAGCTTTTCTGAATAAATATCCCGCGGATTCTGATGACTGGCAATAGCCTTATAAAGTTTTGGCTGAGTAAATCTCGGTTCATCTCCTTCGTTGTGCCCATACTTTCGATATCCTAAAAGGTCAATAAAAACATCCCTTCCAAAGGTCATTCGCCAGTCAAGAGCAAAGAGGACTGCATGTACTACGGCCTCGGCGTCATCTGCATTCACATGAAGCACAGGAGACAATGTCACTTTTGCAACATCTGTACAATAGGTCGAGGAACGACCGTCAAGATAATTGGTAGTAAAACCTACCTGGTTGTTAACCACTATATGTATGGTACCGCCGGTGGTATATCCCTCCAGCTGTGCCATTTGAACTATTTCATAAACAATCCCCTGGCCGGCTATTGCAGCATCACCATGTACAATAATAGGCAGAACAGCATCTGTTTTTTTCTGATAATGGCGGTCCTGTTTTCCACGGGTGATCCCCTGGACTACGGCTCCAACAGTCTCGAGGTGAGAAGGATTGGGAGCAATATTTATATTGATCTCCTTCCCGCTGTCGGTTGTTCGGCAGGAAGTCCATCCCAGGTGATATTTCACATCCCCGTCGAAAATATCCTGCTCGTAATCTTTCCCGTCAAATTCCGTGAAGATATCCTTTGCACTCTTTCCAAAGATATTGGTAAGGGTACTAAGACGTCCCCTATGAGCCATTCCCATGACAAAATCCTTAACTCCAAGATCGGCAGCCTTTTCGATAATAGCATCAAGTGCAGGGATCAAACTTTCTCCTCCTTCCAGGGAGAAACGTTTTTGACCTACATATTTAGTATGAAGAAAGTTCTCGAAAGAAACTGCTTCATTTAACTTCTTTAAAATGTGTTTTTTCTGCTCGTTGTTGAACGAAGGCTGATTCTCATTAATATTCAATTTTTCCTGAATCCATTTTACCTGTTCAGGCTTTCGAATATACATGTACTCTATCCCTATGGAATCGCAATAAACTTTCTCAAGGTGTTTAATGATTTGCCTTAAGGTGGATGGTCCTATTCCAAGGATTTCCCCTGCATTAAAAACCGTTTCCAGATCCCCTTCATCAAGATCAAAATTATGTATATCAAGAGTGGGACTGTATTTTCTGCGCTCCCGCACGGGATTGGTCTTTGTGAAGAGGTGACCCCGGGTACGGTATCCATCGATCAACTTCACCACCCTAAACTCCTTGAGAACCGAATCACTCATTTCTATCGGCTCCCCTTGTTCGGGATGTTCAACAAAGGTTTGGCCATTTCCGGAAGACTCCAGCCCAAAATCAAATCCCTGGAAAAAAGCTCTCCAGCTAGGTTCTACGCTGTCGGGATATTGTAGGTATTGGTCATAGAGTTCAGCGAAATAGGCTGTATGTGCGGCATTTAAAAATGAATATTTGTCCATAAGATGAAACTACCTGTTTCTTTTTTGTAAAACGTTACAAAAGTACAATTTTTAAAAAAGAAGCATAGGAGCATTTAATATATTTACCTTTTACCTTTAAAACATTTAACATCATGGCCTTATTTTTAAGCAAAAGAAAAGGGATTCTAGCTTTAATAATTATATTTTATTCCTCTCATTCATATCTAGTTGCACAGGAGAGCGGGGTTCCAAAAAAGGCTTTTTGGGAGGATGTTCGTTTTGGCGGAAGTTTGGGAGTTAATTTTAGCAACGGGTACTTCGGTGGTTTTATAGCTCCAAAGGCAATCTATGATTTTAACCAGTATACATCGGCCGGAGTAGGTCTTACCGGCTCCTATAACAATACTTCCCGTTACTCTTCCCATACTGTGGGGGCAAGTTTAATTGGTATACTGCGGCCATTCAACCCTTTGCAGCTTTCAGCAGAATTTGAAGAGCATTACGTTTCCCGGAATCTTAAACTGGATGGCGCCAATATTTCTGATGACTACTGGTACCCTGCCCTCTTCCTGGGGCTGGGTTATAATACCGGCCCAGTCACCATAGGGGTGCGATATGATGTTTTGTATGATGATGAAAAGAGCATCTACGCTAACTCTTTTATGCCCTTTGTAAGTATTTATTTCTAAACCTGCCTGTTCATCAAACCTTTACCAAAGTTATAAAGCAGCTTTTTCCTGTCTTCTTCTACCTGTAATTCATCAAGCACAGCAAAAGCTTGTTGTGTGTATTTCTGAATTTCCTTTCGGGTAAGTTCGGCCGCACCACTGCTCTCAAAAAGGCTTTTTACGGTCTCCACTTTTGATGTGGGATCTGGCGGATTTATTGAATATAAATGTTCCAGCTGAATAGCTTCCCGGGAAGCCGACTGTTGTAGAGAGGTGAGGTAAAGAAAGGTCTTTTTATTTTCAATAATATCGCCACCCACCTGTTTACCAAAGGAATCCGGGTCTCCAAAAGCATCGAGATAATCATCCTGCAATTGAAAAGCTATTCCCAGCAGACGCCCAAATTCGTAGATCCTGTTACAGTTATCTTCGGAAGCATTTGCAACAATAGCCCCCATTTTCAAAGAAGCTCCTACAAGAACAGCAGTCTTGTATTCTATCATTTTAAGATACTCATCTATTTGCACCCTTTCCAGAACTTCGAAATCCATGTCGTACTGCTGGCCTTCGCAGACTTCAATTGCCGTTTTTGAGAACAATTCAGCAAGTTGCCTAAAGGTTTCCCCGGGGTAGTTTTCGAATAACTGATATGCTTTAATAAGCATAGCATCTCCCGAAAGTATGCCGGTATTTATATCCCATCGTTCATGTACCGTCTGCTTACCTCTCCTTAACGGGGCATCATCCATGATATCATCATGTACAAGGGAAAAATTGTGAAAAACCTCAATGGCCAGGGCCGCATCAAGAGCTTTTTTATAGTCACTCCCAAAGATCTCGGCCGCCATAAGTACCAGCACAGGCCTCACTCGCTTCCCGCCCAGACTAAGAATATAAACCATAGGATCGTACAAATTTGCAGGTTCCTGTTTTATAATCTTCCGGGAAAGGTATTCTTCAAATTCTTCGCGGTACCGGTCTACTGAGAGCATAAAAAAATTTTGCGCTAAAATACCAAAACAGGAAGAAAATTCCCCCTTTTTCATCACTAAGAAATCTCGAAGCATAAACTTAGGAAACTTTAATTGTTTATTTAGTTTCCATTTGTATCTTTGCAAGCTCAAAAAATAAAATTTTGAAAGATCAAATTATAGAAAAAGCCGCCGAAATGTTTCTCACCCTTGGAGTGAAAAGCGTGACCATGGATGAGATAGCGGCCGAAATGGGGATCTCAAAAAAGACTATTTATGCTAACTTTTCAACTAAGTCCAAATTAATTGAAGAAACGGCAATGTATGTCTTTGAACAAATCTCTAAAGGCATACAGAACATTAGAGATGATCGAAAAGATCCTATTGAGGAACTTTTTGAAATAAAAGATTTCGCCTGCCAGAACCTCAAGGACAAAAAATCCTCTCCGCAACATCAACTTCAAAAATATTACCCTAAGATCTATACCACGATACGGGAGAAGCAGAAACATATTTTGGAAGAACTCACTAAAGAAAATCTCCAGAAAGGAATTCGCGAGGGAGTGTATAGAAGTAATATCCCTGTGGCCTTTACAAGCCGCATCTATTTCATGGGGATTGTAGGGATCAAGGACCAGGATTTTTTTGATGAAGGGGAATTTCACATAAACGAATTGACAGAAATGCACCTGGAATATCACCTGCGAGCCATTGTTACCGATAAAGGATTAAAAAAACTGGAAACTTATTTAACCACAAACAGCACAAAATGAAAAAATTGATATTTCTATTTAGCAGTCTGTTTTGCCTTAGTGCCTCTGCACAGGAACCCGATCCTGATAGATTGGCCCTGTCACTGGAGGAAGCGATTGCCCTTGGACTTGAAAATAATTACTCCTCTCTAAAATCTGAAAAGGAAGTCGAGAAAACTTTGTCTCAAAAATGGGAAATCATTTCCCAGGGTTTGCCGCAAATCAATGGAAACGTAGATTATCAAAATTTCCTGAAGCAGCCGGTAACGCTTTTACCTGCAGCTGCTTTTGATAACACGCAGGCTACTATTGATGTAGTTGAAGAATATTTTGAAGGTATTCAAAGAAATGACCAACCTGTGAATGCTCCCCAGGGTTTTATCCCGGTACGGTTTGGGACCAAACAAAATGTTACTGCAACAGCCACCTGGTCTCAACTCATTTTTGACGGCTCTTATATTGTAGGTGTACAATCTGCCCGCACCTTGCTACAAATCGCCAAAAATGCCAAAATAAAGACCGACCTCGAGGTAAGGAAAGCGGTTATTAATGCCTATGGCAATGTGCTCATGGCCAGGCAAAGTGTGGACATCCTTGAAAAAAACCTGGAGAATGTAACCGGAAATCTTAATGACACTCAAAAGATTTTCGAAAATGGCCTGGCAGAAGAGGAAGATGTAGAGCAGCTTAAGATCACCCGCCTTGGCCTTGAAAACAACCTCAACCGCAGCAGGCGTATGCTGGAGATCTCTTACCAGTTACTCAACATGGCCATGGGAATCCCTGTTGACCGGGCTGTGATCCCTACAGATGATCTCAATACCCTTGCGCTACAATTTTATGATCTCCAACTACTGCAGGAAAATATACCTATTGAGGAAAATATAGACGTACGAATTGCCCAGAATTCTGCCGAAGCTGCAAGGATCTTCGTCCGGCTGGAAAAGGCTAAGGCCTTACCTCAGCTAACCGGCTTTTTAAACTACGGGACTTCGGGCTACAGTGACTCTTTCACATTTTTTAATGATGACCAGGAGTATTACCAGCAATCTATCCTTGGTGTAACCCTTAATGTACCAATTTTTAGCAGCGGAATGAGGAATGCGCGTACTAAACAAAAACAGCTCGAATACGAGCAGGCCCTGCTTGACCTCGAAGAAACTACGAACAGGATCTCTCTTGAAATAGATGCTGCAAAAGCCGACTACAGGTTTAGCCTTGAAAATTTTGAAGCGCAGCAGGAAAGTCTGGCCTTAGCAGAGAGAATTGAAAATAAGAACCAGATCAAATTCTTTGAAGGGCTTGCCAGCAGCTTTGAGCTAAGTGAGGCACAAAGACAACTTTATAGCGCCCAGCAAAACCTGTTGCAGGCTATGCTGGAGGTGATAAATAACAAAGTAGAACTTGAAAACGTGCTAAGCACAAAAACTTATTCTGAAGAAGACTAATCAAAATACGAATCACTGTAAAATGAAAAAATTAAGCCTAATTATAGTAAGTCTCCTCATCCTTGTTTCCTGCGGAAAAAACAATTCTGTTGAGAAGGTTATAGAGTCCGGAGACCTGAGCGAAATACGCGCCAAAAAAGCCAATTTAAGCGCTCAACAAAGTGAATTGTCTTCTCAAATTGCTCAATTGGATGCAGCTATTGAAAAATTGGATAAAAACAATGACTTTACCCTGGTGAGCGTAAGAAAGATATCAGATTCTCTTTTTAAACATTATGTTGAATTGCCGGGGGATGTGGAAACCAAACAGAATATCACCATCTATCCCGAATATTCGGGTATTCTCATTGATGTGAATGTAGATGAGGGAGACAGGGTTCAAAAAGGGCAAATTCTGGCAAGAATTGACGAAGGCGGATTAGGAAGTCAGCTGGCACAAATGGAAGCCCAGGAAACTCTGGCGAAAACAACTTTTGAGAGGCAGCAGAGACTTTGGGAACAAAACATAGGTAGCGAGATCCAGTTTCTTGAAGCCAAAACAAATTATGAGGCTATTCAAAATTCGGTTAACCAAATGCGATCTCAATTAGCAAAAACGGTTGTTAGAGCTCCTTTTAGCGGAGTGATTGACGAGATCTTTACCGAGCAGGGAGAAGTTGTAGTTCCAGGTCAAAGTAGATTGTTCAGGTTGATCAATCTGTCCAATATGTACATCACTGCTGCAGTACCGGAGTCATACCTGGGTAAAATTGAAGTAGGAACAGAAGTAATGGTCGAAATAGGCGCCACCGGAACTTCCTTTACCAGTACTGTTAAACAGGTGGGGAATTTTGTAAACCCGAACAATAGAACTTTCGAGATCCAGGTAGCTGTACCTCAGAATACAGAACAGATCAAGCCAAACCTGATTGCAACCGTAGGCATCAACGATTACACTTCAGAAAATGCTATCATCATTCCAGAGAACGTGATCCAGAAGAATTCTGCCGGAGAGAATGTTGCGTATGTAGTCAAGAAAGAAACCGACAGTACAGGCGTAGCCGAGCGAAGAATCCTGGAGACAGGGCTTAATTATGATAATGCTGTGGAAGTACTTTCTGGACTGCAACCGGGCGACCTGCTTATCACGAGTGGGGCACGAAGCATTCAGGAAGGAGAACAGGTAGAGATGGATAACCGAAACGCAACGAACTAAAATGAAATTAGATAAAGATTTTAAACTTTCTTCCTGGGCCATTGATAACCGCATGACGGTATATGTCATCATTGCCATCATCTTTATTGGTGGATTGATGTCTTACTACAGCATGCCACGGGAGTCATTTCCGGAAGTAATTGAGACTAAAATATATGTGAGTTCGGTCAACCCGGGGAACTCTGCCGAAGATGTTGAAAAGTTCATCACCGAACCGCTCGAAGAGGAATTCAACAACATTGCAGGGGTACAGGATATTTCTTCCACTACCCTTCAGGATTACTCCCTCGTGATCGTAGAATTTGATGAAGATATTACGATCGATGCGGCGAAGCAAAAAGTGAAAGACAAGGTGGATCAGCAAAAAGCTGCAACCACCTGGCCCACACTGGATAATGGTGCCAAGGTCGAACCCAACGTGTTTGACCTTAACATTTCAGAAGAAATGCCTATCCTCAACGTAAACCTCACAGGGGATTATCCTGTGCAAAAACTAAAGGAATACGCAGAATATCTGCAGGACAGGATCGAGCTCCTTCCCCAGATAAAAGAGGCATCTGTACGGGGAGCCGAGGAGAAAGAGGTAGAGATCGCGGTAGACATATATAAAATGACCGCTTCCAAAGTAAGTTTCCAGGACATCATTAGTGCGGTGAGTATGGAAAACCAAACCATTTCTGGAGGAAATGTGATCACCGGAGGCATTCAAAAGAACATACGTATCCTGGGAGAGGTTACCGATCCCGACGAGTTAAAAAATGTTATTGTAAAAAGGGAAGATGGAAACGTCTTTTTAAGAGACATTGCCAAAATAAGATTCCAGGAGCAGGAACCTACCACCTTTGCCCGTGAGTATGGAGAACCTGTGGTGATGCTTGATATCAAAAAGCGTGGCGGGAAGAACATGATCGAGGCGATAAGTGACATCAAAGAAATTGTGAAGACAGAACAGGAAAACTATCTTCCGGACGATCTTCAAATAAGCTTCTCGAATGACCAGTCTACCACTACAGAGAATATGGTGGACGACCTTGTGAACAATATCATTTTTGGGGTGATCCTGGTTGTGGTGGTATTGATGTTCTTTTTGGGCTTCAGGAATGCCCTTTTTGTGGGGTTTGCCATTCCGTTATCCATGTTCCTCTCATTTATCATCCTTTCGAGTATAGGGTTCACCCTTAACACCATGGTTCTATTTGCACTGGTAATGGGGCTGGGAATGCTGGTAGATAACGGGATTGTTGTAGTAGAGAACGTGTACAGTCTTATGGACCAGGGAGTACCAAGGTTAAAAGCGGCAAAACAGGGAGTGGGTGAGATCGCCTGGCCCATTATTGCTTCTACCGCCACTACTCTGGCAGCCTTTTTCCCGCTTGGTCTATGGCCGGGAACCATAGGGAAATTCATGATTTACTTCCCTATCACCCTCTCTATAGTTCTTGGTTCTTCTCTCTTTGTAGCATTGATCATTAACTCAATGCTGACCTCGGAATTCATGAAGACCGAAGAGAAGGAGCTAACAAAGAAAAAACTTATTCGTATAAGTGCAATTTTTGCGGGAATAGGAGTAATTCTATTAGTCGCCGGATTTTTACTGGATATGGGTGCGCTGCGGGCGTTTGGAAACCTTTCTTTACTTGCAGCCATCCTGTTGTGGGCTTATAAATATTTCCTGAGTCCATGGGTGGATTTCTTCCAGTACAGGGCATTAAAAAAGCTGGAGAAAAAATATGAATCCACGCTTCGTTTTTCTCTCCGCGGAAAAAATTCTTACCTGGTTTTCTTCGGAACTGTAGCAATGTTGATCCTCTCCTTTATCCTGGTAGGGATCGTACAGCCAAAAGTTCTTTTCTTTCCTGAAAATGAACCGAACCAAATCATTACATACATAGAGTTACCCGAAGGTACAGATATTCGTAAGACCAATGAGATCACCAAACGGGTAGAACAGCAGGTGTATGAGGTGATCGAAAAATATGAAGATGAAGACGGGTACAACTTCATGGTGGAATCTGCCATCTCGCAGGTAGGCCAGGGTGCCGGAAATCCCCAGACAGATGGCGGCCAGCAAAACGATATGCCGCACAAGGGAAAGGTCACCCTTACAATGCGTGAGTTCAAAGACCGGCGCGGAGTGAGAAGTAGCCATGTTCTTTCTGAAGTTAGAGAGGCAGTACAGGGATTCCCTGGAGCTTCAATTATTGTGGAAAAGGATGCTGCAGGACCGCCTGTTGGATATCCTATCAATATGGAATTGAAAGGAGAGGATTACGAACAGATGTTGATCACCGCCGAGAACCTGCAGGAGCACATCCAGAATATGAATATTCCGGGGATCGAGGAATTGCAGATTGATGTTAATAAATCAAAACCCGAACTTAATGTTACAGTAGATCGGGTAAAGGCAGGACAACTTGGGGTATCCACGGGAGCAGTAGGGCAAACTTTACGTAGAGCGATCTATGGAGAAGAGATCTCTACCTTTAAAGAAGGTGATGAAGACTACCCTATCAATGTGAGATTCAATGAAGACTTTAGGTACAATGAAAATGCGTTGTTCAATCAGCCTATTACCTTTAAGGATCAAA
The DNA here is from genome assembly GCF_026676115.1 of Salinimicrobium sp. TH3. Classification (GTDB taxonomy): domain Bacteria; phylum Bacteroidota; class Bacteroidia; order Flavobacteriales; family Flavobacteriaceae; genus Salinimicrobium. Next base: position 206,248 of record NZ_JAPONB010000001.1, on the reverse strand, counting down.
ACACCGGAAACATTGTCCAGGTGCCAATATCATCTGTCACAAAAACAGAGCTTACTTCGGCCTTTAGTTCCATAAAGCGAAAAGACCTGAAAAGGGTAATAACAATTTATTCGAACGTATTGGAAGGATATAATGGGAACGCCATAGTGGAGCAGCTTCAAACAGAACTGGCATCCTATGATTTGCCCCAGGATATTTCCCTGGAGTTCACAGGGGAACAGGAGAAACAACAGGAGAATATGTCTTTCCTGTTAAAGGCTTTATTGATTGGTCTGGGAGGAATACTACTTATTTTGGTGGCACAGTTTAACTCGATCCCGAAACCTTTGATCATTCTTATGGCTGTGTTTTTATCACTGGCAGGGGTTTTCCTTGGACTGGTAGTTTTCCAGATGGACTTTATTATAATCATGACCATGATGGGAATAATTTCCCTGGCGGGAATTGTTGTGAATAATGCCATTGTATTGGTAGATTATACCCAGATCCTTATCGACCGCAAAAAAGACAGCCTGGGACTTGAGGACAGCGAACTCCTGACAAAAGGCCAGTATTTCGAAATGATCGTAGAAGGAGGTAAGTCAAGATTGCGGCCTGTACTATTAACTGCCATTACGACAGTATTAGGATTAATTCCTTTGGCCATAGGCCTTAACATTGACTTTTTCTCACTTTTTACAGATTACGATCCACAAATTTATATTGGAGGGGATAACGTTATCTTCTGGGGGCCGCTGGCCTGGACTGTAATTTTCGGACTCATCTTCGCAACCTTCTTAACCCTTGTTGTTGTGCCGGCTATGATGTACCTGGTGAACCGGGGCCGGGTAAAAATGAGAAACAGGAGAGAACAAAGACTTGCCTAAAATGGCATTTTTAACACCTATTATTAAGAAACCTTCGGAATTATCCGGAGGTTTTCTTTTTAATTCCGCACTATGGCAAAGTGTTTGGACTATACAGGGCAGGAAAGTTTAATATTAATTAAAATTCAACGAATGAACACTCAGTTAACCATTGATGAACGAAACAAAGTATTAGTCTCAATGGCAAATCTTGTGGAAAAAGAAAAAGATAATATTTTAAAAGCAAATAAGATCGATCTCGATGGCTATTCGGGTGATGATCTGGCCATGGAAGACCGACTAAAAGTGGATGATTCCAAGATTGAAGGAATGGTTCACTCATTAAAACATTTAGCTTCCCAGGAGGATCCTGTGGGAGTGGAAAGATTCAGCTTTAAGCACGATAACGGTATGCAGGTTTATAATAGAACTGCATCTTTTGGGACTGTAATGATTATATATGAATCCCGTCCCGATGTAACCGTTGAAGCTGCAGGGATTGCCTTTAAATCGGGTAATAAAATCCTTCTAAAAGGTGGAAAAGAGTCTCTAAATTCAAATCTAGAGATTGTAAAGCTTTGGCATAAAGCTCTTGAGGATAACAACATTTCTACAAACTGGGTGGAATATCTTCAGTTTGACAGAAAACAAACTCAGGAATTTCTTGCAAACCCAGATCAACAGGTGGACCTTGTTGTTCCAAGAGGCGGGGAGCGTTTAATTAAATTTGTAAAAGAAAATTCTTCGGCACAAGTTATTGTAAGCGGCCGCGGAAATAATTTTGTCTTTGTAGAAAAGAATGCAGATACAGATATCGCCCTTGATGTGATCCTGAACGGAAAAACCGGGAAGATCTCTGCCTGTAATGCAGTAGACAAGGTTCTTATAGATTCTGCACTTCCGAATAAAGATGAATTTTTGAAACAACTTCAAAAATCCCTTACAGACAATAATGTAGAGATTATTGCCGACAAATCTCTTGAGAACATCGAAGGCAGCAGGCCAATCCAGAGTGAAGATGAATGGTATGAAGAATTTCTGGATTACAAGGCGCTTATCGGGGAGGTAGATTCCACAACTGAAGCAATAGCCAAGATCAACAAATATTCAGGAGGGCATTCGGCTTCAATTATTTCACGTGATGATAAAACAGCACAAAACTTCATGGAAAATGTAGATAATGCGGCTGTATATCACAATGCTTCGACCCGGTTTACAGATGGCGGGCAATTAGGACTTGGCGGAGAGCTTGCCATTAGTACAGATAAATTGCATCAGCGTGGGCCCATTGGTCTACAGCATTTAGTAACCAATAAATGGTATATACACGGAAATGGACAAACTAGGTAAAATTTTAGAACAGAATAATATAGAAATGGAAACTCCAAAGAAGAAAAAAAGGATACTATTAAAATTAGGTTCTAATACCCTAACTAAGGAAACCGATCATATCTCAAGAGGTAAGATCGAAGATATAGGTCGACAAATTGCGAATCTTAAAGATGATTATGAATTTGTGATCATTAGTTCGGGAGCTGTGGCTGTGGCCAAACAGTTTGTGAACCTGGAGCGCAGTGGGGAAAACATTGATGTCAAGCAGGCCCTTGCCTCTATTGGCCAGCCACACCTTATGCGAATATTTCAGGAAAGCTTCCGGGAACTAGGGTTGTTGATCGGGCAATGTTTGCTATCTCCAAATGACTTTAGCAATGAAGAGTCAAGACAGAACATTATTAACACTGTGAACGTACTAGTAGAGAATGATTACATTCCTATCATTAATGAGAATGATACTTCTTCTACAGATGCGATCAAATTTGGTGATAATGATAACCTGGCGGCGCAAACCGCAGCTTTACTTAATGTAGATCTTTTTATCATCGCCACCAACACTCATGGTGTTTACAAAAAAGGTACTATTGAAGCCAAAACACCCGAAACCATTCGCAATGTAAATGATCTTGAAGCCCTTAAAAAAGAAGTGATGAGTGAAACAAAATCCACTCATGGAACCGGCGGAATGGAATCAAAAGTTTCAGCTGCCGAGATCACTCAAAAAGCAAAGATCGAAACCTGGATTGTTAACGGCCTCGATGATAATTTTATCCTGAACTCCATAAACGACAAGGTACATTTTACCAAGATTGGTCATTAAGACCTAATTCGAAGGATTTATAATTAAAAGGCTGTCCAGAAATGTGCAGCCTTTTCTAATTAAAATAGCCAATTGCAATGCCCAAATTCCAATTACCCTCCTGTCCTTTGGGCTCCAAATCCTGCTCTCATTTCACACCAAACACACTAAGGTTCAAAGAAGAGCACAAAGAATTGGATTTTTTATATGCGTGCATTCCTGGCAAAGCAAATCTTCCCACAGATCACCCAAATTTTCTTCTCTCATCTCACATAAAGGTCACAAAGGCAAACAACAAGAATGCAAATTAAAGAGGCTGCTCCTGTCCCGTAGGGACAAAATATCGGTAGACAAAAATTATCACCCTCATACATTGTCCCGTAGGGACAACATATAGGTAGTAGTAGCACAAGAATCACCCGTGCATCAAATTTCCCGTAGGGAAAATATATTGGTTCATACGTCACGGATTGCAAATCGGCGCCAGCTCTCCCGGAAATCATTCGTGTATTCGTCGCAAAAATGTTTTGTCAAATACCTCCCAAAAATGTCATTTTTGACATCTGTTCTCACATGAAATTCATTTTTATAGATTAACTTTTTTCAATCTCTCTTCTATCCCGTCAGTTCTTCTTATTTTTGCCCCTTCAAAAAAGATCAATTTATGTACAGAAGCCATACCTGCGGGGAATTAAGATTAGAAGACAAAGGAAAAGAAGTTACACTTTCCGGATGGGTGCAAAAGATAAGGGACAAAGGCTTCATGGTATGGGTTGATCTTCGCGACCGCTATGGACTTACGCAGCTTATCTTTGACGAAGAGCGTACTCCCAAGGAAATGATCAAAATGGCTTCCCAGCTTGGCCGGGAATTTGTTATTCAGGTTTCGGGAGAAGTGATCGAGCGGGTTTCAAAAAATCCAAACATGCCAACCGGGGATGTGGAGATCCTGGTTTCAGAATTAAAGATTCTTAACTCAGCACAACTTCCGCCTTTTACAATAGAAGATGAAACCGATGGTGGCGAAGATCTGCGCATGAAATACCGTTACCTTGATATTCGCCGCAATCCTGTGAAGAACAAATTGATCTTCCGCAGTAAAGTGGCTATGGAGGTACGCAAATTCCTTTCAGAAAAAGGATTTATAGAGGTGGAAACTCCTGTCCTGATCAAATCCACACCCGAAGGTGCACGTGATTTCGTGGTACCCAGCCGAATGAACGAAGGACAATTTTATGCCTTACCTCAATCCCCTCAAACCTTTAAGCAGCTGCTTATGGTTGGCGGAATGGATAAGTATTTCCAGATCGTAAAATGTTTTAGGGATGAAGACCTGCGCGCCGACCGGCAGCCGGAATTCACCCAAATCGACTGTGAAATGGCATTTGTGGAACAGGAAGATATCCTCAATACTTTTGAAGATTTCACACGTCACCTCATCAAGGCCGTAAAAGGCGTAGATGTAACCGAATTTCCTCGTATGACCTATGATGAGGCCATGAAGAAATACGGAAATGATAAGCCGGACATCCGCTTTGGAATGGAGTTCGGGGAATTGAATGATTTGGCCAAAAATAAAGGTTTCAATGTATTCGATCAGCAGGAACTGGTAGTGGGAATTGCTGTTCCCGGGGCTGCATCTTTTACAAGAAAAGAAATAGATAAACTTATTGACTGGGTAAAACGCCCTCAAGTTGGGGCGAACGGACTCGTTTGGGCAAAGTACAATGAGGACGGAACCCTAAAATCTTCGGTAGATAAATTCTATTCTGAAGAAGATCTTAAATCCTGGGCTGAAAGAACAGGCGCCAAAGTTGGGGACCTTATCCTGGTAATGGCAGGTGATGCCAATAAATCCAGAACTCAGTTAAGTGCTTTGCGCATGCACCTTGGTAATGAACTGGGCCTTCGAAAAGCTGATGAATTTGCGCCACTATGGGTAGTAGATTTTCCCCTTTTAGAGTGGGATGAAGAGACCGGCCGTTATCATGCAATGCACCACCCCTTCACCTCTCCAAAGCCAGAAGATATTAAACTTTTGGACACAGACCCTGGTAATGTTCGCGCCAACGCTTATGACCTGGTGTTGAATGGAAACGAAATTGGAGGAGGATCAATAAGGATACACGACAAGAATACGCAGGCAATGATGTTCGACCATTTGGGATTCACTCCCGAAGAAGCTAAGGCCCAGTTCGGGTTCTTAATGGATGCTTTTCAATATGGAGCCCCTCCGCATGGAGGAATAGCTTTTGGATTTGACAGGCTTGTAGCTATCCTCGGCGGACAAGAAACCATTAGAGACTACATCGCATTCCCAAAAAATAATTCCGGAAGAGATGTAATGATCGATGCTCCCGCACGAATTAATGAGGAACAGCTTAAAGAGTTAAATTTGAAGGTTACAAATTAACCTTTAATATACCTGAAAATACTTCCTGTACTAGCAGGTGATTTTCGGCATTTTTAATATGAACGCAAAAAGCAGGAATCCCTTATTCAAAAGATTTTTGATCTGGAGAACCAAAAATCTTTCTTTGCAGCAGTTTGTGATGATACTGGCGGCGCTCATAGGTTTTACCTCGGGTCTTGCGGCTGTGTTAATTAAGAACTTAACACATTTTATACAGCGTTTGCTTGAGGGGGAATTAATTGTGAATTATCACCATGCATTCTACTTCATATTCCCCATTGTAGGCCTTGCCATTACAATTCTTATTGTGAGATATGGGATTAGACATCCCATTGGACACGGTATACCATCCACCCTTTATGCAATCTCCAAAAAAAAGGGTCTAATGAGGCCTGTACAAATGTACGCTTCATTGATCACCGCACCTATAACTGTAGGTTTTGGTGGATCTGTGGGACTGGAAGGCCCTACGGTGGCAACAGGCGCCTCCCTGGGATCTAATATTTCGCGGGTTTTCAATATGAATCAGGCAACGCGAACCTTATTAATAGGTTGTGCGGCGGCCGGAGCCATGTCAAGTATTTTTAAAGCTCCTATTGCAGCTATTATTTTTGCAATTGAAGTTTTCAGTCTTGACCTCACCCTGGCCTCGTTGTTACCCTTGCTGTTGGCGTCGGTTTCAGCTATCCTTACCTCCTATTTTTTCTTTGGTTCAGATATTATTCTGCCTTTCAGTCTTAAAGACAGTTTCGAGATTGCCGATGTTCCTTATTATATTCTTTTAGGTGTTTTAGCAGGGCTTTGTTCTATTTACTTCACCAAAACCTATTTCTGGATCAATAAATTATTCAAAAGAATAGATTCTTCATTTCACCGCTTACTTATTGGAGGATCGGCACTGGGAGTTCTCCTTTTTTTTATTCCTCCTCTCTATGGAGAAGGCTATAACGTAATAAACAATTTGCTCCAGGAGGATTATCTTGAGGCTTTGGGAAGTAGCTTATTCAACGAATATCTTGATAATTTTTGGGTGATAATTGTTCTTTTGGCGGGACTTGTCATCTTTAAGATTGCCGCCACCTCCCTAACGTTTAATGCCGGAGGAATCGGAGGAATATTTGCTCCCGTGCTGTTCATGGGAAGCACAATGGGACACGGTTTTGCCTTGTTTTTAAACCACCTGAATTTCCTGAAGACCCCACTCTCGGTAAGTAATTTTACCCTGGTTGGAATGGCAGGTTTGATGGCCGGGGTATTACAGGCCCCTCTAACCGCAATATTTCTTATCGCAGAACTTACTCATGGATACGAGCTCTTTGTACCACTTATGATCACTGCAGCCATTTCTTTTATAATCACAACCAGATTCCTCCCACATTCGGTCTATACAATGGAGTTGGCTTTGCGTGGAGAATTGATCACTCATAATAAGGATCAGGCTGTTCTTACGCTTATGAATATTCATCAGGTCATTGAAAGAAATTTTGTTTCTTTAAAATCGGGAATGACACTTGGAGAAATTGTAAAGGAGGGAGTTGTAAAATCTTCCCGGAATATTTTTCCTGTAGTAGATGATGATAATAACTTTATGGGAATTCTTCTTCTGGACGACATAAGGCCAATCATGTTTGATAAAAAGCTTTATGACAGTGTAAAAATAGAGGAGCTCATGCAAACAGCTCCCGATACTATTGATGAGGAAAAAGACAGCCCAAAAACAATAATGAAAAAATTTCAGGAAAGTGATGCCTGGAACCTTCCTGTAGTTAGAAAGAATAAGTATCTTGGATTTGTGTCCAAATCAAAACTTCTTACTGCTTACAGGAAGAAATTAATAGAAGTAACTGTATGAAAACTTTAGGAATACTTACCCAGATTGCAGCCGTTTTAATTGGAATATCCTTCCTTGTAGGATTTTATATAATGCAAGTGGAGAACGATCAGGCTTTAGGAGACAGGATCATTGGCCTCACAGTACTTGCAAGTGTATTTATCCTTTTGCCCATGTTTTTGGTACTCCGCTGGAGGGGAAAAAAATTAAAAGACTACACTCTTTCCGATGAAAATTTAAAAAAAATGAAGGACAGAAAAGAGAGGTAACTGCCACATTTTAAAATTTTTAGAAATAAATAACAAATTGATTACCCCCTGTTTCAATTATTAGATTATGTTTGTACTTTATTAATTATTATTTTTTTTTAAAATGGAAGGTACAGTTAAATTTTTCAATGAATCAAAAGGTTACGGATTCATTACGAACGACGACACAGGAAGAGACATCTTTGTTCACGTTACCGGACTTAATGGAGAAACTCTTAACGAAGGAGACAAAGTTGAGTACGAGGAAGAAGAAGGAAGAAAAGGATTGACCGCAACAAGAGTGCGTGTGATCAACTAATCATATTAGTTTTTACTCAATCAAAAAGTCCTGCACGGTGTGCAGGACTTTTTTTTTGTTTTATACATGATGTACTTCCTTGATGCCTTCAAGCATTTCTGAAGTCATTTTCTCCAGGTCAAACTCATGTTTCCAGCCCCAGTCTTCCCGGGCCTTGGAGTCATCAATACTTGACGGCCAGGAATCGGCTATAGCCTGCCGGAAATCCGGATCATATGAGATCTCAAATTCGGGTATGTGCTTTTGAATAGCATTTGCAAGAGTCTTTGGAGTAAAATTTAATGCTGAAAGATTATAGGAGGAACGGATTTTCACTTTTTCTGAAGGAGCATCCATAAGGGATATGGTAGCTCTAATGGCATCATCCATGAACATCATAGGAAGTTCTGTATCCTCTTTAAGAAATGAGGTGTATTTGCCATTTTTCAAAGCCTCATGATAGATCTCCACTGCATAATCTGTTGTACCACCGCCCGGGAGTGTCTTATAGCTTATTAGTCCAGGATATCGAATACTCCGCACATCCACCCCGTATTTCTTGTGGTAATATTCACACCAGCGCTCTCCGGCCTGCTTGCTTATACCATACACGGTTGAAGGTTCCATAATAGTAGTTTGCGGCGTGTCATGCTTAGGAGTGGTGGGTCCAAAAACGGCAATACTGGATGGCCAGAAAACTTTGCTCACTTTTCCCTCTTTTGCAAGGTTAAGAACGTGGAACAGGGAATCCATATTTAAAGCCCAGCCCTTCATTGGAAACTTCTCGGCTGTTGCACTAAGCATAGCTGCCATAAGATATACCTCATCGATCTCATACTGTATTACCAGGTCCTCGATCTGGTGGTAATTGGTAGCATCGGCAATTTCAAAAGGGCCGGAAGCCATCAGTTCTTCGTTTCCTTCACGAATGTCGCAGGCGATGACGTTCTCATTCCCACGTTTTGCCCGAAGGGCCATAGTAAGTTCGGTTCCTATTTGTCCGCATGCACCAATTATCAATATCTTTGAAGCCATAAATTTTTTGTTTGCTAAGAAAGCAAAGATATTGAATTCAGGAAAGATGAAGAATTTTGCAGTCTTAAAACATATTTCATAGTGTACAAAAGCCACCTTAACAATTGCTTTTAAAATGTATCTTTAAAAAATGAGGAAATTTCTTTTGCTATTTACGTTGATCGCCCTTTTGTCCTGTGCCGAAAAGCAGGAGGCAAAGGTTTCTGAAGTGCAGTCTGAAAGAAAATTTTCCGACCGGTTAGAGCTTAACAGTGCCCGAACCGTAAACCTGTTGCCCGAGGCAAGACAGGTCGCAGGAAATTGGCTGGCATATGCAACTGCTCAAAATGAAATTCAAAACCTGGAGAACAGTACCGGGATGGATATTATGGATGCCTCCAATAATCTGGTACAGATCATGGAAAACCTAAACACCACAATTCCCGATACGCTGCGCAGTACAGCCGTGGAGGCACGCACCAACGTACTTTATACCAAGGCGCAGGTGTTGCACCAGCTTTCCAACAAAAAACAGAAAAATCCCGATGAGATCCTTGATGTTGCCGAAGACCTGGTAGTAGAATTTGATAACTTCAAACTTCAGCTGAACGAGCTCTTCCTTAAGACTCCCGAGAATTTTGAGACCGAACTCGACAAGGAGTTCGAAGATTCCATGGAACCAGACAGCACAGGGACTGTGCCACTTTTCAGGTAAATACTATTGAACCTTTCGGGAGGTATTGGGTTTACTTTAAAATACCCATATTTGCGGTAAGCCATAAAAGTTGTCCTATGAGAAAAGATTCTTCTGGAATTAATCTTTAAAGATCTGTCTCTTTAATTTTTTCTCTTTTTAAAGGTTAAACTGTCGTTAAATGGCTGCTCCTGCTATTCCGCTTTCTTAACTTTAAGAGACAAATAGGAGGTCTTGTTATAATCTATTATATCAAAAAGATGAAAAGATTTTTCCTGTTTCTCTTTATTCCTGTGCAGTTGCTGAAGAAAAACGTGGAAACGGGGAACAAGGCAAAGAAAAGTTTCCCTGTTAAGGGAAATTAAATTCTAAAAACAGAATTTGTGAGAATATTTAATGCTCTTTTTGCAATTATCTTCTTATTCTCTGCCATTGTACAATATAATGATCCGGACCCTCTCCTGTGGATGGTTATCTACGGTTATGGAGCCCTTGTTTGCCTGCTTGCGATATTAGGAAAAGACAATAAAATTCTTCACTATGCAGGGATCCTGATCTTCCTCGCTTATGCGTTGTACCTTTTTTTCGTGCCTAAGGGAGTTCTCTCCTGGTTAACCGAGCATGCTGCCGAAAATATTACCGGATCAATGTCCGATGAAAAACCTTGGGTCGAGTACACCCGGGAATTTTTCGGGTTACTCATCCTTAGTTTCGCCCTTTTTATAAACCTGATCTTTAGAAAAAACATAAATAAGCAGAAGTTAAAAGTTACTCAATGAAACATTATCTACTCATAAGCCTTTTCTTTTCTCTTATTTCCATGACTTCAGGCGCCCAGGAGAAAGGACGTCTAGTGGGGAAAGTACTTTCAGATTCTGCACAACCGCTTCAAAATGTCCGGGTCAACCTGCTGAATTCCTCCTTCCAGACAAAAACCTCCCCAGAAGGGGATTTTTCCTTTCAAGGAGTGCCCTATGGTTCATACATCCTGTACATTAGCAAAGCCGGATATTCAGAAACCACTCGAATCGTCAATATAAATGCGGAAGTTGTTGAACTGGAGATCACTCTTTCATCGGAAGGTGAGCGCTTAAAAGAAGTAGTTGTCACCGCCCAAAAAAGAGAAGAACTTATTCAGGAAATACCTCTAAGTATAACCAGCCTCTCAAAGGAAAATATCAAACAAAGCCAGATCCGGAACGTTAATGATCTTACTGCAATTTCTCCCAACCTCTATGCCGCCGATCCCGGAGACAGAAGAACCGTGACCTCTATAAGGGGAATTGTCACTACCTCCTACGATCCTGCAATTGCAACTTACATAGACGGTGTAAACCAATATAACCTCGACACCTATATCACCCAGCTTTTTGATATAGAAAGAATAGAAGTGTTACGAGGACCACAGGGAACTCTTTACGGAAGAAATGCCATGGGTGGTGTGATCAACATTATAACCCGGGAGCCCCAAAAGGAAACCAAAATATTTGGAGAAGCTACTTTAGGCAATTTTAACCAACAGCGCTATATGGCAGGCATAAGAACACCGGTAACCCAGAATTTATACTTCGGGGCAGCCGGATTATATGAAGAAAGGGATGGATTTTACACCAACCGGTTCACGAATTCCAGTTATGATGATCAGTACAATTTTTCAGGAAATTACTACCTGAAGTACCTTTTCAGTTCTACCTGGAATGCCACCTTAAACCTTAAACATTTTACAGCCGAAAATGAAGGAGCTTTTCCTCTGAACATGGGGAATGAAGCTGCACTTGAAAACCCTTTCACCCTTAACCAGAACCAACTTTCAACAATGAAGGACAATACTTTCAACACTTCTCTGGTCATTGATTATAAAGGGGAAAACCTCAACTTTAGTTCACAGACTGCCTACCAGCAGAATTACAGATACTACCAAAATCCTATTGATGCAGACTTCTCCCCTCTTGATGCGATTTCCATCATCAATGACTATGGAAAGAACTGGAATACGGTGGAAGTTGTGACTCAGGAATTCCGGCTCTCTTCTCCCCGTGGACCGGGAAGAGATCTTGAATGGACTGCAGGAACTTACATGTTCTACCAGGAAAGTCCGGTAAAACAAGCCACTCATTTTGGTGAGGATGCTCCTTTATTGGGATCAGAAGAAATCAATTATTCCCTCATAAACACCAGCGAAGCAACAGGTAAAGGAATTGCCTTTTTTGGACAGTTCAATTATCAGGTGATGAAGAAACTCGGCTTGATAGCAGGTCTTCGGTATGACCACGAATATAAAAAGCAGTCTGTGCTGGGAGAGTACCAGTTGGATTCTGATACGCAACCGCTCTTTGAATATCAGCCGGACACTACCGCCACCGCAAGTTTCAATGCCTTCTCGCCTAAGGCGGGAATCACCTATGATCTTTCAGAAGAAAACCTTGTCTTCCTGACCTACAGCCGGGGTTTCAGGGCAGGAGGGCTCACTCCTTTAAGTGCAGATCCTTCACAACCACCTCTGTACGAGTACCAACCGGAGTTCAGTGATAATTACGAAATAGGTACTAAGAACTCCTTTTTGGAGAATAAGCTGCTGGTAAATGCCACTGTTTTTTATACGGAAGTGACCGATGTACAGGTACCGACCTTAGTCATGCCCGATGGAGTTATCATCACCCGAAACACTGGAAAATTAAGCAGTAAAGGGTTGGAATTAGAGCTTCGGGCTTTAGTAATCCCAGGCCTTGAACTCAGCTATGATCTTGGCCTTACTGATGCCCAATACGAATCGCTGCTTATTGCGCAAAACGGGGAAGAAGTCAATTTGAAAGAAAATAAGCAGATCTATACTCCCGGCATCACTTCAATGCTGGCCCTGCAGTACCGGTCAAACCTGGGACTGAATGAAAAATGGGAATTCACGGCCCGTGCAGAATGGAAATACCTGGGGGAACAATATTTCGATCTCGCAAATAATCTAAGGCAGGAGCCGTACAGCCTGTACAATGGAAATATTGGCGTCTCCTACCGGGATATTAAGCTCATGCTATGGGGCCGTAATATTTTTGATAAAGAATACATTAGCTACGGCTATAACTTTGGTGCAGTTCACCTTGGAAATCCTGCTACTTTGGGAGTGACTTTATTGTTCGAGATATAATTGAAAAGAATCTATGATCTTTCGTCAACCTGAACTTGTTTCAGGTTCTATTAAGACTTAGACTTCTTAAAAAGATTCTGAAATAAATTCAGAATGACTCCTACCCCTATTTACTTCGCCGCAATCATTTTAAAGACTTTCCCGGTGTTCCCTGTGGGTCCTTCTTCATCGGTGGTAAGAACGAACATTTCTCCCTCTTTGTTCTGGCCAAAAGACAGAAGATAATGACCGATTGAAGTAGAGTTGGTTTGATCTATTTTCAGCTCTTTAAAGCCCCACATCCCGGTCTCTTGCGGAGTGGCCATAAACACTGCTCCCGCAGGTTTTCCGTGATGTTGCGTCCAGGTCCCAAAAATGTATTTCCCAGCCAGATTTTTAATCATCTCACCTCTGTAGACATAACCTCCTATTACCACCAGGCCTTTGCCTCCATGATCGGTACCACCTTGTTTAAATTCAATAACAGGATCTATTAGAGGATTGCCCATCTTATCTTTTTCGGGACATTCCTCTTTCTCCTTATCATTATTATAAGAATTGAAACAGTGAGATCCTTCTTTCACATTCCACCCGTAATTGCCACCTTTTGTGATCACACTTACTTCTTCCCAAAGTACCTGGCCCGCATCTCCGGCGATAAGATCATTGTTCCCCTCCAAGTCAAATGAAAACCTGTAGGGATTTCGAAGCCCATAGGCATAGATCTCATCCATTCCGTCTTTGTCTACAAAGGGATTGTCTTCAGGAATTCCATAGGGAGAATCTCCATCCACATCGATTCGTAGAATACTACCAAGCAAATTCTGCTCTACATCCTGCCCGTTTCCACCCGCGTTCTCGGCGTACCAGTCGGGCACATGGCCCATATCAATATCATTTGCACCTCCACCGTCACCAAGAGCGATGTACAGGTAATTATCAGGACCGAATGCCAATGTTCCGGCATTGTGATTATCCTGTGGTTGATCGACCTTCAGAATTATCTTTTCTGAAGTCTTTTCAGCCATATTGGGATTATTCGGAGAAACCCGGAATTCTGAAATGTGGCTGGTGTGATCCCAGTTTTTAGGGCCACCCTCACTTAGCGGAGCACTGTAGTAGACGAAAAACCTCCCGTTCTCATTATAATCAGGATGAAAAGCCAAGCCAAGAAGTCCCCTCTCCTCGTGAGCGTCCTTAAGAGATACTATTTTATCCTTAAGATCCAGGAAAGGCTCTTGCAAAAGACCTTTTTGAGGAGTATAGATACGGATTACCCCTACCTGATCCACAATGAAATACCTTCCTGACTCGTCGGGCGATTCCACAAGGGCCACTGGGGATACTAAATTATCTGCTATAACTTCCAATCCTACCGATTCCTGTGAGGAACCCGTTAGAACCCAACCAAGACTAAACAATACGAAGAGCAGTTTTATTTTCATAACTATAGATTTTTATGATTTTCTAAAGTATTCATAAGTTAATGAAATTCTCCGGAGAGACTGGTTAACTACCTGTTAAGAAACAAGTAGCAGGCTTATAAAAGCATTTGAAATTCCTATGCCCGGATTAATTCCCGGGCCGAGATTTAACAGTACTTTCATACAGAAAACGGTAGAAGCTGACTAACTTGTAAGAATTCCTTTTTCGTGTAATCCTGAAGAAAACGTAATGAAAAATCTTCTTCTGCCTCTTCTGTTCACTGCCACACTTTCTTTTCCTTCACTTGCTCAACGTCCTCAATCTGTTGAAGGTAATGTCGATAACTGGCCGGTCCATGAATATGAACTGACCATAGATGAAGAAATGGTCAATCTCACCGGAAAAAATGTGAAGGCCATGACCATTAATGGAAGTATTCCGGGGCCTGTTTTGGAGTTCACCGAAGGAGAGTATGCGAAAATCCATGTAACGAACAAGATGGATGTGGAGACTTCGGTGCACTGGCACGGACTGCTGCTCCCCAATTTCTTTGACGGCGTGCCTTATCTTACCACTCCTCCCATAAGACCGGGAGAGACTTTCACTTATGAATTTGCCCTGAAGCAGTCGGGCACCTATTGGTATCATTCCCATACGGGACTCCAGGAGCAACGCGGCGTTTATGGCTCTATTCAAATCAATCCGCGGGAGCAAACCATGGAATATGATAAGGATCTTGTTTTGGTGCTTTCAGACTGGATGGATGAAAACCCACATGAACAGTTGCGCAATCTCAAAAGAGGCAATGAATGGTACCTGATCAAGAAGGGGCAGGTACAAAGTCTAAATAAAGTCCTGGCTAAAAACGCGCTGGGAGCCAAACTCAAAATGAGCTGGCAACGCATGCCCGATATGGCTATTTCTGATAACTACCATGATCTTTTCCTGGTAAACGGACTCCCGGAACAGCAGTATCCTGATTTTGAACCGGGAGAAAAGCTTCGGCTGCGATTTGTCAATGCCTCTGCAGCGTCCTATTTCTGGCTCACCTTTGGGGGAGAAGATCCTTTTTTGGTTGCTGCCGATGGGCTGGATGTGGTACCGGTAAAAAAGAACAAGACCCTTATCGCTGTTGCAGAGACCTATGACTTCATTGTCACTGTTCCGGAAAGTGGAAAACTGGAAATTCGTGCCACTTCCCAGGATGGTTCGGGACATGCTTCAGCATATATAGGAGAAGGAGAAATTATACCTGCCCCGGTAGTCCCCGAACCTGACCTGATTGAGATGATGAAAAAGATGATGGCCATGGATATGAAAATGGGCGCTCCGGCATCAAAGTTCAGACCCGGGAAAAATGACTCCATTAAAGTGATGAAAAAGTATGCCATGGAAATGGATCACATGGAGATGGACATGGATTCCGAAGGAATGAAAATGAAAGAGGATCATACCCAGCATGATATGGACATGAATGAAGACATGAAAAGGGATACCCTGGTTCAGGACAAAATGAAAGATCCCAACCTGATGGATCCTATGAAAAAGCCGCTGCCCGATTCCCTGGTAATAGGCGACGCCATGAAAACCGCGGGATCTCCTGTCTTCAATTATGATTACCTCAGAGCCCCAGCACCTACCACTATTTCTGACGAACAGCCGCTTAAAGAAATTCTGTTCAATCTCACAGGAAATATGAACAGGTACGTGTGGAGCATTAATGGAGTACCTCTTTCTGAAACCGACAAAATAAAAATCGAACAGGGTCAAAAAGTGAGGATCACCCTGAACAACCTTACTATGATGCATCACCCCATGCACCTTCATGGACATTTCTTTAGAGTGATCAATAAGAATGGAGAATATTCTCCACTAAAGCACACCGTCAACGTGGCGCCCATGCAAAAAACCGTAATTGAGTTTGATGCCAACGAATATGGGGACTGGTTCTTTCATTGCCATGTACTCTATCACCTCAACTCTGGTATGGCACGTGTTTTTAGTTATGACACGCCTCGGGATGAGCGACTCGACTCATATCCATTAGCCAATCTTACAACCGAAGCCAATGAATATTTTACCTGGGGAGAAGTTACAGGCGCCAGTCATATGACAGAATTCTATGCTACCACCACCAACATTAGGAATCAATTCAGGTTACGGGCCGAGTATGGCTGGAATGAAAACCTGGAAGTTACCCTTACCTATGAAAGATATCTCAATGACTACTTCAGAGTTTTTGTCGGTGGGAATATTGAGAACGAAGAAGAAGATAACCTGGATGAACTGGAACCTACAGCCATTGGAGGAATCAGGTATCTGCTGCCGCTGTTAATTGATTCTGAACTCAGTATTGATCACAAACTGCGGCCACAAGTAGCGTTTAATGCCGGACTTTTGCTTTTTCCCCGCCTTGAATTGTATGGGGAATATGAATACCAGATTGATTTTGGCTGGAATGGAGATCTCGAAGAGAGCAAAGACTACGAAAGCGAAACGGTATTCCAGGTAGGTCTCGAGTATGTGCTTAGCAAAGGAGTAAGATTAATGGGAAGCTACGACAATCGTTTTGGTGCAGGAGGTGGTATTTCTCTATGGTTCTAAAAATTTAAAATTCAACTATGAACGTACTTTATTTAAGCCTTGGACTCCTCCTTCTTATACTTGTAATCTATGATTTCTTTTTTACCACCCTCTCCGGTAGCGGAGCAGGACCTATTTCTAAAAAAGTAGCCAGCCTCTCCTACCGGGCAACCCGCTGGTCTTCCGGCTTTTTTGGCAGGAAAGCCTTTGACTACTGCGGCATGACCGTTAATCTGGGAGTACTGTTTGTGTGGATCATTATTGTGTGGCTGGGGCTGTTCCTGGTCTTTTCCTATGATCCTTCCGGAATAACCAATAGTGATTCGCGGCCGGCCAACTGGGTAGAGAGGCTCTACTTTACAGGATACGTAATCTCTACATTAGGCATGGGAAATTTTAAACCTATCACCCCCTTCTTTGAGATACTAACAAGTTTATTTTCCTTTTTCGGCTTTATTTTCTTTACCAGTTCAATGACTTACCTGATCTCCGTTTCCTCTGCGGTCATTCGAAAAAGAACACTGTCCAGGAGTATTTCTAACCTTGGGAAAAGCCCTTCTGAAATTGCCAATAAGCTCGAGAAAGTAAACAGTTCTTACAAGGATCAACAAGTACTTTCGTTACAGGAAAAGATCGATAATCACCTTGTGAGCCACCAGGCATATCCTGTGGTACATTTCTTTAGCCACTCAAATCCCGAAAACTGTCTTAGCCTTAATTTTGTGCGACTTGACGAAGCCCTAACCCTCCTGCTTAAGTCTAATGAAAGGTATCAAAATGAAAAAGAAGAGCTGCAGCTATTAAGAAGTACCATGACAAATCTTTTAATGCATTTAAAAGAGAATTTTTCAGCTTCTCTTCCCAATGAAGATCGAACTTCGGGTGACAAACAGGAACAAACCGACCTATATGACCTTGACCAGAGAAGAGATATCTTATCTTCCCTGTTGCAAAGCGAAAGTTTGAACTGGGGTCACGTGGAGGAGGATTGAAAAAATGTCTATAGCCTGTCATGGCATTGTTTTTAAATTAATAAACAAGCAGGGGGGAAATATTTAAAATAAGAATCAATAAAAAAGGAACATCGGCCGGCACTTCACCTTTGGTTAAAGGTCAATGGGTGCCACCAATAACGTGATACAAAATCCAGCCAAGACCGAACAGACCAAGGGCGCCATGTATCAAAGCTACCCACTTCGGGATCTTAAGGTGGCGTATATCCCTGTAAAAGAGATAAACCCCTCCCGTTGCCGCAAGGAGAAAAATGATAATACTATCCCAATGCTTATGATGAGAAGTTGTAGTTAATGCGTAAATAATAAGAATAAGAATTCCCAGAACAGCCAGAGAGCCATGTATCAATGCCACTCCTTTAGGCGGAATTTTCTTCTTTAAAACGAAACTTATCAGGTAAAGCCCGAGTAAAACAGCAAGACTGATGAGTATAATTGCAGTAATTACCATAGTACTATTCTTTTTTATTCAGGTTCCTCTTGTCAAGTGGGGAAAATGCAGGTCCCTCGATCACTTCCCCGGTGGCCTTGAAGCGGCTGCCGTGACAGGGACAGTCCCAGGATCTTTCGGCATCATTCCAGTCCACGATACAATCCATATGTGTACAAACGGCCGACTGGCAATGAAGCTCTCCCTTATCATCCCTGTAAACTGCCCATTTCTCCCTCTCGATCTCCATGACTTTACCCTGCCCGGGCCCGATCTCTTCTAAGGAATCAACTTCAGCTTTCCCGGGCAGGTCCTTTAGATATTGTTTGGCGACATTGATATTCTCTTTAATGAAATTCTTTGCAGATTTTACCGGCGTGAACCTCGAGGCTTTGTATAAATCCCTCCAGGCATTTTCCCGGCCGTTAAGCTGGTCATCCAGGATCATGGCAGCAAGTACTCCGTAAGTAAGTCCATCTGTGGAAAAACCTGTAGCCAAATAGATATTGTCATCTGTACTTTCTCCTATATACGGCAACCCATCGGCAGGTTTATAATGTTGGGCGCTCCACCTGTATTCGATTTCCTCCACATCAAAATAGCGCCGGGCATTTTCGTCAAGTTTGTCAAAGAAACGGCTGTAATCGTCTTCCTGTCCTACTTTGTGATGCCCCCCAAGAACCAACACGTAGTTATCACTGCCTTTACTGTAGGTTCTCATGGAAGTGTGGAAGTCTGCTTCTGTGTCCCAGTAGATCCCGTCAGGAAAATCACCAGACTTCAATCTGGCCGCAATAGCGTATTCCCTGTACGGGTAAAGAGCTGTTTGCAAGCCGTAGATTCCTTTGGGAGTATGGGTGGCTAAAATGATTTTTTTGGCTGTCACTGTTCCGGAGGATGTTGAAAGAACTAGCTCCTCCTTCTTTTCTATATGATGTACTTCAGAATTTTCAAAGATCCTGCAATTTGCAGAGTCTATTTGTTCGGCCAGACCCCGTACAAAAGCCGCGGGATTGAATTGGGCCTGATTTTCCACTTTTATGGCCGTACTCACCTTTACAGGGATTGGCAGTTCGTGCAATTCTTCAATAGGCAATCCATAATCTTTTGCTGCCTCTATCTCTTTCTCAATGGTCTTATCTTTTTTTTCGGTCTCACTAAACAAATACCATGGGACCCGCTTAAAACTGCAGTCTATTTCATACCTGTTCACCAGTTCCTCTACCAGGTTCACGGCCTGTGCCCGGGATTGTGCAACTTTTGAAGCGGTCTCTTTATCCCACTTACTTTGGATATGGTGTAAACGTTTGTCTACCATAGCATACAGGTTTCCCGTAGAGTCGCCGGTAGTTCCTCCTCCAAGAGCTCCAGCTTCCAGCAACACTACTTTTTTACCCGATCGCGCAAGGAGGTAGGCTGCAGTAATTCCCGTTATCCCGCCACCAACAATTGCAATTTCGGTCTCGAGATTCTCACTAAGGACAGGAAAATTAGATTTGGTGGCTGTTGATTTCCAGATTGATCGTGTCATAGATTGGCTTTTCTATAAAGTTAGAAAACCCTTCATCCTGCTGCCAATTGTTTTTAGTTAGTATTTTGTTAATGCTGAAAACCATCATAATTTGTAACAATCATAAAACATATACGTCTTAAAGTAAACCGTTTACTATGAGATACTTTCTTTCCTTTCTGCTGCTGCTTCAGGTACATGTTTTACAAGCACAGGAGATACGTGCCCAGGTACTCGACGCAGCCACGAAACAACCTATTCCTTACGCCAATGTCATCTTTGCCGAAAACCGGGGACTGGTGACCAATGAAGAAGGAACCTTCAGCTATAACCCTCAAAAAGAAAAATCTCCCGAAATTATAAAGATCTCCTCCCTGGGATATGAGCTGCTCGAGATAGCACCCAAAGAAATTTCCGAAGGGATCATTTTACTAAAGCCTGCTACCATTGAACTGCGCGAAGTATTTCTTTCTAACAAAAACCTTTCAGCAAAAGAGATCATTAAGAAAGTAAAGGAAGAAGTGAATAATAACTACAATTTTGAAAACAGCAGGAAGAGGATCTTCTTAAGAGAGTCGGATATTAGTTATGTGCGCCGGTTCGACCTCGAAGTGGACAAAAGTACAATTGCCGGTATAGACCAGGACCTCATGAACGAGATCTCTTCTAAAATTCCAAAAGTATCAGATTCTTATAAAGAAATCCTGGCCGATATGTACGGGAACTTTGACAGCCAAAAAGTGAATATAATAAAAGCTGCAAATCTTCACGATCCACAGAGCACACAATCCCTGGAACAAGTGACAGACCGTTTGAATTCCTTGTTTATGAACACTCTTAAAGATCGCTCCTACCTAAAGATACGTTCGGGGATCATAGGCGTAAAGGTAGATGAGAAAGAACTTAGAGAGGAATTTTTAGTGAAAGAAGAAAAGAAAGAAAAAACACCCGTAGAAAAAGAAAAAATTCTTGCCGAAAGGAAAAAGAATCTCAAAAAGAATTCTAATTCCAGGATAAACAGACTTATGGACGGGATGTTCTGGAGAGAAGACATCACTTTTAACCTTTTTGACAAGGCTAACAAGTACCGGTTTACTCAAAACGGCTATGCCTGGATAGACAATGCTACAGTTTACGTCATCGATTTTGAACCAAAAAGGGGCGCCGATTTTAAAGGCAGGATCTATGTAAATACAGAGGATTACGGGGTCCACCGCCTGGAATATGAAAATGTAAAACCGCTGAAGAAATTCCGCCTTTTTGGAATAAGCACTAAAGATGACGTTTACCGGGGCAAGATGATCTTTGTAAAAGATGAAGCAGGAAAGTATAACCTTAGCTATCTTGAACGGGAGACCGGCGAATCTGTTGGGATTGACCGTCCGCTTACCATCATCGAAAAGAACAAGCACGTTCCCGGCCGCCGTAAGCAGAATGAACTGGATCTGGACCTTAAATTCAACCTAAGCCAGGTGAATAAATTGCAATTGGTGGTCTACGAATCTGAGACCATGCCTGCGGCCGCACTTTCTGAAATTCCAGAACCCGAAAATTTCGAGTATGAGACTTTTAAAGTTTACAACCCCGATTTTTGGAATGGTTACAATATTATAGAACCCAACGAGGCGATAAGAAACTTTGTTGCCCTTGATGCCGGAGAGGACGAGATCTAAACCTTAATTCCCGATTTGAAGTTGGATCGGGTTTGGCCTAAAGGCCTTCTGTATTATATTTTTGATCCTCCGGCTAAAGCCGGAGGCAATTTAAGTATGCCATCTTTAAAGTTTAAATTGAGAAATAAATTGCTGCCACCTTCTAGTGGTGGATCAAAGGTTTCCTAAATAAAAGGCTTTAGCCCAATGATTATAGGCAGAAGAATATAAATGCACTGTTGGTATAGACCGGCCAAGGCCTTTGCAGGATTTCTTTAACCTCTGGCTAAAGCCGTAGGCAGTTAAGTATGTCATTCTTAAAATTTAGATAGAGAAATAAATTGCTGTCACCTTCTAGTGGTGGATCAAAGGTTTGCTAAATAAAAGGCTTTAGCCCAATGATTATAGGCAGAAGAATATAAATGCACTGTTGGTAAAGATCGGCCAAGGCCTTTGCAGTATTTCTTTAACCTCTGGCTAAAGCCGTAGGCAGTTAAGTATGTCATTCTTAAAGTTTAGATAGAGAAATAAATTGCCGCCACCTTCAGGTGGTGGATCAAATGTCTCCTGTATAAAAAGGGCTTTAGCCCAATAATTATAAGCGGAATAATTAACATGCAGCGTTACGTATCTACCAACTACAGAATTACGATTTTCAAAATTCCTTATCTTTCATAAAAATCTAAACACATGCGAAAAATCTCTTTTTTGGCCCTCCTGCTTTTTTTCGGGGGCTTCGCTTTCGGTCAGGCTGAAGAGCCTCACGTAAACCACCTTCTCGAAGAGTGGCACAAGGCCGCCGCTGAAGCTAATTACGATGAATACTTCAGCTTAATGGCTGCTGAATCTGTTTTCATTGGAACCGATGCTACAGAGAACTGGAACAAACAGGAATTCATGGAATGGTCAAAACCTTATTTTGACCGCGGGAAAGCCTGGAGCTTCTCCACTCTCGAGCGCAATATTTTTCTTGCCGATGATGCAAACCTAGCCTGGTTCGATGAACTGCTGGACACTCAAATGGGCATTTGCCGCGGCTCGGGCGTAGCGGTAAAAGAAAATGGAAAGTGGAGAATAAAACACTACGTTCTTTCCATCGCCATACCCAATGATAAGGTGGACGCTGTAACCTCTTTAAAAGCCGATTTTGACAAGGCTTTTATTTCAGAAATAAGATCGCGCTAAGTTCCATAAAAAGGTGAAAATTAGATCATTTTTCTTATTTTACGCCACTTTTAAAATTAACATGAATATGAATAAATTAAGTAAAGGTTTCCTTCTTACTCTTATGGCAACAGCGGTTGTTACCGGCTGTAAGAATGATAAAGAAGTAGAAGCCGAAGAACAACGCGGGATCAATCTTGCCTATATGGATACCACAGTGGCCCCGCAGGAAAATTTCTTCAGGTATGTGAACGGCCGCTGGCTGGACACCAATGAGATCCCAGAAGACAAAACAACATGGGGGAGCTTCAACGAATTACGTGAAAAAACAGATAAGGATGCTCTTTCCCTTCTTGAAGCTGCTGCAAGCAGCGACAGTCTTGATGCCAATAGTGACCAGGCCAAGGCGGTTTACCTGTACAAGACTATAATGGATACCGTGGCCCGTAACGAGCAGGGAATCGAACCTATTCGTCCTTACCTCGACAAGATCGCGGCTATAGAAACTAAAGAAGATGTTCAGGAATATCTCCAGGAGATGCAGATGTACGGCGGCGGCGGATTTTTCAGCTTTGGCGTGGGTGCCGATGCCAAGAATTCCAACATGAATGCGGCTTATCTTGCTCCGGGAAGCCTTGGGCTGCCAGACAGGGATTATTATATCGCCGAAGATGCCGATTCCCAGGAAAAGCGTGAAAAGTATGTTGCCCATATAACCAGAATGCTTCAGTTTTTAGGAGATTCTGAAGAAGAGGCTGCAGAAAAAGCTAAGACTATTCTTGAATTCGAGACGACCCTCGCGCAACCAATGCTGGATAAAGTAGAGCGTCGGGATGCCCGAAATACTTACAACCCAATGACCATTACCGAGCTTCAGAATAAAGTTCCGGCAATTGAATGGAACAGGTATTTTGAATCTGTCGGTGCTGCCAATGTGGATACGATTATCGTAAGTCAGCCAAAATACATGGAAGAAGTTCAAAAGACTTTCGCTTCCCAGAATGTGGAGGAGTGGAAAGAGTACCTGCGATGGACACTTTTCAATGATGCCGCAGGAATGCTCGCTACCGAGATCGAAAATGCAAATTGGGAGTTCTACGAAAAAACCCTTCGTGGCGCACAAAAACAATTACCGCGGAATGAGCGCGCCCTTGCGACCATCAACAGCACAATTGGAGAAGCCCTTGGTAAATTATATGTAGAAGAACATTTCCCGGCTGAAGCTAAACAGAAAGCTGAAGAAATGATCCAAAACGTAGTAAAGGCCTTCGAAAACCGCATCGACAACCTTACCTGGATGAGCGACAGCACAAAGGTAAAAGCGAAGCAAAAATTGGCTACTACCAAGATCAAAGTTGGATACCCAGATGAGTGGAAAGACTACAGCAGCGTGGAGATCAAAGAACCTGCTAATGGTGGTTCGTATTTCCAGAACATGCTCAATGCTGCAAAATGGAACGTAAAAGAAGATATCGCAGAACTTGGTAAGCCTGTAGATAAGAGCGAATGGTTTATGGCACCACAAATTGTGAATGCTTACTACAACCCGCTTTACAACGAGATCGTATTTCCTGCTGCTATCCTGCAGCCACCGTTCTACGACTACAAAGCTGATGCTGCGGTTAATTACGGCGGA
The DNA here is from genome assembly GCF_026676115.1 of Salinimicrobium sp. TH3. GTDB lineage: Bacteria > Bacteroidota > Bacteroidia > Flavobacteriales > Flavobacteriaceae > Salinimicrobium. Next base: position 182,237 of record NZ_JAPONB010000001.1, on the reverse strand, counting down.
ATTGGTGCCGTAATAGGTCACGAGATCTCTCACGGTTTTGACGACAGCGGATCAAGATTTGATGCCGACGGAAACCTGAACAACTGGTGGAGCGAAAAAGACCTGGAGCAGTTTGAAACCCTTGGGGGAAGACTGGCTGACCAGTACAGCGCTATAGAAGTGCTTGATTCGGTATACATCAATGGAAAATTCACTTTAGGTGAGAACATTGGAGACCTTGGAGGAGTGAGCGCCGCTTATGACGGACTTCAGATCCACCTTGACGAGCATGGAAACCCCGGAGAAATTGATGGCTTTACGCCAGAACAACGCTTCTTTATGAGCTGGGCAACCGTGTGGAGAACGAAGATGAGAGAAGAAGCTTTGAAAAACAAGATCAAAACAGATCCGCACTCTCCGGGAGAATACCGTGCTTATGTGCCTCTTCAAAATATTGATGCTTTCTATGAAGCTTTTGATATTCAGGAAGGTGATAAGATGTATGTAAAACCTGAGAACCGCGTGAAGATCTGGTAAGACCATTGTCATTCCGACGAAGGAGGAATCTCTTTCGATGTTTACATTTCTCCACTGTCATTCCGACGCAGGAGGAATCTTCTTAAAATTTCAAAAGCCTCTTCTACGGAAGGGGCTTTTTTATTGAAATAAATTTATTCTTCAAATTTTATTTATTGACCTGAAAATTTCTGCTGCAAAGAATAAAAAAATTTACCTCAGCTCTATCCTGTCGATCACAAGTTTAAATTTCTCCTTCTTTTTGTTGCCGATCAAAAAGGCAATCTCTTCAAGATGATCATTAGAAAAATTGGGCATATCTAATTTTCTCCCTCTAAAAGTGGGATACATGTTCTTTAGCTCAATTTCTATTTCCTCCCATTCTCCCGAAGTTGAAAACGGAGCTACATATAAATAGTCATCCCCCGTTTCGCCTTTGATCCTGAACTGGTATTCCTTACCATCCCCTCTTAATTTTATAACGATCTTAGAGTAATCCTTTACCTCAATTCTTCCTGTCTTGTAACGCACAGAGGAGAAGCCTCCATTGTTCTCAAGGGAGATCTCCCCTCCAAAAACTCCGTGACCTTCATCGTTGAGACGAATTTTGCCCGAGGATCGTCCTCCCATCACAACATCATCGACGATCATCCAATCCCGGATGTTAGATTCCTTATTAAAATCAAATATGAGCTGTGCCATCACTGAGGAATTTAAGACCACACAAATAAATAAAACTTTCACCATCCCTTATCATTTTTCATTATTAATTCTTAATCTACAATTGAAGAAAGTGTAACATTTTAAACCAATTGGTTACCAATATATAAACAGGTTCAAAATGGAAAAAAAAGACAAAAATTCTAAAAACCGGAAATTTACACTTGCGACTGCTATTTTATTATTCGCAATTTATATTCTGGTCAAAAAAGCTGAAATCGGGTTCTTTGAGATCTAAAGCTGAAACTTCATTAAAAAAATAAATAACCTGTGGATCGGGAAGATTGATCAAAAATCCGGCTATTTATTGTAGATACTAATATTGAATAAGAACAAAATACCCACTCCCCGGGAGGTATTAATCACCTTGTGAAAATGAATAAAATATTAAAGTTCCCTGTATTGTTTTTAACTGCAGTTTTATTGTTTGGATGCTCTTCAAATGACAGTGACGAGGAGTGTATGAAAACCATTACAATTCCTCAATTTTATTACGTTAACGGTCAGTCTTACAGCTATAATACTACCCAGGAAGTTACCTGTGATACTCCCGAACCAACAAAGTCTAAAGAAATTGACCCCCCTAAATTAGAAGGTTTTTCCTATGAAGTTTTAAAATTCGAATTCACACCAGATACGGGAAGCAATACCTCAAAGCTGGAATTTGAAATTAAGCTTACTAATCCTAAAAATTACGCTGTTACCGGAGTACCTGTCCTTACTGTTAATATTGACGGTCTCCAGACATCCGGTAGTTTTTCTCAAAACGCTTCGATCCCCTGTTATGAAATCGCTGCCAATTCCAGTTGTATCTTAACTTATAACCAGGCGGAGTCCCGGGATGTTGTAATTATCGACTCATATGAACTGGTAGATGTGAACTATTATATAATTAAGAATAACTAAAAAACCTTTCAGGCATTTTAGTCCGCTGCCCTAAAATCCCTCTCAAAAAGGACATTTTTGAGAGGGATTTATAAAGTTAGGAAGTAACCAAAATTTCCACTTTAGACGTCTCTACTCTTAGGGGCTTTTTTTTGCTCATAGAATTTCTTCTTCTCTCCCTGAAAACCAATCCATTTTTAATTTAATTTCAGCCTTTTATTCTCAACAATGTTGCAGCGACTATTTAGGGCTTATGTAGGATCCTTTAGCGACCTGAGGCGGGAGGTGTGGCTCCTGGCCTTCATCACCTTCATCAACAGGGCGGGCACAATGGTGATCCCTTTCCTTTCGCTGTATTTGACCAAAAACAGGGGCTTTTCTCTTGAAGAAGTAGGTTGGATCCTAACCTTCTTTGGACTGGGATCTGTTGCCGGCTCCTGGCTGGGCGGGAAACTGGTGGACAGGATTGGCCATTACAAAACCATGGCTTTAAGCCTGCTCATTTCGGGGGTGTTTTTCATCTTTTTGCAGTTTCCCTCTACCTTCTGGGGGATTTGCGCCGGGATTTTTATCGTGATGCTGGTAGCCGATGCCTTTAGACCCGCAGTTTTTGTCGCTATCAATGCCTACAGCAAACCCCAGAACAGAACCCGGTCCATAACCCTCATAAGGCTCGCGATCAACCTTGGTTTTTCTGCAGGGCCCGCCGTGGGCGGATTGATCATTGCGACTTCCGGTTACAGCGGACTCTTCTGGGTAGACGGGATCACGTGTATGCTGGCAGGAATTCTTCTGCTAAAATTGCTCCACCCAAAGAAAGCTGTGGAAAACCCAAAGGAGATCATAAGCATCCCAAAGTCCATGATGAAAGACAAAGCTTACCTGGTCTTTATAGCCGCCATGATCTTATTCGGGTTTGTTTTCCTTCAGTATTTTTCGACCATGCCTCTATATTATGCACGGGTACATTTTTTAAGTGAATCCCACATAGGCCTGCTCCTGGGATTAAATGGTTTCCTCATCTTCCTGTTTGAAATGCCGCTCATCAAGTACCTGGAATCAAAAGTGCGCTCCACCTTATTTCATGTCATTGGGGGAACCATCCTTGTCTCCATAAGCTTCCTCCTTATCAACCTAACAGGATGGGTGGGGATCCTGCTGGTGGGTATGATCTTTTTGACTCTGGGGGAAATGATCGCATTTCCTTTCTCCAACAGCTTTGCTCTTAAAAGAGCCGAAGGCGGAAAACAGGGTTCTTATATGGCCATGTATAGCATAGCCTTCTCCATAGGGCATATTTTTGGACATAACTCTGGCATGCAATTGATCGACAAATTTGGATATACCCTCACCTGGAACGTGATGATCCTGCTTTCCCTGGTTGCCTGTGGCCTGCTCATGTACGTAATGTTCCTGGTAAAAAAGGAAACTAATGCTCAGGTTATTGAGGCTTAAAATTTCCTGACGCCGGAGTCCGGATTACCCTTCAAAAATGCCATTTTTGGGCTGTCTTAAAAGCCGGGATATCGTCATTCTGAATTTTTATTTCAGGATCATTTTGCCTTTAAACCTGAATGATATGAAATCCCTCCTTATGCCCGAAAAATAGGAAAGCTCTATTCAATGTCTTAATTTTAATCCGCGTTTTTGACCATCTACCCGTGCAAATTATCCAGACCCATCAAGTTCCTTTAGCAATCACGCCCATGCGGCTGCAGGAATACGGGGTTGGGATCTTTAGTACCATTCCCACCAGGTCAGGATTAAAAAAGGCTTTAAAAAAGGAATATATCACGGTTAATGGGGAAGTAGCAAGTACAGCTACTTTTATCACCGGCGGGGAGACGATTACATTAATTCTTCCAGGGGAAACAGCAACCGGGAAAAAACTCATTTTTCCGCTGCGGGTGCTATTTGAAGACGAACACCTGGCGCTGGTGCATAAACCTGCAGGTATTGTGGTGAGCGGCAACAGTTTTAAGACCCTGGCCAATGCCCTGCCCCAAAACCTGAAGCGTAGTGAATTAATTGATGCTACCACTCCCCAACCCGTTCACAGGCTGGACCTTGCCACTACCGGTATCCTGCTGGCGGGAAAGACCCGTGCCGCGATTCGCGCCCTCAATAAACTCTTTGAGGACAAAGAAGTGGAGAAGATCTATTATGCCTTGTGCATTGGCAAAATGGAAGCTTGCGGCAATATTACCGAAGATGTGGACGGCAAAAGCTCATTTACAGAATACAAGGTACTGGAATGGGTAGCTTCAGGAAGATTTCGCCGACTCAACCTTGTGGAGTTACGTCCAAAAACCGGAAGGCGGCACCAGTTGCGCAAACATTTGGCGGGCCTGGGAAATCCCATTTTAGGAGATAAGGAGTATGGGTGCGAAAACCTTATTCTTAAAGGCAAAGGTCTGTACCTGCACGCCGGCAGCCTAAAATTCACACATCCTTTCACCGGGGAAACCCTTCACATACAGGACGGGCTGCCTAAGAAGTTTAGAAAAATATTTCCGCAGCCGGAATAAGGATAAAAAAATGAACCCGAAAAAGTGTAGATATGATCGCCCATCAAGTGTACAGGCACTGCCAACAATATTGAAAAAATAAAGGCAGCTAACTCCTATTCTCCCCCAACATTAGTATTGTCTAAAAATTGTAATTTAGAAACAGGGAAAGAACATTCTTGAAGCCAACAAGTATCCATCACTACTCCCGCAACTTATTCCAGGTCGTAAAAAATTTTATATGAACAGTCCCATATTAAGCGCTGCACAATTGCACCGGAAGTTCGACAACCCCGATCTCATCATTCTTGATTGCAGCCCCCAGTCCAACCTGTCGGGGCTCAAACCTGAATTTGAAAACACGGTCATTAAAAACGCCAGGTATTTTGATATTGAAGAAGATTTTAGTGACCTCACTTCGGGTCTCCCTCACACGCTTCCGTCACCCGAACAGTTTCAGGAAAACTGCAGAAAGCTTGGCATTGATGATTCCAGTGAGATCGTGGTCTATGACAACCTCGGTATTTATACGAGTCCGCGGGTATGGTGGATGTTCAGGGCGATGGGGCACGAGAAGATCGCGGTTCTTAACGGCGGACTCTCAGCATGGGTAAAGGCAGGATTCCCAACCCAAACAGAACATGATACTGCAAAAAAGAGAGGCAATTTTACTGCGCACTTTCAGCCGGAGCTGGTTTCCGATATTGATTTTGTAAAACAGAACCTCACCAAAAAAGAGGCGCTGATCATTGACGCCAGAAGCCGCGAAAGATTTAACGGAACTGTCCCCGAACCCCGGGAAGGAGTAAGAAGGGGGAATATACCGGGTTCTGTCAATATTCCTTTCGAGGAAGTGCTTGAGAACGGAAAGTTCAAAGAAAAAGAAGCGTTGAGATCTGTTTTTAAAGAGGTAAATGACCCGTCGAAGGAACTGGTTTTTAGTTGTGGCTCGGGAGTCACGGCCTGTATCCTGTTTTTGGCAGGTGAACTGGTACTTGATCAAAAGAAATCGGTTTATGACGGTTCCTGGGCCGAATGGGGCAGCCGGGAGGAGAACAGTTAAGAAATTTCTTCAGGTTTTGGGATTTTCCTTTTTCCGAAGGCTATGAGCAGTAAACCCAGGATAGTGATAAGACCTCCAATAATGGTGATCATATCGGGAAACCGGCCAAAGTAGAGATAGGCGCCAAAGAGGACAAATAATCCTTTCGTGCTGCTAATAATTGCCTTTTGCGATAAGGGAATGTATTGCAGGGCGAGATAGCCGGCGATCACCGTTAAAAATGGTCCCAGGGAAGCCCCGATAAAGATATTGAGCAGAGGTTTAAAGGGTATTGTTAGAGATTCTTCCGAAGAGACCAGTGCCATTATTGAAAATACCAGGAGAAAAAAACTGCGGTTGGTCGTTAGGATAACTGGATTGATGTTCCTGATGTTCTTTTTTATAATGACCGCGCTAATAGCTGCAAAGGCAGCATAATACAGCACATATTGCGTTCCATCGATAAACATATCTTTTAAAGCCGTCTCTCCTTTATAGCTTATGATAAAGGCACCGGCTATGGCAAACAGCATACCCACTAATTCCTGCCGGTTGAAGCGCTCCCTGAGCAGGAAAAAACTGAGCGTGATGACAAAAACCGGGGATACATTGCCAATAAAAGAAGTGACCGCCGGGTTAGAAATGGTATGAATGGCTTTGAAGAAGAAATAGGTCCCCACGACTTCTATCACTCCAAGGACCGCCAGGATACTTAAATTCCTTTTGGCAAATTCTTTTATGGACCGGTAGGTTCTTTGGGTACAGCCATATAAAAATATCCACGTTAGCCCGATGCTGAACCAATACACCCCAAACTGCGGCATGCTTACCTCCATAAGGGCCGCCTTGCTGAAGATGTAAACATTGGAAACAGCGATTACAGAAACAAACGCCAGTAAAACACCTTTTAGTTCATCGGATATTTTCACAACATAAAGTTAGCATCTTGCCTTTGAGACGTTTGCAACAATTGTTACTCAAAAAGGAAGGAATTTCCCGACCCCGATTTGCAGAGGCAAAGCAGCCTGTTTGAAGTTTCTTCTGTCGAAGAGGCTTATTTATTTCACCTGAAAATTTAATATTCCAATTACATTAGCAGAAGATCTGCTCCATAAATTGCAGCAGAATTAGAATGAGCTAAACCTATGCTGGAATACTTTATCATTTGCCTGTTCGCCCTGCTGGCATCGGGGCTCACTTTCTTTTCCGGGTTTGGGCTGGGCACCATTCTTTTACCGGTTTTTGCATTGTTCTTCCCGCTCGACATCTCCATAGCCCTGGTGGCCATAGTGCATTTCCTGAACAATCTTTTCAAGCTTAGCCTCATTGGCAGAAAGGCCGATAAAAAGGTCGTTCTAAAGTTCGGAATTCCGGCCATTATCGCTGCCTTTGCCGGGGCATACCTGCTTACCATACTTTCTGAAACCGAAGCATTAACAAGCTATAACCTGGCAGGAAAGACCTTTTTTATCACCCCGTTAAAACTAATCATTGCTTTATTGTTATTCGTTTTTGCGCTTTTTGATATAGTCCCGAAACTGATGAAGCTGAATTTCGATCCCAAGTACCTGCCCCTGGGCGGAGTCCTGAGTGGCTTCTTCGGCGGACTCTCGGGACACCAGGGGGCGTTGCGGACTGCCTTCCTCATAAGGGCAGGATTATCGAAGGAAGTCTTTATTGGCACCGGAATTATGATTTCTGTCTTTATCGACATCTCCCGGCTCACGGTGTATGCTGAAGATATTCTGAAAATAAGATCTGAAATTGATTATTCCCTGCTTATTGCAGCTACTTTGTCGGCTTTTGTTGGGGCAGCGGTTGGCAACAGGATCCTGAAGAAAATTACAATTGAAACCCTTCACCGGGCGGTTGGCATCATGCTGCTCCTGTTCTCTGTACTGCTGGCAGCAGGAATAGTTTAGTTAGAATTATTCGCTTTCTTCCTTTAGCTCCACCACCACTTCGATCTCCACGGCGATGTTGGAAGGCAAACTTACATGGCCCACGGCGGCCCGGGCGTGTTTCCCCCGCTCCCCGAAAACTTCGAACATGAGGTCAGAAAACCCGTTGATCACCTGCGGCTGCTCATAGAAATCTGGAGTAGAGTTCACCATGCCCCGCACTTTCACGAACTGTTTGATCCTGTCCAGATCTCCCGTGACTGCTTTAAGAGTGGCAAGGATCCTGATGCCGGTATTTCGTGCCGCAGCATATCCTTCTTCGGTGCTGAGATCCTTCCCTAAAGTGCCTTTTTCGGGGCTGCCTTCCCCGGCCAAATACAGCAGGTCCCCCACCTGTCTCCACTTCACGAAATTGGCCGAGGGTTGCCGTACTTCGGGTAATTCAATACCCATTTTTGCAATGCGTTCCTCGGGCGTCTGCGCCCACACCGGGGCGGCAAAAAGAATGATTAAAAAAAGTAACTTTTTCATAAGAAAGTTTTGGAACAAAAAGATAAGAAAAAAGGACATTCCCGAGACCTTTTGGAGTTTGGAAATTGGTGGTTGTAATTTTCTCAAAAGGTCCCCGCAGACCACGCAGATCTTCCCAGAACTATTCTCCCATCTCTAATTAACCAATCCCCGAATTAACCAATCTCCAATTAACCAATCCCTAATTACCAATCCCCAATTAACCATTTTGGAATTTGGAATTTGGTGCCTGGAATTTCCTGTGAATTGGTGCTTTGAATTTGGAATTTTCTCAAAAGCTTTCCCGCAGATCACACAGATCTTCGCAGAACAATTATTCTCCAATCCCAAATTAACCAATCCCCAATTAACCATTCCCCAATTAACCATTTTGGAATTTGGAATTTGGTGCTTGGAATTTTACAGCCTTGTAAGAATTAACATTATATTAGCAGGAAGATCCTGCTCCTTCTTCCCTACCGCTGTTGCAGATCAAAACCTGTCTCTATCCCGCCGCTGGGGATGATAAAGACAAGTGAAATATTACATATAAGACGTTGTGGCCAATACTAATCGAAATTTGAGAATTAATGAAATTTAGAAAACTTCAAATTGAAAATTTTAAAGCAATTGAATTAGTAACGATTGAATCCCTTGGGGATTTAGTTTTAATAGCAGGACAAAATGGAGTTGGAAAATCTTGTATATTCGATTGTATAAGATTATTTAAATCCAATTATGGTAGTTACAACCAAGATGAAATTAACAACTTTTACAATGAATTTCAAGTAAGAATAGGGAATCAATTTAATGCGGATAAGCTATTTAGAGATAAGGAAAAGCCAATTATAATAAGTGCTACTATAATGCTTGCGGAAAGTGAGATGGAATTTCTAAAACAGAATGGAAAAAAGTTACTCCAACGATTACTTTGGAGGCTTTACACCAAAAACCCGAATTATGATCCAACAATAGATGATCTTTCAGGTTCGGCAGCATCTAATCAAAGAATGTACGGTCAAAAAGTAGAATTGGAATCTGATAAGTACATGACTGAATTTGATAAACTAATTCAAAAAAATGAGTTTGATGGGCAAGTGAAAATTTTTTCGGACAATACTCAAGAGGTTCGAGGAAATATAATACTAGAGCTTTTGTTTCACACCTTTAGTCCAGAAGAACTAGGCATAATAGATTATCATGGTGCACACCGAACTTATCAAAAAGAGCATTTACAGAACTTAAATCTAAATTTTGGTAATTCAAATGAAAATTATCAAAACCATGCATTATACAATTATACGAACAAGTATAATAATGTAAAAACCGAGATGGCATCCAGCTATGTAAAGGCTTTAATTGCTAAAGAAAGTGGAGCAACTGATCAAGCTATTTCAGATCTCAATAATTCATTAAGTTATCTGTTTACAAATTTTTTTCCTGGTAAAAACTTTCACGGAATGGTACCAAATTCTAATGGATCCTTAGAGTTTCCAGTTGAAATTAAAACTGGTGAAAAACATGATATATCAGATTTGAGTTCTGGTGAAAAGGAAGTATTATTTGGTTATTTAAGATTGAGAAATCAAGCTCCAAAAAATTCTGTGATTCTCATCGATGAACCGGAATTGCATTTGAACCCTAAGCTAGCTAAGAAACTTCCCGAATTTTACTATCAAACAATAGGAAAAGAATTAGGCAATCAAATTTGGTTAGTTACTCATTCAGATGCAATCCTTAAAGAAGTTGCAGGCAATACAGATTACAGCATTTACCATATGTCTGAATCTTTAAATGATGGGAATAATCAATTAAGAAAAATATCATTAGAAAATGATGCTGAAGCTGCATTAATAGATTTGATTGGAGAATTTTCCTCTTATGATCAGGGAAATAAAATTGTAATATTTGAGGGTGAAGATTCAGAATTTGACAAAAATATGACTAATGCACTGTTTCCAGAATTTGAGAATAACACAAATTCGATATCAGCTGGTAGTAAAACAAATGTATCTAATCTCCAAAATGTTCTGAAAATAGCAGCAGATGAAGGAATAATTCCTAAAAGGTTTATTTCTATAGTTGACAAAGATTCAAGTAAAATAATAGATGATATTGAAACGCTTGAATTTTCGTGGGACTCATACCACATTGAAAATTACCTTTTAGATGAAAGGTATATTAATAAAGTATTAATTGATTTAGGGGTAAAAGATGAAAATCTCGATACAGAGGATAAAATTTTAAATTTATTGAAAGAATGTGCCAAAGCAAATTTAAAATTCCATATCCAACATGAGTTAAAACAATTTGTAACATCGGAACTTAATTATTCTGTAACAACTAAAATTGATACTAATAATTCCCTTAATGAAGAGTATTATAAAGCAGTTGAAAAAACAATTTCTGAAATAGAATCAAAAAAGAATAATTCGTTGAGCCAAAAGGAATTGTGTAAAAAAGAAAAATTGATTTCTAATAAATTCAGTAATGCCTTAAAAGATAATACGTGGAAATCAATATTTAATGGTAGAAATATTTTAAAATGTTTTACCAAAAAATTAAATATCATTCGATACGAGCAGTTTCGTAATCTTATTATTTCAAAGATGAAAAACGAAAGTTACAAACCAGAAGGAATGAAAAAGGTTATCGATCAAATTTTAAATATAGAATAGTACTGGCCACAACATCCGTTCATAGCAAATAACGATTCTCATCGAAAAAGTGTAATTTTAGTTACCAGGAAATAAAATTATAAAACATACAAGTCCGCGTCCCTATTCCCGAAACTTGCAATCGTAACTGTTGATATTCATTAAAAAACAGATACCATGAAATTAGCAAAAGCACTTTGGTCTTTAGGTTCACTTCTGGTTAACGTAACCATTATTATTTACATCGTATTATCTAGTAGAGCACCGGCAAATTTGGAAGTTAGATTTGCCTATATCAATGAGAAATGGGGAATATATAGCGCTCATTGGAAAATAGAATTCCTGCTCATGACAATGATCGCTGTAGGTGCGTTTTATTTTGCGATCAAAAGCAAAAAAATTAGTTGGTCTCTTATTACTGTTGGACAGATAATTTTATTAATGATCTATCCTTTGATGTTAGGTGGCTATTATAACACGCCAGTTGACCTGGCAGTAATGGTAAATCAAATTGCAATAATAGTTTTTGTGTTCGCAAACATTATCTTTTTAAGAGGTCTATTGGTGCTGTACCTCAAGGATGATTTACTAAAACCCTGGCTAAGATATACGGCAGTTGTTTTTGCAGGTATTGAAGTGTTGGTTCTTCTTTTAGTATTTGCTGATGCTATAAGTTGGAAACAGGCAATGGTAGCCGCACCTTTAATTAATCTTCTGTACCTGATTAATGCATATTATGGCATTAAATTAAAAATTGAATAACCGACATGCCAACAAACATCTGAGTTCAAAAGCTAAGATTATCCCGCCTAATTTCGCCCGCAGATCTCCCCGCAGGCCTTATTGTTTTTACCGGCTGTAAAACTGCACATGACCTATTTTTAATTAAATTACTTCAGGCAATCTATATCGATCAAAAAATGAACATCATGAAAAAAATTCTTTTTTGCGGTTTTTTCTTTATCGCTATCAGCTTAACAGCTCAGGAGTTCCAGACAGAAAAAATGGACAGCTTATTTTTTTTGTTAGAAAAACATGACAAAGCGATGGGCAGCCTATCGGTCTATTCCAAGGGGGAAAGGGTATATCAAAAATCAATTGGCTACGCCAATGTAGATGACAAAATAAAAGCAACAGATACAACACAATACAGGATTGGATCCGTTTCTAAAATCTTTACCGCTACTCTTGTGATGCAGTTAATTGAAGAAGGTAAATTGTCTTTAGAAACAAAGTTGTCTGAATTTTACCCCGAATTACCGAACTCAGATCAAATAACAATAGAGCAACTCCTGAGACATGAAAGTGGACTTTTTGATATTATAAAATCTCCGGATTTTAAAGAATGGATGGTAGAAAAAAGAAGCAAAGACGAATTATTGTCCAAAATCAAACAAAACGGCAGCATATTCTCTCCGGGGGAAAAAAGGGAATATTCCAATACCAATTATATAATCCTGACTTTTATTCTCGAGGATATTGAAAATGAAGATTTCGCTGATATTCTTGAAAAGCGCATCCTTAAGCCACTCCAGTTAAATAATACTTACTACGGCGGAAAAAATCCTGAAATTTCCGAATCAAGTTCCTACGAAAAAAAAGAAAATGCCTGGGAAAAACCTTCACATATTCACCTAAGCATTCCTCGGGGAGCCGGAGGGATCATCTCAACTCCTGATGATCTGAATAAGTTTATTAACGGCCTTTTTGAGGGGAAATTAGTAAATGAAAATTCCCTTGAGACGATGAAAAAAGAACCTGGAATTGGAATGACCGCTATTCCTGTGTTCAGGGAAGAAGAAATGATTGGCCACATGGGAGGTATGGACGCATTTCAATCTCTTCTCGTTTACATGCCTAAACAAGACATGACTTTTGCATATTCCTTTAATGGGATTGACTATTCCTATAAGGAAATTGTGATGGGAATCTTCAATATTTTATTAAACAAGGAATATGATCTACCACAATTGGAATCTTTAGATTAACGGAATAAAAGGTGAAGCCTGTTCCACTATGGTAATGAATATGCCAGAAAAAAACGGATTCGATCTGTTGGAACTTTTAGTGGTAGAGGTGGATTTCCTCAACAATTAAAACTATAAGGATTTCCTTAGCAGTGAAGCAGGACCGCAGAAAGTTACGGGAACTATTCACGGGCGCTTCTTTAATAATGCCTTTCATAAATGGCATTTTTGAAGCCTCTTTTTTTGAAATGGCTTTTTACTTCTTCATAAAAATAGTTGCCTCCCTCCTCCAGGTAGTTTTAACTGATTTTTGCCTTTTCCTCACGATAAGAAAAGCCTGTTAAAAAATGTCATTTTTGACTACCTTTAAAAGACAGGGATTAATCTGTATCCCTTAGCTTAAAATCTGGCCATAGGGAAAGTTGTGGGCAACTTCAAACCGGGAAAGTTCGAGAGTTTGGAATGCCTTTACTACAAAATTAATCTGTTTATGACTGAATTTTGGGAAGCGGCATTTAGAAGTAATGATACAATGTGGGGAGAGCACCCTACTGATAATGCACAGACTGTACTTGGTTTAATGCAGAAGCATGACATCAAGAGCGTGTTAATTCCGGGGTTTGGATATGGAAGAAATGCAAGGGTGTTTTACGATGAAGGATTTGAAGTAACCGGAATTGAAATTTCTAAAACAGCTATTGAAAGGGCCCGGAAGTACTTTGGAAGTGATGTCATCATACACCATGGTTCTGTAACTGATATGCCATTTGATAAATCCACGTATCACTCCATCTACTGTTATTCCCTCCTTCATCTTTTGAATAAAGCCGATAGAAAGAAATTCATAGACGCCTGTTTTTCCCAATTAAAGCAGAATGGTATAATGGTTTTTGTGGCATTATCTATAAATGATAAGCGGTTTGGAATAGGAGAAAAATTAGGAAAGGACACCTTCCATTCGCCCCAGGGGTTAAACCTTTACTTCTATGATGATGCAGCCATTAAAGATGAGTTTGGTCCTTACAACATTATTGAAGCCAAAGAAATCAATGAACCTGAAGAAAATCCAACTGAAAAACACTGGATGATAATTTGTGAGAAAAGCCAGTTATGAAGAGGCGCATTTTAATATTTGGTGCCGGGGTCATAGGTTCAACATATGGCGGATTGATGGCCGCATCCGGACAAAAGGTAACCCTCCTGGCCCGAAATAAGCGGTTAAAGGAATTGACCAATAATGGATTGTTACTTCAGAAGGATGAACAGGAGAAAGTTCAAAAAATTCCGGTTAAAATTATTTCCGAATTAAAACCGGAAGACACCTATGATTTTGTATTCGTAACACTTAGAAAAGATCAGGTTCGGGAATCCCTTCCTGTATTGAAAAAGAATAAATCCAGGAATTTTGTTTTCATGGTGAATAATCCATCAGGTTATGATGAATGGACTAAAGCACTGGGACAGGACAGAGTTATTGCTGGTTTTCCGGGTTCGGGTGGGAAAATTGAGCATGGCATTGTCTTCTATAGAATTGTTTCAGGATTGATCCAACCTACTACAATAGGTGAATTGAACGGAAGGATTAGTGTACGAATTAAGGAGTTGAAATCGATATTAGAAAATGCAGGATTTAAAGTATCTATTTCAAACAACATGGATGCATGGCAAAAAACTCATGTTGCATTGGTAGGCCCGTTAGGTGATGTGATCTACTTTGATGGTGGCAACAATTACTCGGTCGCAAGAAATTCGGCGGCCATCAAGCTTATGAACAAAGCACTGAAAGAAAACTTCAGGTTCTTGAAAAACTCGGGAATAGGTATAGTTCCCCGAAAACTGAATTTCATACAAATAATGCCATTGTGGATCTTGAATATTACCATGAAGTATGTATTCAATACAAAATGGGCAGAAACAGTAATTAGCAACCATGCATTAAATGCCAGAAATGAAATGAAGGTAATTAGCAATGATTTTATTGCATTGGCTAAAGAGAAAGGATATCATTTAAAGGAATTTAAAAAACTGGTTGAAAAAATTTAAACCCCCCTCCGGGATAGCTAATGAAGATCTCCGGAAGCTTATAGGGAGTTTAAGTCTGATAAAGCATACATACCTACAAAAAGCCTGACTTGTGAAAAATGACATTTTTGAAGCCTTTTCTTCTTAAAAGTGGCTTCTATGGTTTTCCGTAAAGTCTGTTAATATTTTTAACTATATTCGTCACCGGGTCTTCTATCTTTCCCTACCTCCTGAAGATCTGCATTTTAAAATCTGCCCGTTTTTCTCTGTCCTAAATGGATACGGAGATCAAATGCCGGGCACTAACTCTTTTTTATTGATGAAAAATTTTTTCCTGTCCCTTGTCTTCTGTGCTATTCCTTTTTTTGCTCATTCCCAAAATGCCAGTGTAGAGCAATCCACCTACGGTATCCAGAGTGGAATTTTGGGCCTCTGGTTTCATAATGAGGCTGCCCTTTCTGAGGAGATCGCGCTGAGAAGTGAACTTGGCTTTGACACCGGATTATTTGCCGGCAGTTATTATGACAACGTTGGCTTTTTACTGGCTCCGGTGATAAGCCTTGAGCCACGATGGTACTACAACCTCAACAAGAGACAGAGAAAATCCAGAAGAACAGACGGGAACAGCGGCAACTTCCTCTCTTTAAAAACCAGCTATCACCCCGACTGGTTTGTAATTTCAAATTACGACAATATTAGTGTTGCCAGTGACATTTCCATTGTGCCAACCTGGGGAATAAGGAGACATCTGGGCGACCATTTTACGTACGAAACAGGAATTGGATTTGGGTACCAGTACTACCTCACCGGCAGTTCAGACTTTTTTGAGAATAAACATGACGCTGCCATCAATCTACATTTGAGGATTGGCTACAGGTTTTAATCAATATTAAAAAATAAAAAGAACATCCATGAAAAGATCAGCACTTTTTATTCTCATTCTTTCATTGCCGCTATTATCCGCATCCTGTAGTAATGAACTTGATTATAGTGAAAGTTGGATAGAGTATGCCACTTTTGATGACTATGGCCACAATAATAAGCAGGAAGTAACAGGAGACACTATATTCGCCTCTTTCACCACTCCTGAAAAACCCCTGATCCTACAGATTAGAACTCAATCCAACGATGGTAATCCGCCCAGGTTCTTCAGGACAATCGATGAGGGAGAGAGAATAGAGATCACCAATGAAGTTCCCATGGGAGGATTCTACCAGCATGACAATGGCGCTACCAGGCATGTGAAGGATATTGACATCATGATCCCTTCAAACCTTTTTTCTGCAGGACAAATCCTAAAGTATGAAACCATTATTGGTACCCACACCGGCAATCTCTCAAAAGAAGTAATTGTGCAGATAGAGCCTTAGAGCCTTTATTTTAACTAATCTGACACTTATGACGGTAAAATGTCGTAGCAAAGACGCAACACTTTGATTGCTTCACAGAATACTTTTGCTCTACACAAAATCATAGAAATGAAAGATCAAAAAATATCTAAAAGAGTAAAAGAACTTAGAAAACAAAACGGCCTGACGCAGGAACTGCTGGCAGAAAATTCCGGCCTCAGTTTAAGGACAATTCAACGGGTTGAAAACAATGAGACTGTTCCCCGGGGAGATTCTTTAAAAAGATTAGCTCGTGCCCTGGAAACCACCCCCGATGAAATAATCGACTGGCAGGTAACTGAAGATAAAGGATATCTCACTCTAATGTGTTTGTCTGCCATGGGATTTCTATTCTTTCCGATCCTGGGGGTAATTATTCCCCTCATTTTCTGGATTCTTAAAAAGGACAAATTAAAAAAGGTGAATGAACTCGGTAAATCCATTATGAACTTCGAGATCACCTGGTGCATTATTTTTTTCTCTTGTTTTATTCTGATGTTCTTCGGCTTTTTTAGCGGGCTTACCACGCTAAGTCCAGGAAGCATTCTACTGTTCTATATTCCGCTAATAATTCTATATTTCTACAATTTTGCAGTAATTCTTATCAACAGCATAAGGATCTATAAGGAACAAAAATCCAGATTCGTACCGGCATTCCGGATCTTTAAATAGTTGAAAGGAATCTCGACAAACTTGTTAGAACTATTACTAAACCTCTCTCTGCCAGTAGACAAACCCTAAAATAATAACATGAAAGCATGGAATTTTCAAGTAAAAAATGATCCTAAAGAGGTCAGCAGAAGATTAGAATCATCCCTTGGTGGGACTAAAGGATTTGTATTTAAAGTGAATTCTGATAAAAAGGAAGCGGTGAAATTTAAGATCCGGAAAAGGATGCTTCTGGGATTTGAAATAAATATTCAAAATAATCTTATTGTAAACGGAAAATTATTCACTGCAGATCCTCAGAACAAGACTGATGTAAAAATTGATTTCAGGTTACACCCGTTATCAAAAGTACTGCTTTACGGCCATCTTATTTTAGGATTAGGCCTGTTAAGCGGGATGGTCCTGGAGTATAGTTCTGATACATATATGTGGATAATAGGAGGAATTTTATTAGCAACAGGGGTCTTTATCGGACTACATTTAAAGAAGGAGTTTGAGAGGCAAGTTCAGGAATATAAGACTTTGATCTCCGGAATATTAGAATTAGCGCCTGCTGAAGCCTGAGGCCGACAGAAAATGATTGGGCTCAGCAGCCAGTACTGTATTTAAACAAAACTTCGATAAACAACTTTCAGAAATATCTAAACCTCAAATTTTGACCGAACAAAAAACAGCAGGAAAACAAAAAACCCTTAGCAGCATATTGATCTGGTTACCTTCACTGGTAATCACTCTTTACTATATTCCAAACGCTCTGGATAAATTACTCAATCCATATCAAACCGGAAAAATCGTAGAAAGTGCTGTTGTGATGATCATCGCCGGCACTTTTCTGTTAGTTGGAACCGGGCTGTTCTTATACAGAAAAACCATTTTGATAGGCACTTCCATGCTGGTTTTATATATGATTTTCATTGTTCTGATCCATATGTATAAAGGAAAACCATCTGAGGTCGTGATCCTAATTCTTATGGCGACCATTTTCGCTTCATACATAAGACAGCCGCATTTATTTTCTCAAAAACCATAATTACAGAAGAATTTAATTATCGAAACCGAAAAGGGCCGGGAAGAGATCACTCTTGATCTAACCAGTGAAAAAGTTCAGGTTCTCGAAAATGGTTTCTTTATAGTCCTGGAGAGGATCTATCAGGAGGAATACAGGCAGATGAACAGAAATTATGAAGAGGGGAAATCCATTAAATACATATACCAACCGCAGCTGGGAATGGTGAAAGAAGGTGACGGGGATCTGCTTTGGTGGTACTATGGAGGAAGCTGGAAATCTCCCGAAGACCTAAAGCGAATTATGTCATTCCCGATGAAAGATCTTGCCGTGAATGTGGTCCTCAGCAATTAATATTATTTTAGAGGGATGTATTCAGCCAGCTCTCCATCTTCTATAAAAACAATTGCATCGAAATGCCGGAGCCACTCCGTTTTTAAATGCCTTTTCCCGGCACTCCATAATTTGGCATAATAAGGTGAACCCGCTAACTCTGGATATTTGCTTCTAATCTCTTTGGTGTCCATAAAGTAGTCCTTATGAATATCTGGCAGGTAGTGCAGGAGATTCTTCCGGGATTTTCTTTTTCTCTCGATCTTTTTCGTCTTCCGGTAAGGCATTTTTATTGAAGCGAAGGCGATGTGGTAAGAGTTATCGGGATTGGCCTTTAAAAATTCAACTCCCATAGTTTTCTCTCCCATGTATTCACTATCTGTCCTTGCAATATGTGCATTAGCCGCCCAGACTATAAATTTTTTATCGGGATATTTATTTGCGAAAAAGCTGAGGTTTTCAGCCATCTGCCGGTCTCTTTCAGCAATTGACAATTTTATATTCTTTGACCTGTAGACAATAGAGGAACTTTTTAAATTTTTGATAGCCTGTAGCCAGAAGTTATTCTTGTGAAGGTTTGGATGAGTGAGTATCTTTTCAGTTTCATCATCAAAATAAAGCAGATCCTCAGGAGCAATGAGATCATTAGCCTTGAATTCAGATTTTAGGATCTGGCGCACAATGGATATATATCTACTGCTGAAATCTATTCCTTCAATTTCCAGAAACTTCTCCAGGTCGCCCGGAAAGGATTTTTTGGAATAAGAAGAATGAAATCTGTTATCTACACCCCAAATGCTAACCCTATGCTCTTCTAGAAACTTAAAAAGTTCCTGACATTGTTCAGCCTGAGACCAGATAGCATAGAGATGGGACTGGTGATGTTCATTATAGAGCGCATAAAAATCTGATTCAAAGATGATATTTTCAAAACCTTCCTCCTTCACCAGATATTTGACAAAATCTGTTTTCTTTCTTAGATCTGCTCCAGATCTGTGAAAAGATTCTCCCAAAAACACAAACTGCTTGTTGTCAATATTCCTGGAAATAATATTCTTTACCTTTTCAGAAAGGATGCTTGAAGAGTCCGATAATTCATAAACATGATCTTCTATTTGAGCTGATAAAATACCTGGAAATAGCACCACTAAAAGAAAAAATAGTTTCTTCATTTCAATATTTAAGATTGTAAATATGAGATAAATTTTAAATTTTCTTCCTTACCGGATTCCTAAGTTAAACCAGACCTCTTTCAGAAAAACCATTAATGGCTAACAAAATTGTTAGTTGTAAATTGTTAATGATCATTCCTCAACTTCGGCAAAAACATCATCACTAATTGAAAAGTCAAGGGTTTCAGCATCGGTTCCATATTTTAGGAACTGGTCGATCCCTTTTTGCAGCATAAGTTCTGTAGAGAATTTACGGCTGGTGGCGAGAACGAATCCGCCGCGGGTGATCCTGAAGAAATATTTCCCCGAGCCTGTCCTGGCTTTTCTAAAAGTGAAAGAATCAAGATCATTTTGAATGGTCTCTATGATCTTCTCACAATCAGATTTCTCCCTGCAGGAGATACTGGTAAAGATGGTCTTTCCCTTGCGGGAGGCAAAAGTGAACTTGTAATTTCCATTATCTCTTTTACTTATCACAAATGCGCTCATAGGTTTCCTCTGGTTTTTCGAAACTTCAAATCTAAAAAAACAGGAGAGGGAAGCAACTCATAAATTTAAAAGTTATTAAGACAATAAGCACCAAATTACAAGAAGGTTGATTGGAGATTGGTTAATTAGAGATTAGTTAATTAGTGATTGGAGAAGGGGTGTTCGCCGAAGACCAATGTCATCTAAAGAAATTTCACAACAGGGATACAGATGGCGCGGATTTGTAATCCGTGCCGATAAAGCAGATCTATAAAAACCAAAAAGCCGGCGAATTGCCGGCTTTTTAATTATTTATTTTCAAAGTCTACTTATTTCCACCTTTACTTATGATACCACGGTTCTTTTTTTGTAATTCTATCTCCCGCCTGTCTGCTTTTTTAGCCTGCTCCCGGTGCCATTCGGCCGCTTTCAAAGCTTTTTCCCTGTTCCATTCGGCTTTGTCTTTTTGAAGCTCCCTTTCCCGTTCTGCCGCCTCTTTTGCAAGTTCACGGTAATACTCAGCCTCTTCTTTTGCACGTTCCCGTTCAAATTCATTGTCGCGTTTGCGCATTTCCCTGGCTCTTTCTTCAGCTTCTTTCGCTCTCTTGCGGTAGAATTCGGCATCGGCTTTGGCCATTTCACGGTAGGCTTCGGCTGCATCTTTTCTTTCTTCGCGGTACAATTTTGCTAATTCCCTTTCACGTTCCCGGTGCCATTTAGCTTCCTCCCTTGCTCTCTTGCGGTATAATTTTTCAAGGGCCTTATCGTCTTTTCTGGCTTCTTTAGCCATTTCCTTGCGTTCCCTGAACTCCGCCTTGTTTTCTTTGTTCTTATTCTGCGCAAATGCCGAAAATCCTGACATCAGAAAAAATACTCCTGCAATTAATATGGTTTAGTTTTTCATGATCTATAAATTTATTAACTATATATTCAAGGATCATACCGCTTATGCCCCTGCGGAGTAATGTGGTTTAGTGGATTTAGGCCGTGGGAGGAATCACGGTGGGTTCAGGTTATAACAAGGGCAGTTTTATCTCTGTTTATTGATCAAATTCCTTCTGAAAACTTATACTGCAGCTCCCGCATCACTTTGGATGCTGAGATTATTTTTCCAACAGAAGGTTTAGAATGATCAAATTCCGGAATTTCCAGCCCCGCTTCCCGGGCTTTTTCGCCGTAATACTTCTCCCGTGGTGGATTTAGCGGAAAAACAGCGTTATATTCCTCTCCAAAAATGTCATTTTCGAGTACCTTTTTTATCACCTGCAGGCAATCTTTCAAATGAATAAGATTCACGGGCCCCAGTGGATTTGCGAGTCCACTTCTGCCGGCGAGATATTTCACCGGGTGCCTTCCCGCGCCAATAAGTCCGCCAAAGCGAATCACTGTGGTGTCAAAAACGGGATTTTGGGACAGTATTTTTTCTGCGGAAATGATCTCCCTGCCCGAAGCTGAAATTGCGTTAGGTTCATGATCTTCGGTATATATGGTAAAGCTTTCTGTTTCCTCATAAACTGAAATCGAGGAGATAAAAATAACCTTTTTGACCCCTGAAGTTTCTATTGCCCGCCCCAGCTTTGTAATAGCCCCCGAATAATCAGATTTCGGATCTTTGCGGAGTCCCGGCGGGAAATCTACCACCAGGACATCGGTCAAAGCCAGAAAACCTTCTATATCTCCTTTAATTCCTTCCGCAGCAACCTTCAGCTGAAATCCCTCAATTCCGGCATTTCTCAAAAGAGGCAGTTTATCTACAGAGGTGGTGGAGCCTTTAACCGAAAGACCTTCAGCAAGAAGCATTTTAGCCAGCGGTAGTCCCAGCCAGCCGGTTCCGAGAATTGATATTTTGTTTAAATGTATAATGTCTAAGGATTTAAATGAAATTCAAAATTCCAGGCACCAAATTCCAATATCGGGTTTAGCCATCTTGATTCTTGGTTCTGGTTTCTTGGTTCAAATTTAAAACTTACTCCAATTTAAACGTTCTTTTCACCACAATGGCGTCATTTAGTACAAAAGGTCTTGGGATCATATCATCTGCACGCGCAGGCACCTGTAACTGCATATTCTCATGCAGGTCATATGAAGCTTCCAAAAGAGTGATTTCGGGATGTATTCCTTCTTTCACACTAAGCTCCAACCGTAAAGTGTCTTTACTCACCGCGTAATATGCCAACAGGTTATCCCACCAGCGATTTTTATGTACATGCAGGTCACTGCTGCCAGGCCGCAAATCTCCCGCTTCTTTTGCATTGGCTTTAAAATAATTAAAATCAATTTCTTTGTCGGCAAAAAGTTCAATTCTGTTAATATCCCGGTTGGGCGCGATCTTTATGTTATATATATCCTCACCTTCGGGTTCAATGACAGCTTTTTGAACCGAAACATAGGGTTCTGGAAGCATAATTTGTGGCGCGACCGCCGTTTTACTAAAATTACTGCCATTCTTGCTGCCAAACCAGTGCTTTTGCTGTGCCTCTACAGCATTTTCAAAATATGGTGCAGTATAATCATCCAGTATTTCTTCATAGGTATTCCAGGTGGCAACGCCCGCATCTTTATCGGCCAGGTACACCAGACTGTTGGGACGGGGACGATCTTCATTAAAATCTGATTTAAAGTGTGCGATCACAAAAAGCACCATAAAAACAAGAAAACTCAGAAAACCTAATAACTGATTATTTCTGAAGGCTCCAAAAACCGGCCAAAGCAGTACGAACAATAGATTCACCAGGACCGCGGTAAGTACAAGCATGCCCAGGCCCAATGCCACCGGAAAAGAGACTATAAAGGGCATAAGGATAAATATCGCCGGCAGACTAAAAAATGCCACTATAGGCAGCTTCCATTTAGGGTCAAAAATCATGATCAACAGCTGGATGATGCCAAAAAACACCGGAATAATGAAATATGCGGCACCTTTAAGGTAAACTGCGGCCAAAAGAATTATCACCCACCACAAAAGGAGAGGTGCTACCAATAATTGACGGGAATTCTGCGGTTTTCTAAACTTGTGATAGACATAGAAACACACAGCGAGAGAAAGAAAAATGACTGCTCCAATATACCAGTAGCCGTTATAGGTAAAGCCGTGTTCCATTTCTTTGTACTGCGGGTAGAACCACAGTACCAATTCCCAAAAGAAATAGCCCAATAGCCCGGCCAGGAACAGCGACAGCAGCAAAGGCAAAAATCCTTTTACCATAGGTTTTACTTCCAGCCTCCGCTTCAGCATACCATAAATGATCACTCCAAGCAGCAAGGTAAATGAAAGGATGACCATGGGCATGATCCAACTGTAGGGATATTTTATAAAATTGAATCCCGGAAGATTAAAAAAGAGCACATCTTCTTCCGAAGAAAAATTATTCAACGGGACCGACGCCGAATAATTAAGTAAGGGCATAAGGTAACTCCCCTGGTGAGCCAGGGTTCGCAGATCCAGGTTTTCGGGAATATCTGTTGCAGTATGATAATCGAAATGATCGTCAATAAAAGCAAAGTTGAAACCATTGATATTTCCCTGCTCCCGCAATACCGTGAGATCTGTATCATTGGGCAACATTTTATACACGCTGTAAGCGAGGGAATTGGTAACCGGGAATTGCACCCCGGCTTCTGAAAAATGATTAATCAAAGTCCGGTTCCCGCTGTTGGTCTCAAGCAGCATAAAAGAATTCCCCCCGCTGCCACGAGACTCAAAATTGAGCGCCAGCCCCACTTCTTTGGCCCAGGGATGATCTTCAGTGAAAAGATCGGCGCCATTAAGACCTAACTCTTCGGCATCGGTAAAAAGCAGTATGATATCATTTTCAGGCACTTTTCCCGAAGCCCGGTAGGCACGAATCCCTTCAAGAATGGTTGCGACGCCACTGGCGGCATCACTTGCCCCGGGCGAAGAATGCATCGCACTGTCATAATGGGACATAAGAAGCAGCGCAGGACCGTCTCCCGTACCTTTAATTCGCGCCAGGATATTTTGCGCCCGCACAAGGGTGCCTTCCCTGTTGAGGGAGAAGCCTTCCTGCATTTCTATTAGCAGCCCCAGCTTCTCAAGTTCATTCACAATGTAATTGCGCGCTTTGGAATGGGCAGCACTACCCACATAATGCGGCTCCTGTGCCAAGGCCTCCACATGCTCAAAAGCCCGTGCAGTAGAAAATTGACCGGCCGGTACTTCTTTGCTCACATCCACCTGTGGCCTGGTGCCGGAAAAGCTCCAAATAACTCCTGAAATAATTATTAATAAGGCAATTCCTGCCAGAATTTGTTTCGACATAATTCAAATATATCTAAAACCATTTCAACAATTAAAGACTACCTCCCAAAAATCTTAAATTATTGCCAACAGACTTCAGGTTATTATATAAATTTTATATTTTAAGAACTAATTATCAAACACTTGTGCTATGGGTATTAAAAGTTTTCAGGGTAAAAGGGCTGAGCCCGAAAAGGCTGCAAGTGCTTCTGTTTGCGTTTCAGATTATATGTCTACAGATCTTGTGACCTTTAGGAAAGACCAAACCATTTTTGAAGTCATGGAACTCTTTTTAAAACATAAGATTTCCGGAGGTTGCGTGGTAGATGAAGATAACAAGCTGCTGGGTGTAATTTCTGAAGGGGATTGTATGAAACATATCTCCGACAGTCGCTATTACAACATGCCAATGGATAACAATCTGGTGGAAAAACGCATGACCTGTAACGTGATGACAATAGACGCCGATATGAACGTGCTGGACGCTGCAAAAAAATTCATTGAAAACAGGTTCAGGCGGTTTCCTATAGTTAAGAATGGGGAACTCGTAGGCCAGTTAAGCCAAAGTGACGTGTTGCGGGCAGCCTTAAATCTTAAAGGGCAGAGCTGGAACCCTGGTATTTAAAATATTTTTTACTGAAGCCTCTTTGGAATCTTAGATCCGGGAGGCTTTTAGCTTATATCCTTTTTACCAGCGCATAAAAGTTCCCATCCAGCGGCAGGTATCCCTGATCATAGACAAAGTAGTAGGTATTGCCGGTTTTTGTAGTATAGATGCTGGTGAAGTAATCGAAATTAAATCCTTTTGCGGCAAGCTTTGATTTTGGCAGTTTGATTTTCCCATCGGGATTTAGCTCCTCCAGGATACGATAATTTTTGCGCAACAGGTTATTGACGTTGCGCACCATATTTGTGCTGTCTTTGTTTAGATTATTGTTATAGGAATTACGGCAGTAATCACTGCAGAATTTTTTATCGGTTCTACCCACAATCTTTTCCCCACATTCAAGACAGCTTTTTTCCATATTATTAAAATTAGTGATTTTTAGATTAATCTGCTGACGTAGGTTAAAGTTGTAGGTTTTGTAGCTTTTTTGCCACGAATACACGAATTGTTTTTATATACTCAGATCTTCTCACTCAGACCTGTTACCCCTGTTCATTGTTAATTGGTAATTGTTAAATGAATTTTGGCCACGAATACACGAATTGTTTCTATATACTCAGATCTTCTCACATATAGTCAAAGGTCGCAAAGGATAACCTATGTCATTCCGACGATAGGAGGAATCTCTCTGGAAAACAAGAGATTCTTCGCTGCGCAAAAGCTTCGCCCTGAATGAAAAACATTTCCCCCCTGTCATTCCGACAAAGGAGGAATCTCTTTGAAAACGAGAGATTCTTCGCTGCGCAAAAGCTACGCTCTGAATGACAAACATTTCCCCCTGTCATTCCGATAACGGAGGAATCTCTCTAGAAAACGAGAGATTCTTCGCTACGCAAAAGCTGTGCTCGGAATGACAAACATTTCCTCCTGTCATTCCGACAAAGGAGGAATCTCATTAGAAAACGAGAGATTCTTCGCTCCGCAAAAGCTGCACTCTGAATGACAAACATTCCCCCCGTCATTCCGATAAAGGAGGAATCTCTTTGAAAACGAGAGATTCTTCGCTGCGCAAAAGCTACGCTCTGAATGACAAACATTTCCCTCTGTCATTCCGACAAAGGAGGAATCTCTCTAGAAAACGAGAGATTCCTCCCTTCGCAAAGGCTACGCTGTGGAGAAAAACATTTTCAAATTCTCAAATTTTCAAATCACTTTTAAGTTTCGCATAAACCGCCACACTAATAAACCTCCCGTTCTTGATCTCGGAATCTCTCATAATTCCTTCCTGCTTAAAATGTTGTTTTTCAAGAGCATTTTGGCTACTGATGTTTTCCGTCTCCACAAAGGCTTCTATTCGGTGAAGATCCAATTTTTGAAAAGCATGATCCAGCACCACCTCCATGGACTCCTGCACAAATCCCCTGCTCCAATACTTTGGAAGCAGCCAAAATCCAAGTTCGGCTTTTTTGTGCTCCCTACTCCGGTTGTTGAAACCAATTGCACCACAGAATTCATTATCTTCAGCCAGAGTGATTGCCCACCATATTCCTGTCTGCGATCTTTCAAGCTCTTCATACCACTCCAGCTGTTCCCGGGTAGCATCAAGCGTTTTATAATTTACTCCGTAATATTTAATTACTTCAGGATGGGAAAGTCCTTTATAGATATTTTCCAGATCGTCTCCTGTGATCTGGCGAAGGTTTAGTCGGGACGTGGTTAAATTAGGAAAATCCATTTTTACAATTAACAATGATCAATAGACAATTAGCAATTCTCATTTACTCACTACTCTATTCTCTATGCTCTATTCTAGCTCAATTTCTCCAGTTCCAGGTTCAGGTCGTACTGCAGGTCTTCATGCAGCTTTTCCATATTCTTTTTTACCAGCTCCAGCTGTCGGTCGTACATATTCTTGAGAATCTTATTTTTGTGAATTGAAGGTTTGAAATTATCCATTTTTTGAAGGAAATAGATCAATAATTCTAATTCAGTTTCTTTTTTCCCGGAATAGCGACTGTATTTTTTGATATTTTTGAGCAGCTTACGCATACCCTTTTTTGTGTAGTAGAAGTTGTTGCGATTGATCCCGGCAAATTCTTCATCCATTTCGGCTTTCACCTTTGCTTTGTATTCATCTTCATCACGGGCATCAAAGAGAAGATAGGTGAGCAGCTCCTTATTTTCCTTTTTGAACCGGGATAACCGCAGGACGATTTGCAGCAGCTCTTCCCTGTCCTGGAGTTTTAATTCGTCTCTTATCTCTTTAGCAGAAGCTGGTTTCATTAATTTCTTTCTTTTAAATATTCAAAGGTAGCCAGGTCTTTTTCATGCTCTACTTCAAACAAATTTCCATTCTTTAAAACAAAGCTACGGTTGGAGATTTCCAGCACATCACGGTAGTAATGATCAGTAATTACTAATCCTTTAGTAGTCCGTAGACCGAGGAGAAGTTCTTTTATTCTTTCAATATACTGCGGCTCCACCATAGAAAATGGTTCATCCAGCAGGAGGAAAGGGTGCGGCAGGTGGGAAAGTAACAGCACCTCCAGGTATTTTAACTGTCCGGCAGAGAGCTTTCCTGTCTTTTGACCTTCAAAAGCAGCAACCCCGGGAGCGTAAAAAATCCTGTCCTGCGCTTCCCCTTCCGGAAAAAACAGCGGAATGACATCCCGTACTTTCATTTCCTTAGGAAGAAAAGTATCCTGAGGTAAAATTCCGATTTTTTGCTGCGGAATAACGTCTGAAGCCTTCATCTTCACTCCATCAATATTCAAACTTATAGAACCCACTTTTAAGGTTCCCATCATTCCTCTAAGCAAAGAGGATTTGCCGGAACCATTCCTTCCAAAAAGGCCAATAATTTCTCCCGTTTCACAAGTCAGGGAAATATCCTTTAAAATATGCCTTTTTCCGAAGCTCTTATTCACTCCTGTTACCTCTAACCGATTCATATAAATAAGAAAAGTATTAGGAGGAAAGGCAAAATAAAGATAACGTTAAGGATCCAGACCCTTTTGATCAAATAGCTCCTGCTTAAGCCGAGGTTGAAATAAAGATAATATTCATTCTTCCTGAAATAATTGAATCCAAAAAAACCGATAAACATACCAAACGAAATAAAAATGAGCAGGCCGGTAATCACTCCAAAATAAATTGCGCTTATAACAGAAAAGACGAGATTGAAGAAATTAAAATCCCGGTAATACTTCCAGAAGGCTCTCAAATTCATGAAATATCTTCTATAGGAATTGTCGAGTTTTCACTCTCAAAGAATTGATCAAGACATTTGATGTCACCAAAGTCCTGTAGAGGTTCGATTTCTTCAGATTCGGGATTTGCCCTCCAGGCCCTGACTGTCTCCATCACATCTGTTTTACCTGTCCCTTTGACAAGGGCTACGATCTCACCTTCATGATAGTCTACATGATAACAGTAACCCACGGTTACGCGTTCATCGTTCCTCAGTTTTTTTACCAGAAGCGTATCTAATGCAAGGTAAGTTGTGTGCTTGATTTCCTGCTCATCCCGGCCTGCCACCTTGTAGAAGAGCACAAGGTAATCTCCATTCTTCCGAAGGTTCAACAGCCTGTAGGTATCTTCGGGGGTGCCCATGTATACTGAAGTATCAATCACCTTTTCGTAACCTGCCAACATCTTCAAATCCCTGTAGTCAATGAATTCCGTTTCAAAAGGAGAGCTTTCAACTACCACCTGTTCTTCAGCTTGTTGTTTTTCCCTGCAGGAAGAGAGCAGAGTAGAGATAAGGAGTAAAAGGATCAGCTTTTTCATGGCAGAAGGTCTATACATGTAATAATACGAAAAAATTAACTGCAAGCATAGCCATTTACAAATGCTTACAAACAGATCTAAACGAAAACAAATCAGTATCAACCGATTATCATTTGTTGGTGGTAGTAGGTTTGTCCTGTTGAAATGAACGAATGATTTTCAACTTATTTAATTCTTTATAACATGAATGCACTAAGAAACAAAGTACAGTTGATTGGGAATGTAGGCAACGCACCGGAGATCCTCAGCTTCGAATCGGGAAAGAAAATGGCAAGATTCTCCATCGCCACAAATGAAATCTATAAAAATGCCCAGGGCGAGAAAGTAACCGACACCCAATGGCACAATGTAGTTGCCTGGGGCAAGACTGCCGAACTTATCGAAAACTACGTGCCCAAAGGAAAAGAGATCGGTATTGAGGGAAAACTAACCAGCCGCAGCTATGAGGACAAAGAAGGTGTAACAAGACACGTAACCGAAGTACTGTGCAGCGAAGTCCTATTATTAGGGAAATAATTAAGAAACTGAGAATTATTAAAAACATTAAAAAAAACAGAAATCATGAATACATTAAGAAACAAAGTACAGTTGATTGGCCACGTAGGTAACGCACCAGAGATCTTAACTATGGAATCGGGTAAAAAACTTGCCAAGTTCTCCATCGCCACAAATGAAACCTACAAAAACAATAAGGGAGAAAAAATAACCGACACACAATGGCACAATGTAGTTGCCTGGGGCAAGACTGCCGAACTTATCGAAAACTACGTCCCCAAAGGTAAAGAGATTGGCGTGGAAGGAAAATTGACCAGCCGTAGCTATGAGGATAAAGATGGAGTAAAAAAGTATATCACCGAAGTTGTTTGCAATGAAGTACTGCTTCTCGGAAAATAAGGATATGTCAACCATAATTCACAACATTATGAACACCTTAAAAAACAATGTGCAACTCTCAGGCAACGTAGGAAAAGCTCCCGAGATCCTAACTCTTAGCACAGGAAAAAAACTTGCGAAATTCTCCATCGCCACCCGCGAAACCTATACAAATACAAAGGGAGAAAAAGTGACAGACACCCAATGGTACAATATTATTGCCTGGGGTAAAATGGCCGAAATGGTGGAAAAACAGGTTCCCAAAGGAAGGGAAATTGAGATCGAAGGAAAACTTAGCAGCCGCAGCTATGAAGATAAAAATGGCAACCGGAAATATATCACAGAGATCGTATGCCGGGAGTTGATTTTGCCGGAAAAAAAGGAATAAATATGACATTTTTGAAAATAAAAGCGTAGAAGATCTTGATCTTCTGCGCTTTTGGTATTTAATAAGAAATCTCCTGCGATAAAAGTAGCCAAACGAATCCAGAAACATCTGAAGTAGTTTATTAATGAATCGCAGAAAGAAAGGCGGCGAAGAAGAAAAAACTCTCTACAGCACACCAAAGGTAAATGCCGAAATTATTCCTACTCATATGAGTATAAGTTAAGGTATTACCATTCCATTTCTATTAAACATAGCCCTTAAACTGGCTGACTTACGGATATGCGGCAAATCTTAATATTTCTTCCCTTATCATTTATTGTTAAGTCTTCCCGTTTCTGAGATCCCTTAATCCCCGCCACCCCAGGATTGTTGCTGTCACGGCATATGCCAGGAAAAGGATTATTGTTGCATAATCAAGAATTTTCATAACAGGGTCTTCTTCAAAAGAATTGGTCTCCACATCATATTCCCCAGATCCCCAGTAGGTGATAATAAATAAGCTGCCTAAGGAAAGAATAAGCAATATAAGAGGCAGACTCAATTTCCAATTAGGGCGGTATTGGAGTAATATGGCTATTAGAAAAGGAAGCAGGAACAGCAAGTAAAGAAAAGCAGAGGCCAGGGAGAAAATAAATCCCACGTATAGGATATATAAGAACTGACTCTCTGCTATGGGTGACCACCCTAGCGACTCAAGAAAAGTCGCAGCAAATAGTAAAATGATAAGAAGGCCCGACCCTATGTATATTTTGTACAGGGCTTTAAATTTCTTAGCAGGGAACTGCTTTAAAATTGGCCTGACACCACTTTTCATTTTTCTTCCCTATAAAATAAATGACCTAATAAATTTAAGCAAACGCTATAGATTAATTCCTGATAATTATCAATATCAATGGTGCTAAATAATTTAAAACAAATTTTCCCTTCCCAGCCTGGAGGTAGTGGCGTGTGCATCAACTAAATTTCTGTATCCAGTTGTTTTAATAGATTATTCGGATTGATAATGTCCCTTTTTAAAGAAATCTCCTTTGCCGCCACTGGTATAAAAACCTATAATACCACAAACTGTAGCAGTAAGGGCGTAGAACAATTCTGCTGCCAACGAGATGCCGCTTCCCGGAACCAGTAATTTCAAAAGCCCTCCCAGGAATAAAAGAATAAGAGGAAAGGTGAGGCTAAGGTGTGACCTGCCATAGCGGAAAAGAAACAGAAGAAAATAAAAGTGATACAACAACCTGAAAACCCCAGCCCCCATTAGAAAGAGCTGAATGGTGAAGAGCATTTCAAAATCTAAAAAAGCATGAGCAGGCCACCAGTCCAAGCCAGGAAAATAAGAAACCAGCGAAAAAAATAGACCGGTCACTCCGCTGGCGATAAAGATGAAATAGAGGAATTTGGCTGTTTTTTCCATAGCTCTTACCTCTTTTTCAGAATGACCAGCGTGTTCTTTTTCCTGACCTTTTCTCATTTTCTGAATTCCATATATCCCGAAACCAAATCCGCTGATTATATAAAGCCCTGTCAAAATTCCCAGTAACATGTACTGACCACCAGCATCAAATATCCAAATCGTCAGAATCATAATTGCCAGAGCCGGAGGTATGCTGAGGCTTAAATCCTGTGGTTCTTTTCTAATGGATCTAACAAGGAAAGGCAGGGAAACAAGCAGGCGTAGAACTGAAAAAAGAAATAAAAATGAGAACGCTATTAACCAGATCTCCGGATAGGAAAATGGCCATAGATCCCAGCTGTAGAGCTGAGATTGAAGGTAGACGAGGAACAAAGCTGAGCTGCTCACCAAGTAGATGGTGTAGACAGTATGCCTCTTTCGCTGCTCTTTTCCTTTTTTTAGGGACGTTTTCATAACCTATACTACAGAAAGAGGGGCCCAGGTTGAAAGTAGTAAAAAGGAATGAAAAGAATCCTGAGTTATATCAATTTGCGACCTGTAGTGAATTAAAAATAGATCTCCTGCGCCAGCCGAAAGGTATTGGCATGAGCGTCAATTATATTTTTGATATGAGGGGAATAGCCACCGCCCATGCTTACCTCCACCGGAATATTAAGGTCGTGGCAGGTTTGCAGCACATATCGGTCACGCTCCTTACAGCCGGCCTCTGTGCAGCCGAGTTTCCCAAGTTTATCAGTCGAAAGGATATCGACACCACTTAAGTAAAAGATGAAATCAGGTTTTTGTTCTTCAATAAGTCGCGGCAAAGTTTCTTTGAGGATCTTGAGATATTCCTCATCCCCGGTGCCATTTTCCAGCTCAATATCGAGATCGGATTTTTCTTTTTTGAATGGGTAATTGTTCCTGCCATGCATTGAAAAAGTAAAAACTGAAGGATCATTCTGAAAAATCTCTGCTGTCCCGTTGCCCTGGTGTACATCGAGGTCCACAATGAGGATCTTTTCAGCGAGTTTGTTCTGCTGTAGCCACCGTGCCGCCACCGCCTGATCGTTGAACATGCAAAAGCCTTCCCCCTGATTGGTATAAGCGTGGTGTGTACCCCCGGCAATGTTCATGGCGATTCCGTTTTTCAGGGCAAATTCGGCAGCCTTAATAGTGCCTGAAGTAATAATGAATTCCCGCTCCACGAGCCGTTCGGACAATGGTAAACCAATCTTTCTAGCTTCCCTGTAGCTGAGCGTTTGATTTTTCAACCCTTCAACATAGTCCTTGTCATGAACGGCCAGAATATCGGCTTCATCGGGATATTCGGGTTCAAAAAAGTTCTCTCGCGAGCAGGTGCCCTCGTGCAATAATTGCTGTGGCACCAGCTCATACTTTTCCATTGGGAATCGATGACCTTCAGGTAAAGGCAGAACGTAAATGGGATGGAAAGCGATTTTGAGCATTTCTGTGTCAGATCGAGCTTAGACTACCGCTACCAATCGTCAGGTCGAGCGGAGTCGAGACCTAGGTTTAGTATCTTCATACAGACCTAAAAGTTGCCTTTTAATTATACTTGTTTTTAGAATGACTCTCATTTCTACATTCAGCCAGCAGCTTTAAGAGCATTTCATCATCATTGGCTAAAGCTCTCTTCTTCTGGGCGCTCCACCTTTTGATCTTCTTTTAAAACCATATTGCCTGATTCACATCATTAAATTCCTGATGAAAAATGACCTCTACGGGTCTCCTTTTGAACGTGAAACTGTTCTTGTTTACACCTGCATTATGCTCATCTAACCTTCTGGAAATATAATTTGTTACTCCTGTGTAGAGTAACTTATCAGAACATTCCAGGATATACACATAGTACAGTTTCATCTTTTCCATTTTAGTCCCTTTTTCACGAAAGACCCCTGGACTCTACTTCAGCTCCGCTCAGCACAGGCTTCTCGGGGAGACAATTGTTTTGTCAGGTCGAGCGGAGTCGAGACCTCAAACCTACGGCAACTACCTAACTGCTTCCTTTACCGCTAACTCCATTAAAAGACTCCGAAAAATCTCTTATGCAGAAACAAGATCCATTTTCACAAGCAACCCCTCGACTCCGCTCGGGGAGACATTTGAATACGACTCCGCTCGGGGAGACATTTGGATACGACACCGCTCGTGGATACAGTTTTCGGTCAACTCAAGTGCTTCGAACGCCACTCAGGTAGCCGGAGCCGAGATCTGATTATTAGGAAATCACCGTTCCCTCCTTCACCCCGTCTTCATCGGGATTAAGGAATACCAGTTTACCTGAAGCATTTTCGGTCATTAGGATCATCCCTTCACTTTCTACGCCGCGTAATTTCCGCGGAGCAAGGTTGATCAGCACCGTTACTTTTTTACCTATAATGTCTTCCGGTTTAAAGCTTTCGGCAATTCCTGAAACTATGGTTCGCACGTCAAGACCTGTGTCTACTTTTAATACGAGAAGCTTGTTGGCCTTCAGCATTTTCTCAGCTTCTACAATGGTTCCCACACGTAGATCAATTTTTGAAAAGTCCTCAAAAGTGGCAGTTTCTTTTTGCGGTTCTGCTTTTTTATTGTCGGCTATATTTGCCGCTTTCGTTGCTTCAAGTTTTTCCAATTGTTTCTGAATTTGTTCGTCTTCTATTTTAGAGAAAAGCAATTCTCCTTTTCCTATCTGGTGTCCGGCAGGCAGAAGTACTGATTCCTTATTAATCTGCTCCCATTGATTCTCTCTGTCATCTTCAACAATTGCTGCTTCGTTCGCTTCCGAAGAAGCTTTCCCGTAGTCCAGCATTCTCTTCAGTTTTTCGGCAGTGTAAGGCAAAAATGGCTCACTCAGGTTCGCCAGTGCAGTAGCTATCTGCAGGGCCACATACATAATTGTTTTTACTCTTTCCTCGTCAGTTTTGATAAGTTTCCAGGGCTCTTCATCGGCCAGGTATTTATTTCCAAGGCGGGCAACGTTCATTAGTTCTCCCTGTGCTTCTCTAAACCTATAACGTTCAATAGAACTGGCGATCACTGCAGGATAAGCCCTAAGTTCAGCCAGGGTTTGTTCATCAACTTCAGAAAACTCTCCCGGCTTAGGCACAACCCCGTCGTAGTACTTATTGGTAAGCACCACTACCCGATTAATAAAGTTTCCAAAAATGGCAACCAGCTCATTATTATTTCTCGCCTGGAAATCCTTCCACGTAAAGTCATTGTCCTTGGTTTCGGGTGCATTTGCCGTTAAGGCGTACCTCAACACATCCTGCTGCCCGGGAAATTCCTCCAGGTATTCATGCAGCCAGACCGCCCAATTCTTGGAAGTTGAAAGCTTGTTCCCCTCCAGGTTCAAAAACTCGTTTGCCGGAACATTTTCGGGAAGGATGTAACTTCCCTCTGCTTTAAGCATTGCCGGAAAGATCACACAATGAAAGACGATATTGTCTTTTCCAATGAAATGTACCAGCTTTGTATCCTCACTTTTCCAATAAGGCTCCCAATCCCTTCCGGTCTTCTCTGCCCATTCTTTGGTAGAAGAAATATACCCGATTGGCGCGTCAAACCACACGTAAAGCACTTTTCCTTCGCCACCCTCTACCGGCACAGGAATCCCCCAGTCTAAATCCCGGGTTACGGCACGAGGCCTTAACCCGTCATCGATCCAGGATTTTACCTGTCCGTAAACATTGGACTTCCAGTCTTTCTTATGACCTTCCAGGATCCATTCCCTAAGCCAGCCTTCGTATTGGTCGAGCGGTAAGAACCAGTGTCTGGTTTCCTTCAAAACAGGTTTTGAACCGGTAATGGCCGACTTCGGGTTAATAAGATCGGTCGCGTTATGGCTGGTCCCGCACTTCTCGCACTGGTCTCCATAGCTTTCTTCGTATCCGCACTTTGGGCAGGTCCCTACAACAAATCTATCGGCCAAAAACTGTTCAGCTTCAGGATCAAAAAGCTGTTGAGTGGTTTCTTCAGTAAACTTTCCGGCGTCGTAAAGTTTTTTAAAGAATTCTGAAGCAGTTTTATGATGAACTTCAGCAGATGTTCTTGAGTAATTATCAAAGGAAATTCCGAAGTCCTGGAAGCTCTTTTTTATGATCTTGTGATATTTGTCCACCACATCCTGGGGAGAAACGCCTTCTTTTTTTGCTTTTATAGTAATTGGCACCCCGTGCTCGTCACTTCCACATACGAAAGCCACCTCGCGCCCCTGCATCCTCATGAAGCGGGCATAGATGTCGGCAGGTACGTAAACGCCTGCTAAATGGCCAATATGTATAGGTCCGTTAGTGTACGGCAGGGCAGCCGTAATAGTATATCTTTTTGGTAATTCCATGGTCAAAATTAAAGGCTGTAAAGTTAAGCAAGTACAGGGGATTACAAGTTAAATTTTAGTAAAAGGCAGTGCAGGTGCGGCAAATGTTGTGCATTTTAGTAAAAAAATAAAAATGAAGAAACTCTTGATACTGGGGCTTATAATTTTAGCTTCAGGTTGTAAAAGCAAAAAATTAACGGCTAATTCTCCGGAAAAATTCCGTCTGGAAAATTTAGCCGAGGTCATAAATGAGAACAGTTTAGAAAAAATCTATCCCGATGCAGAAATTTCTGAAGGTGTTGACCTTTTTGAGGAGGGAACGATAGAGCGGGCATACAGCATACTATATCCAAACACAGATGATGAGCTGCTCATTATCTGGGAGGACAAAACAATGAATAAACCACACCAGATATATACAGAAAATGATGGCCGCTGGAGAACCTCTGAAGGAATTGAAGTGGGAACCAGTTATGAAGACCTGGTCAAAATTAATGAAGGAAGTATTGACTTCTACGGTTTTGGATGGGATTATAGCGGCGCAGTTGACTGGAAAGACGGCAAGATGAAAGATTCAAATGTCAGAGTATTTTTGGCACCGGTGGCTGCACCTCCAAAGAGTTTTTACGGTGATAAAATCATTGAAGCAGATCCCGAAGATATTATTAATCTGGATCTAAAGGTTAGAGCTATTATTTTACAGAAAGAGGATTAAATCCCTAAATTCAGAAAACTTGAGAGAAAATAACCTCTCAAAAAAGATTGAATAAAATTACATTTTCGAAGGGTGACAACAAATTATGGCACAACATAATGAACTTGGGAAACGTGGTGAGGAAATGGCCGTAGCCCATCTTCTTGCCACAGGTTATGAAATTGTGGCCCGTAATTTTATTTATCAAAAAGCTGAAATAGACATCATCGCTCAAAAAGATAATATCCTGGCGGTCGTAGAAGTTAAAACCCGCAGTACACCCGATTTTGGAGATCCGCAGGATTTTGTCAAGAAGAAACAGATCAAGCAGCTGGTAAAAGCTATCGATTACTTTGTAAATGAACACAAACTGGACGTCGAGGTACGTTTCGACATAGTGGCAATCATAAAGAACAAAGCCGGGACAAGGCTGGAGCACATTGAGGATGCCTTTCTACATTTTTAAAGCTCCGTTTCGTCCAGTAGATCTTGAAAAGTTGAAGATTTACCTTCCTTCGATTTTCCGATGACAGAAAGCTGGGCATCGATCTCAAGAATCACGGCGGCAACATCGTCCATACTACCAAAGCCTTTTTTTCTGACTGCACTAAGTACTTTACTTTCGTCCAATCTCTCTTTATGAAGGTTCTTTTCAATAAACTTTCCATCATAGAAAAGCAGGGTTGGTGAAGTATTGAAGATCTTCTTGAAGACCTTTGACTTTCCTTCAAAATAGGCGAAAATGAACTGTAAAACGGCAAGTAATATGAAGGCAGTCACGGCTTCGGAAATTGAAAGATCCTTAGTGGTAAGAGTACGGCCAAAAACAGCACCCACAGCCACGGCAATTACAAAATCAAAGGCACTCATGCTGGCAAGGGTCCTTTTACCCGAGACCCTTAAGATGAGAACTATGGCTAAATAAGCCGTAAACCCCACCACCACGATCCTTATTAGCGGCTGGACCCCGTTCCATAAAAATGTAGTATCATCCATGATTTGTTCCTGAATTCATTTTAGTCTTCTGCTATGTTTACCTGGTATACCTCATAAATATTGTCGTCCTGGTGTTTAATATTTTGTTTAAGGTGATCTATTATCCTTTTTTTCAGAACACTTTCCGGTAAAGAGGAATCCCTGGGAAGCACGGTCACATTATAGCTCACTGTTGGATTTCCCTTGATCCTGGTGTTGGTAAAGTTCACATCCTTCTCAATTACCTCAATAAATTCCAGTTCATTGAGCGCTTTATCGAGTTCTTCGGTAAGTTCGGTGTTCATACTGGCCTTGCGCAGAAACGGAGGCCGGCTGAACTGCCAGAACATCATTCCGGCAATTGCCAGCACTACGAATGAGCTGGTGAACCAGGTCATCTTGCTGCTTCCCTGCAAAAAACGGACTCCTTTGGGAGTGACTTTTCCGTAGAAATAGAAAACGAGGGTGGCAGCCAGGTGAATTCCCAACAGCTGCAGGACTACACGAAATACACTGCTGCTAATGATCTCCCAGTCCAGCAGATACAGACCCGCTCCAATTAGTCCTACCGGCGGCGCAAGCGAGGCAGCAACAAGTATTCCTACCGCCGCACCCGATACCAGGCTATCTCTTTCGGACTGCACAATATTTATTGCCCCTGCAAAACCTGAAATAAGAGGCAGTAAAATTGCCACTTTTGACACCTGACTTACTTCTACCATTAATGGGGTGAGGGTCTCCAGCGGAAAGATCACGGTCATGAGAAAACTTACCAGGATCCCGGTACCAATTGCCAGCCCATATCGGGCCAGACTACTTTTTAGAAGTGGCATTTTTCCGGCTGAAGTTGCCAGCGCGGCATTCATGGCAGGTCCCGCAAAGGGAGCGACTAGCATGGCTGCCACCAGCAAGAAAACAGTGGTAGTATAAAGCCCTATCCAAACAATTATCCCGGCCGCAATAGAGTATCCAATAAGACCTTTTATAGAACCTACACTTTGAATGCCTCCAAGGTAGATTTCCAGGGAACTTTTGGGCTGCACATCGGCCACCTGGTCAGGAGAATCTGAAGCCGGAGGATAAAGAGTGATCACTCCCCGCGGAATGAGGCTTATCTCGGGTTGTTCATATTTATCAAGGCGTTTAAGGAAGTTATTCACCTTCTGGTTGGGTAGAAAAAGTACAAAAACATCGTGTTGTTCTTCAGAAAGACAGATGGTGTTCTTGCCTTTAAAATCTGTTACCAGTCCCAGAATTTCTTTTTTATTGCCTTTTGGAATTTTAATAATTAATTGTCGCATTTATGCTATTTGTTTGAAAACAACCAGATTACTTTTAGAATCTGCCTACAGCACAAGATAAAAGAAAGCAACAAAAACAGCGATCACCTTAAGGGAACTTTAAGGCAGAAGCAGGAGCTAATCGGCAGCAAAAAAGAACTTTTATAAATTTCTTAAGAAAATAGAAGCTGTCACTAATTAACTTTAAGAAAACTCTTACAGAAATCCTCACTATGGACTTAATGCTCGTCGTTTTCTTTATTAGTTTTTTGATCATTCTTTCGGGCGCTTTCTTCAAGAAAATCCACAACATTTCTGTCACTGAACCTCTTCTTGCCCTTATTTTAGGAGTACTTGTTGGACCTGAGGTTCTTAACATCATAAAATCTTCAGATTCCGTTTCGGAATTCAAGGTACTCGAATACGCCTGTCAATTTACCATTGCAATGGCTTTAATGGCAACAGCATTGAGGCTGCCAACCCACATCTTCAGGAAAAATGCCGCCACACTGTCCAATCTGGTTATCTTCGGAATGATCTTCATGTGGGGTTTGAGTAGCGGAATAATATACTTTCTCCTTCCGAAGTTATCCGTTTTTGAATGTTTTTTGATCGGTGCAATTATTACACCTACAGATCCAGTCGTTGCCTCCACCCTGGTGACCGGAGAAAAGGCGGAGAAATATCTCCCGAAGAAGATCAGGAATACGCTTTCTTTTGAAGCAGGTGCGAATGACGGTTTTGCCTATCCAATAGTATTTTTGGCGCTCTACCTGTTGGGTGTAGAAGGTAGTGGGGATCTTTCTGAATGGTTCACCAAAGTCCTGCTCTACGAAAGTATTCTTTGTGCAATTCTCGCCTACGGAGTTGGATTTGCTTGCGGATTCCTGATGAAGAAAACTCACCAGGCAGGTTATCTGAACGCTAAAACCCTTCTGTCATTTTCCATAGCTGTGGCGCTCCTTCTCATGGGAGGATTTCACCTGCTTAAAATGAATCCGATCATTGCAGTATTTGTAGGGGGTTTCGCCTTCGCAAAGGATATTACAGCAAACGAAGATCTCAAGGAACAGAGAGTGCAGGAGACAATGGAACGAATTACTACCATTCCGGTGTTTTTTATTCTGGGACTTATGCTGCCCTGGCAGGAGTGGTATGGCATGGGCTGGACTTCGGTCTGGATCGTAATTCTTATCCTCTTCCTTAGAAGACTGCCGGCACTTTTACTCCTCATGCCGATAATGCCACAATTCCGGAAGAAAATATACAGCGTCCTCCTTATGGGTTGGTTCGGACCCATTGGAATTGCTGCGCTTTATTACGCAGTACTTTCTAAGGACAAGGCAAATCTTGAAGACGCCTGGATCATTCCCAGTCTTATCGTGGCTGCTTCCACTCTGGTCCATGGTTTGACCAGTGTTCCTTTAGAAAAATTGTATCACAATAGAATCAAAGGAACAAATGAAGGAGAAAACCTGGACAGCAGAACCTAAAAAAAAGACCTCACTGACCTTGGAGACCTGTGAGGTCTGTTCAAATCACCTCTCAAAAATGCTATTTTTGAGAGGTGTTATTTTTCCTCCATTAAATTTACCCCTTCGGGGGTTAGGGGGCTTCCACCGCCACCTTCACATCCAGTGGCTGAAGCACTTTTAAAGCTTTATCTACAGAAGTTACTTTTTCGAAAGTCAGCAACAATCTCAACCCGCTGCGGGTTTTCTTTTCTTTCATGGTACAACTGTGCGGATGCGTTTGCACGTATTGCAGTACTCGTGTAAAAGCTTTGCTCTGGTAGAAAAGTGACTGCTGGTCGGCAATAAAATAACCTATCAGTTTGCCCTGCTTCATCACGATCTTCTCGAGCCCGATCTTGGAAGCGATCCACTTGATACGGACGCTGTTAAGCAGATCTTCAGCCTCTGCAGGTAGTTCTCCAAACCTGTCGATTAGTTCGGCCTCAAATTTCTGAAGCTCTTCTTCAGTTTTCAGGTTATTGAGCTGGGTGTAGAGGTTCAGCCTTTCAGAAATGTTGTTGATGTAGTCATCCGGGAACAGCAATTCGAAATCGGTGTCGATCTGCGTATCCTTCACGTATTCTTTATCTTCTGTCTCCTTCCCTTCATAAAGATCCCTGAATTCATTTTCCTTCAGTTCCTCGATGGCTTCATTCAGGATCTTCTGGTAAGTATCAAAGCCTATTTCATTGATGAACCCAGATTGTTCCCCTCCTAGAAGGTCTCCCGCGCCACGAATTTCCAGATCTTTCATCGCAATGTTGAATCCGCTTCCCAGTTCACTGAATTGCTCCAGGGCAGTAATTCGCTTCCGGGCATCATCTGTCATGGCAGAATATGGCGGAGTAATGAAATAGCAGAAGGCTTTTTTGTTGCTTCGGCCGACACGTCCCCGCATTTGGTGCAGATCTGAGAGTCCGAAGTTATTGGCGTTATTAATGAAAATGGTATTTGCGTTTGGTACATCGAGTCCGCTTTCAACAATGGTGGTCGAAACCAGCACGTCGAACTCTCCATTCATGAACTTCAGCATCAAAGTCTCCAGCTTTTTCCCTTCCATTTGCCCATGCCCTATCCCGATCTTCGCATCGGGCACCAGGCGCTGTATCATTCCGGCGACTTCCTTTATGTTCTCCACCCGGTTATGGATAAAGAACACCTGCCCACCCCGCTGAATCTCATATGAGATCGCGTCGCGAATGGTCTCTTCTGAGAATCTTATCACGTGCGACTCAATAGGATACCGGTTTGGCGGCGCAGTAGTAATGGTAGAAAGATCCCTTGCAGCCATTAAACTGAACTGCAATGTACGCGGAATGGGCGTTGCGGTTAATGTGAGGGTATCAACATTTTCTTTGATGGTCTTCAGCTTGTCCTTTACAGCCACCCCGAATTTCTGCTCCTCATCCACAACCAGCAGCCCCAGATCTTTGAATTTTACCGCCTTATTGACCAGTTTATGCGTTCCAATGACGATATCCACCTTTCCGTTCTCCAACTCTTCCAAAGTGGTCCTTCTTTCCTTTGCCGTTCTAAAGCGGTTCAGGTAATCGACGGTAACGGGGAAATCCTTCAGGCGTTCGGTAAAGGTCTTGTAATGCTGAAAGGCCAAAATTGTTGTGGGCACCAGCACAGCCACCTGTTTCCCGTTATCTACTGCTTTAAATGCTGCTCTTATGGCAACCTCTGTCTTTCCGAAGCCAACATCCCCGCACACCAGGCGGTCCATGGGCCGTTCATTTTCCATATCGGCCTTCACATCGGCTGTGGCGGTACTTTGGTCGGGCGTGTCTTCGTAAAGGAAAGAGGCCTCGAGCTCGTGCTGTAAATAGGAATCCGGACCATAGGCAAAGCCCTTCTGCAGCCTGCGCTTGGCGTATAATTCGATAAGGTTGAAGGCGATATGTTTTACCCGCGCCTTGGTCTTTTGTTTCAGATTCTTCCAGGCGTTGCTGC
This sequence comes from Salinimicrobium sp. TH3, assembly GCF_026676115.1. Lineage (GTDB taxonomy): Bacteria > Bacteroidota > Bacteroidia > Flavobacteriales > Flavobacteriaceae > Salinimicrobium. The sequence continues at coordinate 140,447 of NZ_JAPONB010000001.1, read as the reverse complement.
CCAGTTTATAGATCTTAGGCGGCTTCCCGTCCTTGCCGTTGTATTTTGAGATCTTGTGCAGCGAGTGGATGCTCAGGTACAGAATATCGCGTTCGCCATAAATAAGTTTGATCGCTTCCTGTTTTTTGCCCTCCACATCGATCTTTTGGAGTCCGCCGAACTTCCCTATTCCGTGGTCGATATGAGTTACATAATCGCCGACTTCCAGGTTGGTCAATTCCTTCAGCGTGATCGCCTGCTTTTTAGCATAACCGTTCTTGAGGTGGAATTTATGGTAGCGCTCAAAGATCTGGTGATCTGTGTAGCAAATCATTTTTGAAGCCTCATCAATAAACCCCTGATACATGGAAAGCACCACGGTTTTGTACTTCACCTCTCCCTCCATATCGTCAAAAATGTCATGGAAACGCTTGGCCTGCTGCTCGCTTACGCAGAAAATATAATTCGTATAACCATCTTCCGTATTCTCCCTCAGATTCTGAATAAGCAGCTCAAAATTCTTGTTGAAGGATGGTTGCGGTTTAGTACTGAATGCTATTGTCTCCGGTCTAGATCCTGAAACAAGTTCAGGATGACGGGAATTCGTTACCACCAGTGAATACTCCTGCATCTGCTCCTTCAAAAGTGCCGAATTACAGAACAATTCTTCGGGTTCGTTATGCTTTATTTCTTCGGAAAGATCTTTAAAAGCTTCTTCGGCTTTGCTGAAGAGTTTGTCCAGGCGATCATAAAGCAGCTCTGTATCCTTGCTGAAGATCACCGTTTTTTCTGAAATGTATTTCAGAAAACTCTCCCGCACCTCCTGAAGCCGCTTGTGCTCCACATTTGGAATTACCGTGATCTTCTTCACCTGATCTGTCGACAGCTGCGTCTCCACATCAAAGGTCCTGATGCTCTCTACCTCATCTCCGAAGAACTCGATCCTGTACGGTTCGTCATTGCTGAAAGAAAACACATCCAGGATCCCCCCACGCACCGAAAATTCTCCGGGTTCGGTTACAAAATCCACTCTTTTAAACTTGTACTCGAACATGATTTCGTTCACAAAGTCAATGGAAAGTTCGTCACCGACCTTGATCTTCAGCGTGTTTTTCTCGAGTTCCTTCCGTGTCACTACCTTCTCAAAAAGGGCATCGGGATAGGTAATTATTAAAGCAGGTTTCTTTCGGGAGTTGATCCTGTTAAGCACCTCAGCCCGCAAAAGTACGTTGGCGTTATCAGTCTCCTCCAGTTGGTAAGGCCGGCGATAACTTCCGGGGTAGAAAAGCACATTCTTATCGCCCAACAGCTGTTCGAGGTCATTTAGATAATAGGCAGCCTCCTCTTTGTCATTGAAGATCAGCAAAAAAGGCTTTTCGGCTTCCTCAAAAGCATTGGCCACCACAAAGGAAAGTGCCGATCCAACGAGGCCTTTGAGTTCAACATGAGTTCGCGGCAGGGCAAGCGCTTTCCCCAGATCCTGCTGTGGCGCAGACTGTGCAAAGCTTTGGGCAATAGAAGATTTACTCAAAAAATAAAAATTTGGTGCAAAGATAAGAAGTTATTGCCTTTCAGCTAAAGCTGAAGGAATTAAGGAAGAGTTAAAAGAAAAGGATTGGGCTAAAGCCCTATTTCTCATCATTCTCTGGTCCTCCGCCTTAAGGCGGAGGCAATTCAGCGGAGGCAATTCATGAATTTGAAAATAATTTATGTTGCAACCTATGAATTGCCACTGGCTTCAGCCAGGGGTTTATTAGTTGATCCAGAACAGGGCTTTAGCCCAACCTCTTTTTATAAATATTATCATTAAACCAAATCTCAATTAACTGAAGTGAAATATGCCTCAAATTAAAAAGGCAGAGGAAATTCATGAATGAGGATCATTTTCATTTTTGATTAATGATTTGCCACTGGCTTCAGCCAGGGGTTAAAAAAGACAAAATCCCAAGGGCTTTAGCCCAATCTTTTTGTATCAGATTATTTTATTAAATTCATCAACCGCCAATTAGCAAAGCACCATGCCTCACATAAAGATTTACATCCATTTTGTATGGAGCACCAAAAATAGAGTTCCTCATCTCAAAACTTTAGAACTCAGGAAGCAGGTGTGGCAGCATATAGCAGAAAATGCCAGATCAAAGGGAATATTTGTAGATTTCGTCAATGGGTATTCAGACCATTGTCACTGTCTTGTCTCTTTAGGAGTTGATCAAACCATTCAAAAGGTGATCAATTTGATCAAAGGAGAATCTTCTCATTGGATCAACAAAAACAATTTAACTTCTGAAAGATTTGAATGGCAAAATGATTATTTCGCTGTTTCTGTTTCTGAATCTAATATTGACAGAGTAAGAGACTATATTAAAAATCAGGAAGAGCATCACAGAAAGAAATCATTTCAGGAAGAATATGAGCAATTCATAAAAAAATACAATTTTAAGAAATTCCAGGATGAACAATTGGGCTAAAGCCCTTTTGCTTACCTCTTCTCTGATCCTCGCCTAAAGGCTGAGGCAATTCAATATATTTCTTTCCACTCCTCAAAATAAAAACCTTCATCTCTCATTATAATGATCCAAAGATTGGGCTAAAGCCCTTTGTAATGCTATTCTGATCGCCTGAAGGCGGTGACAATTCATCATTTCTCTAAGAAATTGAATGCAATGTTTTATACCCCTTGAATTGCCACAGGCTTTAGCCTGTGGTTAAAATTTGAAGTTCTAACAGGGCTTTAGCCCAATATAAGGCTCTAAAAAAAGTCTTGATTCTAGTCTCTAGATCCTTGATTCTATTTTATTCATTCAAACAAATCACTTCCTCCTTCGTCACCACATACACCTCATCATCTCCTTGCGGAATGAGGATGTGTTTTCCGGTGAATTCTCCGAATGCGGGCAGGATGAGCTGATCTTTTGACTTGAAAAAGCAGGAAAGCTTCAGTTGTTGTCGCCCAAGACCATTGATCTTCACCCCGGGATGTATATGTCCCGAAAAATTGAAAAAACCTGCTCTTTCTTCGGGATGGTGGGTGAAAAGAAAATTCTTTATGGTCATTTCCGAAGTAATAAAAATACCAAGAGCTTCGTACTTCAGCGGAGAAATAATGTCGTGATTTCCTTCCACAAGAATAACTTCAGCAGAAACGGTTTCCATCCATTGCTCAAAAAGAAGCCATTCCTTATTGAGAGAGCTGTGAAAAAGATCTCCCAAAAATGCAATTTTAGAGGGGTCAAAAAAGCCGATCACCTCATCCATTTTTTTGAAATTGCCGGCAATGGCCTTCTGCGGCACTGCACTTCCAAATTTCCTGAAATGAGAAACCTTCCCCAGGTGCACGTCACTTATCACCAGCAGGTCTTCTTCCTCCCAAAACATAGCTCCGGAAGGATGTAAAATAAAGGTCTGGTTAAAGAGGGTAAGTGTTTTTGTCATTTTTGAAGCTACAGGTCTCCCCATTGAGCCATCATTTTTTTGATTCGGTCCTCCAGTTTTTCTGAAGATAATTTCTCACGCATCCTGTCGGTAATGATCGGGAAGGCGAAAGGTGTGGGTTTTTCGCATTGTTTCCAAACCAATTTCTGTTCCGAAATGCGTTCCATGGCCAATCTTAATCTTCCTTCCTCCAATTGATGCTCGAATGTTTCTCTAAACGCCTGCTGAAACAATAAATTGTCCGGTTCATAATCCCTGAAAACGCTGAAAAGTAGCTGGGAATTAGACTGCAGATGCTTGGTCTTGATCATCTTATTCGGAAATCCGGTGAAGACCATTCCGGCGATGACAGCAATATCCCGAAATTTCCTGCGGGCCATTTCAGTCGAGTTCAAACTTTTCTGAAGATCATCCATGAGGTATTCGGCAGAAAAAAGGTCATTGTCAAACACCTGCTGCATGTCGATTTGCTGATCGGAAAGCAGTTCGAATCCGTAGTCATTAAAGGCAAGAGAGAAAGTAATGGGCGACAGTAAGCTTATCCGGTAGGCGAGCAGACTGGCCATGGCTTCATGAACAAACCGGCCCTCAAAAGGGTAAAAAATAGCGTGATATCCTTCGCGCGTTTTAAAGGTTTCGATTAGAAATTCATCTTTTTTGGGGATAATGGATTCTCTCTTTTGCCTCTGAAAAATGTTATGCATCGCCTGGAGTTCGGTTGAAGTTTCTGCATTAGAAGCTTCTTCAATTTCTGAAGCAACAAACATCTCCTCCCGAAGCAGCTCACTCATTTGTGCCGAAAAGCTCATCCTGCCGCCTGCCCAGCTGGGGAAGCGGGAATTTTTCACCTTTGATTTCTTCACGATCACCTGCATATTCTTGATCTGGTACAGCTCAAGGTTCTTGCCCGCAAAGGTAAAGACATCGCCAGGATTGAGTTTTGAGATGAACCATTCTTCAATTGTGCCGATATAGCCGCCACCAAGATATTTTACCGCAAGCACCGCGTCGCTTACAATGGTTCCTATTTGTAGTCGGTGCCGCATGGCAACTGCCCTATTGTTCACCTTAAAGAGTCCATTCTCTTCGATCTCTACCTTTTTGTATTCATCGTAAGCCTGCAGCGTTTGACTCCCCTGCGTGATGAAATTGAGCAGCCATTCCCACTGTTCTTCGGAAAGTGCCTGATAGCAGAAAGTGGATTTCACTTCAGGATAAATATCCTTTGGAAAGAATCCGTCGGAAACTGCAAGAGTGGTTAAATACTGAACCAGCACATCAAAAGAATTGAGGTAAGGGATACGATCTTCCACCACAGTGTGCTTAACAGCTTTTTGTAATGCAGAAGCCTCAATGAGTTCCATGGCGTGCGTGGGCAAAAAGTAGATCACACTCTCCTTTCCCGGCTGGTGTCCGCTTCGACCTGCCCTTTGAAGAAATCGCGCCACACCTTTAGGTCCGCCAATCTGGATGATCGTCTCCACCGGAGCGAAATCCACTCCAAGATCTAGACTGGAAGTCGCCACCACCGCCTTTAGCTGCTCATCCCGAATCGCCTGCTCCACCCACAACCTTGTCTCTTTGTTGATACTGCCATGATGCATGGCCAGCTCCCCAGCGAATTCAGGATATTTCTGAAGTATTTTTTGAAACCAGATCTCACATTGGGAACGGGTGTTCGTAAAGAGCAGCGTCGTTCTCGACTTCCGGATGATTGGCACCACCTCATCAATGAGGTGCAGCCCCAAATGTCCCCTCCAGGGGAAAGTTTCCATCTTCTCCGGAATGATGGATTTCACTGTGATCTTCTTTTTAATATCGGCCCTGATCAAAACCGAATTATCAAAGGCTTTCGATCCCGGACCCAACAGGACTTCCCGCGCCTCCTGCAGATTACCAATGGTGGCAGAGATCCCCCAGATCTTCATTTTTGGAGCCACAGTTTTGAGTCTGGAAAGAGCCAGTTCGATCTGCACTCCTCGTTTTGTCCCAAGCAGCTCGTGCCACTCATCAATGACTATAGCATTAAGGTTCTTAAAAGTCTTTGCATAGTCTTTTGAAGCGAGTAGCAGCTGCAAACTTTCGGGCGTGGTTATTAGCAGGTCGGGCATTTGTTTTTTCTGTGCGGCACGTAATTTCTGGGAAGTATCTCCCGTCCTGATCCCTACTGTGAGTCCGCTACCGATATCCTGGGCGAACCGATTCGCCGCCTGTTCGATTTCTACCGAAAGTGCCCGCAACGGGGTGATCCAGATAGCCTTAAGGCCGGGTTTATGTTTGGTCTTATAATCTGGATTTTGCCTGATGTAGTCCAGCACAATAGGAATCCAGAGGGCGTAGGTCTTTCCGCTTCCCGTTGGGGCATTAAGGAGTCCGTGTTTACCATCCAAAAATGCCTTCCAGGATTCCTTTTGAAAAGCAAAAGATTTCCAGGACCGGGATTTGAACCAGTCGTCGGCAAGTTTTATGAGTTGTTTGTTATTCATGCTTGTGCTCCGGTTGGACCCTTCCGTCTCCGCCTGCGGCGGAGCCACCTTCCCTGGAAAAGGGAAGGAGCTATTTGTGCTACCATTTATAATTCTTCTTCAAACTTTATTCTTTATTTCCCAGTCTATACACTGGCTCCAGCAAGCTGTAGCCAAAGCTCCCCTCCTTATTTTAAGGAGGGGTGTCCGAAGGACGGGGTGGCCCGTCGTTTTTGAAATTTCTTTTTATCTCCTCCAGCACCCAATCCAAATTATCAAATACTGTTCTGTTCTCAAACCTGATCACCATCAGGTTAAATTCTTCTAATTTTTTAGTTCTTGCCGCATCTTTTTCCTCATTGGTTGGGTTCATATGATACTGCCCGTCGACTTCTATAACCAACTTTTCTTCTGCGCAGTAGAAATCGACTATGAAGTTAAGGATGCTGTGCTGCCTCCTGAATTTCCTTCCCTCCAGCTTCTTTTGCTACAAATGCGTCCACAGATAGGCCTCGGCAGTAGTTCCATGGTGGCGGAGTTTCTTGCGGTAGGGTTCGAGATTTTTTTTGTTGTGGATTCTCTTTTTCATAACAAGCTTTGTCTTTTGGTAGGGTGATTTGTTTCCAGCACGGACCCTTCCGTCTCCGGCTATTCGCCGGATCCACCTTCCCTTAGCAAGGGAAGGAGCTTTTGTTTTTTTTACTATTTTGAATTCTTCTTCAAACTTTATTCTTTGTTTCCCATTCTACACACTGCCTGCAGCTAGCTGCAGGCAAAGCACCCCTCCTTATTTCAAGGAGGGGTGGATCCGCGGAGCGGAGACGGGGTGGTCCGTCGCACCTCAATTTACTAATGGATCAACTGCTTCAATTCTTCTATTGTATTTGCTTCTTCTATTTTCTTGTCCTGTCTCCATCTTAGGATTCGGGGGAACCGGGTGGCTACGCCGCTTTTGTGTCTTTTCGATTCGGCTATGCCTTCAAAAGCGATCTCAAATACCAATTCCGGTTTTACTGACCGTACGGGTCCAAAGCGCTCCAAGGTGTTCCTCTTGATCCACGCATCTACCTGCCGGAATTCCGCATCGGTGAGTCCGGAATATGCTTTTGCAAAAGTAACAAGCTCATCATCCTGCCACAGTGCAAAGGTGTAATCTGTAAAAAGATTGGAGCGCCTGCCGTGGCCGCGCATGGCATACGTGAGCACAGCATCTACTGTAAGCGGTTCTACTTTCCATTTCCACCAATCGCCCTTTTTTCTACCCACCAGGTATGGCGAATCCCAACGTTTAAGCATCAAACCTTCACTCCTGACCTCCCTCGCCCGTTCCCGTTCAGCAACAGCCTCCTCCCAATCAGTAAATGAAATAGTTTGGGAAAGGTGAAAAGGCAATTCTTCAGTATCTACCTCGTCATGCAAATCCTCGAGTATTTTACGACGTTTTGAATAAGGTAATGTTCTTATGTCCTTTCCCTCCCACTCCAGCAGGTCATAAGCTTTCAGGATCACGGGTGTTTTATTGAGTAAAGCTTTGGAAACTGTTTTCCGGCCGATTCGGGTTTGCAGGTCATTGAAAGTTCCAATTTCCCCATCGGGAAAGGGGAGGATCTCCCCGTCTATTACAGTTCCATCCGGAATAACTTCTAAAAATGACGAAAACTCCGGGTATTTATCGGTCACCAGTTCCTCGCCACGGCTCCACACGAAGATCTCCCGATTCCGGATCACCACCTGGGATCTTATCCCATCCCACTTATGTTCGGCCGACCATTCTGAAGGATCTCCCAGCTCCCGCGGTTCCACCTCAATAGCATAGGCCAGGTAGAAGGGATAAGGTTTGGAAAGGAAATCTTCTTCATTCTCTTCTAAAATGAGTTTTTGGAAGGTGATTTTTTGCGGGCCCCAGTCGCCCATGAGCTTGTAGGCCAACACATCCTCATCAATATCAGTTGCTTTTGAAAGCGCGCGGGTCATTAGCTTCTGACTCACTCCTATCCTGAAACTACCAGTTATAAGCTTGGTAAAAACAAAGCGTTCATAATAATTTAGAGCAGCCCAATTTTCATGAAGATATTCTTTCTTTTCGGCTTCGGTAGCTGCTTTAAGGTCGATCATTTCCTCCAGGTACTGGCTAAGGCTTTTCTCACTGGATTCTTCTGCCGGGGGAATCACCAGCGCAATAGTTTCTGCGAGATCTCCAACTATGTGGTAGGATTCCTCAAATAACCAGAGGGGAATATTTGCAAGTTCCGCTGCAAATTGTCGTAACAGGGTAGTATTGACCGGCCTTGGGGGACGACGGTGCGAGAGGATTGCAATTGCCCACACTTTATCCTTATTGGGCACCCGTTGAAAATAGCGCGTCAATGCCGCCACCTTCACCGTGGTTTTGTTGGTGCTGTCAAGTTCCCTTATAAGTGCTGCGAATTCGTTCACGCTGGTTCTTGGTGATTAGGGATTAGTGATTGGTTATTTGGGATATTGAATATTGATTATTGATTATTGATTATTGTTACTTTTTCTGGCCACTGAACACCGACTATTTATCACTGTTAATTGCTATTTGTTCATTGATCATTGTCCTCTGATTTTGAGTTCATCTCTGCTAGCTCTCCTTGGTATTGGGTTTCGGCGGTACGGCCGTCGTAACCTTGTTCGTTCAGGAAGCGGCAAAATATTTCTGAATAACCGTGTGTGCAGATCACCCGCTCGCAACCTGTAGCTTTTATGGACGACAACAGTCCCTGCCAGTCGCAATGATCTGAAAGTACAAATCCGCGGTCGACGGCTCTGCGGCGGCGGGCTCCGCGAAAAGCCATCCAGCCGCTGGCCATTCCTGTTTCGAAGGGTACCATTTTCCTGATCCAGGTACTGCCATGGGCGCTGGGGGGTGCCAGCACCATTCCGCCTCTGATTTCTTCTTTCTTTGTTTCCCTGGTAATGCGGGTGGTTTCCGGAAGTTCAGCAAAAGACCGGACTACCTCGGTCATGTTTTCAATCGCTCCGTGGGTGAAGATCTTGCCTATAGACGGATCTAAAAATTTCAGTAGCCGTTGGGCTTTTCCGAGGGAATAGCCAAAAAGAATAGAAGTCTTACCTTCAGACTGATTCTGTTGCCACCAGCTGTTGATATCGTTCATCACCTGCTCCTGCGGGAGCCATTTGAAGGCCGGTAATCCAAAAGTACATTCCGTAATAAAAGCATCGCATTTCACAGGTTCGTAAGGCACAGCCAAACCATCATCTTCGGTCTTATAATCTCCGCTAAACACCCACACCTCCCCCTTGTGCTCAACTCTCACCTGGGATGAACCAATGATATGTCCTGCAGGATGTAATGAGAATTTCACATTATTGATCGTAAAGGTTTCCCCATACTCCTTGCCTGAAACTTCAATATCTCCCAGCCTGTGTTTAATAATTGGAACATTGGTGTGGTGAGTAATATACTTCTTGTGTCCCCAGCGGGAATGATCTGCATGACCGTGAGTGATAATGGCTTTATCGACCGGCTTCCATGGATCGAGATATACTCCTGCAGGTTCGCAGAAGATCCCTTTTTCATTAAAACAAAGCAGGGTTTTTTTCTGTTTTTTAAGCGGCATAATTTCAAGTTAGGAATATTTCTACAGGGCAGCTGTGGCATTAGGAAAAAATTAAAACTGCCAGGCTCTTTTTGATGGGTTAGCGATTGCAGCGGAAAGCTCCCGAAGCCTGTAAAGGCGAGGGACTATGAGCGGAAAGCGCGGCCCCCGCTTTTAAAGTGGGGGAAACCCCCAAAGCACAATCATTAAATACCCTTATTTTATTATATTTGAGTAAAAAATACTAGACTATGTCATTTTCAGACCTATTTGGAACCGGGGAACACCTTAGAAATTTAGGGCATTTTGCTTCAATTGTAAATCTTGCCGCTGCAGACGGACCTATTAATGACCGGGAAGAAGCCCAGTTAAAGAGATTCGCGATGAAGCTCGATATTCAGGAAGACGAGTATACTAAGGTGCTTAAAAATCCAAATGCATTTCCAATTCACCCTAATAATTCAATGGAAGGACGGCTTGAGAGACTTTATGATCTTTTCAGGATCATTTATTCAGACCATGACATAGATGAGGAAGAGGTAGAATTGCTGCGCAAATACGCAATAGGTATGGGCTTCTCGCCCCAGGTTTCTGAAGGGATCATTAAACGTTCCATGGAAATCTTTAGCGGGATGAGTTTTGATGACTACCGCTACTTGTTATACAAGAATAAATAGGTTCATAAAATGCCTTTTTAGAAGCTGAAGTTATTCGGGGTTTTTAGCCATGAATTCTTCGGCTTTCTCCACCATTTCCCTGTTTCCGCAGAAGAAGGGCACACGTTGGTGCAACTCGGTAGGATCAATATCAAGAATTCTGTCAAAGCCGTTACTGGCTTTCCCACCCGCCTGTTCGGCAATAAAGGCCATAGGGTTACATTCGTAAAGCAACCTCAACTTTCCATTCGGGGCACTGGAGGTGGTTGGATAAAAATAGATACCACCTTTGATCATATTCCTGTGAAAGTCGGAAACGAGAGATCCAATATACCTCGAAGTATAAGGCCTGTCTTCCTTTTCTTCCTGGCAGTACTTTATATATTTTTTCACTCCCAGTGGAAAATGCACGTAATTTCCTTCATTAACAGAGTAAATACATCCTTTTTCGGGGAACTTCATATTAGGATGAGACAGATACCATGATCCCAACGCAGGGTTAAGGGTAAAACCATTTACTCCGTGCCCGGTAGTATATACAAGCATCGTGGAAGTTCCATAAACAACATAACCTGCGGCGACCTGTTTATTCCCGGGCTGTAGAAAATCCTCCAGCTGAACAGGGGTTCCAACAGGACTAACCCTTCTATATATTGAGAAAATGGTACCTACAGAAACATTAACGTCAATGTTAGAACTACCATCCAACGGGTCCATTAAAACAACATACTTATTTTTATGGTCATTATTCGAACCGGCAATGGTTATGAAATCGTCATTCTCTTCGGAAGCGATCCCGCACACAATCTCCCGGTTTGTAAGGGTTTGGATAAACTTTTCGTTAGCATATACATCCAGCTTTTGTTGATCTTCGCCCTGTACGTTGGTTTCTCCTGCTGCCCCTGTAATATCTACTAGCCCGGCTTTGTTAACCTCATGATTTACCACTTTGGCGGCAAGCCTTATGGAATTGATTAATCTGGAAAGTTCTCCTGAGGAGTAAGCGAATTCGGCCTGATTTTCAATAATAAACTCGCCTAATGTTTGATTTTTCTTGATCATGGAAGTAGTAAATATGCTTTACCGGACAAAACTAAACCAAAATATTTTAAGCGACTATAACGTTTTCGTAATTTAATCTTAAAATCAAATCTCTATTTTTGTCCTTAAACAAAAGCTATGGATAAGATAATTCGAGATGCAAGAAAGGAAGACATGCCGGCAGTGCTGGAATTAATTAAAGAACTGGCCGCCTTTGAAAAAGAACCCGATGCAGTAATTACCACTGTCGGGACTTTAGAAAAGGAAGGTTTTGGAGAGCATCCGCTTTTTCATGTTTTTGTGGCTGAAGTAAACGGAAAGATCGAAGGTATGGCTCTTGTATACTATCGCTTTTCAACCTGGAAAGGTCGCACGCTGCATCTCGAGGATCTTATTGTAAGAGAAGAGAAACGAGGTACCGGACTTGGAAACCTATTATATCGAAAGGTAATTGAATATGCCCGGGAACAGGGACTAAAACGTGTGGAATGGGTGGTGCTGGACTGGAATACACATGCCATTGACTTTTACAAACGCAGCGGAGCTAATATTCTTGAGGGTTGGTACACAGTGCAGATGGATGAGAACGGAATCACCAACTACGTAGAAACTGGCAGATGAAGGTATTCAAATTTGGAGGCGCATCTGTAAGAGATGCCGGCGGAGTAAAGAACGTACTCAAGGTTTTGGAGGGAGAAGGAATTAATGAAAAGCTTATCGTTATTTCGGCCATGGGAAAGACCACAAATGCCCTGGAGGAGGTCGTTAAAGACTATCTTCAAAAGGGGCATTTTAATGATGCTCTTCAGCCGGTAAAAGAGCTTCACAGGGAGATCCTTTTAGGACTTTTCGAAAATAAAGATCATTCTGCTTTTGCTCAAGTGCGCGATATATTTAAGGAACTGGAGAATTTCCTTAATCATAACCGCTCGACCAATTACGACTTTGTATACGATCAGGTTGTGATCTATGGAGAGTTATTATCAACCAATATTGTTAGCACTTATTTTTCTTCCCGCGGAATCAAAAATGACCTGCTTGACGCGAGAAACTGCATTCGGACAGATAGTACTTACCGTGATGCACAGGTGCAATGGGAGGAGACCCAGGCACAAATTAAATTAAAGGTTAATCCAAAAAACCTCACGATTACCCAGGGATTTATTGGTGGTGACCCTAATAACTTTTCCACTACTTTGGGACGGGAAGGAAGTGATTACACCGCCGGAATTTTCGCCTATTGCCTTAATGCCGAAAGCGTAACCATATGGAAAGATGTCCCGGGAGTGTTGAATGCAGATCCAAGAGCATTTGAAAACCCACACCTGCTGGAGCAAATCTCCTATGAAGAAGCCATAGAACTCGCTTTCTACGGGGCTTCGGTGATCCATCCAAAGACGCTACAGCCATTGCAGCGAAAGGAAATCCCGTTGTATGTGAAATCATTTTTGAATCCTGTGAACCCGGGAACGGCAGTAAGAAAGGGGCAACCCATTCTTCCAAAGATCCCGTGCTTTATTGTCAAAAAAGACCAGGTTTTAATCTCTTTATCTTCACTGGACTTTTCCTTTATCCTGGAAAAAAATATTAGTGAAATCTTCAATTTATTTCATAAATACCAGATAAAAGTGGACCTTATTCAAAATTCAGCCATTAGCTTTTCCGTATGTATTGACAATAAATTTAATAACCTGGAAAAGTTGATCAACCATTTAAAGGCGACTTTTAGAGTGAGTTATAACACAGGCGTTTCTCTTTACACGATAAGGCATTTTGATGAAAAAGCTGTAGAGGCACTGGAAAAGGACAAGAAGATCCTGCTCAAACAAACTACCCGGGAAACCGTGCAATTAGTAGCCATACCTTAAGACTTAAAAAATAATCTCAATGGGAATTGTAAGTGCAAAAGAAGTTGCCAAAGTCATGAATTTGGACAAATTCGGAATTATAGGAACTTCTATAGGGTGGATAGTCCTTAAAACCACACAACTTTCGGTGATCAATAAGGAGTATGATAAGCGAAAGCATATGACTGCCCCTCAATTTATCGATTCAATTCTGAAAGGTTTTGAAATAGATTTCGAAATTCCTGAAGATGACTTAAAGCGAATCCCAAAGTCAGGACCTTTTATTACTATTTCAAACCATCCCCTGGGAGGGATTGACGGGATGATTTTGCTCAAGCTTTTGCTTTCACAGCGGGAGGATTTCAAAGTGATCGCCAATTTCCTGCTTCAGCGTATTGAGCCGATACAACCTTTCATCATGCCTGTCAATCCTTTTGAAGATCACAAGGAGGCACAATCCAGCACAAAAGGCATAAAAGAAGCCATAACCCATTTACAGGAGGGGAAACCTTTGGGAATTTTCCCGGCGGGAGAAGTTTCCACATACCGTGATGAACGAAGGATCGTGGACCGGCCGTGGGATCCTGCGGCCATGAAGCTAATCCAGAAGGCTAAAGTCCCTGTGATCCCGGTTTACTTTCATGCCAAGAACAGCACTTTCTTCTATAAACTGGCTTCGGTAAGTGATGTCCTTAGAACTGCAAAGCTGCCCAGCGAGATGCTTTCACAAAAAAGACGCAAGATCAAAGTGCGCATTGGAAATCCTATCCAACCCAAGGACCTGGAGGAGATCACAACCGTAGAGTCTTTAACGGCTTTCTTACGCCGAAAAACTTACATGCTTGCCAATGCCTTTGAAAAAAAGCCATTTTTGAAAGGAATTCCAAAGAATTTTAAGATCCCGAAACCTCCGAAAAAAATTGTAGAAGAAACACATTCCGATCTTATGTTGGCCGAAGTGGAACTCTGCCGCAAACTGGATAAAAGACTACTGGAAAGTAAAAACTATGAAGTCTTTCTTGCCAAAAAAGAGATCATTCCCAATGTGCTCAAGGAAATTGGGCGGCTGCGGGAAATCACCTTCAGGGCAATAGGAGAAGGCACCAATATGTCTACCGACCTTGATAAGTTTGATGATTATTACTATCACATGTTCCTCTGGGACAATGAAGCCAAAAAAATTGCGGGAGCATATCGAATGGGGATGGGCGCCGAGATCTTTGAAAAATATGGAATCAATGGATTTTACCTGCAGGATCTCTTCAGGTTTGAGCCAGAGCTGCATAAAATGATGAGCGAATCTATTGAAATGGGCCGGGCCTTCATTATTAAGGAATACCAGCAGCGTCCCATGCCACTGTTTTTACTTTGGAAAGGGATAGTACACTGCACCTTAAGATTTCCGAAGCACAAATACCTTATAGGAGGGGTAAGTATTAGCAACAAGTTCTCCAACTTTTCAAAGTCTTTAATGATAGAGTTCATGAGGTCAAATTATTATGACCCATATGTAGCTCAATACATAAGGCCTAAAAAAGAATTCAAAGTAAAACTTAAGGACCAGGATAAGGATCTAATTTTTGATGAGACCAAAGCCGATCTCAATAAATTTGACAAGATCATTGACGAGGTAGAACCGGGAAGCATGCGCCTTCCTGTGCTTATAAAAAAGTATATTAAGCAGAATGCCAAAGTAGTAGCCTTCAACGTGGATCCTATGTTCAATGACGCAGTTGACGGACTTATGTACATACGCATTGCCGATCTACCCGAAAGTACGGTTCGCCCGGTAATGGAAGAATTCCAGCAGGAACTGGAGCGCAAGGTCACCGAAATGCGGAAAAACGGAGAACTTCCTAAATAAACCTGCTCTTTATATGAAAAACATGAAGTTGGATTTAGATTTTTTGATGCTTAACTTGCTGTTTTAGCAAAAAATAAAAAACATGGAAAAGATATTAATAGTAGGAGCAACCGGAAGCACAGGAAAAAGGATCATTGAGATCCTCAACAACAGTCAAAGTTTTGAGCCGGTGGCCATGATTAGAAAGGAAGAGCAAAAGACCATTTTTGAGGACATGGAAGTCGAATGGGTACTTGCCGACCTGGAGCAGGAGGATTTCTCCGGAGCCATGAAAGGTGTCAAAAAAGTGATCTTTGCTGCGGGTTCGGGAGGAGATACCGGAGAGGAAAAAACTACGGAAGTAGATGAAAAAGGGGCTATTAAAATCATCGATGCAGCCAAAAAGGCTAAAGTCAAAAAGTTCATCATGTTAAGCGCAATGGGAGCAGATGAACCTTCCAGCCATCCAAAGCTGGAGCATTACCTTAAAGCAAAAGCAGCAGCAGATAAACATCTTGAGGAAAGCGGATTAAACTACACCATAATACGCGCAGGAAGACTTTCTGATGATATGGGCACCGGAAAAGTAGAACTTGCACACAAGCTCGAAGGCGCAGGAGAGATCCCAAGAGATGATGTTGCTTTTCTTTTAATTATGTCCCTGGCAGATCCCCTGGTTCAAAATATGACCTTTGAAGCTATTGAAGGCGAAGAACCAATAAAATCTGCTATGATCGAACTAAGCAGAGAATGAATTAGACGTGAGATTTTAGACTTGAGATGTTAGACTTGGGTTATTGCATAACTCTGAGCTAGCCTTGGAGTTAATTTTCTATTTCTTTAAACTGCTAATCATGAAACCTACAAGAAAGGATATTACTGCCGGAAGCAGGGTCGCCATAGTTCAGAAGCAAGATCAACGAACGGGCAGGCTGACCTATGGTTACGTGGCCGACATACTTACTAAATCTCCCATGCATCCCCACGGAATAAAAGTACGGTTGGAAACAGGCGAAGTAGGAAGGGTTCAAAAGATCGAAGACACGCTTTCTTGATCAATTAACAATGATCAATTAGCAATAAACAGGACTTCTGCTGTCAATTCAAGATCCTGTAAATATGGGGCAATTCGTAAAAATGAGAGTTCTGTTCTTTTTCCATTGATGAAAAAGAACCAAAAAATCTAGGCTTACGAAAATGTTGCTAAAATTTTCATTCGGAGCCTAAATTTTAGGAACTCGCCACAAGCTCACTAATAAGTTCATAATCCGTAAGGCTCAAACAGCCTAAAATTTTACGGCTCGCTCATTTCAATTTTTACGCAAAATTTTCGATAGGCCGATCGTCCGGTAAGACTCAAAATAGAGTAGCCGGGACAGATTAGATTCGAAATTAATGCCGTCGATTCGAGTGAATCTGGAACTGCGATAGCAGGAACAGATTTGTATCGAGAATAAGGCATTATGCAGGTATTTCCTGATCCTGATAGGATTTGATCCGTTGTGAGTTGATGATGATCAGGGCCATGAGGACAAAAATTCCGGCCATGAGGTATTCAAAGCTTACTCCGGCATCCATTAGTAATCCAACGACTAAGGGTCCCAGTGCGGTACTAATGACCGAGAACATGGTGAAGACACTTCTTATCACTCCCATTTTTTCGGTTCCGTAGAGTTCGGCTATTAAAGCTGTTTTTACCGTTCCTGCCACTCCCATACTTATTCCGGCGGTGACGAGAAAGATCAATGCTCCTACAATGCTTTCCATAAAAGCAAAAGGCAACAGCCCTAAGTTGATTGGGATCAAATAATACCGGAAGAGTTTCCTGGCTGTGAATTTATCTACCCACATCCCTCCAAAAAGGGAAAAAAGGAAACGGGTTACTGCATAAACCGTAAAGAAGGTGGCATATAATTGCACAGACCAGCCTTTGTTCTCCACAAACACATACTGATAAAAGAAGATAGCAGTTGCACCAAAGCTAAGGATGAAACTCGCGGGCATCATTACCCCAAATTTCCTGTCAAAAACTACAGACTTATAATCCTTTAGTAAAGACCAGGGAGAAGGGCTTCCTTTTGTCGACAGCTTTTCATCGAAGTATTCAAGTCGGGTGAATTTAAGTCTAATGAGGTAGATCAACAAAGCAACCCCACTGGAAATTGCAGCAACTCTCCAGTCGAACCAGCTTATTAGAAAAGCAATGATCAGCGGAAAAATAGCTTCCCCAACCGAAAAACCGAGGGAGGAAAAACTCAGGGCTTTTCCGCGGTCATTCACGTATTGCTTTGACATAATGGTCATGCTGATGTGCGTGAGCAGTCCCTGC
Source organism: Salinimicrobium sp. TH3 (assembly GCF_026676115.1). Classification (GTDB taxonomy): domain Bacteria; phylum Bacteroidota; class Bacteroidia; order Flavobacteriales; family Flavobacteriaceae; genus Salinimicrobium. The sequence goes on along the minus strand of NZ_JAPONB010000001.1, from coordinate 123,271 downwards.
CCGGCAAGGCGGAGGCCCGTTACTGCGACAATAAGGAGAATTATACTTTCAGAAACTCCAAGGAGGATGCTGGAAAGTGCCAGAGCGGTGATGGTAAAGGCAGTGACTTTTTTAACCGGCTTATGATCTACGGTATGACCAACGGAAAGCATGATGAAAGAAGCTGCAATCGTACAGCCGGCATAGATCGCTCCAAAAGCACCTTCAGAAATGCTGAAGGACCTGATGATCTCGGGTACGTAGAGGGAAATGAGAAAGGTCTGGCCAAAGCCTGATAGCAGCGTCAGCAGCCACCCGAAACTTACCGTCCTGAAATTTCCCTTTAGAAAGTAAAAATAATCCTTCAAAATGCCTTTTTTGAAGCTGCAAAGGTAAGGCCTTATTCCCGCAGGGAAAAAGTTAGCTGTGCTTTAGGAAATATTTAAAATAAAAGGTTTTCGTGCAGGTTCTTTGAGAAAACTGATATCTTAATTTTTAAGCATTTTTGCCTGATATCCGGCTTCTTTACGGTTTTCCCTCAACTTCCTTAACAAAAATTTAATAAATTTACTGAGGTAGATTTTGTTTATCCGGTAAATAGAAACTGGAAACAACAGGTCTATTTGTGGTTTAAGAAGTTACCTGAAGGCCTAAAAGAAAACTTTGAGTAAAAAAATAGGATACATAGATGAATTTGGGGATAAAAGTATACACTTCGAAAAGGATGGTGTTACAACCTTTTTCATTGTAAGTGCAATTATAATTGACGAAGAATCAGTTGAACAGGTTCGTGAACAATTTAAAAAAATTGCTAGTAACTATACCCAAGCACCAGAAATCAAATCCAATTCAAAAGCATTTAGGAATATTGATAAAAGAATAAATTTTCTGAAAGATATTTCGACACTTGATTTTAGGATTTATAGCATTATAGTAGATAAAAGAAAAATTTTCGAAGAAAGTGGCTTACAGTTTAGAAATAGTTTCTTTAAATATATAAATGGTTTATTAGACCACGAATTATACGACTATTACCCCTACTTGAAGCTGGTAGCTGACAATCATGGAACGGATCAGTTCATGGAAGGATTCATTAATTACGTTGAAAGCAATCATAATCAAACGGAGCTTTTTCGAGGTCCAGAATTTCAGTTTTCGGACAGTAAATCTGAACCACTAATACAACTTGCAGATTTTATTACTGGGAGTATTGCAAAATGTTATGAACCAGGAAAAGTAGAACAAAGAAGTCACGAAATTCCCCGAATTCTTAACAGGCATATTTTACACCTAAGAGAATGGCCAGAAAATCCTCCTAGGTTATTCCGAAAAATAGAAAATGAAGATGAAAATTATAATCAGGAGTTAGTTGATTTTATATTTTTTAGAATTAATGAATATATAAATGCGAATGAAGAAAAGACAGAAATAGAAATTAAAAATCAACTGATTTGTCTGAACTACCTAATTTATAGGTTCAAACTCGACCCTTATGAATATATATATTCTGATGAAATAATTGATCGGATTAAAATTCGAGATGTCAATTTTAATAAAAGAATCTTCAGTAAGGAAATAATTGGAATCCTAAGAGATAATAAAATTCTGATATTAAGTTCTCAAAGCGGTTATAAAATCCCGTGTTGTAAAGGTGATTTGATAAGGTTCTTCAATAACTATAGTTCTCAAATCATGCCTATGATTGAAACTTTACGTAAAACAAATGTTGTGATAAAAAGTGCAACTTCTGGTAACATAGATTTACTTGAGGAAAACAATTATGAATTACTAAAAGAAATAATCCAAGTGACGGCCAACAGGTAACAAAGTCGGTTAACACAAATACGGCAGACCAGTCAAAAATGGCATTTTTGAATACTTTTAAAAATTAAGTTTAACTGATAAACCTCTTTTTCCAAAGCCATAAATTGAGTTATTCGGGACCTAATAATTTCTCATAGCTATAACTAAAAAATGAAATTTCGCTCCCTTTATAAATCCAGGACTGAGAACCTGGGAGTAACAATGAAACCTGCGGAGTTGAAGAAAATATTGAATGAAAATCCAGAAAGATTTCACTTCATATGGATGACGGAAAACAGTTTCATAATAAGTTTAAATTTTTCCTACGGCAGCAACCTACTATTTGATATAAACCGGCCAAATACTAAAAGTGAAATCATATTCTATGGGAAACTGACTGAAATAGAAAATTCAAAAACGAAAATTGAACTAAAAACAAGAAGCAAAACTTTCCTTGCTACATTATTGATCGTTCTACCATTGCTCGTTGTTTTTCTTCAGATAATTATCAAATTCGAATGGCCAATTTTCTTAATTCAGTTTGCCATCTTTCCACTCGCGATCATAGGATTATTGAACTTCATTAGAAGCGAGGAAGACGGATTGTTAAGGATTTTCAAGGAATACCTGAATGACGAGATAATTAAGCACGACAAGAATGTGGCAGGGAAGCTGCTATAAAAAAGCCTTATCATTTGGTTCCCACAGTTCGATCTTATTGCCGTCGGGATCCATGATCCAACCGAATTTCCCATAATCGAAAGTCTGCATCTCCCCCACGATCTCCACACCCTCTTTCTTTAGTTCCTCCAGCAATTCTTCCAGGTTCTCCACCCGGTAGTTGATCATAAACTGCTTTTTTGAAGGCTCATAATAGTCGGTGTCTTCATTCATGGGGCTCCACTGGGTAGAGCAGTCGTTTCCTTCCTTATCCTTCCACCAAAAGGTGCTCCCCCACTGGTCTGTGTTAAGGCCAAGGTGTTTGTTGTACCAATCTTTTGTTGTTTTTGGATCTTTGGTTTTGAAGAAGATCCCGCCGATTCCGGTTACTCTGTTTTTCATATATCTTACTTTTGTGGCTGAGACGCCTTAAAAGGTGCTTTACTGTGACTGAGACACCGCATGCGGTGCCTTTACTTGTAGTGACTTATGATCTTATGAGCTATGGTATCGGCCAGCTTTTTGTGGCTTTCTACCGTCCATCCTGCCACGTGGGGACTTAGGAGCACGTTGGGCATTACCAGCAGCGCCTGAAGTGCTTTTGGCATTTCGGCAGCTTCAGTAAAAAGATCTTCAAAAGAACCTTTTTCGTACTCCAGTACATCCAGTCCTGCACCAAGGATCTTTCCAGATTGTAAGGCCGTAACAAGGTCTTCGGTGACCACACTTTTTCCACGAGCGGTGTTGAGTAGCCAGAAAGGTTTTTCGAAAGCCTGTATAAAGTCTTTATTCACCATTCTGTTGGTTTCCGGAGTCCAGGGGGTGTGCAGACTCACCACATCACATTCTCTCCTGAATTCTTCTAAAGAAACCTGCTCTGCATGCTCATCTCCTACTCCCTCTAAAATGTCATAACAAACCACCTTTACATCAAACCCCTGCAGCTTTTTGGCAAAGGACTTTCCCATGTTTCCATAGCCAATGATACCTACGGTTTTTCCTTCGAGCTCCACTCCGCGGTTGGCTTCACGATACCATAAGCCTTCCCGCACCTGCCTGTCGGCCTGGTTTAGTTTGTTGAAGAGGGAAAGCAACATTCCCAGGGCATGTTCACCCACTGCATTTCTATTTCCTTCGGGTGCAGAAAATAGCTTCACACCCTTTTTATCGGCATACTCGACATCAATACTCTCCAAACCAGCCCCAACACGGGCGATAAACTTTAAATTGGGAGCAGCATCAAGGAAATCCCTGTCGATTTTAAACCTGCTCCTAATTACGATACCATCATATAAATGTTGGTTCTCAAGGATCTCCTGCTCACTTTGATTATAAGCCTCTATGTTTGTAAATCCTGCAGCTTCGAGCTGTTGCAAAAGAGTCGGTTGATTAGAGTCGGCGTGAAGAATGGTCATAAAAAATCAGATTTTTGGATAGTCAGATTGGGTGAGGCTGTCTTCCACCTCCCCGGTGTGTTTGGTGCTGAGTTTTTCAAACAGCATAATATGTACTTCCTCACCATCTTTAGTCATAGGACAATGCTTCACTCCTTTGGGAACAATAATGATCTCCCCTTCCCTTACAGTCTCTGTGCGATCTTCGAACTGAAGATACAAAGTTCCCTTTAGCACCTGGAACAATTCATCTTCTTCATCATGTTGATGCCAAACAAATTCATCTTTCACTTTCGCTACGAGTACCTGCATGTCATTGACAACCCCTATTTGACGCGGATGCCAATGGTTGCTGAAGCTTTTCAATTTTTCTCTGGGATCAATAGGTATCATACAATGGCATTTTTAAGATGAACTAAATTACAAAAATGAAGTTGGGGCAGGGATTGAAGCGGCATCTTTTTTACCCTTTTTGGAGGGTAAAAAAATACAGCGGAAAGCCCGGTGCGCAGCAGCCCCCATGAAAAGAATAACAATATTCAAATTCCAAAATCCAAATTCCAAAATTCAGAAAATTTAAAATTGGTATTGGAAGATTAAAAGCCCAGGATGAGCTTCGCTATGGAAAAGTAAATAAGGATCCCAAAAATGTCATTGCTGGTGGTAATAAACGGGCCGGTAGCCATGGCCGGGTCGATCCCGAACTTGTCCAGGATTATAGGTACAAAAGTACCAATAAGTGAAGCGATCACGATCACCGAAATCAGGGAAATCCCCACGGTAAGACCAAATTTGAAATCAAATCCCAATAGGAAAATTCCGCCAATGATGAGCAACAGGGCCAATGCAGCTCCATTTAACAAGCTGAGCAGGATTTCTTTTACAAGCCGATTCCAAAGGGAACCACTTAGACTTTGATTGGCCAGACCCTGCAATACAATGGCAGAGGATTGTACTCCCACATTTCCTGCCATCGCGGCAATAAGCGGCACAAAAAAGAACAGGGCAGCATGTTCCTGCATGGCGGCATCAAAAGTCCCCAAAACTGTTACTGAAACAAAACCTCCCAAAAGTGCTAAAATAAGCCAGGGCAATCTAGCACGGGTAAGGCGCAGGATGGAGTCATCGGCCTCAACATCTTCAGAAATACCGGCAGCCAGCTGGTAATCTCTTTCGGCTTCATCCCTTACAAAATCAAGGATATCATCGACAGTGACACGGCCCACGAGCCTGCCCATTTCATCAACAACGGGAATAGCTTCCAGGTCATACTTCTGCATGATACGCGCAACTTCCTCCCCTTTGGTATGTACAGTTACGTAATCTACCTTATCTATATAAACATCACTGATGTTGGCTTTGCTTGAAGCTGTGAGCAGATCTTTTAAGGAAAGCCTCCCTTTTAATCTCCCCTTATCGTCAACCACATAAATGGAATGCACGCGGGTAACATTTTCGCCCTGGGCTTTCATCTCGGCGAGGGAACCGGTAACACTCCAGTTCTCATTAACTTTCACAAGTTCCTTGGCCATAAGTCCCCCGGCCGAATTCTCATCGTAGCGCAGCAGTTCCACGATATGCTCGGCGTGCTCTTCATCTGAGATTTCCTGGATCACTTCCTGCTTACGTTCTTCAGAAAGTTCTGCGATGATATCGGCGGCATCATCGGTATCCATATTCTCAAGCTCCTCGGCAATTTCTTTGGCCGTAAGGTTATCGAGAATGCGTTCCCGCACATCTTCCTCGAGCTCCATAAGAGCTTCAGAAGTTTTGGTGCTGTCAAGCAGCTTTATGATATAGGTAGCTTCGTCGAGGTCCAATTCATCGAGGATCTCGGCTATATCGGCAGGGTGCACCTCCTCCAGTAGCTCCAGGAGTTCGGCTTCGCGCTTCTCTTTTATGAGAAGTTCAATATGCTCGATATATTCTTCGGTTACCTCAAATTGCATTAGGCTCAATTTTTTGCGTAAGTTCTATGAAACGAGCAGTACTAAGCTGCTCCGGACGAAGGTCAAAGATACTATCTTCTTTAATACTATCGGGCAGGTCAAAGATTTTCAAGCTATTCCGAAGCGTTTTTCTACGTTGCTGAAAAGCCGTCTTCACCACCCTGAAAAACAATTTTTCATCAACAGGCAGTGAAAAATCTTCTTTCCGGGTAAACCGAAGCACCCCACTGTCCACTTTTGGTGGCGGATTAAATACTGAAGGGGGCACTGTAAAAAGATATTCGGCTTCATAGAATGCCTGGACCAGGACCGAAAGAATTCCGTAGGTTTTATTCCCTTCTTTTTCACAAATGCGCTGAGCAACTTCTTTTTGAAACATGCCCGAAAACTCCGGGATGAACCTGCGAAGTTCCAGCATCTTAAATACGATCTGGGTTGAAATATTATATGGGAAATTCCCGATTATGGCGAATTGGTCCTGTCCAAAAATCTCGCTTACATCATATTTTAGAAAGTCCTTTTCATGGATCTTTCCTTCAAGCGCAGGATAATGTTCCTTTAAATATGCGACACTGTCCCTATCGATCTCTATCACATGGAGGTCTGCATCTTTTTTGACCAAATATTTTGTAAGCACTCCCATTCCCGGACCTATTTCAAGCACAAAAGGATAACCTGAATAACTTAAAGTATCGGCGATCCTTTGTGCCACAGTTTCATCGGTCAAAAAATGCTGGCCCAGATGTTTTTTGGCCTTTACATCACCATCCTGGTGTTGGGGCACATAGGTATTGTGGTGGTTTTCACCTTTCCTGTTGTATTTTTTTTTCATGTAAACCGGGATTTCTACTGTTCGCTTACTACCTCCAGCTCGGTCCTAAACGCTACAAATTGCCCTTCAAAAATGGCAGATTTCTTCCTTAAATTTTGAGCATCTTCCTCGTAATAGCGCTCCAGCATTTCTTTATTTGGGGCTGTATATTGAACCGAGTAGGTTATGCCCCCCATTTCTTCCTTCACCATTACCCTGGTCATAAGAGCCCTGGTAAATTTTCCCGTATTGAGCATATCGGGAATATGTTCCTTCTTCATCCATTCCACCCACTCCTCGTGAACATTTTCCTGGATATTTATTGTGACATTGTAGATATACATAAGCTATATTTCCTTTCCCTAAGCGGGATCGTGATTTATTCCATTATTCGAGTTCGTCTCCCCGAAGTTGCCTGAATTTTTTCCGGGCGTCGACAAAGTAAATACTATCGGCGTAATTAAAGATAATTTTTTCATAAAACTCCTTCGCCTTATCGGGGTGATCCAGTTTCCCCGCATAGAGTTCTGCCAGGTAATAATGTGCATTATCTCCCAAAACTTCATTTTTATAATGTTCTATGATAGCGAGGTAATTCTGTTCTGCTTTTTCGTATTTCCCTGCCTCCTCATAAAGCTTCGCCTGCTTTAAAAGGGCATCATCCTCAATCTTTTCTCCTTTGTGCTTTGTAAGGACAGAATCCAGCACCTCTATAGCCTTAGCATTCTTTTCCTGAAAAGCCAGCAAATCGGCTCTGGCATACAGTTTCAAAGCTGTTCTTGTACTATCCTCCAGGGAATTCTCACTTATTAAAAGACTTAATTCCATGGCATCATTGGCGATCAATTGCGAAGTGGCCGACTTTAATACATCCAACTGTATGGTCGCCCAGTCAAAATCTCCTTTATAATAGCTGGTTTTTGCCACCTTGAATCGGGCCATTTGTGCAACGACATCATTCTCCACCAGGTTTTGCACCTGTGAGAAATAGATCAACGCCTGGTTAAACTTCTCATCGAGCACAAGAATATCGGCCAAAGCCATTTTTAAAGCTGCTTCTTCATTCTTTTGGAGATCACGCTCCAGGAAAGCATTTAGAACTTCCCGTGCTTTTGCTATTTTATTCTGTTTAAAAGCCAGGAAGTTTGCATAATCAATGTAAAGAGATAACATAGCCGTTGCCTTCCCATAGGTCTCAAAAAGGGCTTTATAAGCCTCCTCTATCTCCGAATATTTTTCTTTCGGAAGTGTTTCCTGAAGAATATTCAGTCTTAGCTGATGGGCCTGCAACCTAAGATCTTCATTAGGGGCTTCGGCAATGATAAAATCAAGTACCTCCAGAGCCGTCTCCAGCTGTCCTTCTTCCTGTGCCATTACTGTAAGCCGAAGAATTGATCCCAATCCCTGATTTGACCTGCGGTAGATCGCCTTTTCCTGCTGAAAAGCCTTTTGATACTCCTTTTGCTGCACAAAAAGCCAGCTCAACATGTTATTATAAAGGATATTCTGGTCCTCCTGAAGCTTTTTAAGCAGCAATTTTCTAAAGATGAGATTGGCCTCATTGGCAGGATCATCGCTTATAAACTGGCTGTAAATACGGCTCACTCCCGGCAGTAAATTGGGGTTGTTACCCAGCACATCAATGTAATTACTAAACATTTTTTCAATATCTCCCTGTTCGCCGTACAGCCGCGCCAGCTGGATACTATACTCGGCATCGGGATTCATCTTCATCCCTAGTTCATAGGCCGTCACTGCCCTGTCGAGTTTACTGTATTTTTCAAAAGACCGGGCAATGGAAAAAGCATAATTTGGCCTGGACTCTATAGCCCTTAATGCTTCAGTGTAAAATTGATCTGCCTGGGTATTTTTCCCCTGCAATTCATAATTATGTCCAAGTTCCACAAGAAAATGAGGCGCATTGGCTGTATTATTCACCCGGTGTTTGAGCAGTTTTTCTGCCTCGCCATATTTTTCAAGTTGTTGATAGGTCGCAATAAGTCCGTAGAAAAAAGAGGCGTTAAAGGGCTCCTGCTCCAGGAGCTTTTCATAGATATTTTCTGCCTTCCCAAATTCGCCCCTGTCGAAATAATTCTTCGCCAGCTGCTCTGACTGTGCAAAGCCTGAAAAATGGGTGCAAAGAAGAAGGAGAAAGAAGTAGAGAAAACGCATCTGCAACTGTTTTAAGTAAATATACTTTAAATTGCCTTTTTAGAAGCTGAAAGTGAGGATCTTATTCTGCTCAAAAAAGAAAAAACCTCACAGGTTTGGAAACCTGTGAGGTTTGAAAGTTTATTTAAAATTTCAATTAATCAATTAAATCGAAACCGGTATAAGGCACGAGTACATCGGGGACTTTTATTCCTGCCGGTGTCTGGTAATTTTCAAGAATTCCTGCCAGCACGCGAGGCAAAGCAAGGGCACTACCATTCAAAGTATGAGCCAGCTGCTTCGAACCATCGGCAGATTTATACCTAAGTTTTAATCTATTGGCCTGGAAGGTCTCGAAGTTGGAACAGGAACTAATCTCAAGCCACCTATCCTGTGCTGTTGAAAATACTTCAAAATCATAAGTTAGTGACGAGGTAAACCCAAGATCACCTCCACACAACCTAAGGATCCTGTATGGCAATTTTAACTCTCTAAGGATATCCTTAATCTGCTCCACCATTTTATCCAGGGCTGCATAAGAATTTTCGGGTTTTTCAATTCTTACGATCTCCACTTTATCAAACTGGTGCAGGCGGTTAAGGCCGCGAACGTGTGCCCCGTAAGATCCCGCTTCTCTCCTAAAGCATGGGGTGTAGCCTGTACAGGCAATAGGCAAATCATTTTCAGATAACATATCATCCCTAAACATATTGGTGATAGGCACCTCGGCAGTTGGAATAAGATAAAGGTTATCTTCTGTGACATGATACATCTGCCCTTCTTTATCGGGCAGCTGACCTGTGCCATATCCTGAAGCCTCATTGACCATAAGCGGCATCTGGAACTCGGTATATCCTGCGGCAACATTTTTATCTAAAAAATAAGAAATAAGTGCTCTTTGCAAACGGGCTCCTTTTCCTTTGTAAACCGGAAAGCCGGCACCGGTGATCTTGTTTCCCAGTTCAAAATCTATGATATCATATTTCTTTGCAAGCTCCCAGTGCGGCATTGCATCTTTAGCCAGTTGCGGCACTTCCCCTTCTTTAAAGACCTCAACGTTATCTTCTTCTGAAGTTCCTGCAGGAACAAGCTCGTTTGGGATATTAGGAATGTTATACAGGACACGATTAAGAGCCATGGTTGTAGCCGCAAGCTTTTCTGAAAGTTCTTTGGTAGACTCCTTAAGTTCTGAAGTTTGTTGTTTCAGTTGATTTGCCTTTAGGTGCTCTCCTGTCTTGAAGAGCATTCCAATTTCTTTTGAAAGACGATTGGATTCGGCTAATTTTTCATCCAGCTCGGCCTGGGTAGAACGACGTGTCTCATCCAAATCAAGCACTTCAGAAAAAACTTCTTCAGCATCAAAATTTCTCTTTTTTAAGGCCTTTAAGTACGCCTCTTTATTCGCCCTGATATTGGCTACCTGTAACATAATATTGGTTTTTGAAGATTTGCCGTAATGGCATTTCAAGGGTAAAGGAACAAAAATAGCAAAAGCCTTATAACATTATTCAATCGAGGACGGTAAAATCCAGTCATGATGTCCAAAATGATTCCATTTCTTTGCTGCCAGGTCAACCTTTGGATCTATAAAAGGTTGGTAAGGCCTGCCATTAACGCTCACCTTACTGTCAACATAGATCTCTACCTCCTTCCCCGTAAGTTCAAACTCTTCTTCGAGGCGCTGGGAAAACTGCCAGATCATATCGGGTTTTGTAGATACCGCCCGCTGCTGTTTAGGGGAAAGATACTGGCTTGTTTGGACAAAAATTGTATCCTGCGGCCTTGCTTTGTCCACCACCTTAAACTGGATCCTCCCGGATTTTGACCTCAACATCATGCGCCAGCTAAGACGATGTCCCTCTTCTGTCCATAAAACATCATCTTTAAAGAACCAGTGCCGCACGGGTAAAGCCAGCTGCACAACGAACCAGATACCGAAAAAGACCAAAAGCGGCGTTTTATATTCCGGCACCTCAACTTCGTTCCCTGAATAGTGAGGTTTCTTCCGAAGAAAAATGCGGTTAATTTTTTCAGTTGGAAAAAAGAAGATGGTAAAGGCGAGGGCCAGGTAGGGAAATATCCCAATGTGGAAAATAAGACTGTTGAAGAGGTGAAAAAACACAGCTGCCAAAAATGCGAAAATTCGTGTTCTTTTCCAGAGCAGTAATGGAATGATCAAGAGGTCAAATAAAAATCCGAACCAGGCAATGGTATAATGAACCCAGGTTTGCTGAAGGAAATCCCCAATAAGCCAGTAATCCCTTCTTGCAGTCATTAATATTCCGGGCAAGCTAGCATCAAACCAGTCGGGGTAGATCTTGGCTACAGCTGCATAGGTGTACACAATGGTCATTTGCCCTACAAGCAATAGCCAGACCCAGCTTGGCATGCTCAATTTTTTTAATTCCGGTTTCTTCCACACATCAATCGATGCATACCTGTGCGCAGGAAGCAGGATCATGAGGAAACACAACAGCATTAAAAGATAATAATGATTATTGTAGGAGGATTTTTGCATAAGGTAAACCGCAGCCCACATAATGGTATACATGAAGATACTTAGCCTGTATTTGAAACCCAGCATCACAAAGATCCCAAACAGGCCCATAATTGCATAATACCACAACATCCCGTTGCCCGGAAGGGGTTGCAGAAAATCGAATCCTATAAAATTAAAAGTGAACTCCGGCTCAATAAAAGCCCGTCTTATCCAGCCGGTAAAAATGGCTCCAATAGCCTCAATAGCAAGCAACAGCCCAAAGAGAATCCTGAACACAATAAGTGCAGAATTATCAATTCGGGTGAAGAGCCATTTATTTAGCATAATTATCCCGAATATATTGAAAGCTAAAAGCCTCATCCTGCTTCATCGCCAGTTTCAATGCTTCAATTGTGTCAAATTTCTTTTCATCTCTAATGCGGGTGAGAAGTTCAATGGAGAGGTATTTCCCGTAAAGATCTTTATCTAGATTGAAAAAGTAAGTTTCAACAGTTTTCTCGGTACCCCCAACAGTAGGATTTGTTCCTATGTTCATCATCCCAAAAACTACCTGCCCATCAATAACCGACCGAACTACGTAAACCCCGTTTTTAGGAATTAATTTATAGCTTTCATTAATGTGAAGATTGGCAGTGGGATAACTAAATTTCTTCCCAAGCCCTTTGCCCTTTACAACAGTACCTGCAAGTGCAAAAGGATAACTAAGATATTGATTCGCCTTTTCTACCTTACCTTCTAAAAGTGCTTTTCTTATTTTGGTAGAGCTTACTGCCACGTCTTCCACATCCTGTTTTGAAATTTCCTCTACTTCAAAATCATATTCTCTTCCAAATTCACGCAGATCATTGATGTCTGCAGTTCTATTTCGCCCAAAGCGGTGGTCGTATCCTATTATGACTTTCCTGGCTTTTAATTTATTTACCAGGATATCCCTCACAAACTCCCGTGCAGAAAGGCGTGAAAATTGTTGAGTGAAGGGATGAATGATCAAATGATCTATACCGCTTTTCTCCAGGATCTCCTTTCGCTCCTCAATAGTGTTGATCAATTTTATATCGGCATCTTTTTGTAACACCATGCGGGGATGAGGAAAAAATGTAAGGATAGCAGATTCAAGACTTCCTGCCCTGGCAGTATTTACCAGCCTTTCAATGATCTTTTGATGCCCAATGTGCACCCCGTCAAAGGTACCAATCGTGACTACTGTATGGTGATCGCTGTAAAAAGCATGTGCTCCTTTGTGTTCTTTCAAGACTACTTTTATTTCCCGTTAAAGGTATTCATTGTGTTGTTTATGCCTGCTGTACCAAAGGACCTGATAACTTCGGCCGATTTCTCCAGTCTTTCGGGCAATTTTTTTGTTTCCTCTTCATCCCATTCCCCCAGCACGTAATCTACCTGCCGTCCCTTTGTGAACTCATCGCTTATCCCAAATCGAAAACGATTATAATTTGTAGTTCCCAACTGCGCCTGTATATCTTTTAAACCGTTATGCCCGCCATCACTGCCTTTGGTTTTTATTCTTATTGTACCAAAACCAAGATTGAGATCATCTGTAATTACCAATAGATGTTCAAGTGGCACCTTTTCTTTTTGCAGCCAGTAATTTACTGCTTTTCCACTAAGGTTCATATAGGTGGATGGTTTAAGCAAAATGAAGCTACGGCCTTTAAATTTGTAGGTTGCTATATCACCAAGTTTCTGAGATTCGAAGGTTAGGCCTTCCTTTTCTGCCAGGAAGTCCAGAACTTTAAATCCAATATTATGACGAGTATTATGATATTTTGGGCCAATATTTCCCAGCCCAACAATGAGAAATTTTTTCATAGGGGGTATTTCTTCTTTAGAATCTTCTTTAGATTTTTTAGACCAAATCCTACCAAAGAACGAGAGCATAGATTTCTTTTTTGGTAAAAATAAAAAAAGCATCCCTAATTAGGGATGCTTTATCTTTTGAATAAGATTTTATAAATCTATGCGTTTTCGTTTTCGTCAACTTCTGTTGCAGGCACTTCATCTGCAGGAACTTCTTCTTCTTCGTCTTCGGTATCGGCGATAACGTTACGAGAAGTTCTAACCTGGCAAACAACAGTGTTATCTGGGTGCATGATCTTAAATTCTTCACTTTTAAGAGCAGTAACATAAAGTTTGTTACCAATCTTAAGTGGAGTGATATCTGCTTCAATAAAATCTGGAAGATTTCCTGGAAGACCTTTCACTCTCATTCGGCGAAGGTTGAATCTCAATACCCCACCATTTTTCACCCCACGGGCAACTCCAGTAGCGTGAACCGGAATTTCCATAGAAATTTCTTTGTCTTCAAAGATCTGGTAGAAATCGATATGCAAAATTGCATCTGTCACAGGGTGGAACTGGATGTCCTGTAGTACAGCGTTAAATTTCTCACCACCTTTTAATTTAATTTCCACTGTATGCACATCTGGTGTGTATACAAGGCTTTTAAAGGCAATCTCATCTGCTGCAAAATGTAATGGCTCGTCTCCCCCGTATAATACGCAAGGAACCTGTCCAGCATTACGTAAGGCTTTTGTAGCTTTCTTGCCTACGCTTTCTCTTTTAGATCCGTTGATCGTAATTGATTTCATTGTTAAAAATTTTAGGCTGCAAAAGTAATTCTTTTTTTTAAGCTATTAAAAACCTGAAGCCTAATTATTTTATGCCGGCTGAAAATGAATTTATAAGAGACCAATATTGGGAGTCATTTGCCATTCTCCAATCCCTTTCGTAATTCTAACTTCTAAAATCTAACTTCAACTTACATGATGAATTTAGAGCTTATTGACCTGTTGTTATGTACCCTGTTCATAACATCGGCAAAAAGATCGGCACAAGTAACAACGCGAATTTTCTTACTCTTCTTTTTCAGCGGAATTGAGTCGGTAACGATTAATTCTAAAAGTTTAGAATTTTCGATACGTTCATAAGCTTCTCCCGAAAGTACAGGATGAGTACAAATTGCTCTTACACTAAGCGCACCTCGTTCCATCATCACATCTGCAGCTTTGGTAAGGGTTCCTGCGGTATCAACCATATCATCAACAAGTACCACATTACGGCCTTCAACATTCCCAATCAATTCCATATGGGAAATTACATTTGCCTTTGCCCGTTGTTTGTAACAGATCACAACATCGCTTTCCATAGTTTTGGAGTAAGCATATGCTCTTTTAGATCCTCCCATATCGGGGGAAGCAACTGTAAGGTTTTCGAGTTCCAGGCTTCTTAAATACGGCAGGAAAACAGTTGAAGCAAACAGATGATCTACGGGTTTTTCGAAAAATCCCTGGATTTGATCGGCATGGAGATCCATCGTGATGATCCTGGTAGCTCCTGCAGTCTCCAGCATTTTTGCAATAAGCTTCGCCGCAATTGGCACACGGGGCTTATCTTTTCTATCCTGCCTTGCCCATCCATAGTAGGGAATTACGGCTGTGATATGTCTTGCAGACGCTCTTTTGGCTGCATCGAGCATAAGCAGCAGTTCCATGAGGTGGTCTGATCCCGGGTGAGTTGAGCCAATGATAAAGACTCTTGATCCTCTTACAGATTCCTCAAAGGAAGGTTGGAATTCCCCATCACTATAGGTGGAGGTAATAACATTTCCCAGCTTTGAACCATAGGATTCGGCAATTTTCTCGGCCAGGTCCCGGCTTTGATTACAGGAAAAAATTTTCGCTGCGGTGTTAACTTCAGGCATTGTTTGTAGTTTGTGTTGTTGCCCTGCAAATTTAGAAATTAATTTCAGGGGAAACGCCCGGCTAAAATACTTTCTTCAGAAATAAAAAAGGAAAAACTTCTATGAATCAGGCTTCAGAATTAAGTCCGATAAAAAATGCCATTTTTGAGAGGTTTGGTTTTAAATGAATACAGAAAAATTAAAATCTATAGCTAAATCCCGAATACAACCCGAAGAAATAAGGAGTTTGTCCTTCGTTAGCCTTAAAAGTGTTCATTTGAAATTTAACCACCGGCTCCAGGCTTAACTGTAGCTGTTTTGATAAATTATAACCCATACTAAGACCAAGATTTGTAGTGTAGCTAAGGTTGTTCATGTTATTTGTTTCCCCAAGATTGGCCTTATTATCCGGGAAGTCTAGTAAAAGCTCATTTTCTTCGAGAATTAATATACTGCCACCTCCAATAATGCCGAACACGAATTTTTCATTTAAAAGAACATATTCCACCTCCAGGGGAACCTCTAAAAAGCCCATTTTTTGGCTTAAAGTTCCATTTGAAGGAGAGGAAAGAGTCGTTGTTTCTGCCATTTTTGAGGCAAAAGTGTTAGTAGCGGCTACATCATTGAACGAAACCTCACGGGTATTATACTCAAGATCCACCTTATTAAGACCGGACCTGATATTGATCTTTTCGGAAATCTTATAAGCTACATTCACACCATAAGAAAAAGTAACCTCCCCCGAAGCCTCTTTTGGCGCAAAACCATTATTCAAAGCATTACCTTTCCCCATATTATTGAAATATACAGGCGCGATCCTGGTGGTTAATTTAAATTTCTCACCAGATCTTTCATTTTTAAGAGTAACAGCATCGGGATCATCTTTTGGAACTAATGCAACTGCCGGAGATAATTCCCCTGCGGAATTTGTTTCTGCCACCAAATTTTCCTCCACCGGCTCTTCCGGATCATAAGCAATTCCGGCATCTTCTTTATGCCTGATATCTGAAAAATGGAGATTTGAAGTATTTATTTTATCTGAATTTTCCTGCCTTGCTGAAGCAAATTGATGGCGGTTTTCCTGAAGTTGTCTCTCCCGGTTCTGCAATATCACAGCCTGAAGAATTATTTCCGATTCTCTCATCACCTCATTAAAAGTTCCTGAAACTTCCAAAGGAATCATATTCCAATCTTTTATAACAGGCGTCACAACCACATCATCTTTTTTTTCCAATAAGGTGGGGCTTTGCAGGTACGCAGCAAAGATGAGGGCCAAAGCAGCAGCCACTCCCGAAATTTGGAACCACAGAGGAAAGAGATTTCTTTTTTCCCTTTTTTGAGGCAATTGTGACAGGATGTTTTCCCAGGAATCTTCTGGCGGCGCAATTTTAGCTCCTTTAAAACGGTCCCGATAAATGCTGTCGATGTCCTTACCCATTTTCATATTGATTTCAGGTAAATTGTCATTTTGTGACTTTTGATACTTTCTCTTAACTTAATGCGGGCACGGGCGAGATTGGATTTAGAAGTTCCTTCGGATATCCCTAACATTCGGGCAATTTCTTTATGAGAAAATTCTTCCATAACATAGAGGTTAAAAACAAGCCTGTACGCATCCGGCAACTCCTGAATTATTTTTATCAAAAAATCAAGGGATAGAATTTCATCATCCAGCTCTTCGTCAATCTCTTCAGAAATATCTCCGGTTATACTAAGGTGGATACCATTCTTCTTGCTTTTTTTAATAGCTGTGTTGATCACTATACGAGTCATCCAGCCTTCGAAAGTGCCTTTTTCTCTATACTGTTGAATATTCTCAAAGATCTTTATAAAACTGTCCTGCAGCAGGTCCCGGGCCTGCTCATAATTCGCCGAATATTTAAGGCACAGGACAAAAAGCTGTGCGGAATAATCCCGGTAAAGCTTTTCCTGCGCCTTTCTATCCTGTTGTTTACACAGCCGAACTAGTTCTTTAAGACCCACCTAAAAACGATGTTGGTTTCTACCTTTTCAAAATTAATTGACGGCAGGTGTAGGAGTAGCCTCCCCTACCGGAACGACTATTTTAGTATAAATACTCTCCTTGTTTGCGTCAACGCCTGTCCAAAGATAAAACGTAAAAGGCTGATCTTCATCAATTCTAAGGGTAAATGAATCCATTTTTTCAAGGTCTTCACTTTCTAAGGTACAATCCTCAAGTCCTGTGGGATATGACGCTACACCGGCAACATAGATATCTCTTCTCAATGCGCCTTCAGCCCCACCTCTAATCGCTTGTAAACCCAAAGCGGTATGGCAGGCATCTGGCAAAAGATAAGTGACTTTGATTTGATAAAGTTTTCCCTTTTCAAAAAACTCTGGGAGATCTGCATCAACCACTTCAGCTAAAACCTGTACAGAACCTGGCCCGTCATCTTCGATATCACAACCGGCCAATAACAAGGTGAACATAAATAAAAGAGCAATCTTTTTCATAATGTGTGGAAATATTAGTTGTTTACTATTATGACCCCGGTTTCATAAAAGGTTGCGTGAACCAGATAAAAAAATTGGTGCTTTAAAATAGTTGAAGCAAACAGGCATCTGAACTGCTATCTTGTTTTGGGATTTGCTTAACTTCAAACATTAATATTTGAAAGAAAAAAATGCAATCTTTTCTAACCAAAATGTCTTACCTGTACGGAAACGTCAAAGGTAAAATCGCTTTTTATCCTACCTTATTTGCTCTTACGGGCCTTATTTTCGCCTTCATTATGATGTACCTGGAGAGCCTGGGGGTTTCGGGATATCTTGTTGAAAATGCGCCGCTATTGGTAGTGAACAGTGGCGATACGGCTTTAACCATTCTAAGCGCCTGCATCACAGGGTTAATATCAATGATGGTTTTTAGTTTTTCTATGGTAATGGTGCTGCTCAACCAGGCAGCCAGTAATTATTCACCGCGATTGCTTCCAGGTTTAATATCCGATCGCCGTCACCAGATTATTCTCGGGATATATATCTCAAGTATTTTGTTCTGTATTTTCACCCTCTTCTCTATTCAGCCAACAGGAGACAAATACCAGATACCCGGTTTTTCTGTTCTGCTGGGCATTCTTTTTACTGTAATGTCCATTTATGCTTTTATTTATTTTATTCATAATATTTCTGAAACTATTCAAATCACCAATATCCTTAAAAAGATATTTACAGATGCCCAAAAAACCCTTTTCCATCTCCTGGAGGAAGAGAAAGGTAATTCCTCTTCCTTTCCCGGGACAGATGATTGGTTTGAATATAAATCCCCACAAAGTGGTTACTTTCAAAGCTTTACCAGAGAGGGACTACTTTCTTTTTGCAAAAAGAATGATACCATGCTTGAAGTTCTAGTTATAAAAGGCTCTTTTGTTTTAGAGGGGGAACCGGTGTTTCGATCAAAAAAGAAATTGGATAAAGAAGTTGCTAAAGACTTGTTGGATAAATTTCATTTGTCCAGGGAGCAACTTGTTACAAGAAATTTCATTCTTGCATTCAAACAAATTACCGAGGTTATAATAAAAGCTATGTCTCCTGGCATTAATGATCCCGGGACAGCATTAAACGCAATTGATTACCTCTCGGAATTGCTAAGGATTAGAATGTTGAAGTCCGACCGCGAATTCATTTCAGATGATGGTAAGGACTATGTCAAGTTGAGAGGAGTAACTTTTAAAGAGTTGCTTTACAATATAAATACCTCCTTGAGAAGTTATTGCAGCAAGGATGTTGTGGTGGTTCAAAAAATTGCCGGGATGTTCATTTCTTTAATGAGGCAGAATTCCAGAGACCCAAAGTATCACCTAATTTTAGGCATGGAGGCTAAAGGGCTTTTGCAGGAGTCCAGGAATTCCATAAAAAATGAGGCCGATCTTGAAACCCTTGATAGGCTCTATAAGGAAGTTGAAATGCTAATGGATAGATTTCCAAAATAAAACCTCGGCATCAACCAGAAATTTTAAGCTTAAAATAAATCAAAAAAGAGACCTTCCTGTTTACTGAAGCACTAATTCTGCGATTACAGGAAAATGATCTGAGCCAAATTTTGGAAGTCTCTCGATCTTAACAGCACCAAAGTCCTCTGTTACAAAGAAATGATCAAGCGGCCACCTCATAAAGAAAGACTGGGCACTAAAGGAATTATATAATCCTCTCCCTAACCTCACGTTCTTCAAATTCCCACTCTTTTCAAAGAACCGGGTTGATTTTGACCAGGAGACATCGTTGAAATCCCCGGCCACTATCGAGGGTAAAGTATCGGCTTCGACTAAATTACCGACCTTTGATAAGGCCACTTCTTCCAGACCTACATTATCGGGATATTTCTCACTTGGGAATGGGGCTACAGGGTGAACCCCATGAAATTTTATTTTTTCCCCAGACCTAAGTTCCACCACCGTGTGAAGAGAAGGAACATCCTGATGTCGAAAAAATTTCACCTCACTTTCCGAAAGAGGAAGCCTGGAATAAAGAACCATTCCGTAAGCATTGTCTAAAGGATGACTCATAGTAAAGGGATAATCAATTTCATCCAATTGCTCTACCCACCAGCTGTTTACTTCCATGGCTAAAACCATATCTGGTTGGTGTTCATCAATAATTTCTTTGAGTTTTGCCGCATTCTTGTTGGTCATCAGAACATTGACAATAAGAATCTCCACGCTCGATTTTGAATTTGAGTCTACAAGAGAAACTTCGGGGACAACTTTTTCTCCAAAGAAATATGGGGCTATTTTAACTGAATGAATAGAAATGGCTACGATAAGCCCTGCTGCGATAATATAGGAAGTACTATTCCATTTCCTGTTCAATATTGTAAACAACCCCAAACAAATAACAGAAAGAATTAGATACTGAGTTCGGGGAAAATCCAGGATCTTGGCGTACCAGTAAGTCAGGTCATGTATTAAGGATAAAACACTCAATACAACCACAATGACACTTATTACAACTACTGTTTTTAATAATATAGATCTAATCATTTACTTCAATTAATGTTTGATAACAGGAAAGAAAAGATAGGATTTTATTTTTTAAGGTCATCCCTCAGCGTCAATTTGACATCTAAACTATAAACAAAAAAAAAAGCTGAGACATGAATCTCAGCTTTTCTTAAGTACCTTGGGCGGGAAAATTCCAGGGCATCAAGTAATATTAAATGATGTTTAAATATATTGAAAGTCAGTTAATTACCTGAATTTCATTTTCTTTAAATCTATTTATTTCTTAATTTGCTATCACTTTTGTTACTCATTTGTTACTCAAGACATGTCCGTTAATCTTAGACAGAAGCAAATTAAAAATGGAAAAAGCTTTTATCTTGATATCTATCAAGATGGAAAGAGATCCTATAAATTTTTGAACATTAGTATCAAAACTAAGGGAGCGAATAAAGATTCTCTTACGCAAAGGAAGGAAAAGAAAAAACTGGCTGAAGAGAAAGCAGCGCAGGAACAAATAAACCTAATTAGCAAAGGAAGTTCATACATACCAGCCCACTTAAGAAAAGTGAAGTTCAATGATTTTGCAGAAACTTTCTTAAAAAAATACTCAAAGGCAGATATTAAAGTCATCTTAGGATCTGTCACAAAATTTAAAGATTTTATAAAAGATCCTAATTATAAAGTATCAGACATTAGTCCTGATACAATGGAGAACTATAAAAATTATCTCCTTTCTTGTAAATCTTTGTCTGGCGAAACTCCCCACAATTACTTTTCCAGATTTAAGAAAATTCTCCGCGACGCAAAAAATAAAGGAATAATTTCAGAGATGCCGACGGAAGGAATTATTTTTAAAAATCCGAACAAAGGAGAGAATCTTAAAAAGGAAGTGCTGGACATTGATGAACTTAGGCTATTGGCTCGAACTCATTGCGGAAATGAGGAAGTTAAAAAAGCTTTTCTTTTTTGTTGCTATACCGGTTTAGGACTTGCCGAAGTTGCAGATCTTAAATGGAAAAATATAAAGAAAGACAGATTATTCACTTTTCGTAAAAAAACGGGATCTGCTATTAACAACCAGTTAAATTCTGCAGCATCAAAAATCATAGGTGCCCCAGGGCAGAAAGATTCTTACATCTTCAAAATCCAGGGAATTAGTCAAACTGCGGTTAATAAAAATCTTAAATACTGGAGCAACAGAGCTGATATAGATAAAAAAATTACGTTTTACTGTGCTAGACACAGTTTTGCTTGCTTATTATTAATTAATGGAGCAAACCTAAAAAGTGTTGCAGATGCCATGGGACATGCTTCGACCAAGACTACTCTAAAGTATCTGAACCACGTAGAAAGATTAAAAGATGAGGCCATAAAAAACCTTCCAGATCTTAATCTATAGGATATTTCTACTATTAATTCACTATTTCGTCGGTACAAGAAATTTAATGTTCCACATTAAATTTTGAATTATCAGCAAACAGAAGCTTTTCTTATTAAAAATGTAATTATATAGCATCAAAATAGTTAAACTTTCTCCGGAAGTTGAAAGGTTGTTCTGCCCTAATTCATCTTTGAAGATAAGAACGAAATCCCCGGTTGCGGTTCGTAAATGAACAGAACCCAAACCTTTAATTTTCTAAGCTATGAATTATGTACACCACATGAATGCTTTGATGGAAAACATCAAGAAGGATCCGAGGTTAAATCCTACCCACATCAGCCTTTATTTTTCACTATTCCGACTTTGGAATATTTTGCGCTTTCCCGAATCCTTTTACATAAATAGAGAGGACGTAATGCAGGTGGCAAAAATAGGTGCCAAGGGAACCTATCATCGATGCATAAAAGATCTAGATAATTGGCAATACATTTCTTATATGCCTTCCCATAATCCATACAAAGGAAGTAGGATTAGGTTGTTCGAGCTAAAGCAGACCACAATTCAAGAAGGAGACATCTAAAAAGATTGAGTTGTGAAAAAAGAACGCGAAATATACCATGTCTCAAGATCGAAGAAGAAGACTATCTATGATATAATGCTTAATTATATCAACAAGAAATACGCTATACGTTTTAATGAAATCACTCAAGACCTTCAGATCTCTTTTAAGGATGAACACAATTGGGAGAAATTCGCAGTTAATTCTTTTCTCATAGAATTAGCCCAGGCTAACATCGAGGTCACCTTATCAAAACTTGAAATTTTCTTAGACTCCCACTTAATTCCAAAGTTCAATCCTATCAGAGAATACTTTGGCAATTTACCTCAGTGGGATGGGGAAGATCACATTGCCAAACTCGCCAGCTATTTACCATTGAAGGAACAAGCTTTATTCGAGTATCATTTTAAGAAGTGGTTAGTCCGGAGCGCGAAATGTGCCCTGGAGGAGCATTATTTTAATAAGCAGTGTCTTGTCCTGGTGCAGGCACAACAGAACTCCGGAAAGTCGACTTGGTGCCGTTTCTTATGTCCTCCTGAATTGAAGAATTACTTTGCTGAAGATATGACCACAGATAAAGATGCAAGGATCCAGCTGGCAAGAAATTTCCTGATCAACCTGGACGAGTTGTCTATCCTGGCCAAAAAGGAAATTAATGCTCTTAAAGCTTATTTTTCTAAAACCATGATCAATGAAAGATTGCCGTATGACCGGAAAAATACTTCCCTCCAAAGAATCTGCAGCTTTATAGGATCAACGAACAGGACAACCTTTCTTAATGATGAAACAGGATCTGTCCGATGGCTGTGTTTTGACCTTCAGGGGAAGATCAACTTTAATTATCTGGAGGAAATAAACATTGATGGTGTTTGGGCACAGGCATATCATTTAGCCTATAAGGCAGAAGATTTTGATCCGGAATTGACTTTACAGGACATTCTTCAGAATGAAGAACGTAATAAGCCATACAAGGAACCTTCCATGGAGGAAGAACTTCTATCAAAATACTATGAAATAAGCAGTGATGTAACGGAATTTATGACAACCTCAGATATTATTGCCAGGCTCAACTGTATTAATTCCCGGCTGAATGTGATAAGCATGGGAAAGGCACTCAGGAGCCGGGGATTTGAAAGGATCAAGGAGCCAAAGCGGCAGGTTTACGGTTACCTGGTCCGACCCCTTTTTAAAGCTTCTCCTCTGGAGCTTTCATAAAACATAGGTAATATAAAATAAAGTAAAAATTAATTACCTACTTACCTATATAAGGGAAAGCCGCTTGAATAAAGAGTTCTAAGCGGGTAAAATAAAAAATAAATGACTTACCTGTTTTTACCTGTAAAAGGTAAGTAAGGTAGAGATAAAAATAGAGGCATAGGTAAGTTTCAGACCAGTAAAGACGCATTAGGTAAGGTAGGTATGTGAAAAATCAGTTATGGAGAGGAGTTTTTTAGATTGGAAGGAGGCAAGGCAAAAGAGCATTATCAAAGTTCTTGGAGATTTTGGAGTTGTACCTAAAAGGCAGACCAGCAAAGCTGCCTGGTATCTGAGTCCGCTGCGAACAGAGAGAGAACCATCTTTCTGTGTTACATTGAGCAAGAACCTTTGGTACGACTTCGGAATTGCAAAAGGAGGAAATGTGATAGACCTGGTTATGGAATTAAAATTTTGCTCTCCAATCGAGGCACTGCGATATCTAAGCAGCCAAACTTCTTTTTTCTTTAACCCGCCGGTAATGGAAATAAATAAAAGTGAGGAAACACTTCAAGTAACCGACGTGAAAGAATTACAGCACCCGGCACTCATTCAATATCTCAAATCGAGATCAATATCCGTCTCAACTGCCCACACCTTTTGTAAAGAGGTGTGGTACAAGCATAATAGAAAAATTCATTTTTCAATTGGTCTCCCAAACTCTGCAGGAGGCTGGGAGCTGAGAAATAAATTTTTCAAGAATTCGACGGCTCCGAAATCCTACAGTCTGATCACTCAACAAAAAGAAAAGCTTCTACTATTTGAGGGGATGTTTGATTTCCTATCCCTGGCTACCACGGATAAAGATTTAATAGCTTCATCAGATAGCCTAGTGCTCAATTCTCTCGGCTTTATAAATAGAAGCTTACCCCTACTGAATAAGTACCAGGAGACCTATTTATATCTCGACAATGATCTTGCAGGAAAGAAAGCTGCAAAAAATATTAAAGAATTGCCTATGATCATTAAGGATTGTTCGTCGACTTATAGCGGCTTTAAAGATTTAAATGAAAAACTAAGGCTGCTACCACAGCGATTTTAAAAAGCTTTAAAAGAAAACCTTCCTCAGCACATTTCCTTTCGCTCTGCTGCAGGAAAAGGTCTTGAACACATGGTAGCAGGGTTATTTGCCTCTCCCGTAATACCAGTAAATTCAGTACTTCTTACTTTTTTCTTTCCTCCAGGTAACCGATTAGGTGACCTATGGAATGATATGTTATAAGTAAAAATAAATATTATTTAAATTATATACAATACTGGCTTCAGATGAAATCTTAGCATTAACTAATGGTTTGGATGGATTAAGGGATTAACGGATAACCTTTTTTTTAAACACTAATTGTAAATTATATTTAAATCGAGACTAGGAGAAGTTTGTTCGCTCATGTACGTACCAGAAATGATTTCTAAAAAATAGTGCGACGGGTAGTCTCCATCATATTCAAAGGATGCTTTATAATCAAGTTCACCATTTATATATTTTTCTAAAATATTATAAGGTTGATAAGGAATATTATTATCATTCCAGTTATGAATATAAAATCTTGGTAATACAAGGCTAAAATCTCTCCATAAGATATAAAGAGGATTTGCTTTTTCATCTACAACAATTTCACCCTCTTTAATTTCTTCTCCTCTTTCAGTTTTATAATAATTCATAAATCCTGTAGAACCATAACTATATTCCGATTTTACCCAGGTATTGGAAGCGGGAATATATGAACCTGATCTATTTTCTTCTACTACTCTTCCGTGAGAATCATATTTAACAGTATGAATAGTAGTGCCTGACACATTCGTTATTCGTTCTAATCTCTCATTTTCATAGTGGTAATTAAAAACCATGATTTTCCAGAATTCTGGATTAAGTTGAAAGTCAAAACCATCTTCTAAAGAATAATTCCCTTGCGTATCCATTAGAATTCTGGAGACCCTGAAATTCTCATTATATTCAATTTCCATGGCTACAGGAAAAAAGTCCTGTTCCCCAATTCCATGTAGAAGGATCTTTACCGGAAGATCATTTTGGTACTGCAATATCATTCCATTTCGCCCCTCAGTACTTTTGATTAATCGGGTTTCAAATTCAGGATCACGAATTACGTCATCATCAGTAGAGCATCCGGTAATTATTAGTATAAAAAAAATTACAAAAAGAGATCTAAAATTCATGAAAAAGATTTTTTTTGGACAATTAATTTATTCTACAAGCTTAAATGAGGCCAAAAGTATAGGGCCACGGGTACGAAAAAAGGGCCAGGGGTCAAATTAAGCAAAAATTAAGTATTCTGGTTACGGGAAACCATAATGAAGGTTATAGGTGAAGGGGGAAGAAAAGCAAGAGGATAACCCGCTGCGCGATGTTATGTGGCTCAGCTCAAGGTTTTCCAGAGGATCGATCTTTCAATTTTTACTAAAATTGCGGCAAAAGCCTTTGGAACCGGTGAATTTATTAGTAATGATTGCGGCAAACTATGACATAATTCTTAGACTAACATAACTTCTGATATGTGCTGATTCAATCACTCTTTTGTATTAGTTTTGTATAAGATTAGTAATCAATTTATAGTTTAGTTGTATTTTTGCATTATATTAGAATGATATAAACATTGGTCATTCATTGTTCTATCGTTTAAACATCAACATCTTAAAATGGCTATAACTTCATTTACGAGAACTTCAATAGAAAAACCTATTAAGGACACTATTCGTATTAAGGGGGGGAATCTTAATCTCCAATTCAACATCCTTAGCGGGAAACAAGGAGATTACTGGGTTCTTTATGCACCGGCTATTAATATTTCTGGCTATGGTAAAACTGAAGAAGAGGCGAAAGAGCTTCTTGATGTTGAAATAGAAGTTTTCTGTGAAGATGTGATGGGTATGAGGAGTAAAGAACGCGAAGCCTACATCGCTTCATTGGGTTTTTCTAAAGAGCCTTTTAAAACAAAGAACTTCTCTAAAGCTTATGTTGATCAGGACGGGAAATTGCAGGATTTTGAGCAGGGGACGTTAGAACATAGAGTTCTTACAACCGCTGCATAGATGGGGGATTTCCGACCTATAAAAACAAAGCTCTTTATTAAATTCCTAAAGCTTTATAGCTGCTATTCAGTTAAACAAAAATCTGGAGGATCCCACTCTTACTGGAAAAGACCAGGATTAACCCGAAGGATTGTTATTCGAGAGGCTGATAAAGAAATTCCCCCTTTACACATAAAAACTAATCTTGAAACTCTAGGATTGAAATTCGAGGATTTGCAAGAGTTCTTGGAAAAGAAATCAAAGAAATAAAACAGCCAATTTCCTTTCCTATAATTTTTCATGTTCCCTACTGCCAAACAAAGCAGTATTAGTCCATGGTAGTATTTGTGGCCTTAAGTATTTAATGACTTCTCGGTCAAAGTGCAAAATAGCTCTTCTTGTTACCATTTTGTTACCCGTAAAAACAGAAACCCTCATAAACCTTGGGTTTATAAGGGTTTTGAAGTACCTTGGGCGGGAATCGAACCCGCACGACCGAAGTCACTGGATTTTGAATCCAGCGCGTCTACCAATTCCGCCACCAAGGCAATTGGACGGCAAAAGTATGAATTTTTTCCTTTTGCTAATAAAAATTCCCAAAAATTAATTGACCCCGGCCTAAATAATGCAAATCTCACCAAGACTGGCTTCCTTTGCGCATCTTGCGCAGAAATCGTATTTTCGGCGCTTATATTTTATCCTATGTCTCAATTTTGGTTGTATTTCCAGTTAGGTCTGGAACATGTACTGGACTGGAATGCTTATGATCATATTCTTTTTCTTATTGTCCTTGTTGCCTCCTACTCCTTCCTCACCTGGAAAAGAGTTTTTTGGCTGGTAACAATCTTCACTCTGGGACACACGATTTCACTGTTCCTGTCGGTATACAAAATTGTGCTGGTTGACACTACCTGGGTGGAATTTCTGATTCCGGTGACTATTCTGGCCACTGCCGTGTTTAATATTATCAACGCCAAAAAGAGAGAAAGCCAGAACAACATAAGTTTACTTTATTTTAGTACCGCTTTCTTTGGAATAATCCACGGCCTTGGTTTTTCTTCATATTTTAAAATGATCGCATCGGGTACCGACAGTGTTTTTCTCCCCTTGCTGGAATTTGCTTTAGGAATAGAAACTGCTCAAATCATCGTGGTATTGTGTGTGCTGGTGCTAAGCTTCCTGCTACAAAATGTATTGCGGGTGGCAAGGCGCGACTGGATTATTGTAGTGTCGGCGATTGTTATAGGTATAATTCTGCCTATTCTGAAAGAAAATTACCTGGCTCTTTAAAATTTAACTTTCCTTTATTGGATTAATTTAAGTCTTGCAATATTTTAGTAAAGCCCAAATTTTCAGCAACTTAAAAAGCTTTCTATATTGCAGACGAATTTTTTGACTATGCAAAGAACAAAGCAGCTTAAGTTTGACCGGGCGTATTTAAGGATCGCCAGAGAATGGGGGAAA
This sequence comes from Salinimicrobium sp. TH3, assembly GCF_026676115.1. Lineage (GTDB taxonomy): Bacteria > Bacteroidota > Bacteroidia > Flavobacteriales > Flavobacteriaceae > Salinimicrobium. Next base: position 95,687 of record NZ_JAPONB010000001.1, on the reverse strand, counting down.
CTTTCTCACTGTAATCGTAGACAGGTTGGCGCGCTTATTGTGAAAGACAGAATGATTATTTCTGACGGATATAACGGTACCCCTACCGGTTTTGAAAATCCGTGTGAAGATGAAGACGGGTATACCAAATGGTATGTATTGCACGCCGAAGCGAACGCAATTTTAAAAGTTGCCGGGAGCACTCAATCCTGCAAAGGTGCTACACTGTACATTACTATGTCTCCCTGCAAGGATTGTAGCAAGCTCATTCACCAGTCGGGCATTACACGTCTTGTCTACAGTATTGATTATAAAGACAATTCCGGGTTAAATTTTTTAGAAAAAGCCGGAGTTGAAATAGAACAAATAACTGAACTCGACGGTTGAAAAACTATAACAAAAAATATTTACCCTTACTCCTGGGATTCGCCTGTGCACTTGGTGTACTACTGGGCGCAGCCCTGGATTTTTCCAGCTACAGCTCCGGGCCTTTCCTCAAAACCAATAAGAAAAAAGAAAAGCTGGCCCGTCTAATTGATTACATTGAATACGAGTACGTAGACGACGTAGATATGGACAGCATTGTCGACGTTACCGTAAACGGCATTCTTACAGATCTTGATCCTCATTCAGTTTACATCCCAAAGGAGGAATATGCGAATTTAAGTGCAAGCATGAAAGGGGATTTCGTAGGAATCGGAGTAAGTTTTAGAAGCATTAATGACACCATTGCGGTCATCCAGACTTTGAAGGGCGGCCCGAGTGAAAAAGTGGGCATAAAAGGAGGCGACAGGATCCTTTATGCAAACGGGGAACCTCTTTTTGATTCCAATATTCATGTAGACTCTATTACCAGTAAACTTAAGGGAGAAGAAAATACGAGGGTTCTTTTAAAGGTGCATAGAAAAGGGGTTCCAAATCTTCTTGAGTTTGATGTGAAACGGGGTAAAGTTGCTCTTAAAAGTGTGGATGCAGCTTATATGCTTACAAAGGAGCTGGGCTATATTAAGATCAATCGTTTTGCAGAATCTACCTATGAAGAATTCAAAGCCGGCCTTCTTGAACTAAAGAAACTGGGGGCAAGTCAAATAGTTCTTGACCTGCGTGACAATCCCGGGGGTTACCTTGCCGAGGCGACAAAAATTGTAGATGAATTCCTTCCCGAAGATAAGCTGGTGCTTATTACTAAAAACAAAAAGGGGGCAATTGAAAAAACCTTCGCCACAAAGGAAGGGAATTTTGAAAAAGGAGAGCTTTACGTGCTTATCAACGAGAATTCGGCTTCTGCGAGCGAGATCATAGCCGGAGCTCTTCAGGACAATGACAAGGGTGTAATTGTTGGACGAAGATCCTATGGGAAAGGCCTGGTCCAAAGAGAAATGGCACTGGGAGATGGCAGCGCAGTGAGACTTACAATCGCCCGGTATTATACCCCTACCGGAAGGTCTATACAGCGGCCTTATGATCATGGCAGCGAAGAATATTTTGCCGATTATCTTAATCGCTACCGGAATGGGGAGCTGGTTAGCGCAGATAGTATTCATGTAGCCGATTCATTACGGTACGTTACTCCCGGGGGAAAGATCGTTTATGGCGGTGGTGGTATAATTCCTGATATTTTTATTCCCAAAGACACCAATTTTGAAAAGCAAAGTTTGAACCTTATGCTTCGCAATGGGTACATGGACAGTTTTATTTTTGAAGTGCTTGAACAGGACCGTAAATATTACAATTCCCTTAGTTTTGAAGATTTTATGCAAAGAGAAGTGATCACACATGCCATTGTAAAGGAATTTAGAGACTTTATGAGGCGTGAAAATTTTGATATGCGCTTCAAAAACTATCAGCCTACTCTTAAGCTTTATTTAAAAGCGGCTATGGCTCAACAACTGTTTGGAAGCACTGCCTTTGAGCAAATCCTTAATGAAGAGGACCCTGCAATTGAGAAAATAATTAAACTTTCGGCAGACCGGGAATTCAAAAATTAGCTTACTTAAGCTTGTCGTGAACCTTTGTTTGCTCCCCGTCATTCCAAAGCGTAAGAATATCTGTTGCTACTGCCGCACCACTTCCGCAGGCAATTGAATACTGGCTCCTGTGACCTGCAAGGGCGCCGGCAACATAGAGACCCGGCTTCACAAGGTGATCAATATTTGTAAGCTGTACTCTGTCTTTCGAAGTTTTTGATTTTTTATGAGGCACGAGATAGTCTTCAAGGCCATCAATAGTGAAGGGTTTGGCGTATCCTGTCGCTAAAACTACTATTGAGGAAGTGTAAGAATTTTTATTCGTGTAAACTTCAAATTTACCTTCTGAAAATGTCATTTTCAGCACCTTTTCTTTCTGAATGATCTCCACTTCCGGATAAAGAGTTTCCAGCTGTTCCACACCCAAAGAAAGGATATCTTTCCCGGCAGTACCTGCCGGGACCCCCAGCACGTTATTAAGTAAAGCACTGGAAAGATGTGAAGCACGTTGATGTGCAATAATACCTACTTTTTTATCTGCACAAAATGGCTTGGAAAGAGCAGATCCTAATAAAAGGGCGCAGGAAAGACCTGCCGCGCCACCACCTACGATAAGAGCGTCAAAATTCCTATTCTCCACTCTTCTTGGATATAGCCCGGGACATGAGAAGAATCACCATGAGAACCACAACAATACTCGAAGCCAGGATACCTATTAAAGCTGTTTTACTATCTCCCGAAAAAGTGTTTTGGAAGTCTAAAAATGTTGCGTTATATGCTATTAGGCCAAGGGCCAGTACAATTAAAAAATAAATGAGGATTTTCATATAAACAGGCTCTTAATATTGGTAGCGAAAAGTTTTACGGCTATTGCCAAAAGAATGACCCCAAAGATTTTCCGGATCACGTTTATCCCCTGCTTCCCGAGAAAATTTTCAATTTTTCCCGATGATTTGAGGACTATGTAAACAAAAATAATATTTATAATAATGGCGACAATAATATTCATAGTGGCATACTCGGCGCGTAATGCTAAAATGGAGGTCATGGTACCGGCACCGGCAATAAGTGGAAATGCAAGGGGAACAACAGCTGCTGTTTCGGGCGCATCATCTTTATAAAGCTGAATACCCAGGATCATCTCCAGTGCCAGGAAGAACAGGATAAGTGCACCCGCCACTGCAAAGGAATTCACATCAATCCCAATCAAATTCAGGATTTCCTTTCCAACAAAAAGAAAGGCGATCATCAGGATCCCTGCAACTACGGTAGCTTTCTCACTTTGTATATGACCGGCCTTCTTCCGCAGATCAATAATAATTGGAATACTACCAATAATATCAATAACTGCAAAGAGGATCATACTTGCGGTCGCTATTTCCCTGAAATTTAATTCCATATTGAAAAACTAGCTTGCAAAAGTACTTTGAAATGATCCAATTTGGATTATACTTTGAAATTTTAACAAAATTAAACCTGAATTTAACTGCCTGAAAAAATTATCTTTGCCAAATGTTTCAGCTTGGAAAAACTATAGTTTCAGAAGAGATCCTTAAAAAGGATTTTGTGTGCAACCTTTCTGCCTGTAAGGGAGCCTGTTGTATTGCGGGTGACGCCGGGGCGCCACTGGAAGAAGCCGAGACCCATATTCTTGAAGATATTTACCCCCTCGTAAAGCCTCACCTTCGAAAAGAAGGGATTGAAGCAATTGAAAAACAGGGAACTTCCATTATTGGAAAGGACGGGGAATACGAAACCCCGCTTATAGATAATGCAGACTGTGCTTATGTCACTTTTGACCAGAAAGGCACCGCCTTATGCGGAATAGAAGAAGCCTTTAACCAGGGTGACATCAAGTGGAAAAAACCTGTTTCCTGTCACCTCTATCCTGTTCGAACCCAAGACTATTCAGAATTTTCGGCTGTTAACTACCACCACTGGCACATTTGTGATGATGCCTGCACCCTTGGAAAAGAACTCCAGGTACCGGTTTACAAATTCGTAAAAGAAGCCCTTATAAGAAAATATGGGGAAGACTGGTATGCCGAACTTGAGAAAGTAGCCGAAAAGCTAAAGGAGCAGGAAGCCTAACCACTCCGGAAAATTTTTCATAACTACCTAAAAACCAATTAATCTTTTAATTAAATTTGGCTGTTGCTGCTGCAGAAAAACCAAATTCCGGGACTGCCCTGTAACATTTTCCCCTTCCCCTCGTCTGTTGTAATTATCCCCCGCTAACCATTAAATTGAGTAATTATGAAGAAATTAATTTTTCTCGTGATGGCCGGTTTCCTGTTGAATTCATTTCCGGCTGAGGCCCAGTTCCTCCAAAAGTTAAGCAAAAAAGCAGAACAGGCAGCAGAAAATGCTGTCGTTAGAAAAACAGAGCAGAAGGTTACAAAAAAGACCGACGAAGCCATGGATGTAATCCTCGACAACAAAGAGGCTCCTGAGCCTACCTCTCAACCAAAACAGGAATCCCCGGCCTCCACCTCCAACCAATCCGAAAAAACTGCTTCCCTCCCGGATAAGACCTGGAGCAAATACAACTTTGTTCCAGGGGACGACGTCATCTTTGAGGATGATCTAAGCAGGGAAGAAAATGGGGAATTCCCCTCCCGATGGGACCTCGTGAGTGGAAATGCCGAAAACGCATCTCTTGGTGATGTAAAGATCATTAGGTTGGACAATAGTTCGATTATCACTCCTCTTATCGATAAAAAGGATTACCTGCCCGAAATCTTTACGGTAGAGTTCGACGCCTTTTTCAATGACGCCTACTCCTATTGGCAAACTTATATTGTAAGGTTCTATCCGGGTAATGACACGCAAAGAAAAGTAGATGAAAACCTTGTAGTTTTTCCATTGAGAATTAATAAGAATGGAGCTTCAATAATTACCAGAGCAAATAAGGAGGATAAGAAATTTGAGAAACAGGGACCGCAGAATCCAGATGGAACTGCGGGTTGGAAGCATATTGCTATTTCTTATAATCAGCGGGCTCTAAAAGTTTTCATTGATGAAGAGCGTATTCTTAACATTCCCAATATTGAACTGGACCCTCAAACTATTAGTATTCAAATAGAAGATGGCCAGAAGGATCATATTCTTGCAATCAAGAATATAAAAATCGCTGAAGGCGGAAAAAAACTATACGACCGCATCGTGGCCGATGGCAAATTCATTACCCGCGGAATTCTCTTTGATGTAAATAAAGCCAGCCTAAAACCTGAATCAATGGGCGTAATTAATGAGATCGCTGCTTTAATGAAAGAACATGCAGACCTAAAGTTTAGCATAGAAGGTCACACAGACTCAGACGGGGATGACAGTCACAACTTGAAGTTAAGTGAACAGCGGGCAATTGCTGTTAAAGAAGCCCTTACCGGGTTGGGAATTGACAGTTCCAGGATGCAGACCAAAGGAATGGGAGAAACCGTTCCAGTCTCAGACAATGCTTCCCCCGAAGGAAAATCCAACAACCGAAGAGTAGAATTCGTAAAAATTTAATTTTAATAGTCGCAACTTTATAACATGTTCTTCCCCCCTTCTAATCTTCGTTAAAGTTGCAGCTGAAGGAAGAGAACAAAATTTCAAATGAATCCGGAATGGTATGGCCTGCACAAGCCATACCTTCCGGATTTTTTGTTTGCCCTAATGCTACAATACGAGCGGCCCTCTTTTCTTTATAATATTCATGCACCTGTTAACCAAACTGTTACAAGCTGTATTCCATTAATTTTTCTTAACTTTATGCTGCATTTCTGCTACTATCTTCCCCTAAAGCAGGATTCCCCCATTTCTGAAAATATTTTTAGCCTCTTTGTTTCACAAAGGCTCAAATCTTAAAATTCTACAGTTATGAAAAATCTTATTTATTTAGTTCTTGCCATTTTCCTATTAGCCGGAACTACGCCAGCAGAAGCACAATTTCTCAAAAAGCTTAAAAAGAAGGTTGAAAAGAAAGTTGAAGATGCAGCAACAGAAAATATTTCAGATAAAGCTGCCGAGGAAACCGATAAGTCCCTCAACAATATGTGGGAAAACCAGCTTGGAAATTCCAGTTTCCCAATGGGAATGGATATGGTGGATCAGTCTCAGATTCCTGAAGGTTATGACTTTGACTGGGAATACACCCTAAAAATGAATACCACCGAAGGGGAAATGGACATGGTATATCACATTAAAGAAAATGCACCTTATGTGGGTATAAAAATCCCGCAGGCCGAAAATATGTTCACCGTCCTGGACAATAAAAATAATCTAACGGTCATGTACATGAATTCAGATGGAAATAAGATGGTAATGGCCACCCGCAACAATGTTTCTGAAGAGGATATGGACCTGGAAAATCCTTATGAGGATATGGAATTCAAAGAAATTGGAACGAAAACTATCCTGGGCTATGAATGCCAGGGCTATCGCACAGAAAATGCCGATAATATATTTGAATTCTATGTTACAGAGGAAGCAGGAGTAAGTTTTAGGGACCTATATCAGAAAAATCAAAAGAATGTTCCGAAGGGACTTAATGCCGACTGGATAAAGGATGGCAGAGGATTAATGATGGCAATGGAGATGAAGGATAAAAATAATCCTGAAAAAAATGTGAGCATGACCTGCACGGGAATTGAAAAAAAACCATTTTCCGTAAAAACCTCTAATTATCAAAGTATGAACATGGGAGGCAGGTAAAATTTCCTTAGCCATTGTAAACAAGAAATTTCAGAAGATTCTTGGGTATGAATCATAAAATTCTCCTGAATTTCTTAGATTTAAGTTGTGCAACCCGTAATTATGGACAACCGTCGGACATTCCTTAAAAAATCAGGTTTATTATTAACCGCCCTAAGCCTGCCTATTCCCAACATACTTTTTGCTGAAGGAAAAAAGAAATTAGGCGTGGCCCTGGTTGGCCTAGGAGGCTACAGCACATACCAACTTGCTCCTGCCTTGCAGCAAACGGAGTATTGTGAACTCCGCGGTATCGTAACGGGCAGTCCCGAAAAAATTCCGCGTTGGCAGGAGAAATATGGCATTCCCGATGCTAATGTCTACAACTATGAGAACATGCACGAGATTTCCAAAAATGACAATATTGATGTCATTTACATCGTGCTGCCAAATTCAATGCATGCAAAATACTCTATCATAGCGGCCAATGCAGGGAAACATGTATGGTGCGAAAAACCTATGGCAATGAATTCCAAGGAATGCCGGGAAATGATTACTGCCTGCGAAAAGAATAAAGTCAAACTGGCTATTGGATATCGCCTTCAGCATGAAAAGAATAACCGTATAATGATGAAGTGGGCAGAGACAAATCCTTATGGTCCCATTCAGAATTTAACGGCCAAAGCGGGTTTCTTCAGCAGTAATCCCGGCTGGCGTGCAGTAGAAGAGATGGGAGGCGGCGCCATGTACGATATGGGAGTGTATCCTTTAAATACCTCCCGCTACTCCACGGGCAGAGAACCCATTGCAGTTTCGGCGAGGTCGTCCACCAGCCGGCCTGAGCTTTTTAGGCAAGTTGATGAAACTATGGAATTTACCCTCGAGTTTCCCGATAGAATTACTGCTCACTGCCGCACAAGCTTCGGGGAAAACATGAACAACCTGGAAATCTCCTGCCGCGATGGCTATTATTATCTACAACCCTTCCAGACTTACAGCGGGGTAAAAGGAGGAACCAGCGATGGTAAAATCCTTTCACCTATGGGCAAAAACCAACAGGCAGTACAGATGGATGATGATGCCCTGGCCATAATAAACGATAAGCCTTTGATCGCTCCAGGAGAAGATGGATTAAAAGATATAATTGTGCTCGAAAAGATATACGAATCGGCTGCTGCAGGAGGGAAAAGACTTGAAATCCAGTCCCTCTAAAAATGGCGTTTCCGGCCTTTCTTTTATAGTTAAAACCCCTGTTACCATCAACTGTTCTTAAATTCTTTAACAGGCATTAACTTCCTCATTTTTATTTATCTGCATCCCGGGTTTAACATAAATTCAATAACAAAAATTATTTGTCATGTTGAAAACTTTGTTGAAAAGCTTTCTGCTGCTGTAGGAGAAACTCTTACATAATTCGCAATATTTGTTATAACCGTAATAACCAACCAACTAAATAATATATATCATGGCTCAGTTAGAACCCATTTTACAGGAGAACAAGGACCGGTTCGTGATCTTCCCAATCAAGCATCACGACATTTGGGACTGGTACAAAAAAATGGAGGCAAGTTTCTGGACTGCAGAAGAAATCGACCTGCACCAGGACCTTACTGACTGGAACCAAAAATTAACATCGGATGAAAGATATTTCATCAAGCACATTCTTGCCTTTTTTGCCGCTTCAGACGGGATCGTAAACGAAAATTTAGCAGAGAACTTCGTCAATGAAGTACAATATTCTGAAGCTAAATTCTTCTATGGATTCCAAATCATGATGGAGAACATCCATTCTGAAACCTACTCCCTGCTCATCGATACCTACGTCAAGGATGAGAAGGAAAAAAATCAGCTTTTTAAAGCTATTGAAGTATTCCCCGCTATCCAAAAGAAAGCGCAGTGGGCCCTTAAATGGATAGAATCTGATTCTTTTGCTGAAAGGCTTATCGCTTTCGCGGCTGTAGAAGGGATCTTCTTTTCGGGCGCATTCTGTTCTATCTTCTGGCTGAAAAAACGCGGATTGATGCCAGGACTCACCTTCTCAAATGAACTCATTTCAAGGGATGAAGGTGTTCACTGCGACTTTGCCGTGCACCTGCACAACAACCACCTGGTGAATAAGGTGCCAAAAGAACGGATTAGAGAGATCATTGTTGATGCTCTAAATATTGAACGGGAATTTATCACTGAGTCTCTCCCGGCGAGTCTTATTGGAATGAACTCCAAATTGATGACTCAATATTTGGAATTTGTCGCCGACAGGCTTCTTGTAGAACTGGAATGTGAGAAGGAATACGGTACTGCAAATCCATTTGATTTTATGGATATGATCAACCTGCAGGGGAAGACCAACTTCTTTGAAAAGAGAGTTGGTGAGTACCAAAAAGCAGGAGTGATGAATAAAGACAAAGACGCCGATAAGATTAGTTTCGACGCCGATTTCTAAATCCTTACCCCAACAGGGGGAACTAAATATCTACTGCTTCACAAAAGTGAAGCCCACTAATTATAACCCACAGCCACTACCATCTCCTCCCCTCTGGGGAGGCAGGGAGGGGCTTCTAATTTAAATCCTCAAATTATGTTCGTAGAAAAAAGAGACGGCCGCAGAGAACCCATTATGTTCGATAAGATCACCGCAAGGATCAAAAAACTTTGCTATGGATTAAACGAGCTTGTCGATCCTGTGAAGGTGGCAATGAGAGTGATTGAAGGACTTTACGATGGGGTAACCACAAGTGAGTTGGATAACCTTGCTGCCGAGATCGCAGCCACCATGACCACTTCCCACCCAGATTATGCTAAACTTGCCGCCAGGATTTCGGTTTCTAACCTGCATAAGAACACCAAAAAAACATTTTCGGAGGTGATGACAGATCTTTATGAATATGTCAACCCACGCACCGGTCAGAAAGCCCCTCTTTTGGCCGATGATGTTTATGAGGTGATTCAGCAGAATAAGGAGCTCCTGGATTCCACGATTATCTATAACCGGGATTTCCAGTACGACTATTTCGGGTTTAAAACACTGGAGCGTTCGTACCTACTCAAGATCAACGGAAAAATTGCGGAAAGACCGCAGCACATGCTCATGAGGGTTTCCATAGGGATACATCCCGATGATATTGAGGCTGCAATTGAGACTTACGAGCTCATGTCCAAGAAATATTTCACCCACGCCACGCCTACTCTCTTTAACGCGGGCACGCCAAAGCCGCAAATGTCTTCCTGCTTCCTGCTCACCATGAAAGACGACAGCATTGATGGCATTTACGATACGCTGAAACAAACTGCAAAGATCTCGCAATCTGCCGGCGGAATTGGTTTATCTATCCACAACGTAAGGGCTACAGGTTCTTATATTTCGGGCACCAATGGAACTTCCAACGGGATTGTACCTATGCTTCGGGTTTTTAATGACACCGCCCGTTATGTTGATCAGGGTGGCGGAAAACGCAAAGGATCTTTCGCAATTTACGTAGAGCCATGGCATGCCGACATTTTCGATTTTCTTGATCTCAAAAAGAACCACGGAAAAGAAGAAATGCGCGCCCGGGACCTTTTCTATGCGATGTGGGTGCCCGATCTTTTCATGAAACGGGTGGAAGCGAATGAAAGCTGGACGCTTATGTGTCCGCACGAATGCCCCGGCTTATATGATATTCACGGAGACGAATTTGAAGCACTATATTTAAAATATGAAGCTGAAGGCAAAGGTCGTAAAACAATAAAAGCGCGCGACCTGTGGGAGAAGATCCTGGAGTCGCAGATCGAAACCGGCACGCCCTACATGCTGTACAAAGACTCCGCAAACCGGAAGTCAAATCAGCAGAACCTTGGAACCATCCGTTCCTCCAATCTCTGCACAGAGATCCTGGAATACACCAACGAAGATGAAGTTGCAGTATGCAACCTGGCTTCCATTGCACTACCCATGTTCATCAAAGGAAATGAATTCGATCACAAGGAACTTTTTAAAATCACCAAAAGAGTGACCAGGAATCTCAATAAGGTGATCGACCGGAATTATTATCCTGTGAAGGAAGCTGAAAATTCAAATTTCAGGCACCGCCCTGTGGGGCTTGGAGTCCAGGGACTGGCAGATACTTTTATTAAACTAAGACTTCCATTTACCAGTGATGCTGCCAAAAAGCTGAATCAGGAGATCTTTGAAACGCTATACTTTGCTGCAGTTACTGCATCTATGGAAATGGCTAAAGAAGAAGGAGCTTATTCAACCTATGAAGGTTCACCAATGAGCAAAGGTCAGTTTCAATTCAACCTGTGGGGGATCAACGACGAAGACCTCAGCGGAAGATGGGACTGGGCAAAACTGAGAAAACAAGTGCTCAAAAATGGGGTTCGCAATTCCCTTTTAGTTGCGCCTATGCCAACTGCTTCCACTTCGCAAATCCTTGGAAACAATGAAGCCTTTGAACCTTATACTTCAAATATTTACACCCGTCGTGTACTTTCAGGCGAATTTATTGTTGTGAACAAGCATTTACTGGAAGACCTGGTAGAAAGAAACCTTTGGACCGAGGATGTCAAAAATGCCATTTTACGATCCAATGGTTCTGTGCAGAATATAGACGTAATTCCTGAAGATCTTAAAGAGCTTTACAAAACAGTTTGGGAGCTCAGCATGAAGGACATAATTGATATGTCCCGTCACCGCGGCTATTTTATTGATCAATCACAATCGCTAAACCTCTTCATGGAAAACGCGAATTACGGAAAGCTTACCTCCATGCACTTCTACGCCTGGAAAAGCGGACTAAAAACCGGAATGTATTACCTGCGTACCAAAAGTGCGGTTGACGCCATTAAATTCACCCTGGCAAAAGAGGAAAAGAAAGAAGAAATTCCTGCTGAAGCACCAAAACCATCGGCTGTACCTATTCCAGAAGGAACTTCTCTGAGCCCGGAAGAACTGCGTGCCCTAATCGCCAGCTCCAAGGAAGCAGAAGGAGATGATTGTTTGATGTGCGGCTCGTAAATATGAGATATTAGATGTGAGATATTAGATGTGAGATTCTGTAGTTGCGGGTTTCGAGTTACGGGTTTTTTAGTTCAAGATTGAAAGTAGATTTACCAAAGTTTATAAAATTACTTCTCCGAAAAACCTCAAGACTGTTCTCCAATGACAGATTTCTCGTCGCATCCGCTTTTTCGCAAAAGCAGACGCTCTGTAGAAATGACAATTGTTTTCACTTCCCTTTTAATCGCATTTGGAATTGTTGCCTGGAATTTGATGCTTTCTTTTTTATTACCTCTTAATTGATTATTGTTTATTGCTCATTGTTTATTTTTGAAGCTTTACTGAAAAAATATACCAAATGATGAACTGGGAGCAGCTGCTTTCGCTGAGAAAAGCAGGAGACACAAATAAAAGGTTAAGAAAAGAACAGAATGCGACCAGGTTAGGTTTTGAAGTGGATTATGATCGTATCATTTTTTCTTCAGCTTTTAGAAGCCTGCAGGATAAAACGCAGGTGATCCCATTGTCTAAAACCGATTTTGTTCACACCCGCCTCACTCACAGTCTGGAAGTTTCAGTAGTAGGTCGTTCTTTGGGGCGACTTGCAGGACAAAAGATCCTGGAGAAGCATCCGCAACTGGAGAAGACCCATGGTTACCAAATGAATGATTTTGGTGCAATTGTAGCTGCGGCTGCTTTGGCACATGATATTGGGAATCCGCCGTTTGGACATTCGGGTGAAAAGGCTATTGGCGAATACTTCAGCAATGGCAATGGAAAAAGGTTTCAGGAAATGCTTACACCTGAAGAATTTCAGGATCTAACGAAATTTGAAGGAAATGCCAATGGTTTTAAAATCCTCACAGAAGATCGCCCCGGCATTCCCGGCGGCATAAGGCTTTCATATGCTACTTTAGGAGCTTTTATAAAATACCCAAAGGAATCCCTTCCGCATAAACCCACTTCGCGAATAGCCGATAAGAAGTTTGGAATATTTCAGTCAGAAAAAGCCTTTTTTGAAGAGGTAGCACAGGAACTGGGACTTATTTCCACGAGTAAGGGAAAGAATATTAGTTACTGCAGGCATCCCCTCGCCTTTCTTGTGGAAGCAGCCGATGATATTTGCTATACCATCATAGATTTTGAAGACGGGATCAATTTGGGCCTTATTCAGGAGGAATATGCGCTGGAATATTTGATCAATCTTGTAAAAGATTCAATAATTACCGAGAAATACCACAATCTGCAAACCCGGGCAGACAGGCTTAGTTATCTAAGGGCTTTAGCAATTAATACTCTTCTTACAGAAGCCGTGGAGATCTTTATGCAATATGAAGAAGCCATCTTAAAAGGGGAATTCCATGAGGCATTATTTGACAGGAGCAAATATGAAGCGCAAATCACCGATATCATCAAAATAAGTATTGATAAGATCTACCAGAGTGAAGAGGTGATAAGTAAGGAAATTGCCGGTTACCAAATGCTGTCTCACCTTCTCGACACTTATACAGATGCCTTACTTCCAGTGAATGGGGAACAAACCAATTACAACAAACTGGTGCTTAAACTAATTCCCGAAGCGGGTCACTTTGAAGATTTACCAGTATATGACAAGCTAATTAAGACATGTAGCTATATTTCCTCTTTAACCGACAGCAATATTGTTGCCTCATTTAAAAAGTTTAAAGGCTTGAAAATTTAATTTTTGTATTTTGCAGAATCGATTTCCTCGGAAGTTAGCTAGTTATCCCTATATGAATAAACGTATAAATTTTATACTTCCGGTTCTTTTGTTTGCCGTAGTTTTTGGCCTGTACCTTATCCCGGAAGATATCTCCACAAATAATATTTCTGAAATCAGGGAGAAACATTCTGGATTTCTGAAGCAAAATAAGCCCGACAAGGACAAGGGATTTTCCCGCCTTGAAAGAATTAAAAGAGCTCTTCCTCCAAAAAAATATTATGAGGAAATGGCTTATCTTACCATGAATCCTGCCCTGGGATACCCTGAACCCTATAAGGTCAGGGAACTTCACGAACAACTTCTAAGGCAAAGACAAAGCAAGAATTTTAGCAAATCTCCCGGGGACAGTAATGAACATCCATGGGTTTCCAGAGGACCTAATAATGTGGGAGGCCGCACCAGGGTATTGCTATTTGACCCTAATGATCCCTCGGGCAACAAAGTATTTGCCGGTGCTATAAGTGGAGGCCTATGGGTAAATAATAATATCACCAGTGAATCCTCGGCCTGGAGACAAGTAGAAGGGTTACCGGCAAATCTCAATGTTTCCTGCCTTACGGTTGACCCAAGAGATTCAAATATTTGGTATGCCGGTACCGGGGAGCAATACACAGGGGGAGATGTGGTAGGTACCGGAGTCTATAAAACTACAGATGGCGGCAAAACCTGGAATAAAGTACTGGACGTTGAGGAATTCTCAAATTCGGGAGGAGGAACAAATATTAGGGCAATTGGAGGAGTTTATTACATCAATGACATTGAAGCCTGGGATAATGGCAGCAGCACCGAGATCTTTATAGGGGTTTCCACACACCTCTATGCCAACGCCCAAAATCCGCAGAATTTATTGGGATTTTTTGAACGAGGTCTCTACGGAAGTAAAGACGGAGGATCTTCCTGGAACAAAGTTGTTGAAGAGGAATCTTTTAATGATTTTGAAACAGATGCTAACGGAAATATCTGGGCATCTACAACTTATTCCCCGGGAGAGGAAAATTCTTTCGGCGGAAAAATTTTTAAGCGTGAACAGGGAACAAGTACAACCTGGTCTGAAATAACCACCATACCCGAAGTTTACCGCACAGAGATAGAAGCTTCTGCCACAGATCCTGGAAAATTCTATATTCTTGCTGAAGATCGAATGGAAGAAGCATCCCTTTGGATCACTACAGATGCGTTTCAAACTATCTCCCGGCTTAATGAACCAAATGACGCCGATCTTGACATTCCTCCCTATGATTTTGCAAGAGGACAGGCCTTTTACAATCTCATGATAGAGTCTGACCCCACAAACGACGAAATCGTCTATGTAGGAGGAATAGACCTTTTTAGATCCTCCAACAGCGGCGATTCCTGGGAGCAAATTTCAAAATGGGCAGACAATGATAACCTGGACGAACTTCCGGTTTCTGAAGTCCATGCAGATCATCACGTGATGAAGTTTAGACCGAACAATACCAACCAGGCAATTTTTGGACATGACGGCGGCGTTTCCTTCGCACGTGACCTTGCATCGGCAAGTACTTCAAAGGTATTCATTACGCCCGAGGTGAATTATATTACCACGCAGTTCTATTCTGTTGCTGTAGCTCCGGCTTCATTTGCGAACGGGGATTATTTCCTTGGAGGCACCCAGGATAACGGAAGTTTATTGCTCGAAAATGGAAATCCTGCTTCCCTGGGCATTCTTGGAGGAGATGGAGCACATTCCTTCTATGATCAGGTAAATACAGAATATTTTATTGCAAATTTGATCTACAATGATCTTATTGTCCTTTACAATTATGAAAAAGAAGGATATTCTCTAATAGCAAATAATGAAGATAGAGATGGATTTTTTATAAATCCGCAGGCTTTGGATTCCAACCTGGATATTCTTTATTCGAATGGACCTGAAGGAGTTCTTTACAGGTACGAAGATCTCACTAAAATTGAAACTTTAGGAGATGATGGAATTGAACGGGATTCTCCCATTGCACCCAGAAGCTCTCTTAAAAATCCACTTTTAGACACCTCCATTAGCACCATCACAGTTTCACCTTTTTCAACCCAGAGCAGCACGGTCCTTCTGGGACTTATTAACTCAAAACTGCTTAAAGTTGAAAACGCCCATGGCAATCCTTCAAATGCGACCTGGAAGGAGATCACAGGACCACAATTTGTTGGAAGTATTTCTGATGTTGAATATGGAGAAACTGAAGATCAATTATATGTTACATTTTACAACTACGGAGTAAAGAGCATCTGGTACACTGCCAATGCCAATGCCGCCAGTCCTACCTGGGAAAATAAGGAAGGGAATCTTCCCGACTTACCGGTGCTCTCCATCCTGCCCAACCCGCTAAATGAAGATGAAGTGATCATTGGAACAGAGCTGGGTATTTGGGCTACTGAGAATTTTAATAGCAGTCAACCGGTTTGGACACAGTCATATAATGGAATGAGTGACGTGAAGGTTACAGATCTGGATCTCAAAAAAGGCAAAAATGAGGCCTATGCTGCCTCATATGGCCGCGGAATTTTCTCAGGGCAGTTCAAAACTGCCATAGAGGAAGCAGAAGAACGTGGTGAAGTCGTGGTAAGAGAAAACAAGATTCAGGTCTATCCCACGATTTCAGCAGGAACTTATAAGATCATTTCAGGAGAGGATGTTCAAAACGCCGAAGTATTTGTTTACAACCTCCAGGGGAGGCTTGTACAGGTTGTCACGACTCCCTTGGAGGCAAATCAACCCGTGGAATTAGATCTCACTTCAGCAGCCCGGGGACTTTACATTTTTAAGATGACAGGAGCAGGAACTACCAACATTCAAAAAGTTATAAAAGCAATAGATCTTGAGGATTAAAAGGAGTAAACCACTCCTACTCCAAGAAGTTGTTTAAACTGTACCTTAGGTCCTCCGGTTTCCAGTTCCCCATCTCCGTCCAAATCCTGTTTAAACTTGACATCGTCGTCGTATTTTAAATGTGAACCAACATTTGCTTTTACATAATCATTTACCTGCAGGTCGAGATTAAGTTCCCAGTCGATATCAATGTTCCCGAATTTATTGAGATAATCAGAATACAACCTTAAATTATTGTTGAGCGCAATATTTTCAAAGATATTTTTGGAAAATTCACTACTCACCAGGAAACCAAGTTGGGTCCTCACCCTTTCCCCGTCTTTTAAAATATTCCCCTCCTCGTCTCTAATGGCAGGGGTTACCCCAAACATTCCTTCATTGGCAAGCCGTTGGTCCAGCACAAAAGTAGATTTTTGGGTCACCGGGGAAATGTAAACAGTGAGATCTTCTTTGGGAGAAGAATATTCGGTTCCAACCCCCAAAAAGGCATAACCGGGAGCCATGAATTTCGAAATGGGTGCTTCGGTATTTGGATATCGATATCCATATGTGAGCTGGGTGGTGAAATTAAATTTAGCCGAATAATACCAGTTGGAAATTGAATCCCGGCGATACCCAAAGTTTGAATTGATCTCAAGATTATCCTCGGTCTTCCGGAGCTCCCTTCCTTCCTGCGCATTGAATCCATATTTAATTACGAGAGTTGAATTCCAGTTCAAAAGTTCTTTCTTGTATTTCCTGCCCACAAGTCCATGCATTAATGCAGAAAAGGAATTATTTCCACCCGAATTCCAGTTGATAAAAGCCACTTCACTAAGGTTGATCCCTACCTTGTTGGTTTCCTCCCAGTAATTGATCTTTTCGTTTACAACCTTGGTAGTATCAACCACTGTGGTATCAACTACTGTGGTGTCAATTTTTGTAGTATCAATTTTTGTAGTATCAACTGCTGTGGTAACAATTATCCCTCTTCCGAAGCTAAAAGTGGTTGTAAAAAGGAAAAGGAGGCAAAGGAGGAACTTATGCATTAGGCAATTTCTATTTTTTAAGCAGGCTGTAAAGACATTCTCTAATACTCTCAACGTCAATTTTTGCTATTTCTTGCAATTCATCCAATTTTCCATGGTCGATAAACTTATCTGGCAATCCTAAGGCTGTGATTGGAAGGTAATACTGATTTGCCTGGGCAAATTCCATAACAGCCGAACCTGCACCGCCTTTTATTACCCCATCTTCAACAGTAACAATGTATCTATAACTGGAAAAGATCTCGTGTAAAAGCTCTTCGTCCAGGGGTTTTATAAAGCGCATATCGTAATGTCCAATTTCTACCGGGTTTTCCAGACTTTGAATGGCTTTCACTACATTCTTCCCCAAAGTACCAAAGCTAAGAACGGCAATAGAACTACCTTCTTTTAACTTCCTGCCTCTTCCAAAAGGAATTTCTTCGAAAGGCATCTTCCAGTCTTTTACAAAACCTCTTCCTCTCGGGTAACGAATTGCCATTGGATGAGCCAGTTTATGGTTTTGCGTTGTGTAAAGCATATTTCGAAGTTCCACCTCATCAAAAGGTGCGAAGATCATCATATTGGGGATAGCTCTTAAGTAAGCAATGTCAAAAGCACCGTGATGTGTTGCACCATCTTCCCCTACCAAACCTGCCCTGTCAAGACAAAAGATCACCGGCAAATCCTGAAGTGCCACATCGTGTATCACCTGGTCATAGGCTCTTTGCAAAAATGTGGAATAAATGGCGCAAAAAACGGTAAATCCTTGCGTGGCCATTCCCGCTGCAAGCGTTACTGCATGCTGCTCGGCTATACCCACATCAAAAGCCCTGTCGGGAAAAGCCTGCATCATGTATTTGAGAGAACTTCCCGTTGGCATTGCAGGGGTGATCCCTATAATTTTCTCATTCTTTTCTGCCAACTCAACCAGGGTAAATCCAAAAACATCCTGAAATTTGAGTGGCAATCCATTTGTTTCATATGGAAGCAATTCCCCTGTATCGGGAAGGAATTTTCCCGGCGCATGATACTTCACCTGGTCTTCTTCCGCTTTTTTAAGCCCTTTCCCTTTCCTGGTGATCACGTGAAGGAACTTTGGACCTTCAATCTCTTTAAGCATCTCCAGGGTACTCGTGAGACTCTGCAGATCGTGACCATCCACAGGACCAAAATATTTGAAATTGAGGGCTTCAATAATGTTACTCTGCTTCGGCTTATATCCAACCCTGGCTTTGGTAAGATAATTTTTTAAGGCTCCCACACTTGGATCAATTCCTATTGCATTATCGTTTAAGATAATCAGCAGATTTGCATTGGTCACCCCGGCATGATTAAGGCCTTCAAAAGCCATCCCGCTCGCGATGGATGCGTCTCCTATAACAGCTATATGTTGTTTCTTAAAATCTCCTTTTAAACTGGAAGCCAGGGCCATTCCAAGAGCAGCCGAAATAGAAGTTGAAGAATGTCCCACTCCAAAAGTGTCATATTCGCTTTCGCTTCTCTTAGGAAATCCGCTAATACCGTCCAGCTGCCTGTTAGTGTGAAAAGAATCTCTTCTTCCGGTAAGGATCTTGTGCCCGTAGGCTTGATGTCCTACATCCCACACAAGGAGATCTTTCGGCGTATTAAAAACGTAATGGAGTACTATTGTTAGTTCTACAACCCCAAGGCTGGCACCCAGGTGACCTTCTTTGGTGGCCACGATGTCAATAATGAATTTCCGTAATTCTGCCGCCAGTTGCGGAAGCTTTTCGGGGGCAATTTTCCGCAGATCTGCAGGAGAATTAATAGTATCGAGAAGAGTTTTTGACATGTTGTGCAAAGGTACATTTTGAAATTGTATTTTTGAATATGCAATTAATTTTTGACGACAGCTATTTTATGCGGAAGGCTTTAGAGGAGGCGAAGCAAGCTTATGAGAAAGGGGAAATCCCTGTAGGTGTAGTGATCGTGGCGAGACAACAAATCATCGCCCGTGGCCATAACCTTACAGAACTTCTTAATGATGTTACCGCCCACGCCGAAATGCAGGCCATTACCTCTGCCGCAAATTTCCTTGGCGGAAAATACCTCATCGACTGTACCATGTATGTCACCCTGGAGCCATGCCAAATGTGCGCCGGGGCATTGTATTGGAGCCAGATCTCTAACCTGGTTTTTGCAGCCTCAGATCCAGAAAGAGGCTACAGAAGAATGGGAGGAAAACTGCACCCAAAGACGAAGGTTAAAAATGGCATTTTAGAGGAAGAAGCCTCAGAACTTTTGAAGCGTTTCTTTATTGAAAGGAGGAATCTGAATTAAAAAGACCTAAGACCGCTTCGCTGCAAGAATCAAGAGCCAAGACTTTGTTGAATAAACCCTTTCAGAGTTTGGAACCCTGAAATGGTTGAAATAAAAGATCCCCTTCAAAAATGACATTTTTGAAGGGGATCTTTGGCTAATTCTTTACTTCTATTGGGTTATCAACACCCAGTCTACCAGCACTTCTGCTTTTCCTTCTTTGATAAGTTCTACCGTTGAAGCGGGAAGTCCATTATAAGGTTCTTCCACACCATTGGTCTTGTAAGGATAAGCACCTCCAAGAGCGAGGTTTAGAATAAGGAATTTAGGATTATCGAACGCCCACTTTCCATAGTTCTCTACCATAGGTTTTGTGACGCGATAAATCAACCTGCCGTCAACTTTGAAGTCAAAACCTTCAGGAGTCCAGTCTACCGAGTATACATGCCAATCGGTCACATCTTCCCCTTCCGGAAAGAAATACTTGTTGACTAGCGGAGTTTCTCCGGAATAGCCGGGACCGTGCAGGGCCACCCCTATCCAATCTGTCTCTCCCACATATTCCATGATATCTATTTCACCTGTTGCAGGCCAATCACCGCCTCCAAGTGCCCAGAAGGCTGGCCAATAGCCGGCACCTTCAGGTAATTTCATCCTGGCAGCGGCAGTCCCATAGGTAAACATCACTTTATCCCTGGTATTGATCCTTCCAGAGATAAAATCGAAATCGTTCCCCTTATAGTTTATATAATTTGGACTGTAATGCGCTTTAAGAACAAGTGCATTTTCAACTCCCTTAGCGTCGGCACCACTTACGGTGTAAACTGTTGCAGAAGTATCCACATAGATCTGCTGCTCGTTGTTCACCCAAAAGTCGGTCCCCATAACGTTCCATTTCTCACGATCAAGAGAACGTCCGGAGAAATCTTCAAAAAAGATGGTATCTGTTTCTGTCTTTACAGGAAGATCCTGTGCAAAAACACCACCGGCCGCAGGAAACAAAAGCCCCAGAAATATATTTCTACTTAATTTTTTCATGTTCATCATTTTTTTGATATCAAAAAGAAGGGTCAAAAAATATCTTTTTTGGAACCCTTCTTTATTTAATTCAGTTGAAAGCTATCAGTTTTAAGATCCATTGAATTTCCTCCAATCATTACCTGAAATTCTCCCGGCTCTGAAGTCCATTTCTTTTCGGCATTATAGAATTCCAAAAGATCATTAGTGATTGTAAAGGTGATCTCTTTTGTCTCTCCCGGCTGAAGCTCAACCAACTCAAATCCTTTTAATTCCTTAACCGGTCTTGTAGTGCTGGCAACCAAATCTCGCAGATACAGCTGTACCACTTCTTTTCCGGCTTTACTTCCGGCGTTAGTCAACGGCACAGTGACCTGAATAGATCCGTCCTGAGTCATTTCATTAGAGGACAATTTAATATCACCATACTTAAAGGTGGTATAGCTAAGACCATACCCAAATGGGTAGAGGGCTGTTTTTTCCTCATCTGTATAAGCGGAATAAGTCACATCTGTTGGGTTGGTTGGCCGCCCGGTCATCTTCTGATTGTAATACAACGGCTCCTGACCAACAGCTCTCGGGAACGAAACCGGAAGTTTTCCTGAAGGATTGTATTTTCCGAAGAGCACATCGGCAATAGCGTTTCCGCTCTCGGTACCAAGCTGCCATGCAACTACGATAGCCGGAATATTTTCTGCAGCCCAGGAAATTTCCAAAGGCCTTCCGTTTTGAAGCACAAGAACCACGTTTTTGTTGACTGCATAGATCTCCTTCATGAGTTCCATTTGAACTCCTGCCAGTCCAATATTCACCTGACTTCTACCTTCCCCACTCTGGAAGGCATCTTCTCCAAGGGCAAGAATAACAAGATCGGCTTTGCGAGCTGCATCAACGGCTGCTTTAAAACCAGACTTATTGGTAGTATTGATCTCAAGGGGCTTCAGGAAGCTACGCTCTCCTACTCCAAGATCTGCTCCTTTAGCGTAAGTCACCTTAACATTTTTTCCAACAGCATTTTTCACACCTTCAAGGATAGAGACAGCAGAATTAGCTTCTCCCTGGGCACGCCAGTTACCAATTGGGGTGTTCTTATCATCTGCCAATGGTCCAATCACGGCAATATTCTTTACTGAAGAAGAAAGTGGTAAAAGGTTCTTTTCATTCTTAAGAAGAACGATAGATTTTTTAGCCACATCTCTTGCAACCTGTCTGTGTTCTTCCATGTTTAGCTGTGCAGCCAACTCAGGATTTGAGTAACGATATGGATCTTCGAAAAGTCCCATTTTAAATTTCACCCGAAGTACTCTTTTTACAGCATCATTTATCAACGCTTCGTCTACTTTCCCTTCATTCACCAATTCTACCAGGCTCGACTCATAAGCGCCGCCTTCCATATCCATATCACTACCTGCTTTTAAGGCGATCTCGGCAGCGTGTTTTCTATCACGGGCAAACCCATGATTCACCATTTCGGTGATGGAGCCCCAATCTGACACTACAAAACCGTCCCAGTTCCAATCCTGTTTAAGGATATCCCTTTGCAGCATTTTACTACCGGTAGCGGGCGTACCATCTAAATCATTGAAAGAATTCATGAAAGTTGCCACTCCTGCATCTGCAGCCGCTTTGAATGGTGGCAAAATGGTATTATGAAGTTCATTTTCCCCCACGTGAACAGTATTGTAATCCCTACCTGCTTCAGAAAAACCATACCCGGCAAAATGTTTGGCAGTTGCCGCTATGGTTTTTGGATCTGCAAGATCGTCTCCCTGGTATCCTTTAATTTTGGCAATAGCAACCAGCGAAGTTAGATAAGGATCCTCTCCTGAGCCTTCCATGATCCTGCCCCAACGAGCATCTTTTGAGATATCGATCATTGGTGAGAACGTCCAGTTCACCCCATGAGCGACAGATTCTAAAGCGGCTATTCTTGCCGTTTCTTCCATGGCTTCAAGATCCCAGCTTGCCGTTTCTCCAAGCGGCACAGGGAAAATAGTTTTATATCCATGGATGACATCGTACCCGAACATAAGAGGAATCTTAAGACGGGAATTTTCCATGACCAGTTTTTGGGCTTCGGTCGTAGCATCTACAGAAAGAACGTTAAGCATAGAGCCTACCATTCCTCTTTTCAGGTTATCTTCCTTCTGTTTACTCCCAAGTTCGGAAGCGGGGCCGGTAAGATCCCAACTACCATTGTACTGCACCAGCTGACCTACCTTTTCTTCAAGTGTCATCAACGACAGAACAGAATCTACTTTTGATTCAACATTCTCTATTGAACTTTTAATTTCAGATTTTTGTGCTGTTGCTGAAAAACAAGTAATTAGAGCCGCTAAAATTATATTTGATTTTTTCATTTAAGGCAATTAAAGTCCAGGGGGAACAATTAGTACCCCCTGGAGATTATTAAATTTTGGCTATGAACTACTCCTGGGCCTGGAAGACCTTTATATAATCTATCACCATGGAAGATTCTGTAAAAGATGCATCTATCTCCCCTCCAAGGTTTCCTCCCATTGCTACATTTAGAATAAGGAAGAAGTCTTGATTAAACGGTAAATCGGCAGTATTGTCTACCGTATGAAAAACCTCGTTATCAACTAAGAAATACAATTTCTCTGGCGTCCATTCAAGAGAATAGAGATGAAATTCTGTTTCAGGATTGTCAACATTTGTGCTTCCTGAAATTCCATTACCACCGGAGTTTCCAGGGTAATGTACAGTTGAAAGTACTACACCTGGATCATTTCCTACATATTCCATGATATCAATCTCTCCTGCGGCCGGCCAGCTCACTTCATCAAAGTTGGCACCTAACATCCAGATCGCAGGCCATACTCCGCCACCACCCGGAAGTTTTGCTCTTACCTCAACTCTTCCGTACTTAAATTCGAAATTGTCTTTTGTGGTTATTCGGGCAGATGTATAGTCAAAGCCACTTTCAGATTCGGCTTTGGCTGTAATGATAAGATTCCCGTCTTCTACAGTTACATTGTCTCCTGTATAATATTGATCTTCATTGTTACCCCAGCCATTGTTGTTACCGGTCTCAATGTTCCAAATATCTGTATCAAGGGAACCAGATTCGAAATCCTGTTCCCAAACAAGGTTATTGTATTGGCTCTCGAATTCATCCGGCTCCTGAGTTCCCTCAGGTGCAGAAGTAAGTACAAACCACCAGTCAAATTCCCCATTACCATCTGTAGACCTTAGGACCAATTCATTGCTTCCTGAGCGATCAAAAATTTGATACCTGTGATCTCCACCAATGTAATAGCCAATGAAGCCAATTCCTGTAATATTGATCGTTTCTACACCGCCCGGAGCAGAAATAGACCAACTTTCGGTATAATCTGTAAATGGAACATTTAGAACATCTGCTCCATCAACTGTACCTCCGTTAGCACCTAATTGATCAACTAAATTAATCCTTCCAGTAATTGTTCCAGACGGATCCTGAGTTGGATCGTCATTAGTAGCATCAACAATATGAACGAAGGTACCATCTTCCCTAAAGATATAACGGTCATCGTACATTCCTGTCCCTTCCTTCTCATTTGGTCCTGCACCATACCATTCAACCGGAATTGAACCTCCTACAGGTCCTAATCCAAAATGCCCCGGAGCTGAAGCTTTTATACGCCATTCCTTGCCAACTAATTTTTCAATTAGTTCTGCCGGTGGCTCATAAGTCACAAGTACTTCTACTTCGGCCATCGTTGAACTGGCTGTACCTCCCGGCCCATAGGCAATAATAGTTACTGTATAAACATTTGTTCCCGTTTGTGAAAACTGATGTGTATAAGATCCACCGGAAATAGTTTTTGAACTTCCATCTTCAAAAATATATTTATAGGTCATAGCTCCCTCTGCCGATGCATCAAAAACTACCTGACCTGAACCATCCCCGTAAGGCATTTCATCACTCTGCCCAACAACCTGCGTCTCAACGCTAAGGTTAGTCGGACTGGCAAGTTCACCGAAATCAAAGTCATCATCCACGCAACTGGTATAAAATACTAGCATGAAGACCGAAAGTGTTATATTAATTATATTATTTTTCATTTCAATCTTTTTTAATTTATGAGTTGAATATCATCGTAATAGTAAATAGTACCATCTCCACGTAGACCTTCATTTGTAGGATATTCAAAGAATATGATAACTTTTCCATACTC
Source organism: Salinimicrobium sp. TH3 (assembly GCF_026676115.1). Taxonomy (GTDB): domain Bacteria; phylum Bacteroidota; class Bacteroidia; order Flavobacteriales; family Flavobacteriaceae; genus Salinimicrobium. The sequence continues at coordinate 71,015 of NZ_JAPONB010000001.1, read as the reverse complement.
CTTAGAAGTATCTATTGATCCCTTAGTAGTATCATTTAACTTTGAGAAATCGAAAACTAACTCTTCCCACTGGTTTTCTTTAGTCGTAAATGCAGTAACCTCCCCATTGATATTGTTATCATCATTATTTTCAAGTTTTAACAAAACAGGAATTCCGGCTTTTGGAGAATAGACTTTAACACTGAATTTGGTAGTAGATGAGAAGTCTACAGGCGCCTCAAGTTGAAGCGTGGTTCCTGCCCATGGTTGTGAATCAACAGTCTTGGTAAATTTAACTACCGTACTGCTAGGATTTATACCTCCTGGGTAGGGATTCGTCGCAATTACAGCTTCTGCCCCTTCAAATGGAATGAGAGAATACGTCAAAGAGGAATTTTCAAAAGATACCGGTAAAGTAACCGCAGTTGCATCACTCTCAGAGAAGAAGAAAAGGTTATCAATATAAAATGCACCACCGGGAGCAGCTCCTACATCAAACTTGAACTGAAAAACATCGCTTATATCAAGTCCCTGGCTAGTAAATTCAGACAATGGAATTTCAAAACTGTTCCATTGATTTGGAGTCACATTTAAGGTTACACTTTTTTCTCCTGATCTAGAAATAAGGAAGAATGGAATTGAGGAATAATCTCCAGACCAAACATCAATGTGAACAGATTCGAATACGTTTGCATCTATATCTTCACCAATATCAATTCCCTGATAATTTGCATTGCTATATTTAATCGCCGCATTCCCATCAATAGAAACCATTTCAAATGCTGTCGACTGCCCCCAATCTGGATAATAGTTAACTCCTGCCGGATCTGAATATTTATCACTAAAAATAGACTTTACATTCTCCTCAACCTGAATTGGAGTTGGAGCGGCAATAACCGGCGAAGTTGGAATTTGAACACTATCATCATAAAAGAATACATTATCAATAAGTACAGTTGTTTCACCTGCAGGTGCTGCAGAATAAATTAATTGTGAGATATGTGCTCTGGTAGTTAATCCTGTAAAGTCTTCCAAGGGAATATCAAGAGTTACCCATTCTCCCTGAGGAATATTTTCAAATACCACTTCATGCTCAACATCATCACCACCTTGCCAAGCTCCGTCAGGTCCAAAATCTACAAGTTTTACCTTAAAATTTTCTGCATCAAGAGAATAAAAATCGGTGCGGAAATGAGTCATACCTGTTGCATCAATCTTATTAGCTTCAGTGATAACTCCGACAAAATTCAAACTAGAATAAACCTTGATATCATTTCCTTCAATATCTGTTTCTTCAAGTTCAGCTTGTGACCAATCCGTGATCCACATATCTACTGGCACATTAGTATAAGCATTACTGAATAATGAGATAACACTTTCAGCTAATTTATTTGGAGTAGGAGCAGGAACCGGTCCCGTCATTTCTACAGTTTCTGTGTATTCAACAGTTTCTGCACCACCACTTAACGCTATTACCTTTATATCATAGGTTCCGGTTTCAGCGTAGGTATGAGAAACAGTTTCACCCGGCATAAGTGGAGTGGGTTCCTCGTCTTCAGTTTCGCCAAAATACACATCGAAAGCGGCCGCATAATCTGCTGTAGCCGAAACGGTAACAGAATAACCATCAGTTCCTTTTGTAATTACCACTTCAAGGTTTTCAGGAGTCCTAAACGATACGGTAAGCGGCTGAATACCCTGTGCGGTTTCTCCTGCCAGGTTTTTTCCGTTTACTACTACATCATAATTTCCTTCGGCATATACATGCTGAATGGACTCTCCCACTCTAAATTCCTCAGAGACCGGGGATCCGTCCCCGAAGTCTACTGTAAATAAATTGGCTCCAATTCCGGTTGGGGTTATTGAAACCAACCCGGTGTTATCCTGAGTAATATCAAAGGTGGCTGATAAATTTGATGGAGCATCCAATCCTTCAAGGTCTACCCCTAAGTCGTCATCATCTTTATCACAACCAGCTATAGCTAAGGTGATGAAGAGTGATAAAAATATTTTAATGAATTTTTTCATATCGTTCTAGTATTAGTATCCGGGATTTTGTTCCCAATTGCCTTGTGAAAATTCTATTTCTTCGAGTGGTACCGGGAATATTTCATTTTTGTTTTCAGTAAAACCTTCAATTTCCTGAGCGGCTCTACCTGTACGAACAAGGTCGAAGAAACGATGGCCTTCTCCTACCAATTCTAGTCTTCTTTCTGCGTAGATAATATCCAGCAGCGCACTTTGAGAAGTTATGGAATCCAAACCTGCCCTTTCTCTTACCATGTTAATGTAAGTCACTGCTCTATCTTCATCAATATTCCCTCTTACCAAGGCTTCCGCAGCCATTAACAATACATCTGCATATCTAATAGCTCTATAATTGTTTGGTTGGGTAAGGTTTGCATCACCTACGTTGTCATTTTTGCGCGGAAGGTACTTCCGGTTAAAATATCCTGTGTGTTTATAACCTTCCAGATAAGAAGCACCGGTTTCTTCGGCCCAGGCTTCGATGTCCAGGATAGAATAATCCCTCCTGATGTCATCTTCGGTAAAGGCATCATAAACCTCCTGAACGGGTACATTAAAACTAAACCCAGGTTCAAACAATGGTCCTGAATAGTTTCTTATTCCCTGGAATCCAACAGCTACGTTTCCTTCACTACACTGCAAACATCCAAATCCTGCCCCTTCTGCGCCGGTATACTGTACTTCAAAAACAGACTCTGCACTATTTTCACCAACAAATTCAAAAAGGTTAGTGTAATCCTCGCCTTCCTGAGTTCCATAAAGGTGATATGGTCCATTGTTAATTAGATCTGTAAGTACAGCAGCTGACTCCTGAAACTGGTCCTGATAGAGATATGCCTTACCAAGCAATGCCTGGGCAGAACCTTTAGTTGCACGACCAACTTGCGGTGCAGTATAATCAAGGTGTTCAATAGCATATTGAAGATCTGACTCAATTTGATCATACACTTCATTTACCGGAGAACGGGGAATGGACTTTTCATCTCCAAGTTTAAAACGCTTATCACCACTAAGAGGGATAGGCCCAAACCATTTTACCAATTCGAAAGTGAAATATGCTCTTAAAAAACGTGTTTCAGCAATGATTTGTTCTTTGCCCTCAAAATCTGTTTTATCCTGAAATTCCAGGATGTAATTAGCACGTTGCACCCCTGCGAAATTCCAGTCCCATACATCGTCGAGGTTATCATTAATAGGTGTGTGAGACATCTCATCTACCTGCTGGAAACCAATAACGTCTGTAGCACTCTCCCCTCCACTCAAAGTATTATCTGAAGCAATCTCTCCCAGTAATACATTGACATAAGTGGATTGCAGAATATCATAGACACCTATAAGAGCATTATAGTAGTCTTCTTCAGAGTTAAAGTAATTCTCCGAGTCTATGGTATATTCTTTTGTGTCATCTAAGAAATCTTCGGTGCAACCAAAGAAAGTGGTAAGCCCAAGGATTATTAGAAGTGGTTTAACAAAAATATATTTCTTCATGTTGCAATTTTTAAAAGTTAAGATTAAGACCTACCTGATATATGCGTGGCAAAGGATAGAATCCATAGTCAATACCGCCTCCAATGGCTGCACCTCCCGTGGCACTTGGATCGAAACCTCGATATTCTGTAAAGGTATACAGGTTGTTAACTGCAGCGTAAACTCTCAACCTGTTCATACCTATCCTCTCAAGTACATCCCCGGGGAGATTGTATCCTAACTGCACAGTTTGAATCCTCGCATAGGAAGCATCTTCTACATAATAATCAGAGAAGGCCAGATTGGAGCTTGCTCCTGTAGTAACCCTTGGCACTTCATTTCCTGTTCCGGCACCTGTCCAGCGGTCTAGAATATAGGCTGCACGGTTTACGTTCGGCTGATTTCTCTCATAGTTCCTTACCATATCGTTACCAATAGAAGCAAAAGTATATGCCACAAAGTCTACCGGTCCATAATTCAAAGTAAGGTTAAGACCCATAGTTGCTGTTGGGATTGGATCACCAATATTTGTCCTGTCATCTGTATTGATAACTCCATCGCCATTGAGATCCAAATATTTTAGGTCTCCAGGTGCCGCAGGTGCTCCAAGAGCTGCCTGTGAAGGATGGGCTGCAACTTCTGCAGGAGTTTGAAAAATTCCGTCAGTTTTATATCCATAGAAGTAACCAACTGGGAAACCAGCTTCAAATCTGGCCGGTTGAGGTTGTCCAACTCCAAATTGACCACCCGAGATAAAATCTGTTCCTTCTACCTCCAGCACCTCATTATTGAGGAACATGGCATTATAGGAAATATTGAAATCGAAATCATCATTAACAACCTTAGAATATTTAATGGCAAATTCAATTCCTTCATTCCTGGTAGTTCCGGCATTAATCGTTGGTGAACCTGAACCTGGAGCTCCTCCTCCAAAAATTCCCGAAACAGGAATACCAGAGATAAGAAGACTATTTCTATCTTCCCGGAATATATCTGCAGAAATATCTAGTGCATTATTCCAAAGACGAAGGTCCAGACCAAGGTTAATTTTTTCGGCTTCTTCCCATCCTGCATCAGGATTGGCAAGACCACCTATCGCAGTACCATTGATCAATTGACCGTCAAGGACGTATGTAGCCTCTCCATTTAGTAAACTTCTATAGTAACGGCTTGCACCGGTCTCATCATTACCAAGCATACCATAACTACCTCTTATTTTAAGGAAGGTTAACACATCGTTGTCCTGCAGAAAATCTTCTTCGGTGAGGATCCAACCCGCTGTAACCGACGGAAAGTATCCTACCCTATTTGAAGGACTAAAGTTATTGGAAGCATCCCTGCGCAGCATACCGGAAATTAAATATTTCCCTTCGTAGTCATATTGAAGTCTTCCAAAGAAAGATAGCTTGCGAACATCGTAAAGGTAAGAACTGTTACTTTTCGCATCACTGGTTCCCGTAGTTAGGCTGATGTCTGCAAACTCCCATGAATTATTGGGAACATCATAACCGGAGGCAAATAGACCATCCCCATAATTTCTTATCACTGTCATACCTCCCGTTAGGGTCACATGATGTGTTTCATTATATATATCTTCATAAGTACCGAATAAATCATAGGTATAACTGTTATCATTTATCCTGTTTTGATTCACCTGGCTTCGGGAGTTATTAAAAACCTTTCCGGAACCATAATCAATAATTGGGGAGAAATCTTTACCCTTACTATTTGCGATACTGTAACCAAACCTGGAAGTGAAAGTTAGTTCTTCAATAGGTTCATACTCCAGTACAAAAGTTCCGTTTATTTTCTGAAGGTTATAATCATTAAAGGTATTCTCAATTTGGGAAAGAGGGTTTATAATTTCATTTCCTAAAATACCCTGACGGTCTTCCTGATCTACTGCAAAAGTAGGGGCAATGTTTAGTGCGTTGAACAGGACCGAACCCAATCCGTTCTCATTAATTGATCTTCGATCAATATTTGTATAGACACTGTTGGCACTAAAATTAAAATCCTCAAATAGATCTATACCTATGCTGAATCTCCCTGTGCTACGGGTAAAGTCAGATTTATCTGCGCCCACAATACCTTCCTGGTAAAGGTGAGATCCTCCTACAGAATAAACGATGTTTTCTGTACCTCCTGAAAGATTGAGGAAGTGACTATAAACCGGCGCAGTATCAAAAACTTCATCCTGGAAATCTGTTCCTGTTCCTAAACCACTAACATCCGGGTAAGGAAGTTCCTCGCCATTATTTGCATAGGCTTCATTTAGAATGAGAGCATATTCTGTAGCATTTAAAAGTGGGATTTTACGGGTAGTTTCCTGGACCCCAACATAAGTATCATACTTAACTGTAGGAGCCGTATTCTTTTTCCCGGATTTTGTGGTGATCAATACTACCCCATTCGCACCAGCAATACCATAAATGGCAGCCTGGGCATCCTTAAGTATAGATATGGAAGCAATATCGTTAGGATTTATAGTTCCCAGATCTCCCTGATACCCATCTATTAGAACCAGAGGAGCGTTAACGGTGTTGGATGCGATACCACGTATGTTAATGCTAATACCTGCTCCGGGAGAACCCGATGAAGGCAAAACATTTACACCTGCTGCCGTGCCCTGTAGGGCCTGCTCTACCTTTATAGGATTAAGCTCTTCAATAACATCTTCGCTAACTACAGAAACAGATCCGGTAATATCCTTGCGTTGCTGAGTTCCATATCCAATCACCACCACTTCGGCCAGCGATTCGGTATCGGTTACCAGGACTACATCTAAAAATGCATCATCTACTATCACTATTTCCCGGGATTCGAACCCGACATAGGTAAATTGAAGTATGTCTCCCACAGAGACATTATCCAGCGTGAAGTTCCCGTCAAAATCTGTAACGGTTCCACGGGTCGCGTCTTTGACCAATACATTAACTCCTAAAAGTGGCATTCCGTTTTCATCCGCAACATTTCCTTTAACAGAAAACGTTTGCGCATGTACAGATAAAACACCTCCTAAAAGAAGCATTAAAATACATGTGAGTTTGTTCATTTGATTAATTGTTAAATTTCCTTAACTAAATTAGAGCAATATCACATTGTAAATTTCAAAACAACCTGTACAAAAAACATACAGGAGTAAAATATCTTTTTTTAAGAACGTATTTTAGGAGGAGAAGTAAGCAATAACAGGCAACAGCCGGTTTGAAACACATATAAACAGGCGATTTGTATAAGTCTGATTTAGAGCACTTGTAGAGGTGATGTAGAGGTAAAAAGGAAACTTGTATAGGTTTTTAAACTTCCAGTATATAATCTGTCAGGTTCTTTTCGTGCGGAAGATCCATTTTTTTACGCAAACGATATCGTTTTATTTCCACACTTTTGACCGAAATATTTAAGAGCGGGGCAATCTCTTTTGAAGTGAGGTTAAGTCTTAAATACGCACATAACTTTAAATCGGTGGAAGTAAGGTCGGGATGCTTCGATTTTATTTTTTTGAAAAAATCTTTATCCGCATTGTTAAATGCTTTTTTAAAGAACTTCCAGTTATCTTCTTCACTTATATCTTTATCTATAGTTTTAATAACGGTCTTGACCTGGGGAGCATTCCCATTCTCCTTGAGCTGTTCTTTTATTTTACTAAGGAATTCATTCTTTTTAATAAGGCTCATGGTAGAAACAGCAAGTTCCTTGTTTTTGCTTTCCATTTCTCTTTCCAGTCTTTCATTCTTCAATTTTATGATTTCCTGTTCAGCTTCGAGGTTTTGAACTCGCAATGCCTTTTCATTTTCCCGTATTCTTTTCTCATGTTCTCTTTTGTAAACCTGGTGAATTATGTACAGCAGAAACAAGAACAGAAGAATATATACTGCAATGGCTAAGTTACTCCAATACCAGGGCCTCGCAATTTCAAAGGAAAAACTGTCGGCAGGAATCAATGTATTACCTATTTTCCCCTTTACCTCAAAAGAATAATTTCCAAAAGGCAGGTTCTTAAAGGTAGCTGTAGTTGAAGAGTTCCAACTGCTCCACCTGTCACTGAGTCCAATTAGCCTGTAACTAAAAACAGGCACTGTGAACTGCGAGTATTCAGGAATGCTATAATTAAATTTTAAATTGTTACTCCTGTAATGTAAAGGTTCAGAACCCGAAAGAGGCACGTAGAGGGAATCTTCTTCTAATGTTGATTTTAGTACATTTTCGATTCTAATACTCCCTTCAGAATAGAAGTCTTTAAAATCCTCCTCAAAAATTAAATACCCATCTACAAGCCCAAGTAGATACTTATTCGATCTTAAATGAGAAATATTTTCATACCCCTGAGGTATAGTTCTTAATTCCTTTGGAATAAAAATCTCCTCAATAAAAAAATCTTCGTTTAACTGAGATTGGACTATGCTTAGAACAGAATGTTCAGAAAAAGCCCATAATTTTTCATTTTGAAGAAAAATGCGCCCCGAGATCCTGTTTATTCCTTTCAGAGATCTGGCCAGCTTATTATTCTCTGTAAAAACATCTTTTTCCCTGTCGTATAAGAAAATATTCTCCCTACTGGAATAATATAAGGAATCCTGAAATTCAAATATACTCGATGTAATTCCTATGCTATTTTCAAATGGAAAGTTTTGGAAATATTTAATTCTTTGTAATGAATCTTCAAGTTTAAGTCTAAAAACGCCCTTATGCTCATTTCCAATCCAAATCTCTCCATTAGCTTTTGATACTATATGTTTCGAAGAATGGGGAAAATCTTTAACCAGCGGTAAGTCCTTAAAACCTTCTGAAGTTTTGTTTAAAAAACTAAAGCCATTGTAATGACCCTGAATATAAACGTTCTCCTTTGGAAGGAAGTCTTTGACAATCCAAGTTCCCTGCCTATTGGAAATCTTTTCGGCCTTTTCTCCCTTAATAATGAAAGTGCCGTTATTATGTCCACAAAACACGTCACCATCAATCTCCTGAATGCTCCATACCTGGCCGTTTGTACCTTCCAAAAAGGTGAATTTTTCCTCTAAATTTTTCCTGAAGTATAAGCCCTGATTTGTTCCCAGATAAAGGTAATCCTCATCTTGATAAGATGTATAGACGGTACCAATTTTACCAACATTATCGTGAAAAAGCTGGAATGGTGAATTGATATTAATAACACTCAATCCATTATCTAGTCCTACCCAGATATTCTCTTCAGCATCCGAAAAAAGAGAAAGCACAGTATTATTTTGAAATCCCCTTTCCTGATTATAATGTTGTAAGATTTTTCCTTCCCTATCGATTTGATACAGTCCATTTTCTACACTCCCCAATAAAAAAGTATCATCCTCCAAAACAAGTGCTGAAAAAAGACTCACATTTTTAAGTTTCTCACTTATTTCAAGGTGTGTTCTCTCTACTACCCCTTCTTCCCATTTATAGAAATTACCAGCCCGGGTAATGAGCTCTATCCCATTATTTCTTCTATTAATCATAACGATCTCTGAACCATCCAGAGAATTTGAAGGAATTAGCAATTCCCCTGAAGCATTGGAGACGCGGTACAAGCCGCTCTCGGGAATGAGATAATAAATTTCATTATTGACCTTATAAAGGTTGAGTATTGTTTGGTCATTAGGAGTTTCCAGCACCTTCACCGCCTTGGAAGAAATATCATAAAGATAAATAGCATCAAAACTTTGAATAATCACAGTTTCGCCAATATTTTCAATATGCCAAAATTGCTCCCCGTCACTCACTTCTCCCGGAAAATATGGTAAGAGACTTGTGTACTGAAGCTTGTTGAAGACATCTTTTTCCCAAAACCCTACATCCATATAAGCTCCAGTAAAAACTTTATCTCCCACTACTTCCACAGACCGTACAATTGTATTGTTAGGCATAGGATACAAATTCCAGTGTGCACCTGTGAATTCCAGTAGCCCCAGGCTGTTGGCTATATAAATATTCTTATCCTCTCCTTGAGAGATCATCCAGTTTTGATTTCCGGCATTATAATCATTCGGATTAAAATTAATAACCGGAGCTAATTCCTGGGACCAAAGAGGGAAGAAAGAAAAAAGAAATAAAAAAGATATGATATACCGCAAACTTCAGGAATTAAAGGCTTAAGGCCTGCAACAAATATAATTCCAATTTCTCTTTAGGAAAATTTTTTGAGGTGCTTTTAATTCTATCCTGTTGGGCAGCTCCAATAAAACTTATATCCACCTGAAGGAAAAACAGTTTTCCTCAGTTCAAGTTTAACCATATAACAGTTTTCTCTTCTCCTTCAGCTTTAGGAGTATTTTTAGGAAATCCTGCTTTTATTGTTATAAACGGGTTAAATACCAATAGAATGGGCGCTTTTTTTTAGAAATTGGAACATTTGCCAGGTATTAGATTTTATAAAAGAAAAACATAAACTGAAAGTTCCTTATGATCCCAAACATGGTATCCCCCATTCTATTTTTCAGAACTATCTTAATTCAACTATTTTTCTCCATTTTGTTTTCGGTTTCTTCCTTTGCACAGGAACCAAAAGACGATTCTTTAGCTATTTCCCGTTCCTTTTATATTCTTTCAAATACAGGACCGGGTGCAGATATGGCCACTCCTGCTCTACTTGAAAAAATTTCGCAAGCGTCCAGGAATGATTCCTCTGCTTCCCTTCTACTTTTGGGAAATATCACAAAAGAAATGGGATACCCCGAGGGAGATCAAGAAAGGCAACAGACACAGGAATTCCTTAAAAAGGAACTTTTACAACCTCTCAAAAACTTTAATGGAAACATCATTTTTGTACCTGGAGTAAACGAATGGAACGAATCTGCCCCTCAAAGTCTGGACGACCTGGAAAGTTTTTTACAGGAAAACAGCGACCGGGAGTTTATACCAGATGATGGTTGTCCCGTCGAAGACATTGTAATAAATGAAGAGATTGCCCTGATTACCTTGGATTCACAATGGTACCTCGAAGACTGGGACAGCACTAGTGATTTTAATGTGGATTGCGACATTAGAACCAAAGAGAGATTTTTTATAGAGGTAAAAGATGCGTTAAAAGATAATTTTGGGAAGGTTAAAATTGTGGCTTTGCATCACCCGGTGCTGAGTTCCTCGACTTCGGGCTTTTTGAGTAACGTCTTTCCTTTTTCCCGACAAAACTTTAATAATCCTTTGTATCGCGAACTACGCAATAAGCTTGAAACCCTTGCAAGCCAGTTTGACGACGTGATCTTTATCTCTGGCAATGATCGAAACCTGCAATATCTCACCAACGACAGAAATCCCCAAATTATAAGTGCTACAGCAGCAAAAACAGAATCTGCCAAAGCTAAAGGAGAAGGTCATTTCGCCTCTGAAGAACCCGGCTACGCAAAATTAACAATCTTCAAAAATGGCAATTCTGAATTGCAATTCTTTAAAGTTGAGGAATCAGCTGAAGAGCTTTTATTCAGCACCACAATTCCGCGGGAAAGAAATACCAAAATTGACCTGGAGGGAGAGAAATGGAAAGAACTAGAGGATACCTTTTCGGCTTCCATTTATACTTCCGAAGAGACCAGCAAAAGCGGAGTCTATCGTTTTCTATGGGGGGACCACTACCGGGAGGTCTACAACACTAAGATCGAGGTTCCCGTATTGCTCCTTGATACCATTCATGGGGGACTCACCCCTGTAAAAGAAGGAGGGGGGCAACAATCCCGTTCCATCAGGTTTATAAATGAAGATGAAAATGAATATACCCTTAGGGCTCTAAGGAAAAGTCCTTCCCAATACATACAAGCCGATCTACTTCCAACTTCCTATATAGGAGACAGGATCAACAACACCCTGCCCGAAAGGTTGGTGAAAGACTACTTCACTACCTCCCATCCTTATGCAAAATTTGCACTTGATAATTTTGCTGAAGCTCTTGACCTGCCCCACATAAAACCCGATATCTATTATGTGCCGCGCCAGCCTGCACTGGATATTCATAATGATGAATATGGCGATGAACTTTATGAATTGCAGGCCCATGCGGGGAGTGAGAACAAATCATTTGCGCAGTTCGAGAAACCACAGGAGATCTTGAGTTCTTTTGACCTTTTAGAAGAGCTTAGGGAAAATCCTAAGGCCAGTGTTGATGAAAGTGAATATATAAAAGCCAGGTTGTTTGATATGTTGATTGGCGACTGGGATCGTCACCAGGACAACTGGCGTTGGGCCGAGTATGAAGAAAATGGAGAAAAGTTTTATGTGCCCATTCCCAGAGACCGCGATCAATCCTTCTCAAAATATGATGGCCCGCTCATTCGGCTGATTAAGCTTGCGGTGCCAAACCTTCGAAAGATGCAGACTTTTGACGAAGATATTGACAGTGTGGAATGGTTCAACTGGTCTGGTTACCCTTTAGACCTTCAGATCCTTTTTAAAAGTAACTGGGAACAATGGGAGAAGCAGGTGGAACTCATTCAAAATACTATTTCAGATGAACAAATTGAGGCTGCCTTTGCCGAATTACCGGCAGCAGCACAGGACCAGAGCATCGAGGAAATCAAACAAAAGCTAAAGGGTCGTCGTGGGAATTTAATGGATATCGCCCGCGAATACTACGAGCACATGCAGGAATTTACTGTGATCACAGGTACAGATGAAGATGAGAACTTCAAGATCACACGAATGGAAAATGGAAATACCGAAATCGTCCAGATATCTGAAGGCGAAGAGATCTTCAGAAAAACATATAATTCAGAAGAGACAGAGGAGATTTGGATCTACGGCATGGCAGGAGAGGATACTTTTAGTGTCACCGGTTCTGGCGATGATCTGGTAAGGTTAAGAACTTTGGGAGGTCCGGGAAAGGATGTGTACGACTTTCAGAATAAAAGAAAGGTAAAGCTCTACGACTTTAAAAGTTCAGAAAGTGAGATTTTACAGCCGGGATCGCGCAAGTTGTTGGTGGATTCCTACGAGATCAACAACTTCCATTATAAAAAATTCAAGTACAGCACATTCAAGGCGATGCCCTATGTCAACTTTGAAACCGATGCCGGTTTTACCCTCGGTGCAGAAACGGTCTGGACGAAGTATGGACTGGTGAACAACCCTTTCCAGGCACAACATGAACTTTTGGCCAATTACTACTTTGCTACCAATGGATTTTCTCTTCGGTATGAGGGAGAGTTCGCCCACCTCTTCAATAACTGGAACCTGGGCATTACCGCCCGCTATACCAGCCCTAATTACACCCTCAATTACTTCGGAAGTGGATCGGAAAGCCAATACGACAGCAATGAAGTAAGTAAAGACTACAACCGCATAAGGATCGAAAAATGGCATTTTTCACCTTCATTAATTTGGCGAAATGACGCCGGAAGTGTATTTGATTTCAGAACCATGATCGAATCCTTCAAAGTAAAATATGAGCGGGATATTTATCTGGGTGAAATTTTATCTCCCGAAAATGACATTTTTGACAGACAATTATATGCAGGAGCGGAAGCTAATTACAAGTTCTACAGCAAAAACAGCGCAGCCTATCCCAGTCTTGGATCGAATGTTCTAATTACCACAGGTTACAAAAGGAGCATAGACGGTATTGGGAATGAATTTGCTTACCTGGAACCTTCCGTTTCTTTTAACTATCCGCTTATTCCCAGCGGCTATGCAGTCATTGCATCAAAACTTGGAGGAGAAGTGATCTTTGGAGATGATTATGAAATCTATCACGCTGCCACGATAGGGGGAAACCGCAGCCTTAGGGGATATCGCAATCATCGTTTCAATGGAAAACAGGCATTTTACCACAGCACAGATTTGAGAACAGCGCTAGGGATTTGGGAAAATAGTTTTATTCCCCTTGTTTATGGTGTCACTGCCGGGTTCGATTACGGCCGGGTTTGGACGCCTGGGGAAGATTCAGAACAATGGCACAACAATTATGGTGGTTCTGTCTGGGTAAGTGCCGGTTTGGCCGTAACGGGTAACATCGGACTCTATCACGGTGGTGACGGAAACCGTTTAAGCGTAATGCTCAACTTTAAATATTAGATTTCTATATCGGGTTATTGATATTACAGTTTCCTTAACGCTGGTTTTCGAAATTCCTGCTTAGTTTAATAAGATATTGAAAATCAGAAAAAAAGCAGTTATGGGAAAACTTGATGGAAAGGTAGCACTAATCACCGGGTCTGACTCGGGAATTGGGCAGGCTTCAGCAATAGCCTTGGCAAAAGAAGGAGCAAATGTAGTGGTAACTTATCACACAGATGAGGAAGGTGCCAAAGAAACCCTTCAAAAAATCGAACTGGAAGGAAGAAAGGGAATTGTTATAAAGGTGGATATTTCTGAAGAAAAAGAAGTTGAAAGCATGTTCGATAAAGCCCTGGAAGAATTTGGAAAGATCAATATCCTTATGAATAATGCCGCCATTGACGGGCAGGGCTTTAAAGTTGCCGAAATGCCAACCAGGAATTTTGATAAGGCTATAAAAATCAACCTTTACGGTACATTCTTTTGCACCCGAAGGTTTATCAAGGAGCTGAAAAAGCAAAAAAGCAAAGGAAAAATTATTAACGTGAGTTCGGTCCATGAGGAAATTCCTGCTCCCGGCACTGCAGAATATTGTGCTTCCAAAGGTGCGGTGCGAAATTTCACCCGGGTGCTTGCACTGGAACTGGCCGAAGAAGGTATCAATGTTAATAATATCGCTCCCGGAATGATCCTTACTCCCATGAACCAGGAAGCTATTGAGGATAAGAAGACAAGAGAGGACCAGGTACAACACATCCCAATGAAAAGAGCAGGAAAGCCCGAAGAGATAGGGAAGCTTGCAGTTTTCCTTGCTTCCTCAGATTCAGATTATGTCACCGGCTCCACTTACGTCATGGACGGCGGATTAATGCAAAATGTTGGCCAGGGAGCATGATTCCAGTTGGCAGTGATCAGTGATCAGCAAGCCCAGAACAATATTTTATAACTGGAAAGGATCAAAATAAAATACGAACAGAAGCAGTCAAAAATGGCATTTTTGAGCAGGATTTAAAAAAGCCGGCTGAAAAACTCAACCGGCTCCACTATCAACCTGATCATGAAAAACAGGAATCAAAAATTATAATTCTTTCTTTAAATGAATAACATTTGTACTCCATCCTGATCTGCACGATTATAAAAATCGCCTATGGTCAAAATTCCGTCAAGCTCATCGATTAGGTCATCTTCTTTAAGATGGAACATATCATAAGCCAGTTTACAGGCCCAGAGTTTTACCCCAGAAGCCGAAAGGATCTCAAGAAATTCATCTACCGGAGGCATATCCAGCTTATCCATTTCTTTTTTCATCATTTTAGTGGCAATTGCTTCCATCCCGGGAAGTCCTCCCACCATTGTAGGCATATGCATGGCAGGATTACCCACAGTTGCCACGCGTAGTTTGTTCAACTTTTTCTTCTGTACGGCTTCCAGACCAAAGAAGGTAAAGAAAATTTCAGATTCTATTCCTTCCATCCTGGCGCCATTCGCCATTATAAAAGCTGCATATACATTTTCAATGGTTGCCTTTGATAAGATGAAGAGCATCTTTTTCACTTTTGTCTTGCTCATTGTAGTAGGTTTTAAATTAGATACAGCTTTTGGGTTTAGGCACCCCTGCAATCTTGGTTGAGATCTTTAAAGGTCCTCCGGGGAAAAGAGCGTAGAATTCTTTGATATCGAGAACACCACTTTTTTTAATACCCCTTATAGACAGGGCCTTATCTGCCTTTACCTGTTCCTGGATCCATTCTATCACTTCCCAGTGTCGGGGAGTCATAGTAATACCTTCTTTTTGAGCTATTTCTTCTCCAACCTGCCGGTTCCATTGAGAAAAATCAAGTAAATAACCTTCTTCGTTTACTTTTACGTTTGATCCTGTAATTAAAGTTTCCATGATATTTAATTTTAAATTGTAAATCTTATAGTTTTTTGCCTTTGGTACTCATATTTCGACTTACTAAAGGAATTGGAGTTCCTTTAAGAAGCATATTCCAGTAGATCCATCTAAAAGCTAATTTTCCCCAGTGGTTAAAAACACTTTCCTTAAGAAGTTTTAAAGGACCTAAACCCGGGACCGGAAAAGTTCCTTCCACCGGCTCCTGTTTGTAATTAAAGTCTATCAACAATGCTTTATTCTTGCCGGTTTCAATGAAACAGTTTGCATGCCCGTCAAATTCCGGTTTTAGAGGTTTGTCATTGATGTAAAGCAGAATATTATCTGTAAGGGTTTCTGCTTCAAAATGCGCTACAGAACCGGCTTTTGAAGCAGGAACATCTGTCGCATCTCCAATGACGAAAACATCTTTATATTCCTTTGATTGAAGCGTGTTGTGATCTGTTGGTACAAAGTTTAGATCATCCCCCATTCCGGATCTTTCTATGACCTCATCTCCCATATTGGTGGGGACAGTTACCAGTAGGTCGTAGGGAATCTCTCTCCCGGCGTAATCAATGATCTTGTTGTTATCATTATCTACCCGTTCTATCGCAAAGTCAATTTCTAAATTGATATTTTTTTCTTTTAGAAGATGACCGAGGGATTTTGAACATTTTTCTTTTGTAAAGGCTCCGGAAAGTGGTGTAACATAAGTGATCTTAACTTTATCCCGTATGCCTTTCTTTTCAAAATGGGAATCGGCAAGAAAAGCAAATTCCAGGGGTGCAACAGGGCACTTGATAGGCATTTCGGTGATATGTACCACCAGGTGGCCACCATTCCACTCTCTAATTTTATTTCTAAGGGCAAGTGCTCCCTCATAGGTATAGAAGTCGAAAACATTCTTATGCCAGTTTTTCCCCTTCATTCCTTCCACTTCTTCAGGGGCAATTTTTGAGCCGGTGGCAATGATAAGAATGTCATAGTCCAGAGTTTCATCTTCCAGCTTTACCTTTTTATCTTCAGGGAAGATTTGCTCGATCTTTTTCTGAACGTAATTGACCCCTTTCGGAATAAACTTTTTCCCGACTTTCTTCACCTGATCTTCGGTATATATATCAAAAGGAAGGAATAAAAATCCCGGCTGATAATAGTGAGTTTTATACTGATCTATAATGGTGATATTCCAGTCTGAGCTCTTTAATTTTGGACGTAGATGATTAGCCATCATGGTACCTGCAGTACCGGCTCCAAGGATTACTAAATTCTTCATGACTAAGGTTTTAAATAACAATGTAAATTTAAGACCTGAAGATCTTTTTTTATGCAACTTTTGTTACATAAGCTTCCTTATTTTACCCAGTGTTAGGCATAAAAAAAACCGGATCTAAAAGATCCGGTTTCAAAAATGCTATTTTAAAATATTATTTATTTACTGCACGGTAATCAAACTCCTGACCACCTACAGAAATACCTGCCATAAGTCCGGCTTTTGGCATAATCGCAACTCCGGCTCCATTTTCAAAAGTAAGGGCTTCACCTGCTCCTTCATCCCAAATCACTGCAGAAGCACTACCGCCAAATTCAAAATTTCCTTCTTTGAATTTGTCAAGGGCTTCCTGGGTTTCAAATACGATTAGTTCTCTAAAGGCTTTACCTCCAAACTGGAATCCAACATCTATTTGTCTTAATTCAGCATATCCGACTACTTGTCCGTTTTCATAAACTACACCGTTTCCGGCAGCTCCTCCCAGGATCCAGGCACCTTTACCTACATTAGGGAAAATAGCATATCCTGCTGCATTTGAAAGCATACCTTCTAATTCAGGATTTGCTCTCATAAAGGCCATTTTCGCGTCCATTGCGTCAGTCTTGATTACTTCTCTCTTTTCCATGTCCATGATCATCTCCTGATCCTGAGCATTAACATTTCCCGAAGCAAGGAGTAACATCAGAACTACAAGTCCGCTATATAAATTGTAAGAAATACGTTTCATAACTATATAATTTTTAAGGTTATGTTCTCAAATTACTCATTTATACCTGCGTAGACTGTTAACCGCAAGTTATTTCACGAAATCTTAAGGTTTCTTTAGGTTTAAATTTACTTCTTTTCGGGAATGAAACGATCTAATTCCTGCCGCCATAAGGCAGTGTTGAGGATAGTAAGGAGCCCCAGATTAATTTCCTCCCGTAAAGGGCTTTTTGGAGCTACAGCAAAAGCATAATAGTGAGGGTCGAGCTTTAGTGGCTGTACCCGCAAAGAAAGATCAGGGTCATTGTTGATATGGTACCTCAATGCCGGTACCGTGTGAAACACCCCTTTAAGATCATTTTTATTTACCGCCTCTAGAGCTTCTGAAAGATTGGAAAAAGCTTTGTAAGCAATTCTTTCTGAATCCAGATACTGTGAAACAGCAGAACCTTCTATCGCAGCTATTTTCATATTCCGAAGATCACCGGGAGCTTCAATTTTTTTGCCCCCAGAACTACCCATAACCACCGATACAAGGGAAGCCGTAAGAACGGCAGTAACAGCCATGGCGATCAACATCCAGATCAATGCGAGTGCACGACCCAGGAAAGTCACGGGAGCTTTGTCTCCGTACCCAATAGTGGTCATCGTCACTCCTGCCCACCAAAATCCCGATCCAATTCCCTTAGCCAAAGAGCGATCCCCTCCAAAATGATCTTCATTAGAACCCCGCTCCACTAAATAAATAATAGAACCTACAATGAGCAATAGGATTGATAAAGCAAGAGCGATTTTCCAGAAACGCTCATTAAAAAAAGCCTTGGAAAGACGGGAGAGAGAGATTGAACCGGAAGTAGCCAGACCAAGTTCTGAGGTGTAATAAATATGGCTGAAGTCAACATCGGCTTCAGATTTTGAGGTTACATCCCCAAGCAGCAGGACATCAACATCTCCATTAAGAATTTCTACAGCCGATCCTCTCTTATTTACTTCAGCAAATTGATAAGTCATATTCAGACTATCGGCTACCGCCCGCCACAGCCTTATACTGATACCATCCCAGGTGCCATTTTCACCCTGAATAACAAAAGGAGGTTCGGGATTTAGTCCCACTATGAGTTCCTTTCCTTCTTCAAAAAAAAGAGAATCCTCCTGTGCCCGGACGGAACTACTGAAAAGGATTGCTGAAATAAAAAAGAAAAAGATTATGATCTTGCCGAAGCTCATATAAATGCGTTTTTAAGATATTGGAAAACTAAAACCTCAGTAATTTACTACTATTTAAGGATAACAGACAAATTCCGGAGAAGCTATCTTAATAAGGCTGAGGTTTTTAAAAATGATGCTAAAGAGAACATTTCTCTCCAAATTCAGCCTAACTTCAGTCTTTAAGGCTCCATATACGTTATTATGAGAAATCGAAATCCTCGAAATGGATATTCTTTCCGGGAGTTCTAAGGGTCCGGAAATCCTTCACTAAAGTTTGACGCAGATTTTTAGGACCACAGATAAAAATGGACTTTTTTTCGGGTTGATGGAGGTCTGATGCTTTTAAATGACCTGCCTCTTCTGAACATATTCTGTGTATCCGGAAATTCTTATGCTTTTTTTCCAGCTTTTGGAGTTCTACATGAAAGAGACCGTCATTTTTATTCTTAAAGCAATAGTAAAGGTCAATTTCCAGCTCTGTATTTTCCGCTGAATTCAATTCTGCAGCCCAACTTATAAAAGGGGCTATTCCCACCCCACCGGCAATCCAAATTTGTTTTTCACTTCCCTGCCTAAAATTAAAACACCCGTAAGGTCCATCCAAGATGGCAGGTGTACCTGTCTTAAGAAGGTTATGGAGTTTAGTGGTATAGTCACCGAGATCCTTCACAAGTATTTCTATAGAAGAATTTGATGATGTGCTACAAATGGTATAGGGATGGCTTTCCCTGCTAATACCTTTTTGTTTAAACCGGAAGAAGCAGAATTGTCCCGGAATAAAATCCAGTTTCGTATTCTGAGGAACAAGAGATATTTCCATAATCCGGGAGCTGTGACGGGTAATTTCTTTTACTTCAAAATGATGTTTTTTAGAGAATATTCCGTAGAAAATCGACATATAGAGGAAAGCAAGTACTCCTAACACAGAGAACAACAACAGGTAAACAGCCAGAAGCGTGTTTTGTTCAAAAAAAGAATCGATGTAAAATACATGCATAATTCCCAGCACATAAAAAAGACCCATGAATTTATGGGTAACCTTCCATCTATCGTATGGCAATTTGATCACAATAGTTAACAGGATTAAAAGGGTTAGTCCTAACAAAGACCAACTGCCCAGGTCTATTTCCGGTTTCCGGTGCAAAGGAAGAAAGTATGTCAATGCTTTTTCATTGTTTTCGGGAATCCATCTTAGCGCAAGAAGTAAAGGATGAATCAACAAAACGAAAAATGCAAGTTTTCCTGTACTGTGGTGTAAGTGATATAGTTTATCCAGTCCTCCAAAAAGCCTGTCCAATACTTTATGTCTTACTGAAAACACAAATGAGAGGGAAAAAAGGGTATAGCCCGCTACAGAAAATACCTGGCTGCCATAGACCAGCAGGGGCTGGAAATTATGTTTGATTCCAGTCGTTGGGAAGGAAAAATACCAGAGAACAATCCCGAAGAACACTGCACTAAAAGTAGCAAGTAATGCTCTTTTCTTTCTTAAAACCATTTTATGAGAATAGAGAACCTAAAATTAAGGAGCAGTGACATTTTAATCCATGACATATATCAATCTGTCTGTTCAACATATTAAGTTAGCCATAGACCTCTCCAAGACTTGTCCCATTGAACATTAGAATTACTATCTTGGAATAAAACTTTTGGATATGGATAAATACTTCGGCGTATCAGCAGGATCTTTACTGGCTGTATTTTTATCGGCAGTTGGCATTTATTTTACGGTGATCCTTTTCACCAGGATCGCTGGGAAACGTAGTTTTTCCAAGATGTCGAGTTTTGATTTTGCTATGACTATCGCAATTGGATCTATTGTAGGCAGTACGCTTCTTTTAGCTTCTGTAAGCCTCACAACGGGAATTATTGGTTTGGCATCAATCTACCTTCTGCAACAGTTGGTCGCTTACTTTAGAAGGTTTCCTTCTTTTGGACTTATTGTAGAGAATAAACCTTTTCTATTAATGAACGGGTCAGAGGTTCTGGAAGAAAATTTGAAAAAGGCCAGGGTTACAAAAGGGGACCTGCGTGCAAAACTGCGGGAAGCAAATGTAATAAGCCTGTCACAGGTAAAGGCAGTAGTTTTTGAAACTACAGGCGATATTTCGGTATTACATCATCAGGAGGAAGATAAGCAAGTTGAAGAGTGGCTATTGGAGGATGTAAAGCAGTAGCTGTGATTCTCTCTTCCAAAATTCTGGAAGTATTTGTACTGCAGTAAAACTGTGAGAATATAATTTATTCTTCACTAAGCACTACCACAGAAAATGGTGGTAAAGCTACTTCAAGTTCGTCTCCCCGGATGCTAAAACCTGAAAAAGAAGCCGGCGCAATCTCGTCTGGCTTTTCAAAAGTGTTATGATCCTGAAGTTCTTCGGATGTAAGGATCCGAGCTTTCAAAGTTTCAATCTCCAGGTTACTGACATCTATGGTAACATTATGACCCTTCCTGGAATCGATATTTACGAGCGAAATATTTACATTCCCGTCATCTCCACGGGAGGCTGAAACCGACAAAGCGGGTAAGGACTCACCATTGTAAATAAACTCAGGAGAAATGATTTCTACGGGAATCAATTGAGAATCATGATGAACCGTATACATCTCCAGCACATGATAGGTGGGAGTGAGCAGCATTTTTTCACCTTCAGTTAATGCTACTGCCTGGAGTACGTTGACTGTCTGAGCAAGGTTTGCCATTTTTACACGATCGCTGTGGTTGTTAAAGATGTTCAGGGTGGCACCTGCGATCATCGCATCCCGCATGGTACTTTGCTGAAAAAGAACCCCCAATTGGGGTTTCCCTTCCACATCATACCAGCCTCCCCATTCATCTACAACAAGATCTATTTGTTTTTCAGGATCATATTTGTTCATTACGGCAACGTGCTTTTCTATTAGCTCCTCCATTTTAAGAGCTCTCTGCATCGTCTGGAAATACTGCTCCTCACTAAAACCAATGTCTGTACCTTTATTATTCCAGTCGATTACCGCATAATAGTGCAAAGCCACTCCCTCAATTAAATGTTTTGGCACCTCCCGCATTAAAACTTCTGTCCAGTGATAGTCGTCATCGCTGGCTCCGGAGGCTATTCTATAAAGGTCTGAAGAATCACTCCAGTCTGCCATGAACGTTGCATACTGCTTATAAAGATTGGCGTAATATTCCGCAGTCATATTACCACCACATCCCCACATTTCGTTCCCAACTCCCCAATATTTGACGTTCCAGGGTTTTTCCCGTCCATATTCCTTTCTTAGATCGGCCATGGGACTAATCCCGCCATGGTTGACATATTGGACCCAGTCCGCAAGCTCTTTTACTGTTCCACTCCCCACATTGGCCGCTAAATAAGGTTCAGCCCCAAGCTGCTCACAAAGATTCAGGAAATCGTGGGTGCCAAAACTATTATCTTCGGTAGTTCCACCCCACCATTGATTTACTACAGTTGGTCGGTCTTCTTTGGGACCTATTCCGTCTTTCCAGTGGTATGTATCAGCAAAACAGCCTCCGGGCCATCTCAGATTGGGAATTTTTATCCTCTTCAATGCCTCGATCAGATCATTTCTAACCCCCGCTGTATTGGGGATCTCACTGTCTTCTCCCACGTACAACCCGTCATAGATTCCGCGGCCGAGATGTTCTGCGAAATGGCCGTAAATATGTCGGCTTATTTTGGGAGCATCTTCAGAAGGAAGTAGTTTGACGGTGTTCTGTGCTTCGGCCATCAATGGGTGAAGGAACAGAAACAGTCCGATCAGGGGCAGATAAAAGTCTTTCATTGTGAATTTTATTGAACCACAGATGTATAAAATGAGGTTAAATTTCAATTTGTGTTGCTAAAAAGAGAAATAAAACTTGCGCCTTCCAGTTCAAACTCTGCATTTCCATTCTGAACCTTTACATTTTTTGATTTCATAAAAGAAGCGTCCTTGTTAGTGATGTACAGGTTCATTGATTTAATATCTTTTGGAAGTCCGGCGAGTCTGACTTTTCTCGTGGCACCTTTGTTAACCATATGAATCGCGTAGCTCCCTATTGTTTTGTCTCCCAAAGCGGCTGCTCTCACTCCTTCTTTATCAACGGTGATCGGGATGTAAAATAAACCCTCGGGCGTGTTACTGAGTTGTTTGAGGTTAAAGAAGCGCTGCGTTGGGTATAATTTATCTTCATTATTTCCAAATATTCCTCCCCCTGACATGACCGAGTAATCTGCCGTGAGCTGCCATTGAAGGATAGAAAGCGGCTGAGCGATGTCCATCATTTTAACGTATACATCTATTTCTTCCAGAGCATAGGTCGGTTCCTCAAAGATCTGCGGATATCTCCACGCTCCGGCATCGATACTTCCTTCTCCAATGAAAAGCGGCTCCCCGACTCTGTTCGATATATCCCGCCATTTTAAAAGGTTCTCTTCTGTATAACCCCTCCAGGAGTGGAAGGAAACTCCGCCAATGTATGGCAGACTTTCAGGATCTGTGGAGGCAAGGGTGGTAAAGTCCCAGCCGTTCGCATCGGCCGTGTCTCCCAGAAGAAATTCTGTTTGCAGCCCTTCCGTCCTTAATAAAGCACCCATTTCTTTTATTAATTCATTATGCTCTACATCGGTTTGCTGAACATCAATACCTAAATCAGATTCATTAAAGGAGAACATGACGGTTTCGACGCCGTACTCCTCTTGCAGAAATTTAATATAGAACACCAGTGACTTATAGATCTTGTCGCTTTTGGTAAGATCCAGCTTATTGCCCATACTGCCGTCAGGTCGTTTTCCTTTAAAACGTTCACCAATAATAGCCCAATCGGGCGGAAACCAGGCCGCGAGCATCACCGGCATATCCATTTGGTGGAGTCGTTGCGCCATTTCCATTGCGGCTTTAACCTTTGGATGAAGATTTCCATTTCTAGCCTCCTCCAACGGATCTTCATTTTCATTCTGGTGCCAGAATTGCCACGGCATTTCTACTCTTCCCCAGGTAACGTTCAGGTTCTCCAAAATGTAGTCAATTACCTGCGGATCTGTCGCTGCATTTTGAAGTCTGAAGTTTCCCCCAATTCCATCAAAGGCTTTTCCTTCCTGCTCCGGATAAATTTTTATAGCCACCGGACTTTTATCTATTTCTCCGGAAACGGTTATTACAAAACTATTTCTGTAAATCTCATTAGCCTCGATCTCTCCTGAAGCCAGGGCAATATTGACCCTGATATTCCCAGTAGGCGTCCCCTCCCGGTTAATAGTCACTTCCGCAGGCCTTACAAAGGTTATTTCAAGTTTGCGGCTTGGAGATTGAATGGTCATACCCTGTGCCGGAGCTTTATAATCTGCTTTTGTGGCGCCGGATTTCAGATCCTTTAGGCCGACATTTCCCTGGTTAATGAAGCTAAAAGTTGTTTCAGGTCCAAATTCCTCCGGGAGATCAATAGTAAAAAAAGCTCCGTTGATTAAAGTATCTTTTGGAGAACTGAACACTACCTCCACTTCGGCCTTTGCGTCTTCCAGAGTTTCAATAGATTTTGTCCATTGTAAATCTCCCATTCCATAGGAGAAGATCTTTTTTGATCCTTCTCTTTTAAACTCTATATCCTGCCCTTCTTTCCGGGTACGCCAGGTGTCACCCCATTGATTTTCCACGGCCAGACTGCTGTTGAACTTCATCAACTGATTGTCTACCCGGATTCCTGTCATATTCCCCCAGGTTGTAAATTCCGCCTGAGCATTCGAATTAAAGGGAATCAAGGCTACTGCTAAAACAGCGGAGGTCTTCAAGAGGGTTTTAATGTAGTTGTGCTGTAGGTTAAGTTTCATCATTTGTTTTTTATTTCTTCAGGATTAATTAACCTGTAACTAATGTTTCAAAAATGGTATTTTCAGCATGCTCTATTTTTCGTTCAGCAACTTATCTGCCGCGAGGACCAGAAACAGATAATCCGTAGTTCCACCACCTAAAACATATTCAGTTTGTTGCCACAGGAACGGCCATTCGAGCAGTTCAGGAAAATCAGGACGAATTAAGGCCGTTCCCGATCCAATTCCTCCCGGAATATGAGAAAAATCCCCTCTGTTTACTCCGTATGCCTGAGTCAAGGATCTTGAACCTACACCGGAGGCAAAGGAAGAGGTATTAACCCCAGGATGAACTCCCAGGACAAAGTTCATGGCGCTCAACATGAATTTGGCAGGGAAAATATCAGGATAGCTGGTGTGGAAATAGTATTGTTTTACACCAAAATTCTGAATTCCCCAGCCTGCACCCCAAATGCCCGGCTCATAAGGCATGCCGTAGGGCGTCTTTTTTTCCTCTTCCTGAACGGTCTGTAAATGCAATTTTACAGCGCCTCTGATTTTCTGCTTAAAGTTTTTGTTGTTGATCAAAGGAAGAGCGGGACCCACGATCCAACCTGTGTTAGCAATGTTTTCGGCAATAAGATTAGTATTGGCTACAAGAAAATCTGAATATTTTTTCTCCTTTGTAGTTCTTAAAAGTTCCACTGCCAGCATCACTTTTTGAAGCTGATTATCAGTATCGGTAATGCTCCAGATCTCTTCCGAAATCCTCAAACTCCGCCGGGCAAGGTCCGGGTTGAAATCCTTCATCACTCTGGCTGCAGCTGCCAAACCTGCAGCAGCATCCAGTTCTCTTGCAGGATTATTTTCTGTGAACACCCATCGGTCATCCGGTGCACCTTTAAGACCTATGGGAATATCCTCATCTTCGGGATCATTGGAAAACGGCACATTGTCGCTGTGGGTGACGGGATCTCCAAGTAAAATATACTGTCTGTTAGTGGGTACAATAATTCCGCGGTAAAACCTTCCGAGGGATTCATAGCCTCCAACGATGGAAAGCAACCCGTGTTCTATCTGCTGAAGAATATCCGGCTTCCCGTCGGGTCGCAGGATCTCCACAATTCTTGTTTCCTGATCAATGCTGGTGTTGTCATACTTTTCCTGAAATATCTCATAGATGTGAGATAAGCCCTGCACTGTTGCGGCCTGGGACTCTATTCGTAAATCATAATCTCCCGCGTCATGCCAGGCACCCTGGTTCAGCCGCGGTACATGCTCTCCCGGTTCATATTTGGTCAGGGTTTCACTACCCTGGAGGTATCCGTCAAAATGGTTAAGATCTGTCGGCGCCATTCGCGCGTCATCCATGTGACACAGCCCATGCCATACCTTGTAGCGGTCGTTCACCCGCATATGACACATTTGCACCGGAAGGAAATACTCCAGCGTTGGCTGCCAGACATCTTTCTTATAGACCTCCCGGCTGATCTGAAAAGGCTCAGTTGTGTAATCTCCATATTCCAGAACATACATTCCCGGATCTGTAATGTTGGTAAAATCCAGCTGATAATACCTGTACCTCACAAAATCCCCCCATAATTCAGGTTTTTGAGAGATAACTTCAGCAAAACCTCCATCGGATTTTACTTTCAGAAGCTTAATTTCTTTGAGGTCTGTATCCTTCTTATCAGTCTCAACAACGGCTATTTTTTCCTGGGCAGGATGATATCCCACCTGGGAAACCTGCACCACAGGCTCATAGGTAAAATTCTCAATAACGTTTGGAGTGATCAACCATTCTATCGCATTCTCTGTAGCATTGGCAGGGACCAGAGAACGAACAATGAACCAGCCGTTGCTGTGAATGGCACGGCCGTCA
Source organism: Salinimicrobium sp. TH3 (assembly GCF_026676115.1). Taxonomy (GTDB): domain Bacteria; phylum Bacteroidota; class Bacteroidia; order Flavobacteriales; family Flavobacteriaceae; genus Salinimicrobium. The sequence continues at coordinate 44,814 of NZ_JAPONB010000001.1, read as the reverse complement.
AGAAGTTCCAGATTGTTATCCTTAAGATTGCGTATAGTTATGGTTTGTCTCGGGTCTTCGGGTGCTACGGTAAGTTCTTTCCCGGTCGCCATTGGCTCAAGACGGTATTCTCCGTCTTCAGTGTAAAACCCCGGACCATTTGCCTGCAGGTTAAATATTCCAAATTCATCTCCCATATAATATGATTTTCCGAAAAGGATCGCCGGAAAAAGCTCAATGTTCATTCCCACTTTACCAACCCATTCCTCCGGAAGTGGCTTTTCCAGATCGACCACAATCCTGAAGGACTTTCCTTCCGGAAGAACTTTGAGCGTATAAGCCATGTCCAGATCAGGATAAATGATCGGGTTAAATCCCACCCGGTCTTTGGAAGGATCGGGATAGCTCATGTCGACACTTATTTCACCTGTTTGCCGATCTACCTGTCTTTCCCCTACTTTTGGTACCGGCTGCCACTGGCCGGGTGCAGGCTCCAGCCGAAGATCTCCGTTTGTAGCTACTCTGATCCCGTTCTGGATAATTCCTACGCCTCCCTGATGACTTTCGGGGTAGAAATCATGAGCCAGCATCACATTTGCGCCACGTCTTTCAAGATATTCCTGTTCGTTTATTCTAAAGACATCGGTAGTATCAGAACTTTCCTGAGCAAATGCACTCAGAAAAAAAAGACAGAAAAAGAATTGAAGGTAGATCTTCATAGTTTGCAGTTTGAACCTTAAAAATATGCCTTTAAAGGAATTTTGATTTAATACTTTTTTGTCGATTTCAGGTAGTATTCTTTCAGCCGGAGCAGGGTCTCACCGAATATTTTATCTTTAGTCCTAATAATGGAAATTATGATGAGAGCTTTACTTTATTTCTTTTTTTCAGCTTTAATTTTTACAGGATGTGGCACCAGTCAAAAATCTGAAAGCCCCGACAATCAAATTCTGGTACAGGAACTAGGATATGCTGCAAAGGAGCAGCTAATGGATAAGTGGTATCCTCTGGCACTAGATCATGATGATGGCGGCTATTACAGTCAAATAACCCAAGATTTTAAAATTGGGGAAAAGCATGACAAAATGATCGTGACCCAGGCACGGCACATTTGGACCAATGCAAAAGCTGCAGGATTTTATCCTGAAAACCAGACATACCTGGACTACTCAGAACATGGATTTCAATTTTTGCGTGATAAGATGTGGGATTCTGTTCACGGCGGTTTTCATAATCTGGTAACAAAAGAAGGAGAACCTGTTTTACAAAAGGGACAGGAAAAAACTGCCTACGGAAATGCTTTTGCCATTTACGGTCTGGCCGAATACTATCGCGCCTCCGGGAACGAAGAGGCTTTAGAACTGGCAAAAGATGCCTTTTATTGGTTAGAGAAAATGGCGCATGATCCCGAACACAAAGGGTATTTTAATACCCTTGAAATAGACGGAACTACAATCAAGCGCACAAGCGAATGGCCTTCCACATCTGATGTTGGATATAAGGACCAGAACAGTTCCATTCACCTTCTTGAAGCCTTCACCACCTTATACGAAGTATGGCCGGATGAATTACTGCGGGAGCGTCTGGAGGAATTACTGATATTGATCCGCGACACCATTACTACCGACAAAGGACATATGAACCTGTTTTTTGAGCAGGACTGGACACCTGTAAGTTTTAAGGATAAAACAAAAGAGGAAATTAAAAGGCATTATTACCTGGACCACGTCTCTTTCGGGCATGACGTGGAAACAGCTTACCTGATGCTGGAAGCTTCCCATGCCCTGGGACTGGAAAATGATTCAGTTACTCTTCAAAAAGGGAAAAAAATGGTAGATCATTCCCTTAGCACCGGGTGGGACCAGGAAGTGGGCGGGTTCTACGACGGCGGATATTATTTTCCGGATGAAAAAGAAATAAGCATTGTAAACAGTAAGAAGAACTGGTGGGCTCAGGCCGAAGGATTGAATACCTTGTTTATAATGAGCCAACTTTTTCCTGAAGATGAAAGGAATTACAGGCGCTACTTTGAAGAGCAGTGGGATTATATTCAAACCTATATTATGGATGATGAATACGGGGGCTGGTATGAATGGGGGCTGGATCAAACTCCCCAAGCAAAAGACGACCTGAAAGGACACATCTGGAAAGCTGCTTACCATAATTTCCGGGCACTGCAGAACGTGCTTAAGATGCTGAAAGAGGAAAACTGATATTTTCTGTCTTTACTTATAAAATCAAATGACCCCGGTGAAGTTCCGGGGTCATTTTTACTACTACTTATGATAATATTATTCTCTAAGGCGTACCATTAGAACATCATGAGAGCCTATAGTCGCTTTGAGATTATTACCTGTGTCGCCTATCTCTTTATGATTATACAGATCGCGAATTTTATACTTTTTATTCTTCACATCCAGGCGTCTGTTGTTCAGATCATCTCCAATTTGATGCCTGTTCCAGTCGAAATCCAGGTTCCTTGGTTCTTCTGCCATGTTTACGAAAGCCATAGCCCACTCTCCGTCAGCAAGCGGCTTCACCCAAATTTCAAAATCTTCTTCATTACTAAATCGCAAACCGGGTAGCCCCAGTTTGTCCTGATTTACGGCAACAACCTCTTTATTGGCAAGAGTCTTTATTGTTTCTTTTGAGGCTGTTCTAAGGTCATTGCCCATGATCAACGGCGAGGCCAGTATACTCCACATTGCAAAGTGAGATCTGTTTTCGGCGTCAGTAAGACCATTTCCTACTTCCATCATATCATAATCGTTCCAATGACCGGGACCTGCTGCTTTTCGAATATTACCGCGCATATTAATTATAGGCCATATACCCCAGGAGGACCATGAACCATGACCTACTTCACAATCCCAGCAGTTGATAATATCACCGGTAACGCGCCACATGTGTCCCACATCTTCTGCCCAGGTCCACGGCTCATTGTCGCCCCATTCACAAATGCTTAAGACTACAGGTCTGCCGGCATCATATAGAGCATCACGCATAGTTATATAAGATGCTTCAGCATTCTGTTTCCCTGTGCTGCACCAGTCGTACTTTAGAAAGTCTATACCCCATTCTGCATATTTTTTGGCATCCTGATATTCATACCCCCTATTTCCGGGATATCCTGCACAGGTCTTTGTTCCGGCATCACCATATAAACCGAATTTAAGCCCTTTGGAGTGTACGTAGTCTGCAACGGCTTTCATTCCGTTGGGAAATTTTTCCGGATGGGGTACCAGATCTCCATTCTCATCCCGCTCCATGGCCATCCAGCCATCATCGAGGACAATGTACTCATATCCGGCATCTTTAAGTCCTAGTTCAACAAATTTATCTGCTACGTCTTTAACCAATTGTTCATTTATGTCTGTGGCAAAAGTATTCCAGCTGTTCCAACCCATAGGAGGAGTCTCTGCAAGACCTTCAAATTTTTGGGGAAAAGCGCTAAGACTAATAAACGTAAAGAGTAGTAGGAGACCTTTATTTTTCATATTTGTTTTGTTTAAAAAAATATTCCCTGCCGAAGATGAACATTGACAGGGAACACTTAAAGGCTAATCAATTTAATTTACTTTTTTTCAAATCTCACATTGTCGATGGCGAAATTGAGAAGAACATCCGCCCCTTCGAAAGCCATTCCAAATTCTGCATCTACAAGACTGTAATTGGGTTGACCAATCAAAGACAATGGAATTGTTACCGTTGTCCATTCTCCATCTGTCGAGAATGGTTCTCCCGTATCCTCCCATGGAGCCCAGTCATAAAACGCATCAACACCTGTAGTGGCATTGAACCTAATCCTGAACATTCCATCATTGATAGGTTCAAAAGTGGCAATATCAAACTTTAAGACATAGTCATTAATGTTTGAACCCACCATGTCTGCACCATGGAAAGTAGAGGCATCATTTCTCCAGAAAAGGTCTACCCATCCTGTTCCGCCGGTCTGGAAGTTTGCTCTTCCATAGCTGCTTCCGTCAAGGCTTATTGCAGCATCATTTTCTGCCGCAACATTCCCCCACCATGGGCCATTAGTATCCCAGTCAAAGAAAACGGCATCTGTATCCTGCACAGGATCTGGACCACCACACCCGGGAGTATCAAATCGAACGTTGTCTATTGCGAAGTTGAGCAGAGTGTCCGCACCTTCAAAGGCCATCCCGAATTCGGCATCCACCAGACTAAAGTCCGGTACGCCCAGAACAGAAAGTGGAATTTCTATAGTTTCCCAACCATCTGTTGTAAATGGTTCACCAGTATCATTCCAGGGTTGCCAGTTGTAGAAAGCGTCTACACCATCAGCATCGCGGAATCTTATTCTGAACATACCTTCAGAAATTGGTTCTATGACATTGATATCAAACTTAAGGGCATATCCCTGCAGGTCATCGCCCACAATTTGAGCACCGTTAAGGCTGCCACCATTTCTCCAGAAGAGATCTACCCATCCGGTACCCCCGGTCTGGAAGTTAGCTCTGCCGTAACTGCTGCCATCAAGGCTTAGAGCAGGATTGTTTTCGGCTGCTACATTTCCCCACCAGGGACCTTTAGTATCCCAATCAAAGAAAACAAGCTCCGGATCACCTACAGGGCATACTCCACCTTCATCTGAAGGGAAACCAAGAGCAGATACCAAATCATCTGGTACCAACACCCGGTTGATCTCGTGGATAACACCGTTTGTTGCTCCCAAATTCGCCATTACAATTCCCGATGGGATGGCATCTTCGTATGTGGGTCTCAGTCTTGGATTGTCACCGGTAAGGTCTACTGTAAATGCATCTTCATGCAGTGTGGAAATGCTTTGACCATTACTTAGCTGACTTGACATTAGAACTCCGGAATGCAGATGGTACTGTAAAAGGTTTTTTAGAAGCTCTAATTCTTCAGGGGTATTAAAATCATCAAGACTTTCAAAATTTTCTACAACAGCAAAGAGAGCAGTGAAGGCTTCATTGTTTGGGACAAAGGCCGTAAGCTCATCCTCACTAAGAATAGTTGTTAAGCCGGCTTTCTCGGCGGCTGCAAGAAATGAAGTAAAACCTCTGTCTTCACTTCGTTCAGCAATATTTAGAGTAGCTCCAAGTATGGACTGGAAAACTTCTTCAGGAAGGAGTACTTTATCAATGCTGTGAACGATTCCATTTACTCCCTGGATATCCAGGGTCACAAAATTTGCAGTTGAATAGGATCCGTCAGAAATGACGACATTTTCATCAATGACAAAAGCATCTCCCTGCAAGGTTGTTTGTTCTGTTCCGGCGATGGTAGCCGAAAGGATATTCTCTCCGGTCACCACGTGGTACATGAGAATTTCCTGAAGCGTTTCAACCGGTACATCTTCTAAAGTGGCCCAGCCAAATGCTCCGTTGAGCTGACTCATCAAATTCTCAAAGGCTGCATTGGTGGGAGCGAAAAAGGTTATAGGAAAAGATTCATTTTCAGAATCTCTTATTGAAAGGGTTTCGGTCAATCCTGCTCTTTCTACAGCAGCTGCCAACATGGAGAAATTAGGATTGGCTTCTGTATGATCGGCTACTGTAGGAGGTACTAAAACACCATCAATTACATGCAGTACACCGTTGGTAGCGCCAACATCCGATGTGCCGGCTTGCACTGCAGCCATACCGTTAAGCGTAATCCCGCCTTCCGTATTTATAAAAAGATCCAGGAACTCACCATCGGGACCTGTTGCCATTGTAGGGATATAACCGGTAGCCAAATTGTGACTAAAATCGGCAGTTATCGTACGGATAATATGATTAAGCACAAGGTTTTCTGTAACCTCTGCATCCATATTGGCAAAAGCGGCATCCTGTGGTGCAAATACCGTGTAGGTAGTTGTTTGCCTCAGAATTGAATCAAGATTCAACTCAATATCGGTCATAGCTCCATAGAAAGAGGAGAGATCTGGAGTGGAGGATATGATCTCACTGAGGTTGCGGGGATCATCCCCCAACTGTGGGTAGAGGTCGTCTTCCTTGTCACAGGAAACAAAACTCACTACTGCCAGCAGCATTAAAAGAGAGAGTAACTTTAATTTTTTCATCTGGTTGTATTTTGTTTGAATGAATCCGGAAGTCTGGTTTTTGAAGATAGGAAAGTAGCTTATTCAACCTCCTCCCGGATCCATTGTGTATTCCTTTTTTACTTAATCTTAGAGGAAACCAAAGTCATCTACATAGAAGATGTATTGTGGTAACCCGGTATTACTTGCCTCCTGAAAATCGATCCTTGTGATTAGGACAGGAGCGCCTCCTGTAGGATACCAGTCTCTAAGAGGAATAACAAATTTTGTCCATTGCCCCTTGACTAATTCTACCTGTACAAAGGAGTCAAAATCGTTTAAAGCAATGTTTACCAATTGTCCTTCTACTGTTCCATATAATGATACCGTCAGAGCCTGATAACCCGTATAAGAAACATTGGTCGTAGGTAAGAAAGTCAAACCAGACCAACCTTCACGGTAACTGGCTATGGAATACTGTCCCAATGCCGGATCTGTATTTTCTACATCAAAAGTTCCGCCCCACTGGCTCATTTCCCAATCGGGGTTGAGGGCATCAATGAATATGGAATAACTAAATCCGTAAGAGTCCGATTGGGCCACTGCTCCCCTGGCTGTTTCCAAAAAGATATATGCCTGTTCTATTCCGTCCGGTACTTTTACTGTAACCTGAGTCTCGGAAACAGAGAGTATTTCTGCCTCACGCTCTACAAGGTTTCCTTCTTCCGCAGTACCCGAAACAAAAGTTACCTTGCTGGTTTCAGAAAAATCACCTCCAATTAATGTTACTGTTTTTACACCTTCATCGGTAGTAGCCTCGGTGAAATCATCGATTGTTAAAAGAGAGAAGTCATAGGTAGTTTCCCCATGGAGATTGACCAGCCTTAATGTGTTCTCCTGTCCTACATATGGCGCTTCTCTGGGTACAGATGTGAAAGTAAGGTTATCTGTAGTTAGAGCAGGGTTAAAACTTGCTCGTACACCATTAAACCAGATTTCGGTAAGGGAGGCAAAATTTTCCCCTCTTATGATATAGGTGTTTTCGAGTACCCCCTGGGTAACAGGAATATCTTCCCGGGCTTCACTCACGCTTGTGATCACCGGAGGCTCACTCCCTCCCTCTATCTCTTCGACATCAAAATCGCTTTCACAGGAAGTAAAAGAAAAAACTGTGAGGAGAAGAAAAAGAATGGGAAATTTTGTGTTTCTACTAAATTTCATGGTTTTCATTTTAAGCTTTAGAATTAATTTTCATCACCAAAGTCAAAAGGAACCGGCGGCTCCAATAATGCCGGGTTATTCTGAATTTCGTTACTTGGGTAAGGGAATAACAGATCAGCCAGGATTGGCGTAAATTTTTCTGATGCCACAGTTGCAGGAGTTGTAGAATTATCAAAAGTTCCTTTTTCCTGTGCTGCAAGGAATGGGATTGAAAATTCAGGCCCACGGCGGATTACGTCGTACCAAAACTCTCCCTCAAGAGCAAGTTCAATTCTCCTCTCATGAAATACATCTTCAAGATCATAACTTTCAAGATCCTCCAATCCGGCTCTGTCGCGAACTTTGTTCAGGGCTTTAAGTCCTTCTTCAACAGGGCCTCCTCCCATAATCGCTGCTTCAGCTTTAATTAAAAGTACTTCGGCATATCGCATAATGTAGGTGTTGTTAGGATAGCTCATCATTCCTCCTCCCACTTTGCCAACTACATACTTTTTGATCCCGACATTAGTTCCCTGGAAATTGACATTTTCGGGTACGGTATAGCCTCCGTTAAGGTTTGGATAAACTGCTCCGGGAGCCATAATAGTACCGTAGAAGCGCTCATCATCATCTTCATATGCATCCTGCAGACTTATCGAGGGACCTAAAGCAGACCAACCATCAGCAAAGCCGGATATACCTGAAGAACCAAAGAAAGACTGGATGGAGTTTCCTTCTGAATATACACCGGAATCTGTCCATTGTAAGGCAAATACAGATTCTACATTATTATCATTTTCAACAAGGAAAAGATCATTATATTCTTCCATAAGGCTGAAAGCTCCGGAATTAATTACCTCGTTTGCCAGTTGATAAGCCATGGACCAGTTTTCCTGATAAAGATGGATTTTGGCCAGCATTGCTTTAGCTGAATTACTGTCAACTCTACCTACCTCATACTGCGAGGTCTCAGTCCTGTCGTGAAGGTTCTCTACTGCAAACTGTAGATCACGCTTTATGAATTCGTAGATGTCTTCTACACGATTTCGGGGAACAACTGGTTCAAGCACATATTTGGTGTTGTCTTCGAGGATTGGCACCGATCCAAATATTCGCACAAGGTAGAAGTACGCCGTAGCACGAATCATCCTTGCTTCGGCTATCGAGTTATTGACGACTTCCTCAGATACGTTCGGGCTTACTTTTTCGGGTAAGGTGTTGATCACCGAGTTTGCCTGTGCGATTACAGCATAAAGGCTTTCCCATGCCTGAGTCAAAGTTCCGTGCTCACCGGTGATGGCAAAAGTCTGGAACTCAGAGTTACGGGCATCCCAGGTACGGGCATTTCCCGAAGCTAATTCTCCAATACCCCATGAAACGTTGCTAACAAAAGAGTACCATGGTCTCGAATAGAGGTGGTTTGCGGCAGCTTCCACTTCAGCTTCGGTTTGATAAAAGTCATCAACGTTATAAGCGTCTTCGGGAGTTCTGTCCAGAAAATCGTCAGAACAGGAGGCCAGAATAAGTGCCGCAGAGAGTCCTGCCAGCACAAATACTTTCTTAGTTTTAAATAATTTCTTCATCATATCAATATTATAATTCCACATTTAATCCAAGAGTAAATGTCCTTGGGGATGGATAACGACCGTTATCTACACCCATCAAAAGAGTGTTCTGGTTATAGGTTCCAACTTCGGGATCATATCCATAATAATTATCAAAAGTGTAAAGGTTCTGTATGCTTCCATAGACCTTAAGATTCCCTATTCCAAACGACTCAGCTGTCTCACGTCCAAGGGTATAGCCTAAAGTAACATTTTGAATTCTTAAATAGGAGCCATCTTCAATATATCTGTCAGACATAATGATGTTTGGGTTTGCTTCACTACCTCTAACAAGACGTGGCTGTTGCCCATCGGGATTTGTGACAGACCAGAAGTCAAGAACTACTGGATCCTGGTTTACATAGTAACTGCTTCCTGCAGTAAGGGTACGTTTTACCCCGCTAAAAATGTCATTTCCGTAGGATCCCTGTAGGAACACTCCGAGATCGAAGTTCTTATAGCTGAAGTTGTTTTGAAATCCGAAGGTGAAATCCGGGTGTGGGTTACCTATAACCGTTCTGTCGTCGCTGTTTACAACGCCATCGCCATTGATGTCTTCATATTTGATATCACCCAACCAGGTAGTTCCAAAAAGTTCATCTCTAACAGGTCTTCCAAATTGAATCGGTGCGTTTTCAAGATCTTCAAGAGTTCTGAACATTCCTGCTACTTTGTAGCCGTAGAACATTCCTACAGGCTCTCCAACCTGGGTAAGGGTGACGTTCATATTCGAATCACTGATGTAGAGTGCCTGATTGATCGTAAGATCTCCAAGAAGCTCGGTAACCTCATTCTTATAGTGCGAAAATGTTAAGGTCCCGCCGTAGTTGAAGTCTGAATCTCCCAACGTTTTGTAGCTTACAGCAAGGTCGATCCCTTTGTTGACCATCTCTCCAAGGTTGATCCATGGAGCCGCGATAGCACCGGGAGATTGCCCACCCGTTACAAAATCTGTTACGGCATACTGGAATAAGAAATCTTTTGAGGTTTTGTGCCAAAGTTCCAGGGTTGTGTTGAGTCTGTTACCGAAAGCTGCAAAATCAATCCCGAAGTTGGACATTACTGAAGATTCCCAGGTGAGGTCTTCATTCTTAAAGTTGGCATATTCGAATCCGGTACCCAATCCTGTATTCATAGGGTTAAGAACCACACCATAAGCAAAGTTCGGGATGTTCTGATTTCCTACCTCTCCATATCCGCCATAGATCTTGATATCTGCCAGACTCGTAAAGTTTTCCATAAATGGTTCTCTCGAGAGTAACCATGAAGCAGATGCCGATGGGAAGTAACCCCATTTGTTTCCATCTGCAAATTTTGAAGAACCATCTGCTCTTAAAGAAAGAGTCACGTTATACTTGTCGTCAAAAGTGTATATAGCACGTCCAAAGTAGGATTCCAGGGCTGAGCTTCCGATGTACTGATCTACCAGGTCATCGGCATTTCCCTGTCCAAGTACGGGGAGTTTGTTACTTACAAATTGTCCGTCGACAGAAGTAACTCCTTCCCAGCTGGACTCCTGCACTTCCTGTCCTACAAGCACAGTTACATCATGTCTGTCTGCAAAGCTGTTGTTGTAGGTTAACAGGTTCTTTAAGATCCAGAAGGTGCTGTTTTCGCGGGTTACCTGAAGCCTGTTCTGGCCACTTACAATATTTCCGTAGGAATAAGTAGGTTGAAAAAAGTCTCTCAGGTTGTTTCCCATATCACCACCAACTTCTGTTCTAAGAGAAAAGTTGGCAGGCAGGTCAAGTTCTACAAAGATATTTCCGAAAACCCTGTTCCTTTCAACAGTATTTTGGATGCTCAAAGCCTCGGCAATCGGGTTCCGGGTTCCGTAGGCGATCTCATCGGGAGTTACAGGGCCGGCAAAGGATCCGTCAGGGTTGTAGACTGCAGTCGCAGGGTTGTTGAGCAGGGAAAGTGATATGATCCCGTTGCTTGCGTTGTTCAGCGTGATCTTGTCGTTAGTTCTACTGGCAGAGATATTAATTCCTGTAGAGATCCAGTCTTTAATATCGGCGTTCACGTTTGCCCTCACAGTCATTCGATCAAAACCGGATCCTATAACGGTACCTTCCTGGTCTGTATAGGAGGTGGAAAGGAAATAATTCACTCCTTCTTTTGCTCCTGAAAAGGCCAATTGATGGTTTTGCAGGATAGCATCATCAAATACCTCAGCTTGCCAGTCTGTTCCGGGTCCCAGAAGACTTGGATTCAGGAATTCGATCTGTGGATCAAGATTATAAATTTCCCCAATGTTATTTTGGTGAGTAGCATATTCTTGCAGATTCATCACCTCCATCTTATTAGTAGGACGCTGTAAGGCAACATAACTGTTATAGACCAGTTTGCTTTGGCCTAATTTTCCCTTTTTAGTAGTAATTAGGACGACCCCGTTAGAACCTCTGGAACCGTAGATAGCAGTAGCTGAAGCATCTTTAAGAATATTAATTGATTCGATATCATTTGGGTTTAGTGCGGCGAGGGGGCTAAGCCCTTCAGCACCTGCTTCTCCCGATGTAGGTACTCCATCAATAATATAAAGAGGTTCACTGGACCCAGTAATCGAGTTTACTCCGCGTATCCTTACTGATACGGCGGCTCCCGGTTGACCGGAGTTTTTGGAAATAGCCACCCCTGCAGCACGACCCTGCATAAGCTGGTCGACACTTACCTGTGGTACGTTCTCCAGTTCTTCAGAACTTATCCTGGCAACAGACCCTGTTATGTTCTCTTCCAGTTGCGCCCCATATCCAATTACCACTACTTCTTCAAGTGCTTCGGCATCGTCATTTAGAGTTATACTTAAATTCTGTCCAGGAGTTACCCGTACTTCCTGAGTGACGAAACCTACATAACTGAAGACAAGGTTTGTTGGTCCTTCAACAGTAAGTTCAAAATTTCCGTCAAAGTCTGTTGTGGTACCGTTTGTTGTTCCCTTCTCAATAACATTCACCCCCAAAAGAGGTATGCCATTACTGTCGGTTACAGTACCGTTCACACTGTCTTGGGCCTGTGCCATAGTTGGGGCCGCGCAGAAGATCAGCATGAGCAAAATCTTGCCATAGCGATAGAAAACGTTTTCGCTCTTGATTGGATTTCTGTACATAAGAATTGAGTTGTTAATATATTTTGTTAACTGGTTAATTTTACAGGAAAATCTTCTAACAGAATATGAGCGAAATCATTAGAGTTAGAAGTAATTTCCTAACTCAAATTTAAAGCACATGTTAAGCTGTTGTTAATATTATTTTATCAATTAATGATAAAATATTTTCCTTATTTCTCAATAGGAATTCTCTTTAATAAGAATATTGTAGGAAGGGAAGCAAATTAGTATTCAGCAACGGAACCTTTGTTCGGTTAAAAGACTCTAAAATCCCTTTTTTGAAAGGATCTTTATTTAGAATATTTCAAATAGGATCTTACTAATTTCCCTGAAGTGGAAATTTTTTCTTCATTATTTATTTCTGAAGGAGTAGTACATGGAAGAACAGCTGCTGACGATTCATCTTTATCGGCTACAGACCAGTTTGCCCATGAAAGGTTGTGGCGGTCCATAAATTCCATCCAGTCCCGCGTTTCTTTTGCGTAAACGAGACCATCTCCATTGGCGTCTGTAGTACCGAATTCAGTAACAAAGATCGGCAAACCTTTATCCATGGCGTTTTTAGTTATTCCCCTCAACTCCTGCCCATGAGTACCGGCATAAAAATGAAGAGTATAAGCCAAATTTTCACCTCGCACAGGATCCTCTGCAGCAAGATCCACCCTTTGCGACCAGTTAGGAGTTCCTAATACTATAATATTATCGGGATCATATTGCCGGATCGAAGCTATGACTTCTTCATGATAAGGTTTTAAAACTCCCGTCCAGGAAACATCAAGAGGTTCGTTGTATGGTTCGTAGATGAGGTGGGGATAATCTCCATATTCCTTTGCAATTTTTGAAAAGAAATCTTTAGCTTCTATTAAGTGATCCTCTGCGTGGTGATCATGCCAATCTACAATTACATAGATCCCCTGATCTATTGCGGCCTCTATAACTTTCTTCACCTTATCCATTTCTCTCTCGGGATTTTCCAGATAACCATCGTGCTCTACGGCCATAGCAGCACGAATAAGCTGAATATCCCAGCCCCCCACAAGATTTTCCACAGTTTGGTGATTAAAGAACTGAGGTTGCCACTGGCTCCAGAATAATGACATGCCCTTTAATTGAACCATTTCCCCAGAAACATCCACGAGCATACCATCTTTAATACTTAACTGTCCATGTTTATCTACTGGCGACTGGTCCAACAATTTTTCATCAGGAGCCTCTTTTTGAGAGGAGCAGCTGTAACTTAGAAATAATAAGAACAAAAAGGAGAAAGTAAATCTAAGGATTTTCATCGTGGAATTTTTAATTAAAGTACTCTTTTGATTCCGCTAAACTCTTCACGATACTGAGATGGAGTGCAGTTTTTATTCTTTTTAAATACCCTGTTGAAGTTGGCGATATTGTTGAATCCACACTTAAAGGCAATTTCGGCAATACTCAAATCCCTTTCAATTAACCAGCGCGAAGCATAGCCTATACGAGTGTCATTAATATATTCAATTAACGTTTTCCCTGTCCTTTTCTTGATGAAGCGATTAAAGGAGACTGGACTCATATTTACCAATTCCGAAATCTTATTTAAAGAAATCTTATGTTGATAATTATCCTGAACGAATTCGTAGATAGTTTTGATTTTGTCGCTGTTCTCGAAATCTTTATTGTTAGAAATGTAGGAGGAAAGCAAGCGCTGGTTCCTTGAGGTAGCAAGGTCCTGAAGAATGGAGATAAGTTCCAGGAAATAATCAATACTGTCTATTTTTGAGAGCTTAAGAATTTTTGGCTTAACCTCCCTGGTGATTTTTTCGGAAAACAAGATTCCATGAGCAGAACGTTCAAACATATCTTTAATAGGTTTCATGATTCTACGACCCAGAAGTTTTTCATCAAAAAGATCATTATGGAATTGTATAGTGATCTCGTGAATGTCTTTATTCGTGCAGTTGTGAAGTTCCCAGCCATGCTGGAGGTTAGGTCCTACAAGCACCAACTCAATCTCTTCAATATCTTCCATGCTGTCACCTATTACCCTTCTCACCCCTTTTCCATTAAGGATAAAATTCAGCTCATACTCAGGATGAAAATGTATCGGAAAATCAAAATCATCTTTAATTCGGTCAAAAACTAAAAAACTGTCTTCTGGGGATAATGGAGTTATTTCCCGATGCACTTCAGCGGTCATTTTTTATAATATTTAGGTTCTGGAAAAAATTTCATTATTAAATGACAAAATCCTATTAATTAAATCGCAATGGACAGGTTAATTTTGAATATCATAATTTATCCTTTCAGAAAATAGAATATCCAAATTTCGAAAGTTAAATATAAGCTAAGATTTTTTAATATAAAATATATTGTCAAATAGAAGCATGAAATTTACATACGACCTAAAATATATTGTACAAAGGCTTGTAATATTAGTAATTCTGACTCAAATGTCCGGATGCAAATCCTCTTCAGGCATTGATTTCAAATCAATTAAGGTTTCAGATGCAGGAGCAACCAGGGCTACAAAACTTCTTTACCACGATATACAAAAAATATCAAAAAGAGGCATTGCATTCGGACATCAGGATGCCACAGCCTACGGGATTGGCTGGAAACATGAGGAGGAGCCAAATTTGCTTAGGAGTGATATAAAAGAAGTGGCAGGAGATTTTCCTGCAGTTCACGGTTATGATATTGGCCACATCGAATTGGGGAAGACTCACAATCTCGATACCGTTTCTTTTGCTTTGATGAGAGAACATATTCAAAAGCTGAACGAAAAAGGGGCAATTATTACCATGAGTTGGCACCTGGACAACCCTGTGACAGATGGTAGCTCCTGGGATAAGACTCCCGCTGTTCCCGCAATACTTGCAGGAGGCGAACAACGGGAGAAATATGAACTCTGGATAAGAAGACTGGCAGATTTTTTTAAGTCTTTAAAAGACGAGGATGGAAATTTGATCCCTGTAGTTTTTCGACCATATCATGAAATGAACGGCTCCTGGTTTTGGTGGGGAGGAGAAAATGTTTCGCCAGAAGATTATAAACAACTTTGGAAAGAAACGCAGCAGCTTTTAAAGCAGAATGGTGTTCACAGTCTATTATATGCCTACTCTCCCAATACCATTAGTAGCGAAGAAGAATTTAATAAATATTATCCCGGAGACGAGTTCGTGGATATTCTTGGGGTGGACATCTATAACCACAGCGAAAATGAAGCTTTTACTAAAGATGTAACCCGGAATCTGGAAATAGTTCGTAAAAAGGCAATTTTAGCCGATAAACCTTTTGCTCTGACGGAAACAGGAAATAACAACTTTGGGGAAGATCCATCTTGGTGGACGCAAACTCTATATCCCGGTATAAAGGGGTCGGGGACAGCATGGGTTTTGTTATGGAGAAATGCGAGACCGTCTCATTATTTCGCAACTTATCCCGGCGAAATTTCCCAGAAGGATTTCAAAGAATTTGCAGAGCTGGAAGAAATCCTGTTCCTGGAGGAAGTGGAAAATATTACCAACTAAAAGAAGATAGGCCCCTATGTTACAAGGTTTAGATATTGCAATAATTTTAGCTTATCTGGTTGGCACCATTTTAATTGGACTGGCTTTAAGAAAGAAAGCCCAAAAGAGTAAGGATGATTATCTTTTAGGAGGAAAGGACCTGCCCTGGTATATGCTGGGACTCTCTAATGCATCGGGAATGTTTGACATTTCTGGAACCATGTGGCTGGTAACTCTTACCTTTGTTTACGGACTTAAAAGTATCTGGATCCCATGGCTTTGGCCTGTTTTCAACCAGGTGTTCTTAATGGTATTTCTTGCCACCTGGCTTCGTCGCTCACAAGTGACAACAGGTGCAGAATGGATACACTTCCGGTTTGGTAAAGGACAGGGCGGAAACAGGTCTCACAGCATCATCGTCATCTTTGCCATTTTAAGCTGCCTTGGCTTCCTTGCGTACGGTTTTATAGGCCTTGGTAAATTCGTGGAGATCTTTATTCCCTGGGAGATCGTTTCGGCCTACATTCCCTTTAATGTTCCTGCAGAATATATCCCACACTTCTACGGAGTTGTCTTCACCATGTTCGCTGTTTTTTATTCAGTTCTTGGAGGGATGTCGGGAATCGTATGGACAGATCTTCTACAGTATTCCATTATGACAATATCTTCTATAGCCATTGCTGTCATTGCCTGGCAGGCTATGGGAGAGCACGAAATGAACGTCCCTGATGGTTGGATGAACCCGCTCTTTGGCTGGGAACTCGATATCGACTGGAGTGGTATCATTGATGAGGTAAACGACAAAATAGCATCAGATCAATATTCTCTGTTTGGAATATTTTTTATGCTCATGGTTTTTAAAGGAATTCTTTCCAGTGTTGCCGGTCCCGCACCTAACTATGATATGCAAAAAATTCTTTCTACAAAAAATCCGTTGGAAGCTGCCAAAATGAGTGCTTTTTCCATTGCAGCCCTGATCCCTACAAGATATTTAATGGTGGGTGGCTTTTCAATTCTTGCCATTCTTTTCTACGAAGATCTGAGGCTGGAAACTGCCGGAATTCTGGACTTTGAGAAGATCCTACCTGCAGCTATTGAACAATTTGTTCCTGTTGGTTTACTGGGGCTACTTCTCGCCGGTCTTTTGGCGGCTTTCATGTCCACTTTTGCTGGAACTTTAAATGCTGCACAAGCGTATCTGGTTAATGATATATATTTAAAATACAGGCCCGATGCTTCTAACCAAGAGGTGAAGAAAATGAACTACGGGAGTGGGATTGTTGTGGTACTTATAAGTATTGTCCTCGGCTTTTTTGTACTTGATGTGAATTCAATTTTACAGTGGATCGTTTCAGCCCTTTATGGAAGCTACGTGATTTCTAATACTCTGAAATGGTATTGGTGGCGGTTCAACGGGGAAGGCTACTTTTGGGGAATGGTATCGGGAATTATTCCTGCAATGATTTTCCCCCTATTCACCGACACCCTGGATCTTTACTATTTCCCTGTAATTTTGCTTATTTCCCTGGCAGGAAGTATTATTGGAACCTACACTGCTCCTCCAACCAATGAAGAAATTCTTAAGGATTTTTATCTAAAAACCCGTCCGTGGGGATTCTGGAAACCTATTCTGGAAAGATTGAAAGACGAACTTCCTGAAGTGACCAGGAACAAGAATTTTTCAAGAGATATGTTTAATGTATTGATTGGAGTAATAGCTCAAACGGTATTGGTGCTCATTCCCCTTTATTTCATTCTACATGATAATATTCCTATGATCCTTTCAATTGTTATTCTTGTAATATGTGTTTTTATTCTGAAGAAAAACTGGTGGGATCACATTAAAAAGGAAGCAGGAGTAAATATAAAATAACATTTAAAGAAAAATGCCTTTAACCAAACAAAGAGAAGTAATGAGAAAAATTCCTCAATACGAAGAACTCATAAAAGAGCATAAAGATTTTATTCAGATCCTGAATAAGCCTTTGGGCAATTCAAATGGAATTGTACAACGTTATAAAAATCCTGTCATTACTGCAGCACATGCACCATTACATTGGAGGTATGATTTTAATGCTGCAACAAATCCCCTGGGACTGGAAAGAATTGGGGTGAATGCCACTTTCAATCCGGGAGCTATTAAATGGAATGGTAAATATGTGTTGGCAGTAAGAGTTGAAGGAAATGATCGCAAATCCTTCTTCGCAATGGCCGAAAGTCCTAATGGAGTCGACAATTTCGAGTTCTGGGACAAACCTGTAGAACTGCCACAAACTGAAGAACCCGATACCAATGTTTATGACATGAGACTTACGCAGCATGAAGATGGCTGGATCTACGGAGTTTTCTGTACAGAACGCAAGGATAAAACCAATCCCGATACCAGCGCAGCAGTTGCCAATGCTGGAATTGCAAGAACCAAAGACCTTTTAAATTGGGAAAGACTTCCAGATTTGATTTCAACTTCGGGTCAACAGCGAAATGTGGTAATGCATCCAGAATTTGTCAATGGGAAGTATGCCCTATACACCCGACCACAAGATGGTTTTATTGAAGTAGGAAAAGGGGGAGGTATCGGCCTCGGTTATATAACCAACATTACTAATCCCATTTTGGAAGACGAAAAGATCATCAACCATAAAATTTACCACACGGTCTATGAATTGAAAAATGGTCTGGGTCCTGCTCCAATAAAAACTGAAGAAGGTTGGCTTCATCTTGCCCACGGGGTAAGAAATACAGCAGGAGGCCTACGATATACCCTTTACCTATTTATGACCGACCTGCATGACATCTCGAAAGTGATTCATCAGCCGGCAGGTTATTTTATGGCGCCAAACTATGAAGAGACAGTTGGAGACGTACCAAATGTCTTGTTTGGGAATGGTTGGATCAAAAATGATGACGGTAAAATGTTTATTTATTACGCATCATCAGACACACGTTGCCATGTTGCAATTTCCTCGGTGGACAAACTTCTGGATTATGTTAAGAATAGCCCTCAGGATGGCTTAACCTCAAGTGCATCAGTAAACGCAATAGTTGATCTTGTAAATCGAAATAAAGAAATTTTGAAATGAAAGATTCCGAAGCACAATTAAAAGTCGAATTATCTGAAGAATTGGAGAACATTCTTAAATACTGGAAAGAATTCAGTGTGGATAAAAAAAATGGCGGTTTTATTGGGCAAAGGGATCATTATAATAAAGAAATACCAAACGCTTCCAAAGGAATTATTCTCAATACCCGCATCCTTTGGTCTTTTTCGGCAATTGCAAATCATAAAAAGGAAAAGGAAGGCGAGCTGAGGTTTTTAGCCGATCGTGCCTACGGGTATATAAAGAAGGCCTTTCGGGATGACATTTTTGGAGGAGTATTCTGGGAGGTTGATGCTAAAGGAAATCCGGCAAACAGGAGAAAGCAGATTTATGCCCAAGCTTTTGCAATTTATGCCCTTTCTGAATATTACATACTTTCAGGAGAGGAAGAGGTCAAAGAATGGGCCTTTAAGCTTTTCAAGCTAGTAGAAAAATATGCCCGGGAGAGAGAAAATAACGGTTACCTGGAAGCATTCCAGGAGGACTGGTCTCCTATTGATGACATGCGACTTAGTGAGAAGGACAAAAACTCAGCCAAGACCATGAACACTCATTTGCATGTTATGGAAGCCTACACCACTCTTTATAAGATCACAAAAGCTGAAGCTGTCAAAGAAGCCCTTGACAACCTCGTCGAAATCTTCCTTGAAAAATTTTATGATGCTAGAAATCAGCATTTTAATCTGTTTTTTGATAAGCAATGGAACCGGGAGGGAAATATTGTCTCTTTTGGACATGACATCGAGGCTATATGGCTCATGATAGAGGCTGCAAAAGGATCTGGTAATAAAGAACTAATTTATAGAACCCAGGGAATTGCTGTGCCTGTGGCAGATACTTTTTTAACGGAAGCATATATTTCCGGAAAAGGAGTGATGAACGAAAAAGATCTGGATTCCGGAGCAACAGATACAGACAGACATTGGTGGCCACAGGCTGAAGCCATGGTCGGGCTTGAATATGCTTATCAGATTTCCGGAGATAAGAAGTTCAGAGAGGCGATCACTGATATCTGGAAATTCACTCAAAAGAATATTATTGATCACGAAAATGGCGATTGGTTCTTAAGAATAGACGAAAACAACCGACCTTATGTGCAGGAGGATAAACTGGGGATGTGGAAATGTCCTTATCACAATGCCCGTGCATGTATTGTCTTAACAAAATAAGTCATGAAAAAATTCTTTCTTTTTATGTGCATGTCCCTGGTCCTTGCGGGTTGTAGCGAGGACAACGACCCAATTGTTCCGGAACCGGATCCTGTTGATCCTGTAGACCCAGTGGACCCTCCCGAAGAGGAGGATTTTATTCTTCAGCCCGGGGATACCCGGACTTATATGGTTGATGCTTCGGCTACGGAAGAGACAGTTGCACTTTTTTACCAGCTAAAAACCCTTTCCCGAACCAATTTTATAGTTGGCCAACAGGATGCTTTTAGTGCCTTCTACGGAAACAACGGTGGAGAATCGGACATCAAAAAAGTAGCAGGTAGCGACCCCGGATTGTTGGGCTCAGACTTTATGTTCATTACAGATGACAATAATAATGAACAACCAAATAACTGGTTTTACCAACAGGAACAGCAAATCATAGCCGATGTTGTAGAGGCGTACGACAAAGGGATGGTAAATCATTTTACCTGGCATTTGAGAGAACCCTATGAGGGTGATCATTTTTATGCAGATGAGATGACGGAATTCCAAAAGGCAAATGCTTTTAAGAGCATACTTCCCGGCGGGGCCAATCATGAATATTATAAAGAAAAACTTCAGAAAGTTGCTGAAGTGACCAAAAGCCTGAGAGGAAGTGACGGAAATTTAATTCCTATAATTTTCAGACCCTTCCACGAGTTTGATGGTGGGTGGTTCTGGTGGGGAGCGCCATATGTCAGTCCACAGGATTTTAAAACCCTCTGGAGATTTACAGTTGAATATTTAGGAGATGACCTGGAAGTGCATAACATTCTTTATGCTTACGCGCCGGATAATTCTTACTCCACTGCTACTACCTACCTGCAGCGATATCCCGGTGACGAATATGTTGATATTTTGGGAATGGACAATTACGGAGACTTTTTGCCCGGGGATGCTTCAAAACTTACAGCTGCAAATGCTAAGCTTAAAATGGTTTCAGAGCTGGCAAAAGATAAAGTTAAGATCGCTGCCATGACCGAAACCGGACTCTTTGTACCAAACAATCCGTTGCCGGCAAACTTCTATTCAGAAAATTTATACGAGGTGCTTACTGATAATGAAATTCAGATTGGTTTTGTGATGTTCTGGTCCAATTCAGAAAATGTTTATACCGTTCCTGTACCGGGAGTTGAAGGAGAGGAAGACTTTTTGGAATTCATTCAAAAGGAGGAACCGCTTTTACTGCACGAAATGCCAGATATGTATAACCTCCCAAATTGAGCTCAATCAATAATTATGAAAAAACTATCTTTTTTAGCACTGGCTTCAGCAATGTTTCTTGTTTCCTGTGGCAGTGTGCAAACTATGGATGAAGGACCTGAACCCATCACTGTTAAGGATGGAATTTTTTACAAAGGCAGTGAACCTTATTATTTTGTAGGTGCGAATTACTGGTATGGACCTTTAATAGGCGCAAGTAATATCGGGGATAGAGAAAGGCTTATAAAGGAGCTGGATCTAATGAAGAGCAAAGGAATAGATAACCTGAGAATCCTGGTGGGCGCAGAGGGCGGAACTCAGGATTTCCAGGTTAAGCCTGCATTACAGCCCGCACAAGGGGAGTATAATGAAGACCTGCTGGATGGCCTGGATTTTCTTCTGGCCGAAATGGCTAAAAGAGATATGTATGCCGTGCTCTACCTTAACAACAACTGGATATGGTCTGGCGGAATGTCGGCATATCTTGAGTGGAACGGCTATGGCGAGGTGGCAAACCCTTTTTTGGAGAAATATTCGTGGGGTGATTATTTCCAATACACTCAGCAATTCCACACATGTACGCCTTGTCGGGAAGCTTTTATGGCTCACGTAAAATTTATTATTGGCAGGACCAATCAGTACACGGGCCGACCATATACAGATGACACTACCATTATGTCCTGGCAGGTGGCGAACGAACCCCGCATCTTTACTGAGGAGGACAGGGAGCCTTTTAGAGACTGGCTTAAAGAAGTTGTTGATCTACTGGAAAGCTTAGATCCCAACACCCTCATCTCAACAGGTGCCGAAGGTAAAGCCAGTTATTTGGAGGATCTTGTCGAGTATGAAACCCTGCACTCCAATCCAAAGATTGATTATTTAACTGCTCATATGTGGCCAAAGAACTGGGGATGGTATAATATCGAAGATGAAAAAGGAAGTCTTCAGGTTTCTATTGATAATGCTTATAAGTACATCAATGAACATGTGGAAGTAGCTCGAAAATTGAATAAACCTATAGTTCTTTCGGAATTTGGATTTCCAAGAGAAAAGGAAAGTTTAGCTTTGAGTGCGTCCGTAGAGAACAGGGATAAATTCTATGAAGCTCTTTTTTTGAAATTAAAGGAGAGCCATGAAGAAAAAGGACATTTGGCAGGAGCGAATTTCTGGGGCTTTGGCGGCTTTGCTAAAACCGATCAGGTACGCGGAAAATGGGAAATTGGAGACGACTTTACAGGGGATCCCCCACAAGAACCACAAGGATTAAACACTGTTTTTGCACAGGATGATTCCACGCTTCAATTGATCAAGAAGTACAATGAAATAATAAATCCTGAAGCTGTTCAGAAATAGAAGAACACAAGCTCATAAATTTAAATGATGAAAACGTACTGCTCACCTCTTTTGCTTTTATCTCCAATAAAGTTCAGGTTGGTGGCTTTTTTCATTCTTCTATATTCTGTAAGCCAGTTGACAGCCCAGCAAATACCTTTCCTAAAATTAAGTGAAGACAGGGGTTACCTGGAAACTGAGAACGGGGAACCCTTCCTCTGGCTTGGAGATACCGCCTGGGAGTTGGTACATCGCCTCAATCGTGAGGAAGTGATATTGTATCTTGAGAACCGACAGGCTAAAGAATTTACTGTTATACAGACGGTGATCTTAGCAGAGATGGATGGCCTTAATACACCTAATGTCTATGGCCATAAACCTCTTATTGAAAAGGATCCAACCCGGTTAAATGAAGAATATTTTAAGCACCTGGATTTTGTGCTTTCCGAGGCAGAAAAAAATGATTTATATGTAGGTTTGCTGCCCGCCTGGGGTGACAAATTCAATAAAAGATGGGGTGTTGGCCCGGAAATCTTTACTCCCGAAAATGCTGAAGAATACGGGGAGCTTTTAGGAAAAAGGTACAAAGATTATCCCAATATTATCTGGATCCTGGGAGGAGATAGAGTCCCAGAAAATAAACAGCATTACAATGTTATACGCGCTCTTGCGAAAGGAATTCAAAGTGAGGATCAAAATCACCTTATAAGTTACCATCCATCGGGTGCAAAGCTGGCTTCAGACTTTTTTGATGAAAGCTGGCTGGATATCGATATGTATCAAAGCGGACATTCCAGCCTTGCCAAAGAATATCAGTATCCTCAAAAAAGCATGGAGAAAACATTTAAAAGACCGGTTATAAATGGGGAAGCAAGGTACGAGGATATTCCCGACCGGTTTTGGGAGGAGGAAAGTTATGGACGTCTGGACGAGACAGATGTAAGAGTGTCTGCATACAATAGTTTTCTGGGAGGGGCTGCAGGCTATACTTATGGCAGTAATGATATTTGGCAAATGTTTGATCAAGGCAGAATCCCCACTCTGAATGCCAGACTTGGCTGGAAAAAAGCCCTCGACCTGCCGGGAGCCCAGCAAATGAAATACCTTCGGGAATTCTTCAATTCTCTGGAATGGCAGCAAATGAAACCGGCACAAGAGCTCATAAAAGGCTCAAATCCTGAGAATTCAGGCCATATTCTTGCCGCAAATGCACCTCAGTTTGCCCTTTTTTACACACCGGAAGGACAATCATTTCAGGTGGATCTTACTCACTTGAACTTTGAAGATCCAAAGGCCTACTGGTTTAATCCGCGTACAGGTACTTCAAAAGAAGCGGTAAAAAACGAGCTGCTCAAAAATGACATTTTTAAACCAGTATCTTCGGGAAAAGGCCAGGATTGGCTACTGGTTCTTCTTCCGAAGCATAAAAACTTTAAGCTAAAAAAACTTCAATAAAATGAGAACAAGAATGTCCCTTGCTCTGCTCATAGTATCTGGTTTGATGCTGAGCGGATTTACCGTAAAACAAGATCGTAATATGAATCCAACCCAATCTTCCAACGACAGCATAGAGGCAAAAATTGATTCCTTGCTGAGTATAATGACCCTTGAAGAAAAAGCCGGGCAAATGAACCAGTACAATGGTTTTTGGGAGGTTACTGGTCCTGCACCTAAGGACGGGGATGCCGCACTTAAGTATGAGCATCTAAGAAATGGCCGCGTGGGTGCTATGTTGACCGTGCGTGGCGTCGACCAGGTGAGAGCGGTGCAGGAAATCGTAGTTAATGAATCAAGACTGGGAATTCCACTTATTATAGGTTTCGACGTGATCCACGGTTACAAAACACTTAGCCCTATCCCTTTAGCCGAAGCTGCCAGTTGGGATCTTGAGGCGATAAAAAAATCTGCTGCAGTAGGTGCCGCAGAAGCTGCTGCTTCGGGAATTAACTGGACTTTTGCACCAATGGTTGATGTATCACGCGATGCCCGGTGGGGACGGGTGATGGAAGGCGGAGGAGAAGATCCTTACCTGGGGAGCAAAATCGCAGCCGCAAGAGTGAAAGGATTCCAGGGAAATGATCTTTCAGATCCACTTACGGTTGCTGCCACTGCAAAACATTTCGCGGGTTATGGTTTTGCTGAAGCCGGTCGTGAATACAACAAAGCAGACATAGGGACTTCGACCTTATTCAATATGGTCCTGCCACCATTCAAGGCAGCCGAAGAAGCCGGGGTAAGAACTTTCATGACCGGTTTTAATACCTTAAATGAGATTCCGGTAACAGGAAATGAATTTATTCTAAGAGAAATTTTAAAGGGAAAATGGGGATTTGACGGATTCGTAATTTCCGATTATGCTTCTATTGAAGAAATGGTGGTTCATGGCTTTGTGAAAGATGAGAAAATGGCTGCTAAAAAAGCAGTGGAAGCAGGAGTAGACATGGATATGGAAGCATATTCTTACGTGAACGAGATCGTTGGACTAGTAAACGAAGGTAAGCTTGATGAAGCTCTTGTGGATGATGCAGTGAGAAGAATTCTTCGGGTGAAATATGAACTGGGTCTAATGGATGATCCATATAGATATCTTGACGCGCAAAGAGAAAAAGAGGTGGTTGGTAACCCTGCCCACCACGAAGCTGTACTGGATATGGCTAAAAAGTCCATCGTCCTTCTTAAAAATGAAAGAAATCTGCTTCCGCTAAAGAAAAACGGACAAAACATAGCATTGATCGGAGATCTTGCAGATGATAAGAACAGCCCACTTGGAAGCTGGAGAATAGCTTCAGATGACAACACAGCAGTTTCGGTTCTTGAAGGAATGCAAAAGTATAAAGGCAATAAACTCACTTTTGTGCAGGGTGCCCAGCTTGTGGTCGGAGAAGAATCCTTTTTAACTGAAGTTAATTTCAACACCACCGACAAAAGCGGATTCCCTGCAGCCGTTAAAGCTGCAAAAAATGCAGATGTGGTAGTTATGGTTCTTGGAGAGCATGGCTTCCAGAGCGGGGAAGGAAGAAGCCGCACAAATCTGGACCTTCCAGGGGTACAACAGGAACTTCTTGAGGAAGTTTATACAGCTAACAAAAATGTCGTTTTGGTTCTAAATAACGGAAGACCTCTGGCTATTGACTGGGCCGCAGAAAATATTCCGACAATTGTCGAGGCATGGCAGCTGGGTACACAGACAGGTAACGCTGTTGCGCAGGTACTTTATGGAGATTATAACCCCAGCGGAAAACTACCAATGACCTTCCCCAGGAACATTGGTCAAACACCAATTTATTACAACCATCAGAATACCGGCCGTCCCGAAGATCCCCAACCGGGAGCAGACATGGTTTGGTGGTCACATTATATGGATGTGGAAAACACCCCGCTCTATCCTTTTGGCTACGGGTTGAGCTATACTACCTTCAAGTACGACAATCTAAAGCTGAACAAAAACCAGTTTGAAATGGGAGAGGATGTGCAGGTTTCTGTAGACATTACCAACACCGGAAACTACGACGGAAAGGAAGTTGTGCAGCTTTACATTCGTGATCTCTACGGAAGCACTGTAAGACCTGTAAGAGAACTCAAAGGTTTCGAATTGGTAGAGCTGAAAAAAGGTGAAAGAAGAACAGTGAATTTTACACTGACTGAAGAAGAACTTGGTTTCTATAATAATAAGGGCGAGTACCTGGTGGAACCGGGAGAATTTGAAGTCTTCGTCGGTGGGAATTCGGTAGAAACTCTAAAGACTTCCTTTACCTTGGGAGAAGAATAATTAAGGTGAATTCTTAACTTCCGGGAAAAATCAGAAAAATTAAATACTCTTCGAAAAAGGCATTTTTGAAGAGTATTTTTTTATTCCACTCAAATTGAAAAAGCAGAACTATTTCTGAATTCCTTCAAGAAAACTTGAGGCCGGTAAACCTGCTTTGTTAAAAATGTTTGAAGTGCCGGTGTTTCTCCAGGAATAGCGGACTTGCGTAGGATTTTCGATCTTTTCAATGTTCAGCTCTACGAAATCCTTGTTTACTTTCATTGCCACTGTTTGAAATTCTCCATCCTCTCCGGCCACTTCAAATTGTGACCCTGAGTTTTGTCTGTCAACTCTTAATTCTTCAGCATTTGCAAAATAGATCTGCAACTTATCTTTCTTTTTCTCTACCCTCTCAAAAAGTGGAAAATAGGCAGCTGTTTCTTTTTCGTAGATTTCGTTCAAGGCGAGATTGGCGAAGCGTAAGCCAACATCTTTCTTATTCCGGGGATGAATTTCTTCTATGTCGCCTATGTCGCTGGTCATAACCATACCTGTTTTTGGCATTTTTAGAACCCTGCGCTGGGCGTCTCTTACTTTCACGCCGGCGAAGTTGTCGCCGTAATCATAGGGAGCTATTTGTGCGTAGTAAAAAGGCAATTTGGAATTCCATTTTTGGCGCCATGAATTAATGAGCGCAGAGAAAATTTGTTCATAATGATCGGCATTATCTGTATTCGACTCTCCCTGGTACCACAATACCCCTGCAATGTTGAAGGAAGTAAGAGGTGCGATCATAGCGTTGTAAAGGGCGCCGGGTTTTCTGGGTCCCCATTCCACATCGGGTAACATTGCGGCAGCTTTGCTGAGCTCCTCATTTTCCACAATAACTTCTGCCGGCATCCACACTTCTGCAGGCGTTCCGCCCCAGCTCGAATTTATAAGTCCCACCGGCACATTAAGTTCTTCATTCAGTTTTCTTCCGAAGAAGTAGGCAACGGCGCTAAAGTGCTTCATTGTTTCGGGGGTACTCGCCACCCATTCGCCATCGAGATCCTGCTGTGGATAAGGCGCCGATCTGTTTAAAACAGTAAAAAACCTGATCTGATCATTTTCTGCGCCGGCAATAGCTTCAGCAGCATTGTCAATGCCAGCAGCGGCACTCCATTCCATATTGGATTGGCCGCTTACCAGCCAAACCTCGCCCAACAACACATTTTGGAGAATTACAGTGTTGTAGCCTGTGAGGGTAATCTCTTGTGGTTCCCGAACATCGGGAGTTGGCAAAAACAGTTCCCAGGTTCCGTTTTTTCCCACTTTAGTCTGGAGGGTATCAGAACTCCAGGAGGTAGTTAATTTAACTACTTCCCCGGGTTTTGCCCAACCCCAGATCTTAACATCAGCATTTCGTTGTAATACCATATTATCGGAAAAAATTGCGGGCAGGCTTACGTTTGAAAATGCTTCTACAGTAGACATTACGAGTAACAAAGTTAGGTAAGTAAATTGTTTCATATTATAAAGTTTTTTCTTCTAACCCGGGGGAGCTTTTGGAATAATCCTTTGAAAGAAGCTCCCGATAGAATGGGAGCAATTTTTCGGCCATTGCTGCATGGTCTTCTACACTAGGGTGGCCTGTACATCCTTCTGCATTCATTTTTTGGAATTCGAAAACCTCAATAGGGTGATCTGCCAGTTCTCGTTTAATTTCCTTAAGAATAGAAATCAACTCCTCCCCCTCATTTTCGCCGGTCATGGGACTGGAAATAAGGGCAACCTTTGTATTGGGGTACCTGTCAAAAATTGTTTTTAGAAATCCAATATAGTTCTCCCTGAACTTTTCGGCGTTGAAAGGTGAGCGTTCCTTTAGTTGGTCCCCTAAAGAAAAATCATTTGTACCTAAAGCAATACTTACAATTTGCGGCGCGTTTTCCTCTTTTACCTCAGCCTTTTGGCCCTTGTTAGGGATGAGGTGAAGATAAGGGTAGACGTCGGGCATTACGGGTTGGTCTTCGTCGTTCCAGTTCCTATACATTCCCATACCCGAAACACAATTTACTTCAAAATCCACTTCCAGCGCCCGCGCCACACGTGGCCCATATGCCATATACGCACTATGCTGATCATACCATTCTCCTTCTTCACAATTAATTACATTTGTATCGGCACCCATTCCACAAGTTATGGAATCTCCGATGAATTCGATCTTTGCACGTTTTTCTTCGGCTGGCTTTTCTGTATTTTGAACCCGAAGTCCACTAAAAATGATGCTGCCGTTAGAAGCTTCTGTTTCTTTGTACACCGTGAGAAGACTGGTAGAATCTGAAGCCGGAAGTGCAAACTTCAGAGTATCTTTTTTAATTCTGAACCGCCCTAAATGTTCCTTATTGAGTTCTACGGCTACATATTGATGGTTTTCATTGTTGCTCTTGAGAAAAACAGTAACGGTATCTCCCGTAACCCTGGTGCTAACCGATGCTGCCGAAGCAATTAGCTCCCTTCCTTCTGCTGAACTTATACTGCGTCCAGAATAGGTGAAATTTTCATGCTCGGCCTTGAAATATTTCATTTCGGGAGGTTGTGCAGACTGGCAACTACAAAATAAAGTGGCAATGAGGAGGAGAGGAATGATTCGCATTTTAAAGATTTTTAGAGTCACTAATTTACAGGATTCCTGAAGATGAAGTTTTGCCTATTTTTTCATTTTCTGATATTATTTTACGATTACTTAATGGAAGTTTTTAAATTTGCACGCCACCCGGCCTCGTAGTTCAATGGATAGAATAGTAGTTTCCTAAACTGTAGATCCAAGTTCGATTCTTGGCGAGGCTACTTCAATTTTTAAAAAAGATTAAAAACCTGTTAATCAATGATTATCAGGTTTTTAAATTTTTGTTGGGTTTATCTGGCATTGTTAGGAATGCCTGTAAAAGTTCCCAGATCGTCACCCTTAATTCAACAAATTAATTTATCCCAATATCTCGCGAACTCATATCTCTGTTAATTTGATCTTCATATAATTTAATTAGAATCATCAGAATTTACGGGAACAACCACCATATTTCCGATAAAGGAATATTTATTACATTTAAAAAAAATATTTGATCATGAAGATCCTTTCTCTACTTACCATCTTTTGTTGCACTTCCGTATTTTCCCAGACTAAAAATCCTGAGATCATGAAAGATGCTTTTGCACACACTTATTCAATAGTGGCAAGAGATGCGAAAACCGGAGAAATGGCTGTGGGAGTACAAAGCCACTGGTTTTCTGTTGGCTCTATCGTCTCCTGGGGAAAATCGGGGGTGGGAGTGGTTGCGACCCAATCCTTTGTCAACCCGGCTTATGGGCCTCAAGGGCTGGAGCTAATGGAACAGGGGAAACAACCTTCAGAAGCATTAGGTATTTTGCTGGCACAAGATGAAGGAAAAGAGTACCGCCAGGTGGCATTTTTGGATACTTCAGGAAACACTGCTGCACATACGGGCGAAAACTGCGTGGAAGCTGCAGATCATATCACCGGACAAAATTATTCCGTTCAGGCTAATATGATGCTCAATGCCACTGTAGTTCCTGCTATGCAAAAGGCATTCCTAGACAATGCCAAACTACCACTGGCCGAAAGGGTTTTAAAAGTGCTTCAGGCTGCCGAGGCTGCCGGGGGAGATATCCGCGGAAGTCAGTCGGCTGCCATCCTGGTTGTTGGTCCCAAGAAAGTGGAGAATGCATGGGAAGAAAAAAAGATCGACCTTCGCGTGGACGATCATGAACAACCCCTGGTAGAACTTGAACGTTTGCTAAAGGTTGCCCGAGCCTATGAATTTATGAACCGTGGTGACCTGGCAATGGAAGCAAACAAAGTAGACAAAGCGCTGGAGGAGTACGGGAATGCCATGGAATTGTTTCCCGATAACCTGGAAATGCAGTACTGGACTGCAGTAGCACTCGCAAACAGCGGAAGAATGGACGAAGCAAAACCCATTTTTGAAGCTGTTTTCAAAGAAGATGAAAACTGGAAGGAAATGACCCGTAGATTACCCTCTGCAGGACTTCTTAACATCCCGTCACAAGAATTACTGAACCTCATAAAATAAATTGAAAATGAAAAATTTAAACATTAATTACATCATAGTTGTCCTGGGATTGATCCTTATGGTTTCCTGTAAAGACGAAGAGAAGACTGCCGAAGCCACGCCACAGGAAACTTCCGAAACCACTTCTAAAGCCGAAGGTACCGAAGAAGTAAAGGTGAACCCGGCCCATGGGTTGCCAGGCCACAGGTGTGATCTTCCGGTAGGTGCACCATTGAATGCCAGTGCGGGAAGTACACCCAACCCTACTCCTACCAGCCAATTGCCTTCAACTTCGGTTTCGCCTATTAGGGTAGATCAAACCCCAAGCGTGAATCCTGCACATGGAGAACCGGGGCATGACTGTTCAATTCCTGTGGGAGCGCCTCTAAACAAATAGTTCCCAAAATGACATTTTAGGAGGTCCTTAAAAAGTAAATCAAATTATGTATGAGCCTGAACTAATTTCAGGTTCTCGTGCAGGAAATTCTGAAATAAATTCAGGATGACGATTTTCATAGCTTTTTAAGGGCCTCTTTTTTATTCGCTCTTTTCCAACTTCAAAAAAATTCCCTATTTTAAAAAGAAAAGACATGGAGGAAAAAGCTTTAGAGTTTGCACGGAAGGCACATGGGGAACAACTGCGAAAATATTCTGAAGAACTCTATATTGAACACCCTAAAAGAGTTGCAGAGACTGTTCGCACCGTTTCTCATACTACCGAAATGATCTGCGCGGCATACCTGCATGATGTGGTGGAAGATACCCCGGTGGAAATTGAAGAAATAAAAAAGAAGTTTGGAAATAAAGTAGCTCAGCTGGTTGAGGAGCTTACAGATGAATTTGTAAAGGAGAAATACCCCCATTTAAACCGACGCAGGAGAAAAGATAAGGAGGTGGAGCGACAGGCCACCATAAGCAATGAGGCAAAGACCATTAAACTGGCAGATGTCATTGACAATACTCCCGATATTGTTAAGAACAATCCCGGCTTCGGCCCTAAATATCTTTCAGAAATGGATAAGCTCACCAGAGTTCTTGTGGGTGGCGATCCAATCCTTTTTGAAAAAGCCTGTAAAGAAGTTAACGAAGGCAAAAAAGCTCTCAACTTAAAATAAAATAGCTGCAGAAAATCCCCTTTTTGACACCTTAGTGACAGGTTCTTCCTGCAGCTTTTTGTTGTATTTTATAAGCGCCACTTGCGCTTTTTTTACTCCACTCCGCCTCTTCGGGTTGGGGAACTTGGCTCTGGCCAGGTTTCAGGCTCTCCGGTTCGTTCATTATTAGGCAGCTTTATCTGCTCCCGGGAAGTCACCTCCTCATCTTCACTTGCCATATAAGCAAGTACTGCTGTAAGGATAACATTATTTCTCACATCATCAAATACGATCTTGTCATAGGTATCACGGTTGGTGTGCCAGGTGTAGTTCCAATAGGACCAGTTAAGAGAACTTAAATTAAATGCAGGCACTCCGGCGGCGAGGAAAGATGCATAATCAGATCCGCCGCGACCCGGTTTTCCGGGGAAGTTAGTCTCCACATGATCTGCAACAGTATCGGGCACTCTAGAAAGCCAGTCTCCCAGGTAATCATAGGCGTGTAAAAAGCCATTGCCCGAAATACGCACCACTCTTCCGGTGCCGTTGTCCTGGTTGAAAACCGCCTGGGTATTCTTCACAATTTCGGGATGATCTTCTACAAAGGCACGGGAACCATTGAGCCCCTGCTCTTCGCTACCCCACAAGCCAACAATAATAGTACGCTTTGGGTTAGGATAGTGCTCTTTCAGAATTCTTGCAGCTTCCATCATTACAATAACTCCGGTACCATTATCGGTCGCACCGGTTCCACCGTCCCAGGAATCAAAATGAGCCGATAGTATTACGTATTCTTCAGGTAATTCGCTTCCCTCGATAGTCGCAATAGTGTTGAAAGTGGGAACCATCCCAAGGTCTTTAGATTCCGCAGTTACCCTTATTTTTGGCTTGCTGCCATTTTCGGCCAGCCTGTAAAGCATTGCGTAGTCTTCAAGGGCAAGATCCAGGGTTGGTACTTTTTTAGTGTAGGCTCCAAAGATCTTGTTCACTCCAAATCCGTCCGACCAGTTGGAAGTAATAACCCCAACCGCTCCTGCTTTTTCCAGTGCCGCGGGCAAGGTACGTGAGGTATAACCAATTGTGCGGAACTTATCTCTCCAGGCCTCAGTTTGTTCCTGGCGTTTACGTTTCATTTTTTGAAAAGATGCTTCGGTTGCAAACTCTTCCCAGTTATAATCTGGCCGGCCGGTTGGCTCTTTCATGGAAATAAGCACAAATTTCCCTTTCACGTTTGGAAGCCAGCGTTGAAAAGCCATAGAGTCTAAAACAGTTTCGGGCAGCGTGATCACCCCGGCGGTCACAGGTTTTTTCCCGGTTGATGGACTCCACGCCAGCTGTCTTCCTTCGAGACTTTGTACACGCGGTTCGATCATGTCAATGTGCGTAATTCCGCGTTCCCAGCCGCGCCATTCGCCCCACTTCTGCTTTTCGGCCGGGATATCCCAGCTTTCAAATTTCTTTACTGCCCAATTGTGTGCATTGTTCATTTGAGGAGTTCCTACTAACCTGGGGCCAATACTGTCAAGCAACTGGTGCGCCAGTTCTTCAAGTTTGGAATTCTCTTCGGCTTCCTGAATGATGTTTTGAATGACTTCATCGCTGGTTTGTGCAAAAGAGAACTGCCCCCAGAGGAGCGCCCATAGCACCAATATTCCTGAAAATTTTCTCATAAGTACTAATATTTTTATATCTGTTTTGACCAAATATATCAATTAAACCCCTAAGTTTTCCTGCTGAAGTGCTTCAGATACTGACGCCTTTTCAGGTTATTGACGAAATGTCGGGGTTAAAACAGAAGCACAAAATATTGTATAAGCCTGATTATTAAAGGGATTAGTGAAATTCAGAAAAGAAACTTCAGAATTTATTACTTTAAGGAGCGATCCTGTACAGTCTTTGCACAAACCTTACAAAATATTAAAGTAATGAAAGTTTTAGTTATTGGAGGAGGAAATATGGGTCTTACCTACGCAGAAGGGATGGCATCATCAACATTTTTAAACAGGCGAAAGCTGATGATTTATGATGTGTCGCCAGACAAGACCGTTCTGCTGAAGGATATGGGAATTTTTGATGTTCATGAAAAACTGGAAGATGCCTTACCCGAAGCCGATGTGGTTTTTATTGCGGTAAAACCTTTTCAC
Organism: Salinimicrobium sp. TH3; assembly: GCF_026676115.1. Lineage (GTDB taxonomy): Bacteria > Bacteroidota > Bacteroidia > Flavobacteriales > Flavobacteriaceae > Salinimicrobium. The sequence goes on along the minus strand of NZ_JAPONB010000001.1, from coordinate 11,545 downwards.
AGCGAAGAACTATTTGAGAGAATGAAGCCATTGATGCATAAAGAACAGATTGCTGTTTCTTTAATGGCCGGAGTAACCATTGGCAGGATCCAGGAAGGACTGGGAATTAAGAAAGTAGTAAGGTCGATGCCCAATTTACCTGCCCAGGTAGGAAAAGGAGTTACCTCCTACACCGAAAGTAAGGAAGTTTCAAGAGTGGAGCTGCTTATGATAAGAAATCTTCTCGATACAACCGGAGAGTCCATTCATGTTAAGAATGAGAATTTTATAGATGCCTCAACAGGAATATCGGGTAGTGGTCCCGCATATGTTTTTTACTTTATGAATTCTATGCTGGAAGCAGCTCTTAAAATGGGCTTTTCTGAACACGATTCCCGGGTATTGGTAAGCCAAACCTTTGAAGGAGCAGTGGAATTATTCAACCAAAATGATCTTTCCCCTACGCTATGGATGGACAGGGTGGCCTCAAAAGGAGGAACTACCCGTGCAGCGCTGGATTCTATGGATGACAATAATGTAAAAGAATTGATCAAAGAGGCTGCCTACGCTGCTTTTGACCGGGCTGTAGAACTTGGAGAAGAGAGTTAGAAAAATTTTGAGACAATATTGAGCCGGCAGTGTTTTACAAAAACATTGCCGGCTTTTTTTTCTCCAATATTTAAAGCCGCAGCCCTCCCTTATTAATTTGAATATGTGATATTTTTACACTCCGGGAATTGTCCCTACCAACTTCCAGGAAAAAGAGATTTTTATAACTTAATGATAAAAGAACCAAATGGCATCTAAACAAAATCCAAAGCGGCTTTTTGACTGCCTTAATTATCAACTTGAGAATTTCCCCCTTCCCGATATGCTTGCTGCTAAAGAAAATGGTGAGTGGAGAAAATACAGCACCAGCGAAGTAAGTGAAAAAGCAGATCAAATAAGTGCCTCACTTTTGAAAATGGGATTTTCCGCAGGTGACAACAGTATAGAAGGAAAAGATAAAATTGGAATAATTAGCCAGAACTGCCCCGAATGGATGATGGCGGATTTGGCAATTCAGCAGATTGGGGCTGTGTCTGTTCCTGTTTATCCAAATATCACCACTAAAGAATTACAATTCATTCTGGAAGATGCAGGTGTGAAAATGATCTTCGTTGGAGATGAACCTCTTTATAAAAAGATAAAAGAGATCAAAGAGAATTTACCGGCTTTACAGGAGGTTTATTCTTTCAAGGAAGTGCCCGGGTTACCTCAACTAACCCAATTAATGAAGGAGCTTACAACAGAGGAGAAGTCGCAGGTTCAACAGCTAAAAGTAGCTGTAAAGGAAACAGATCTTGCCAGTATTCTTTATACTTCAGGAACAACCGGAACTCCAAAAGGTGTTATGTTGTCACACCGCAACATCGTTAGCAATTCCCTTGGTGCTGCCGATGTTATTCAGGAGGTGGGAGTACAGGGAAAAAGAGTGATAAGTTTCCTGCCTCTTAACCATGCTTTTGAACGCATGGCAACCTACTGCTTTTTTTATAGCGGGGCAGCGGTCTATTATGCGGAAAGTATGGATACAATAGCCGCAAATCTTAAAGAGGTTAAACCAACTCTTTTTACTACTGTTCCACGCCTTCTTGAGAAAATTTACGAAGGCATTCTAGCCAAGGGAAATCAACTGACAGGAATTAAAAAGAAACTATTCTTTTGGGCGCTGGGCCTGGCAGAGCGATTTGAGATCAATCAGCCAAAAAGCCTTAGTTATAAGTTGCAGCTCGCCTTGGCCAACAAGCTTATCTTCAGCAAATGGAGAGATGCCCTTGGTGGCGAGATCAAATCTATCATTACAGGAGCTGCTGCATGCCAGGTACGTTTGCTGAAGATCTTTACTGCAGCCGACATCGTGATACAGGAAGGTTACGGCCTCACCGAAGCCTCACCAATAATTAGTGGGAATCGTTACGACGAAAAGAACAGGATGTTTGGCACTGTGGGACCACTGCTGAAGGATGTTGAGGTGAAAATAGCCGAAGATGGAGAAATTCTGTGCAAAGGACCAAACGTAATGATTGGCTATTACAAAAGACCCGATCTTACTGAAGAGGTAATGGAAGGAGAATGGCTGCGTACCGGCGACATTGGAAAAATGAAAGACGGGAAATTCCTGAAGATCACCGATAGAAAGAAAGAACTTATCAAAACCAGCGGCGGGAAATTTGTGGCACCCCAACCCATTGAAAATAAGATGGTGGAGAGCCCCTGGATCGAGCAGATCATGGTGGTTGGGGAACTACAAAAATTTGTAGGAGCTCTGGTAGTCCCTGCTTTTGAAGCCTTGAAAAAATGGTATATGGAACAGGAAAAACCTTATCCCGGGAACGACAAGGTGATGCATGATAGGGAAGCGAGGGAATTAATAAGCGCATCTGTCACGCAATTCAACCAGGATTTTAATCCTGTAGAACAAATCAAGAAATTCCGGTTAATTCCAAATGAATGGACCATTGAAGGCGGGGAATTAACTCCTACCCTAAAGCTTAAAAGAAAAACGATCATAGAGAAGTACCAGGATTTTATTCAGTCGATTTACAGTTAAAAATTCCATCTAATCCCAAACCTAAAATGTTTTCACCTTTAGAACAAAAATTGACTTTATGAAGTAATACTGAAATCGTCATTTCGCTAAGGATTCAAAAGGTGGACAACCCCTGCAGTACCTGACTCCATGGACGATAATAATGTTAAGGAATTAATACAAGGTGCCGCTTAAGCTACTTTTGACAGAACGATTGAGCTGGCACAGTAAAAATAAATTAAGAAAAATTGTTGTGTGAAAAAGCCCGGTCAGGAACCGGGCTTTTTCTTTTTCTAGTTTTTTCTTTCCCTCTGGTACCGGTGGATTGAGGAGGGATCGAAAAATTGAAATCCGACCTCTTTTTACCTTCAATTTTAGTCAACTCCCAAAGCTTCATTTTATCACAATAGCAATTTTATATTTGTTTCTTTAAGAATTATTTATACTTTTATCAAACCAATTAGAAATAAACCTGGTGATTACTAAAAAAACAACATTGGCATTTTGTTGCAAGTCCCTAACTCTACAGGGGCTCCAGCCAATCTTTGACTGCTAGATTCCAATCGGAACAGCTGTAACTGCATCTATCTTCCAGATGCAACATCTTCTTTTTTTGACCATTTTATTTTTTTACACGATGAAAAGCATAGTATCATTTTCTTTTCCCTCTGGCTGCAAATCTCTTACGTTAAGAGGACTTCAGCCAATCTTTGACTGCTAGAATATTTTAGTTCAGCTGTATTTTCTCTTTTCCCTTTCCCGGAAGAGTGAGATGTGTATTATTAACTAAAATGTTCTAAAATGAATGCAAAAAACTCATTACTCATTTCTTTTCTTGTACTTCTGATAAGTTTCTCTGCCAATGCCCAACGTATCATTACAGGAAAAGTAACCGCCCAGGACACGGGGCAGCCTCTTATTGGGGCGAATATTCTTGTTCCCAACACCAACAAAGGGGTGGTGGCAGATTTCGACGGTAACTTCTCAATTGAAGTGGGCGAAGATGTACAGGCCCTGGAGGTTTCTTATATTGGCTATAAACCTCAAACCATACCATTAACGGAAGAATCAAACTATGAGATCCAACTGGAATCTGACAAAACCCTTGAGGAGGTAGTCATCGTTGGATACGGTACTCAGGAACGTAAAGATGTAAGTAGCAGTATCCAGACGATTCAAAGCGAAGAGATTTCAAAAAGTCCGGCTTCGAGTTTTGAAACTGCGCTTCAGGGGCAGACTCCGGGAGTAAATATCTCCTCTGCCTCAGCTACCCCTGGTTCGGCAATTAACATTAACATCCGGGGAGTTTCTTCTATTTCAGCGAGTAGCCAGCCGCTGTTCATTGTGGACGGAGTGCCTCTGGTTTCCCGCAACAACTCCGCTCTTAACACCAATATTCAGCCTACCAATCCCCTGGCAGACATCAATCCGAATGATATCAAATCCATTACTATTCTAAAAGATGCTGCTGCTGCTTCGATCTATGGTTCCAGAGGGGCCAACGGGGTAGTGCTCATCAATACTAAACGTGGAAAAGCAGGTGAAACCCTGGTTAATGTAGGCTACTACGCCGGATTTTCAGAAATTACTAACACTCCCGATCTCGTAGGACCGGAGCAATTCAAGGCCTTTTTCAATACTGCTGCGGAATTTGACGGATTGGGACCAGATTATTTTGACTGGATTGATACATCGAACGGAGTACATACAAATATCTATGATGAAATTTTTAGAACCGGCCTTACTCAGAACCTGGATGTAAGCGTTCGTGGCGGTTCAGAAAAAACGAGATTCTACCTCAGCGGAAGTTTATATGAACAGGAAGGAATCCAGATTGGCCAAAACTTTGACCGTCTGAGCACGAGATTAAATCTTGATCACGATATAAACTCTTCAGTAAAAATAGGAACAACAATATTCCTTAACCGAAGTGAACACGACCGTACCATCAATGAGAATGATGAATACGGGGTGATCATTAATGCCCAGGGATGGGATCCTACAGCACCCATAAGGGATGAAAATGGGGAATTCACGAATCCTTTCAACTACAATACCTGGTGGCCACTGGAAAATCCGGTATTGATTGCAGAAGATTATATTAATGACTCGAGAAGTACAAGAGTACAGGCCTCTACCTTTGTGGAATGGGACATTATTCCAGATCTTACCTTTAGATCTGCCTTTTCAACTGAGTACTCAAACTTCGTTGAAGAATCCTTTGTTCCCCCGGGAACGAATAAGTCCGATCAGGGGGAAGCTATTTTTGCCACTTTTGAAGAGAATACCTGGCAACTTGAAAACACGCTAAACTACAACCGTCGCTTCGCTCAGCTCCACGATCTGGATTTAATTGCAGGGTGGACGCTACAGGAGACAAAAGCTCAGTTCTCAGATCAGGCCGGGGTTGGATTTGCCACTAATAGCACCACCAGTATTTCAGCAGCCAGCACGATCATTAACAGCACATCTGCCAAAAACGAATACGGACTTCAATCTTTCTTTGGTCGCGCCAACTATAGCTTTGACAACAGGTACATTTTCTCCTTTACACTAAGGGCAGATGGATCTTCTCGTTTTGGAACAGAAAACCAGTATGGCTATTTCCCTTCTGCATCTGTTGCCTGGAGAATCAATGAAGAGAGCTTCTTTGATTTTGAATCTGTTTCAAACCTGAAGCTTCGGGCAAGTTATGGTCTTACCGGAAACCAGGAAATATCCTCCAACTGGGTGGGAACCTACTCGCTTAATGCAGGTTACAACAACATTCCAGGGATAGCACCCAACCGGCTTGAAAATGCAGATCTTGGCTGGGAAAAAACCAAGCAGCTTAACCTGGGACTCGATTTCGGATTATTCAATGAGCGCTTCAGCATAACTGCCGACTACTTTAAGAAACAGACCGAAGATCTTTTGCTAAGTGCAGATGTGCCGGGACTTACAGGATTCAGTTCGGTTTACCAGAACATAGGTGAAATCCAGAATACCGGGTTCGAATTCAGCTTAACAGCAGATATTATTGAAGGAAAGAATTTCAACTGGAGATCGGGGATCAACTTCTCGCTTCTGGACAACGAAATCATCAAACTCCTCAACGACGGGGAGATAGTGGGAAGAAACCACATCCTGAAAGAAGGGGAATCTGTAAGTACTCTTTATCTTATAAAATACGAAGGAGTTGATCCCGAAACAGGAGATGCCCTTTTTGAAGATGTTAATGGCGACGGGCTCATCAACTTCGATGACCGCCAGATCGTAGGCAGCGCCCTTCCAGATTATTTTGGAGGCTGGCAAAACACCTTTTCCTATAAAAATTTCTCTCTTACAGCAAATGTCACTTTTTCGGGAGGAAACAAAATCTATAACCAAAGTAGGCACGCTTACGAAAACTTTGGGTGGACCCGAAGCGGAATTCCTTACGCGAACATAAGCCAGAGGGTTTTTGATAACTATTGGAGAGAGCCGGGACAGGTGACCGATGTGCCACGACCTTCTACAGAAAGCGGGCAGCTTCAAAGATTTAGCACCCAGTTTCTGGAGGATGGAGATTACATCAGGCTAAAAACCCTGCGCCTTAATTATAATCTTCCGTCTTCTGTGATCGACAGGATTGGAATGAACAACTTCGGTATATATATCCAGGGTCAGAATCTGCTCACCTTTACAGATTATCTTGGTTTTGATCCCGAAGTCTCAACCAACACTTCAAATCAAACTGATCTTAATGTTTTACAGGGGGAAGATTTTGGAACCCTGGGACAGGCACGTACCATCACAATTGGGTTTAACGCAACATTTTAATCTACAGACATGAAAAAATTTAAATATACAATACTGAGCGTCCTATTGCTGACCTTCATTTTTACAGGCTGTGATGATGTACTGGACGTTGAACTGGATGACGAAATTCGATCTACAGAAGCTATAACCGATGATATCTCCCTTCGCTCGGCCGTGATTGGCCTTTACGACATCATGCAGAGTGGCACCTACTACGGTGGCGAATTTATTATGGCGCAGGCTTTGACGGGCGGGATTGCAGATGCCACAGGATTCAGGGAGCGTTTTGCCCAGCTCGACGAGGCTGTTATTCCCGCGTCAAGTGCTTATATTGAGAGCAACTGGGTAGATATTTACGCCCTTGTGAATTCAAGCAACCTGGTTTTTGATAAAATGGAAGAGCTGGGACTCGAAAATGATAATGCAGCCGGTAGTGCTCATTTCTTTAGAGCATTAGGATTATTTGATGCGCTGAGACAATTCGGTAAATTCACCGAGAATGACTCTCCGTATGGGATTCCCGTTTTTACTGATTACGTGAATGTCAATGCTGCATTAGAGATCCCACGTAGCAGCGTGGCAGCATCTTATGCTCAGATAATTTCAGATCTTGAGACTGCCATAGAGTTGCTGGTGTATGATGAAGACAAATTCATGGTGTCCAAAGCTACTGCGGAAGCTTTGCTGGCAAGGGTCTATTTGTATCAGGGGAATTATGTAATGGCAGAAGAACTCGCCACAAGTGTGATTGAAAATCCGGATTATGCTCTAAATTCCGATTATAATGAGATCTATGAAACGGAAGGTTCTGCGGAAGCTATTTTTGAACTGCAGTTCACAGAAATAGATGGAAACTCCTTAACTGAGTATTTCTCAATTTCTCCACCTGAAGTTTCCGCAAATTATGACGATTTCTTCCAGCCTATGGATGCAGATGATGACCCCCGAAGTTACCTTTACTATGACAATGGAAGAGTTGTCTTCGTGGATAAGTATGGAACCAATGACGGTGTGCTGGGAGGAAACGCAATTCTTTTCAGGCTCTCTGAAATGTACCTGATAAGAGCGGAAGCAAGAGCCCGCCAAAATCCCGATGATCTCGAAATGGCCATAGAAGATCTTAATGAAGTTCGAACCCGCTCCCTGCCAGATATGCCGGTAATAGCTGAAGAAGTAGCCGGTTTTAGTGACTTCGTGGATATTCTCCTCGAAGAACGCGCAAGAGAACTGGCTTTTGAAGGACACAGATGGTTTGACATTGTACGCCTGGACCGGGCTGAAGCTATCCTGGGAATAGAATCCTTCCGTACAGTTTATCCAATTCCGCAGAGAGAAATCGCAATTTCAGGAGGTGTTATCGAGCAGAATCCCGGATACTAGATTTTCTAAAATTACCTAATTTAGAGACAGGAGGTGCGTTGGAAACAGCAGCATCTCCCCTCCCTCTCATTTACCTACTTAAGCACCATTCTTCCGGAAGTTTCTACCTTCAGAATAACCGGAACAACCACAAAAAAATGACAAAAAAAACAAAATATTCACTCTGTATACATGGCGGAGCCGGGGTGATCGATGAATCAACTATATCTGCCGGGGAAAAAGAGTTGATCCTGCAGGATCTCGAGAAAAGTCTGAAAGCCGGTGAAAAAATCCTTCAGGAAGGAGGAAGCGCCGTGGATGCCGTTTGTGCGGCAGTTGAGCATTTAGAAAACAGCGAACACTTCAACGCAGGCAGGGGAGCCGTGTACTCCAGGAATGGAAAACATTTGCTGGAAGCCTCCTTAATGGAAGGCCGGGAATTAAAAGCAGGCGCACTGGCCAACAGCAGTAAAATCAAGAATCCTGTGAAATTTGCAAAAAGTCTTATGAACAGAGACGACATCGTGATGATATCTGGGAAAGAGAGCGATTTGCTCGCAGAAGAAATGGGACATGAGATTGTTGAAAATGACTATTTTCACACCTCTTTCCGCAAAGAGCAATGGCAGCAGGCCCAAAAATATGCTGCAGACGAGACCTTTCTGGATCATTCCAACTTTAAAAAGGGCACTGTGGGTGCCGTTGCAATGGACAGTGACGGAAATCTAGCTGCCGCCACCTCTACGGGTGGAATGACAAATAAAATGGAAGGAAGAATAGGAGATTCGGCTATTATTGGCTGTGGCACCTACGCCAACAACAATAGTTGCGCTGTTTCCTGTACGGGAATCGGCGAATTTTTTATTCGGGCTACTGTTGCCTCTTATGTCTCCAATCTAATGGAATTTGCAGGCCTATCCCTCGAAGAAGCTTCCAAAAAAGCCATTTTTGACCACCATGGAAAAATGGGCGGAGACGGCGGACTCGTTGCTGTAGACGGGGAAGGAAATATTTCCATGACGTATAACTCAGCCGGAATGTACCGAGGATTTTCAACTGATACCACACGTAAACTTTTCATCTGGGACAAGGAAGAAAAAATCTAAATGAGTTTGAATTTAAGTCGCATAAAAAAATGAAGAAACCGATAATATTATTAGCCCTGCTATGCTCCTGCCTGGTCTTCTCCTGTAAGATAAACACTGGAAAGGAGCTAAAAGGCACTACGGGAGAAATTTTTCAAAAACCTAAGGGCACATTGTTCATCATTGGAGGCGGAAAACGACCTCCTGAAATGATAAAGGAACTCATTGAAGTAAGCAATATGGAGAACGGGGCTTATGCAGTAATTCTTCCCATGTCAAGTTCAGAACAGGATTCCGCTGTGTTTTATGCAGCAAAACAATTTACTGAACTTGGTGTGCCTGCAGAAAAAATCAAAGGTTTCAATTTCACGAAAGAGCAGCAGGACCCTGCCAGATTAGACAGTTTGAAAAAGGCAAACCTGATCTATATTTCCGGAGGCGACCAGAGCACATTCATGGATATTGTTTTAAATTCTCCCGCACACAAGGCTATTAAAGAAGCCTATTATAATGGAGCCACCATTGCGGGTACAAGTGCAGGTGCAGCAGTTATGAGTAAAAAAATGATCACCGGCAATGAATACAAGCATCCGGTATATACCGGCGACTTTGCTACCATTGAGGCAGATAATATTGAACTCAAAGAAGGACTTGGTCTTTTGGAAAATGCAATTATCGATCAACATTTTATACAACGGATGAGGATGAACCGGTTGCTAAGCACGGCGATAGAAAATCCGGGAGAAATATCTATAGGGATAGATGAATCTACTGCTCTGCTAGTTCAAAATGATTCGGCCAAAGTAGTGGGAAATGCGCAGGTAATCTTAATTGAAAATCGAAACGGAAGTAAAAGGTCCAAGAACGGGCTCCTGGGTGCTGACGATCTCAAGGTAAGTGTTAAATTGCCGGGTGAAATTTTTCTTCTGAAACAATAGTTCAATGCGTACAATAAAGAAATTCCCGGACACCATTGCTATAATATTGGTGATAATGGTTATTTTCATTGGCCTTACCTGGATCGTTCCGGCGGGAGAATATCAGCGGGAAGTAATTGATGGCAGGGAAATGATCATTCCCGACTCATTTTCAAGTGTCGATCCTAATCCGCAGGGAATCGGAGCCTTTCTTACGGCTCCCATTAAGGGATTTATTTCTGCTGCATTTGTTATAGGCTTTGTCTTTCTTGTGGGGGGTGCTTTTTCAGTTCTAAATGAAACCGGAGCAATAAACTCAGGGCTTTTCAGTATTATAAAATTTGCCCGTAAAAATCCGCAGTACAAGAATTACATTGTTCCAGGGGTTACTGCCTTGTTTTCTCTTGCAGGAGCCACCTTCGGAATGAGTGAGGAGATCCTTGTCTTTATCCTCATCACCATTCCTCTATCAACGGCTCTGGGCTATGATGCACTTGTAGGGGCGGCAATTCCCATTATTGGTACGGGGGTAGGATTCGCGGGAGCCTTTACCAATCCTTTTACGGTTGGGATCGCTCAGAGCATTGCTCAGGTGCCAATTTTTGGAGGAATGGAATATCGCCTTTTTGTATGGGTGGTGATGACGGGAATTGCATGCATCGTTCTTGCAAGATATGCGCGAAAAATTGAAAAAAATCCGAAAAAGAGTCTGATGTACGGCATCTCTGAAGAATTCTCCTCAGAGCTTTCCGGGGATGAAATGCCACAACTTACTTTACGGAGAAAAATTATCCTTTTTGCATTGTTGGCTGCCATTCTTTTCCTGGTATACGGGGTAAATGAACTGGACTGGTATATCAATGAAATAGCAGCCCTGTTCCTGGGACTCTCAATTGTAGCAGCTGTAATTTATCAAATGTCCCTGCAAAGGTCTATAGATGCCTTTGTAAACGGGGCAAAAGAAATGATGAAAGCAGCCCTTGTGATAGGGCTGGCCAAAGGTTTACTTGTAATTGCCCAGGACGGCAAGATCATCGACAGCATGCTAAACGGAGTAGCCTTAATGGCGGCAGATTACCCTCGCTACATCTCTGCAGAGCTGATGTTCCTGTTCCAATGTGCGCTTAATTTCTTTATTCCGTCAGGATCCGGTCAGGCGGCATTAACTATGCCTATAATGGCACCGCTGAGTGATGTACTGGGAATAAGTCGGGAAATTGCTGTTCTTGCATTCCAGATGGGAGACGGCTTGACAAACATAATTGTCCCCACCAGCGGAGTAACGATGGGTGCGCTTGCAATTGCCAATGTTCCCTATGACAGATGGTTTAAATGGGCTTTTCCACTTGTATTGATCCTTATGCTGGCTGGGATGCTGCTTATCCTGCCACCACTCTATCTGTTTACCTGGTAGCGAAAACAATGAACGCTAGAGGGTTTTTGGTTAAAATAAAATCGGCCTTGTTTAAATAGCTTTTTTCTTTTTCTTTTTTTGCTTCATTATTTAGTGAAATAGAAATTTTCGATTATATTTGCAACCGCAAAAATGGTTGCGAAATTCCTCCTTAGCTCAGTTGGTTAGAGCATCTGACTGTTAATCAGAGGGTCCTTGGTTCGAGCCCAAGAGGAGGAGCAAAGTTTTAAACGCAGATTTTTCTTAGGGCGAGAAGCCTGTCCCGAGTCCCGATAACTATCAGGATCGAGGGAAGCCCAAGAGGAAGAGCAAAATTTTTAGAGGGTTTTAGTACCTCGTTAAATACACTAAAGATATATTGGAATTCCTCCTTAGCTCAGTTGGTTAGAGCATCTGACTGTTAATCAGAGGGTCCTTGGTTCGAGCCCAAGAGGAGGAG
>NZ_JAPONB010000019.1 GCF_026676115.1 Salinimicrobium sp. TH3 | reverse complement strand
CCTGGAGCCGTAGCGAAAGCGAGTCTGAATAGGGCGACTATAGTTGGTAGTGTTAGACGCGAAACCGTGTGATCTACCCTTGGGCAGGTTGAAGCTGTGGTAACACATAGTGGAGGACCGAACCCGTTGACGTTGAAAAGTCTTGGGATGACCTGAGGGTAGGGGTGAAAGGCCAATCAAACTCGGAAATAGCTCGTACTCCCCGAAATGCATTTAGGTGCAGCGATTAATTAGTTTTATAGAGGTAGAGCTACTGATTGGATGCGGGGGCTTCACCGCCTACCAATTCCTGACAAACTCCGAATGCTATAAAATGATGTTGATCAGTGAGGGCATGGGTGCTAAGGTCCATGTCCGAGAGGGAAAGAACCCAGACCATCAGCTAAGGTCCCCAAATGTATGTTAAGTTGAAAAAACGCGGTTGAACTGCTTAGACAGCTAGGATGTTGGCTTGGAAGCAGCCATTCATTTAAAGAGTGCGTAACAGCTCACTAGTCGAGCGGTTCGGCATGGATAATAATCGGGCATAAACATACTACCGAAGCTATGGATTTATAACATTAGTTATAAGTGGTAGGGGAGCATTGTAACAGCGTAGAAGGTGTATCCGCGAGGTATGCTGGAGCGGTTACAAAAGAAAATGTAGGCATAAGTAACGATAATGCGGGCGAGAAACCCGCACACCGAAAGACTAAGGTTTCCTCAGCTATGCTAATCAGCTGAGGGTTAGTCGGGGCCTAAGGCGAACCCGAAAGGGGTAGTCGATGGACAACCAGTTAATATTCTGGTACCTGCTTTGCGTTAAAAGTGACGGAGGCGAGAATTAGGTGCGCACTGACGGAATAGTGCGTTGAAGGATGTGGTAACACTCCGATAGTACACCAAAGCTTCGGCGGCGGTGATAATCCTGAATATCGACTTCCAAGAAAAGCGAGCAAAAGCAGCCCGTACCGCAAACCGACACAGGTAGTTGGGATGAGAATTCTAAGGTGCTCGAGAGATTCATGGCTAAGGAACTAGGCAAAATTGACCCGTAACTTCGGGAGAAGGGTCGCCCATCCATTGGATGGGCCGCAGTGAAGAGGTCCAGGCGACTGTTTATCAAAAACACAGGGCTCTGCTAAATCGAAAGATGATGTATAGGGCCTGACACCTGCCCGGTGCTGGAAGGTTAAGAGGAGATGTTAGCTTCGGCGACGCATTGAATTGAAGCCCCAGTAAACGGCGGCCGTAACTATAACGGTCCTAAGGTAGCGAAATTCCTTGTCGGGTAAGTTCCGACCTGCACGAATGGTGCAACGATCTGGACACTGTCTCAGCCATGAGCTCGGTGAAATTGTAGTATCGGTGAAGATGCCGATTACCCGCTGTGGGACGAAAAGACCCCGTGAACCTTTACTATAGCTTAGTATTGACTTTGGACAAGTGATGTGTAGGATAGGTGGGAGACATTGAAGCGGTATCGCCAGGTATCGTGGAGTCATTGTTGAAATACCACCCTTTACTTGTTTGAAGCCTAACTTCCATTGGAAGGACAGTGCTTGGTGGGTAGTTTGACTGGGGTGGTCGCCTCCAAAAGAGTAACGGAGGCTTCTAAAGGTTCCCTCAGCACGCTTGGTAACCGTGCGTAGAGTGCAATGGCATAAGGGAGCTTGACTGAGAGACATACAGGTCGATCAGGTACGAAAGTAGAGCATAGTGATCCGGTGGTTCCGCATGGAAGGGCCATCGCTCAAAGGATAAAAGGTACTCCGGGGATAACAGGCTGATCTCCCCCAAGAGCTCACATCGACGGGGGGGTTTGGCACCTCGATGTCGGCTCGTCACATCCTGGGGCTGGAGAAGGTCCCAAGGGTTGGGCTGTTCGCCCATTAAAGTGGCACGCGAGCTGGGTTCAGAACGTCGTGAGACAGTTCGGTCTCTATCTACAGTGGGCGTTAGAAATTTGAGTGGATCTGACTCTAGTACGAGAGGACCGAGTTGGACTGACCTCTGGTGTACCAGTTGTTCCGCCAGGAGCACTGCTGGGTAGCTACGTCGGGAAGGGATAAGCGCTGAAAGCATATAAGCGCGAAACCCACCACAAGATGAGATTTCTTTTAAGGATCGTGGGAGACTACCACGTTGATAGGTCACAGGTGTAAAGGCAGTAATGTCATAGCCGAGTGATACTAATAATCCGTATAGCTTAGTGCACTTCCCCGGTAGCAATACCGGGGAGGAACAACCTAAAGCTTCAAATTACCTTGTTCATGTTCTCTTATTATTTTTATTTTCCAACTATGTCAACTCATTAGGTATGACATTTAGTAAGTAATCACGGCTAACTGCCAACTGATCACTGAACACTGCATACTAAAGACTTAAGGTGGTTATAGCAACGGGGCTCACCTCTTCCCATTCCGAACAGAGAAGTTAAGCCCGTTAGCGCAGATGGTACTGCTATCTTGTGGGAGAGTATGTCGCCGCCTTTCTTTTAAACCCTTCATCATGTATTTGATGAAGGGTTTTTTTATGCCCTAAAACCACCCCGGCCTGCGGCCACCCCTCCT
>NZ_JAPONB010000018.1 GCF_026676115.1 Salinimicrobium sp. TH3 | reverse complement strand
AAATAAGTTCTCTGAAAATTTTTTGAATTTTATCTTGGATTGTAAAGGAAATTGGTTTTATCTTTGCATCCGCTTTGAGAGGCACCATGAGTGTTCTATTAGAGTCGAAAAAAGTTCTTAAAAAAAGTTTTTGAAGTTAAGCAGGAAAGGTTGTAAGTTTGCATCCGCTTTTGCGACAACATAACTTCCGAAGCGTTTGAAAAAAAATTATTTTTTTCTTGCAGGGTTTGAAAAAGGTTGTACATTTGCAGCCGCTTTGAGACAGAGCAAAAGTTCAGAAGATATACTGAAAAAGAAATCCCGGGTTGGGTAGTAGAGAATAAGGTTCGACTCCTTTAATTTCAACAAGAGATCCTCTTGAAAACGGAGATTCTCTCCCCTTATTAAGGGGAGATGTCCGCAGGATAGAGGGGTGTTCATTGACATATTGAATTGACAGCGCGTATGTTGTTTTCATTAACAACAAATGCAATAATAAGAATTAAGACTAGAAGAACGTTTTGAGCTTTGATTCCCTGTTAAAGGGGATGAAGAAGAGGAATTCCTTTAGTAGTTGTTAAAGTATATAAGATTTAACGATGAAGAGTTTGATCCTGGCTCAGGATGAACGCTAGCGGCAGGCTTAACACATGCAAGTCGAGGGGCAGCACGTCTTCGGATGGTGGCGACCGGCGCACGGGTGCGTAACGCGTATACAATCTACCTTTTACAGGGGCATAGCCCGGGGAAACCCGGATTAATATCCCATGGTATGTAGGAATGGCATCATTCCTTCATTAAAGCTTTGGCGGTAAAAGATGAGTATGCGTTCTATTAGCTAGATGGTAAGGTAACGGCTTACCATGGCTACGATAGATAGGGGTCCTGAGAGGGAGATCCCCCACACTGGTACTGAGACACGGACCAGACTCCTACGGGAGGCAGCAGTGAGGAATATTGGACAATGGGCGAGAGCCTGATCCAGCCATGCCGCGTGCAGGAAGACTGCCCTATGGGTTGTAAACTGCTTTTATACGGGAAGAAACACCCCCTCGTGAGGGGGCTTGACGGTACCGTATGAATAAGGATCGGCTAACTCCGTGCCAGCAGCCGCGGTAATACGGAGGATCCAAGCGTTATCCGGAATCATTGGGTTTAAAGGGTCCGTAGGCGGGTTTGTAAGTCAGTGGTGAAAGTCTGCAGCTCAACTGTAGAACTGCCATTGATACTGCATACCTTGAGTAATTATGAAGTGGTTAGAATATGTAGTGTAGCGGTGAAATGCATAGATATTACATAGAATACCGATTGCGAAGGCAGATCACTAATAATTTACTGACGCTGATGGACGAAAGCGTAGGTAGCGAACAGGATTAGATACCCTGGTAGTCTACGCCGTAAACGATGGTTACTAGCTGTTCGGCTCGATTAAGAGCTGAGTGGCTAAGCGAAAGTGATAAGTAACCCACCTGGGGAGTACGTTCGCAAGAATGAAACTCAAAGGAATTGACGGGGGCCCGCACAAGCGGTGGAGCATGTGGTTTAATTCGATGATACGCGAGGAACCTTACCAGGGCTTAAATGTAGCTTGACAGGGGTGGAAACACCTTTTCCTTCGGGCAAGTTACAAGGTGCTGCATGGTTGTCGTCAGCTCGTGCCGTGAGGTGTCAGGTTAAGTCCTATAACGAGCGCAACCCCTGTGGTTAGTTGCCAGCGAGTAATGTCGGGAACTCTAACCAGACTGCCGGTGCAAACCGTGAGGAAGGTGGGGATGACGTCAAATCATCACGGCCCTTACGTCCTGGGCCACACACGTGCTACAATGGTAGGGACAGAGAGCAGCCACTGGGCGACCAGGAGCGAATCTATAAACCCTATCACAGTTCGGATCGGAGTCTGCAACTCGACTCCGTGAAGCTGGAATCGCTAGTAATCGCATATCAGCCATGATGCGGTGAATACGTTCCCGGGCCTTGTACACACCGCCCGTCAAGCCATGGAAGCTGGGGGTACCTGAAGTCGGTCACCGCAAGGAGCCGCCTAGGGTAAAACTGGTAACTGGGGCTAAGTCGTAACAAGGTAGCCGTACCGGAAGGTGCGGCTGGAACACCTCCTTTCTAGAGATTTTGCCTCTTATAAGGCAAAACACAATTACGACATAAGGAGCCTTTTTACAAAAGAAGTAAGAGACTTCTTTTGGTCTTAATTCACTGTCAATTTAATTATAAAACAGAAACAAGAAACAAGAGCCTAGAGACTAGACAGATGTCTAGATTCTAGTGTCTATAAGTCTAGTTTCTTAAAAGAAACAGTCTCATAGCTCAGCTGGTTAGAGCGCTACACTGATAATGTAGAGGTCGGCAGTTCGAGTCTGCCTGAGACTACGAAGTACAGGGTAGAAATACGAAGTACGAAGTTCATTGAGAATTATTGAAGGAAATTTTAGAAGTTGGGCAACCAGTTTACAGTACGCAGTTAAGCAGTACGCAGTACAGTGAAGACTGATTACTGAATACTGATCACTGCTAACTAAAAAACGGGGGATTAGCTCAGCTGGCTAGAGCGCCTGCCTTGCACGCAGGAGGTCATCGGTTCGACTCCGATATTCTCCACCATTTTTTAGGAACCTAGAAAATAGAATCTTGAAACTAGACTTTTTTTAGTCTAGGCTCTAGTCTCCAGGATCTAGACTCTTAAAGAAAAACGTTCATTGACATATTGGAAAATAAGAATACGAGAAACATAAAAATTTCTATGATTGTAAAATTATAGATAGAGCAAATTATATTTTAAGTTTTGATGATTGGGAAGAGGGTTATTTATAGCTCTTAACTTATGATTTAGAACTTGCAAGAGCATATTAGGTAAAAGCACATAAGCTAAATAAGGGCGTATGGGGAATGCCTAGGCTCTCAGAGGCGATGAAGGACGTGATAAGCTGCGAAAAGCTGCGGGGACTGGCACATACAGGTTGATCCGCAGATATCCGAATGGGGCAACCCAGCATACTGAAGGTATGTTACTCCGCAAGGAGGGCGAACCCGGAGAACTGAAACATCTAAGTACCCGGAGGAGAAGAAAACAATAGTGATTGCGCTAGTAGTGGCGAGCGAACGCGCATTAGCCCAAACCAGCAAGCTTACGGGCTTGTTGGGGTTGTAGGACCACGATATTGGTTGTGTAATGAACTAGAACGCTTTGGAAAGAGCGGCCATAGACGGTGATAGCCCGGTATAGGTAAAGAACATAAACCATAGTGGTATCCTGAGTAGTGCGGGGCACGAGAAACCCTGTATGAATTTGGCGGGACCATCCGCTAAGGCTAAATACTCCTGAGAGACCGATAGTGAACCAGTACCGTGAGGGAAAGGTGAAAAGAACCGTGAATAACGGAGTGAAATAGATCCTGAAACCATACGCTTACAAGCGGTCGGAGCCCTTTA
>NZ_JAPONB010000017.1 GCF_026676115.1 Salinimicrobium sp. TH3 | reverse complement strand
AATAATCACTGATGACACTGCTCCGGTAGCTGATGCAACTTCTTTAGCAGATGTTACTGCCCAGTGTGAGGTGACCTTTTTAACTGCTCCAACTGCTACAGATAACTGTTCTGCAGTAACTGTTTCTAACAACGCTTCTCTGCCTATTAATGCACAGGGAACAACGGTTGTGACCTGGACTTTCGAGGATGCTCAGGGAAATACTTCTTCTCAAACTCAAAATGTCGTTGTTACAGACACTACAGCTCCCGATGCTGTAACTCTACAAACTGTTACGGGAAACTGTGAGGTGACTGTAACTGCTCCTACAACTGAAGATAATTGTGCAGGAACTATTACAGGAACAACACCTGATCCGCTTGTCTATACTGAATTAGGTACCTACACTATCACCTGGACTTTTGATGATGGAAATGGAAATGCTACCAATGTAGAGCAAACAGTAATTGTACAAAACAATACTGCTCCGGTTGCACCGGTACTGGCAGATGCTGTAGCTGAATGTCAGATTACGGTGCCCGCTCCAACAACTTCAAATGCTTGTTCAGGAGAAACTATCACGGGAACAACTAATGATCCTCTTACCTACTCCGAACAGGGAGAATATATAATCACCTGGACTTTTGACGACGGAGACGGGAATGTGGTTACCAGCAATCAAAATGTATTTATCAATGATACTACTGCACCTGAAACTATCACTCTTGCTGATGTAACAGGTGAGTGTTCTGCAAATGTGACTGCTCCAAAAAGTACAGACAATTGCGCAGGAACAATCACAGCCACTACCGATGCTCCACTTACTTATACTGAGCAGGGAGACTACATTGTTACCTGGACGTTCGATGACGGTAATGGAAATATTACTAGGGTAGATCAGAATGTGATCGTAAAAGATATCACCGCGCCTGAAACTGTTACTCTTGCTGATGTGACAGGGGAATGTTCTGCAACTGTTGTTGCTCCAACAACTTCAGATAATTGTGCCGGAACAATCACCGCCACTACCGATGCTCCTCTTACTTATAGTGAGCAGGGAGAATATGTGGTGACCTGGACTTTTAATGATGGTAACGGAAACATTACTACTGTTGATCAAAACGTGATTGTAAAAGACATTACCGCTCCGGAAGATATCACGCTTGCTGATGTAACCGGGGAATGTTCTGCAACTGTAACTGCTCCAACAACTTCAGATAATTGTGCCGGAACAATCACCGCCACTACCGATGCTCCTCTTACTTATAGTGAGCAGGGAGAATATGTGGTGATCTGGACTTTTAAGGATGGTAACGGAAACATCACTACTGTTGATCAGAACGTGATCGTAAAAGACATCACCGCTCCTGAGGCTGTAACCCTTCAAACTGTTACAGGAAACTGTGAAGTGACTGTAACTGCTCCTACTACTGAAGATAATTGTGCAGGAACTATTACCGGAACAACAAGCGATCCGCTTGTCTATACTGACTTAGGAACTTACACTATTACCTGGACTTTTGATGATGGAAATGGAAATGCTACCAATGTAGATCAAACAGTAGTTGTTCAAAACAATACTGCTCCGGTTGCACCGGTACTGGCAGATGCTGTAGCTGAATGTCAGATTACTTTGCCGGCTCCAACAACTTCAAATGCTTGTACAGGAGAAACAATCACGGGAACAACTAATGATCCTCTTACCTACTCCGAACAGGGAGAATATATAATCACCTGGACTTTTGACGACGGAGACGGGAATGTGGTTACCAGCAATCAAAATGTAATTATCAATGATACTACTGCACCTGAAACTATCACTCTTGCTGATGTGACAGGCGAGTGTTCTGCAACTGTGACTGCTCCAACAAGTACAGACAATTGTGCCGGAACTATTACTGCTACTACTGAAGATGCTTTAACTTACACTGAGCAGGGAGAGTACGTAGTAACCTGGATGTTCGATGACGGTAATGGAAATATTACTAGGGTAGATCAGAATGTGATCGTAAAAGATGTTACCGCTCCTGAGGCTATCACACTTGCTGATGTAACAGGTGAGTGTTCTGCAACTGTGACTGCTCCAACAACTTCAGATAATTGCGCAGGAACAATCACCGCCACCACCGATGCTCCTCTTACTTATAATGAGCAGGGAGAATATGTGGTGACCTGGACCTTTAATGACGGCAACGGAAACATTACTACTGTAGACCAGAATGTGATCGTAAAAGATATCACCGCGCCTGAAACTGTTACTCTTGCTGATGTAACAGTGGAATGTTCTGCAACTGTAACTGCTCCAACAACTTCTGATAATTGTGCCGGAACAATAACCGCCACTACCGATGCTCTTCTTACTTATAGTGAGCAGGGAGAATATGTGGTGATCTGGACTTTTAATGATGGTAACGGAAACATCACTACTGTAGATCAGAATGTGATCGTAAAAGACCTTACCGCTCCTGAGGCTATTACTATTGCTAATGTAACAGGTGAGTGTTCTGCAACTGTTGTTGCTCCAACAACTTCAGATAATTGCGCAGGAACAATTACTGCCACTACTGATGATGCTTTGACATATACTGAGCAGGGAGAATATGTGGTGACCTGGACCTTCAACGACGGAAACGGAAATATTACTACTGTTGATCAAAACGTGATCGTGAACGATACTACTGCTCCCGATGCTGTAACTCTACAAACTGTTACAGGGAACTGTGAGGTGACTGTAACTGCTCCTACTACTGAAGATAATTGTGCAGGAACTATTACCGGAACAACAAGTGATCCCCTTGTCTATACTGACTTAGGAACTTACACTATCACTTGGACTTTTGATGATGGAAATGGAAATGCTACCAATGTAGATCAAACAGTAGTTGTTCAAAACAATACTGCTCCGGTTGCACCGGTACTGGTAGATGCTGTAGCTGAATGTCAGATCACTGTGCCGGCTCCAACAACTTCAAATGCTTGTACAGGCGAAACAATCACGGGAACAACTAATGATCCTCTTACCTACTCCGAACAGGGAGAATATATAATCACCTGGACTTTTGACGACGGAGACGGGAATGTGGTTACCAGCAATCAAAATGTAATTATCAATGATACTACTGCACCTGAGGCTATCACTCTTGCTGATGTGACAGGCGAGTGTTCTGCAACTGTTGTTGCTCCAACAACTACAGACAACTGTGCAGGAACTATTACTGCTACTACTGAAGATGCTTTAACTTACACTGAGCAGGGAGAGTACGTAGTAACCTGGACGTTCGATGACGGTAATGGAAATATTACTAGGGTAGATCAGAATGTAATCGTAAAAGACGTTACCGCTCCTGAGGCTATCACTCTTGCTGATGTGACAGGTGAGTGTTCTGCAACTGTTGTTGCTCCAACAACTTCAGATAATTGTGCCGGAACAATCACCGCCACTACCGATGCTCCTCTTACTTATAGTGAGCAGGGAGAATATGTGGTGACCTGGACTTTTAATGACGGCAACGGAAACATCACTACTGTAGATCAGAACGTGATTGTAAAGGACATCACGGCGCCTGAAGCTATCACTCTTGCTGATGTAACAGGTGAGTGTTCTGCAACTGTGACTGCTCCAACAACTTCAGATAATTGCGCAGGAACAATCACCGCCACTACCGATGCTCCTCTTACTTATACCGAGCAGGGTGAATACGTGGTGACTTGGACCTTCAACGACGGAAATGGAAATATTACTACTGTTGATCAAAACGTGATCGTAAAAGACACTACAGCTCCCGATGCTGTAACTCTACAAACTGTTACAGGAAACTGTGAAGTAACTGTAACTGCTCCTACTACTGAAGATAATTGTGCAGGAACTATTACAGGAACAACACCTGATCCGCTTGTCTATTCTGAATTAGGTACCTACACTATCACCTGGACTTTTGATGATGGAAATGGAAATGCTACCAATGTAGATCAAACAGTTGTTGTTCAAAACAATACTGCTCCGGTTGCACCGGTACTGGTAGATGCTGTAGCTGAATGTCAGATCACTGTGCCGGCTCCAACAACTTCAAATGCTTGTACAGGAGAAACAATCACGGGAACAACTAATGATCCTCTTACCTACTCCGAACAGGGAGAATATATAATCACCTGGACTTTTGACGACGGAGACGGGAATGTGGTTACCAGCAATCAAAATGTAATTATCAATGATACTACTGCACCTGAGGCTATCACTCTTGCTGATGTAACAGGTGAGTGTTCTGCAAATGTGACTGCTCCAACAACTTCAGATAATTGTGCCGGAACAATCACAGCCACTACCGATGCTCCACTTACTTATACTGAGCAGGGAGACTACATTGTTACCTGGACCTTCAACGACGGAAACGGAAATATCACTATTGTTGATCAAAA
>NZ_JAPONB010000016.1 GCF_026676115.1 Salinimicrobium sp. TH3 | reverse complement strand
GCAACCGGGAACAGGCAACCGGGAACAGGCAACCGGGAACAGGCAACCGGGAACAGGCAACCGGGAACAGGCAACCGAGAACCGACAACCGAGAACCGACAACCGAGAACCGACAACCGAGAACCGGGAACAGGCAGCAGGGAACAGGCAACAGGGAACCGACAACCGGGAACCGACAACCGGGAACCGACAACCGGGAACCGACAACCGGGAACCGACAACCGGGAACAGGGAACCGCAAAATTTAAATTTTCACGTATCTTTTATAACATAGTACTATATTAAAGCGTATATTTGTTATAGAATCATCAATCAAATCAAAAAATGGAATATTCAAACGCAACTATTATGAGAGAAGACAGGCAGTTATTAATGCTTACGCACCTTAGTCAATTACTGGATCTGGTGACCGGGATTGGTGGATTTATTGTTCCGCTGGTGATTTGGCTTACCCAAAAGGACAAGGTCTTAGGGATGGACGCCCATGGAAAAATGATCCTGAACTTTCAGATCTCTATTTTTATCTATTCGATTATCTCCATACCGCTAATCCTGTTATTCGGAATTGGGATCTTGTTGCTAATAGGAATCGGAATTATTGCTATAGTTTTCCCTATCCTTAACGCGATCAAGGTTAATAACGGAGAGATACCTTCTTATCCTTTGACGATAGAGATTATTAAATAGTGATCAGTGTTCAGGAAAAAGTTAGCAGTTGCAGTCATTAGCAGGCAGTTCTGTTACCGGTTCCTGTGAATTAACCTCTCTGAGGCTTAATTTTGTGACCGCATAATATTTAGTTTAAATGATAAGCTCTGGTGGAGCGAAATATTTATAGCAGATTCTTAGGTGGATATTATGAGCTCCGGAAGGAGCGGCATAGAAAATGAAATCAGAGTTACGAAGGGAAATCAGTATTTAGATTACAGGATTATGTTTTAGACAGAAGAGATCCAACGCCTGACAACCCACCTCGACCTACGTCCACCTCTCCGAAGGAGGGGAATGAATATAAACAAAAAAACCCTCCAAAAATGCAATTTTTGGAGGGTTTCCTGTCTTAGTCTAACAGCTGCCGCAGGCAGCGGTCTAACAACTAAAGCGCAGCTTTAGTTGTTCAGCATTACCGGCATTACCAGCATAGTCACTTTCTCTCCTTCATCCAGTCCGTCAACGGGAGTAAGGATTCCGGCACGATTTGGCAGGCTCATTTCCAGCTGTACTTCATTTGCGTTCAGGTTTGAAAGCATTTCAGTAAGGAAACGGGAGTTAAAACCAATTTGCATATCGTCTCCCTGGTATGAACAGGTAAGGCGCTCCTCGGCTTTGTTGCTGTAATCAACATCTTCCGCAGAAATATTTAATTCTGCTCCGGCGATCTTCAAACGCACCTGGTGGGTTGTTTTGTTTGAGAAGATAGAAACCCTTTTTACAGAGCTAAGGAATTGTCCGCGGTCAATAACCAGCTTGTTTGGATTCTCCTTAGGGATCACAGCTTCATAATTAGGATACTTTCCATCGATAAGACGACAAACCAAAGTAGTATCTTCAAAGGTGAAACGTGCATTCGATTCGTTGTATTCGATAAGCACTTCAGAATCTGATCCTGAAAGAATTCCCTTTAAAAGGTTCAAAGGTTTCTTAGGCATGATAAATTCAGCATTTTGCGAAGCTGCAATATCATTCCTGGAGTATTTTACCAGCTTGTGAGCATCTGTAGCCACAAACGTAAGGTGGTCCTGGGTA
The DNA here is from genome assembly GCF_026676115.1 of Salinimicrobium sp. TH3. Taxonomy (GTDB): domain Bacteria; phylum Bacteroidota; class Bacteroidia; order Flavobacteriales; family Flavobacteriaceae; genus Salinimicrobium. The sequence goes on along the minus strand of NZ_JAPONB010000016.1, from coordinate 17,979 downwards.
AATTGGAAGAAGACCCCACTCATGACAGGTCTTAGATCATCATTTCCCGAAGCAAAAATAGTTTTACTAATTGCTGTTGCCAATACATCTCCCTCGATAGTAGTACTGCTGGGTTCTTCCAGGCTTACCGCTTTAGGGAATTCCTCGCCACCGGCATAAGCCAGCGCGTATTTTCCATGGTTGGAACTAAGCTCAATAGTGTTGTTGTCTTCTACCACAAAAGTTAGAGGCTGTTCCGGAAAAGTCTTTAAAGTTTCGAGCAAAAGACGCGCAGGGACTGCGATCTTCCCTTCAGATTCAGATTCCACGGTAAGTTTGGTAGACATGGTAGTCTCCAGGTCAGACGCAGAAACTGTGAGTTCATCTTGATTTAGTTCGAAAAGAAAATTATCCAGAATGGGCAGGGTGTTGTTGTTGTTGATCACTCCCCCGAGTATTTGTAGCTGTTTCAGCAAATATGTGCTCGATACAATAAATTTCATTGGCTTGGTAATAAGTTAATCTGGATACAAATATATCCTAATCCTTTAAAAAGCAGGAAAGCAGCGGGTATTTTTTATTAACAGGAAATCGTTGAAAATACCTTCTAAAAACACCATTTTCAGCACTTTATATTTTTAAGAGCTTCGCAATTGTTAATAAACCGCGCTTTTGACGGAAGCATTTTACTTCCTGGTGTATTTTCTCTTCCGTATGAGCCCGAAAAGTCCTGCAAACAAGGCCAGCAGGCCAAGCGGAAGCAATATATTCATCACCTGCCAAAAACCTTTTGATTCTTCCACTTTTTCGGGATCCAAAAATGCTATTTTCACCTCTTTGCTTCTAATGTTTAAAAGGCCTCTGTCATCCAGGAGGTAATTCACGGCGTTGAGTAGAAATTCCCTGTTGCCATAGGTGGTTCCCGTAAATCGATCAAACCCAAGCGCAAGAGGCTCCCCCCGCTGTAACTGGTTTTTAACGACATCCCCGTCACTTATCACCAACATTTTTGTCTCTTGACTTTTGCTTCGGAAGTTATCTGGCTCAAAAGGCAGCACCCGATTCTCATAGACAGAATTAAATTCTCCTTCCAGCATGACTGCCAAAGGCTGCTCTCCTGAAGCAAATTCAGAAAGATCGGGCTCTGCCGTAATTTCTTCCAGACTTATCTCCCGCGGAAGTCCAACCACGGCAGTACGTGGGGAAGTAGAGAGCAAAACCGTTTTTTTAATGCTGTTTTCCAGGATGTCAACAGGACTGGCATATTCAAACTTTACCGCTTCCAGATTATTGACGATTGGATGAGCTGAAGGCGAGGAGGAAAGTGGATAATAGAACCAGGGGTAAGGGTTAAACTGTGCTTCACTTCCACTGCCGGTGGCCAGAATAATCGGCGCCGAATATAGATCTTTTACGAGAGTAGGATTAATACGCAGCCCATATTTAAAAAAGTAATCTCCCAGATTGAGGTCGCGCGGCAGGGCAAAAGCAGTTCCTGCGGGAGAGAAAAGGCTGTCGGTTTCCATAGCTGCATGTTCAACCAGCCACAGTTTTTTCCCACCGTTCATTAAGTACTGGTCAAGCACCAGTTTTTCGGCTTCGGTATAAGGTTCTGTAGGTTTTGCTTCTATGACGAGATCGTACTCCTTTAGCTGCGCTAACGTTCCCTGCGGATTTGTAGCCACAGAATCAAGTGTAAAAGGAGCTATGTAATAATATTCCTGAATGCTCTTAACAAAATCGGCTATGTAGCGGTCCTGTAATTCCCCGTTGCCCCGCATTACGGCAATTTTTTTGCGTTTTGGCTCCAGAAGTTTTGAAAAAGCATCGGCAAAGGCATATTCCAGTTGCTGCACAGAGGCTGCAACCCGATCTTCGGTAGTTGCACCCAGCTGATTCTTTAGTAAGGGAATAGCAACAGATTTATTTCCAAAATTGGCCATAGCCCAGGGGAAGACAATGGCCTCACTGGTACGGCCGTTCTCAACCACATTAATGCGTGCCGGGGTCATTCCCATTTCGTAGAACTGGGTTGCGACCTCATTGGCATTTCCGCCTTCCTCCAGCGGATTTGTAAACCGAAAATTGATCTGCGGGTTCACAGCAGCAAATTCTTCCAGCAGCTGTCTTGTCTCTGCCTGTAGCCTTCTAAACTCTGGTGGAAATTCTCCTTCTAAAAAAACATCAACGATTATGGGGGCTTCAGCTTTGGAAATGATCTCTTTTGAGGCTTCAGAAAGGGTATAACGTTGATCGGCCGTGAGGTCAAATCTTCCATAGAAATTATAGGAGATTACATTGATCACTACAATTACAAGCAGCAACAAAAAAGTCTTTGAAAAATGTGATTTTTGAAACTTCACTTCAGGATAATTTTTTGTTGTTGAGACTCAGGTTTGTGAGGGCAAGGAAAAAGAAGATCAAACTTAGAAAATAAATTAAATCCCGGGTATCAACGATCCCGCGGCTTATGCTTTCATAATGTGCACTGAGACCCAGATCTTCAACGTTTAAATATCTACTGTTAAATAAGTTAAGATTTGCAATGGCTTCAAAAGCAAAATAGGCAATGAAGCAAAGGAAGATTGCCAGGATGAACGATACGATTTGATTTGGAGAAAGAATAGATGCAAAAATTCCTATAGCAGTATAACAGGCTCCAAGAAATAAAAGTCCAAAGTAGGATCCTATGAGTACTCCCCAGTCCAGATGGTTCTCTGCCCGTCCCAGGGAGTAAATCGCAGCAATATATAATAAGGTTGGCAAAAGAGCCAGGATCACCAGGGAAAGTGCACCAAAATATTTACCCAAAACGAGCTCTATAGTGTTTAATGGTTTGGTGAGTAGTAATTCCAGTGTCCCCTGCTTTATTTCTTCGGAAAAGCTTTTCATTGTAATGGCGGGAATGAGGAAAAGAAAGATCCATGGCGCCAGGGTGAAAAAAGGTTCAAGATTCGCAAAACCGCTGTCAAAAATGTTGTAATCTCCTTTAAAAACCCAGAGAAAAAGCCCGTTGACCACCAGGAAAAGTCCAATAACCAGGTAGCCTATGGGAGAGGCGAAAAATGAGTTTATTTCTTTCTTTAAAATTGCAAACAACTTGTAAATGTTTAATGTTAAAGGATTAAAGTATAATAAAAAATTCCGGGCATTAAGTTCTAAATTTTATTGCAATGTCACCTAGAGCCGAGTCGGGAGGTCTCTTCTTTGGCATCAACCCATATCGCATTCCAATTCCAACCAACAATCACTAATCCTAAAAGTCTTGTCTCTTGACTCCTGATTTTCTTAAGCGACCTACTGCCCAACTTATTCCTGCGAACTGCCTACTGGACCGGAGGTCCAAACCTTATCTACGCTCCAGGCTTCAGGTCTGGCCGAAAACATTTTTTTGGTCTCGCTCCATACCTCTTTAAAAAGTGAAGATACACGGTAATTTTCCAGCGCCTCTTCATCTTTCCAGTAACTGTACGTGAAAAATATATTTTTATTGTTCTTATCGCGATAAAGCTCAAGGAATTCATTGCCCTCAAAACCTCTTATCTTACTTCTGTTCCTGTCAAACAACTTCTGAAAAGCTTCAGTTTCTGAAGGTTCAAAAGTCATTTTAACTATGCGTACTAACATTCTTAAATTTTAAATAAACAATAAACAATAAACAAATAGCAGGACTACATTATAAGTCCACCTTTTATACAATGTGACCCCGAGCAGGCTGCATTTAGCGGAGTCGAAGTGAAGTCGAGTGATCATTTACTCATTTGCAAATTGCAACAGGGAACATGCAACTCGCAACCCGCAACCGGAAACATGCAACCTGCAGCTTTTTAAGTCCTGGCTCCTGGTTCTTGTTTCTTGCTCTTTTTCCAAACCGGCTTCGACCTTCCTCCCTGCGGTCGGGCTCAACCTGACAAGTTACGGCCAACCTTTCAAATCTAATTCAAAATTTCGGCTCCCTTTAGGGAAGGGGTAAAACGAAAATTTTGCAACATGCAACCCGCAACCGGCAACATGCAACCTGCAGCTTTTTAAGTCCTGGCTCCCGGTTCTTCACCCTTCTACTCAAAATTTATCGTCACCGTATCCCGGTATTCCAGTCCAAATAGGGTGGAGGCACTGCCCACCGTACTTGGGTTACTTTTATAGATCGCCAGTTCAATATATCCGCCGGAGTTAAAGATTGCTAGTTTCTTGCCATCCTCCCTGTTGATCATATCGGTATCAAAATTAATGGCCTCACTATAAGTGCTAAAAATTTCGGTAAAATTAGCCGTTCTGGCTCTCATACTAAATCTACGGCCTTTCCCAACTTTTTCAAACAGCTTTTTCGGGATATTGGTGACCACGTTTCCATAATTGTCAATGTAGATCACGTTGCCCTTGATCTGGTTTTGTTCCAGGTTGACCAGGGGTTCCATTTCCTTAAGCTGTTTTATTTCGGGGATGGTTTTTCCTATAACTTCCAGGGTGCCTCCGCGGGCAAGATGTCCTGCTACTTTTACAAAAACGTCGAGCACGGGAAAATTGCTCTGCACCTTGTCATGTATGTTGATCTCCACGATCTTTTCGGCCACAAATTCCGAAGCAATTAAAGAAAGGATTCCATTGTTGGCACAAATGAAATAATGCCCGTCAAGTTTTAGGGCAATGTGCTTATTTTCAGGTGTTAATTCTGAATCCACCCCGATTATATGGATACTGCCTTCAGGAAAACTTTTGTAGGCATTTTTTATGATGTAGGAAGCTTCTGTAATATGGAAGGGAGCGATAGAGTGGGAAATGTCTACAATTCTTGCCGAAGGTAACTCTGTATAAATGGCTCCTTTAACTGCCCCTGCAAAATGATCTTTTTCCCCAAAATCTGTCGTTAAGGTAATTATGGCCATGGGCAATTTCTAATAATATTTTTCCTAACTTAAACCTTTATTTATTTAAGTTTGTAATGCAAATCTAAAGATAATTAACTCATTTTTTAAATTAAATCCGGTCGCTTTTGAACGAACTTATCATTGAACTTTCTGAAATAAGTCCGAGGGATTTTTTCGGAGAACAAAACTCACATATTGAACTGCTTAAGAAATATTTTCCAAAGCTAAAAATTGTGGCAAGAGGCAATAAACTTCGCATCTACGGTGACGAGGAAATGCTTGAAGAATTCGACAGGAGGTTCAATATGTTGATCGACCATTACGGAAAGTTCAACCGCTTAGATGAAAATGCGATTGAGAGGGTGCTTACCAGCCAAAGCAGGGAAGAGTACGATACTACCAATGAAAGCGGGGAAGTACTGGTTCATGGAGTTAGCGGCAGGATGATCAAGCCGCAGACGGCCAATCAACGTCGCCTGGTGGAGCTCATGAGGAAAAATGACATGGTTTTTGCCATTGGTCCTGCAGGGACAGGAAAAACCTATACAGGAGTAGCCCTGGCTGTCAAAGCCCTTAAGGAGAAACAGGTAAAGAGGATCATCCTTACCAGACCTGCCGTGGAAGCAGGGGAGAATCTTGGATTTTTACCCGGAGACTTAAAGGAAAAACTGGATCCTTATATGCAACCATTATATGACGCGCTGCGGGATATGATTCCTCATGAAAAACTCGAAAGTTATATCGAAAAAGGTGTCATACAAATTGCGCCTCTGGCTTTTATGCGTGGTAGAACTCTGGATCATGCTTTCGTAATTTTGGATGAAGCCCAGAACACTACTCACGCTCAAATGAAGATGTTCCTTACCCGTATGGGTAAAAGCGCCAAATTCATGGTTACCGGAGATCCAGGACAAATCGACCTTCCCAAAAGAGTAATTTCAGGGCTTAAAGAAGCTATTCTCGTGTTACAGGATGTAGATGGGGTAGGTATAATTCACCTGGATGACAAGGATGTTATTCGTCATAAGCTGGTCAAGAAGATCATTGCTGCATACAAACGAATAGAAAACGCTGAATAAAAATGACATTTCTGAGACCTCACCCCTGTGGGATCTTTTATTATAATCTATTATTTTAATGAATACCATTACCTCTACAAATTTTAATTTTCCCGGTCAAAAGGCCGTGTATAAGGGAAAAGTCCGGGATGTTTATACCCTTGAAGATGACCGCCTGGTCATGATTGTGACCGACAGGCTTTCGGCTTTTGATGTTGTTATGCCAAGAGGGATTCCTTACAAAGGGCAAATTCTCAACCAACTTGCTACAAAAATGATGAAGGCCACAGAAGATCTTGTACCAAACTGGTTACAGGCTACCCCAGATCCTAATGTTGCAGTTGGGCAAAAATGTGAACCTTTCAAGGTGGAGATGGTCATTCGTGGTTATCTCACCGGCCATGCGGCTCGTGAATATGCAAGTGGCAAACGTAGTCTGTGCGGGGTACATATGCCCGAAGGGATGAAGGAAAATGAAGCTTTTGCCGCACCTATCATTACTCCAACTACAAAAGCCGAATCGGGAGAACATGATATGGACATTTCACGGGAAGAGATCCTTGAAAAAGGCATTGTTTCTGAAGCAGATTACAACACTCTTGAATTGTATACGCGACAACTATTCCTTCGCGGCAGCCAACTGGCCAAAGATAATGGTCTTATCCTGGTGGATACCAAGTACGAATTTGGAAAAACTTCCGAAGGTGAAATAGTGCTAATTGACGAGATCCACACTCCAGATTCTTCCCGTTATTTCTATGCTGAAGAATATCCCGACAGGCTGGCTTCGGGAGAACCTCAAAAACAACTTTCCAAGGAATTTGTAAGGCAGTGGCTAATTCAGAATGGTTTCCAGGGAAAAGAAGGACAGCAAATCCCTGAAATGAGTGATGAATACATCAGCTCAGTTTCTGAAAGGTACATCGAGCTCTACGAACAAATAACAGGAGAACAATTCATCAAAGCCGATATTTCCAATATTGAAGAGAGGATTGAGAAGAATGTGGCCGAATATCTGAATAGATAAGAGACTCAGGAATTAAGAGTTCTAAAGAGGCACCTAATTCACTTACCTGACTTGTGATCAAGCGAAATGATTACTGGCAATTTAGTTTTAGTCTTACCCCCTCCTCCGGAGGGGTGCCTTTATGTGGAGTGGTTCTTTTTGAGGTAAAAAAAATCACATCCCACCAGGATCCTCGTGCTTATTAATAGATTCTCCACTTCGCTTTCTCCCGCTCTGCATGTAACACATAAATTATTTGTCATTTCTCGTCGCATCTTCATTCGGTAGAAAGGAGATGCGACGAAAAATCTTTTAAGGGTAAGGTCTTAGAATCGAAGGTCTAAGGAGTATGGTACAGGAAATAACCGGTAATTCAAGTTCTCCTGACCACTGACCACTACCAGTTTTAAAAGGTAGTAAATCTAACTTCGCACTTCTACCTCTATTTCACTTCCAATACCATAAGATATTCCGGTCCTCCGTCTACAGGATATCCTTCAATTTTCTCGGCCACTATAGTGACTTTTTCTTCAACAAAATCATTGAGATCTACTGCCTCACTTTTTAGAGCATAATACTCATCATTGGTAGTGGTAATGGTATGCGTGCCGTATTGGTAAGAAGTTATTCCCTGTTCCTGGATAGTGCCTGTGATCTCCATAGTTGTTTCAATTATAGCTGAAGCCGGTTTGTCTTCCTCTTTTGAAATGTTACTGCAGGTAGCTGTGAAAATAACGAGTAAACTTCCAAAGAAAATTAATGTGAGGGTTTTCATGATAGTAGGTGCGTTTTTATATTTCCTGTAAAAGTAATTAAAAAGTGACGCCTTTTATCTGTAAAATCTAAAACAATTACTATGTTAAATTTATGTTTAGTGTTAAGGATTAGATAATTATGTTATATTCACAAGACTAATCTTATTAATTATCAGGTATGAAACCATTATTTTTCATTTTCTTCATTTTTGGTTTTTTCACTTCCCTGGCCCAGACAACCGTCTCTGGAAAGGTAGTGGACAGCAACAATTCTCCCATTCCGGGGGTAAACATTATTGTCTTTGGAACTACCCAGGGTACGGCCACAGACCTTGATGGGAAATTTTCCTTTGTGGTCACTCAGGACCCTCCTTTTTCTCTGGCCGTGTCCAGTATGGGATACGAAGAGAAGAGAATCCAGGTGACCGAGAACAATGCCAACCTTGAAATTGTTCTTAATGAAGGTACTTCTTTGGATGAAATCGTAGTTTCAGCTTCGCGTACACCAGAGAGGATTTTTGAATCCCCCGTGACAATTGAACACTACGGCTTAAAGGAGATTCAGAATACTCCTTCTGCATCTTTTTACGGCGGACTGGAGAACCTGAAGGGAGTCGATATTAACACCAACAGCCTTACTTTCCAGTCGATCAATACCAGGGGATTTGCGACCTTCAACAATCCCAGATTTGTGCAGTTAGTAGATGGGATGGATAACTCTTCCCCGGTTTTAAACTTTGTTCTGGGGAACTTACTTGGAATGACCGAACTCGATGTCTACAGCGTGGAACTTCTCCCGGGAGCTTCTTCAGCCCTTTATGGAGCTAATGCTTTTAACGGAATTCTTTTCATGAAGAGCAAGAATCCGTTCGATTTTCCCGGAATAAGTGCTTATTACAAGCAAGGATTCACCTCTCAGGATGCCGCCGGTACTAACCCGGTTTATGATTTTGGAGTTAGGCTGGCTCACAAATTTTCAGATAAATGGGCAGCAAAAGTTAACTTTTCATACTTAGAAGGTACAGATTGGTATGCGACCAACCAGGAGGATGTCCTAAACCCTGGCAGAACCAGAATGCATCCTAACTATGATGGATTGAATATCTATGGTGATGAAGTGAGTACAAACATTCGGGTAGTAGGAGAGGGGCTTGCAGCCGCCGGATTGATTCCCGAAGAGGCCGTAGCCTTGTTGCCAGATGAAGCTGTAAGTCGAACAGGGTATGCAGAACAGGATCTTACAGATTATGAAGCAAAAAGCGTAAAATTTGATGCTGCCATTCATTTTCGACCCTTTGCCGATGATTTTGAAATAAGCTATCTTGGGAAAGCCGGTTTTGGAAGTACGATCTACCAGGGAGGAAACAGATATGCTTTAAAAGATTTCTTTCTACAACAACACAAACTCGAGGTGCAAAACAATAATTTCTTCGTGAGAGGATATATAACCGATGAAGATGCGGGGGATTCCTACGACATCCGGTTCACCGGGATCAATGTCAACAGACGTTGGAAAACAGATCCACAGTGGTTTGGCCAGTATGCCGGGGCTTTTGTACAGGCAAGAATACAGGGTGCTCCAGAGGATCAGGCACATATGGTAGCAAGACAGGTGGCCGAAACTGGTAGATTTGAACCCGGTACGGCCGAATTTCAACAGGCTTTTGAGGAAGTTACTACAGATTCAGATCTTCTTACCGGATCCCAGTTTACAGATGCTTCCCAGCTTCGACATGTCGATGCAAATTACAATTTTACGCACCTTACCAGTGACATCGCCGAGGTACAGGTGGGAGGATCCTACCGGCAATACCGCTTAAATTCCTCCGGAACTATTTTTACAGATTATGATGGTCCTATCAGCTATTCTGAATATGGTATCTACACGCAGGTTCAAAAGAAGTTTATAGATGAGCGCCTTAAATTAACCGGATCCATTAGATATGACGACTCCGAATTGTTTGATGGGAATTTCTCCCCGAGACTTTCTGTTGGTTATACTGCAGGGGATTCAAGAGAACATAATTTTAGGGCATCTGTTCAAACCGGTTTCAGGTACCCAACGACTCAGGATCTTTTTATTGGTCTTGATGTAGGTAGAGCAATTCTAGTAGGTTCAGCAGAGGATAACCTTGACAGGTATGTGAGAACCTTCGAATTAAGTGCAACAGGAGCTGCTGTAACGGGAAGCCCTACAGCCGAAATTTCGGGAAGAAACGCCTACGAAAATTCTTTCTCTGTAGCTTCTGTACAAGCCGGTGCACCTGCGGCGGCAGAGAATGAGCTTGTAAAACCGGAGCAAGTAACAGCCTACGAACTTGGATATCGAGGAAAGCTGGGGCAGGTTGTACTTGATATGAATGCATATTATAATATCTACGAAGACTTTATTTCTACAGAGAATGTGCTGGTACCATTTTATGGACAGGTAGGGGATAATCAATTGTCATTGCTTGCCCTTCAACAAGGAGACTACCGGGTTTTTCAAACTTACACTAATTCTCCGGCAGATGTTAAATCATATGGAGCTTCTTTAGGACTTACCACCAAGATCTTTGGCGATTATGACCTTGGCGCTAATTATACTTACGCCCAGGAAGATTTCGATCAATCTTCTGCACCCGACTTTCAGACCAATTTTAATACTCCCGAACACAAAGTGAAAATATCTTTTGGTAATACAGATTTATTTGAAAAATTTGGTTTTGGTATTAATTACAGGTGGAGTGATGCTTTCAAATGGCAGGCTAGTTTTGCCAATGGCCAGGTTCCTGCCTATTCGGTTGTTGATGCCCAGGTGAACTATGAATTGCTGGCTGTTAATTCGGTTATCAAGGCAGGGGCTACCAATATTGGAGGTGATGAATATTATACTGCTTACGGTACAGGTTATATTGGCCAGCAGTATTACCTTTCCCTTACCTTCCAGGGGTTTTAATTGATGACCTACAATAAAAACTAAAGGGAGCTAAGGCTCCCTTTTTTTGTATCATATTTTACCTTTTTGAACGGTAATAACTTTACTCTTCGAATCTCCTTAATTTATTCTGAAGGATTCTCACTTCCTGTTGAAGTTGCGATACGCGATCAAGTAAATGGTTTATGGCGTCTATTCCTTCCAGGTTTATTTCCAGATCATAGTGCAAGCGCATGATTCGCTCCAGGTCCTGCAACTTTTCCTGCTCAATATATTCATCTTCTTCAATTACCACGGTTTGAATAAGGTCATGCTCTCTAAGAGTATGAATAAAGGATACTTCGAGCTGGTGCCAGTTACAGAACTCTATAATTGAGATATATCGGTCATCCATTTTTTCGCAGTTTTTTTAGTTCCTGTAAAAGTTCTTTTTCCCTGCCGCTCAACCTGGTTGGGATTTTTAAATTATATGTGATAAAGAGATCCCCAAAATGACCTTCTTTTTTGTACACAGGAAATCCTTTTCCTTTTAATTTAACGGTAGTGCCATTCTGAGTTTCGGGTTTTACATTTAGTTTTACTTTTCCGTCAAAGGTGTCCACGGTGAGATCACCACCTAAAGTTGCAGTAAAAATGTCAAGATCCACATCCTTGTAGAGATTTTTCCCCTCCCGCTTAAAAGATGTATTGTTTTTAATGGCAAAAGTTATTAAAAGGTCTCCGTTTGGTCCGCCGTTCATTCCTTGGCCACCATAGCCTTTAATTCTTATGGTTTGTCCATTTTCCACTCCGGCGGGAATAGTGAGCCTTATATTTTTACCATTTACGGTAACTGTTTGTTTGTGGGTTCGGTAGACATCAGTAAGATTAATATGTAGTTCGGCATTAAAATCCTGCCCTCTAAAACGGGTAGTCCTTTGTCTGCCGCCCTGTGCCCTTCCAAACATGGATTCAAAAAATTCTGAAAAATCCCCTCCTTCGAATCCGCCACTGGTAAAGCTTTCTGCGCCTCCAAAGCCGCCGGGCCTTCCACCCGAATACTGCCGCTGATAATGTTGCTGTTGTGCTTTTTGTCTTTCGAACTCTTCGGCATGTTCCCAATCTTTGCCATACTGGTCGTATTTCTTGCGCTTTTCAGGATCAATTAATACCTCGTGGGCCTCATTAATTTGCTGAAATTTCTTCTGCGCTGCAGTGTCGTTGGGGTTGAGATCGGGATGGTACTTTCGGGCCAGTTTCCGGTAGGCCTTTTTGATATCACTTTTAGTAGCATTTTTATCCAGCTCTAAAACCTTGTAATAATCGATGAATTCCATAGGTTTTTATGAAGTTTTTTAATCTTCTGCTCCTTTAAAGATACATAATTCAAAAAATAAACAGCCTGTTCCTTTGATTTATTACTTCAGAATAACTCCTTTTAAAAATGTCATTTTTAGATACCCTCTTGGAAATCAGTAGATTTTTAATATTTGTTTTTGAAGCTGCTTTTCCTAAATTTAGATTATGGAAAATCTACAACTGCGCAGTTTCGCCGATTATAAGAAAGCTTATAAAAAAAGTATCACAGATCCCGAAGCATTTTGGGATGAGATAGCTACGACCTTTAAATGGCAAAAGAAATGGGACAGCACCCTGGAATGGGATTTTGAAAAACCCGAAGTGAAATGGTTTAAGGGAGGGAAACTCAACATTACCGAAAATTGCCTGGACCGGCACCTTGAAACCCTTGGAAACAAAACCGCCATCATATGGGAACCCAATGATCCCGATGAAGAATCCCGCTATATTACCTATAGGCAGCTTTTTGTGAAAGTGTCTCATTTTGCCAATGTGCTGAAGAATAATGGAATTAAAAAAGGGGATAAGGTATGTTTGTATATGCCCATGATCCCCGAACTGGCTATTGCAATGCTGGCTTGTGCCCGTATTGGAGCTGTTCACTCCATTGTTTTTGCAGGATTTTCCAGTTCGGCTATTGCACGACGCATCAATGATTCAAATTGCAAGATGCTCGTCACGGCAAATGAAGTATACAGGGGTGCCAAAAAAGTGAATTTAAAGGAGATGTGCGATAAGGCTTTGGAGGAAACCCCGGGCATAGAAACAGTGATCGTTTACCGGCGCACGGTGGAGCCTACCCCCATGAAAGAAGGCAGAGACAAGTTCTGGTTTGATGAACTCCAAAAAGCCGAAAAAGAATGCCCCGCAGAAGTCATGGATGCCGAAGATTTGTTGTTTATCCTTTATACTTCAGGCTCAACCGGAAAACCTAAAGGTATGGTCCATACTGTGGGAGGTTATATGGTGGGCACCACGTATACATTTCAGAATGTATTTCAGCTTGAAAAAGATGATGTGTACTGGTGTACGGCCGATATTGGGTGGATCACCGGTCACTCCTATATCATCTACGGCCCACTTGCTTCTGGTGCGACAACTGTGATGTTTGAGGGAATTCCCAGCTATCCCGACTACGGGAGGTTTTGGGATATTGTAGATAAATTAAAGGTCACCCACTTTTATACGGCACCAACAGCAATAAGATCCCTGGCCAAACAGCCTCTAAATTTTGTTGAAAGCCATGATCTCTCTTCCCTAAAAGTTCTGGGGAGTGTGGGAGAGCCCATTAATGAAGAAGCCTGGCACTGGTATAATGATAATATCGGGAAAGGGAATTGCCCTGTGGTAGATACCTGGTGGCAAACCGAAACCGGGGCAATAATGATCTCACCTTTGGCAGGGATAACGCCTACAAGACCAACATTTGCAACTCTGCCTTTACCCGGGGTGCAACCGGCACTCATGGATGACCAGGGAGAGGAAATCCCTAATACTAGTGAGCCGGTGGAAGGAAGGCTGGCCATTAAATTTCCATGGCCGTCAATTGCCCGAACAATTTATGGCGATCATCAACGCTACAAAGAGGTGTATTTTTCAACTTTTAAGAACAAATACTTCACCGGGGATGGAGCATATCGGGATGCTACCGGCAATTATCGTATTACAGGAAGAGTAGATGATATTGTAATAGTTTCCGGACACAACCTTGGAACTGCTGCTATCGAAAATGCTATTGACGAGCATGAACACGTGGTCGAGAGTGCCGTAGTTGGTTTTCCACATGAGGTTAAGGGAAATGCCCTTTATGCCTATGTGATCCTTTATAATAAAGTTGAACCTTCAGAAGAACTGGAAAAGGAAATAAAGAATATTGTTTCCCAAACCCTGGGGCCAATCGCAAAACCTGAAAAAATCCAATTTGTGAGCGGACTTCCAAAGACCAGGAGTGGTAAGATCATGAGGCGGATCCTTAGGAAGATCGCATCCAATGATACAGAAAACCTGGGTGATACTTCCACTTTATTGAATCCTGAAGTGGTGGAAGAGATTAAATCGGGTGCATTGAATTAAATCTTTGCACTTTTTTTAATATATTTAACAAAACAATTTTTTAACCACAACTTTTTAAAAATGAAAAAATTAATCTTTTCAGTACTAGCCGTGGCGGCTTTTGCCTCTGCCGCGGCACAAAGCCCTGAAGCGGATCCACCCACTCCCGTAGTACAAGGTATTGGAGGCCTGCAGCCTATTGCCTCGTTTGAAGATACTCCAGGAAATCCACTTCAGGAATATGTGAAGGTTTACCGTCACACCACAATACCTCGAGAATTTACCGGTCATTATTATCTAAATAAGGAATTTCAACCGGGAACGTTAGTAGTTAATGAAGGAGACAAAACTCTCAACATCCTTATGCGTTATAATGCTTTTAAGGATCAAGTGGAGATAAGACTGGGAGAAGAGAAAGATTCAATTTACGTATTACCGAGTCTTGAGAACATTACTTACAAGAAACCGGAATATAGTTTTAAATTTCATAATTTAAAGACTACCGAAGAAAAGGAGGTTAATGGTTACTTCATTCATTACTATGATGGCGAAAATGTAAAATTACTTTCAAAGCCAATGGCTCATCTTCAGGATGAGGTCAAACCAAGATCAAGTTATGATAAATATAAGCCTGCCCATTTCAGTGTAAAAGAATTTTATTATCTACTTGATGAAAGTGGAAAGTTAAAAGAGGTAGACTTAAGGGAAAAAGATTTCAGGAAAGAGCTGAACAAGAACAAGGCAATGAACCAATATTTTTCCGATCATAAGATAAAAAGCGTTGAAGATGTTGTTGAAATGTTGGAATATTACGAGCAGCATAATCAACAGTCCTAGTTCGTCTCTATTTCAAAATCTTTTAAAAGCTCCAGCAAGACTTCCTCTGTTTGGGAAAGGTTTGGTTTGGAGGTGCGTTTTCTTTCCACTTTTTTGAAATAGGGGACAATTTCCCCTGTTTCATATAATTGAACTACATGCGGGTGCACATAATAGCTTCGGCATACACTACGGGTGTTGTTCAAAGCTTCGGCCGCAGTGTCATAAGCCTTTAATATGTTCTTCTTGTTCTGCTTTTCTTCTTCATTAAAACCTGTTTCCCTCAATTTTTCAAAAAAGATCTTGGTGGCACTCCAGGTTCTAAAATCTTTAGCCGAAAAAAGCTCTCCACTCAACTCCTGAATGTATTGATTTACCATTCCGCTATCAATACTGTGTTTCTTTCCATCTTCACCTATATATTTGAAAACCTCCCAACCCGGAATCTCCTCGCATTTGTTGACCAGTTTTATTAACTTTTTGTCGCGCAATGAAACTGTATTTTCAATACCGCGTTTGCCTACAAAATTGAATGTTAGTTCACCTCTTGAGATCTGTACGTGCCGGCTTCTTAATGTTGAAAGCCCGTATGATTTATTTTGTTTGGCATAAGATTCATTCCCTATTCGAATGTGAGTCTCTTCCATGAGTCTAATGACCAGGGCCAATACTTTCTCTTGTGGCATTCCTTTTTTATCCAGGTCCTTATCTACCTGTGCCCTGATTTTTGGCAACACCTTGCCAAAGGCGGTCATTTTAAAGAACTTGGTGAGATTACGAAGCTTCGTCCAGTCGGGATGATAGATGTATTGCTTCCTCTGTTTTGCATCCAGGCCAACAACCTGTAAGTGTCCGTTTGAAAAAGGACAGATTTTTACCTTTTCCCAGGCAGGCGGGATGACGAGTTTTTTTATTCTATCGAGTGCTTTCTCATCTTTAAGAGGTTCCCCTTCCTGCAAGTATTGGTAGCCTTTTCCTCTCTTGCGCCGCACAATGCACAGATCATCTTCAGAAATATACTGGAGATTTGCTTTTTCGGCAGTCATATCGGGGTTAGAGAGAAGAACTTCTACTTCTTCTGAAGAAAGGACCATGAATTTTTTTTCTAAATATAGCTTTCATCATTAATTATGGCTTGTAAAGAAATGTGAAAACTTCAGAAAATAAAAAAACCTCCTTTAAAAGGAGGTTTAAAATGTCATTATTGAATGCTATTCGAAATAGCTGAAGGTATCCCCATCTTTAAGCTGTAATAAACTTTCATAGATCAACCTTATTACATTTTCCACATCATTACGGTGTACCATTTCTACTGTTGTATGCATGTAACGCAGGGGAAGAGAGATCAATGCCGAAGCCACCCCGCCGTTACTGTAGGCAAAAGCATCTGTATCGGTACCGGTCATTCTGGAAGAGGCCATACGTTGAAATGGGATCTTTTTATCTTCGGCAGTCTCGATGAGAAGATTTCTCAACTTATTTTGCACGGCCGGCGCATAGGAAATAACCGGTCCGTCTCCGATTTTGGTAAGTCCATTGGTTTTTTTCTCGATCATTGGAGTGGTGGTGTCGTGGGTAACATCGGTCACAATTGCTACATTAGGCTTTATGCGCTGCGTGATCATTTCGGCCCCTCTTAAACCAATCTCCTCCTGTACCGAATTTGTAATGTATAGGCCAAATGGTAATTTCTTTTTGTTTTCCTTTAGCAGGCGTGCAACTTCAGCAATCATGAATCCGCCGATTCGGTTATCGAGAGCTCTGCTAACGAACTTGTCCTTATTAAGTATAAAAAATTCATCGGGATAAGTGATGACGCAACCCACATGTACTCCAAGAGCTTCCACTTCTTCTTTTGAGGAGCAACCCACATCAATAGATATGTTGTCCAGCTTTGGAGCCTGTTCTTTTTCCTTGTCACGGGTATGAATTGCAGGCCATCCAAAAACTCCTTTTACAATCCCATTTTTGGTGTGGATATTTACTCTTTTAGAAGCCGCGATCTGATGGTCACTTCCTCCATTGCGAATAACATAAATTAATCCGTCGTCTGTAATATAATTTACATACCAGGAAATCTCATCGGCATGACCTTCTATTACTACTTTGTATTTTGCTTTGGGGTTGATAACTCCTACAGCGGTCCCGTAGGTGTCTGTTATGAATTCATCCACATAAGGTTCTATGTAATTCATCCACAACTTTTGACCTTCCCACTCATAGCCGGTAGGCGCGGCATTATTTAAATACTGTTCGAGAAAACTTACAGATTCCTCGGTGAGAATTTCTTTCTGACCCATTTCTTTTACTTTTTGACGAATTTAATAAGATTTAAAGAGCTGACAATTTATAGATAACGTAATTTTGGAATGATTTTAGCTCAGGTATTGAAAACGAATATTTTGAAAAACTTTTTATTCTTTTTTCTCGTGTTCGCACCATTGTCTGTTCTCGCACAGGTTATAGAACCGGTGGAGGATACAATTGACTATGAGTATTATATAATAGAAGGAGATACTGTTGCGCGTAAGCAAATTGACCTTGATGAGGTGCTTATCCTGGGAAGACTGAAGTTCGACAATGACCTTGAGCGTCGTAAATATCTTATTCTTCGCAGAAAAACCATAAAAGTTTATCCTTACGCTAAACTGGCTTCGGAAAGATTGGTGGAGCTCAACAGCAGGCTGGACCAAATAAAGTCCAGGCGTGACAGGAAACGTTATACAAAAATTGTTCAGGATTATATTGAGAACGAATTTTCGGCCGAATTAAAGAAATTAACAAGAACTGAAGGACAGATCCTTGTGAAATTAGTTCATCGTCAAACCGGGGTTACAACTTTTGACCTTGTAAAAGATCTCAAAAGTGGATGGAGAGCTTTTTGGTACAACACTTCTGCCAGCTTCTTTGATATTTCACTAAAGGAAGAATTCAATCCTGCCGGGAACGAGGAAGATTATTATATAGAAGATATTTTACAGAGAGCTTTCCAGGGTAAACAACTGGAAAAACAACCCTCGGCTCTGGATTATAACTTTCTTGAACTTACAGATAAGTGGTCTTCCCCTAAGAAAGGGGACAGGAAGTCCTAATTTTTTTTGGGCGTTTCCCCGCCTTCGCTGCCGCTTGGATGGGGCCGGGCTATTCGCTTCAATCTTTTTGTCCATGCTTCCCAAAAAGGATTTTCGCT
>NZ_JAPONB010000015.1 GCF_026676115.1 Salinimicrobium sp. TH3 | reverse complement strand
TGCTTGTAATTTGAATATTACCCGAGGGGTCCAGGATTTAAAGAATCCTCATTACATCCATCGCTGGAAATACAAAAGCTCTGCCGGCTTCACCGTCAGCTTTTCTTGTTTTCGTCGGTACTGCAAAATAAATTTTGCGCACCTCCTAAAACAAGAAAAGCGATGCTCTCGCATCGCTTTTGTGCTTGTCGGGATGACAGGATTTGAACCTGCGACCCTACGCCCCCCAGACGTATACGCTACCGGACTGCGCCACATCCCGAAATGAGAGTGCAAATTAAGCAGCTTATTTGTAATTTTCAAAGGGAAATATAGCTTTTTCCGGCCTTTCTCTTTTTTCTAATTTAAGTCTGTCGTAAAATAACAGGAAATCAGAGGTCTAAAGGAATTTTTTAAAACGCTAAAACCATAATTTTACTAATATCAATATGGGTTTAAGATCTTTTTTTGAATAGCTATCGGTTTTTTGCCTTAGTTTAGCCTCTGCACTAAAAACAGCCGACCAAAAATGAAGAAATATATTGTCTTTTTCCTTCTAATTCTTCTTCAGCAATCCTGCAAAATTCCTACTGAACCGAAAATCTACCCCTCTCTTTCTGAACGCGGGCTGGTAGCAGAACATGCCATGGTGGTATCGGCAAGAAAAGAAGCTTCAAAAATTGGGCTAGAGATCCTAAGACAAGGAGGCAATGCATTTGATGCCATGGTAGCTACAGAGATGGCCCTGGCTGTAGTTTATCCATATGCCGGCAATCTTGGTGGAGGGGGATTCATGGTGTACAGGCTTAACACAGGTGAAACCGGCGCTCTTGATTACCGGGAAAAGGCACCGCTTGGGACACATCCTGACATGTACCTCGATAGTTTGGGAAATGCAGATCCTGTAAAAAGCAGGTTTGGAGGCCTGGCAGTGGGTGTTCCGGGAACTGTAGCCGGTATTTTTGCTGTCCATGAAAAATTTGGCAGTATGTCCATGGAGAAGATCCTGGCTCCTGTCATTGCTCTGGCACAACGAGGATTTGTAGTCACCGCAAATCAGGCAGCCTCACTTAAAAAACACAGAAGTGCAATTATTAAAGCCAACGGAGAGGACGTCTTATTTGCAAAAGCTCATGAACCCGGGGACACTCTTAAAAACCATGCTTTAGCAGCGACTCTCGTAAAGCTTGCAACCAGGGGGAGGAACGAATTTTATTCCGGAGAGACTGCAGAAAAAATGGTAAGTTTCATTCAGGATAATGGGGGGATTATTTCATTGGAAGACCTTTCTGCTTACGAGGCGCAATGGCGGGATCCTATTTCTTTCACTTACGACGACTTGAGGATCATCTCAATGTCTCCCCCATCGAGCGGTGGAATTGTGATGGCCCAAATAATGAAAATGATCGAACCCTATCCCCTGGAAGAATATGGCCATAATTCGGTAAAGTCGATCCAGGTGATCACCGAGGCCGAAAGAAGAGCTTATGCCGATCGCGGCCACTATCTGGGTGACCCCGATTTTGTGGATATTCCAACGAAAAAACTACTCACCGATGAATATCTGGAGGATCGTATGCACAGCTTCAGCTTTGACAGTGCCACTCCCTCCTCTGCCATTAGTCACGGCAACATTCCCGGTTATGAAAGTATGGAAACCACTCACTACTCTATTGTGGATTCCGAAGGAAATGCGGTCTCGGTGACTACCACACTTAATGGAGCTTACGGTTCAAAACTTTACATGGAGGAATTAGGTTTTTTCCTGAACAACGAAATGGATGACTTTAGTGCCAAACCCGGAGTACCCAACATGTTTGGACTCATAGGAGGTGAAGCCAATGCCATTGAGCCCGGGAAAAGAATGTTGAGTTCAATGACTCCTTCGATTGTAGAAAAGGAAGGTGAACTTTGGATGGTTCTGGGTTCCCCGGGCGGATCCACTATAATCACCTCAGTAATGCAGACTATTTTAAATGTTGCTGAATACAGAATGGGAATGCAACAGGCTGTGAGCGCACCCAGGTTTCACCATCAATGGTTACCAGACGAAGTACTTTTTGAACCCGATTCTTTTGCTGAAGCTACCCTGGATTCTCTCCAATTTAAAGGATATGAGGTCTCTGTGGGAGAATTCACCATATTAGGAAAAGTTAACGCTATTCTGGTCCTTCCCAGTGGAAAACTGGAAGGAGGCGCCGATCCCCGGGGAGATGACGCTGCGGCAGGATATTAGTAGGGATCAATAATTAGTTTAAGGATAGAATGGTGTACCATAGCAACTTATTCCTGCTTTCCTGATTTCTTCAGATAACCAGGAAGGTTTTTCAAAAAAAACTGCCTTTGATGTTCATCTCGAATGAATGAGGTCAAGATGTATTTACAAATCTCTGCTTATGGTCGTATTAAAAGAGGTTTTAACCAATAAAAAAACAAGATAAGCAGAGTATATTTCCAAATTTGAACACAGGATAAATGGGAGGAAAGAATTATCTTTAAGAAGGGTTTTTTTAAGCATTACTCCCGGGCAACTCCCACCTTTAAGATAAGGCTTTGGACGGAATAAAGAACCTTTTAAAGAAAATGCTCTTCCCGGTAACCCCGGTAGTTGTTCTTGCCGGTATATTTTTTTTCATATTCCTCTGGGCCGTTATTGAAATATTTTCAACAACCCAAGCTTCTGCATTCCTTGCCGCAATTGCAATTCCAATTTCTCTGTTTGTTTTTGTTCTTTATGGGATCGAAAGGTTTATCGTAAGAAAAATTAACTATAGAATACTGTTTGTTGGTGAACTTATCCTATTGCTAATTCTACCTATCTCCTTTTACTATTCGGTAAGCATGACCGATTTAAATGTGACTACCGAAAAAAGTTACTTCGTAGTACTCTTTGACTCAAAGGAGAATTCGTTGACTGACTTTAAAAGAACAGGTCTTTTCGGAAAGGAGTTATCTGTATCTCATCATATAATTCATTTGGACAGTAGCCTGTACAACAATGAGGCCTTAAGAATAAGAGTGCCCGAAACCTGGCGGGAGATCTCTAACTCGCATGGACAAATAAAGCTCTCGGGTAAAAAGATTAATTACAGATTGTATTCAACAGAGGAGAATTTAAATCTAACTGTCGATGAACTGCTGGGGGAGCTCGAAAGAGAGACTTCAGAGAAATAGAGTAAAAGATTTATAAGGTTGCTAATAAATTTAGATTCCACACCAATCTTGCTATTCCATGGGTGGTTTTCGACCAGATAATTTTCAAGGAAAGATCTTTTAACCTTATTGGCTGTTTATAATTTGAACTGTCTCATCTAATTAATGACTCAAAAAATATCAGTACATTAACTACAAGCCAGCTGTATTAGCCGGTTGTATTTCAAGATCTGAATCGGTTTTTGCCCCTTGTTGCAATAGATTACTTTTAGAAGCTGTTAACTACGCTTTAATCTTTGGTCACCTCCCGGGAATTGCTTAAATTTTAGTCTCTCCTGTTCTTAAATAGAATATTCCCCCGCCTCGAAATAAGTTTGCTTAAAGAGGCTATTTTTTCTTACAATTGAAAAATACATTATGGAAGATTACAAAGATTTTGAAAAGTTTCAAAAGCGGCTTAACAGCCTTGATGATGATATAAGATCAATGGCGCTGCAGTACGCTTCGGAATACTATGCCGATCACGATCTTAGCCGCGAAGAAGCCCTCGAAAAAGGCATTTCCAAAGCCGAACTAAAGAAAAGGGATCTGTAAAACAGGAAACTATCCCAATTGGGTTGGTTTGTACCAGTAGTTTATTAAGGGACGATCATCCATTTCAACTCGATCCCAAGGGGTAGCCGAGTCAGCTCCCTCCCTGGCTCCGCATCCAAGATCGCTCTTCTGGGCTTTTGCACTAAAAATAGAGCATAAAATTGCGGTAACGACAGCAACAATAACTTTTTCCATTACTCTGGATGTTTAGGTTTTGATGTAGTTGCCTTAGGGAAGCGGGCCAAATGTAATAATTAACTTTTATTTAGGAAAAAGAAATGTAGAAAACTAAACCAGGGATAGGTGCAGAAAATGCCATTTTTGAAACCGAATATTTTAAACTCCCGCAACCTGGATCTGCTGAATATTATTACTCCTCCCCTTCCTGGGTAATCTGCTCTTTGATAAATTCAATCACCTCCCCATTGATCTTAGGGGTAGACCAATGTCCTACTTCTTCATAGGTATGGAATTCTGCATTTACGCCTTCGTTTTTATAAATCTTTTGACAGGTCTCCCATCGCTCTGGTTGCATTTGCTCCCCAACAGTCGCATATACAAGCGTACGCTCTTCTTCGCTATAGGCATCGTCATAAAGCACTGCGTCGTTGTCATCAAGTTTTCCCATAAAAATGAACTGCGGCACCTTTTTATATACTTCAATATCTATTTCGCTGCCCGAGATCTCCTGAAGGTCATTGATCCCCAAAGGATAATTAAGTGTATAATTATTGATCTCCTTTACTGGCAACATGAGGATACCATTCAAGCCACCGGAAACTACGGCCTGAATTTTCCCAGGATGCAAAAATGTAAAGCGGTTGACAAAACTTCCGGATGCCGAGAATCCTGTCATTACTACTTTTTCCTCTACCGGAATTCCCAAATCCTGTAATCTTCGCCTGGCATCGCTAACCATCGCCAGCAACTGCAAGTCCAGGCGTTCGAGCTCCTCATTTTGGGAAAGCATGGCATCCCTGTCCAGGGCGTGGGTGTAAACCAGATTTTCCTTTCTCGTCCTTGGAAAAACCGGTACAAGTAACGGCAAATCAAGTTCGGTGGCAACGATATTCCCTATGGATCTTTTTGTGGCCACAAAAATTGCCCCTTTCCGATGTAATTCAATAGAATCTGATGTAAAACCGGAATTATTTGGCTCAACAACCAGGAAGCGTGTTTTAGCTTTTGTAGTTCCTTTCGGGATCATGAGTAAATATTCATGTGAAAATCCGGCAGCAGGATTGGCTTCAATGGAAATGAGCGTATCCTTAAGAAAGAACCCTGATCTGCTTTCGGAAAATGGGTTTTGTGAAACACAATTTTGGAAAGTCAGAATTAACGCAAGGCTAAGAAATAACTTCATAACCATTTTTTTAGTAGACGAACCGTCAGAAGTTTAGCACTAATAAATTTAAAAAAATACTCTAAAAAAACTCACTACAGAAGGTTACTTTAAACGCAAAAAAAAATCTAAATGAAAAACAAGCGGACATTTTTTACTGTAATTTTATTATCGTAATATTACAATGATTAATAATGTTATTTGTTTTACACAAACTTTCAAAGATGAAAACAGAACAAGAACTTAAAGATTCGGTTAAAGAGCGGTATTCTAAGATCGCGGAGCAGGGGAAAGTAGAAAATGCTGCTTCCTGCTGCGGTGCCACTACGCCTTCCAACAAGGTATATAATATAATGATGGACGATTACACCGGCACAGAAGGGTATCTGGAAGATGCCGACCTTGGTCTTGGTTGTGGCCTTCCTACTCACTATGCAGGAATTAAAAAAGGTGACACCGTTATAGATTTGGGATCGGGAGCCGGTAATGACTGCTTTGTAGCCCGCCATGAAACCGGTGCTGAAGGTAAAGTGATAGGGATTGATTTTACCCCCACAATGATCAATAAAGCCCGTGCGAATGCCGAAAAACTTGGATTCAACAATGTGGAATTCCGGGAAGGAGATATTGATGAGATGCCTGTAAACGACAATAGTGCAGATGTCATTGTGAGCAACTGTGTATTAAACCTGGTCCCAAATAAACAGAAAGTGATCGCCGAGATCTTTAGGGTTCTTAAACCCGGAGGACACTTCAGCATTTCAGATATTGTTTTAGTGGGGGATTTGCCCGAAGCTTTACGCGAAGACGCAGAGATGTATGCAGGATGTGTGGCAGGAGCAATTCAAAAAGATGATTACTTGACGTACATTGAACATGCAGGTTTTCAAAATCTTATTCTTCAGAAGGAAAAAACTATCACTCTCCCAGATGACATTCTGGAAAAGTACCTTTCAGAACAAGAAATAACTGAATTTAAAAAGGGAAAAACGGGAATTTTCAGTGTCACAGTTTATGCGGAAAAACCCGGAGCAAAAAAAGACAAACCTAAACTCATAATGTCCAATTTACAGGAACAGGGAGCATGTTGCACCCCGGATTCCGGATGTTGCTAGCATATAAAATAAAGTAGCTGCTCAAAATCGCAAGATTTTAAGCAGCTACTTTATTTCAAAACAGGTTATCATGAAGGAATTATTAAGAACCTTCAGCTACTCCTTTCACCCTCTCGGCAGAATCTGATTTTGACAGGGACAACCGAACTATACTGTCTTCTTCAGCTTTAAGATCATGCGGTATATTTCCTTCAAGAGATAACATATCCCCTTTTTCTATTTTGTGTACCTCTCCATTGACTCCAAACGTTATTATTCCCTCAAATAATTCTACAACAATAGGATAAGGTGTTTTATGTTCTTTCATAACCTGTCCTTTTTTCATAGCTATTCGTATCTCTTTACTGCTATCGGTATCCATTAAAACGTGGACAGCAGGTTTTGTATCATTATATTCCAGGTTCTTTAATATAGAAGCGGTTTTCATAATTTATATTTTAAGTTTCGATTTAAAGTACAAAAACTTCAGAAGAATAGGGATGTTTCAGCTAAATCCTAACAAAGGTTTTAGAATATTTAATTTGATCTGGTTTGTTGAAGCTTCAGAAAAGCACATAAAAAAACCGCCAGAAAATGCTATTTTCAGGCGGTTAATTATAAAAATGTTCTTCAGCTTAAAGCTTTTTCAAACCTTTTGTTTCCTTCTTTTCGGCGGGAACTATGCTAATTGCATACCCTCCTCCCGGAGCGCTCCACTGCTTTAGATCACTCTTGCTGGTCACAACAACTTTCCTGATGTTATAGGCCTGCGGGTTCTTTTTGTAATGCGCATCTTTAGCATCGGAATAAATGGTAGCAATATACTTTTGTCCGGGTTCAAGGAAATCAAAAGATATTTTTGAAGTTCTCGGGGTTTCCCCGTTTACATTTCCAACGAACCATTTTTCAGTACCTTTTTCTTTACGCGCAATTGTAATGTAATCTCCCGGTTCAGCTTCAAGATAAACACTCTCTTCCCAATCCATTCCGACATCTTTAATAAACTGAAATGCATCCATAAACCTTTCGTAGTTCTCAGGAAGGTCGGCAGCCATTTGTAGCGGACTATACATAGTTACATATAATGCCAGTTGATTAGCAATGGTACTGTTTACCCACGAATCATTTTCAGGATTTACCTTACTAATATCCATTTCAAAGATCCCTGGAGTATAATCCATTGGCCCTCCTAAAAGCCTGGTGAATGGAAGTACTGTCACGTGGTTAGGCTTGGAACCTCCAAAAGCCTGGTATTCTGTCCCTCTTGCCGATTCATTGGCAATAAGGTTGGGCCAGGTACGGGCAACTCCTGTAGGCCTAACGGCTTCGTGAGCATTAACCATGATCTCATAATCTGCCGCTTTTTCAATAGCGTACTGGTAGTGATCCACCAGCCACTGGCTGTAGTGGTTCTCTCCTCTTGGAAGAATGTCTCCCACATATCCACTCTTCACAGCATTGTAACCGTGATCTTTCATGAATTGATAAGCTGAATCCAAATGGCGCTCATAATTTCTTACCGAAGAGGAAGTTTCATGGTGCATTACCATTTCCACACCTTTGCTCTTTGCATAATCTCTTATCTCCTCAAGGTCAAAATCGGGATATGGAGTCATAAAGTCAAAAACGTAATCCTTGGAATTCCCAAACCAGTCTTCCCAGCCAATGTTCCAGCCTTCCACAAGAACTCCGTCAAAACCGTGCTCGGCAGCGAAATCTATATACCGCTTAACATTTTCTGTAGTGGCACCATGAGTTTCATTAGGCGTGGCATTTTCAAAATCTGTTTCTCCAAGTTTTACTGCGGCAAAATCATTAGTGTAGTGCCAGCTGCTTTTTCCTGTGATCATTTCCCACCAAACTCCTACGTATTTCATAGGTTTGATCCATGAAGTATCATCAATAGCCACAGGATCGTTTAAATTGTAAGTCATTCTTGAGGCAAGGATATCCCTGGCATCGTCACTTACGATAATTGTTCTCCAGGGAGTCTTCCCTGGTGCGATCATGTATGCTTTATTACCTGTAACATCTGGAGTAAGCCATGATTCGAAGATCATGTTCTCATCATCCAGCTCCAGGTGCATTGCAGAATAATCGAGCAAAGCCGCTTCGTGCAGGTTAATATAAAGTCCTTCATCTGTTTTCATCAAAAGGGAAGTTTGCACCCCGGTATCCGAAAATGAGGTTTGGGAGAGGTTATCTGTAATAGAACCTTCCATTTCTCCTCTAATTTCAGAAAGTTTTGATTCAATGTAATCATATTCCTGTGTATCGTAATCTCCCGGGATCCAGAAAGCGGTGTGATCCCCTGTCATAGCAAACTGGGTTTTTTCATCTTCTATAATGAAATGCCCCAGGTTTTGCTGCTGCGGAAATTCATATCTAAACCCGAGTCCGTCATTGAAAACTCTAAACCTTATGATCATTTGACGATCTGTTGGCTTTTGGTTTAGCACTATTGCCAGTTCGTTGTATTTATTCAGAATCTCGCTTTCTTCTCCCCAAACCGGTTCCCAGGTTTCCTCAAAATCAGACTCTTCACGTTCTATGACTTCAAAATTATTGATTAGATTATGCTCATCATTTTTTAGGATCAATCCCAGCTTACTAGTTTCGATCACAGGCTCACCTTTGTAAAAAAGGCTATAAGCAGGAGTTCCGTCTTCCAGTAACACAAACTGCATTTGCACCTCCCCATTAGGGGAAGAGACTTTTTGAGCTACCGCCACTGCAGTAAAACTTAACCAAAGGCAGGAGATTATTAGTAACTGCTTCATCTTCAATTTTTTCATTTGGTATTTATTTATTAAGGGTAATTAATTGTTTCTTTTTATTATCAGGAAACCTTATAAAAAGTCGATTGTTTTCGGTATCATAATGATATCCCGAAACATCAAAGATAGTATTCCATTTTTTCTTAAGCTCCTCTGCAGGCTTCTCCGCCAGAATTTTTCCGTTCAGGTTCACTGCTATCGGCTTCTCTTCCAGGTAGATCTCCAGCCAAAAATTTCTTTTTTCATTATTGCTGAAGTTATTTTCCTGCGGCTCATTAATTGTTACGACTACTTCTGAAGAAGTTGTTTTACTTTCAATCATCGTCTTTACAAAATGATCTTTTCGATAATCATTTGTTGTTCCCTCATCCTCATAAAGCGTAAATTCTGAAGGTTTTGCTCCCGGAAAGATCTCCAGGATCAAAGGCGCATTTTTCATGGCACCTATATAAGGCATCACCGGCATTTTCGGAATTATGGCACCTTCTTTTACGAATATGGGAATTACTCCAAGAGGGGTGTCATAGTCAATAAACTGCTTTCCCTTAAAAGACCTTTTTGGATCATTATAATCTCTCCAGTTTCCTTTTGGCAAGTAAACCTGTCGGTAAGTTACTCCTTCCTCAACCACAGGAGCTATAAGCAGTTCCTCTCCAAACAAGAACTGATTATCTAATTCATAGGTTTCTTCCTCTGAAGGATATTCCAGCAACAATGGTCGCATAATTGGCAAGCCTGTGTCATATGCTTCCCTTGAATAGGTGTAGATATAAGGATGTAGCTGATACTTGAGTTCAATAGCTTCTTTTGCTATTTTTTCGGCTTCCTCTCCAAATAACCAGGGTTCCACTGCATTGTTTCCTTCGTGGTGGACCCGGCTCAACGGATTAAAAATTCCAAACTGCAACCAGCGGACATACAATTCTGAAAATTCTTCATAATCTGTGATCTCTCCGCAATAACCGGAAATATCTGTAGTCCAGAACGGAATAAGTCCCAGGCCTGCAGACATTCCCATCGGCACCTGGTCGGCAAGATTCTCCCAGCCGTCGGTAACATCTCTTCCGTTTCCGCTATCGCCGCTCCAGCCAAAAGTGTAGCGTTGCATTCCGGCATAGGCCGCCCTGGTCATTTGGAAAACCCGCTGATTTGGGTTTCTCTTTTCAAATTGTTGGGTTACCACGCGGTCCCATTCCAGTCCATAGACGTTGTGTATCTCGGCATGCATACCTTTGTGGTGCTTCATATAAAGCCTGTCGGTACTTTCTTCATTGCTCCATGCAGGTTCGCCCATGTCTGTCCAGAATCCTTTTACCCCGTCATCAAGTGGCTTTTGTTGTAATTCACCCCACCAGTCGGCTACTTTGGGATCGGTGAAGTCTACAACTCCGGCATTACCTCCCCATGGCCAGGGCATGTCATAAGGTTTTCCGGTGCGTATATCGGTTGCCAAAAATCCCTTTTTTGCCGCCTCTAGCCACTGATCTTCAACAGCCTGAGAAATTACCGGATCCTGAGAAATGATTACTTTAAATCCATCTTCAGCCAGATCTGAAAGCATCTTTTTTGGATTGTCATATCTGTCTTTTCTCCATTCGAAGTTCTGCAGGCCTTCCACCCAGCCAATATCCTGGTAAATAATGTCGATTGGAATTTCCCTTTTTCGGTACTCTGTTGCAATTTCTCTGGTAAGCTCTTCATTAACGAGCATACCGCGGCTTTGGGACCATCCCAGGGCCCAGTTTGGTGGCATAATAGGCTTTCCGGTAAGGTTAACAAAACTTTGAATTACTTCCTTCAGGTCTTTGCCGTACATGAAGTAATAGATAAACGCCCCATCGGGTGCCGAAAATGAGAAATATTCCTCAGATTTTTCTCCGAAGTCAAATTCTGTTTTATAAGTGTTGTCGAAGAAGATTCCGTAGTTATAGGTGCTTAAAAAGAAGGGAATGCTCTTGTACAATGGATCCTCGGTATCTGAATAACAGGGTTTATCACTGTTCCACATCGTGAAAGAACGTCCCCGGCGGTTTAGCGGACCGGTTTTCTCTCCCAGACCAAAGAACTGCTCTTCTTCCCGCAGGACTTTTCGTGTTTCAGTCCGTGTTCCTTCAGTAACATAAGCTTCCGCATCAAGATCTCCTAAAACAAGCCGTTGATACCTGTCAAAAATCTGAATTTTGAACGGCTTTTTGTGTACCATCACCCGCAGGTCACCGGTGAATATTTCGAAGTTTGAAGCATTTTCTTCCACGTTAATGTTGAAATTTGGATCAAATTCTTCATTAATAACGGCAAAGGATTCATTGTTGCGGGTAAATTCCCCCGTGGGAGCATACCAGAACTTAATGTTCTTTGAATCCAGGAATTCCAGAGATAGTTTAGCACCGTTCTCACAGCCAAATACTGCTTTATTCCCGCTTAATTCATAGGAATTGCAGGCAAAGGCTGCCGTATCCTGAGCAAATCCTTTTAACGAAAGGAAGATGCTCAAAACAGAGATGATGACTATTTTTGTAGGGTTTAGCATAATTAGGTTTTAAAATAATTTACGGGGCTGTAACTACTATTCTGCCCGTCAAATGATTTAACTCGCCAGAAGTAGGTCTCATTGGCATCCAATTCGACCTCAAGAGACGTACCGGATAAATTTTGAAAATCTTCTGTTGGCTCTTGTTTTCCATCGACTTTATCTAAAAAGATGGTGTAGGTCAACTCGTCCCCGTCGGGATCTGCACCCTGCCATTCCAGCACCAACTTAGCATCTGCTAATTCTACAGAAGAAGAATTTGCGGGCTTAATTATTTCAGCAGGAAAAGGAGCGTAATTACTTTGGGGATCGCCAACCAGGTAAAAATTCCAGGACTCGCTAGAACCTGTCTCAGTAGTTTCAGAATTTTTTGAAATCACCTCCCAGGTATAGGATCTGTCTTTAACAAGATCCACGCTTCTTGAAGTAACATTGAGATTCTTAAAATAGGCTACTTCAGCACCGCTCTCAGGATCCGTAATAATTAGATCATACATTTCCGAATTTTCAGCAGTATTCCATTCAAAGGTAATTTTACTCACCTCATCAGAAACATCCACACCTTCTTCACAGGTTTCATTCTGGAGTGGTGCAATCAGGAGAACTTCTCCCGGAACCTTTGCTTCTTCTTCAATTATGTTATCATCTTCCTTATCACATGCTGTAATCGTAATAAGGAAAAGAACACCAAGAATATTTCTTAAGTTTTTCATTTTATAATAACTTTTAGTGTCTCATTAGTTTTCTCACCTTTAATCTTAAGTATATAAGTTCCTGCTTCGAGATTCCCAAGGTTCATTTCTGCCACTCTTGAATTACTAACAGATACTTTCTCTGCCCAAACCTGTGCCCCGTGAAAATTTAATACACTGATTTGAACATTGGTGTCGAGTCCCGGGATGTACATTTGAACGGGCCCTGAAGTAGGATTAGGGTAAAGTCTCACATCTTCTGAAACAAAGATCCTTTCGAAATACTCTCCCTGGCATTCCTGCTCCCCTTTTATGCTTATCTCGTTCATTCCGGCCTTTAGAGCTACATCGTGTGTACCGGCAGTAAGTACCTGTACCTGATTATTGATAGAGAGATAGAACTTATCGGGACCATCTAAATTAATTTTCAAACTTGATTTGCTATAGTTCATCTGTGTAGATGCCATGACTGCTTCAGGTTCCTCAATTTTCACCTCGAAGCACTGTTGGTAGTCCTCCTCTCCTTCAATGGTAAAGCAAACCGGATATACGCCGGGAGCTAGTCCGGTAAAGGTATAATCAAGGGAATAACCTTCGGGCAATGCTACAGGATCGTGATCTGGAATGCTTACCATGTAGTTGTATCCCGGTGCGGCAACACTGACACGAATTTTTCCATTTGTCACACCATAACAACTTGTATTTGTTGATTCAACAGTAAAATTATCGGCAGGTAAAGAGAAAATGCTGCAACCATCTAAGTTTACCGGCTTATCAGGATCTGAACTAGCACAGTCGTCCTGAGAATCCTCTACTCCGTCGCCATCATCATCCACATCCACACAATCAGGAATCTTATCTCCATCAAAGTCTGAAGAGGTGGAGGCTGAATCCAGGGGATCTGAACCGCAGGCATTTTCATGTTCATCTGTTTGCCCGTCGCCGTCATCATCGGTATCGGCATTGTTTCCGGCACCGTCATTGTCGGTATCTGTATCCTCGGAAGGATCCAGAGGAAAGGCATCCTGATCATCTGTCACCCCATCTCCATCATCATCAAGATCTACACAGTTTGGAATATTATCAGCATCTGGGTCGGTAGCGGTTGAAGCTGCCTCAAGAGGATCTGAACCACATGCAGTCTCATGTACATCTGATTGTCCGTCTCCGTCATCATCGGTATCGGCGTTGTCACCTATCCCGTCCTCGTCTGTATCCACGGTTTCAGTCTCATCAAGAGGAAATGCATCTTCTTCATCTAAAACTCCGTCGTTATCATCATCAGGATCGGCGTTATTTCCTATTCCGTCATTATCTGTGTCAGTATCCTCATTTTCATCCAGAGGGAATGCATCTTCGGCATCCGGAACTCCATCATTATCATCGTCAGGATCGGTCACATCGGGAATACCGTCTGAATCTGTATCTGTACTATCATCGGGATCCACACAGTTGGGAGTATGATCCTTATCTGTATCGATAGCGGTTGAAGCGGCGTCCAGGGGATCTGAACCACAGGCAGTTTCATCTTCATCTGATTGCCCGTCGCCGTCATCATCTTTATCAGCATTATTACCTACGCCGTCACCATCTGTATCGGTATCTTCCTCCTGATCTTCAGGAAAAGCATCTTCGCTATCTGGAGTCCCATCTCCATCTGTATCATGAATAATATTGATTGTGTTTGAAGCCTGATCTAAAGTGATGGTATACATCCCCTCTTCAGAAATTATCCATTTATAGTCATTGCCCTGGCCCTGTCGGTTAATCTCATAATCGGTGGCTGAAATGTCCTGATCTGCTTCGGTTGCCACTATGTAATCTCCCCAATTCCAATCCCCAACGTAGGTGTGGATCTTAAAGCTTCCCGGAACAAAGTTCCCTCTAAAGCTAAATACTTCAGGATTTGCCTCGTCCTGAGTGAATTTCAGGTCTTCAGACCATGGGTTCCAACCTTTAGTTGTAGCATCACCAACTACATACAGGTTCGGATAGTAACCAAGTCTTTCAAAGTCTATAGACTTAGTTTCCAGGTTAAGAGTGATCCTGTAGCTTCCACGATTACCATCGGTGATTTGCCACTTATAATCATTCCCTGTTCCGCCTTCTTCCACTACAAAAGAAGTGGAGCTTAGAGGATCTGCATTGGCAGAAGTAGCTCTGATTTCATCCCACCCCGGTTCAAAAGTACGTGCGCTAAGAATCTTGAATTCGCCATCATTAAATCCTGAGTCATAATTCTGATTGAGCGTTCCTTCCCAGGTGAAGATGGCCGGGTTTTGAGGATCCTGCGTCATTTCCCTGGCAAGATCGGCACTCCAGTCACTCACTGTGGCAGAACCTATAATATATAAATTCGGCTGATAAGATAATTCCTTACTTATGATCGTACCTGTATTGGTATTTACAGTTATAGAATAAAATCCATCTGCCGGTACATTCCATTTATAATCATTAGGCTCACAACCATAGGTAACATCATAGGAATATGAAGTGGTTGGCATAACATCCCCGTCATTTACAGGAACTAACCATTGGCCATCACACCAGCCACCTTCTACAGTATGTATCTTAAATAATCCGGAACCTTTAAGGGTTCCCTCCCACTGCCATACTCCCGAAGAGATCATTTCCATTCTGGTGTCCGGTTTCCCCTGAGGAGTCCAGCGTGCAGAGGTCGCATCTCCCACAAGAGAAAGATACTCGTAAGCAGATTCTTCTTTACAATCTGGTGTGCTGTCGCCATCTGTATCAGTTGCCATTGATGAAGCATCTAAAGGATCTGATCCACAAGCAAGCTCATCTACATCAGATTGTCCGTCTCCGTCGTCATCTGTATCTGCATTGTTTCCTACTCCATCCTCATCGGTATCTGTATCTTCTGATGAATTAAGAGGAAATGCATCTACTTCATCCGCTACTCCATCTCCATCATCATCTGTGTCCACACAATCAGGAATAGCATCACCGTCTTTATCAACAGACAATGAAGTAGTATCTAAAGGATCTGATCCACAAGCAAGTTCGTCTTTATCTGACTGTCCGTCACCGTCATCATCCGAATCAATAACATCTGGAGATCCATCCTCATCTGTATCTGTATCATCATTTGAATCTACACAATCAGGTATTTTATCCCCATCAAGGTCAGGAGCCATTGAAGAAGCATCCAATGGATCTGAACCACATGTGAGCTCATGTTCATCTATTTGACCGTCTTCGTCATCATCAGGATCGGCATTATTACCTATTCCATCCCCATCTGTATCAGTATCCTCATTAGGATCTTCAGGAAAAGCATCCTCGCTGTCTTCAGTGCCATCCCCATCTGTATCAAGAATGATGTTTATGGTATTGGCAGCCTGGTCTAAAGTGATAGTATACATCCCCTCTTCAGAAATTGTCCATTTATAGTCATTGCCCTGGCCCTGACGGTTTATTTCGTAATCGGTGGCTGAAATATTCTGGTCTGCTTCGGTTGGCACAATGCAATCTCCCCAATTCCAATCTCCAACGTAGGTGTGGACTTTAAAGCTTCCCGGAACAAAGTTCCCTCTAAAGCTAAATAGTTCAGGATTAGTCTGGTCCTGAGTGAATTGCAGATTTTCAGACCACGGGTTCCAACCTTTAGTTGTAGCATCACCAACTACATACAGGTTTGGGTAGTAACCAAGTCTTTCAAAATCTATGGACTTAGTTTCCAGATTAAGAATGATTCTGTAGCTTCCACGATTAGCATCGGTAATCTGCCACTTATAATCATTTCCTGTTCCGCCTTCTTCCACTACAAAAGAATTCGAACTTAAAGGATCTGCATTGGCAGAACTAGCCCTGATCTCATCCCAACCTTTTTCAAAAGTTCGAACACTAAGGATCTTGAACTCGGCATCCTTATATTCCTCCTCGAAATCCTGGTCCAGGTTCCCTTCCCAGGTGAAGATGGCGGGATTTGATGGGTCCTGTGTCATTTCCCTTGCAAGATCTGCATTCCAGTCACCCACTGTAGCGGTACCAATTATATATAGATTTGGATAATGAGAAATTTCCTTACTTACGATTGTTCCGGTATTGGTGTTAACGGTAATAGCATAAACTCCATCTGCAGGAACAGCCCATTTGTAATCATTGGGTGCACATCCAAACGAGACATCATAGGGGTATGGAGTGGTAGATAGAACATCCCCGTCATTTTCAGGAACCAGCCATTGACCATCACACCAATCTCCCTGTACAGTATGAATCTTAAATACTTCGGATCCTTTAAGGGAGCCTTCCCATTTCCAAACTCCGGAAGAGGCCTCTTCCATTCTGCTGTCTATGGTTCCATAAGGGTTCCAGCCTGTTGAAGTCGCTTCTCCAACCAAAGCAAGATATTGAATGGGAGTTTCTTCCTTACAGTCTGGTGTGCTGTCGCCATCTGTATCAGTAGCCATTGATGAAGCATCTAAAGGATCTGATCCACAGGCTAGTTCATCTTCATCTGTCTGCCCGTCCCCGTCATCATCGAAATCGGCATTATTACCTATTCCATCATTATCGGTATCAGCAATTTCCGTTGCATCAAGAGGAAAGGCATCTTCCCCGTCGTTCACTCCATCTCCATCGTCATCTGTGTCCATACAATTTGGGATGTTATCAGAATCAGTATCTGTGGAGGTGGAGGCTGAATTTAAAGGATCTGAACCACAGGAAAGCTCATCTTCATCAAATTGCCCATCACCGTCATCATCTGTATCTGCATTGTTTCCTACTCCATCATTATCGGTATCCGTATTTTCCGTTGCATCAAGCGGGAATGCATCTTCTTCATCGTTTACTCCATCTCCATCATCATCTGTATCTACACAATTCGGGATGTTATTGGAATCTGTATCAATGGAGATCGAGGCCGAATTCAAAGGATCAGAACCACAGGAGTTCTCATCTTCATCTGTTTGTCCGTCATTATCATCATCTGCATCAGTCACATCGGGAATTCCATCAGAA
Organism: Salinimicrobium sp. TH3; assembly: GCF_026676115.1. Classification (GTDB taxonomy): domain Bacteria; phylum Bacteroidota; class Bacteroidia; order Flavobacteriales; family Flavobacteriaceae; genus Salinimicrobium. The sequence continues at coordinate 35,903 of NZ_JAPONB010000015.1, read as the reverse complement.
TCTGTATCAGTATCATCAATGGAATCCACACAGTCGGGGATTCCGTCATTGTCGGCATCAATTGCAACAGAGGAAGCATCTAAAGGATCGGACTCGCATGCAAGTTCATCTTCATCTGATTGCCCATCACCATCATCATCTGTATCGGTGTTGTCCCCAATCCCATCGTTATCTGTATCGGTATCTTCGGTGGCATCAAGCGGGAATGCATCTTCTTCATCGTTCACGCCATCCCCATCGTCATCCGGGTCCACACAATCAGGAATATTATCAGAATCAGTGTCAGTAGAAATGGAAGAAGGGTCTAAGGTATCCGAATCACAGGCGATCTCATCTTCGTCTGACTGCCCGTCGCCGTCGTCATCTATATCTGCGTTATTACCTATTCCATCATTATCGGTGTCTGTATCTTCGGAAGGATTCAGAGGAAATGCATCTTCTTCGTCATTCACGCCATCCCCATCGTCATCCGGGTCCACACAATCAGGAATATTATCAGAATCAGTGTCAGTAGAAACGGAAGAAGCGTCTAATGGATCTGAACCACAAGCGATCTCATGTTCGTCTGATTGTCCGTCGTTATCGTCGTCGGTATCTGTCACATCAGGAATTCCATCGGAGTCGGTATCGGTATCATCATTAGAATCTACACAATCGGGTATTCCGTCAGAGTCAGTATCAGTAGAAACTGAAGATGCATCTAAGGGATCTGAACCACATGAAGTTTCATGTTCATCGATCTGACCGTCATTATCATCATCAGTATCAGCAATGTTACCTGTTCCATCTCTATCTGTATCGGTTGTTTCATCCTTATCAAGAGGAAATGCATCCTCTTCATCGTTTACTCCATCCCCGTCATCATCCGGGTCCACACAATCGGGAATATTATCAGAGTCAGTGTCAATTGAAACAGAAGAAACGTCTAAGAGGTCGGAACCACAGGCGGTCTCATGTTCGTCTGATTGTCCATCGCCGTCGTCATCTGTATCTGCATTATTACCGGTACCATCACTATCTGTGTCAGTAGTTTCATTTTTATCAAGAGGAAATACATCTTCTTCATCGTTTACTCCATCCCCGTCATCATCTGTGTCCACACAATCTGGAATATTATCAGCATCTGTATCAGTTGAAACAGAGGAGGGATCTAAAGGATCAGAGCCACATGCAAACTCATCTTCATCTGTTTGTTTGTCTCCGTCATCATCTGTGTCTGCATTATTACCTGTACCATCCCCATCTGTGTCGGTATCTTCTTCAGGATCTTCAGGGAAAGCATCTTCACTGTCTTTTGTGCCATCACCATCTGTATCCAAAATCATGTTTATGGTATTGGCAGCCTGGTTTAAGGTAATTGTATAAATTCCGGCCTCGGAAATTGACCAGTTAAAGTCATTGCCCTGTCCCTGTCTGTTTATCTCATAATCAGTAGCTGAAATATCCTGGTCTGCCGCGGTGGGGACAATGTAATCCCCCCAACTAAAACCACCGACGTATGTGTGAATTTTAAAGCTTCCCAGAACAAAATTTCCTCTATAACTGAACACTTCAGGATTTGTCTCATCCTGAGTGAATTTCTGGTCTTCTGACTCTGTATACCAACCTTTAGCTGTCGCATCTCCAAAAACATAAAGATTTGGATAATAATCAAGTCTTTCAAAATTTATAGACTGCGTGTCAAGGTTTAATGTGATACGGTAACTGCCACGATTAGCATCAGTAATTTGCCACTTAAAATCATTGCCGGTTCCTCCTTCTTCCACTACAAAAGAATTGGAACTTAAAGGATCTGCATTGGCCGAGGTAGCTCTAATTTCATCCCAACCTGACTCCAAATTCCGCACGCTAAGGATCTTGAACTCACCATCACTGAACCCTGACTCATAATTCTGATCAAAAGTTCCTTCCCAGGTGAAGATGGCAGGATTGGAAGGATCCTGTGTCATTTCCCTGGCAAGGTCGGCACTCCAGTCGCTTACTGTCGCAGAACCAATAAGGTAGAGATTTGGATAATAGGGTAATTCTTCACTTACTATCGTCCCGGCAATGGTATCCACAGTAATAGAATAAAATCCATCAGCCGGAACATCCCATTTAAGATCTTTATCACATCCTGACCAACTATTATAGTTGTTTGGAGAGGTAGGCAGGACATCCCCAGGATTTACAGGACCTAACCATTCACCATCACACCAGTCTCCTTGCGCGGTATGTATTTTAAATACCCCGGCACCTTTAAGAGTACCTTCCCATTTCCAAACACCAGGAGAGGTCTCCTCCATTCTAGTATCTATCGTTCCGTAAGGGTTGTAGCCGGCAGAAGTCGCATCTCCAACCAGGGCAAGGTAGTCGTATGACTGGGCTTGCAGGCTAGGAATACTGCTTATACAAAGAATTACAAATAAGATCTTGAGTAGTTTTTCCTTCATAATGTGTGGTATTGGTGGTTAGTTATATGAAAAGATCCAATAGCAAAATCCTATTTGAATAGTCCAGCGGAAGCTATCAAAACCTTTAGTTGAATGTTTTTGTAGGCATTATTCAGGCAATTATTAGCCGGGCATTCCATTTTTTATCTGGAATGCCCACGGCTAATTATATTTTTTAATTAATTATTCTTTGGCTTCGAAATGTATAGTTTCATTGTAAAAGTCCACTGTAATCAGATAATCACCTTCGGTTTCTGAAGTCACCCTCCACTTATTGTCGGGGTCATCACAACTATTTCTCACATAATATTCAGAAGCATTAACTATATCTGCATCAGCTTGTGGCGCGTTGATCCAGACGCCATCACACCATTCCCCTTTAAAAGTTGAAAACTTCAGCTCTCCGGGGCTCAAATGGGCTTCATAAGTAAAAATGAAAGGATCAACTGCATCCTGCACAAAGGCCTCAGAAGGATTTTGAGGAACCCAGCCATTTGGAGCGGCGTCACCTATTGCATATAGTTCGGAATAAGGCGCATTGAGCTTTTCAAAATTTACATTTTCCTGCTCAAGGTCAATAGTAATATTATAACGACCCCTGGTTTCATCTGTCACCGTCCATTGATTATCGGGCCCGTCGCAGCCATTGGTAACTATAAAACCTGTAGTTCCGGTAGTTGCAATTCCAGCTTCGGGAGCATTTAACCATTGACCGTCACACCATTCACCGGTAAAGGTGGAAAACTTCAGGTTACCGGTGTTTAGAACTCCGTTATAGGTAAAAATAAAAGGATTGGTCGAACTCTGTTCAAAAACTACAGGAGCACCAATGTTCCAGCCACTTTCCGAAGCATCTCCTACAATGTAAATTGCATTAAAAGCAGGCTGTGCATCTTTTACTTCGACCTGTTGAGTGGTTTCTACAGTTCCTCCTGCACCTGTTACAGTAAGAGTTACAGGATATGTCCCTGCTTCGGTATAAGTGTAGGTCGGGTTTTCTTCGGAAGAAACACCGGTTCCATCTCCAAAATCCCATTCATAGCTGTCCACGTTCTGGCTTAAGTTTGTAAAGCTAATAGTGAAGCTGTTATCCTGAGCTGCTGCATAACTGAAGTCGGCCGTAGGGGTGCCCACAACAGTTATGTCCCGGGAAACTGTATTTTCAACTTCTCCGGTGGTAGCAGTCAGACTAACAGTGTAAATTCCTGCATTTTCATACAGGTGAGTAGGGTGCTTTTGAGTTGAACCTTCAGATTCATCTCCAAAATCCCAAAAGAATTCCTCGGCATCTGTGCCAAGGTTTGTAAAACTGATGAGCTGGGGATTATCGGGAACCGCTTCAGAAGTAAAGTCGGCTGTAGGTTCGGGAGTGACTTCCGTGATATCATCATCAGAACTACAGGCCGTAAGCCCGAGGACGAAAAGGAAAAGAGTCGATATAACTTTGATATTTTTCATAATGTTCTTTTTTCCTGGTTAGTATTCGAGCACAAGCATGCTCCAGAATTTTAAGTAAGGCACTTCAAGCGTGATCTGGTTACCACTCTGAGTAAATTCGAGTTCCTGGGAAGCACCTCCGTTAATATCGGGAGAGGCAAACCACACTTTAGAAACATTTCTTCCTGCCTCTGCAGTGATACTAAAATTATCCTTAACCAAAGGCTCTCTCTGAATTTTGCTATCATCCCGCCATTGCAGGGTAGAAACGCCGTCGTAGTTTAAAAGGTGGAGTACCTGGCTGTTTTCCAGTTGTTTCCCGACCACAGCAGCCTGACCAACCACCGGAGGCCAGTTGTTCAGTTTCACATCTACATCCTGAGATTGTACTGCAGGGAAGTTGAAGCTTCCGCCATCACGTAAAAGGTTCTGATAAGCGGTGTGAAAATCGTAATACTCTCTTACGGTGTTACGCAAATCGGCGCTCATATCCAGTTTATCATTAGGGAAGTATTCGCTGGATAACATGTGCTCACCCAGTTCAAGATGTGCACCTCCAAAAGCGAAGATCACAGCATCGGTCATCAGAACAGCAGGAGTATTGAAATTTCCATCCTGGGCGTTATAGTTCATATATGCTGCCAGTACTGTATTGAGCTCTCCATTGGAATATTCATAATTCTCGAGGATCACCCGTGCAAGATCCTGATACTGATACCTGCTCCAAATTTCTGAATAGGCAAAATCTACCGGAGCTTCAAGGATCTCTTCCTGCTCGTATTGGTCAACGGCATTAAGAACCAGCTTCTTATCTGGGAAACGATTCTCTAAAGAAATAAGAAAATCCTTATAAGCCTCTCCCAAGTCAATCTTATAACCTTCATAATTGTAAACCGTACCTCGGTTTCCCAGTTGATCAAGGTGCCAGCCATCAAATTCCAGATTTTCATAGACAGTAGCTGTCTCTCCAAAAATGTGCTCCTGCCATTCATCATTAGCAGGATCCGTTAGCTGAATGTCTCCAAACCCTGAAAGTATATGACGATTAATATCCTTGTGATTGCGGTCGTTATACATTAACCACTCTACAGGCACGGGCTGTACTTCATCCTTTTTCCAGGCTCCAAAAAGTAGATTATAAAACATGGAAGCCATATTACGCTCCTGTGCCTGTTCAATAAATCCTTCTACAGTGCCCAGGTAGATTTCCCGGTTAAAAAGGTCGTTCCAGGTCTCTGCCGGCGCACCATTCTCATCAAGAGGCAGAGGTCTTTGGTGCTCAAAATGCCAGTCATAATACTGGAGCCCGTTTATGTGGTAATCTTTCAGGTTATTAAGGACATCTGCCCTTTGAGAAGCTGAAATATTACCAAACTGTGATAGAAAACCATAGCGGGGAAATTTTGTCCAGTCTGAAGATACATCAACAGCTACTGTTCCAATTACCGTTTCCTCTCCATCGGTTTCTTTTACAAGTTCAACCATGTAGCCTCTAAAATCTTCGGAAGGAGGTTCCCAGGTCCAGGAAGTGCCGGTAAGTGGCGCCTCTTCTATTACTTCGCCCAGGTATTTGTATCGTACTGTAGTGTTCTGGTGAGTCCCGTTCACACTGAAGTTCACTTCCTCACCTGGGTTGTACTTTGCTTTGTCCTTTTTAAAATTGAGAACTTCGCTGTAGCTCATGTTCACCCCTTCATCAATGGGGCTTAACAGCGCGTCATCGTCATTATTACAGCTCACCAACGCCATGAATAATGCCAGTGGCGCGAGGAGCAAAAATTTACTTTTTTTCATGTTTTTATTTTTGAACCTCCTGCCCGAAAACAGGAGGTGTTAAAAATCTCTTTTTTAGGGCCTAGAGTTTAGTGATGGTCATGTTATCTGTATCCAGATTGATCCTGATCTCATAACTACCGGCGTCGCCTTCCTGCAGTTTCCATTTATTGTCCGGACCTACACAACCTATCGCAGTGATATGTTCCGGATTGGTTACCGCCTGACCATTCTCTGCACTAACGATCCATTCGCCATTACACCAGTCTCCCACAGATTTGGAAAATTTGAATTCTCCGGTTGGATTGATACCACCCAATTCCCCGTTAAAGACAAAATCTCCACTATCGTATGTAAGCGCCATAGGTGTATTGATATCCCAATCACTTGGGCTACCGTCTCCCACGATATAGAGATCCACAGGAGTGAATTTGATCGTGTTGTTTCCGGTGTTCAGGCTAACCCTGTATCTACCCGCAGTTTCTTCGGTCACCGTCCAGTTGTAGTCGGGCTCACAGCCTGCTCTTTGCTCTACAGAACCATCAACAGGCGCCTGTCCATTTTCTAATGGTCTGTACCACTCTCCGCAGAAATCTCCAGTTTCTCCTGCAAGGATCTTAAAGCTACCAGGGTTGAAATTTCCTTCATAAGTGAATACGAATGGGTCCTCTTCACTTCGCTCGAAGGCTGCAGGATTGTTGATATCCCATCCGCTTTTAGTAGCATCCCCTACGATCCAGAGTCGGTCGAAAGGTGCGTCTTCTACAGGCGTAATTTCTATTGTTTTGTTTAGCAGATCCACTCTCAGCCTGTAGTTACCTTCTTCTGTAACTGCCCATTGAATATCTTCTCCGCTACCACCTTCATTGTACACTATCTTATTATCATCATCGGCATCTTTCGTGTAAAAATCCTGGCAGAAACAATCATCCTGACTTACTGCAAATTTGAAATTTCCTTCAGTAAGTTTTCCTTCATATATAAAAACCCCACGTTGATTAGCTGCAGTCAGTTTAGTAGCATTAGAGATATCCCATCCGTTTGGGCTTGCATCCCCTACAATGAACAACTTGCTTGATACTGGTTTATAAGTAGCAACCGAAAATGCCTTTTTTGACACCTGATCTTCCACAGCAGGATCTGCAACTTCTGCAGTTAATCGTGCTTCCAGATCGTAAACCTTTCCGGCATCAAGTCCGCTGTTTAGCAGTCTGTGATTGAGGGTTCCATGATCTATAGAAGCCAGATATCTATTCTTTTCACCTTCCACAAGGGTAATTAAGGGATCTGAAAAATCACTTCCTGCAAGATCTATTTCAAGGGTATACATAATGGCAGCCCCGGTGCCCCGGTTAGTTCCTGTAGACCAGGTAAAACCAAGTTCATTTCCCATGAAACGTTCTTCCAGTTCCAGGTTTTCTTCAGAAACTGTTAGTGCCAATTCATTATTAACATTTTCAATGGAAGGATCTTCCAGCTCATCAGTTTCACAGGAACCGCTCATCACTCCCAGGACAAGGGCGAGCGTGATTGCGTAAAATCGCTTCAGGTTTAAAATTGAATTCATATTTCTCATTTTTTAGTAACCGGGGTTTTGAACCAGGTTCGGGTTCCTGTCTAATTCTATTTGAGGGATAGGAAATAACAAGTGCTTTTGTGAAGCATTGTTCCTCCCAATGGATCTAAGGAAGTTAAGACCATATTCGCCATCATTAACACGTATAAGGTCAAACCATCTTTGGCCTTCAAAAGCGAGTTCGATTCTACGCTCATGTAAAACTGCATTTCTAAAATCGGCCTGGCTAAGATTTTCAATATCATCAAGCCCTGCACGGTTACGTACCATGTTCAGGTAATCTTCGGCAAGTTCTGTTTGTCCCAATTCATTTAAAGCTTCAGCTTTCATAAGCAACACATCTGCAAATCTTAGAATTGGAAAGTTCATTGGGCTGTTGTCATAAGCAGAAACCTGGCTTAAGGGCACTAAAAACTTTCTGGTGTTATAACCTGTGAAGGAGAAACGGCTTTCATACTCTTTTCCGTCAAATTCTGGTCCTCCTTCATAAAGTACTGTGGCATCCTTCCGCTCATCTCCTTGTTCATAGGCGTTGACAAATTCTTCTGTTGGTTGATTCCATCCAAATCCACCAGCAACAAAATTGGCACCTCTGGGCCCCATAAAAGGACTTGCCCATGAAGCCTGGTTTTCATTGCTCCAGAAATCATATCCGCCATTAGAAGCGTATTGCACTTCAAAAAGGGATTCTACAGAGTTCTCATTTGTAATGGAGAAATTATCGGCGTAATTCTCATTCAGGGCGTATCCCAGGCTCTCAACTTCGTTAGCGTATTGCACTACTTCCTGATAATTTCCAAGAGTAAGATGCACCTTCGCCAGCAAACCATAGGCAGCTCCTTTTGATACTCTTCCTTTATTTTCTGAACCGTAAGAAGATTTAGGAGGTAAAAGTTCTGCAGCAGCATTAAGATCACTAATAATGAGCTCATAAACCTGAGCAACAGGATCACGTGGAGGGAATAGATCACTGTCTGAGCTTTGCGGCTCGGTGATCAAAGGCACATCCCCAAAGAATCTTGCAAGAATGAAATAGTAATGGGCTCTTAGAAAATGTGCTTCTCCCATGCTTCTTTTCCTTATGTCTTCATCAATGTCCATTTGTGGAGCTGCATCGAGAACGATGTTTGACATAAGGATCCCCGGCCATGGGCCTCTCCATAGATCAAGTACTCCGGCGTTATCTGTATTGGTTACAAAGTTGGCCATATCCTGGGTCTCGATCCCGTCAGATCCTCCCCCGGCACCAACAATACTGTTACCGGCCATGATATCTGTACTCCACATCCTTAAATTGTAGAGCTTTGGCCATTGTAATGGCTGGTAAGCTCCATTCACCACAGTCACCAACTCTTCGGCGGTGGTGGGATAATTCTCCGTGTTTATGGTATCCAGCGGTTGCCTGTCAAGAAAGTCGTCGCTACAGCTCATAAGGAGCAGGGCAACCAGGGACATGATGTATATTTTAAAGTGTTTCATCGCTATTTTTTAAAATCCTAGATTAATTCCTACTGTGAAGTTGCGGGTCACAGGATATATGTTATTGTCAATTCCATTAGGTCCTACTTCAGGATCAAATCCTGAATAGTCTGTGATCGTAAACAGGTTCTGCCCGGCGAGATAAACTTTAGCTGAACTAAAAATATCATCTCCGAATTTCTCTACAGGTAAATTATATCCAAGGTTCACATTTCTGAGCCTCAGGTAAGAACCATCTTCTATATAACGCGTAGAAGGACGGGTGTTGTTGTTAGGGTCACCAAACACTGCTCTTGGCATATCATTACTCGTTCCCGGACCTCTCCATCTGTCCAGTACAGCTACTGATTGGTTTGTGGTAACCGACATGCTTTCGGTGTAAAGTCTGTTCGCGTTAAAAATATCATTCCCGTAGACTCCCTGGAAGAAGATGCTAAGGTCAAAGTTTTTATACCTCAGGGTGTTGTTAAGAGAGAAAGTAAAATCGGGGTTTGGATTACCAATAAAAGTACGATCATCATCTGTGATTCTACCGTCGTTATTGAGATCCTTAAACCTTATATCTCCCGGTGCTGTACTGGTCGCGGGATTCGTTCCCGGAGATTGTACTGCCGCATTATCAACTTCGGTCTGCGTCTGGAAAATTCCCTCCTGAACAAATCCGTAGAAAACGTTGATTGGATATCCCGGCTGGATGCGTGCCAGGTTATAATTCAGTCCAATTCCACCTGTAGTAAGAGGGGTATCACTGTTGATATTGATCACCTCGTTATCATTGTAGGTGAATACGTAATCTGTACTCCAGCTAAAATCCTCTCTTGCATAGTTATAGGTAGTAACTATGGCTTCCACACCCTGGTTTCTAATTGCTCCTGCATTAATATAAGGTACATAGATATCAGAGTAACCCGAAGTCACTGGCACAGATTGAGGCACCAACATATCTTCGGTATCCTTACGATACAGATCGATCTTGAAATCTACAGCCCTGTCGAAAAGAGTTGCATCAAGACCAATATTGTACTGTTTCTGTGATTCCCACTGCACATTTGTATTAGGTAAAGTAGTTGGAACGGCAGCAGTTACAAAATTCCCGTTGAAGTTATAAACATTGGTGTTGTAAGCAGAAGCAAAGGCGTAGTTCCCAATCTCCTGGTTTCCTGTCACCCCATATCCAAGTCTAAGTTTTAGCTCATTAATGGTATTCGATTCTCTAAGGAAATCCTCATCTGAAATTCTCCATGCAGCCGAAGCTGAAGGGAAGGTTCCGTACTTATTGCCGGCACCAAATCGAGAAGAGCCGTCTCGTCTAACTGTTCCGGTTAAGTAATACTTGTCGAGGTAATCGAGCTGCACCCTGGCGAAGTATGAAAAGATCGCCCATTCAGATCCTGTTCCGTTAACCGTTGGCAATTCAATTCCGTTATTGATCTGCTGAGTAGATTCACTTGGGAAATTCTGTACAGAGCCACTAAGGTATTTGAACTCATTCTCCTGGGCACTGGTTCCCACCACCGCTGTAACCGAAGAACCATTGTCAAATTCTTTGTTGTAAGTTAAAGTGTTATCCCAAAGAATAGTTACGCTCCGGTTTGAGGATTCAAATAAATATGCGTTTGGTGCAATATCGGTATCCCAGCTGTAAGCCGGGCTCCACGTTCTTTCATACCAGAAATTCGCTTCTGCTCCAAAAAGGGATTTGAAAGTAAAATTCCTGAAAAGATCCAGTTCCCCGAAAACATTCCCTTGAAGGTTATAACCTTTAGTAGTTTGTTCAACTATAGTCGCTTTACCTATTGGGTTTTCAACGTCTCCTGAATAGATAGGCTGACCAATGGGACCGGAAAAGTCTCCGTTTTCACGATAGATAGGTTGGGTAGGAAGGGAAAGTATGGCTCCGTTAATGTTCATTTCCCCCTGCTCCTTGATATCGTGGTTCACTTTAAGGGAGTTCCCAAAGCGTAGTCGATCATTAACATCTGTATCACTGTTCAACTGAAAGATGTACCTGCGATAATTATTATTGATAATCACTCCCGACTGATCAAAAAAGTTAAGGGAAGTATATACATTAGAGTCTTCATTCCCATTACTGTATGCGAGGGTCACGTTGTTTTGATGGCCTGTGGTAAAAAGGGCATCAAGCCAATCTGTCCCTTCTCCAAGAGCAATAGGATCGGCAAAATCGGGATTTGTTGTAAATCCACCTGCGGCGAGCATCTCGTTACTAAGCAGTGCAAATTGTTGCGCATTTAGAACATTGATCATGTCGGTTGGCTCCTGTATTCCCGAAAATATATCCAGGGTTAATTGCCCAACTCCGGCTTTTCCTCTTTTAGTAGTAATGATCACAACCCCGTTAGCTCCGCGTGATCCATATATAGCAGTAGCCGATGCATCTTTTAAGATCTGCATGGAAGCCACATCCTGCATGTTTACCTGATTGAGCCCTCCATTAAGAGGTACTCCGTCTACAACAATAAGTGGATCATTATTACCAATAGTTCCAATCCCCCGAATTCTTATCACAGGATTGTTACCCGGTTGTCCTGAAGTGATAACCTGAACCCCGGCAGCACGCCCCTGTAACGCTTCTCCAATGTTGGAAGCGGGTTGGGATTCAATATCATCTAAATCGATTGCGGATACAGACCCGGTAAGATCTCTCTGTCGCGATTGACCGTAACCTATAACCACCACCTCATCAAGAGCAGCTGCATCAGTATTTAATGTGACCGTCATAAAGTCTGCCGCTGCTTCAATCGTTTTCGTTTCATAGCCCATATAACTTATGGTGAGCATAGAAGATATAGAGGGAACCTCTATGGTGAAATTTCCATCAAAATCTGTGACCACTCCATTGGTAGTCCCTGTTTCAATGATGGTTGCTCCGGGAAGCGGAAGGCCGGTGTCATCAAGAACCTGCCCCTGTACTTTTACCTGGGCATTAACTTCCTGGGCTGTTAACATAATACCGATAAAGAAGAAAAGCAGCATGAGGCCCTCCTTCATTTTTTTACCAGAATTTAATAGCGTTTTGTTCTGCATTTATATTTTTTTTGATAAACAAACATTGCCAACCGGAAACCGGGTGGATTAATGAACACTCCAAACTTCCTAAATAAAAAGGCTCCTATGACCTTTTTTGAAAAGCATATAGAAATAAAGATGAGAGAATTACAGTTAATAAACTGTAATTAAGATACTTGCACAAAAAATGATGCGTGGTTTTATATAGAAAATATTAAAGAAATATCGACTATTTTATAACTTTAGCGTAGTGTTTTCGAATAATTTCTGGTCAAAATCCTTCTTATCAAGCCAGGATTTATTTCTTAATTTGGTCTTGTAGGCATAAATGGAATTCACAGAGTATCCAAGGATCTGGGCAATGATTTCATTGTGGGTGATTCCCAACCTTATAAGAGCAAAAATCCTGAGTTCTTTATTCAATATTTTGCCCTTTTTTATATAGATCTGTTCCTCGGGCCTCAAAAGCGAATTGAATTCTTCAATAAAATTAGGGAAGAGCTTAATAAAGGCTTCATCAAAATTACGAAGCAGTTTTTCCTTTTCCTTTTTAAGATCGTACGTACTTAATAAGTACTTTACCTTGTCGAGTTTCCCCTCTTCGGCAGTGACCTCTACACGGGATTTGAAGTCCCTGAATTTTTCAAAAATATCTGCATCCTGGGTGAAGAAAAATCCAATATATTCTTCCTTTATCTTATTTGCCTCCAGGAGTAAATGATTCACCCTGTTCAATTCAAGGTTATTCAAATTTATTTTTTCATTGACGGCGGTAAGCTCACGGTTTATAATCTTTAAATTTTCATGAGCCTCTTCAATCACCTTCCTTGCCCGTTTCAGTTTTCTTACCTGAAGAAATATTACCCCCGCAAGTATGACCACAAAGATCAACAAAAAGCTCATGACTATATTCTGCGTTAACAGGCGAGACCTCTGCTTTTCAATTCGGTCAATTATTTCTTCTTCAATTAGGGGAAGAATTGCACCCACCCGGATCTTTCTTTGCTGCGCACCATAAAAAGAAGCATCTTCATTAGCTTTATGAATAAATACAGAAGCCAGCCTGGTATTTCCTTTTTCAAACATGATTTCGGAAAGTCTTATCACGGCCAGGTTCTCCTTTGCAGAAGTTTCAATATCGGCCATTGCGGCCACTGCAAGGTGGGGTATGGCTTTTTGTTTTTCGCCCATCTCGACATAGATCTCCCCCAGAATAAAACTTGTTAGTGCCAGTTCCCGGGAATTTAGCTCCCGTCCCAGTAACTTTAAAAAGTCGTTTCGCGCTTGCTCAAGATTACCTTCCTTAAACTGGATATAACTCTGAAGAAAATCATTAAAAAAAGTTCCCTCGTCTGTGAGCGCAAGTGCTTTTTCTCTATACTCTCTGGCAAGACGGTTATATTTTTCTGAAAATTGCTTTAAATTACTGTATTCGGCCATTTCGCTATAACAGCGTCCCATTAAACCGTAATACAGGGATCTAAGATTCTCCGGAAGTCCTTCGGGTTCTATTAGGGAAAGATATTCCAGTGCTTCCTTATACATTCCTGCTGAAACACTTATCTCGGCAAGATTGATCACAGCTGTGGCAATCAAGTCTTTATCCTGCAGCTTTTCTGCCAGTTCCCGGGTCCTTAAACCATAATAAAATGCCGAGTCCTGTTTAAAGACCCGGTATTCATTCAGCAGTTCCTGATTAAGATGGTGTCTAAGCCTTAGATCCTCATGTGGTGCCGAATCTAATTGCCTGCGGAAGCTGCCTATTTTTTGCCATTTTTGAGCATCATATTGCGGCGCCATTTTAATAAAAGCTTCCAATTCCTTCAATAGAGCTTCCTCCTGCCCCCAGGTCTTTGATAAACCCGAAATAAGGAAAAGAAGTAGGAAGAAAAGAAAGCGAAGGCTTTGAATACTCTTGAACATTAATTCTTTTGCAGCTTTACAATTATCGATAATAGCCTGTGCTATTGAAGATTAACCAGAAGTCATCTGGAGCCGCAAGATAGACAAATTTAAATGTTTTTAAATGCCAATCAACTTCTAACGTCCAACTTTAATCCGCTACTCAAAAATACTCAGTTTCGTAACTTCTAGTGCCCGTATTAGAGTGCAGTGACCTCAGGTTTGGTATAGCTAAACAACTTAGGGCTAAAGCTAAGCATCACCCAGGCCCAGTTTTGAGTTGCGTCTTTATATCCTCCTTTCAGGATCTCAAGGGATTCACTTCCGAACATCTGCGAATAGCCAAAATTGACCTGAAGATCCTTCCGGAATTTGTAACCGGCTGCCAGGTCTATTTCTGTTCCCAGGTAATTGTCCTGTTCATTTCCGGCCGCATCAACAATATTGGCGGAAGATGAGAACACATGAGGCATTATAGAAAAATCAAATTTTGAGGTGGTATAAGAGAATTTACCATAGATATCTAAGAGTCCAACAGAGTTCTGGTGGTTGCCCACATAGAAATAATCCATATGCCCGTTAAAACCGTGATTTGTTCCAAAAAGTGGAGTGAAGGATTTAATCTCTCCCGAAGTATCATCCATATCTGTCCCCGAAAAATATTCGGCTCCCAATCCTGCTTTCCATGCTAAAGAAAGCTTGTAGTTAAGATTTAAACCAGTGTACCAGGCAGAAACATCCCGGTTATTTCGGCTACCGGCCTGCCCGTAAGCTCCCACATTTCCGGAGAAATCGCCGGAAACAAAGTTGTGAAAAGCACCAAAGGTTTGGATATAATCAACTTCCCTTTCTTGTGATACAGTATCAAATTCATATCCTGTATTCATCAAAAGGAAACTAAATCCAACATTATTGACATCCATGTGGTACCAGGCCATTTGCAGATTTTGATAGGAATTTACAAGGTATGGTGCCTCAATTAAAGTCTCCGCTTCGGCGTTATATGCCGCAGCCACATCGAGCCGGTGGTTTGCAGCAGGCTTCCAGGATATAAGAGCCGCATCATGACTTTGCCCCTGCTGAGCCCAATTTACTTCACCAAGGATTCTCTGGTTGTCGTAAGAAAGTACCTGTCTCCCCACGCGGAACAGAAAGTTTGGACTGGTTTGATACTGCCCATAAGCCTCAAAAAGGGAAAAGGCATTGTTATCTTCCAATCGCATGGTAGGAGAATCTCCCCAAACACTAATACTTTGACCAGAGAATTTCACTTTTAGGGATTCATCCCCGTAACCAAGGATAAGACGGGTACGTTGAGAAGTTTGAGAAGCAGGATCTGCATTTTCCGGTAAAAGTGTTTTATAACCATTCCTGAATTCAAACCTGGGCCGCACCTGAAGATCGGCTTCAAAGGTTTGAGCAAATGAGGTTGAAGAAAAAAGAAGAACGAAGAGAAGGTAAATTGTTTTCATTTAAAAAAGTTTTCGGGAACAAAAAAACCTATTCCATGAATAAAAAAATATGATTTCTCTCATACTTGTTAAAATAGTAAGCACATTTCTCCCAATTGACTTTCGATTAGGACAGGTGAAATAAAAAGAAAGAATGAAAAACCCTGCCGTATGGACAGGGTTCAAATTTTTGAATCAATTTTCAACCTTTTACTGAAGCACCTTCTCCCGCCGCAGAAAAGTGTCCATTTTATCGGCAATCTCAAAACACTTGCTCACTTTTGCAGTATCACTGCAAGAACGGGTATCGGGTCTATACCCTTTGCAGGAAAAATCCCTTAGGTCGATTTCCCGGAACTTTTCATCTATTGCGACACATTTTTTATACAACGTGTTAATATTTTCATTCCCCGAAAGTTCAAGGTTATTAGTCAGCAGATACCCTATCATAAAATTTTCGATGGCGTACTGGGAGTTCTTGCAAACCAGGTAGGATACAACATCCTCCTCGGGCTTGCAAAGTTCTTCATTGGCTTCCCGAAGCTTCTTAACAGCTTCATCAAAGAGAGCCGGTGCTTTGCTTTCCATACTAGTTCTATTTAGTTTTAATTGAGGCTTTTTCGGCAGAAAAAACACCTGCCGAAAAAGCCATTTTTAAAGATTTACATATCACGATACAGCTCCAGCCTTTCCCATTTGGAATCCACTTCTTCCTGTGCCTGCTTTAACAAGGCAGCCCCAATTTCAGCATTTTCCTTGGCGACCCTGGTAAAACGGGTTTCGTTGTACATGAAGTCTTTTAGAGGTGCCTGCGGAGGCTTAGAGTCAAGTTTAAAGCGCTTGCCCTTATCTTTTGCTGGATCAAACCTGAAAAGTGGCCAGTAACCGGTCTCCACAGCTTTTTCCTGCTGCCGCGGCCCATGCTTAAGATCATAGCCGTGCTCCCCGCAATGTGAGTAGGCAATGATGATCGAAGGACCGGGGTAAGCAGTAGCCTCCTCGAATGCCTTGAGGGTTTGCATGTCCTTGGCTCCAATAGCTACCTGTGCTACATAAACGTTCTGGTAAGACACGGCCTGTAGCGCCAGACTCTTCTTAGATGTCTTTTTACCTGAAACTGCAAACTTGGCACTCGCTCCCAGAGGGGTGGCTTTAGACATCTGTCCGCCGGTATTTGAATAGACTTCTGTATCCATAACGAGGATATTGATATCTTCTCCCGAGGCCAGCACGTGGTCCACACCTCCGTACCCTATATCGTAAGCCCAGCCGTCTCCGCCCAGGATCCATACTGCCTTTTTCCGCAGGTATTCCGTTAACTGATTTAGCTTAAGAGCTTCAGGTGAACCTACAGTAGACAGGATATTCTTCAATTCAGCAATGTCGGCATGTTTCTGCTTCTTCTGAACCTCATTTGTTTCCGGATTATCCAGGATTGCGTTAACCAGCTCGGAACCTATCACCGGCTCAAGCTCCTTCAATAGATCCACGGCGATCTCCTGCTTCTTGGTAAGGGCAAGTCGCATTCCCAGTCCGAATTCAGCGTTGTCTTCGAAAAGGGAGTTAGCCCATGCCGGACCTCTTCCGAAATTGTTCTTTTTATATGGCGTGGTAGGAAGATTTCCGCCGTAGATAGAGGAACAGCCCGTTGCATTTGCGATCATGATGCTGTCGCCATAAAGCTGGGTCAACATCTTGATATAAGGTGTTTCACCACATCCCGAACAGGCGCCCGAAAATTCGAACAACGGCTCAAGGAACTGAGATCCTTTTACGTTAGTGATCTGCAGTTCGGTACGATCGTAGTAAGGAAGGCCGGTAAAATAATCCCAGTTTTTGTTCTCTGCTTCGGCAACATCCAGTTTGCTACGCATATTGATGGCCTTGAAATTCTCCACTTCCTTACTCTCTGCAGGACAAACCGCCACACAAAGATCACAGCCCGTACAATCTTCAGGGGATACCTGGAGAATGTAGGAATCCGTTCCGGAGAAAGGTCTCCCCTTAGCCGGAACTGCAGTGAGGCTTGCAGGAGCACCAGCAAGATCTTCGGTAGGAACTACTTTGGCCCTGATGGCAGCATGAGGACAAATAGCCACACATTTGTTACACTGGGTACAAAGATCGGCGCCATCCCATACCGGTACGAAATCGGCAATTCCTCGTTTTTCGTACTGAGTAGTACCTGTAGGAAAAGTACCGTCAATTGGGAACGCACTCACAGGAAGTTCGTCTCCCTGGCCTGCCAGAATCTTACCGAGCACATCCTTCACAAAAGGATCGGCTTCGCCGGTCATCATTGGCTTAAGATGTTTATTGCTGGTAACCAACTTAGGATATTCTACTTTTTGCAGGAACTCCAGGGACTTATCCACTGCATTGAAGTTCATCTGTACGATCTTTTCTCCTTTATGAGAGTAGGATTTTACAATCGCATCCTTGATCTTCTGAATAGCTTCGTCTTCAGGAAGAACTCCCGATATCGCAAAGAAACAGGTTTGCAGTACAGTGTTGGTGCGTTTTCCTAGTTTGGCTTCAAAAGCCACTTTTGTAGCATCTACCACATAAAATTTCAGTTCCTTCTCTACAATATCCTCCTGCATTTTCTTGGGAAGCATATCCCAAACCTCTTCGTTGGAGAAAGGGGAATTCAGAAGAAAAGTTCCTCCTTTTTTTATCTTTTTCAGCAGGTCATACTTTTCAACGAAATTGAACTGGTGACAGGCTATAAAATCAGCAGTGTTAATAAGGTAACTGGAGAAAATAGGCTGCGGACCAAATCGCAGGTGGGAAACTGTTTGTGATCCCGCTTTTTTGGAGTCGTAAACAAAATATCCCTGCACATAATTATCTGTGGTCTCCCCAATGATCTTAATGGAGTTTTTATTCGCACCCACTGTACCGTCAGATCCCAAACCGTAGAACATACAGTTAAATGTGGACTTTTTAGTCTTGAAGACGGGGTTGTAAAGTAAGCTGCTAAAGGAGACGTCATCATTGATTCCAATAGTAAAATGGTTCTTTGGCTGAGGTTTTTGCAGCTCATCAAAAATACCTTTTACCATGGCAGGATTAAATTCCTTGGAAGACAATCCATAGCGACCGCCAACTACTTTCGGAATATTGCCTCCGGTTTCAGCAAAAGCTGCTACTACATCCAGGTAAAGAGGATCTCCGGTACTTCCGGGTTCTTTAGTCCTGTCAAGAACAGCGATCTTTTTTACAGTTTTTGGCACCTTGGCAATAAAATCCTTGATAGAGAAGGGTCTGTAGAGTCGTACGATCAAGACCCCAACTTTTTCATCTGAATTCAGCAGGGTATCTACAGTTTCTCTTACGGCACCTTCTCCCGAGCCCATGATCACCACCACACGTTCGGCTTCGGGATGTCCTTCATAATCAAAAAGGTTATACCTGCGACCCGTATGCATATAGAACTCGTCCATGATCTCCTGCACGATCTCCGGTACACGTTGATAATAAAGATTAGCCGCTTCGCGTGCCTGGAAGAATACGTCGGGATTCTGGGAAGTTCCACGAATTACGGGGCTATCGGGATCAAGAGAGCGCTTTTTGTGCTCCATGATCTTATCCTCGGGCATCATTGCCTTAATGATCTCATCCGGAATTCCGTCGATTTTAGAGATTTCATGAGAGGTTCTAAAACCGTCAAAAATATTCAGAAAAGGAACTCTTGATCTTAAAGTAGCTACTTGTGAAATAAGAGCAAAATCCTGAGCTTCCTGTACCGAGCCACCAAAGAGCATAGAAAAGCCCGTTTGCCGGGCTGCCATAACATCTGAATGATCACCGAAAATTGAAAGTGCATGAGTTGCAATTGTACGCGCAGCGACATGTATCACATTGGGCAGCAATTCCCCTGCTATCTTATACATGTTCGGGATCATTAAAAGTAATCCCTGCGAGGCCGTAAACGTTGTAGTAAGCGCTCCGGCTTGAAGTGAGCCATGAACAGCACCCGCAGCGCCACCTTCACTCTGCATTTCTACGATCTTTGGAACATTATTCCAAATGTTCTTTTTGCCTTTTGAACTATACACATCCACATGCTCTCCCATAGGAGAAGCCGGGGTGATAGGATAAATGGCACATACTTCATTCGTTTTATGTGCTACACGGGCCACAGCTTCGTTGGCATCACAAATGAGCTTTGGAAAGTTTTTCACCATGATATTTCCGGTTGTTGGTTCACTTATTAAGCTCCATGAAGCCACACTTTTTTCTCTAACAATTGCTCTTCACTCTCTTCCATGTCTTCCCTTGGGTGAATACAGTCTACCGGACACACAGAAACACACTGCGGATTATCATGGAAGCCTTTACACTCGGTACATTTATCGGCTACAATAAAGTAGAATTCATCAGATAATGCTTCCTGTTGTTCATTTGCATCCATTTCTTCACCACGGGGAGTGGTTACAATTCCTTCCAGTGCAGTTTCATCTGCCAATGACCATTCCTGATCTGGTTCGTAAATAGCATTATTCGGACATTCCGAAATACATGCGTCGCAGTTGATACATTCGTCTGTTATAAAAAGAGCCATAACTAAAGATTTTAAATTATTACTTGATTTTCCCAATAAAAGTATTGTGGCTTTACCTGCTCAAACATGACGGTCGTCATATTTTATTTAACTAAGAATTATTCTTAATAAGCTCATTTTAAAAACAATATGACCTGCATCATATTTCCTGCTGCCGAATAAAAATACATTTGAAACAACATCTGCACCTTTTGGTCTATCCGGAAGGTCTCTAAACTAAAATGTATGATAGCAGCAGAAAAACCCAGATCCGAAGCTGAAGCTCTGGAGGCCGTAGTGATCCGCTTTGTGGGAGATTCCGGTGACGGAATGCAGCTCACGGGAACTCAATTTTCTGATACCTCGGCCATGTTTGGCAATGACGTGGCAACTTTCCCTAATTACCCTTCTGAAATACGGGCTCCTCAGGGTAGTCTCTATGGGGTTTCAGGATTCCAGGTCCACATTGGTAGTGTGGAGATCAGCACACCGGGTGACAATGTAGACCTGCTGGTAGCGATGAACCCTGCAGGCCTTAAGACAAACCTTTATGCGGTAAAACCGGGGCAGACGATTATTGTAGATGCAGATTCCTTTACAAAAAAGAACCTGGAGAAGGCGCAATACGCCACTAATCCTCTGGAAGACGGAAGTCTCTCCAATTACAGGGTGATCCAGGTGCCAATGTCTTCTTTGACCAAAGAAGCGTTAAAAAACATTGAAGGTCTTGATCAAAAGATGATCACCCGCAGCAAAAATATGTTTGCTCTCGGAATGGTTTACTGGCTTTACAGCCGTTCTCCTGAACATACTATAGAATTCTTCAACAAGAAGTTTAAAACAAAACCTCATCTTATTGAGGCAAATACTAAAGTTCTTAATGCCGGTTATTTCTATGCTGAAACTATCGAGCTAATCCCTAACTCCTATAGTGTATCTCCTGCAAAGATGCAGAGTGGCACATACAGGATCATTATGGGAAATACAGCCACAGCATGGGGATTCCTGGCCGCAGCTGAAAAATCCGGATTGGAACTATTTTTAGGTTCCTATCCTATTACTCCGGCGACAGATATCCTGCATGAACTCGTAAAACACAAGCATTTTGGAGTGAAGGCTTTCCAGGCAGAAGATGAAATAGCAGGAATCACCTCTGCGATCGGAGCTTCTTTTGCGGGGGACCTTGCCATTACAACTACTTCAGGGCCGGGGCTTGCACTTAAAGGAGAAGCATTAGGACTTGCGATGATGATCGAGTTACCGCTGGTTGTAGTAAACGTGCAGCGTGGAGGACCATCAACAGGTTTACCGACTAAAACCGAACAATCTGACCTGCTACAGGCGATGTACGGTCGTAACGGGGAAAGCCCTGTGATCGTGATCGCAGCAAGTACTCCGGCGAACTGTTTTACCTACGCATATCAGGCAGCCAAACTGGCCCTGGAGCATATGACTCCGGTAGTACTATTGACAGACGGTTATATCGCTAACGGTTCAGCTCCATGGAGGATTAGAAAAGTAGAAGATCTGCCCGAGATCAAAACCAGAAAAGTTACAGAGGTAAAAGAAAACTGGCATCCGTACAACAGGGACGAAATAACCCTTGCAAGAGATTGGGCTGTTCCCGGCACCCCCGGATTTGAACATCGCGTGGGAGGCCTTGAAAAAGACCAAAAGACCGGAAACGTTTCCCACGTGCCCGAAAACCATGAAGTAATGACGCAGGTAAGGGCCGAAAAAGTGAAAAGGGTACAGAGTTTCATTCCTGATCTCATTCCCGAATTTGCTTCAGAAGGTGATCTGCTTATAGTGGGATGGGGTGGTACATATGGTTCTCTTCACACTGCTGCCAAACAACTTTATGACGCAGGTTCCAGAAATATTGGATTCGCTCATTTTAACTATATCAATCCGCTTCCGCGAAACACCGAAGAGGTGTTTAAAAAGTTCAAAAAAATAGTGGTGTGTGAATTGAACAATGGTCAATTCGCCAACATTCTCAGGATGAACTTCAGCAGGGAATTCCTTCAACACAATAAGGTCCAGGGACTTCCATTTGCCAATAATGAGCTTTTAGAGAAATTCAAACAAATTGTAGAATAACATGGAAACAGTAACTGCAAATAAGTACACGTATAAGGATTTTGCAAATGACCAGGAGGTAAGATGGTGTCCCGGCTGTGACGACTATGTTATTCTGAGGTCTGTTCAAAAAGCCCTGCCCGAAATGGGTGTCAAAAAGGAGGATGTGGTATTCATCTCCGGAATTGGCTGCTCTTCCCGCTTCCCTTATTATATGGGAACCTATGGAATGCATGGAATTCACGGAAGGGCTCCGGCAATTGCATCGGGAGTGAAATTAGCGAATCCAAACCTCAGCGTATGGGTGATCACCGGCGATGGTGACAGCATGGCAATAGGTGGAAATCACTTTATCCATGTACTCCGAAGGAACATCAATCTCAACATTATCCTGTTCAACAACGAGATCTACGGACTTACAAAAGGACAATTCTCCCCTACCTCGCTGGTAGGTCAAAAAACCAAATCTTCTCCTTTTGGAAACACTCAGCCACCATTCTCGCCGGGAGAACTGGCCATAGGTGCACAGGCAAGGTTCTTTGCCCGGATTGGGGGAAATGCCCCAAAAGAAATGACTGATATCTTTATTGAGGCTGAAAAGTTCAAAGGCACCTCTCTTGTAGAAGTTCTTCAAAACTGCGTGATCTTCAATGACGGGTGTTACGTAAAGTACACAGACAAGTCAGTAAGAGAAGATAAGCAGTTGTTCGTGGAGCACGGAAAGCCAATGATCTTCGGAAAAGAGCGCAACAAAGGGTTGATGCTAAATAAGCTGAAGCTGGAGGTAGTGACAATAGGTGAAAATGGAGTAACTGAAGAAGACATCCTGGTTCACGACGCCAAAGAAAAAGATCCTACCATGCACCAAATGCTGGTGAGATTGGAATATCCTTTAGTAACCGGAATTATTAGAAGTTATGACGATGTTACCCTTGAAGAGAGAGAAGATGCGCTCACAGCGCAGATAAAGTCAAAGTCAAAATTTAAACAGACAGATGACCTGTTCTTTTCGGGAGAAACTTATGAAGTAAAGTAGCGTAGAACTGATCTTCATCAGTTCTTACCTGCAACTGAAACGTTAATTTTATTAACAAATAAACCTGTATCATAATGGGTTCAGAAGCAATCATCGTTTTTCTTATCGCGGGGATCGTATTGGTCGCCGGCGCTAACTTTCTCTCCAACCTCATTTCTCCAAAATCTGACAACCCTGCCAAGAGAGAACCCTATGAAAGTGGAATGACCACTATAGGACCCACCTGGGTTCAGTTTAAAGTAGGCTACTACCTCTTTGCCATTCTCTTTCTGATTTTTGACGTGGAAGTTGCCTTTTTGGTGCCATGGGCGGTAGTTTTCGGAGAAATGGGAAGTATAGCACTTGTAGAGATCCTCATCTTCCTCTTCATCCTGGGATTGGGATTAGCATATGCATGGAAAAAAGGAGCATTAAAATGGGAATAGTAAACAATAAAGAACAGGCTGCCCAAAAAGGCGAAATTCCGGCAGATTTTCCCGGAGACGTAATTCCTGCAGGAAACGGCGGAAATATCCTGGTCACCTCTCTTGATAAGGTTATTAACTGGGGCCGGGCCAATTCCTTATGGTCGCTGTATTTCGGTACCAGTTGTTGTGCCATAGAAATGATGCAAACAGGCGCTGCCCGCCATGATTACTCCCGCTTTGGTTTTGAAGTTGCACGCCCGTCCCCCAGGCAAGCCGACCTTATTATTATCGCGGGAACTATCACCACAAAAATGGCTCCGGTACTACGGCGTTTGTATGACCAGATGGCCGAGCCAAAATATGTAATTGCCATGGGTGCCTGCGCCATTAGCGGAGGTCCTTTCTTTTACAACTCTTATTCGGTCGTAAAGGGAGCAGATCACGTGATCCCGGTGGATGTTTATGTTCCCGGATGTCCTCCAAGACCCGAAGCTTTACTCGACGGAATGATCATGCTGCAGCAAAAGATTCTGAAGGAAAAAAGACAGGAAAAACCGAATCCCATCGACGGTTTTGATGAAGGAAATTAAATAGTAATGGCCATGACCAACGACGTACTACAAAAAACCATTTTAAGCTGGTTCCCAGATCCCGAATTTCCTCAGCCCCAATTCTCTGAAGAAGGTAGCCAGTTCCTGAACCTCAGCACACAGCCGGAACAGCTGCACGAACTCATGCAACTGCTAAAAAACAACCCTGAAACCCATTTTGATTACCTCTTTTGTCTCACCGGGGTGGATTACGGTAAAGAATTAGGAGTGGTATACCACCTTGAGTCCACAGTTCACAGGCACATGCTGGTAGTAAAAGTACAGACAGAGGATCGGGAAAATCCTGTTTTAGGCAGTGTACAGGATATTTGGGCCACTGCCAATTATCACGAGCGGGAGGTCTTCGATTTCTTCGGAATAAAATTCAGCAAACATCCCAATTTGAAAAGGCTGTTTCTCACTGAAGACTGGGAAGGTTACCCACTGCGAAAGGATTATGTGGATGAACTGAACATGGTTGTAAAATAGGAATTATGGAAACAGCTATAAAAGAACCCACGACATCAAAATCGAACTTCAAGTCCGAAGAATATTTCATCAACATGGGGCCGCAGCACCCTGCGACCCACGGAGTATTGCGACTGCTGCTCACCATTGACGGGGAGATCATTAAAAAAGTGGAGCCCGATCTCGGCTACATCCACCGCTCAATTGAGAAAATGTGCGAGAACAACAGCTACCAGCAGATCGTACATCTTACAGACCGACTTGATTACCTGTCTTCTCATATAAACAATGAAGCAGTTTGTCTTTGTGTTGAAAACGCCTTGGAACTCGAAGTTCCTGAAAGGGTAAAGGTCATTCGCACCATCCTGGGAGAGCTAACCCGCATTGCTTCACACACCTTGTGGTGGGGAGTTATGGGTATGGACGTTGGTGCTCTCACTACCTACTTCTACGGTTTTAGAGACCGCGAAATGATCAATGATATTTTTGAGGAGACCTGTGGTGCCCGTTTAACTATGAACTACAACGTTCCCGGAGGACTAATGCAGGACATACATCCCAATTTTGTAAAAAGGGTCAAGGAATTTATACCTCATTTCAGGTCCAAACTTCCTGAATACGACCGGCTCCTCACCGGCAACATTATCTTTCAAAAAAGGACAAAAGGAGTAGGTATTCTATCTAAAGAAGATGCAATCAATTTTGGTGCCTCAGGCCCTGTAGCAAGAGCATCGGGCTATTCCTGCGACGTAAGAAAATATCATCCCTACAGCGCTCTTGATAAAATAACATTTACTGAAGCTCTTGATACCACAGGGGATTCTTTTGCAAGATATAAGGTGAGGATCGCCGAGATGTGGGAATCCCTGGCCATTATTGAACAATTAATTGACAACATACCCGAAGGCGATTTCAAGGTTGCAACCAATGCGGTGATAAAATTGCCAAAAGGAGATTTCTATCAAAAAGTCGAGACCGCCAGAGGGGAATTCGGGGTTTATATTATAAGTGCCGGAACAAAGAATCCGTACCGGGTGAAATTCCGCTCTCCCGGACTATCCAACCTTTCCCTCCTCAACCATATTGCAGTGGGCGGGAAGATTGGAGACCTGGTCGCCACCATGGCCACTATAGATATTGTTGTACCTGATATTGATCGTTAACCTGAAAAAAATGAACAGCATTTCTAACATAATTAATTGGTTAATAAGTACAGAGGTGTTGAACATGGCTATGATCGCACTGATCTATCTCACTGTCTTCGCAGTGCTGGGGTTATTCCTTGTATTGCTCGAAAGAAAGGTAGCTGCATGGTTTCAGCTTCGAATCGGTCCGAACCGGGTTGGTTACCTGGGTTTATTCCAGACTATTGCCGATGCTTTAAAACTGGTCTCTAAGGAACTTACCGGAACTGTAAAAGCCGATAAATTCCTCTATAACCTCGCGCCTTACTTCGTTATCGTCACCTCCCTAATGGCTCTGGCTGTTTTTCCATTCACCAAAGATCTCCAGGCTTTTGACATCAACATCGGAATCTTCTTTTTAATCGCCATTTCCTCTATTGGCGTGATTGGTATCCTTTTGGGAGGCTGGAGCAGCAACAACAAATTTGCTTTGATTGGCGCTATGCGCAGCGGAGTACAAACCGTGAGTTATGAACTTTCTGTTGGGCTTTCCCTGCTTACCATGGTGATCCTAACCGGTAGCCTGCAGCTTTCTGAGATCATCGAGGTCCAAAAAAGCGGCTGGTTGATCGTCCAGGGACATATTCCTGCCATCATTGCCTTTATGATCTATATGATCGCAGGTACAGCCGAAACTAACCGTGCCCCATTCGATATGGTTGAAGCCGAATCTGAACTTGGGGCAGGGTATCACACCGAGTATTCCGGGATGAAGTTCGCTTACTTCTTCCTGGCAGAATTTATCAATATGTTCATCATTGCCGCCATCGCCACCACAATCTTTTTCGGAGGCTGGTTATCTCCTTTCGGGATAACCGAATCCCTCCCATGGATGGGTCTCTTCTGGTTCCTTGCAAAAACGTTTGTGCTGGTGTTCTTAATGATGTGGTTTCGCTGGACATTTCCGAGGTTAAGAGTTGATCAGTTGTTAACCCTTGAGTGGAAATATCTGCTCCCCATCAACCTGGTGAACCTGGTGCTAATGGCCGTAATAGTATGGCTTAACCTTACCATTCAAATCTAATTGCTATGGGTTATTTCTCAAACATATATCACGGGATTAGAACTCTTCTCACAGGAATGAGGGTCACCGGAAAATATTTCCTGAATGCCCGAAAAGGTGCAATTACGCAACAATACCCCGACAACCGCGATACGCTGAAGATGTTTGAACGTTTTCGCGGGGAAGTGGTCATGCCACATGATGAGAACAACGAACACAGCTGTACCGGTTGTCAGAAATGTGAACTGGCCTGCCCTAACGGAAGTATAGAGATCATTTGGGACCGCGTTATTGATCCGGAGACCGGGAAAAAGAAAAAAGCTATAGATAAACATATTTACCACTTTGGAATGTGCACTCAATGCGGACTTTGTGTAGATGCCTGTCCTTCTGATGCCATAAAGTGGGCGCAAAACTTTGAGAACTCTGTTTATGACAGGACTCAGCTTACGAGAATATTAAATAAACCCGGTTCAAAGGTTAGAGCCGGTGTAGAAGAATAAGCCATGGAAAAAGTAATTTTTTACATCCTTGCAATAATAATGGTGGCTTCGGCCGTTGCCGCGGTGAGTAGCCGAAAGATGCTTCGGTCGGTAGTGTATCTCCTTTTTGTACTTATAGGGGCTGCCGGTTTATATTTCCAAATGGATTACAACTTCCTGGCTGCCATTCAGCTAACTGTTTACGCGGGAGGTGTCGTAGTACTTATTATCTTTTCAGTACTCCTTATTCATCATATTGAAATGGAACTGGAGGTGGCAAAAAAATCACGCCGGGCGATCTCGTCCTTGCTTTGCCTGCTGGGTTTAAGTGTTTTCCTGGCCACGATCTATGCTCATCCTTTTGAAGCAGCAGGAGTGACTACCACTACCACGACTGCTGAAATCGGCAGAGCGCTTCTCAGCTTCGAAAAACAAGGATTTATTCTTCCGTTTGAAGTTATTAGTGTACTGCTGCTTTCAGCAATGATAGGAGCAATAGTGATCGCCAAAGGCGGAAAACAGATCAAGCAGCCACCCCTGGAAAAAGTGGATCCTGAAAAGATTCTTCAAAACATCTCTAAAGAAATCAAGGAAAAAAAAGTTCCTGAAGAAGAAATAGGTGTCTAAAAAGACATTTTTGAACCTGAATTTGAAAACATCCGGCAGTTGCCGATAAATATAAAATCTATGATCCCGGGCGTAAGCATAAACGAAATCCTCACCCTCACTTCTATCCTGTTCTTTATAGGAGTGTACGGTTTTATTACCCGAAAGAACCTCATCTCCATCCTCATCTCGGTGGAACTCATTCTGAATTCTTCGGTCATAAATTTTGTGGTGATCAATAAATACCTCTATCCCGAGCTCCTGCAGGGAATGGTGTATTCGATCTTCATCATAGCCGTAGCTGCAGCCGAAACTGCCCTGGCGGTGGCGATCATTATCAACATTTACAGGCGAACAGGCTCTGTAGAAGTTAGCGAAACTGAAACCATGAAGCATTAATCCGTAAAAGAAATGAACCTTATCAACCTTCTTTTAATTCCTGCGATTCCCCTGGCTGTCTTCCTGGTCCTTGGGATCTTCAGCCATAAGATCAAACCGGCAGCATCGGGCGTTATAGGTGTTGCGGGACTTGCCATTTCAACCTTCCTCTCCTACTACACTGCATGGCAGTACTTCTTTGTTGCAGGAAAAGTGAATGGCGTCTTCCAAACCTTTATTGAAAAAACGGTTTGGATCAATTTTACAGATACGCTGCATATAGATATGGGAGTACTTGTGGATCCTATTTCGGTAATGATGCTTATCGTTGTCTCCACCGTCTCCCTGATGGTGCACATCTACAGTAGAGGTTACATGAAAGGTGACGAAGGATATACCCGTTTCTTCGCCTACTTGTCTTTATTCACTTTTTCAATGTATGGATTAGTCCTTGCCACAAATCTCTTTCAGATCTACATTTTCTGGGAGCTGGTGGGGGTTTCTTCCTTCCTGCTCATAGGCTACTACTACACAAAGACTTCGGCAATTGCAGCTGCCAAAAAAGCCTTTATAGTTACCCGTTTTGCCGACTTCGGATTTTTGATCGGGATCTTTATCATCGGCTTCTATACCAATACATTTGATTTTCAATTATTGAATGATCCACAGGGACCGGCGATCCTTACCTGGGCCTCCTCTTCGTTTATGGGTCTTTCGGTGATCACCTGGGCCCTCATCCTCATTTTTATGGGAGGTGCGGGGAAATCGGCTATGTTCCCGCTACATATCTGGTTGCCGGATGCGATGGAAGGACCTACCCCTGTCTCGGCTTTAATTCACGCCGCAACCATGGTTGTAGCCGGTGTTTATCTCGTTGCCCGTCTCTTCCCCATGTTCTATATGGTTGAAGATGG
Source organism: Salinimicrobium sp. TH3 (assembly GCF_026676115.1). Classification (GTDB taxonomy): domain Bacteria; phylum Bacteroidota; class Bacteroidia; order Flavobacteriales; family Flavobacteriaceae; genus Salinimicrobium. The sequence goes on along the minus strand of NZ_JAPONB010000015.1, from coordinate 7,127 downwards.
TTTTGCGCTACAGATCGTTACCTACGTCGGAGCATTTTCAGCATTATTTGCAGCTATTATTGCCATTACTCAAACCGATATTAAAAGAGTACTCGCCTTCTCAACCATGTCCCAATTAGGTTATATGATGATGGCCCTGGGAGTTTCAGGATTCGATGGACACGAGGGTGTGGGTTATATGGCTTCCATGTTCCACCTCTTCACTCACGCGATGTTCAAAGCCTTATTATTCCTGGGAGCAGGATCTGTGATCCACGCGGTACACAGTAATTTGCTACAGGATATGGGCGGACTTAGAAAATACATGCCAGTTACCAACATCACCTTCCTAATCGCAGCTCTGGCAATTGCCGGTGTGCCGCCGCTGGCCGGGTTCTGGAGTAAGGATGAGATCCTTGTTGCCGCTTACAGCAACAGCCAGTTCATTTATGGAGTGGGTGTATTTGTGGCAGGATTGACTGCATTTTACATGTTCAGGCTTTACTTCGGAATCTTCTGGAGCAAGGACAAACAGTATAAACATACTCCGCACGAATCTCCCGCTTCCATGACCATTCCTCTTATCGTGCTGGCAGTGCTGACATTAACAGCAGGTTTTGTTCCCTTCAGTGAACTGGTGACCGCAGATAAAGTGGGTTTTGAAGCCCATTTAAATTTACCCCTTGCAGCAATAGCTGTGGCGGTGGGAGCATTAGGAATCTTCCTTGCCTGGATCTTTTACAAAAAAGAGAACGACCTGGCTTTCCGATTTGCAACGGCATTTGGATCTCTATACAAATGGACCTCCCATAAATTCTATTTTGATGAAATCTACCTCTTTGTAGCCAGAAATATTTTCTTCAAAAATGTCGCGGCGCCGATTGCGAAGTTTGACAAAAAAATCATTGACGGCACCATGGAGGGTATAGGTAACCAAACGGTTGTGATTTCCCGGAAAATAAAAGGCTTGCAATCGGGAAAAGTTCAGGATTATGCCTTTGGTTTCATGGGAGGCCTGGTGGTACTCATCCTGGTCTTCATTTATATATTTAACAATTAAGGTGCTATGGATATTCTAACTCTATTTATCGTTGTTCCGGTACTGGTGATCCTGGCGCTGGTGTTTACGAAAGATCTTAAACAGGCAAGGATCATTTCCATGATTGGCGGTTTAGTCCAGCTGGGAATGGCAATAAATCTTTTGTTCGCCTACTTCAGGGAAAGGGCAGTCAATGACGTGGTTATGCTCTTCACCCGCGACCTTGTGTGGTTCGAACAATTCAACATCCATTATAATATTGGAGTGGACGGGATCTCGGTTTCATTGATCCTGCTTACTTCCATCATTGTTCTCGCCGGTGTCTTCATCTCCTGGAAGATGGAAGAGTTGCCAAAGGAGTTCTTTATTTCCCTTATCGTGCTGGCTACCGGAGTCTACGGGTTCTTTATTTCCATAGATCTCTTTACCATGTTCGTTTTCTATGAAATCGCCGTGATCCCAATGTACCTGCTTATCGGGATTTGGGGTTCCGGAAACAAAGAGTATTCGGCCATGAAGCTCACCCTGATGTTAATGGGAGCTTCCGCAGTTTTGATGGTGGGAATTCTGGGCATCTACTTCAACTCAAATGCCGATGGAGGAGCGCTAACTTTCAATATCCTCGAGATCGCCAAGGTGAATATTCCTTTTGAAGCCCAGAAGCTGTTCTTCCCATTAACCTTCATAGGATTTGCCATTTTAGGAGCCTTATTTCCATTCCATACTTGGTCACCTGACGGACATGCTTCTGCGCCTACTGCAGTTTCCATGCTACACGCCGGAGTTTTAATGAAGCTTGGAGGCTACGGAATTTTCAGAGTAGCTATGTTCCTGCTTCCTGCCGGAGCATTAGAGTGGAGCTGGTTCTTTATCATACTTTCGGCTACCGGAGTGATCTATGGGGCCTTTGCTGCCCTGCGTCAAACCGATCTAAAATATATTAACGCCTATGCATCTGTCAGCCACCTTGGGATGGTGACCTTTGCGCTGCTCATGCTAAACAAAACAGCATGGAATGGTGCCATTTTACAATCCCTGTCTCACGGATTCATGACGGCTCTTTTCTTTGCTTTGATCGGGATGATCTACGGCAGAACCCACACCCGGGATATCACAAAACTTGGTGGTCTGCTAAAGGTGATTCCTTTTATTTCGGTGGTATATGTAATTGCGGGAATGGCTTTACTGGGTCTACCCGGCTTCAGCGGATTCGTCGCTGAGATGAACATCTTTATGGGTGCATTTCAGCAGGACAGCATGTTCTACAGGGTAGCCACCATTGTCTCTATTTCAGCAATAGTCGTAACTGCGGTATATGTACTGCGGGTGGTAGGAATAATGCTCATGGGACCGGTGAAGAATGAAGCTTATAACAATCTGGAAAGAACCACCTGGTATGAGAAAACCGGAATTATGCTATTGTTGATCCCCATTGTAGGAATTGGAATCGCTCCTTTGTGGATAAGTAACCTGATCATGGAAAGCCTTCAGCCTTTTATTCAGGGAGTGCTATAAATTAAAAGAATAGAAAATGGAACTGAGTAGTTTTTTACTAATGCGGCACGAGATCTCCCTACTGGCGATTATCCTGCTGCTTATCATTGCCGAGATCGCCATCCCCGATCATAAAAAGAGTAGTATTCTCCACCTGGCTTTGCTTTTCTTCGGAATTCACACTGCTGTAGGTTTCCTGCCGCTAGCGGAAAGTTTTCTGTTTGGAGGAATGTTCAGGAGTAATGACATGATCCACTTTTTCAAAGGCATTTTAAATATTGGCGTTTTCACCCTTTTACTTCAGTCGGCGGAATGGCTGGAAAAGAATATGCTAAGCCAGGAAAGGGGCACAGAATTTTTCATCCTGTTGTTCGCCTCCCTTCTGGGAATGTATTTTATGATCTCTGCCGGAGATTTTCTTATGTTCTTTATAGGAATGGAACTTTCCACCCTTCCGGTCGCTGCACTTGCTGCTTTCGAGATCATCAAAAGAGAATCGGGCGAGGCGGGAATTAAGTTCATACTTTCGGCAGCTTTGGCTTCAGGCGTTTCGCTGTTTGGGATCACCATGCTTTATGCTACAAATGGTTCTATCTATTTTGAGGATATATTAATCACCCTGACTGCAGAAAATCTTACACTTCTCGGGTTTTTATTGTTCTTTGCCGGACTGGCGTTTAAGATTTCCCTCGTGCCTTTCCATTTTTGGACTGCCGATGTTTATGAGGGAGCTCCAATCGGCATTGCCTCTTACCTTTCGGTAATTTCAAAAGGTGCTGCTGCATTTATTCTTATGATCCTGTTATTCACTGTACTCAAACCTTTGATGCACATTTGGGAGCCTATGCTTTATGTGCTGGCAGTGGCCACAATGTTTATTGGGAACATCTTTGCCTTACGCCAAGAGAATATGAAGCGTTTCCTCGCCTACTCCTCTATTGCCCAGGCAGGTTTTATTTTGCTGGGTCTTATGACCGGTAGCCAGTTAGGAACAGCTACAGTGGTCTATTTTGTTACAATATACATCTTCTCGAATTTGGCAGCTTTTGGAGTGGTGCAGGCTATTTCCACGCAAACCGGAAAAGAGAACATGAAAGATTACGAAGGTTTGTACCGTACGAATCCAAAGCTAAGCCTGGTGATGATGCTGGCCCTTTTCTCTTTAGCGGGAATTCCGCCGGTGGCAGGTTTCTTCGGAAAGTTCTTCCTCTTTACGGCAGCAGCCAGCGAAGGTTATTACCTGCTGGTCTTTCTGGCTGTGGTGAACGTGACCATTTCGCTATACTATTACTTGTTGGTGATAAGAGCAATGTTTGTTCGAAAAGGGGAAGCTCCAATTCCATTTTTTGAGAATAAATTGTACATGAAACTGGGGCTTTTGATCACCGTTATCGGAATTGTGGTTCTTGGCTTATACAGTCCGTTGTACGACTACATATATCAATTAAGTGCAGGTTTAAATTAAAAACTTATGGCATTAGATGGCAAACATAGCTTCGGAAGCATTGGAGAAACAAGAGTAAGCTTCATTGAGAAGAAAATTGATGAAGACCGCAAGGAGTTTCTCACCCGACTTCTCGAGCACAACGGATTTGAGGTGCTGGTAGAGGAAGAAAAGAGGAAAACTCCCGAAGATCCACAATTATTTACGGTAGGAGTCACAGATATTACTTTTAATCCTGTAGTTGCTGTATATGAAAGAAAACTAAAAACCTTTGATGGTCATAAGGTAACACCGGGCTACTGGAACCAGCTTACCGAAGATACCAAACCGCAATACTGGAAATAGGTCCTTTTGATTTTTGTTTAAGTTTAGGTTGGCCGGAAACGGTTGGGGCCCTGCAAATTGCAGGGCCTTTTTTATACCTTCCAAAAATGACATTTTTACAACTCTTATTTCATGGCTACTGTAGGGGCTGGTGGTATTGGTGCCGGAACCACATTCTCCACCGGCCTGGTACTCTTTAGATAAGCAAACATTGCCTCGAGATCTTCATCGGTGAGATGAGCGAAGTTGAACCACGGCATAGGAGGCAAAAGATCTCTTCCATTTTCAAGTCCTTTGAATTTTCCCTTGCGCATTGCCGTTTTGAACTGTTCTTCTGTCCAGTTGCCTATCCCTGTTTCATCTGAAGTTATGTTTGCTGCAAAGGAAGTTCCCCATGGCCCTATACCTGCCGTGAGGTCTCCATTAAAGACCATGAAGCCCGGTGGAAGACTGGCCATATCAACTGCAGGAAGCTCCTGCCCCTGCTGAAATCCGGATAATTCCAATCCTTTTAATTCTTCAGGACCACGAGCTCCAGGTTGTTTCGGAGAATGGCAGTCTGCACATCCAATCGTCGTGACCAGATATTTTCCTCTTTCGATCTTTTGCTCTGGGGTAACTTCAACAATCGCGGGTTCTTCAGGAACCTTTGCGTAATTCTTGTTCTGGCAGCCGAGAAGAAATAAAGACAATAACGCTAAAAGCCCCGGCAGGAACCAACCGGCTATTCCCATCAAAAGCCGGATGTAAGATTGATTTGAATTAGTTCTTTTCATAATGAGAATTGTTTTGAATTAACAAATGTCATCAAAAAAGTAACTCGTTATAAACAAGAAAGTTAATCTGGTAAAAAATGGGGGAAATTCCCCAAATCAACTTCTAACCCTAAAATTGAACGCGGCCTCATTGATCTTAAATTTGACTTCTTCCCCCTGGTAATTTTCAATTCTCTCATCATCAATATGCATATCCCCTCCAAACCATTTTAAGCGCCCCATACTTATCTTCCTTAACAAGGTGAAATCTTCCAGTGAAGCTTTTCTATTATCGTTCAACAGGTCCTGAATATAGTTCTCCAGGTTTTCCCGGGCTTCTTCAGGAATCGCCACCAATTCAAGTTTTCCATCATTGATTCTGGAAGTGGGTGCAAGATCGAAATTAGGTCCAATGAACCTGATGTTCATTAATTCTATAAGAAGAAATTTCCCGGTAATTTCTTCTCCATCAGTAATAATTATTGCTTCACAAGCTTCGTAGTTCCTTACAATTTGAAGCAATTGCTGCAAGGACTGTTTAAGTTCTACTTCTGGACCTTCCGGTTCACCTTCCTCCTTTTTCCTTTCTTTCATGACCTTCACCAATCTGGGAAAAATTCCGAAGCCAATACCTTCAATAAAAAAATTAGAATCCCCTGTCCATTCCACCTCTCCCGCATCAAAACTTTCCCACTTCTGAAGCTTAACAAGTTTTTCTACGGAAGTATTTAACCCAAGAGTAGAGGCAATATTATTTGCCGTTCCCATAGGCAATATTTGAACAGGAACCTTCTGCACAGGATCTCCTGCTTTGAGCAATTCTGCAGCAAGCTTTTGTACGGTACCATCACCTCCGGCAAGAAAAATGACTTCCGCTTTATACTGGATGAACCGTTCCCAACCCGGAATATCTGTGGAAAAATACTCAACCTCATAACCGGCCGTCTCAATCTTTTTGACCAGCCTCTCTTTGGAATGTTCACCAGATCCTGCTGTAGGATTATGAATGAGAACAGCTTGTTTCATAATAGTGGTTTCTTCAAATATAATATGCAGAAGGTAGTTTAACGAACTCCTTAACACAGACTTATAATTGTAGCATTTTATCTTATCTCAAAGTTTTGTATTTTAAACTTATAACCTGAAACAAAACTTTTGACATGAAAATTCTTGTAACCAACGACGACGGAATATATAGTCCCGGACTTTCCTGCCTCGCAAAATGCGCCTCAAAATATGGGGAAGTGATTGTAATGGCACCAGATGTGGAACAGTCTTCCATGGGACAGGCCATCACTTCGGCTAAACCCATCACTTATAAAAAATCGCCTATTCATTTTGAAGGAATAGAAGCATTCAGAGTAAGCGGCACACCTGCCGATTGTGTAGCCCTTGGCGCCCATTTATTTGATGATATTGACATAGTGCTTTCAGGAATTAATATTGGATCCAACCTTGGAAATTCAGCCTGGCATTCAGGAACCCTCTCGGCTGCAAGACAGGCTGTACTTTTTGGAATACGGGGAATTGCCCTTAGCGTTTCAGTCGGCCAGAATGAGCCCGATTTTAATGCTCTGGAACCATTCGTTGTAGATTCTTTAAAAGAAGTAATGCACGAATCGAGCATGGAACTTCTCAATATCAATTTCCCGAGAAATCCCAGTGGAGAAATAACCTGGACCTGCCAGTCTGTACGGCACTATGATGGTAAAGTAATTCAGCAGGAAGACCCCATGGGCCGCGAACACTACTGGTTCACTGTTTTCCCTATTGAAGATGTAGAAGATGGAACAGACCGGTGGGCGGTAAAGCAAGGCAGAACAAGTATTACCCCTATGATCCTCGATCTAACAGATAAAAAGGTTTACGAGGAAAAGAATGGCATATCGAAATAAAGCCGGTTTGGCTACGGAAAAAAATTCTAAGGTTGCCTCGTATTTTTGAATTCCCACTTCTACCTTCAGGATTACCTCCCTGCGGTCGGTGATCCTGAAGGGGTGGACCTAAAGCAATGCGGATCAATCTCAAAAGTTGGGTCTAAAGTGAAAAATAAGTTTCTTTGCGGATAAATATTTCCCGGTGAATAAAGAGA
>NZ_JAPONB010000014.1 GCF_026676115.1 Salinimicrobium sp. TH3 | reverse complement strand
CTCTTTATTCACCGGGAAATATTTATCCGCAAAGAAACTTATTTTTCACTTTAGACCCAACTTTTGAGATTGATCCTCTTTCTCTCTCTATCTTAACCTTCCAACCTGTGAAATACGCTTTAAAAATGGTAAATTGCACACTCTTGATCAAAAATTAAAATATTCAATATGTCAAAAACAGCCAGAATTATTTATACTAAGACAGATGAGGCTCCTGCCCTCGCTACATATTCTTTTTTACCAGTTGTTGAATCCTTCACAAAACCGGCAAATGTCAAACTGGAAACAAGGGATATATCTTTAGCAGGAAGAATTCTTGCCCAGTTCCCCGAAAGACTTAACGAAGATCAGAGAGTCTCCGACGATCTTGCCGAATTAGGAGAACTGGCAAAACAACCCGAAGCCAATATCATCAAGCTCCCAAACATTAGTGCCTCCATTCCACAGTTAAAAACAGCTATAGAAGAATTGCAGCAAAAGGGATACAATCTCCCAAGTTATCCCGATGAACCAAAAACAGATGAAGAAAAAGAAATTCAGTCGAAGTATGATAAGGTAAAAGGTAGTGCTGTAAATCCTGTACTCCGCGAAGGAAATTCGGACAGGCGCGCACCAAAAGCTGTAAAAAACTACGCGAAAAAACATCCACACTCAATGGGTGAATGGAGCAAAGACTCCAAAAGTCATGTTGCCACCATGAGCAAGGATGACTTTAGGCATAATGAAAAATCTGTTACTCTTCAGGAGGCAACAAAGGTGAATATTCAGCTTAAAAGCGAATCAGGAAAAACCACGGTTCTCAAAAAAGATCTTCAGCTTCAAAAAGGGGAAATTATTGACGGAACTTTTATGAGTAAAAAAGCTCTTATTAAATTTCTTGAAGAACAGGTGAAGGATGCCAAAGACAAAGGAGTTCTTTTTTCTTTGCACATGAAGGCGACTATGATGAAAGTGTCCGACCCTATTATTTTTGGTCATGCAGTAAAGGTTTTCTTTAAAGACATATTCGAAAAATACGGAAATGAACTTCAGGAGGCCGGTGCCGACCCTAATAGCGGGCTCGGAGATGTGCTAAATGCGATCAACAACCTTCCCGATGCTAAAAGACAGGAGATCAATTCCAGGATCGAAAAAGATCTAAAGGAGGGACCCGATTTGGCCATGGTAAATTCAGACAAGGGAATTACGAACCTCCATGTGCCCAGTGACGTGATCATTGATGCTTCTATGCCTGCAATGATTCGAACTTCAGGAAAAATGTGGAATGCAGATGGTAATCCGCAGGATACGAAAGCCGTGATCCCCGATAGTAGTTATGCAGATCTTTATGAAACCACTATCCAGTTCTGTAAGGAAAAGGGTGCATTTGACCCAACAACAATGGGTACAGTTCCCAATGTGGGCCTTATGGCTCAAAAAGCCGAGGAATATGGATCTCATGACAAGACCTTCGAATTAAAAGAAGCAGGAGTTGTGCAGATCGTAACCGGAGACGGTAAGGTTCTTATGGAGCATAATGTGGAAAAAGGAGACATTTGGAGAGCGTGCCAAACAAAGGATGCTGCGATCCAGGACTGGGTGAAATTGGCAGTGAATCGTGCAAGAGCTACAGGTTCTCCCGCCATTTTCTGGCTGGATAAAGACCGTGGACACGATGCAGAAGTTATAAAAAAAGTAGAGCTTTATCTTAAGGATCAGGATACAGCGGGGCTCGAGATCAAGATAATGTCTGTTGAAGATGCTACCAGGTATACCCTGGAGCGCGTTAAAGAAGGAAAAGACACAATCTCGGTAACAGGAAATGTCCTTAGGGATTACCTGACAGATCTTTTTCCTATCCTGGAACTGGGTACAAGCGCCAAGATGTTGTCTATCGTTCCTCTTATGAATGGCGGCGGATTGTTCGAAACCGGTGCCGGTGGTTCTGCTCCAAAGCACGTTCAACAGTTTGTGGAGGAAGGACATTTGCGTTGGGATTCTCTGGGAGAGTTTCTCGCACTTGCTGTTTCCCTGGAACATCTTGGAGAAAAGTATGACAATAAAAGAGCGCTGGTTCTCGCCAATGCCCTTGATAAAGCTACGGAAGAATTCCTGGAAAAAGATAAATCTCCATCCCGCAAGGTCAATGAACTTGACAACAGGGGCAGTCATTTTTATTTAGCTCTTTTTTGGGCACAAGCTGTAGCTGAACAGAACGAAGACAAGGAGCTAAAAGAGCATTTTGAGAAGGTAAGCACTAAGCTGAAAGAAAATGAAGAGAGAATCTTACAGGAGCTTATAGACGCACAGGGATCCCCTGTGGATATTGGAGGCTATTACAAACCTGAAGAAGATAAGGTCACAGCAGCAATGCGACCAAGTAAAACTTTTAATAAAATTCTCCGCGGAGAGTGATTAAAGAATATATTTTTTTGAAAAGAGCCGGGATGACCCCGGCTCTTTTCATTTTATATAACTATACTTTCCAGGATCCAATTATAGAGGAATGAACCTTTTTTTATTATTTCTATAGAAAAAATAAATACTTTTGCATCTGAACAAATTCTGGAATCTATGACCATTACACAGTTACACTACGTTTTAGCGGTGGCCGAACATCAAAACTTCACAAAAGCGGCACAAAAAGTATTTGTAACCCAGCCTACTCTTAGTATGCAGATTCAGAAACTGGAGGATGAACTCGATGTACTTATCTTCGACCGCAGTAAAAAGCCTATTGAGCTTACAGAGACCGGTCGTAAGATCGTTCAACAGGCCCGTAACATTGTGAACGAGAGTGACAGGATTAAAGATATCGTGGATCAACAAAAAGGATTTGTAGGCGGGCTTTTTAGATTGGGGGTAATTCCTACTGTTATGCCAACGCTCCTGCCAATGTTCCTGCATAATTTTATAAAAAAGTACCCAAAAGTGAAGTTAAAAATAGAGGAACTTCATACCGAAGCAATAATTGAAAAACTTGAAGACGGTCATCTTGACGCAGCTATTGCTGCCACTCCTTTGGAACTACCAAATATAAAAGAACAGGTTCTTTATTATGAACCTTTTGTAGGTTATACTCCGCCGGGGCATAGATTACATTCTAAAAATAAACTTGAGGCCGAAGATCTTGACCTCGACGATATCCTGTTATTAGAAGACGGGCATTGTTTTAAGGATGGAATTCTCAATTTATGCAAGGCTACACGTAAATCAAGTGATCAACATTTCCAGCTGGAGAGTGGTAGCTTTGAAACCATGATAAAGCTTGCCAATGAGGGGCTGGGAATGACCCTTCTCCCCTACCTGCATACTTTGGATCTTAAAGAAAATGAACAAAAGAACATAAGGATGTTCTCGGAACCTAACCCGGCAAGGGAAGTAAGTCTCATTTACAATAAAAGTGAATTAAAAATGCAGATCGTGGAAGCTCTGCGCAGCACGATCGCAGGTGTTGTCAAAGGAGCAATTGCCTTCCAGAACGTGAAGATCATTAGTCCAATTCATAAAAAATAACACAATTAAAAGTAAAAAAAGCGGCTTTTAATTAGCCGCTTTTTATTTTAAGGATTTAGATAAATTAGACATTTATTTAATTCGGGGTTTTGCCGAATCAGGGTAAAAATGTACAACTTCAACTCCTCAATTTCATAAGGTAATAATCGCTGAAGTGCCTTTTTAACCTCTTTGCAGAACAGAGTAACATCAAAACTTACTTTACTTAGTACTGTCTTGGTGTACTCAAACATCGCTCTTGCCATAATGGTAAAAATTAGTTAACCTTGGTTAGAAAAAGTAATGGTTATCTATAAGCGAAATCGTTTTCGTTAACAGTTATAAAAATAAGCTTTTTTTCCTAAAAGGGAACAAGAAGAAGCTAATTTAACACTTAAAAACGGTTATCTCCACTTACCATATTTCCAAGGCCTCCAAGGATACTTCCTTCTCCTTTATCTCTACCGCCGCCTTGTGGTGCTGCAGCTAAAATTCGACCTGCCAGTCTACTAAATGGCAAAGACTGGACGAAGACTGTACCCGGTCCTGTAAGGGTAGCATAGAATAAACCTTCCCCTCCAAAAAGGCTGTTTTTAATGCCTCCTATAAACTCAATGTCGTAGTTTACATCCCTGGTAAAACCAATGATACAACCGGTATCCACCTTGAGCTTTTCTCCAGGTTGCAATACCTTTTTAGCTGTAGTACCGCCCGAATGTACGAAGGCCATCCCATCACCTTCCAGCTTCTGCATTATAAACCCTTCTCCTCCAAAGAAACCGCGACCTAGTTTACGACTAAACTCCACGCCAATGGCAACTCCTTTTGCAGCGCATAAAAAAGCATCTTTTTGACAAATGAACTTCCCGCCATACTCGGTAAGATCAATGGGGATCACTTTCCCCGGATAAGGAGAGGCAAAACTTATTTTCTTTTTTCCCGGAACCTGATTGGTGAAGATGGTCATAAAGAGACTTTCCCCGGTAAGCAACCTTTTTCCGGCTCCCAGTACTTTCCCTAAGAACCCTTCATTCTGTTTGGAACCATCCCCAAAGATAGTGTCCATCTTGATCCCGTCGTTCATCATCATAAAATTGCCGGCTTCGGCAATTACAGCTTCCTGTGGATCCAGCTCCAGCTCCACATACTGCATCTCCTCTCCAAAGATTTCGTAGTCTATTTCGTGTGCATTCATATTAATAAGATTTAAAGTTCAAGGTTTAAGGTTTAAGGTTTAAGGTTTAAAGAAAAAACCTGATCACTGAGCACCGAGCACTGATCACTTCAATTTAATCGTCCACTCGAATTCAAAGACAGAAACCTCCTGTCCTTCCTCATTTAATCCCCGGGAACGCATCCAAAAAGTTTGTCCCTCGCCAGTCTTTATAGTCTCTTCAATAGCTGCAGTGACAAGATGAGCATCATTACATATAAAGGAAATTTTCCCTTTTGCTTTTTTGCTAAACTTGGCATTATTCTGTGCAACCAGCATTGAAATACGCTTCCCCTTAGCCTGTATGGCTGTCATTACAAGAGCGCCTGTACTCAACTCTGCAGCCATAGCCTGCACTGCAAAATACAAAGAATTGAACGGGTTTTGGTTGATCCAGCGGTGCCTTACTGTTGTAAGACAGTGATTTTCATCAATTTCCTTTACTCTTACTCCACAGAGCCAGGCACTGGGAAGTTTAAACATTAAAAAAGAATTTAATTTTTGGGAAGAAACTTCCATAGTCATTGTTGATTTCTTTAAAAGTATTCAAATTATTCAACATGTTAAAATGTTAAATTTTGCACCCAGCTAAAAAAATATAGTACTTTGTTTTGCATAATACCATCTTTAAGATATATATTTGTATAAGAAAATCAATCATAATGAACAATCAATCAACAAATCCAGACAAGACCGTAGCAGCATTAATCCACCTGTCTACCTTCAGCCAGTTTTTCTTTCCCTTTGGAAACTTTATTTTTCCTTTGATCTTCTGGACTGCAAAAAAGAACGATCCTTTTGTGAATGAACACGGGAAACAGGCGCTCAATTTTCAAATAAGTCTTTTTCTTTATTTTATTTTTCTGGTCATGGCAGGAATTGCAGGAGCAGTCATAATTGGAATTAAAATAAACTTTGATGGCCCATTATACATTAATGAGCATCACCAGTGGATAGGAAATCCGATGGAAGCCAGTCCAATTATTATATATGTAGTGATCATGGCGCTTCTTATTCTTGGATTACTTGTTCTTAATATTTACGCGGTAATTTCAGCAACTATACGCGCGGGGGAAGGTCACTTATATAAATACCCTTTGACCATTAACTTTCTAAATGCAAAGAATATTCACAATTCTTCCGCAGCTACAGAGAAAACAGAACCTCAACAGGATCTATAATAACGCATCATCAGTCAATCATTAATCATCAATCGATCAAAAAATGAACAGTTCATCAACATTCAAAACAAAACACTATGAAGATTGAAAACACAAAGGCACAAATGCGCAAAGGTGTTTTAGAATACTGCATATTGTCTGTACTAAGAGACAATGATGCATACGTAGCCGAAATCCTCGACACCCTTAAAAGCGCAAAACTCCTGGTGGTGGAAGGAACAATTTATCCTTTGCTTACCCGCCTAAAAAATGCCGGGTTACTAAACTACCGCTGGGAAGAATCAACCAGTGGACCACCAAGGAAATACTATGGGCTCACCGAAACAGGAAAAATATTTTTAAAAGAGCTCACCCATACCTGGGATGAACTGCAAACTGCAGTAACAATTGTAACCACCCAAAAACCTAAAAATCATGAATAAGACAGTCAATATAAATCTTGCCGGCATTTTCTTTCATATTGATGAGGATGCTTATGCCAGACTTCAACATTACCTAGAGGCGATAAGAAGATCTCTCACCAACACCTCGGGCCAGGAAGAGATCATTCATGATATTGAAGCACGTATAGCCGAACTTTTTGCTGAAAAGATCCAAAATGAAAGACAGGTAATTGGCATTAGAGAAGTAGATGAAGTGATCTCGGTTATGGGACAACCCGAAGATTATGTACTGGATGATGAGATCTTCGAGGATGAACCAGTATACCGTAAAACCAGAGGAAAAAAGCTGTTTCGGGATACCGATAACAGCTATATAGGAGGAGTTTCATCGGGGCTTGCCCATTATACAGGAATAGATGCTTTATGGTTAAGAATCCTGTGGATCCTTTTAACGATCTTCTCGACCGGTGCTTTTATTTTAATATACATCGCGCTTTGGATCTTTGTGCCCGAAGCTAAAACCACTGCCGATAAACTCGCAATGCGTGGAGAGCCGGTTACCATTAGTAACATTGAGCGCAAAATAAGAGAGGGGTTCGACGAGGTGTCGGGAAAGATGAAGGACATCAACTACGAAAAATACGGTTATAAGGCGCGGTCCGGTGCAAATTCGGCTGCGACTGCAGTAGGTGATGTCGTAAAATTCATCCTTAATCTTTTTGTAAAACTTATTGGGATCTTCCTCATATTGATCGCGGGAGCCACCTTAATAGGATTGTTCATTGGTCTCTTTTCTATAGGAACTTTTGGGATCATAGAAGCTCCATGGACAGACTTTGTGGAAATCGCCGGACCGGGAGCCGAAAGTATCTGGATCATTTCCCTTCTTGCTTTCTTTGCCGTGGGAATTCCATTTTTCTTCCTTTTTATCCTGGGACTAAAGATCCTGGTCAAGAACCTTAGATCAATTGGAAGAACTGCAAAGCTGGTGCTGCTCGGGCTATGGATAATTTCTGTACTTGGTCTTATATTCTTCGGAATTCAGCAGGCTACCGAGAGAGCTTTTGACGGGGAGGTGAGGATTACCGAAAATCTTCCTGTAACCGCCAATGACACCTTATATGTGAATATGGTGGGAGATCCTCAGTTCAATTCAACTCCATATCAGTCCGAAGATTTCAACATATCCTATGACGACAGTAACAGGAAAGTGATTTGGTCGCAAAATGTGCAGTTGATCGTTAAATCCACTTTGGATTCCCTGGCAAGGCTGGAGGTCATAAAAGAAGCAGAAGGCAAGAGCTACGAGGAAGCCCGTCAAAGAGCCGAAGAGATAAGCTACAATACCAGCTATTCAAACGGCCGACTTGACTTAAGCGGTATACTCACTACAGACCCTTCCAACAAGTACAGGGAGCAAAAGGTGCAGGTGACTTTATTTTTACCGGTAGGTACTGTCCTTTATGCTGCAGATAACACCTATTCCTTCCACAGGAATACAGATTATTATGGTGACATCCTGCACAATGGATATGAAGAGAGACACCTTAAGATTACCCGTGAAGGAACAGAATGTCTTGACTGTCCCGCCGAGGAAGAGGATCCATGGGGAGATTCTGAGAGTGATTGGGATACAGAAGAGAGCGAAGAAGAATCTTTAAATGAAGATTTTCCAGACGAAGAAATACCGACAACAGAAACCGATACAATAACAGGACAATGAGCGTACTCATAGAAATTGTAGTAGCCACTTTCTTTGCCCTAATATTTTCAAAAGGGGAAGAAGTTATACCCGAAGTAGCGGAAAAAGCAAAAACCGAAAAAGTTTGCGAAATTTTTTCTGAAGAATGTTAAGCTGAAAAAATAAAAGAGGCTGTCAAAAGACAGCCTCTTTTATTTTTATAAAACTGCTATATTATTTTGCAGTAACCTCTTCATTACTTTCCACAGTTGCCAGATATCTCTCGGCATCAAGAGCGGCCATACATCCTGTACCCGCAGCTGTGATCGCCTGGCGATACTCTTTATCCTGTACATCACCCGATGCAAAAACTCCCGGCAAATTAGTCTTCGTACTTTTCCCCTGGGTAATAAGATAGCCTGTGTTATCCATATCCAGCTGGCCTTTAAAGATCTCGGTATTTGGTTTATGACCAATGGCAATAAAAAGTCCGGTGATATTGATCTCCTCCTTTTCACCTGTTTGATTATTGAGGATCCTAAGACCTTCTACAACCTGCTCCCCAAGAACTTCATCAACTTCCGAATTAAATCTTACTTCCAGGTTTTTAGTATTAAAGACCCTATGCTGCATAGCCTTTGAAGCCCTTAATTCATCTTTTCTCACCAACATGGTAACTTTATTACAAATATTAGCAAGATAAGTAGCTTCCTCGGCTGCAGTGTCCCCTCCTCCTACTATGGCCACGTCCTGGCCTTTGTAGAAGAAACCATCACAAACGGCACAAGCCGAAACTCCGCCGCCTCTCAATCTCTGCTCACTTGGAAGTCCTAAATATTTTGCCGTTGCCCCTGTCGAAATAATGATGGTTTCGGCTTCAACCCAGGTAGAGTTGTCTACACACACCTTGTGGATACCTCCTTGTTCTTTGTTCAATTGCACCTCTGTGACCATTCCCATGCGCACCTGCGTTCCAAACCTTTCGGCTTGTTTTTGAAGATCGATCATTAAGGCAGGTCCATCAATACCCTCGGGATAACCGGGAAAATTATCCACCTCAGTTGTAGTGGTTAACTGCCCGCCCGGTTCCATTCCCGTGTACATTACAGGGTGAAGATCTGCCCTGGCGGCATATATAGCTGCAGTATAACCTGCAGGACCAGAGCCTATAATTAAACATTTTATTCTTTCTCTCGTTTCGCTCATGATAGTAAAATTTCTTACTGTAAAAATAGTAACTTTAAAAGAAATCTTCAGGCTTAATACATACAGATTTGATATACCGGAATAACTTCTATCATTAGTAGCAAGTTTTTCAGGCTCCTGCTATTGCATTACCTTTGAGCCATGATCGAATTATCGTTATTTAATGTTCTGGACCTTTTAGGAACCATTGCCTTTGCAATTTCGGGGGCTCTTTCGGCGATGAACAGGCGGCTTGACCTTTTTGGAATCTTTATTATTGCCTTTGTCACAGCTATTGGCGGCGGAACTGTAAGGGACATTCTTATTGGCAATACCCCGGTCACCTGGATGGAAAACATCATTTACATCTATTTAATTGGATTTGTCACTATACTGGCTATTATTTTCAGGAAATATCTTGACCATCTTAAGAAATCCCTGTTCTTATTTGATACCATTGGATTGGGGATTTTCACCATCACCGGCGTAGAAATTGGTATTCAGAATAACCTTAACCCAATAATTTCTATCACCCTTGGCGCTATGACGGGTACTTTTGGTGGGGTTATAAGGGATATTCTTTGTAACGAGATCCCGGTGATCTTTAGAAAAGAGATCTATGCAACCGCCTGCATCGTTGGAGGTTTGGCCTTTGTTATATTTTATGAATTGGGAATGGCCCAGGATGTTATCTATTTGATCACCTCCCTTACCGTGATCCTCATAAGACTTATGGCTGTGAAATTCCACATCTCTCTTCCTTCCTTTTATCTTTCCGAGGAAAAATAACTCTCAAAAATGCTATTTCTGAAGATGGTTTTTTAACAGGAAAAGATTTACAATAATTTCCCGTATTTGCTGTAACGATTTCATTTTCAGACAGTCTTTAAGATATAGGTTCCTCTTCCCCGAAGAAACTGATTATTAACTTTTAAAGATCTGCATTATGAAACGTTTTAAATTATTACTGTTGACTTTAGCGATCACTATAAGCACAGTTATCTACGCCGAAAAAACTGAGAAAATATATGACCTAAACAGTCTCTCTGCCGAAATTGAGCTATTACTTCGGGATGCCAATCATAGTCTTGAAGAAGGAAGTTTTGTTACTGTTTTCTTTTCCATTGCTGAAGATAACAGCATTCAATATGTGGGGGTAACTGCACAGGAGTTGGAAGTGAGCGATCTACTTCAAAAAAAGCTTCAGGGGCAAAAACTCGATGGCACTAAATGGAGAGAAGGAATGATCTATGAACTCACCATCTCCGGAAAATCACAGGTGGCCTGTGCTTCCCGTTAATGTGGCAAATGCTTCCGAAGCAATCCATAAAGAAAAGCACCCCCCAATGCTCCGGCCAGAACCACTAAAAGTGAAACATACCCCGCGCCAATGAGCGTATAAATGGGACCGGGACAAGCCCCCGCCAAAGCCCAGCCCAACCCAAAAATTATACCTCCAAAAAAGTACTTTTTAAAGCCTCTTTCTTTAGAGGCTATTTTTATGGGTTCCCCTGTGAAGGATTTCAGGTTCATTCTTTTGATAAGCTGTACCCCAATAACGCCGAGTATCAAAGCCGAACCAATTATGCCATACATGTGGAACGCGTCAAACCTGAACATTTCATAAATGCGAAACCACGATGCGGCTTCAGATTTATACATGACAATGCCGAAAAAAATTCCTACAAATAGGTATCCTGCTGTTCTTTTCATGTTAAAAAATTATGGGAAATAATAAATGTACCATCACCAGACCGCCAATGAAAAAACCAATAACTGCGATGAGGGAAGGTAACTGTAGGTTGCTAAGGCCCGAGATAGCATGGCCAGATGTACATCCTGCAGCATAACGGGCCCCAAAACCAATGAGCAATCCCCCAATAATAAGAATTGACAGGGATTTAAAATTGTTTAGTGCTTCGAATCCAAATAGCTGCTCCGGTAAATAGGCATTGCCTGCACTTTTAAAGCCCAGGTTCTCCAGCTCTGCAACAGTTTCTGTAGCTATGGCGACAGCAGTATCGTTGGAAAGCAAGTGAGCAGCTACAAAACCCCCTATTGCAGCCCCGATAACAACCACAAGGTTCCAGCTACTGGATCTCCAGTCAATATTGAAGTAATCGGACTGTTTACCCGCCCCACACATGCTGCACATAGTTTCCAGGTTGGAAGACATACCGAATTTTTTGCCCATAAATATAAGCAGGAACATCACCAACGCTATTAATGGACCGGCAACATACCACGGCCAGGGTTCTAAAATAAATTCCACCTCATCTTAATTTGCGGCAAATATAGAACTTCCAATATTTATATGTCCGGGCAGATCATCGGGAAACCTTATGCCGGGATCACTGAAGAAAATCCCTTACGTTTTCCAAAACCTTTTCAGAAAGTCTTCTTTGGGTTTCGGCCGCCCAGCCTGCACTTTTATCGGCCGTGATCACACGCGAAAGTTTTTCGGTTTCTTGGGGAAGTTGCTTTTTTCCATCCCCGTCAAAAATGGCAAAATTGCCCTCCTTTTTTATCCAGTCACTAAAAGCACTTTCTTCAAATGGCAAACCAAGGGAGGTATTGACAAGGATCTTACCTGTTCCAAAAAGTTTAAATTGAGGTGCCTTTAAAATAAAAGTATTCTTCGGAAGGTGAAGAGAAATTACATCCACCGTTTTCAGCAATTCTTCCAGAGGCAGGTAAGTTATTTCATTTTCAAGATCTTTTTTTCGGGTGCGGCTGTAATAGAAAAGCTTCGGTCCAAACGGCAGCAGGCATTTTGCAAGTAATTGCCCTGTAACCCCCAGGCCAATGATACCTATTTTCTTATCGGTTAGTTCCACAGGCATTTCCTTCCATTGATATTCTCCCAGGCCGTGGAACAATCTCACTAATTCAGAAACAATGAATTCTGCTACACCGGGATCCCCGTAATCTCTTATTCCAGTTACTGTGATCCCTTTGCTTCGCGCAAATTGTACCGCAACATTAGCCGAAGCATCATCGTATAAGCTGCACGCCATACCTATATACTTCAGGTTAGAACATTGCTCAATAATTTCCTGAGAAATTTCTGTTTTCCATGAAACCAGTATTGCATCTGCATTAGAAATTCGCTCAACCGTTTCCTCTTTTGAACCCGGCTCATCATCGTACACTACGATCTTTTCTTCACTCATTTCCTGAAGCGCTTCAAGGGCCCAAGGCTCGAGTTTTGTATAATCGACACAGACAATTTTTTTAAACTTCACTACCAGATGTTAGATTTTAGACGTGAGACGTGAGACGTGAGACATTAGACGTTAGACGTGAGATTTTAGATTAATAAAATTCTAAAAGCCAATAAGTTTTTGTTTACTGCCATTTTACCAATCTGGAATTCCGAATTTTGAACCTTAAACCTTTACAGTGGAATATTTCCATGCTTCCGGTCAATGCGCAACACTTCTTTGTTTTCGAGCATGCTAAATGCTTTTAAGAGTTTCCTGCGGGTATCTTTTGGTTTGATAACTTCATCAATGAAACCACGTTGTGCAGCTTTAAAGGGATTGGCAAATTTTTCGGCATACTCTTTTTCTTTTTCTGAAAGTTTCAGCTCAGGATCATCGGCTGCTTTGATTTCTTTTCTGAAGATGATCTCGCTGGCACCCTTAGCTCCCATTACCGCGATTTCGGCTGAAGGCCATGCGTAGTTAAGATCGGCACCAATGTGTTTGGAATTCATCACATCATAAGCGCCACCATAGGCTTTTCGGGTAATGACCGTCACTCTTGGAACGGTCGCTTCACTAAGGGCGTACAATAATTTTGCACCGTGCAGGATGATCCCGTTCCATTCCTGGTCGGTTCCCGGCAAAAAGCCCGGTACGTCCACCAGCACCAGTAACGGTATATTGAAACAATCACAGAAACGGGTAAACCGGGCAGCTTTTCTTGAAGATTCCACATCAAGCACTCCCGCGAGGCTCATTGGCTGATTGGCCACTATTCCTATGCTCCTGCCTCCCATCCTTGCGAAGCCGACTATAATATTATCTGCGTAATTTTTATGGATTTCAAAAAAAGTATCTTTATCAATAATTCCTGCGATTACCTCATGCATGTCATAAGGTTTATTGGAACTATCGGGGACAATGTTTTCAAGTTCTTCCCGCACTTCGTCGCCCAATTCATAAGGCAGCTTTTCAGAAATATCTTTGTTGTTCTGCGGCAGATAGCTCAGCAATTTTTTAATGTCTTCCAGGCAGCCAATATCATTTGCTGATGTAAGGTGCGTGACCCCGCTTTTAGTGGAATGGGTACTTGCCCCACCCAGTTCTTCGGAAGTAACTTCTTCATTGGTTACCGTTTTTACCACGTTGGGCCCCGTCACGAACATATAGCTGGTATCCTGCACCATGAGGGTGAAATCTGTCATGGCCGGGGAATATACTGCGCCACCGGCACATGGTCCCATAATTGCCGAGATCTGCGGAATAACTCCAGATGCCTGAACATTCCTATAAAAAATGTCGGCATAACCTCCAAGCGAGCGCACTCCTTCCTGAATTCTTGCTCCTCCCGAATCGTTAAGTCCTATGATTGGAGCTCCTACTTTCATCGCGTGATCCATTACCTTACAGATCTTCTCGGCATGAGTTTCTGATAGAGAACCTCCAAAAACAGTAAAATCCTGTGCAAATACGTATACGAGTCTACCATTTATGGTTCCGTACCCGGTGACCACTCCGTCACCATAATATTGCTGATCTTCCATCCCGAAGTCGGTCGTGCGATGGGTGACCAGAATTCCAATTTCTTCAAAAGAACCTTCATCCAGCAGGTAATCAACCCTTTCACGGGCGGTGAGTTTCTTCTGCTGGTGTTGTTTGGCTATTCTTTTTTCACCGCCGCCTTTAAGAGCTTCGGTGATTTTTTCATTTAGCTTTTCGGTATTTTGGCTCATGATTTCTGCTTCCGGAATTATTTATTGGGTAATCTCAACTGCTGCCTGTCTTCCAGGTACTGCTTTATTGCGACCAGGG
The DNA here is from genome assembly GCF_026676115.1 of Salinimicrobium sp. TH3. Taxonomy (GTDB): domain Bacteria; phylum Bacteroidota; class Bacteroidia; order Flavobacteriales; family Flavobacteriaceae; genus Salinimicrobium. The sequence continues at coordinate 39,064 of NZ_JAPONB010000014.1, read as the reverse complement.
CCGCTATTTCTGCTTCTTCTGTGGTTTGGGATTCCAGCTTTTCGGCCGAATAATATTTTTTCACAAAATGGGTATCAAAATTCCCACTTCTAAAAGCTTCATGTTCAAAAACAAACTTCCCAAAGGGTAAGGTAGTACTAACCCCTTTCACTTCATATTCGCTAATTGCCTTCAACATCCTTTGGATAGCTTCCTCACGGGTCTTTCCATAGGTGATGAGTTTTGCCAGCATAGGGTCGTAGTAAATTGGCACCTCCATACCTTCCTCAAAACCATCGTCAAGCCTCACCCCTTCTCCCGAAGGACCGCTATACCTTTCGAGAAGGCCAACACTAGGCATAAAATCCTCCATTGGATCTTCGGCGTAAACCCGTAACTCCACAGCATGGCCGGAAATCTTGAGATCCTTCTGCGAAAAAGACAGCGTTTCTCCCCTTGCTATTTTTATTTGCTGCTCTACGAGGTCGATGCCGGTGATCAACTCGGTCACAGGGTGTTCCACCTGCAACCTCGTGTTCATCTCCAGGAAATAGAAATTCTTATTTTCGTCCAAAAGGAATTCCACAGTTCCCGCACCCACGTAATCGCAGGCTTTGGCAACTTTTATTGCAGCTTCTCCCATCTCCCGGCGCAAACTCGCGTCAAGAACTGCCGAGGGGGCTTCCTCCACCACCTTTTGATGGCGCCGCTGTATGCTGCACTCCCGCTCGAAAAAGTGCAGAGTATTTCCATGAGTATCGGCAAGCACCTGGATCTCGATATGCCGCGGACTTCCAATGTATTTTTCAATAAATACAGAACCGTCACCAAAAGCCGATTCAGCCTCACTTATTGCCCGCTTCATCTGGTCTTCCAGATCTTTTTCTTTTTCAACAATCCGCATTCCTTTTCCGCCACCGCCGGCGGAAGCCTTTATGAGGATGGGAAATCCAATTTCGACAGCGATCTTTTTAGCTTTTTCGGGATCTGTGATTGCTTCATCAATCCCCGGAACCATAGGAATACCATAGTCCTTTACTGCATCTTTGGCGGCGAGCTTACTCCCCATGATCCTTATGGCTTTTGAACCGGGACCAATCCAGATGATGCCATTCTGTTCTACTTTCTCGGCAAAATCTGCATTCTCACTTAAGAAGCCGTACCCGGGATGGATTCCATCGACCCCCAGATCTTTTGCCACTTCTATGATCTTATCCCCAAGAAGATAGGATTGATTTGAAGGGGCCTCCCCTATGCAGACGGCTTCATCGGCAAATTTTACGTGGGGTGCATTACGATCTGCAGTAGAAAAGACAGCAACTGTGCGTATTCCCATTTTTCGGGCTGTTTTCATCACTCGTAAAGCGATTTCTCCCCGGTTTGCTATTAAGATTTTTTTCATTCTAAGACTTTAAATTAGCTGGTATTCAAAAAAGGCTTTTTGAAGAGCTATTCCATTTCTATAAGTAGCTGGCTCTTATCAACAGTTTCCCCTTTTTGAACCTTTACAGATTTTACTACCCCATCCCTGGGTGCAGTTAGCGTATTTTCCATTTTCATAGCTTCCAGTACCAGAAGATAATCCCCTTCCTTCACTTCATCTCCTTCTTTTACCTGTACGTCAAGAATAAGCCCCGGCATGGGTGCTTTAATATCATTTATCACCTGTGCAGCCGCGAGACTTAACCCCATCTCCTCAATTAAAAGGTCAAGTTCATTGGATATTTTCACTTCATAAGGTTCAGAATTCACTCTTATGGTGTAAGACCTCTCTAAAAAATGTGATTTTTGAAGTTGGGTTTTAAAGGAACGGTTGTTTTTTAAAACATGTGCTGCACCTCCACCCGATTTTTGCAGATCAAGTGCTTCAACTTGTTCTTTAGTAAATTCGAACTCCATGTTCCCGTTTACCGTTACTTTATATTTTTCTTCCATAAATGCGGTTTTTATGCGCTTTTGGTAAATATAATAAAAAAATTGTCTGTCAATTTTCGGATATTTTCAATAACGACCAACAAAAAAGCCACCTTGAGGTGGCTTTTTTATAATTTTTTTGGTTTTATTCTTACATTTTCAGCTTAAAAAGCACCTGGATATCTTCAGGCAAAGGCATAGATCTAAGGGGAGGAACATTTGCCCCACCTGTATTTCCTAAAGGAATTTTGCCCACAAAAGACTTAACCCCACCTACAAGTAATCGGGGGATTTGCCCCAGGATCTCTTTTACATCTTTTATTGCTAATCCAAACTTCAGCATAAGCCAGTGTGCATAGGTGTGTTCCCATGGATAGGATTGACCAATAACATGTGCCCGTTCAAGGTGATGCCACGCATGAACAAGGTTTCCCTGGCTAAATGCAGCTTTGTATAACACCAATTCTCTTAAATAGTAGTACTTAAGCCGCTTTGGGATCCTGAAATTGAATTTCATCGTATGGATTAATTGAACTTCTTTATATCCTCACTTAGATCAAAAACATCTGTTTTATGAAAAAAGTTCTCGAGAATACTGGCTCCTGCAGTAGACCTGTATCCACCTGCACAATGCACCACTATAGGTTTATTTGCCGGAACTTCATTTGCCCTTTCTCTCAATTCATTTAGAGGAATGGTTAGAGCAGAATCAAATATTTTACCCTCGGCAACTTCACTTTGATTCCTTATATCTACAATCGTATAATTGTCTTTATGTTCTCTAAAATCGTGCAGATTGAACTCTTCTGAAGTCTGGAATGCTTCCTTTGGAAGGGTTAAAATTCCTCTTAATTGTTTTTCATAACCAATTTTAGCAGTCCTTTCAAGGATGTCACTTATTTGCTTCACACTTTCTACCACCAGATAAAAAGGTTCCTCTGGCTTTACAATAGCCCCTAACCAGGTTTCATATTTGTCGTCTTCATTCCGGGCCATAATGTTGATACTGTTTGGCAGATGATTTTCCTTGTACTTGTCTCCGTCACGAACATCAATCACGGTAATTCCTGATTCTACTTTTTCTGTCAACAACTTAAGCTTTACAGCTGCCTTGGTTTGCTGAACATTATCTGCTCCTGTTTTGTTGACATCCACATTAAACCCAAAGTAATGGGGAATAAATGGCTGATCCTTGAGAATAGTTTCAACAAATTTCTCTTCTGTCTGCTCCTGAAAGGCCCAATTATACTTCTTTTCATAGCCTAATGTACTTGAAGAATCTGTACTCATATTCTTTCCACAAAGAGATCCTGCACCATGTGCCGGATACACAATGGCATCATCGGGTAAATCATTGTACTTGTTCTGCATTGTATCATACATCGCTTTGGCCAGCTCCACTCTTTTAGCTGTCATATTACCGGCTTTTTCCCTAAGATCGGGCCTGCCTACATCTCCAATAAACAGGGTGTCTCCTGTAAAGAGAGCTGTTCTATGGTCATCCTTGGCAACAATAGTAATACTGTCAGGCGAATGACCGGGAGTATTAAGAGCTTTGAACTTTACATTTCCCATTTTAACAGTATCACCTTCATCAAAAGCCTGGTGTTCGTAATCTGCCCCCAGCAATTTACTTACGTAAATGTTTGCTCCGGTTTGCTCTCTCACCTGGCAATGACTACTCACAAAATCGGCATGTGGATGAGTTTCAAACACTGCAACGATCTTTGCATCCTGTTCCTCGGCGTATTGATAATACTGTAGTGGGTTTCGACTTGGATCTATAAGTGCCATCTTTCCCTCACTTACCACTGCGTAAGAATAATGAGCCAGAGGACTGTCTTTAAATTGTTTTATTGTCATATCAATCAGTTTAAAATTAAAATACCGGAGTAACCCGATCTAAAAATTGAAGAGCAAAAATAGCTTTTTTAGGCAGGCTAGTAAGTAACACGGGTTACAGAGAGTTTAGGCATTCAGCTTTAATGATTTACTACTCGAATTCGGCACAGTTTCCCGAAGGCGTATAAACTCCTGCAGCCTGTTGATAAACCAGAGTGGCGCCGAGATGGCCGGTATAAGCCAGGGTGCCCGTGCCAATAGCCAGCAACAGGATCATAAGCAATCTAAAGAGCAGGTTTCTAAAAATGGGATATTTTAGTTGCCTTAAAAGGTCAACCCCCAGTCCTGCAGAAAAAAGCCAGGCCGTAGTCCAGGCAAGATTCTCGTGGTCTTTTAATACGGTGGGGTCGCAGATCTTCCTGGAAACCACACCATCGGCCAGATTTCCGGTAAAAATAGCGATCCAGACCGTCACAACTCCGGCAATAAGTAATACTGTTCCTCCCCGCTCCCAAACCTCCCGGGAGTATTTTAGAGCAACAACTTTAAATAGAAAAGCCACCACCAGCAGGGCGATGGGAAAATGAACAGACAGAGGGTGAAAAACCTCTGTCCGCCAAAAATCTGGTATTTCTTCCATATTTATTCTAGAACCCGCACAGCAAGCGGATTAAGTCTTTTACCTTCTTTTTCTACATCAACTTCAACTCTCATTCCTTCCTCCAAAGTTGAGAACTCTACTGTACTTCCATCCCGGGTAAGTTCCGTATTGTCTGAGAAATAGAGCTCAAGGATTTGATCATCATCTGTCTCTACATAGATCTCGGTCTTAGATGGCTCTACTTCCTTAATAGTTCCTTGATAAGTTCCGGATTCCACAACATCTGTGCTTTCCCCACAAGCAAAGAACAAAAGGGTGATAGAGAACATTACAGTCTTTAAAATACTGGTTTTCATAATTTTGATCGATTAATTAAATTATTTGGTTATTTTCAATCTACTAAAATACCTAAAAACCTGTTCTTCCCAAAACCTTATGAACCTTATGTAACAAATGTGACACATATTTTTCAGGTCAATTATTACTTTTGCTCCTCATGGGTTTTAAAAACTACATAGCGGCATTTTTCGTGCTTCTTTTCCTTGGAAAGATGGTGTCGATAGATGCAAAATTCTTAGGGATCATTTATAGTGCTTCCGAAGTAACGCTGGTAAACAAAATGTGTCCTAAACAGCAACTTGAAAAGGATTCTGCCGATGAGTTTGCCCAGACCGATTTAGAATCTCATTTTGCATTTGACTACCTGTGCCAGGTGGCTTTTGACTTTAAGCCAGGCGAGGAGGCCAATACCGTTACCCACAACAACTTCAAAAAACACAGTTACCGGGCGCCGGGGATTTTTTCTATTTCCCGTGACAAATTCTATCCGCCCCCAAAGGTTTAATTTCAATTCCTGAAAATTATTCCGGCTAAAAATCTGGCTCCCTGCCGATATAACAGCCATTATTTATTCATTCATTTTATTATTTATAACAATGACCACTACAACCTTAGTGAGCCGTCGTTCGGTACAAATTTTCCGAGTGATGTTAAGCGGGATATTCCTGGTGGCAAGTTCAAGCCATTTGCTTAAGTTGGAAAAAACGCTGCAACGAATAGACCAGGCCAGTTTTAAGGGTATAGCTTATTTTTTTGGAGAACCCCGGGTAATGGTGATTGCCTCAGGAATTGTTATGCTCCTGGCCGGAATAAGTTTGTTAATAGGGTTTAGGACCCGATGGGCAGCAGCAATTTTACTTGCCGTTCTTATTCCAATAACTCTAACAATTCAAGTAGGACAGATCACAACCCTGGGCCCTTTATTTAAAAACATCGCCATTATGGGCGGGCTTGTTTTCTTCATATTAAACGATTTCGATAAACCTCAAAAAACAACTCATGAAAAAGATTTTTTATAGCAGCATACTAATCATGTTCGCATTATTTACAGTTAGTACTCAGGCGCAGACACAGCCTTCAGAAAAAACGAATTATGTAGTTCTTACCAGAAAAGTACCCCAGTTAAAGCCTATTCTGCTGGCGGCACAGGAGCTGGCTAAACAAGATGGACATCAATTTGGTGATTTCCAGGTAGTAGTTTGTGGTAAGGCTGTTCAAAACCTCACCAATGAAGAAATGATGAAGGATTTCATCTCGCAGGCCGGGCAGGCAAATGTCACCATAAATGCATGTGGTTTTTCCCTAAAGAAGTTTGGAGTAGATCGCGAAAAACTGCACCAGAGTTTAAAGGTGGTGGAAAACGGCATTCTATACAACTTCGAATTACAAAAGAAGGGCTATTTAAGTATTGAACTATAACATCAACAAAAAACGATTTTCTCATGAATAAGAAACTAAAAAAGAATTTAATAGAATACGGAATTATAGGAGCAGTCCTAATTGGCCTTTTTGTCACCGGCCTCCACACAGAGGTATTTGGATTCCTGCAACGTGGTATATTGGCCACCGGAATTATGGACCCAAAAATTGAAGAAAAAGATGATATTGCTTCGGTAACTCCTGCCAAAGGAGCAGTTCTGGACCTTAACCTGGTAAATTCCAAAGGTGAAAAAGTTAATATGGAACAGTATCGTGGAAAAGTTATTTTTCTAAACTTCTGGGCCACCTGGTGTCCTCCATGTATTGCTGAGATGCCTGGAATTAATAAGCTTTACCAGGATGTGAAAAACGATAATGTCGAATTTATAATGCTCTCTGTAGATCAAAATTTCGAGAAAGCTAAAAAGTTCAAGGAAAGAAAAGGATACGATTTTGAGATCTACAGAGCTGCAGGACCAATACCTCAAATGTATTCTACCCGCAGTATTCCCACTACTTATGTGATCGATGCCGATGGAAATCTTGCACTTACCCATCTTGGAATGGGGGATTTTGACACAAAAGATTTCAAACAATTTCTAACCGAGCTTCAATAGAGAAACGGCTACCCTAACCGGGTAGCCTTTCCTTTAATCAAAAAGAATTCATGAAAACAAAATTTTTTAGCCTCCTGCTGGCTTTATTCTCATTTCTTCCTCATGTAGCACAGGTGCAGGAAGCACCAGAATGGCAGGTTAAGGCCGATAATAATGATGCTGCACCGGGAGATGAGGTTACCCTCACATTTACTGCCGATATACCTCAAGACTGGTACATGTATTCCAGTGATTTTGATCCCGACCTGGGGCCAATGCTTACAGAATTCAGTTTTGATCCTTCCGGAAAATTTGAACTTTTGGGGGAGATCTTACCGGTAGATCCCAAGGAAAAATATGAAGAAATTTGGGAAGGGGATGTCACTTATTTTACCGAAAAGGCGGTTTTTAAACATAAGATCAAACTTATTGATGAAAAACCGGTGATCTCGGGAAGTGTAACCTACCAGATCTGTTCCGATGTGACCGGGCAATGTATTCCCTATGAATCTGAATTTTCCATCGACCTTTCGGGAGAAAAAGCGGGTGCAGTAGCAAATGCCGCAAACCCTTCTAACTCTTCAGGTCAACCCCCTCTTAAAGAATTGGAGCCGTTTACCAACACCTTCCAGCCTGTGGAAGAAGAAAAAGGATGGATGGGATTGATGGCCTTCTTCCTCATCTCGTTTGGAGCAGGACTGGCAGCCCTGCTTACTCCCTGTGTTTTTCCAATGATCCCCATGACCGTTACATTCTTTACAAAATCCAGCGGTAGCCGCTCAAGGGGAATATTGAATGCGATTATCTATGGTGTTTCTATCATAGCTATATATACCCTTGTAGGAACGGTCTTCGCTTTAATATTTGGAGCTGGTTTTGCCAATTTTCTAAGCACACACTGGCTTCCCAATCTTTTGTTCTTCGCAATTTTTGTATTATTCGCTCTCTCTTTCTTTGGATTGTTTGAAATAAGACTGCCAAATAAACTGGTCAATAATATTGACAACCAGGCAAACAAAGGCGGTTTAGCCGGGATATTTTTTATGGCTTTTACCCTTGTCCTTGTTGGCTTTAGCTGTACAGGTCCTATCGCAGGAACTATTTTACTGGAAGCCGCCAGCGGGCAGGCAATTAAACCCTTAATAGGAATGTTAGGCTTTTCTACTGCCTTTGCAATTCCATTCACGCTTTTTGCGATCTTCCCGGGATGGCTAAGTTCCCTGCCTAAAAGCGGTGGCTGGCTTAATACGGTAAAGGTTGTTCTTGGGTTTTTGGAACTTGCGCTCGCACTTAAATTCCTGAGTATGGTAGACCAGGTTTATCACTGGAATCTTCTTGACCGGGAAATTTATCTGGCCCTGTGGATCGTAATTTTCGCTCTGCTCGGATTTTACCTTTTAGGAAAGATCATTTTTCCACATGAACAGAAATCTGAAAGCACTTCTATTTCACGATTGCTCAGCGCAATCCTGGTCTTTAGTTTTGTGGTTTATCTTATCCCCGGCCTCTTTGGTGCACCTTTAAAAGCACTCGCAGGTTACCTGCCGCCAATGAGTACTCATGATTTCCAGCTCCTGGAGACCCCAGTATCTTCAGAACAGGAAGCGCTTACCGCCGAATGTGAAAAGCCGAAATACGATGATTTCCTCGAGCTTCCGCATGGCATCAAAGGATACTTTGATTACGAGCAAGCGCTTGCCTGCTCAAAAAAGCAAAATAAACCCATATTTATAGACTTCACGGGCCACGGCTGTGTGAATTGTCGGGAAATGGAAGCCGCTGTATGGAGTGATCCTGCAGTTTTGAAAAGGTTAAAAGAAGACTACATTGTGGTCGCCATGTATGTGGATGAAAAAACAGAACTCCCCCGGGAAGAATGGTACACTTCTGTTTACGATAATAAAGTAAAAAAGACCATTGGTAAACAAAACATGGATTTCATGATCCAGAAGCTTAATGCAAATGCTCAGCCATACTACACGCTGGTGGGAGACAATGAGGAGTTACTCTCTCCTCCAAGAGCATATGATCTTGACGTACAGGAATTCGTTGAATTTCTGGACGAGGGAAAAATTAGGTATAAAGAGAACCTGGACAAGGTAGATCCTGCCTTTTTAGGACAGGCAGGAAATTAAGACCACTTTCTAAAAATTAAATACCCGCAGTTAAAAGCATTTCACTGCGGGTTTTAATTACTTTTTCTGGGCCACAAAACGAATAACTGCGCCCAAACCATCGTGTCCATTTCCTTCTTTTAAATCAACTTCGGCTTCATATAATTCCAGGAAGTTGAGACTACCAAAATCCTCTTTTATCTCCTCCATAGAAAATAACAAGGCTTCGTCCTTTGGACCTCCTACTCCCGGATTTTTATCCTGATAGATCTTATGCTTTTTACTAAAACCTTCAAAAAATATTAACCCATCCCTTCGCAAATAAGAGATCAATAATTGGTGGTATTTTTTTCGTACTTCCACAGGAAAATGCGCATAGATCAATGCTATGGCATCAAAATCCCCTTTTTCAAACCCCAGATCTGGCAGTTCCCCCACCCGGTAATTCAACTCCACCTTATGCTTTTTGGCTAATTTTTCAGCTTTCTTTTTCGCCTCTGTACTAACATCAAAAGCAGTTACTTTCCAGTCACACTTAGCTGCGAAAACAGCATTTCTCCCTTCCCCTTCAGCAGCAAATAATATTTCCCCGGGATCAAATTGAGTAAACCGCGAGTGGAAATACTCATTAGGCACCTCTCCATATACATATTCTTCGCTATTGTATCTTTCATTCCAAAATTCTTTCATCTCTTTTCTAATTTATTTTTTCTTCTGAAAACTACATACTGTAAAATTCTGTGTTTTGCCCGAAGGGGTGGTGTGATCTAAACTTCTTCCACTCAAAACACTAAATTCTTCTTCGAACAATTTCTGCATATCCCCTACAGAGTATCTCTGCACCGGAAGTCCGCTACAGGTAGGTGGACCTTTATCTGAAAATGTACTAAGGATCACATAGCCTCCCGGTTTTATAGATTCAAACAAAGTTTTTAAGTAATTCTCCCGTTGTTCTTCATTAGTAAGAAAGTGAAAAGCGGCCCTGTCATGCCACAGGTCAAATTTTTTATTAGGTTTAAAATTGGCTGCATCGGCTACAATCCATGTAACCTTGTCGGCTTTTTCGCACATTCGCTCCTTTGCCCGTTGAATGGCATTTTTGGAGATATCTACCACCGTAACATCGGTATAATCCTTGGATACCAGGAACTCTGCTAAAAAACTGTCCCCTCCTCCAATGTCTATAATAGCAGCATCCTTTTCAAGATTACACTCCTTGATCAAATTCAAAGAAATCTCGGGCATAGGCTCATACCAACTCACTTCTGTGGGGGCTTTTTCAGAATAAACCTTATCCCAATGTTGCTGATTCTCGTTCATGTTGTTCATCTTTATTTTCAAAAAGCCACCATGGCTGCTGTTCATATTCCGCAGTAAAATTAACCGGTTCTCCAATTCGCGGAGACAAATAATCAATTCCGGCTTTTTCGGCTGCTGTCACAAATCTTTGGATAGGTTCATTCCACGGGTGATATGAAAGTACAAATTTCCCCCAATGCACTGGAATGACCTTTTTTGCCTGTAAATCTGCAGCTGCCTGCACAGTTTGCTCCGGGAACATGTGGATTTGAGGCCAATATTTTCCAAACTGTCCGCACTCCAGGAAAACGAGGTCGAATGAACCGAATTTTTCACCTATCTTTTTAAAGCTTCCGTCAAAGCCGGAGTCCCCACCAAGAAAGATCTTATACCCGTAGATCTCCAATACGAAGGAAGACCAAAGAGTTTGTGCTCTTTTAATACTTCGACCCGAAAAATGACGTGCAGGGGTAGCAGTAAGTCTTACCCCGCTGTTGATCTCTTTTGACTCCCACCAATCGAACTCGGTAATTTTGTCATTTTTGACACCCCAGGTCTCCAGGTGTGCGCCTACTCCCAGAGAAGTAGCGATTTTTGACACCTTAGAATCCAGTTTCTTTACGCTGGGATAATCCAGGTGGTCGTAGTGATCATGAGTGATGACCAGAAGATCAATTTCGGACATATCTTCAGCATCATAATGATCTGCTCCCTCAAAGGCTTTTCCGAAGAAGCGAAAGGGCGAGGCATTGCCACTAAAAACAGGGTCTACGAGTACTCTATATCCTTTAATCTGAATCAAATATGAAGAATGTCCAAACCAAACCAGTTGCGGTTCGTTTGGATTAAGATCTTTTAGTACTACTTTCTGATTTGGAATTTCTGAAGACGGCCGAACAGAAGAAGGTCTCGAGATCATCTTTTTAAGAATGGTGAAAATCGAAACATTATCGGGGTTAACCGAAGTTTTTTCTACGTTTTTGAAACTTCCATCCCGGTAATTAGGAGAATTCCTTATTCTCTGAAGGCGCATACCCTCAGGACTTTTTCCAAACCTCTTGATCATCTTGATTAAATTCTTCCCTTAAATTTAGGAAAAAATCTTCCTGTACGCGTCTTATAAACATCATAATCGGGAAAAGCTTCTGCGAGCCTTTGTTCTTCGTACCTGCTCTTAAAATAGAAAAGGAGGTACAGTAAAACACTTATTGCGAGTTTATATCCCGAACCCAACCATATGGAGATCCCAAAAGCCATAAATAAAATGCCTGAATAAATAGGATGGCGCGCAAAAGCAAACACTCCTCCTGTAACGAGTTTTGCTCCTTTCTTAGGACTGGGAAAGGGCGATAAGTTTGTATTAAGTTGCAGAAATGCAATAAGCACCAGCACAAGTCCAATTACCGCAACAATAAAAGACAGCGCACTTAGATTGCTTGATAATTTGAAACTCCATGCCTCCATTTCAACGATCCAGGCTATGAACACCAGGAATTGGAGAGCTACAAAAATCTTGTCCTTTTTAGGAACAGCCATTCATTATTTTTTAGAGGGATGATTAAAAAAGATAGTTTAAAGAATTTTAAATAACAATTTGATTTTTTTGCTAATGCCCCATTTCTTCCTTTCCGGTTTCCAGGATCTTGATCATTCCGAAGGATTTCATTAGATGGAAAAGTCCCGGTAATATGATTGCACCTCCTATAAGCAGCATGATCGCCAGGTTTTGGATGACCGAATGAGGAGGCAGCCCTTCCAGAATGCTAAGTTCCTTCCCTGTGGTAATAATAATGTATGGAAAGTGAGCATAAAGAGCCGCAAACAGCACAAGCACTACTTGTAGCCCTGCCAGGTACCTGCTGGCCACCCGGTTCTGCTTTTTTATTGCTCTCCATAAAGGGAACAAAAGAATTCCTGAAAGAATAACTGCTCCAATAGATACCGGGTTATTGATAAAATCCTTTATGAATTTAACTTCAGATATATAACCGTAAAGAATTAGTATGAATCCCAGTAGCACCAGTACTGTGGTAAAAATGGCAGACTTACGGCTGAACATTCTACGTACTTCCCCCTTTGTTTCTCCAATGAGTAAAGTAGAAGCAAGAAAGGCACAAAGTGCAGCATAGAATAAACCCACTAAAAAAGAAAAGAGGTTGAACCAGGGCCAGATAAAAAGTTCAGGAAAAGAGTAACCTGAAAAATCTTGAGCAAGTATTATCCTTCCGCCCACCAGAGATCCAAAAGACATCCCCAGAAAAACCGGAGTAACAAGACTGGAAATGCGAAACATCCAGTTGTAGAAGAACTGGGATTTATCTACAATGGCATCATAATGGCGAAAAATAAAGGCAACTCCTCTCATAGTAATTCCCAGTAATACCAGAACGAACGGTACATGCAAATAGATCATTATCACATTAAAATAACTGGGGAAAGCTATCCACATTATAACAATCAAAATGATAAGCCAAATATGATTGGCTTCCCAAACCGGTCCCATGACGCGATATACGGTATCACGGGTAATTCTTTTACTCTTTTTGGAGGAGAACAATTCTACTATTCCCGCTCCAAAATCTGCCCCTCCCAATAGAACATAAAGGAGCAGGGAAAACAAAAGAAAAAAGAGCACGATGTACAGCATAACTATTCTTTTGTGTTATTAAGAACTTTGATCTGTCTGCGCATTAACCAGGTTACTGTAAGGGCAAGCACCAGATAAACCACTACATACATATAAAAGCTAAATTCCATTCCCGGCATAGGTGTTACCGCTTCACTGGTTTTCATAAACCCGTAGATGATCCACGGCTGCCGACCAACTTCGGTTACTACCCAGCCAGCTTCCACAGCAATAAACCCAAGAGGTGCAAGCACTACAAAGATCAACCAGTACCATTTCCTGTTAAAAAGGGATTTGTACTTTAAACTAATAAAATAGAGAATTCCCGCAAGCATCAATAAAGTCCCAATTCCTACCATGATCTGGAAAGCATAATGTACAATAGCTACAGGAGGATGTTCATCTTCGGGAAAATCCCGCAGCCCCTTCACTTCGGCATCAAAGTCTCCAAATGCAAGAAAGGAAAGAGCTCCGGGGATTTCGATCTTGTGGGAAACTGTTTGCTGTTCTTCATTTACAATTCCTCCTATGTAAAGTGGCACATTCCTACCGGTTTCATAATGTGCTTCCATAGCAGCAAGCTTTACAGGTTGTCGCTTAGCTATATCTTTAGCAGAAAGATCCCCGCTTAGAGGTTGAAGAAAGGCCGCAACTGCACCAAAAATAATGGCTATTTTAAAAGCCTTCTTATGGAGCTCGGGTCTTTTGTTCCTGTACACCTGGAAAGCATGAACTCCTGCCACAGCAAAACTTGTGGCTACAAAGGCCGCTATTGTCATGTGAAGAGCCTGTGTAAACCAGGCGGGATTTAGAAATGCCTGTACAGGGTCAATATTTGTAAATTGCCCGTCTATAAAATCAAAACCTGTGGGAGCATTCATCCACCCGTTTGCCGAAACTACTAATATACCCGAGGCAACTCCCGATATTCCAATGATGATCCCGGTGAACCAGTGAAATCTTTCGGGTAACTTGTTCCAACCATACAGGTAAAAGCCCAGGGCTATAGCTTCTACAAAAAATGCAGCACCTTCGAGAGAAAAAGGCATTCCAATAATAGGTCCGGCATGTTTCATAAATTCCGGCCACAGCATTCCTAATTCAAAAGAGAGAGCAGTACCAGAGACTGCTCCTGTTACAAAAAATATAGCCACTCCTTTCTGCCAGGCCTTTGTAAGTTCCAGGTATAGAGGGTTACGGGTGTTTAACCATTTCTTGTGGGACACGACCATAAAAAAAGGCATGACCATTCCTATACATGCAAAGATGATATGGAATCCCAGGGTAAAGGCCATTTGCAGTCTTGCAAATTCAAGATTTTCCATGGAAAAAAACTATTAAAAATTTATTTTTTAAAGATCTTGACCAGACTCTAGTGTAATAATATGTTAAATTCTCCTCTATTAGATTAGATGATTGCAGGAAATATTCTCCCCGCCTAAACCTAATTTTCATAAGAAGCTTTGGCAGTGAAAAGTAATACTTAAAAGAGTACTCTCCCATAGCTCAAATTTTACTGTCAAAAGATCTCTTTCCAAAAAATGTACAGCCCCATCAACAGTACAAACCAGCCAAAACTTTTCTTAAGCTTCTTTCCATCAATAAAACGATTAAGCCATATCCCTACGAAGATACCGACTACCGACATTGTTGTGAAGATAAGAAGGAAAACCCAATCAATTTCAAGATTCTGCACGTCTCCAATAAAACCTATAAGAGATTTTACAGCTATGATCACGAGAGAGGTCGCTACGGCTCGTTTCATTGGTAATTTTGCCATAAGCACCAGCGCTGGAATGATAAGGAATCCTCCACCGGCCCCCACTATTCCTGTTAGAACTCCTACTATAGCACCTTCTAATGTTATGAGTAAATAATTGAACCTCACCTTTCGTGGCTTAGCGTCCTTTTCTGAAGGTTCCATGATCATGGATACCGAAGCCAGTATCATGATAAAGGCAAAAAACAACATGATCCCAATGTTTTTGGTAACAGTGAAATCGGCAATAGTAAAAATAGTCTCCGGGATCGCCGGTACAAGGAATTTCCTGGTAAGATAAACTGCTATAAAAGCCGGAATGGAAAAAACAATGGCGGTACGTATGTCCACCCGTTTTTTCTGAAAGTTTTTAATTGAGCCAAAAAGAGAAGTAGTTCCTACTACGAAAAGAGAATAGGCTGTTGCGGTCACGGGATTAACGGAGAGGAGGTATACAAGTACAGGTACGGTTAAAATAGAACCTCCACCGCCTATGAGTCCCAGGACTACTCCAATAAGTAAAGCTCCCAGGTAACCAAGAATTTGTGTTATCTCCATTCTTTAAAAGTTCGGTGCAAAAGTACTTTTTTAAAGCTGCAGGCTTTGTAACAAAGATCACATACTAAAGATCATGCACCATGATGCTATTACGCTGCAACCCAATTTTACCCTCTATCTCGAGCTTTTTTAGGAGTCGCGAAACCACTACACGGGAGGTATGAAGGTCGTAAGCGATCTCCTGGTGAGTTACCTGTATTTGTTCATTTTTGTTGATCTTGGCCTTATCCTGCAGGTACCTCATAAGGCGCTCATCCATATTTAAAAATGCGATAGTGTCAATAGTATCAAGCATCTCGGTAAGCCTGGAGTGATAACTTTCAAAGACAAAGTTCCTCCAGCTTTTGAACCTGGAAGTCCACTCCTCCATTTTGTCAATAGGGATCATTACCAGGTGTGTATCCTTTTCTGCAACTGCCCTTATCTCACTTTTTGTGTGACCCAGGCAACAGGCAAGTGTCATGGCACAGGTATCACCACGTTCCAGGAAGTACAGCAGTAATTCATCCCCGTCCTTGTCTTCCCGCAGGATCTTAATTGCTCCTTCCAATAGCAAGGGCATGCTTTTTACATAATCTCCAATATCGATGATGGTTTCCCCCGCCTTTACTTCTCTTAAAGTTCCAAACTTTGTAATTTCTACCAGTAATTCTTCTTCAAATATAAAATGATAGGCATCTCTGAGTTCTTTTTCAAGCATGGATAAAGGTTTTGTTCGGTAAATTTAGGTTATTTCTAAAGAATTCTGAAGTTTGATTGACGCTTCTCTTTATCCGGATCTCCCTTGTGGTAAATACAGGTTTTGCTGGTTTCAAAAAATGGGTTTTTCAAACCCGGCAATTTCTGCGGAAGATTTCTCCAAGGCATTCCCGTCTTTTACCAAAATCCTTATCTTTAACCTCTATATAAATCAACAGTATATTGCTACCTTTCAAAACCATATTACGGACTTTTTTCCTCGGAAGCATTTTCCTTCTAAGCTCTTGTCAGGAAAACGAAAAAGTTACCGAAACCGATCTTCTTTTCTCTTCCCTTCAAGGCGACCAGGCCAAATGGTGGAGATATCACAAGACCAATATCGACCTGGCTTCAGATTTTGTGCCCCTGGGAGAAGAAGGAGATACCATCTTAAAAAAGGCTTTTTTGGAGGCTATATTGACGGGCGAATTCATTGTCCTTGAAAAGAAAAACAAGAAAGGGGGCGAACAATATCAACTTTTCAAGATGCAGGAAGATGCAGATGATGATATAAGCTATACCATCATGGCCGACACCTATCCTGCGTACAAGCATTTTATCATGGAAGGAAAGGACTTTCCCGAGTTTGAATTTACAGACCTGGAGGGAAGAAAATTTTCAAAAAAATTAGCCGAAGGTAAAACCCTGGTTGTTAAAACATGGTTCCTAAGATGTAAGCCATGTATTGAAGAAATGCCCATGCTCAATCAATTAGTAAGTGAATATGAAGACCGGGAAGACGTGGTTTTTCTTAGTCTTTCCCTTGACCCAAAAGAGGAGCTTGAAACATTTCTTTCAAAAAGGGAATTTAACTATCCGGTGATCCCCAACCAAAAAGCTTTTATTGAAGACACCCTTGGTTTTTCTGTCTATCCAACGCATATAATCGTAGAACCTACGGGAAAGATCAGGAAAGTTGTGAATACGGCACCCGAGATGATCGCCGCTCTGGAAAAAAACCAGGACTAACATCCGCAGGAAAATCTTCACGCGTCCAATCTTTTTGCCAGTTGAGGCTTAAAATAAGATGTAAAATTATCCCCTCTATAAGGCTTTTTAGAGGGGATAATTTTTTTTTAGTTATTACTTAGCCCGGTCCTTATTTCCAGTACCGCCTGTTCCATTTTGTACAGGCCTTGTTCAAAAGCATCTTTCTTCTTTATAAGCTCCCTTTCCAGTAAATCCCTGTAATGTGCAACTCCTTCCAGAAGATTATTGCAGAATCCAGTCCAGGCTTTTATATCCCTGGGGCCGGGATTAAATGTATTGCGCACCTCCTCCTTAAGATAATCTACATAAAGCTGTAGTTCCTTGATGAACATATGTGGACGATCCTCATTTTGGGAGAATTCCTTTCGCCCATAAATATGATCTGTCATTTCCTGCAAACTGGCTACCTTATTGAAGTTTACAATATTTGGCCCGGGGCAGATGGTCACCGCATCGAGTTTTTCCACAATAGGCACCTTGTAATTTAGGCCGGCGGAGTTACTTAACCCAATGCACAAACACTCCTTGCTTAGCAGGTCATCTACCTGCAGTTGATATTCATTTTCCGGTAGTCCTGCATTTTCAAGTTGCTCCAGTTTTAATTTTTGATATTTTCTTGAAGCAGTACAAATAGGTTCTTTAGTAAACTCGGTATTGGAGACAAGGTATTTTTCGGTACAGGGACTTCCCGGTTTTCCTTTGTCAATTCTTTGCTGTCTCTCCTTATCGGCGGTGGTTCCTTTAAGATAGTTGAATCTCACCCCCAGCGGCGAAGCTTTGCTCAGTACCACATCGTTCTCTTTACTTTTTGCGAGCAACTCAAGAGTATTCACGTCTACAGTTGTAGCTTCGGGGCAAAGCAGGAAAGGAGTTCCCCAACCGGCGCCGTCAACATTATAATATCCATAAAGCAGGTTTTGCTCTGCCGCAGTCCCAATTCCACCCTGTACCGTAATATTCACGGGATGTGGCTCTTCAAAACCATTTTCTCCTTTGGCTATTATAGCAGGATTGTAAAGGCTGAACAGCTCTTTTCTTAACTCATCTTTTTTATTTCTGAACTCTGCCAGGATTGGTCCAAGTAAATAACCCTGAGTGGCAAAGGCATGTCCGCCGCAGTTCAATCCGGACTCAATTCTGAATTCACTCACCCAAATACCTTTTTTAGCCAGGTATTTCCCCTGTATCAATGCAGAACGATAGTCGCTAACTTTGATGATCACTTTCTTCTTAAAAACTCCCCAGGCCAAAGCATCAAATGCTCTGAAATTTTCCAGGTAGTTAAATAACCTGGGATTCATTCCCGCAGAAAATATCACAGCAGAATTTTCAAGATTACTTTCAGCAAAAGCTTTCAAAGCTCCCAGAGCATCAGATCCATCTGCAAGGATTTCCCCTGTTTTATCTTTGTTGTTCTTATCGACCTTGGTCATGATGTTCACTTCAATTGCACCGGGACGAATATGCTTCCGAAGAAAAGTTTCCAGCTCTGCCTTAGCCTCTCCGTGAGCCTGCTGGAATTGATGATATTTTTCTTTGAGTCCGCTCTCCTCGGGCAGCATCTCGAAGTACTTCACGATCTCCGACCCTTTTTCAAAAGCCGACTCTTTGAGCTTATCAAACCTGGTCTGCACATTCCGGTTCACCAAATTAAGATAGTCTGTAATGCGTCGCACGCGATAATTTTCCTCGTGTTTTTCAATAGGAACGTAAGTTTCCTCATTTTCCTGGTAGTAATGCTTCCTCATCATTTCAATGAGATTGTCTTCAATAATAGACAATGCCGAAGTGATCCCGTAGGAAGCAACTTTAATTGGCGTGTCTATTGTGAAGGCAATTCCCATTACCGGGATGTGAAACCGGTGTGGGGATAGATCATATGTCATATATAAAGGTTTTTAAAGGCAAAACCTCAAAGATGAAGAACCTCCCGCAGCTTAAATATGATTTAGATCAGGTTTGAGGTAGATATGAGATATGAGATGTTAGACTTGAGACTTGAGATATGAGATATGAGTATTGAGAAATACGGATGTTAGTGGGTAGTGGGAAGGAAATTAGATTTACCAGGTTAAAAGTTCAGGGTTGAAGCAAACAACTCTCAACCTGCAATTTTGAACCTTAAACCTTAAACCTTTAATAGAGCACTCTGAATCTTATTGTTCCATCAATTCCCTTCATCTCCTGGATAACTTCCTCATTGTAAGCTTTATCAATATCTGTGATCACGTAGCCAATTGTCTCATTTGTCTTAAGGTATTGCCCAACGATATTGCAGTCATGATCTGAAAGCACATTATTGATATGGGCGATAATACCCGGCCTGTTGTGGTGAACATGGATAAGGCGATGCGCATTCTCGAGTATAGGCAGTTGCAGGTTTGGAAAGTTGACGCTGTTTGTCGTGCTTCCGGTATTGATGTATTCAATGATCTTCCCCGGAACAAAATTTCCGATATTTACTTGTGCCTCTTCTGTACTCCCACCAATGTGCGGCGTTAAAATGACATTTTTGACACCTCTTAATTCAGATTCGAACTGCTCTGCGTTGGTCTTTGGCTCCCTTGGAAAAACATCCACTCCTGCACCACGTATCTTTCCGCTTTCAAGATATTTTCTCAGCGCTTTTAGATCCACCACATGTCCCCGGCTAAGGTTGATGAATACCGCTCCATCTTTCATGAGTTGCAGTTCATTCTCGCCAATAAGATTTTCATTCTCCTTGCGCCCGTCCACATGAAGGGTCACAATATCTGATACCTTGAGCAGTTCCTCCAAACTTTTGCACTTGGTCGCATTTCCAAGAGCCAGCTTCTCCATAAGATCGTAATAGTACACGTCAAACCCAATAGCCTCGGCCACTACAGATAATTGGGAGCCAATATTCCCATAACCCACAATCCCAAGTTTTTTTCCGCGGACTTCCCTGCTTCCGTTTGCCGACTTGTTCCAGTTACCTTCATGCATTTCTGCAAGCCTGTCTGGCAAGCCGCGCATAAGAAAGATGATCTCTCCAATAGCCAGTTCCACTACAGATCTCGTATTGCTGAAAGGGGCATTAAAGACTGCGATCCCCTTTTTAAGACATTCCTCCAGGTCAATTTGATTTGTACCAATGCAAAATGCTCCTACTGCAATGAGCCTGTTGGCATTCTCCAGCACCTTTTTCGTGACCTGGGTTTTAGAACGTATTCCCAGCACAGAAACATCTTTTATTTTCTCTGCCAGCTCTTCCTCATCTAAAGCACCCGAAATTGTCGTGACGTTATAGCCCTCATTTTTCATGATCTTCACGGCATCTTCATGCACATTTTCCAGGAGCAAAACTTTAATACGGTTCTTGGGATAGGAAATTGCTTTATTCATCTTGTGCAGATATAAGAATTCATCAAGGCTGGGAGTGATATGATCGGCTTTTTCGAGGACGTTGCCACGTTCCACATTTTCGGTAAAGGCGTAAAATTTATTGGCAAGACCGGCAGCCTTTATCTCATAATCTGTATATCCATCCCCTATCACATACACATCTCCCTGCAGGTCCAGTCTTTTCAACATTTCCACCTTGCCGTTGTTGGAAGAAAGAACATTTTCTTTGTCGAAATTATTCAGTTTACCATTTTCATCGGTGAGGAAGGTATTGGCAAAAACATTTTCTTCTCTAATCCCAAACTCCCTTACAATGGGTACAATGAACTCTTTAAAACCGTTGGAGATAATATAAATATTCTCGTGGTTTTCTTCAAAAAATTCCCTGTTTCGTATAAAACTTGTGGATACCTTACTTTTTAACCTGTCAACCAGTTTTGGCAAATGTTGTTCTTCAGCATTGAGCAGGGCCAGGCGCTGTTCCAGGGATTCCCTGAAAGAAAGTTCTCCGGCCATTCCGCTATTAGTAAGATCAGACAATCTTTGAAGCCGTTCATTTCTTTCCTCATGATTTTCCAAAGAAATTTCTCCTAAAATATCAAGAGCTTCGACCTGTGTGAAGGTACTGTCAAAATCGATCACAAAATGCCTGTTGTTGTTCATGCTGAAGTTGTTGAAATGAACCCAAAACTAAGCTTTTTCGGGCACAAGCCGAAGGTTTCCTCAGCAAGTCCATAAGATTTTACATATCCTGAAATAATCCCTCTAAAAATTATTTTTTTTTGATTTTTTTCAGAAGAAACTGAAGTTCTTATAACGTTCCACAAGAATAGAACTTGTAAGGAAAGTTTTGCAAGTGTAACGAACTAGTATTGCCGCACACTAACAGGTTTAAAATAACCATCCAACCATGCAAATTAGAACTTTATTTCCTTTGCTATTGCTCCTCATTTCAATAACGTCATGTGTAACCACAACAACTGAAACCCATTCTATTACACCTCATTATTCAGTGACAGAAGAGACTTTGAAAAACCAGGTCGCCAATGTTATTCCTGCGGAAACTGTGACTTTCACATCAACACATACCGAAATATCGGATGGAACGGAATTTAACACAATCAATGTGGAAATCCAGGCCCCAAGATTACCTGACAATGGACTTTCCTTCTCCCGAATGGCCGATGAAATACAAAAAGCTGTAGAAAATGGAATCGGGGATATTGAAGACTATAAGACAATGACCATCGAAGTTCATCTCACTGAGGATGACAGTGAAGTGAAATATAATCGATCTTATAAAAAGGAGATAAGGCTGTAAAAGGAGAAATAGTACTTAAGCAAGATTTAGGAATATCTTAAGTCGTGAGCTTCTTCAGAAAAAACGGATTTTACTTATCTTCGGAGAAATGATAAAAAAGAGCTTCTACGGAAGTTCTTTTTTTGCCAAACAATTCGAAAAAAGATGACAAAATTCAGGGAAGTAACCACTCAGGAACTTATAGAAAGACAAAAAAAAGGAGCACGTATCATTGATGTGCGTCCTGTAGATGCTTACAACGGCTGGAAACTTCGCGATGAGCATCGGGGAGGACATATTAAGGGTGCAAAATCCCTTCCGGCAAAATGGGCCGGCTATATGGATTGGATCGAGATAGTGAGGCACAAGGAAATTGATCCTTCCGAAGAGATCATCATTTACGGATACACTCGCGAAGAGGCTATAAAAGTTGCCGAAAGTTTTGAAAAAGCAGAGTACTCTAAAATAGCAGTTTACAACTTCTTTTTAGACGAGTGGGCTATAGATGAAACTTTGCCAATGAGTTATCTACCAAAATACCGACAGCTGGTGTCTGCACAGTGGGTAAAGGACCTGATCTCTGGAAAGAATCCGGCAGAATATGATAATGATAAATATGTTGTGGTGCACTCGCACTACCGCAACAGAGACGCTTACTTAAGCGGACACATTCCAGGAGCAATTGACATGGACACTAATGCCCTTGAATCTCCGGAAACCTGGAACCGCCGTAGTCCCGAAGAACTAAAGAAAGCACTGGAAGAGCACGGGATCACCGCCGATACAACCGTTGTTCTTTATGGGAAATTTATGTTCCCAGATAATGATGATGAATTCCCGGGAAGTGCTGCCGGCGACATTGGAGCCATTAGAAACGCCTTTATCATGATGTACGCCGGGGTCAAGGATGTGAGGGTACTCAACGGCGGGTTCCAGTCCTGGGAAGATGCAGGATTTGAGGTAAGTACAGACGATGTACCGAAACAACCTGTTCAGGATTTTGGTGCAAAAATCCCAGCCCACCCGGAGTTGGCTGTAGATGTGCCCGAGGCAAAAGAGATGATCGCTGCCGGTGATGCCGACCTGGTTTGTGTACGCAGTTACCCCGAATATATTGGAGAAGTGAGCGGTTATAATTATATCGAAGCAAAAGGTCGTATTCCCGGAGCTATTTTCGCCGACTGTGGGAGTGACGCCTATCACATGGAAAACTACCGGAATGTAGACCATACCACCAGGGAATTTCATGAGATCATAGAGAACTGGAAGCAGAACGGTATCACGCCCGATAAGCACCTGGCATTTTACTGCGGAACAGGATGGCGTGGCAGTGAAGCCTGGTTCAACGCCTGGCTCCTGGGTTGGCCAAATGTTTCTGTATATGATGGTGGCTGGTTTGAATGGAGCAATGATCCAACAAACCCTTATGAAACCGGTGTACCTAAAGAAGAAGTAGGCTCTCACCAGCAGTGATTGGAGATGCTATATAGAACTCTCACAAAAATTTCTGATTAGCGAATTATTCAAAAACGGCCGGAATTTCATCCACAGTAATGTTCCAAATAGTTGGCAGCAAAAAGTAGATGATAAGGGTAATAATTAAAATGGAAAAAATATTCATCCAAACTCCTGCGCGCACCATATCTTTTATCTGTAAATGACCCGACGCAAAAACCACGGCATTTGGCGGAGTTGCAACCGGCAGCATAAAAGCACAGGACGCTGCGAGAGTAGCCGCTACCAGTAAAAAGTAGGGATGAATATTCATCGCCAGGGCCATAGGTGCAAGAATTGGTAAAAGCATGGCAGTTGTAGCTAAATTTGAAGTTACTTCGGTAAGGAAGTTAACCGCTGCAACCAATACCATTATTAGGAGAATCAGGGGAAGGTTTTCAAGATCTGTCAATTGCTCTCCAATCCAAACCGCAAGTCCGGTTTCTCCGAAACCTTTTGCCAGGGCCATTCCGCCACCAAAGAGAATGATTATCCCCCATGGAATTTTCACCGCATCCTCCCAAACAAGGATACGCCCGTTGTCTTTTCCTGAAGGCAGAAGAAACAACACAATTCCGGCAGAAATAGCAATAATTGTATCATCAATAAATGGAATGAATGGTTGAAGTAAGAAAGAACGGGTAATCCATCCCAGTGCCGTAAGCACAAAAACCGTCAACACAATTTTTTCCTGTTTGCTTATACCTCCCAGTTCGAGGAGAAAGCGGGAAATTCCCCCCCTCCCGCCCGAGAGTTTCATACCTTTTAAATTAAAAGCAAAAGATGTAAGATATTTCCAGCAAATGGCCAGGAGAAGTATAGAAATAGGCAAGCCTAATTTGATCCATTCAAAGAAGGTGATCTCAATCCCGTAAAGTTTCTGAACTATCCCGGCCAAAACAAGATTTGGTGGCGTACCAATGAGGGTCGCTATCCCACCAATAGAGGCACTATATGCAATGGCGAGCATTAGCGCCTTTCCAAAAATGACATTTTCATTTCTTTCAGTCTCAGGATTATCCTTTAACTGGCTAATGATCGCAGCACCAATAGGCAGCATCATTACAGAAGTGGCGGTATTTGAGATCCACATGGATAAAAAAGCTGTGGCAACCATGAATCCAAGAATAATAAATTTAAGGTCTGTACCAATTAGCTTAATAATATTAAGTGCAATTCGCCGGTGTAACTCCCATTTTTCGATAGCAATAGCCAGTAAAAAACCTCCTAAATAAAGAAATACAAATTTATCGCCATATGCCGAGGTTGTCTCTCCTATAGATAAGGCACCTGTTAACGGAAAAAGCACAATGGGAAGTAAGGCTGTGACCGCAATGGGGACAGCTTCGGTTACCCACCATAAAGCCATCCACAGGGTTACACATAGCACATCCCAGGCCGGGGAAGGCATAGATTGAGGATGATCCAGGCTTTGAAGTACCAGGTAAATCAAAGGACCAAGAAAGATCGCTATACGTTTTACAGAAATTTTCATCTAACCTAAGTTAAGAAAAGCTTAAGAATATTCGGGACTTCAATCTTTTATACTAATTTCATAGAGCCTGAGGACTTTAGGCGCCAGAATACATTTCCTGGAATTAATTACTTACCATCCAAAACCTTTCAAATATGAAAACCAGTATTACAAAAATTTCAGCCTTCCCCTTTCTTCTTCTTCTTATTTTTTTAACTGTCTCCTGTGAAGATAATGAGCAAATAAATCTTTCAGAAAATCGAGAGGCAAGAGAAGATGTCTATGAACAGATACTTAATGATGAACAGCTTTTTGGCGAGTTCATGAACGAATTGAGAGAAAACAGAAAATCAATGGAATGGATGGACAACAACCGTCCCATGATGAACCGTTTATACGGCAGGGAAAGAATGCATAATATGATGAGAAGAAATCCACAGATGCGGGATTCCATGATGCAGGGAATGATGGCAAGCATGGAAAACGATACTATTATAAGATCTTCTCCTCAAATGCGGGAAAGAATGCTACGTCACATGAGCACAATGATGCAACGGGATACAGCTTTTGCAAGGCAAATGAGACAAATGGTACAGCAAATTACTGCCGGTGAGGGAATGTAGATAAAGTGTGAATTTAAATTTATCAAAAGCTGTTTCAAAAGCTGTTAAATCGTTATTCTTACTTCACCCATCTGTTCAGTTAAGGCGTGATTTTTAATTTTAATAATCAGGTCTTTAAAATTAAAAGATGAAATTTCTAAAGCGCTGGAAATTTCTGGTTGAAGGAATAAAGAATTTCAAACAGCATCTTTTATTTTTTCCTTTCTCAAAAATTGAGCAGTTCCTGACACAGGTCATAAAATAAAGACATTCATGTCCCTAATTTTGTGCTTTAACCTGATAATAAAGCCCATGTTTTCAAAAGCCTGTGAATATGCAATTAGGGCAGCTATTTTTATCGCTTCAGAATCTGAAAGAGGCAGAAGAGCCAGCCTTAAAGATATTGCGCGGGAAATAGATTCTCCAGAAGCCTTTACTGCCAAAACCCTTCAAAAGTTAAGCCGAAGCGGCATTATTGTTTCTACCAAAGGTGCTCACGGCGGCTTCGAAGTAAAGCAGGATATGGCGACCAAAATCAAGATTTCAGAAATTGTTCTCGCTATAGACGGAGATAAGGTTTATACCCGTTGCAGCCTTGGACTTCACGATTGTTCCGAAAACCATCCCTGCCCTTTTCACTCCCGTTTTAAACCAGTAAGAAATGGACTAAAGGAAATTGTAGAAAATACCAGCCTTAGAGATCTCACCAGCGGACTTGTTTCGGGAGATACTTTTTTAAAGATCTAAAACCATCAGAGCCAAAATTTATGACAGTGACAACCCTGCCTCAAAGAATTTTACAAGAACAGGTAACACGATTAAAAGAGGAAAAAAATGCAGTGATCCTGGCTCACTACTATCAGGAGCCGGAAATACAGGAAGTTGCCGATTTTATTGGCGATTCTCTGGAACTTGCCAAAAAAGCTGCGCAAACTTCTGCCGATATTATAGTATTTGCGGGGGTACATTTTATGGCCGAAACGGCAAAGATCCTAAACCCCTCAAAAAAGGTGCTTCTGCCCGATCTTAATGCCGGCTGCTCCCTTGCCGACAGTTGTCCGCCGGAAGCCTTTAAGAAACTTAAAGAACAGTACCCCGATCATGTGGTGGTCACTTATATTAATTGTTCGGCAGAAATTAAAACCCTGAGTGACATTGTATGCACCTCTTCCAATGCCGAAAAGATCATAAATTCAATTCCCCATAATAAGCCAATCATCTTTGCGCCAGATAAGAATCTGGGCAGGTACCTCATGGAAAAAACAGGCAGGAAGATGCTGCTGTGGGATGGTGCATGCATCGTGCACGAAGCATTTTCTCTGGACAAACTCCTGGAATTGTATAAGCTGCATCCTACTGCGCAGATCATTGCGCACCCCGAATCTGAAGCGCATATTTTAAAGGCCGCCAATTATGTTGGCTCAACATCGGGAATGCTCAATTACGTGAAGAACAGCGAAAAAAACACTTTTATTGTAGCTACAGAAGCAGGAATCCTCCACCAAATGCAAAAGGATGTCCCTTGGAAAACCCTCATCCCTGCCCCCGCAAAAGAAGACAATACCTGTGCCTGCAGCGAGTGTGCATTTATGAAAATGAATACCCTCAAAAAGCTGTATGCCTGTCTGGAAAATGAAGACCCGGAAATTATTCTTTCCAAAGACCTTATGAAAAAGGCTCTTGTACCCATTGAACGTATGCTTAAACTTTCTTAAGATGAAAACAGATGTGCTGGTAATAGGATCGGGAGTGGCCGGCTTGACCTTTGCTATTAAAATAGCGAAGGCCCGTCCCGATGTAGTAATATCGGTGATCACGAAAGAAAGGAAAGAGGTTTCCAATACTGCACAGGCCCAGGGCGGGATCGCCGTGGTCCTGGACAGGCTAAGGGATAGTTTTGAACTGCACGTACAGGACACTATAAAAGCGGGTCGCAGCCTCAATGATCCCAAAGTTGTGAAAATGGTTGTTTCCCAGGCTCCGGAACGACTGCTGGAATTGATGGCCTGGGGCACTTCTTTTGATGCCGGTAAAAATGGAACTTTAGAACTTGGCCTGGAAGGAGGACATTGCCGCCATCGCATTGTACACCACCGGGATCTTACCGGACTGGAAATTCAACGGAAGTTGATCTCCCATGCAAAATCTTATCCCAATATCCATTTTTACGATCATTATTTTGTAACCGAGCTTTTGGTGGATAAGCAAAAAAACAGTTGTACCGGAATCACAGCCCTTGACAAAGAAACAAGTCAAAAAATAAATTTCACTTCAAAAATCACCTTTTTGGCAAGTGGAGGTAGTGGGATGGTATTTGGCAACACTACCAATCCTTCTGTAGCCACGGGGGATGGTATAGCCATGGCATGGCGTGCCGGCGCCAGGGTGAAAAACATGAACTACATACAGTTCCACCCCACGGCATTGTACGAAGAAGGAAAACATCCACTTTTCCTCATTTCTGAAGCTGTTCGTGGATATGGTGCGTATGTAGTGAATCACAAGGGCAACAGGTTCCTTTTTAAAACCGATTCCCGCGGGGAACTGGCTACCCGCGATGTAGTTTCAGAAGCCATTGTTAAGGAAATGAAATCCTGGGGAGAGAAACATGTTTACCTGGATTGCCGTCACCTTGATCTTTCCAATTTCAGCAAAAAGTTTCCCACCATCATTACCTACTGCAACTCCATAGGTCTTGATCTGGCAACAGATCTTATTCCGGTTGTTCCCGCAGCGCATTACCAGTGCGGGGGTATTGAGGTGGATCAAAAGGCGCGAACATCAGTAAAGCAACTGTATGCTTCGGGAGAGTGCGCACATACCGGCCTTCACGGAGCAAATAGATTGGCATCAAATTCTCTTTTGGAGGCACTGGTTTATTCTCATGAGGCTTCCAAAATCGTTTTACAGGAACTGGATCTTATTCCGCCACCGCAACTTCATCAACAAAAGGTGCTCCTTAACTGTGAAGCTGAAGCCGATGACGAGATCATTGCCAGTCTTCGAATGCGGCTTAATGAGATCATGGATTACGATCTTCTACATTCAGTTTCAAAAAGGGAAAAATCAGAAGCTCTTGAACAACTGCAGTATTTGCAGGATATGCTCGAAAATTACCCGCAGTTCAATTCGGGAACAGTGCCATTTTTTGAGCTCAGGAATATGGTCCAAACGGCAATGTTGATCCTTAACGATGCCATAGATCAATCCCTCTCAAAAAAAGGAATCCCTTCTGAAACTTTTTAAAGTATGTGTTTGGCTGAAGCAAAACAATTATACTTGTAGAATCTTAGACCTGAAAAATGCCTTTTGTAAAACGAAAAACTGCTGCTAAATTTCGCAAAGCTCATCGTTAACTCGGAATCTTTCTCGGAATCCAGTTTTTTATGTGGACTATAAGCGGAATGTATTTTAGCTGGACAGATATTGACGAAATCCATGGCGACCACTTTCGAAAAAGCCATGTACAGCCTGCTTCTTTTACTAATTTAAAAGGTATTTCTGAATTGTTCCCCGAAGTAGAGGTGAATTCCCTCCAATTAAAAGATGTTGCAGGGGAACCATATTACTGGATCAATGAAGAAACCTTAGTGCATGCCCGCAGCGGAATTCAAAAACAGGAAATTTCCCAGGAGGAAGCAGTCAAAATTGCAGATAAGAACATGCTCAATACCCTGGAAATCTCTGGAATAGAGAGGATCACCTCAACCGGGGACCACCATGAATATAGGGGCGGGCGCCTTCCTGCCTTTGTGATCTCGTATGCAGGGAGTGAAAATATAAAAGCTTACGTATCTGTGGTTGACGGCACCTTGGGGTCTGTGCGTCACCGGGACTGGCGTTGGTTTGATTTCCTGTGGATGACCCACACTATGGATTATGAAACAAGAGATGATTTCAATACCGGCATTCTTCGGGCTTTTTCCCTTCTTGGATTGATCACAGTATTAAGTGGTTTTGTTCTGTGGTTCATCTCCTCTCCTACCATGATGAAGTTTTTTGGTAAAACAGGAAAGAAAAAGAGATATCAGTAAAGTTTATTTTCTGATAACTTTCCCCTCCTTGGGGATTTAGGATCATCTATTCAAGAATGCAGGTTTCGTGCTTAATTTTGCAATTCTACACCCAACCGGGCTGCACCTTTCACCCATTAATATTTAGTTATATGTTCTCTCTATAATATTTTTTTATATGCCTCTTCACATAAAGAAATCTTAGAAGGCCTATTAGCAGAATAATTGGAGCAACAATAAGAAGAAAGATCCCAAGATCAAACATGTCCTCCAGAACTTCAACCCTAAGTATAGCCACACCCGAACCCAGCACCACGATAAAGGTCCTGAAATAAGCCAGAAAGGTACGTTCATTGGCCATGCGGGTACGGTCAATGGCCAGCCAGTCCCGTGTAATGAGATCTTCCCTGACTTTTGTTTGTTTTTTTTGTTTCAATTTATTTCCAGGCCTTTATAATTTCTATGAATAAAGGTAGAGATTTAAGTGAGATAATTAAAAAAGCGGATTATCGTTAAGGACTCACGTGATTGTAAATTGCCATATAATGGCAGTAACTTCCCAGCAATACAAAGAAATGGAAGATCGCATGGTTATAGTTTATTCTGCTTATGCTATAGAGGATTGCACCTATGGTATAGGCCAGCCCGCCACCTAAAAGCCATAGCAGCCCCTGGGAAGAGAGATTTTCCATTAAAGGTTTTATAGCAAAAATAATGACCCAGCCCATTCCTACGTAGAGCAGTGTTGAGAGGATTTTGAACCTTCCGGTAAAGAAAAGCTTCAGGATAGTTCCAAAGAGGGCAATGCCCCACACTACTCCAAGAATGATCCATCCTGTGCGGCCATGCAGTGTCACAAGTGCGAATGGCGTATAGGTGCCGGCGATAAGCACAAAAATGGCAATGTGATCAAAAACCTTGAAATTAAACCTTTTTCTTTTGTCTTTTGTGCTGTGGTAAAGGGTGGAAGCCAGATACAATAATATAAGAGAGCTGCCAAAAATGAGAAAACTGAGCAGTAACCTCCTGCTATCAAATTCAAGGGCCTTAAAGATTAAAAAAAAGAGTCCCAGTACACTTAGAACCAGGCCTGCTCCATGAGTAATTACATTCAGGAGTTCCTCTTTGGGAGAATAAGACCTTATCTTTAACGGCTTCTTCAATTTTTGTAGGTATTCTTCCTGTAAAAATAGGCCTATAAATCAGCTTTTTCAAAATTCACGGGCACTACCTTATGAGAATTTTCCATACAAAGATTAATTCTCATTATTCTTTGATCGATGAAAGACCATTTTTATAGCTGAACAGCAAAATTAACCACAATTAAACTTGCAGGATAAAATTTTTATTTTAATTTAGCTCGTTCAGTTTCACCTACTTATACCATATGGATCTGTTATTAGCCCTGGTTGCTTTTGAAATTATTGCTTCCAAATTTTTAGTGTCTTACATTTCATCAAATGGACCGGTTGTTTCTTATGAAGAGAAGAATCCGCTGCTTCGTTTAATGTTTAAGATGTTGAAGCTGGATCATGATGCATGGATTTCCTTCTTCTGCACCATTCTTCTAACGGCAGTATTGGTATACCTGCTGGCTTCGTTTTATTCGGCCACTGCTTACCACGTTTTATTTATTCTGGGAGGTTTCTACACCACAGTATTAAACCTTGGCGCAGCTCACAGCAGCTATTTCCAAAAAAACAACTTTATTACCCGCAGGCTTTTACGATAACAATTAAGTACACAATAAAATTTAGACTTATGAGGTCCAGAATTTATCGTTCCAGTCTTTCTGGTTAAAACTTATTTTTTCATGATTTTTTTGGATCATGATAAGATCTTCCGGGGTTACACTTTTCGCTAGCTCTTTATAAAGTACGCGCTCTTCGAACCTTATATACGTGCCCAGTTCTTCTTCAAGCAAGTTTAGGACCTTTTCATTGTCGCAGTCGCAGCTAAGTAGTTTATTAATTCGCCTGTGATTTGCCAATGCTCTTTTGACCCTAACATTGTTTCCCAAAAGTGGAAATATATACTGCTCTTCCAGCTGAAAATGAGGATCTAAATAGTTATTCTTAAACCAGTTAGTATAGTTCCTTATTCTTTCTTTTTCTATATTATTTTGGAGACCTTTTCTTATATTATCACAAAGCTGAAGCGCCTGCCGGTGTTCAAGGGACAAGGGCTCTAATACTAAAGATGTTGTTGTCATGCTCCTGTTTTTATTTCCCTTTTATAATCCAAAACTTATCTTCCCAAATGTCATCTGAGAAAGCAATGGCATGATGTTTCTTCTGGATCTCTTCAAACTGTCCGGGAGTAGCCGCCTGTTGCACCTCGTTGAACACAATACGTTCCTCAAATCTTATATGCTTTTCGAGCTCTTCCTCTATAAGACTCAAAGCCTTAAAAATTTCCGACTGTTGGTTGAATAGTCTCCTGAGCCTCCGGTGTTCGGCAAGAGCTTTTTTTACAAATGGATTTTCATCTCCTAAAACAGGAAAGACAAATTTTTCTTCGGCCTCAAAATGGGGATAGAGGTACTTGCTTTTGAACCAGTCAGTATAGCTTTTAATACGCTCGGGCTCAACCTGCATCTTTATTCCCTGTCTTATTTTCCAGCACAACAACAGGCCGTGATGATGTTCACGACTTAAAGGCTTTAGGGCTTCATTACGTTTTATCGGTTTCTTCTTTTCCATTACTCTTTTTTCGTCCCGGCTTCTTCTTTCCCAGTGGTTTATTCCTTAGCTCGCCACAAATATTGCAAAGCTTCACTGGTTCTTTTACTTCGGAAGCAGCTTTGGTAGATTTAATTTGATCCTTTTCTTCCATAAAATACGGCTAATAGGACAAAGATGCCCAATTTAATTCCCGAATTTTATGAGGTCGGTCATAACTGAGAGGGAGCAAAAATGGAAAATCCAATGTGAGATTGGAAATAGGATAACCAAAAGAAAAATGTTCCTGAACCTTGGTCTCCTTCAGATTCCAAGTTTCTCTAAAAATGGTTTCTTTTGAGCTTTACTTGTATGCAAGAGTCGGCCGTCGGCCATCTTTGCGTCAATTTCACCATATTCTGAATGCACCAGTTCTTTCACGTGATCCAGGTTCACAATAGCCGATCGATGTATTCTGAAGAACAAATTAGGATCGAGAATTTCATCCAGGGCACATAAGGATTCCCTAAGTAGGTATTTTTTACTGTGAGTATAGATCTCGGCATAACAACCCGAGGAGATGATGTAAAGAATATCCCGCGGATCAACAAGGATTGTTTTATTTCCCTGTTTCACAGGAATTTTAAAAATGGTTCCGGTAGAACGATTGGTGTAAAATCCTAACAGGTTCTGGATCTTGCTATCAATATCAAGCTCTTCGTGAAGCACAGTGTTGAGCACCTTAGAAACTGTTTTGTAGAATCGTTCCTCTTTAAATGGTTTTAAAAGAAGATCACACACATTTGCATCAAAAACCCTGGAAGCATCGGGATTGTGTGCTGTGAGAAAAACAATTGCGGGACGGGGAGAAATTTCGATCTTTTCAAGGACCTCAAAACCATCCATATCTTTCATTTCAAGATCCAGGAAGATAAGGTCGGGGCTGAGGGAATTGATTTGTTCGACTGCAATTTTTCCACTGGCGCATTCTCCCAAAACCTCAATTTCCGGAACCTTGTTTAAAAGGTTGATCACCCGCTTTCGTGCGAGGGCTTCATCGTCTATTATTAAAGCTTTCAAAGGCCAAAGCTTAATTAATTATTTCCTGTTCAAATTTACATTTTTTAGTCCCATTTAAATAAGAAAATGGACCAAAAAGAGCATAAAAATTTACTCTTTCTGGTCCCTTTATTCAAAATCCAATTAAATAGAAAAGACTGTCAAAAAAAATATTCATCCCCCCTTCGTCTCCACTAATGTAGAGACCCTGCACCTGTTGAGTGCAAAATGAATTCCTTCTTTGACAGTCCTTAAACGAGCCTCAATTTTTAATTTTTACAAGCTCGAAATTTCTATTGGCTTCACATCATTTACGTCGATCTTTAATTTCTGCACCTTATCCCCCTGCTCCAGGCGAATCTTATAGTACTCTTTCTGTACATCCCCATCTACTCCTCTTGCAATATGTAAATTTCTGGTCATATTCCAACCTTCATATTTGCTGTATATGTCTCTCTGCAAACTGGCTGGAAGCAGAACATTTTTCAGCCTGTAAGAAACCCTTTGCAAATTTCCTTCTTTACAATACTTAGCCTTCATCCTGCCTTTTGTACTCTGAACCTCTACCTGGTATTCCAAGGTTTTTCCATCCTGCACAAGATCAATAAAGGCTTCTATATTGCAGTACTTATCAAGAAAAGCAACAGGATCTTTTTCAAACTCTCCAGTATATTTTTCTTCTATTTTAAAGATATAATTTTCACCATCTACCGTAATTTCAGGTAAAACAGGATCAAACCCTACACGGGCTTCTTTGAGTTCAGTAAATTGAGCATTGCCAATTCCTGCCCACATTAGGATCATAAGGGAAACAAAAAAATTTCTCATAATAACAGCTTTAATTAGTGATTTTTGAAACCTGAGTTTTACCTCAGCCCGTCAAAATTTCCTTCAAATTTACACTAGATGACAGCCTCTTTAATAGTTGTGATATGAATAGCCCGAAAGTAGTAACCGGGAGCCACTTTATACACATGGATTTGAAAATCCTGCCTTGGCAATAGCAGGCTAAAGAGCATACAGTCCCTCAAATGGCTGCAGTAGAAACAAATATTAACCTAATGTCACTGCAAGTAAGGTATTGAAAGAAAAAATCTATCTTAGTAGCATATAATGAAGAACAGCAAGATTGAAAAAATGGGATTACTGCAAATCATTATTCCTCTGGGATAAGCTCCGGAAGCAATAATTGTCCAAAGGATACTGCCTAATGAAAACCCATTCCAATACTATGTCTACTACTCATCACCCCACCGCAAAAATTGATAATCAATTCAAAATCGAACCTTTTTTTGAATCAACGTCAGACTTTCTCTGTATTGCCGGTTATGACGGTTATTTTAAAAGAGTAAATCCTGCTTTTCTGAAATTATTGGGTTACACAGAAGAAGAATTATTTTCAAAACCAATAAGCGAATATATTTATCCCGGAGACCGAAGTATCACTTCGAGCCACAGAGATCAATTGAAAAAAAAAGTTCCTCTGTTGAACTTTGAAAACAGGTATATCACTAAGTCGGGGGAGATTGTCTGGCTTACCTGGACCTCCATCCCGGAACCATCTGAAGAACTTATCTACGCCATTGCAAAGAATATATCCCATATAAAAAAGCTGGAGGAAGAGCGAAATATGCTTCTAGCTAAACTTACTAAAGTAAATGCCGAATTCAAACAATTGTCCTACACCACTTCCCACGACCTTCGGTCTCCGGTAAGTAATTTCATTTCTATTTTTAGCCTTATAGATACTTCAACAATTCAGGATGAAGATACCCTGTTTTATTTGGACCTACTAGAGGCTTCAGCTTTCCAGCTGAACAATACTCTAAATACACATCTTGAAGTTCTAAACGAAGAAGACAAACTGAACGTAAAAGTTGAAAAGGTTAGTCTAGAGAATACTCTGGAAAATACTTTGGGACCTTTAAAAGCTTTGATCGATAATTCACGAACATCTTTTAATATCGATTTTTCAGAAGTGCCGGAGATAAAATTCAATCCATTTTACCTTCATAGCATCTTCCTGAATTTAATCTCGAATTCCATAAAATATTCAAGGGCGGGGGTCCCGCCAAAAATTAGTATTAAATCAAAAATTTCAGGTAATTTTTCGACTGTAATCTTTTCTGACAACGGACGTGGCATGGACATGGAAAAGGCTGATGGGAAGATCTTTGGCTTACATCAAAGATTTCATGATCACCAGGACAGTAAAGGCATAGGCCTGTAT
Source organism: Salinimicrobium sp. TH3 (assembly GCF_026676115.1). Taxonomy (GTDB): domain Bacteria; phylum Bacteroidota; class Bacteroidia; order Flavobacteriales; family Flavobacteriaceae; genus Salinimicrobium. Next base: position 4,092 of record NZ_JAPONB010000014.1, on the reverse strand, counting down.
CTTGTAAATAACTACATGAACAGCCTGGGAGGTAATATACAAGTAGAAAGTGAAGTGGACGGCGGAACCACCTTTTTCTTAAATTTCAGATCCTGATTCATTACAAAGGCCGCTGAAAATACAAGAGGTATTTACGTTACTTCTATTTAGACATGCAGTACAGGTTCCCCGAAAGATAACACATAGATCCAGGCCAGAAATTCTTAATAGCGGGATAAGAATTAGTATTTGTTTCTAATCTGAATCCAGATATACTTCTTTTTTTTAGGCTCAATTGGGTTATTTTTTATTTTTCTAATGATCGGGTTTATTTTATCCTCGAGTATCCTTTAGTGTTAACCGACAAACTTTTAATATTCTACTTCTACATTAATTGATTGGGCCCCATTGACTTTTTCCCATTTCCCAAGACTACTTGTTCTCATAAAACCTTTTCCTTTGGTTAGAATAGCTCCCATATAAATTTCCCGTGGTTTTTTGAAATCCGGAATAATTTCGACTCCCACAAAGAAATCTTCATCAAGATAAACCGAATGTTTTTCAAGATTAATATTTACCCAGCCTTGCTCTACTTGCTTACGTTGTATAATATTCTCAAATACTATTTTTTCACCGGGGGAACCGTCAAGGTCTTTATAAAAATTAACTCTAACAAAAGCACTATCTGTTTCAAATCCCTGTCTTAAATAAAAATTTACATGCTTCACCCTGACGGTTCTATTATTAGGAATTTTAATTTGTTTTGAACTTTCGATAATGTCCATTTCATCTGAGACTGTACTCACCCATAACAATGGATTATAGCTTTTAACCCCAATTTTTCTGTTTTTCTTCTTTCTGTTTGTAACTACAACCTCAGATAATTGATTTTCAATTGGTTGAAGTGTAATAACCATTTTCTTAGAATTTTTGATAGGGATTTTTACGGATTTATATATGACGTGACTAATTGTGAGACTGTCACCTGCAAACCCATGGGGCAACTTTATCCTGAATTTTCCTTCCAGGTCAGAAACGGTGCCTTTATTTTTATCGATTACGCCAATGTTTGCAAATTCAACGGGATTATTTGTTTCAGAATCGATCAACAATCCACTCATGACAATTTCCTGGGAAAAGGTTAAAAGGCTTACGAACTGAAATAGGATAAAAGTGTAAATGTATTTTTTCATTTTCTTGTTTTAGTTTACGCACCACATCCCGTTCAAAAAAGTGCGATTCGAACCAGGATCAAGCATTTGTTTTTGATAGAATTATATTATGTTTTTTACCTTTCTAGAACTGAATTCCTAAACTTACTCCATAAGATCTGAACAGGATATTATCCGGTCTTTCATTATTTTCATTTAAAATGGGTTCTTTGTAGATGTAGTAATTATAGTCTCCAAAGACGTTCAAATTCCAAATAAAAGTATCTGTTCTTGCGATGGGGAATTGAAGCCCAAGACGCACATTTCCCATCTCACTATCTATATTGTCGCTTAAAGCAATATTATAAGCAGTCATCAAATTAATATTTACGCTTTCGTAATTAACAAAATGATATCTGAGAATTCCTCCTAGTTTTAATGCCGAAATATTTTGCTGAACCTGGTGTTGAAAACCACCTACAGCACCTATGCTCAACTTGTTTAAAATGGGATAGTTAATGTTATATAAAATGCCATATGAAACTTTATTTTCTAATTCGGCACTACTTCCTCCTAAAGGCTTTCCATTGTTATCATATAGGGAATAGTCATACCTGACTTCATTATTTACTCCAAATTCCACTTCAACATTGGAAAACCAGCGTTTCTCTAATTTATCCTGAATTGAACTTTGGGAAATACCTTTTCCTATATTAAAAAGATCAGAGGGACTTTGGGAGTAGGAATAAAAACTCGTAAGAAGTAAAAAAGCGAAGAAATAATTTTTCATTATTTAGTTTAAAGTTTTTTTTCAATGGTTTCTGAAATGTTATTTTCCTTTATGTTCAACTTTAGTTTGTACATCGGTATTTTCATTTGCTCCTGACTGGTAGTATCGTCATTAAAAATCCGCCGTTTCCTGCTGGCCATAGTGCCCATTATAAAGGCGTCCGGGAACAGGATCTCGTTGTTGCGTTCGCGGTGGGTGCCGTCTTTTCCTTCACGGTTTTTGCTCAGGATAAAAAGGCAGGCGGGGATTCCGGTGGTAAGGAACAGCTTATCGGGCAGGCGCACAATGGCATCCATCATAGAATTATCTACCATATGCTGCCGTACATTTTTCTCACCTTTGTTATTGCCTCATAGCGTTCGCTAAGGTGCTTTACGAAAACAAGGGGAAGGTTGTAGTTTTTATTGTTATTCTCAGATACCGCGCCGCGCAATTTGTTCGCCGCATCCCGAAGTTCTTTTTCAAAATCAATGTCTGCTTTCGCCATGTAGGGAAAAATATAGTGCTTCTGGAAAACAGGATCCTGTAGGGAAGAAACTGAAGGGGAAAGTTAGTTAATATTATTAACACAACGAAGTGTGTATTTCATCTTTCCGCAGGTTATGCCGATTTTAAGTTGTAGAAAATTTACAGGCTGTTTCTCTGGAATAAGTCCTGACCTAAGCCTTCAAGCCTGATTCCTACATATTTATCTTTCAAAAATGATAAAGTATGACTAATTTTCAGGGATTCTTGATTTCCTACTAAAGCATAGGTTATATGAGAAAAAATAAAATTATTTCCCTCCTTGTCTTTTTTATCGCTGTTATTTCAGGAGTTGCTTCGGGATTCGGAATTTTTTCTGACAAGGGTCCGGGACCATTTGAGCATGAATCAATTCGTGGACAAACTATTAAAATATTCGGCAAGGGAATCTATAAACACATGCCTGCAGATGTTGCCATACAAGGTATAGCCCAGGATTATGTGACCTTGTTTTTGGCCATTCCATTGTTGTTAATTTCGTTGATGGGCTTCAGAAAGAAATCCATTCAGGCTCATTTCATATTGGCGGGCACATTAGGTTATTTTTTGGTCACTTACCTATTTTACCTTACCATGGGAATGTATAATATTATGTTCCTTTCTTATGTTTTTTTACTAGGACTTACATTTTTTGCTTTCTTTCTTACAGTAGATCGGCTTAATCAATATAATGCTACGGAAGTTTTTACGACAAAGACACCCCACAAATTTGTTGGCTGGTTTTTGATACTGAATTCAGTTATTATCGCATTTTTATGGTTAAGTATTATTATTCCCCCGTTGTTGGATGGTTCTATTTATCCACCGGACTTAAACCACTTTACTACTTTAATTGTTCAGGGCCTGGATCTTGGGTTGTTATTGCCCATAAGTTTTATTGTAGGATATTTTTTAATGAAGAAGTTTCCTTTGGGTTTTAGTTATGGGACTGTCTATATAATATTTCTATCTGTTTTAATGACAGCACTTACCGCCAAAGTTATTGCTATGGCTATGGCTGACGTAAATGTTATTCCGGCGATATTTATTATTCCATCCATTAATATTATTACCATTTGGAGCGCTTTCCTGATGATCAAAAACGTGAAGAAAAAGGATTGGTGAAATTGGTGCTTGAAAACATTGTTGTCCGGAAAAAGAATAAAGACCGCACCACTTCTAGAGCCAGGAACCAAGACTTAAAAAAAACTTCCAGCAGGAATCACTTTGCTTCATATTGGAATTTGGTGCTTGAAAACATTGTTGTTCGGAAAAAAATATAGACCCTCCACTTCTAGAGCCAGGAACCAAGACTTAAAAAAACCTGCCAGCAGGAATCACTTTGCTTCATCATATTGGAAATTGGTGCTTGAAATTTGAATTTTACCCGAAGGGTATAGGATTTAAAGAATCCTCATTACATCCATCGCTGGAAATATAAAAGCTCTGCCGACTATCGTCGTCAGCTTTTCTTGTTTGTCCCCTATTGGAATTTGGTGCTTGTAATTTGAATATTACCCGAGGGGTCCAGGATTTAAAGAATCCTCATTACATCCATCGCTGGAAATACAAAAACCCTGACGGCTATCGCCGTCAGCTTTTCTTGTTTGTCCCCTATTGGAATTTGGTGCTTGTAATTTGAATATTACCCGAGGGGTCCAGGATTTA
>NZ_JAPONB010000013.1 GCF_026676115.1 Salinimicrobium sp. TH3 | reverse complement strand
AAAACAGAGTTCTTCTTGTATCGGCTTGAGAAATTATTTGCTTAAAAACTCAAAAACCCAGAAATTGTTCTTGATCCTGAATCAGGGGGAAATAAAAATCTATGTTTAACAAAAAAAGCCCCCTCTTTTTCAAGAAGGGGCTTCTGCTTTGCTAGTGGTGCCTCCAGGAATCGAACCAGGGACACAAGGATTTTCAGTCCTTTGCTCTACCAACTGAGCTAAGGCACCAGTGCTTAAAGCGGCTTACCTTGTAGTAAGCGGGTGCAAATATATATTCAAATTTAATATCTCACAAAGGAAAATGAAAAAAAATGCTTTTGTATTTTAGCTTTTTCAAGAACCCTCTCATGAACCTCATTGTAGATATTGGTAATAGTATCGCTAAACTAGCTGTATTCCAGCAGGATGAAATCCTTAAAAAAACTTCGGCAGACAAACTCTCGCTGAACAAAAAAATTTCTGAAATCTTTCAGCTATATCCCGAAATTAAAAAAGCTGTGGTCTCTAACGTGTCCTCAGCTAAATGGGAGCTCCCGCCGAACCTTAAAAATGAGGTAGAAGTGATCGAACTTTCCGCAGAAACCTCCCTGCCTTTTAAAAATAACTACGCTACTCCTAAAACCCTTGGCAATGATCGTAAAGCCCTCATTGCTGCAGCGGTAAAACATTATCCACAGCAAAATGTCCTGGTGATCGATGCAGGAACCTGTATTACTTATGATTTTAAGACGGCTAAGGATGTATATTTGGGAGGTGGAATTTCTCCCGGCTTAAAAATGCGATTTTTGGCTCTAAATAATTTTACTGCAAATCTTCCGTTAGTAGAGGCAGGAGAAGGATACGAACTCATTGGAAATTCGACTGCTTCCTCTATAATTTCGGGCGTAGTGAATGGCACTCTTATGGAAATTGAAGGCATTATTAATAAGTATAAAGAAAATTATACAAATTTAATATGCATAATTACAGGAGGAGATGGAACTTTCTTGTCTGGAAACTTAAAAAATGGCATATTTGCGAACTCCAATTTCTTGTTGGAGGGTTTAAATTATATTCTCGAATTTAATATCGATCAATGACAAAACGATTGTTAGTAATCGTATTCATTTTATTTTCAGTGATTACGACCGCTCAGGAGCGAACTTCCTCACCTTATTCTTTTTACGGTCTGGGTCTGAATACTTTTAAAGGAACCGTAGAAAACAGATCAATGGGTGGTCTTAGCATAGTATCAGACAGTATTCATGTCAACCTTCAAAATCCCGCAGCTTTGGGAAGGCTTGGATTGACTACATATACGGTTGGATTGAGTAATACTTCGGTTGAAATGAAGACCCAGGACCAAAGTGAAAGTAATAATACCACCTCCCTGGATTATCTTGCCGTAGGAATACCTGCGGGGAAGTTAGGTTTTGCCTTTGGGCTGGTGCCTTATTCTGCTGTGGGATATAATATTCTAGATATGGACCGGGAAGGCGGAGTGGCCAACAGGTACTCTGGAAAAGGAGGTATTAACCAGGTTTTTCTTGCCGCAGGTTATGCAGTCACACCTAGTATAAGTCTGGGTGCAGAAGTCAGCTATAACTTCGGAAATATTCAAAACAAAAGCATCTTTGTGCAGGAGGGTGTGCAGCTGGCATCTCGTGAAATTAACCGTAGCGATCTTTACGGTTTCACTTATAAGATTGGACTTGATTATGAGAGGATGCTTTCTGAAAAGTTACAGTTTAAAATGGGTGCACATTATACCCCCGAAACTACTCTACAGGCAGAAAATAAAGGAGAAATTGCTACTTTACTCCTGGGGGCTGAAGGCCAGGAGATTACCATAGACACCCGGGATGTAGATATTCCTGATTCCGATTTTGTGATGCCTTCCAGTCTTAGCGTGGGAGCCGGTATAGGCCAACCTAAAAAATGGTTTGTAGGAGCAGAATATGTGACAACAGCCGCAGGAGATTATAGCAACCGGGCATTTACTATTGAAGGAGCTTCTTTTGAGCAGGCTGCAAAATATAAAGTTGGCGGGTATTATATACCCAACTATAATTCCCTGACCAACTACTTTAACCGTATTGTTTATCGTGGTGGACTACGTATGGAGGAGACCGGGCTTCACCTTAACGGGGAATCCATTAATGAGTTTGGCATAGCTTTTGGTTTAGGACTACCAGCAGGAAGAATGTTAACCAATATAAACCTGGGGCTTGAGTATGGACAGCGCGGTACCACAAGTTCGGGGTTAATCCAGGAAAACTATTTTAACGCTATGATAAGCTTCTCGTTAAACGACAAATGGTTTATCAAAAGAAGATTTGAATAATCACAAATTATTAATCAGGAATAAAACTTAAACTATGAAAACCAAGGTTATACTATTTCTTTCGGGGGTTCTCCTAAGTACAGGAGCCTTGCAGGCACAGGCTAACCAAGAGTGTGCGACTACTGCAGCTCTTGCGTATAGCGACGCAAAAGCAAAAAACTATGATGCTGCCTGGACCAGGATCCAAACCCTAAGAAAGGAATGTCCCACATACCATATAGCTACTTATCAATATGGGGAGAGAATATTAAAAGATCGACTGGATAAGGCGCCAGATGCTGAAAAAAAGGAAATCGCACAGGACCTTATTAATATATATAATGAGCGTTTGCAGCATTTCCCTTCAAAAACAGATGCCGGTGAGGTTAAAGCCGATATTGCACAGCTGTCTTTTGATGTGAAATTAGGTACTTCTGAAGATCAATTCGAGGCTTTTGATAAAGCTTTCAAGCAGAATCCTAACAGTCTTAACGCAAAATCTTTATATACTTACTTCTACCTGTTGGTAGAGCTTCAGGATGCCGGTAAAAAAGATCTTCAGGATGTATTTGACAAATACGATGTCGTAATTGCAAAACTTGAAGAGCAGGAGAATGAAACAGCCCAGTCTTTGGCAGAGCTTATTGAAAAGCAGGAAGCCGGAGAGGAGCTTAGTGCAAAAGAGAAAACCAGACTTAATGCATATGAGAAAAACCTGGTGGCTTATAGTGCCGTGAAAGGAAGTATCAATGCAAAATTAGGTCAGCGTGCAGACTGTGATAACCTCATCCCTCTTTACAGTAAGGACTTTGACGCTAAAAGAGGTGATACCGAATGGTTGAAGCGCGTGAACAGCAGGTTATCTGCCAAAGATTGTACAGAAGACCCACTTTTCGTAAAAGTGTCTGAAGCTTTACATGAATTGGAGCCATCTGCAAGTTCTGCATATTCTTTAGGACAGTTAGCTGAATCTAAAGGAAACACAGCTAAAGCTATGGAATACTATAATCAAGCTGCAGAGTTACAAAAAGATCCTTCGGTTAGAGCGAATATCTATTACAGAATCGCCAATAACATGAAGTCTAAAGGTCAATTTGGACAGGCAAGAAATATGTATAGAAAAGCAATTAGTGCAAAACCATCACTTGGTAGAGCTTACTTGCAAATTGCCAATATGATAGCGCAGAGCGCTAACAATTGTGGGGATACAGCATTTGAAAAAAGAGCTGTTTACTGGAAAGCTGCCGAATATGCCGATAGAGCTGCGAGAGTTGATCCATCGATAAGTGGAACTGCCAATGAAACGGCAAGCGCCTACAGAGGAAGAGCACCGCAGCGTAGTGATATCTTCCAGAATGATATGCAGGGAAAAACCATAAACATTGGTTGCTGGATTGGTGAAAGCGTACGGGTACCTAACTTGTAATATGAATTTCACATACAGGAATATTTTTAAAGGCATTGTCACAACCCTCGTTGTGACAATGCTTTTTTCTTGTGAGGGCAATTTGAAAGGAGTGCAGCAAATGGAGATCCCCGAAGATGCACCTCAATCTATTGGTACAGGTATTAATTTAAAATATATTGATTCCGGTAGGGTGGTGGCGACATTAAAAAGTGAAACCATGAGGGACTATTCTAATAAGTTGTTTCCTTACAGGGAATTTCCCGATGGTCTGGTGGTGGAATTCTTCGATGAGAACCAAAAGAAAAATACTGTTACTGCCAACTATGGGATCGTCTACAATGAAACAGGACTTATAGACCTGCAGGGAGATGTTGTGGTTGTGACCAGTGACAGCACAGAGCTCATGGCCGATCAACTTTATTGGGACCAGGCCAGGAACTGGGTCTTTACAGATCATCCAAATACCATAAGGTTTAAAAACGGGGCACTCAATGAAGGACAGGGCTTTGATAGTAATCAGGAATTCAGTAATTTCCGGTCAAGGTCCAATGTGGGAGTGCAAATTTTAGAAGAAGACAAACAATGATGAAATTTTCGAAGTTTTTTGAATTTGCCTATCTGGCAGCGGCTGCGTTCTTTCTTTACGAAGCTATTATGATTTGGGATGAGCAGCGCAATCAGGCTTACCTTTTCCTGGTGTTCGTTGCCATTGGGATTTTTATGTTCTTCTTTAGGAGGCACTTTAGGCACAAATACGGTAACAGGAAGAAATAGGTTTTATGGCCTTTGAAATTATTATCATTTTGTGTTCCCTTATTCTTTCCGCATTTTTTTCGGGGATGGAGATCGCCTACGTATCGGCCAACAAGATACATGTAGAGATCGAAAAGAAACAGAATGACTTTTTAGCCCGGATCCTTACCCGGCTCACCCGCAAACCATCCAAGTTTATTGCCACCATGCTGGTAGGGAATAACATTGCCCTGGTGATATACGGTTTTTTTATGGGCGATTTGTTGATGAAATGGTTGGCACCCGGGAATTTTACAAATGAGATCGTGGTGTACCTGCTTACAGATCTTAGCCTTATTACCCAAACGATTATTTCTACTCTTATCATCCTGCTTACTGCAGAGTTTCTTCCCAAAGTGTTTTTTCAGATATACGCTAACTTTCTTCTGAAGTTCTTTGCTGTGCCGGCATATCTGTTTTATATTCTCTTCAGTTTCATTTCATCCTTTGTGATCTGGATATCAGATCTTGTGCTGAAGAATTTCTTTAAAACACAGGGAGACGAGGTGCAACTGGCATTTACAAAAGTAGAGCTGGGGAATTACATTTCTGAACAAATGGATAAAGTAGAACATGACCAGGAGGTTGATTCCGAAATCCAGATATTCCAGAATGCCCTTGAATTTTCTGAAGTTAAATCCCGGGAAGTAATGATCCCGAGAACAGAGATTGTAGCTGTAGATATCACGACAGATCCACGGGAACTGGTAGAGACTTTCACTGCTACGGGACTTTCAAAAATCCTGGTGTACAGGGAGAATATCGATGATATTATCGGGTATATTCACTCTTTTGAATTGTTTAAAAAGCCACCTACAATAAAATCTATTTTGCTGCCGGTGGTCTTTGTTCCCGAAACCATGTTGGTGAAAGATGTGCTCAACATTCTAATTAAAAAAAGAAAGAGTATAGCGGTGGTCATCGATGAATATGGTGGTACCAGCGGGATGATGACAGTAGAGGATATTGTGGAGGAGCTGTTTGGAGAGATCGAAGACGAGCATGACCCGGTAATTCTTATTGAAGAGAAACTGGAAGAGAATAAATATCTTTTTGCAGCCCGACTGGAAGTAGATTATCTCAATGAAAATTACAAGCTGGAAATTCCTATTGGGGAAAACTATGAAACTTTGGGAGGATATATTCTTGACCACACCGAGGAAATTCCTCCAAAGGACGGAGTCGTTGAAATCGACAATTTTACCTTCCATATCAAGGAAGTTTCCAACACCAGGATCGAGCTTGTGGAGGTGATAGTGAACCCCCAGGATTAATTTTTAGCTTTTCCCCACATTTTGAAGATTTATAGTTTTTTTAATAAACCTAAAAACGTTATTTTCGCCCCCTATATTTTAGAATTAACAATTAGACAATGGCAGTATTAAATTCAATAAGGAAACGTTCGGTCTTCCTAATCGTGATCATTGCTTTAGCACTTTTCTCGTTCGTATTAGCCGATGTTATTAGGAACGGAGGGATGGTTTCCCAAAAATCCCAAAATACCATTGCCACCATTAATGGTGAAGATATTGAAAGGGAGCAGTTCGCAAGGCAGGTAGAATCTTTCCAGAGAAACATGGGTCAAAACGCCACAACCTCTCAGGCGGTAGCCCAGGTTTGGGAAATGAATGTGCGAAGAGCATTAATGCAGGAGCAGTTTGAAGAGCTTGGTATTCGTGTTGAGGAAGCGCAGGTGAAAGAAATGATGAGGAGAGAACTTGCAAACAATCCTAATTTTACCAACGAGGCAGGAGTATTTGATGAAGCCAAATTAAGAGAATATGTGGCGACAATAAAGTCAACTTCTCCACAGGCATACCAGCAATGGTTGGATTATGAAACAAACCTTGCAGAAACTGCCAGGGAGCAGATCTACCTAAATCTTGTTAAAGCAGGAGTAGGCGCTACGCTTCTTGAAGGGGAGCAGGCATACAAGTTTGCCAGTGATAATCTTGATATGGAATTTGTACACATTCCTTATTCTTCAATTAATGATTCAGAAGTAGAAGTATCTAAATCTGAAATTCGTGATTATATTAAGTCTCATCCGGGTCAATTTAAAACTGAACCTACACGTGACATTCAATATGTTCTTTACGAAGAAACCCCTTCTGTTGAAGATGAGAACGAAGTAAAAACAGAACTGCTTGGACTTCTTAATGATAAGGTGGAATTCAATGCTGCAACCAACACCAATGATACGGTAGAAGGATTTGCAACTACAGCAGATTATGAAACTATGGTTAATGAACGATCTGATGAAAAATTCCAGGACAGGTTTGTATTTAAGAACCAGTTGCCTGCAGATCATGCCGATTCTCTTTTCAACCTTAATGAAGGAGAAGTTTACGGTCCTTTTAAATACAATGGATCATGGAGGCTGGCCAGAGTAGTTGAAACTGCGCAAATGCCCGACTCTGCAAAGGCGAGACATATACTTGTTTCATGGCAGGGTTCTCCGGTAGGAGGACAGGTAACCAGGAGCAAAGAGCAGGCAAAACAATTAGCCGATAGTATTGCTAATGTAGTAAAAGCCGACAGAGAAAAATTTGCCGAAATGGCTTCCCAATTCTCAGCAGACGCTTCAAATAAAGAAGACGCCGGTGAATTGGATTGGTTTACCCCGGGAGCAATGGTTCCTCCATTTAACGACTTTGTATTTACCAACAATGAAGGTACTATTGGAGTAGTTGAAACTCAATTCGGTTATCATGTGATCCATATTCAGGAGCAAACCGAAAAGGAGAAAGCAGTAAAACTTGCAACTGTTTCAAGAGCTATCCAGCCTTCAGAAAAAACATCAAACAGTCTATATGCTGAAGTAACCAAGTTTGAACTTGCAGCAAAAGATGCTGACTTTAGCGAGCTTGCTAAAGAGAGTGGAAAAGAAGTAAGGCCGGTGAAAGAAATCCAGGAGCTGGAAGAAAATATCCCTGGTATTGGTGCGCAGAGAAGAGTTGTGCAGTGGGCATTCGAAGATGATGTGGAAGTAGGTGATGTTAAAAGATTTGAAGTTCCTTCAGGTTATGTGGTTGCACAGGTAACTGCTGTTAACAAAGGAGGATTAAAGTCTGCAGAAGCAGCTTCTGCAACTGTTATTCCAATCCTTCAGAAACAAAAGAAGGCTGAAATTATTAAATCGAAAATATCTGGAGATAACCTTGAAGCGATAGCGCAAAATCAAGGGGTGCAGGTAAACACTGCAAATGCTGTGAACCGTAATAGCCCAACTCTTCCGGGAGTTGGAAGTGAGCCAAAAGTGGTGGGAACTGCATTTGGTCTTGACAGTGGCGAAACAAGCAGCCCGGTAGCAGGTGAAAAAGGAGTTTTTGTGGTGAAAGTGGTTCAAAAGACCGATGCGCCTCAAATGGAATCTTACAGGCCATATGCTGCGAGAGAAGCTTCAGCACGTAGAATAACTGTGAATACCGAAGTTTTTGAAGCTCTTAAAGAAGCTGCAGAGATAGAAGATAATCGCGCCAGGTTCTACTAGAGATCTGCCGAAAAATCACAAAAAAGCCCTTCAATTGAAGGGCTTTTTGTTTTATTAGGACCAGGATTTGGTAATCTTGATTTCAGGGTGAAAACTCTTAAAAGGCTCGTCTAATTTAAGCTTAGCGCCAAATGCCTTTCAGATTTATTGAAGGATCATTTCTTCAAAAGAAAGAATTGTAGAGTAGCCTTTTTCTTTAAAGTATTCCATATTGCCTTCTTTGCCCGTTGCCAGCACAAAATCACCGCCCCAACCACCAAGACTTTTTACTGCCCCGGGATAATCGGGAAACAATCGGCTTTTCACCTTTTGAAGTCCGAGGAGCTGCGAAATAATATTCTCATGCAGCTCGAGTAACAATTCAAATTCTAAGAGATCTCTGCAGGTGATAAGCCTATGTGTAAGCGCCGATATCTTTTCAATGGCTGTATCTAAAGTCTTTTTGTTCTGCTGCCGGTAATGTGCGATCGAATTCCGGCTATTCTGCTTTTGATTAAGATGTACAAAAAAAAGTTGATCCTTAAAAGGGGGATTAAAGGAGGTCTTTAAAATGCTATTTTCCATAGCATGTTTTTCAAAGGTTATGGCTTCGCCATTCATGGCTACGGCTACATCATATCCGCTGCCTCCAAAAGTGCTTTCCAGGAGCTTGAACGGGTCTATTTCCAGCCATTTTGAAAGGTTTGCCACTAGCGTTGAGGAGGTCCCCAATCCCCAGTCTCCGGGAAAATCGGCTTTTGCAGTAATTTCAAAGCCATTGCTTTTTTTTAGAATATTGGGCGCCATTTCGGCTGCAGAAAACAAGATCAAAAACAACCTTTTTGACACCTCATCACTTTGATGCTTGAGGGGAACTTCCTGAGTTGCCAAATCTGCAATTGCAAATTCATCCCTAAACCACAGCTCTCCCTTATGATTCAGGCTTTTCCATCGTATGACGGGAGTCTCGATCTTTTCCACTTCGAGGGTCTGTCCAAATTTTGTTGGTAAAGCGAGGGCAGTGGCTCCATCGAGCACTACATATTCCCCGCTTATCAATAACTTTCCATGACTGTGGAATTTTTGCATTACTGTCTCAATTTTTCAATTTGCTCTTCGACTGCGCTGTGGGAAACGTTATGGGACTTAAAATGTGCTACCAGCACCTCTTTTTCCCGGGGAGTTGCTTTCAACTGGTTAAGGATGTTCATAAGGTGCATTTTCATATGGCCCTGCTGAATGCCGGTAGTAGTGAGAGATTTTACTGCCGCAAAATTCTGTGCCAGTCCGGTTACAGCCACTATTTTCATCAAGTCTTCGGCTGAAGGGTTTTGAAGGATCTCAAGGGCGATCCTGGAAAGCGGATGTAGTCCCGTAAGACCTCCTACCGTTCCCAAAGCCAAAGGAATTTCCATCCAGAATCTAAACTTCCCGTCCCTCACATCGGCGTGAGAAAGGCTGCTGTATTTTCCCTCTTTTGAGGCGTAAGCGTGGATCCCTGCTTCCACCGCTCTAAAATCATTACCGGTTGCAAGAACTACAGCATCAATGCCGTTCATGATGCCTTTGTTGTGCGTTACTGCACGGTAAGGCTCTGCTTCAGCTATTTTTAATGCCCTTACAAATTTTGCTGCGAAATCTTCACCTGTTAGGCCATGATCGGCCAATTCGCTTACGGGGCAGGAGACTTCGGCCCTTACAATACAATCGGGTACATAATTGGAAAGTATGCTCATCACGATCTCAATCTCCTTTTCTGAAGCATCAAAAGCTTCGTGATTTTTTGCTTCGGCCCGGAAGGTTTCAGCAAAACGTTCAAGGCAGGAATTGATGAAATTCGCACCCATGCTATCCTTGGTTTCGAAAGTGCAGTGCAGCTGGTAGTAATCGCCCAAAAGATCGGTCTTATCCCGCAGCTCTACATTGACCACTCCGCCGCCTCTTTTTTCCATGTTCTTTGTGAGGGGAGCAACGGCTTCCAGCAGGCGCGGTTTCGCCTTGCTAAAGAAAGCCTGAAGTTTCTCCCGGTCTCCCGAATACATAAAATGCACCTGCCCAATTTTCTGGGTCCCCAGGACTTCAGCTTTAAAGCCCCCGCGCCTGCCCCAAAATTTTGCGGCTTTGCTGGCCGCAGCGATCACCGAGCTTTCTTCGATAGCCATTGGGACGGCATAAAGCCTGTCATTTATTAGAAAATTTGGTGCAAGCCCAAACGGGAGGTAGTAATTAGTAAGGGTGTTCTCGGTAAATTCCTCGTGAAGTTGTTGCAGACTGGAATTAGAATTCCAGTATTGAGTCAATATCTCTTTAGCTTTTGTATTACCGGAGAGATAAGTGCTGCTAAGCCATTCAATTTTTTCCTGTTTTGAAAGTTTGGAAAAGCCCGAAATTGGTTCGATCATTACGTAAATTTTGGAGGGGCAAAGATACAATTACTGGAAGAAATGCGACAGGATATGAAAGCAGTGAAGAGGCCGAAGAAAAAAATCCGGTCATTCTGCCATTTAAACCCTTTATTTCATTAACATCTTCTTATGATTTAACAGGAGAAAACCTGTTTTTTAGCCGAATTTTCACTAAACTTGGCAAGCAAAAATTTTAATCGCAAATAATGAAGTTGACCCACGGGCTTTTTGCCCTTTTTCTTTCGGCCACAACAGTTCTTACTGCACAGAAAAAAGACATTACACTTGAAGATATTTGGGGAGGCACTTTCCGTCAGGAAAGGATGGAAGCCCTGCAATCCCTCAATAATGGAAAAGAATATGTGGTTTTAAATTTTGACCGCAGCGCCGGGACATCTTCCATAGATGTTTACTCCTATAAAACCGGGGAGAAGACCCGTACGATTTTGAATAGTAAAGACCTTAAAGAGATCGAGACTTTTTCCGGCTATGAATTCAGTGAAAACGAGAACAAGTTAGTGCTGGGTACAGAAATAGAATCTATCTACAGGCATTCCACCCGCGGAATTTTCTACGTGTACGACCTGCAAAGCGGCGAGCTTAAAAAGATCTCTGATGATAAAATCAAAGAACCTACCCTGTCGCCAAACGGGGAGAAGGTTGCCTATGTATTCAAAAATGACATTTTCGTAAAGGATCTTTCTACAGGCGAAGTAACGCAGGTTACCAATGACGGGGAGATGAACAAGATCATCAATGGGGTTGCCGACTGGGTGTACGAAGAGGAATTTTCATTTGTACGCGCTTTCCAGTGGAACAAGACCGGCGAAAAGATCGCCTTTTTAAAATTTGATGAGACTGAAGTGCCCGAATTCTCTATGGATGTTTACGGGCAGGATCTTTATCCTTCACAATCTACTTTTAAGTATCCAAAGGCCGGAGAGAAAAATTCAGATGTAAGTCTTCATATTTATGATCTTGAGCAGAAAGAAATTTCAGATGTAAATCTGGGGGATTATAAAGATTTCTACATTCCGAGGATCAAATGGACAAATGATGCGAATGTTTTAAGTGCACAGGTGCTTAACCGTCACCAGAATGTGCTGGACCTGCTTTTTGTAAATGCTAAAAAAAATGAAGCAGAAGTTGTACTTACTGAAACCGATGAGGCTTATGTTGATGTGACCGATAATTTGACATTTTTGGAAGACAACAGCTTTATCTGGACCAGTGAAAAAGATGGCTGGAACCATATTTACCTTTACGATAAGACAGGAAAGCTAAAGAACCAGGTGACCAGAGGAAACTGGGAGGTGACTAATTATTACGGACTTGATCCAAAAACAAATACGATCTTCTATCAAAGTACCGAGAACGGAAGTATTAACCGTGATGTTTTCTCGGTGAAAACGAACGGAAAGAATAAAGAGCAGCTTACCGATAAGGTAGGCCAAAACAGCGCCGATTTTAGTGCAGATTATACTTACTTCATCAACAGCTATAACAGCGCAACTACACCTTATGAATTTACACTTCACCTTGCTAAGAATGGAAAGCTTGTAAGGGAGGTACTTAACAATGAGAAGCTGCTCGAGAAAATGGCAGAATACGAGATCGTTCCTAAAGAATTTTCTACTCTTGCAGTGAATGGTTCCGATCTTAATATGTGGATGATCAAACCACCTAATTTCGATCCTTCGAGGGAATATCCATTGTTTGTAGCACAGTATTCAGGACCTGGTTCACAGGAAGTAGGAAATCGTTTTAACAGCACAAATGATTACTGGTATCAAATGCTGGCAGGCAAAGGTTACGTAGTTGTGGGTATAGATCCCCGTGGTACCGGTTTTAAAGGCGCCGCCTTTAAAAAGGTTACTCAGAAGGAACTTGGGAAGTTTGAGGTTGAAGATATTATTGAAGCAGCCAGGATCCTCGGTGCCCGTGAGTATATTGATGAGGATAATATGGGAATATGGGGATGGAGTTATGGAGGCTTTATGTCTTCCAATGCATTGTTAAAAGGGAATGATGTGTACGCAATGGCAATTGCGGTTGCACCCGTGACCAGCTGGAGGTTCTACGATAGTATTTATACAGAAAGATACATGACTACTCCGCAGGAGAATCCATCGGGCTATGATGAGAATTCGCCTATCAACCATGTGGAGAAATTAAAAGGAGATTATCTGCTCATCCATGGGACTGGAGATGACAACGTACATGTGCAGAATACCATGAGGATGGTCGAGGCTTTGGTGCAGGCAAATAAGCAGTTTGACTGGGCAATATATCCCGACAAAAATCATGGCATTTACGGGGGCAATACCCGTTTACATTTGTACACGCTCATGACAAATTTTATTGAAGAAAATTTAAAAATTAACCCTAATATCAAATCATCCCTATAATGGCACAGGCAACAACAGCAGCGCATAGACGCGAATTATTTGGTCATCCGGTAGGTCTTTACATTCTGTTTTTCACCGAAATGTGGGAGCGTTTCTCCTATTATGGAATGCGCGCTATCCTGGTACTTTATCTTGTAAGTGCCACCCAGGGCGGTAACGCAGGGCTGGGCTGGACCAACGCCGAAGCTTTGGCGCTTTACGGCTGGTACACCATGTTGGTATATGTTGCTTCCATTCCCGGAGGTATCATAGCCGATAAACTTCTTGGTCAGAAAAAAGCGGTGTTGTGGGGAGGAATAATTTTAGTGGCAGGACACGGAATCCTGGCAGTTGAAGAAATGTGGGCCTTCTATACCGGGCTTGGGTTGATCATTGCCGGTGTTGGAATGCTTAAACCAAACATCTCTACCATGGTGGGAGGTCTTTACAAAGAAGGAGACATTCGTCGAGATAAAGGATTTACTATTTTTTACATTGGAATCAACCTTGGAGCTTTTCTTTCAAGTTTAATTGTAGGGTATGTTGGCGAGAATATTGGATGGCACTGGGGCTTCGGTCTTGCAGGAATAGCCATGGCATTTGGACTTCTCGTATACCTTTGGGGGCAAAAATATCTTGTAGAGGTAGGTAACCTGCTCTCCAAAGCCGAAAGAGATTCAGGTGCTTCCTTTGGAGGAATGTTTACAGATCTTTTTAAATCCCCGCTACAGTTAACAGTCACTGGTGTATTACTGGCAGGGTCAATCTATTATCTTCTAGCCATAGACATAGCATACGGTTTCCTTTTCATATTCCTGACTTTTGTAACCGCTATGATGTTGATGGTATACAAGGATCTTACAACTCAGGTGATGAAAGATCGCTACGTGGTGATGCTGCTCTCCTTTATTCTTGTAATTGTATTCTGGGGAGCCTTTGAACAGGCGGGAGGACTTATGAATATCTATGCTCTTGAAAAAACCGACAGGTCTTTACCCTTTAGTCTGCCATTGATAGGTAGCGAAGTGCCTGCTTCTTGGTTTCAGTCCTTAAATGCACTATTCATTATCATTTTCGGAGTGATCGTAGCCAACTTCTGGGCTAAAAGAAAATTGAAGAGTAAAGAAGCTTCTTCTATTTTCAAAATGGCGATAGGGGTCATCATAATGGGACTTGGATTTGTTTTCATGGTGTTTGCATCAATGGAATTTCAGAACAATGGAGCTTCAGCCATGTATTGGTTGGTATTAGCTTATCTTTTCCACACAATAGGGGAACTGAGTTCTTCGCCGGTTGCACTTTCATTCATTACCAAGCTGGCTCCCGTAAAATATGCATCTTTAATGATGGGGGTCTACTTTGCAGCGACTGGTCTTGGAAATAAGGTTGCGGGGATCGTAGGAGAATATTCTTCCGAAGCCGGGGATGGAACTATTTTCATGGGTATTACCATCTTCACCGTCGCCTTTGCTGTACTGGTGTTGTTGATGCTCAAACCTCTTAAACGCCTTACTCACGGAGTGGAAGATGAAGAGAGAGAATTACCACAACAGGAAAATTTTGAACTTGGAGATGAAGATCTTGTAGAAAAAGAAGAAAATAAAAGAAGAAGATAATGGCAGCTACGGTTCCGGCGGCAGAGAACGATTTCTTTAAATCAAAAGTTTTAGGTCACCCCGCAGGCCTTTTTGTTCTTTTCTTTACCGAAATGTGGGAGCGCTTCTCTTTCTACGGAATGAGAGTACTCCTTATCAACTTCCTTACAATGGCAATTGTAGGAGTGGATAATCCTGGTTGGGGCTGGAGTGCAGAAAATGCAGGCGCCCTTTTTGGAACCTATGCCGGGTTACTTTACCTTACACCTATTGCAGGTGGTATCATTGCCGATAAGATCACCGGCTATCGCTGGGCTGTAGTCATTGGAGCAGCTATTATGACCGCCGGTCACGCCTCAATGGCCCTGGAGACAGAATTCTCCCTCTATTTTGGTCTGGGCTTGCTGGTAATAGGTACGGGTTTCTTTAAACCCAATATCACCTCCATTATTTCTGAAATGTATGATGGTAAACCCGATAAAAAAGATGGGGCTTACACTATCTTTTACATGGGAGTTAATGCCGGAGCGTTCTTTGGAATGATGCTGTGCGGATACCTCGCCGAAAGAGTAGGATGGAGCTGGGGCTTTGGTCTCGCGGGAATTTTTATGTTTCTGGGGACACTTCAGTTCTGGCTTGCAAAACCTCTCTTTGGCAACATAGGAGGCGTGCCAGATAAAGCTAAACTGGCCGAAGAAAAAGCTAAAGAAGAAGCATCGGGAGTAAAAGATCATACTCACAACCCGTTTACCCTTTTTGACAAAATTCTTGTCCTTGCAACTTCTATTATTGGTTTACTTTATTTGATCAATGACCCGGTTTCCAGGATTGCAGATCTCAATCTGCTGCCGGCAGTAATGCCTTTTGACTTTAGAGGTGAACCTTTCTCTGGACCACTAGCCTTGGCTTTAATAGGTCTAGGTCTCTTTCTCGTTCTGGTCATTTCCCGAATTGCCCGTTATGCAAAAGTTGTTCGTGACCGAATGATTGCAGTGATCATCTTTGCCTTTTTTACTGTTTTCTTCTGGATGTCCTTTGAACAGGGAGCTACATCACTAATTATTTTTGCACGTGATTCTGTAGACCGTTTGCTGACAGGTACAGGGGCGACAGTTTTCAATATATTTAATACCCTTCTCACAGTGATACCGCTCATGATCATTACCTGGGTGCTCTTCCTGTTATGGAGGCAGACCTATAAACGGGTTTTGGGCTCTAATATCGTGCTGGTTATTTGCTTTGCCCTTATTTGGGCAATTGTGATCTGGATGCTGGTAAGGGAATTTCAGGGGGATGCTACAGAGATCACCGTTTCGTGGTTCAGTATTCTTAACTCATTCTTTATTATTGTCTTCGCTTCTTTCTTCTCGAAATGGTGGGAGAGCAAGTACAATCCTTCTGCAGCATGGAAGTACAGTTTTGGATTGATACTCCTGGGAATAGGTTTTGGCTTACTGGCCTTTGGCTCAAGTGGTGTAGCCGAAGGTGCAAAGGTGAGTATGATCTGGCTTATCCTGGCGTACCTTTTTCATACCCTGGGGGAATTATGTTTATCGCCGCTGGGACTTTCTTATGTTAGTAAACTGGTACCGGCGCGAATGATCGCTTTCATGTTCGGGATGTGGTATTTGGCAATTGCCATAGGAAATAAACTGGCAGGTTCCTTTGGAGGAATGATTAATGAAATTACCGAACAGTATAGTCTTTCTGCTTTTTTCCTCATATTTACCATTGTGCCAATTGCAGCCGGAGTATTGGTTGCGCTTTTAAATCCTTTGTTAAAGAAATTGATGCACGGAGTAAAATAGTTTCCTTCTAAAAAATGTATTTTTACGCCCTCTTTATGAGGGCGTATTTTTTTAAATTAGGTATGACCATTGCTATTGCTAAAGGAGAAAGAAAAAGCATGAAAAAAATTATTCTCAGTCTTATAATATTGTTACTTGCGTCACCTGTTATGGTAGCGCAAGAGATCAAGTGGATGACCATGAATGAAGCACTTGAAGCTCAAAAGGAAAAGCCTAAAAAAATATTTCTGGATGCCTATACCACCTGGTGTGGGCCTTGTAAAATGTTGGATAAAAACACTTTTTCTAATGAGGATGTCATAAAGTATGTGAATAAAAATTACTATCCTGTAAAATTTAATGCCGAAGGAACAGAGGAAGTTAATTACCGCGGGATGACCTTTAAAAATCCCAACTATGATCCTAACAGGAGAGGGCGAAACAGTCAGCATGATTTCGCCCGGGCGATGAAGATCACAGGTTATCCAAGCCTGGTCTTTTTTGATGAAAAAGGTAATCTTATTGGCCCTATTCCCGGTTACCGTACTCCGCATCAACTGGAGCTATTTCTGAAGATGTTTGTGGGGGAAGATTATAAGGATATTACCAGTCCCGAAGCTTTTCAATCTTATTCTGAAGGGTTTAATAATGAATTCGCAGTTTCGAATTAGCAATGGAATAATAATAGAACTTTGAACCTCACAAATTACAACTGTGAGGTTTTTTTATTCAATAATATAGGCTCCGTCCTGCCCGGTATAATAGAAGGGAATATTATTTTTTATAGCCGTTTCTTCCCATTTTTTGATGAGTGAAGGGTAATTACTGCCATCGGCAATGATTACCTTCGGCTTTGAGTTACTCAAAACCCGGTCGAAATTTAATCGGGGAGAGCCTGTAAGGAGCAGCTTAGTGTCTTGCGGAATTTCCTGCGGAAGGATTCCGCTGCTGTCAATCATAATCAGAAAATGCCCTTTTTGAATGTAAATATTTTTTAATGGTTTTTCTTCTATACCAGAGAGATCTTCTCCTACAGTATAATTTTGAAGTAATCTTAAATCTTTGGCCGGTACCTTTAGATCATGGTATGCCTTAAGTTTCCCGTTCTCCTGTATCCCAATTATGCTGTTCCGGTTTTTATGGAAGATGATTAGACGGTCACTCTTTTGAAATTCAGAAGTAATATAAACTGCCTGAAGAACTAAAACACTACAAAGGACGGCAATGATCCTTCTGTAATTAAAGGATCTCCACAACAGGAATAAAAGGAAAAAAAAGAAATACCAGGACAGCACTTCAGGAAGGTTAAAGGAAATATCTTTGAATAGAAATTGTTCGTGACCTGCAATCCAACTGACGGTTTCTATGAGTGTTTCAATGATCCTCTCGTAAGTTTCGGCAAGATAATAGGGGAGAATGTCTAAAAGCGCCAGAAAGATCACCAGCACGCCCAAAATAAGGATGAGGCCTAGAAAAGGGAGGATAAGCAGGTTTGAAAGAAAGAACAGTCCGGGAAATTGATGAAAATAGTATAGACTTAGAGGCAGGACTCCCACCTGTGCAGCAATGGTAACCGTTAATAGATCCCAGAAATATTTACCAATCCGGTTAGATGGAGAGTAGAGGTGGCGCAAAAGAGGTTGAAATAGTATAATGGAAAGTAGCGCAAGATAACTAAGTTGAAAACCCACTTCAAATATCCACTGTGGCTTAATGAGTAGGAGGAGCATGAGGGATAGGAAAACCGAATTAAGTGCACTTGTTCGCCTGTTCATTTCCATTCCTACTGCCAAAAAACTGAACATAGTTACCGCCCTCACTACCGAAGGAGAAAGCCCTGCAAGAATGGCGAAACCCCACAGACATAAAATGACAATGAGTGTCTTTATCAGTTTGCCTTTTTTGAATCTTTCCAGGGGTTTAAACATCTGGTGCAGGAGGAGTAATATGATTCCCACGTGCAGCCCCGAAACTGCCAGAATATGAATGGCCCCCGCTGCCGCAAAATTGTTATAGGTTGCAGCAGAGATATCCTGCTTTTGGCCCAGCAGCAGTGCCTGGACCAGCGAAAGTTCGTCTTTTCCGAAATTATTTTCTTCTAAGGCGTGAGTTATTTTCTTTCGAAAGTTTGCAGCTGCAGTGCTGATTCCAGAATTGTGGTCTGATAATTTAATATAGGCTCCCTTTCGGGAATCAGATTGCCGCCATATGTCCTTTCGGGACATAAAAGCGGAATAATCGAATTGATGTGGATTGAGAGGAGCGGCTATAGGATCCAGAGGTGAGGAAAGCATGATCTTCTCACCTTCCAGAAATGGCTTTTTAAGGCTGTCTTTTGGAGTGAGAAGCAGAAGTTTCCCAAAGGAGGATTTTCCATTGACCGCTTCAACTTCGGCAATAAATTTATTGCTGTAGAGATCGGGTTTCAGGCTTTCTTTGATACCAAGCTTCAGGAGCGGGATTTCTTCGGAAGATATTTTGTTGAGATAGTGGTTTGGCTGATGCTGCGGCAGGTGAAGGCTGCTGACAACAATTCCGAGGAGAAAAAAGAGGAGAAGCACACTGCTTCCGAAGAATAGATCGGGGAAAAGCAACTTTCTGGCTCTAAGATAGGAGATAAAAAATAGGATTAGCCCCGGCAGCAGTGTCAAAAAGGTCATTTTAAGGGATAATTCCAGAAAAAATCCGCTGCAAATTCCCAGAAGCAGCAAAAGGGTGAGCCGAATTATTGCAGTGTTCAAACTATTATTGATCAGGTGTTTACCCGAAGATAATAATTTAAAGTATGCGGCGGGCCATCACAAAATGTTCGCGCCAATAGGTCTCCTCAAGACCCGAAATGATCACCCCGCGGGAAGAGCTGGAATGAATGAAAAGGATCTTGTCATCATCCAGTTGTACCACCAGGCCAACATGATTTATGTTCTTACTACGCCTGTCGGTCTTAAAAAACAACAGATCCCCGGTTCTTACCTGTGGAAGATCGAGTTCCTCGCCCAATAATGCCATATCCCGGGAGGAGCGTGGCAATTCAATATTATTTTCTAAAAAACAGGTATAAACCAGGCCGGAGCAGTCCATGCCCTGGGTAGTGGTGCCACCGTATTTATAACTTGTTCCCAAAAATTGGAATGCGTAATCTACAATACTGAAGGTTTCCTCTGGAAGGGCTTCTATCGTCTCTTCATCGGGATCGTAAAAATCGGGAAGCGCCGCATAAGTCTGTTGTCTTTCGGGAGGTATTTGCTGCTGATGTGCTGAAGTGTTTTTTTGGGTCCCACAGGAGGTTAAGAAAACCACGAGTAGCAAGAATGAGAACTTCCAGATCTTCATGAAGCAGAAATTTTTTCAAAAATAAGCTGCGCTGTCTTTTCACTTGCCCCTTTGCCTCCTAATTTTTGCTCCAGTTCGTGATAATCTGCAAAGACCTTTTTTCTATGTTCCCCGTCCAGAATTTTGGAAAGTTCCTTTTTAAGATTAGGCCGGTTAAAGTCATTTTGAATAAGTTCCTTGACCACTTCCCGCTCCATGATAAGATTTACCAGGGAGATATACTCTAAATTGATAACCCGTTTTGCGATTTGATAGGATATAAAATTGCCTTTGTAACAAACAACTTCCGGCACCTTAAGAAGGGCAGTTTCAAGGGTAGCTGTACCCGATGTTACCAGGGCAGCAGTGGATATTTCAAGAACATCATAAGTGCGGTTCATTACCAGGTGTACATTTTTCTTCTTGATGAACGGCCGGTAAAACTCCTCTTCCTGGCTGGGTGCTCCTGCGATGACGAACTGATAATCTTTAAAATCTTCGGTAACACTAAGCATGATCTTCAGCATTTTGGAGATCTCCTGTTTTCGGCTTCCGGGGAGAACGGCGATCACAGGCCGGTCATCCAAGCCGTGTTCGACTCTTGTTTTTTTGATATCTGCGGGAGTGCGATCTGCAATGGCGTCTATGAGAGGATGACCAACAAAATTTACTTTGTAGTCATGCTTGTTCTCATAAAACTCTTTCTCAAAAGGCAGGATCACATACATTTCATCGATATCCCGCTGAATGTCCTTTATCCTGTTCTCTTTCCAGGCCCAAATTTGCGGAGAGATATAAAAATGGGTTTTGTAGCCTTCATGATGCGCCCATTTGGCAATTCGCAAATTAAAGCCGGGATAGTCCACAAAAATGATGACGTGGGGAGCCCAATCTTTAATATCATTTTTACAGAAGGAAATGTTGCGTAGAATTGTACGCAGGTTCATAATGACTTCGGCAAAACCCATGAATGCGAGGTCGCGATAGTGTCTCACGGGAGTGCCGCCTTCGGCCTGCATTAAATCCCCTCCCCAAAACCTGAATTGGGCTTCGGGATCGGTCTTCTTTAAAGCCTTCATGAGGTTTGCCGCATGTAGGTCTCCCGAAGCTTCTCCTGCAATAATATAATACTTCATATTAAGTGAGCTTAATTATGGCAATGACTACTGCAGCAAGAATCGAGGCCATTAAAACTCCACGGGCACGATAGATCTTTTCTTTTTTCAAAAAATAGAAAAATGGGAGGAAATTTAGAATGGCCCCCGCGGTTATAAGCGTGCCGATAAATCCACCGCGCCATGATTCCTGAAGTGTTTCCCATACCGGTAAATCTGAAAAAATCAGGATATAAATTAGCATCCCAGTTAGGTTTGCAGCTATGCCTGTTAAAAAACCAATAAAGATCTCTTTTTTAATCATTGAGGTCCCAGGTATTTAGATCTCTTAGGAATTGATGGGCCGTGAGATCAAATTGTACAGGTACGACAGAAACATATCCTTGTGAAAGGGCATACTCGTCACTGTCTTCTCCCTCGTCTTCATTAATAAATTTTCCTGAAAGCCAGTAATAATCGCGGCCCTGTGGATTTGTTCTTTTATCAAATTCTTCTTCCCATCGTGCATTTGCCTGCCGGCAGACTTTTATTCCCTTGATCTCCGATTCCTTTAACTTCGGAAGGTTTACGTTTAGGACCACCCCTTTTGGGAGGCCGTGTTTTAGGACCTGTCGGGTAATTCGTTTTATAAACTTCTTACAGGGTTCGAAATCGGCATTTAAGGAATAATCCAAAAGAGAAAAGCCTATTGCGGGGATCCCTTCAATTCCTGCTTCCACCGCAGCACTCATGGTGCCAGAATAAATTACATTAATGGAAGAGTTGGAACCATGGTTTACACCACTCACACAAAGATCGGGTTTGCGGTGAAGGATTTCCTGGGTTGCGATCTTGACACAATCGGCAGGAGTACCCGAGCAACTGTATTCCTTGTGCTTGTAAGTTTCCTTGACAGTGATTTGATCACAAAAGAGGGTGTCGCTAATGGTAATGGCGTGTCCCATTCCACTCTGCGGACTATCGGGTGCTACCACGATTACATCTCCCAGCTGCTTCATTACATCTATTAAGGCTCTTATTCCGGGAGCCGTAATTCCGTCATCATTGGTTACTAAGATCAGCGGTTTTTCCTGAGACATTTATGAAAAATTTATGGCTGCTAAAATAAATTAATTTCCTGAGGAAAGACTTATATTCGTAAATTAACAAAAAAGGAGAAGACTATAGAAGTTGGCATAGTTTTTACTGTATTACAGGTATACTAATGACGAAAATTCAATCCATGATGAAAAGGAACTATAAACTACTGGTGCTGGTTTTGCTGTTTGCTGCGGCTTCTTGCAGTTTTACCACAAAGACATTCAACGACCCCAATAAAGATAAAACCTTAATTGAATTGATATCGTACGTTCTTAAAAATGGACATTATGATGCCAAGGAAATAGATGATTCCTTTTCTGCTGAGGTTTATAAAGATTACCTCGAGGCTCTTGATCCTCTAAAGAGATATTTCTACGCCAGTGATATTGAAGAATTCCAGAAGTATGAAACCCTTATTGATGACCAGATAAAAAACAGTGAGATCAACTTCTTCGACCTTACTCATACCCGTTTGTTAGAACGTATGGCCGAAGCCGAAGAGATCTACGAAGAAGTTCTTGATAAGCCTTTCAATTTCAATAAAAATGAGGCGCTGGATACAGATTATAGTAAAAGAGGCTATGTTACCTCTAAAGAAGAAATGAAGGAAAGATGGAGAAAGCAGCTTAAGTTTTCGGCCATTTCAAATTTTTACGATAAAAAGAAAGAGCAGGAGCGTGAATTGAAGAATGATCCAGATTATGCTGTAAAGACAGATGCTCAACTTGAAGAGGAAGCCCGGGAGTTAACCAGGAATTCTCTAAATGAATATTTTGATTTTAGTGATGACCTAGAAAGGAAAGATTGGTTTTCTGTCTATGTTAATGCTATTGTAGAGGAGTTTGATCCACACACTTTTTATTTTGCACCTCAGGACAAAGATCGTTTCGATATGGCCATGAGTGGAAAGCTGGAAGGTATTGGTGCCCGTCTTCAAAAGAAAAATGATAATGTTAAGATCGTTGAAGTGATATCTGGAGGACCGGCTTGGAGAGGCGAAGAAGTAGAAGTTGGGGATGAGATCATCAAAGTGAAGCAGGAAGACGAGAAAGAAGCTGTAAGTGTTGTAGGAATGCGTCTTGACGATGCAGTTAATTTGATCAAAGGCCCAAAAGGATCTAAAGTAACCCTTACCCTTAAAAAGGTTGATGGGACAATCCAGGAAGTAGATATTATTCGGGATGTGGTAGAAATAGAAGAAACTTATGCCAAGGCGGCTAAAGTGGAAAAAAATGGCCGTGTATATGGAGTGATCAACCTACCGAAGTTCTATTTTGATATGGAAGATTATTCCGAAAGAAACGCAGCTTCCGATGTTAAGAAGGAGATCATAAGACTTAAAAAAGAAGGAATGGACGGGCTTGTGCTTGACCTTAGGAACAATGGAGGAGGATCCTTAAAAACTGTTGTGGATATCGCCGGTTTATTCATTAAAGAAGGTCCTATTGTACAGGTTAAATCCAAACTGGAGGGTCAGGAGATATTAAAGGATAATGATTCCTCAATCCTTTGGGATGGTCCATTGGTAATACTTGTGAATGAACTTTCGGCCTCGGCTTCAGAAATTCTTGCAGCCGCAATGCAGGATTACAAGAGAGCAGTGATCATTGGGAGTAAACAAACCTATGGAAAGGGAACAGTGCAAAATGTGCTTGACCTTAACCGATGGGTGAGAAATAATGATCTTGGAGATCTTGGAGCTTTGAAAATGACTACCCAGAAATTCTATAGGGTGAACGGAGGTTCAACTCAATTAGAAGGTGTTAAAAGTGATGTTGTGGTGCCAGATCGTTATTCTTTCATTGACATAGGGGAGAAAGACCAGAAGAATCCTCTGCCATGGGATCAAATTGAAGCGGCATCTTTTGAGCCGTGGGATGGTTATATTGATTTTGAGGAGACATTATCCAACAGCCAAAAAAGGATGGAAGATAATAAAAATATTGAGCTAATAAAGCAGAACGCCGAATGGATTAGAGACCAGCGTAATAGCACTTCTTTCCCACTTAATTATGCCGAATATAGCAGGGAGATGGAACTTAATGAAGAGCAGGCTAAGAAATTTGATGAAATTTCTGAGTATGAGTCTGACCTAAGTTTTGAGTCTCTTCCTTATGAAAAGGAATTGTTCGAGCTAGATACCGTGCTTGCTCAAAAGAGAGAAAGATGGCACAAGAACTTAAGGAGTGATATTTATATGGAAGAGGCTGTTCATGTTCTGGAGGACATGAAGATGAATAACATCAAGAAGTCAAGTCTGGCCGATATTAAAAAATAAGAAGAAGATAAATTTAGATTTTAAAAAGGGCTTTTTTAAAGCCCTTTTTTTTATGCTTTATCTGTATTTAGAACTAATCTCCATAGAAGATAGAACGGGTAGGAATATTTATATCCAGCAGCCTTACAAAGAATGGCATTAGACCCAACGGGAAGAGAAAAAAGAGGGGATTTTAGGCAGGTTTAAAATAGCCGCCAATTCTGGAAATATCCGCTTCACTGCGGTCAGAATTTAATCTTATTTGCTTTATCAAATTAGGATTTTAAGACCTTGTGGTGCTTGTTAAACAGTTTAGGGTACTATCTGTAACCTACCAGAAGGACATTCTATCAGAATCCAACTTGATGAAAATGAAGAGAAGTATTGTGAACCCCCATAGTCCCGAACCTCCGTAGCTAAAGAATGGTAATGGTATTCCCACCGTTGGGAAGATGCCTATAACCATTCCAATATTTACAAAAAAGTGGACAAAAAGTATCCCTGCTACACTGTAACCATAAACCCGGTTAAATTGGGATTTCTGCCTTTCGGCCATGTGGATGATCCTTAGCATTAAGAAGATAAACAGGAAGATAACCACTGAGCTTCCCACAAAACCCCATTCCTCCCCTACGGTGCTAAATATATAATCTGTATGTTGTTCAGGAACGAAATTTCCTTTTGTTTGGGTGCCTTCTGTCCATCCTTTGCCAAACCAGCTTCCACTGCCAATCGCAATCTCACTCTGGTTGGTATTGTAGCCTATCCCGCGGTTATCTACTTCTTTCCCAAGAACAATATTGAACCGGTCGCGGTGACGCTGTTCAAAGATATTTTGAAAGATGTAATCTACCGAGAAGGAAAGAGCTACAGCCATGATGAGGATGCTCAGATAAACAATAATTCCCGGTTTCTTTCTCTTTCTGAAGAAATACAGGAAGATTACCACTGCAGTCGCACCAATAGAAACCCAGATAGGACTAAACACAAGCGTTAGAACAAACACCAGCACCCCTATTGTACCTGCGATTAAATAAACTCCTGAAAGTCCTTCCCTGTAAAGCGGAAAGAAAAATGCGGCATAGACCATGGCACTCCCTGCATCGGGCTGGGGAAGAATGATCAAAGCAGGCAGGGCAATTATTACAAACGCCTTAAATTGGTCAGACAGGTCGCGGATGTTCGTTTGAATATCACTTATAAACTTGGAAAGGGCCAGTGCTGTGGCCACCTTGGCAAATTCTGCCGGCTGTAAGGAAAAGCTTCCGAAGGCATACCAGGAAGTAGCGCCATTAATGGTCTTTCCGAAGAAAAAGAGGCCCAGGATGGAAATTAAGGAAATGATATAGATGACACTTGCGAAACGTTCATAGAATTTCGCTTCCAGGGAGAGAAGAATCACTATTAAAAGTACGCTTAAAAGGATCCATAACAATTGTCTTCCATAGATTTGGCCGAATTCGAACGCAGAAGAGGCAGTATCATCAAGTGAAGCCGAATAAATATTAACCCACCCAATTGTTACCAGTAAGAAATAAATAAGAATAGTAAGCCAGTCGAACTGGGAAATTGTCTTGGGCATAGTTGTTAATTAATTCTTTTGGGCTTCTTTTCAACCCAGCCATATTTTTTACCGTCATTGATCAAGAACGGTTCTCCGCTATATGGTTTCATGTATTCGTCTTTGAGACTGTTTTTAAGGATCCAGTCCTCCATATCTTTTCGGGTAATTTCACCTTTAATGTATTTTTCTATCATTAAACCGGCAATTCGACCTGCGTACCTACCTCCCCAGTATCCATTTTCTACAAAAACTGCAATGGCTATTTTAGGGTTGTCAACAGGTGCAAAGGCTATAAAAATAGAATGGTCGGTGAGTTGCATTCTTTTACCGTCTACTTTGGTGAAGTTTTCGGCAGTACCTGTTTTTCCGGCGATTTCTATCCCGGGGATTTGAAGTGCAGCCGCAGTACCTGCTTTGTAAACCTGGTGCATACCTTCCACAACAGGCTCAAAATGCTCGGGATCAATTGTGGTATACTTCTTTTGGGTAAATTCCTCTTCCTTTAGCGGGGAGCCCTCAACTTCCTTGAGGATATGCGGAGTATAGAACCACCCCCTGTTTGCAATCGCAGCCGTCATGTTTGCCAGTTGTATAGGGGTCATTAGAACTTCTCCCTGTCCAATGGCATTAGAAAGTGTGGCTGTTGAAAACCATTTGTAGGTAGGGTAGTCGTAAATCTTATTATAATATTCCGAAGTCGGGATCTTCCCGGGACGACCTGTGGAAAGATCGGAGCCAAGATAGTTTCCCAGCCCAAAGCTTTTTAAATGTCCCGCCCAGGCATCTACTCCTCCCTGCGGAGTAGGATATTTTTCAATAATTCTTCTGTAGACGTTGGCAAAGTAGGCATTACAGGATTGGGCAATCCCGGGAACCATATCCAACGGACTGGCATGAGCATGACAACCCATTTTGCGGCCTCTCCCATAGAAATAGCCTCCATTACAGGAGAAACGGTCGCCGGTATTAACTACTCCCTCCTGTAAAGCGATAAGGGCATTTATGGTCTTAAAAGGCGATCCAGGTGGATATTCTGCCAAAAGCCCCCGATCATAAAGAGGGTTATTAATAGAATCAAGCCATAGCTTGGTGAAATTCTCAGATCTTTTACGGCCTACCAGGTCGGCGGGATCATAGTTCGGGGCTGTTACCATGGCCAGGATCTCTCCTGTTGCCGGTTCAATAGCAACAATACCACCTCTCTTGTTTTCCATGAGAAGCTCCCCATATTGCTGAAGCTCGGAATCAATGGTGATTTTTATGTCTTTTCCTTTTTTTGGAAGGGTGTCATAAATACCTTCTTTATAGGGCCCAATGTCACGATTAAACCGGTCCTTTTGTATGTATTTTACTCCTTTTACGCCTCGTAGTAATTCTTCGTAATAACCTTCAATGCCCTGGCGTCCTATTAGGTCTCCGGAAAGGTAATAAGAATTTTCGTTTACGATACGCTGGTTAACTTCGGTTATGTATCCAAGGACATTAGCCCCGTGTTCTGTATAGTAATCGCGTAAGGATCGCTTTTGGATATAGAAACCTTCATATTTCCGCATTTTTTCAGCCAGATAAGCGTACTCACCTTTTGTGAGCTGTGGAATTACTACCGATGGCAGGCGAGGGGAATAAATTTTAGCTTTATCCAGCCGCTCTACTAACTGTTCGGTAGATATGCTAAGAATATTACATAGCTCCGTGGTATCAAAGGGTTTCAAGTTACGGGGAATGACCATTACGTCATATGAGGGCTGGTTGGAAACAAGAAGCTCTCCATTACGATCAAATATAAAACCTCTCTGCGGGTAATCATAAACAACTTTTATAGCATTGTTCTCTGAGAGGCCTACAAAAGAATCATCCATCACTTGCAGGTAGAAAAGCCTGGCCAGGAAAATAATCCCGGAGGTGATAACTATGATGTAAAGTAAGACTTTTCTCATCTGGATCGTTTATTGAATAATGCAAGCGTTAGAAAAACAAGAATTATTGTAAACACTGCCGAAAAAAATGTTTTTTTAAGAAGTAACAATAAATGTGCAAAATTGAAAAATTCCAACAAAAACAATACAAAATGATGAACAAGTACAAGGATCAATACGTAACTTAATCGTGATCCCGGTTGGGTACTGGAAAATTTAATGGTTTGATAGTCATAGCTCACTCCAAAAGAAAACCGAAGGATTGCCGGCCGAATGTAGGCAGCTACGACGCATGCTGCAGCATTTATGCCGCCGCTATCTTCAAAAATATCTACTCCCCAACCCAGGAGAAAGCTAAGGAATATAAAAAGAGTTTGATTAGCATTGAAAGGGTACAAAAGAATAAAGAGAACGTATAGGTAAGGATTGATATAACCCAAAAAATTAATATTATTCAACAACAGCACCTGTACTAATAACAGCAATACAAATCGAAGGGTGTTAGTGAAAATTACACTATTCATCTTTAGTAAGATTTTGAAGGGCTCTTATTTCACTCTGACTTGTATTTTCAATAATGTAAACATATCCAATGTTAGTCATGTCATTGAACAGTTGGATATCGATATTATAGTAGCTCTCGCTCTGGTCCAGTGAGAAATTCTTCACGGCACCTATAGGTATGCCTTTGGGAAAGATAAGAGAGCGTCCTCCCGTAATAATGGTGTCTCCTTCGGCTAAAGGTGCAACCGATGGTACATCGGTTAATTGCACTACGGCGGGATCTTCTCCATTCCATACCAATGTCCCAAAATGGTTGGAGCGTTTCAACTGCGCGTTTATTCTTGAATTAGAATTGAGGATCGAAATTACTGTGGAATAATTTGGGGAAACGTTCTCCACGATTCCCACGATTCCCTTACTTGTAACTACGCCCATATCTCTCTCAATTCCATCACGGGCCCCACTTTTAATTGTGAGGTAATTGTCTATTTTAGCGTAATTGTTATTAATGACTTCAGATGCTCTAAAAATGTAATCGGCATCAAAACTACTGGTGTCTTTATAGGTCTCGATCTCCAGAGAATCTTCATACCCGGCAAGGCGGGTGCGGAGTCTTTCATTCTCTTCAAGTAAACGTAAATTGTATTGTTCAAGATGAAAATAGCTGTTGATGTTGCTTGTCCAGCTGTAGATGCCGCCGCTCATGAAATTGGCAGAGCTAATAAATTTACTTTTTTGATAAGAGTGTGACTGGATGGTCAAAAACAGGGAAAAGGTTAGCAGCAATAAGAATAGAATATTGTTCTTATTGCGAATAAGAAAATTAATTATTTGCTGCATAAGCTAGTCCTACTTTATCAAGATCCCCTTGTAACGATGAAGGGTTTTCAGGCAAATACCCGTTCCGCGAACCACTGCCCGTAAAGGATCTTCGGCAATATAAACCGGAAGATCGGTCTTTTGTGATAATCTCTTGTCCAGTCCACGCAACATCGATCCTCCACCGGCTAAATATATCCCGGTGTTGTAAATGTCGGCTGCAAGTTCCGGCGGAGTCTGTGAAAGGGTTTCCATCACGGCATCCTCGATCCTTAAAATCGATTTATCAAGGGCTTTGGCAATCTCCCGGTAGGAAATATTCACCTGCTTGGGCTTTCCTGTTAGAAGATCCCTTCCCTGAACGTTCATTTCATCTGGTGGTACCTCAAGATCTTCGGTAGCAGCACCAATCTGGATTTTTATTTTTTCAGCAGTACGCTCTCCAACATAAAGGTTGTGTTGTGTACGCATGTAATAAACGATGTCATTTGTAAAAACGTCTCCTGCGATCTTAACCGATTTATCACACACAATTCCTCCAAGGGCTATCACTGCGATTTCGGTAGTACCACCACCTATATCCACGATCATGTTCCCTTTTGGTTGCATAATATCCACTCCAATTCCAATAGCAGCAGCCATTGGTTCATGTATTAAATACACCTCTTTCCCATTAACTCTTTCGGCACTTTCCTTTACCGCACGCATCTCCACTTCAGTAATTCCAGAAGGGATACAGATCACCATTCTCAAAGCGGGGGTGAACATCTTCTTTTTAAGTGCAGGAATCTCCCTAATGAACATGGTAAGCATTTTTTCAGATGCATCAAAATCGGCAATTACCCCGTCCTTTAATGGTCGAATAGTTTTGATATTCTCATGGGTTTTTCCCTGCATCATCGCAGCTTCCTTCCCAACGGCAATGATCTTACCGGTAGTACGGTGGCGGGCCACGATAGAAGGACTGTCAACCACAACCTTATCGTTATGGATAATAAGTGTATTGGCAGTTCCTAAATCTATAGCTATTTCTTCAGTGAGAAAGTCGAAAAATCCCATTTTTAGTCGATTAGTTGAGGTTTGGTAAATGTAATAAAATTAATGTTTAAAATGTCTTGTGCCGGTCATTACCATAGCAAGATTGTTCTCGTTGCAATAGTCTATACTTAGTTGATCCTTAATAGATCCACCCGGCTGAATTACAGCAGTGATCCCGGCTTTGTCAGCAATTTCTACACAATCAGGGAACGGGAAAAAAGCATCACTTGCCATTACCGCTCCTTTAAGGTCAAATTCAAAGGAGTTTGCTTTGTCGATACTCTGTCGAAGGGCATCTACCCTGGAGGTTTGACCGGTACCGCTCGCAAGTAATTGTTTGTTTTTTACCAGGACGATAGTATTTGACTTTGTGTGTTTGCAAATTCTGGAGGCAAACAACAGGTCATTTAACTCCTGTTGTGAAGGTTTATTGTTTGTCGCGTAAGTTAAATCTTCTTCGGAATCTGTTTTTGAATCCCTGTCCTGAACCAAAATTCCATTAAGGCAGGTGCGTACCAGCTTCTCCGGAAGATTTGTTTCCTTCTGAACCAATAATACCCTGTTCTTTTTTCCCTTTAAAATATCCAAAGCTGCTTCGGAATAACCGGGAGCTATAACAACTTCGCAGAACAATTCATGGATCTCCCTGGCAGTAGCTTCATCAATCCCGGTGTTGCTGATCAATATTCCACCGAAAGCTGAAACAGGATCCCCTGCCAAAGCATCTTTATAAGCCTCAAGCAAAGACTCCCTCTGTGCCAGTCCGCAGGCATTGTTGTGCTTTAGAATAGCAAAAGTAGGTGCGTCTTTTTGGAATTCGTTCATAAGGTTGACTGCAGCATCCACGTCCAGCAGATTGTTATATGAAAGCTCCTTACCATGCAGCTTGTCAAACATGGCCGAAAAATCTCCGTAAAAATGCCCTTTTTGATGAGGATTCTCCCCGTATCTTAATTCCTGTCCCCCATTGAAACTTTGTTTGAAGGCCATCTCATCTTCATTGAGATAATCAAAGATCGCCGTATCGTAATGTGAGGAAATATTAAAAGCCTTTGCAGCAAATCTTTTGCGATCCTTAAGGCTGGTTTTTCCGTTGTTGTTTGATATGATCTGTAAAAATTCGGCATAATCATCTACAGATGATACACAGGTCACGTCATTATAATTCTTGGCGGCTGCCCTTATCAGGGAAATCCCGCCAATGTCAATTTTTTCAATAATATCTCCATCTGAAGCACCCGAAGCTACTGTCTTCTCAAAAGGATACAGGTCCACGATCACTATGTCGATCTGCGGGATCTCATATTGCTCAAGTTCAGCTTTATCCTGGGTATTATCACTTCGGTTTAAAATACCTCCAAAAACTTTTGGGTGAAGGGTTTTAACCCGTCCTCCAAGAATGGAAGGATAGGAAGTAATATCCTCAACCGGAACCACATCTATCCCCAGGTCCTTAATAAACTTTTCGGTTCCTCCCGTAGAATAGATGGTGATTCCCAGTTCATTAAGTTTTTTTACTACAGGTTCAAGCCCGTCTTTATTAAAAACTGAAATAAGTGCAGATTTGGCCGATTTGAAGTCGCTCATTATGTTGGTTTTGTTGAGGTTGCAAAAGTAATTATTTCGATATAAAATTAAGGGGCTGCTACCTTTAATTATATAATTATTTTGTAACGAATTTTCAAACCCGGCGTCTTATGGAGTGCAGGTATCTAATAACTCATAAAAACTACGATGTTAATATATTTAAGGGTTCTTAAAGAGAGTTTTTTTTTCGCAATAAGCGCTCTCAAAAACAATAAACTGCGAACCATGTTGTCTCTTCTGGGAGTCACCATTGGGATTTTCTCGATTATTGCTGTACTTGCCGCAGTAGATTCACTGGAGAAGGAAATTAAAGGAAGCCTGAGTTCACTGGATAACCGCACCATGATCCTCACCCGTTTCTCTTTTGGTCCCACCGAGGTGCCTCAATGGAAAAGGGAACAATTCCCCGATGTTAGCTATGAGGAATATGAATATTTGAGCCGCTCTGTACCCGATGTTTCGGCTATGTCTTACGTGCTCAATGTGCCGCCCGAAAATATTAAGTACAGCGATAAAACAGCATCAAACGTTGGTATAGCTGCTGTTTCTTCAGAATATTATGATATTGAAGCCCTTGAGATTGAAGAAGGCCGTTTCTTTAATATGGCCGAATCTGTTAGTGGTACACCTGTCATCGTGCTGGGGCATGATGTTTACGAGAACCTCTTTGGAAACCGCAATGCCCTGGGGCAGCAGGTAAGGCTCTACGGAAGGAAATTTACCGTAATTGGCGTATTGGAAAAGAAGGGGGCAAGCCTTTTTGGTGGCAGTCATGACACAAATGTGTTTGTACCTGTTAATGTTGTAAGGAGGATCTATGGAGGAAGCAACCGCGGCACTTTTCCACAGGTGGTTATCAAACCCGATCCCGATGTTGACAGCAATGAACTTATAGCATATATCTCACAACAGCTCCGAAACTTCAGGGGGTTACGACGCGATGATGTCAACAACTTTTTTGTGAATCAACTGGAAGGTTTTACCGATCTTATCGATAATATGACAGGGCAGCTGAATTTCTTCGGACTTATAATTAGTGGTTTCTCTCTCCTTGTAGGGGGGTTTGGAATAGCTAACATCATGTTTGTTAGTGTAAAAGAACGTACGAACCTTATTGGTATTCAAAAATCTCTCGGAGCCAAGAACAAGTTCATCCTGTTTCAGTTTTTATTTGAAGCCATAATACTTTCTGTTATAGGTGGTCTTATAGGTCTACTCCTGGTGTGGGTCGGTTCTATTGTGGTCTCCCAGTTCACTGGAAGTTTCCAATTCATTCTTTCTTCCTGGAATATGTTTATAGGTACAGCAGTATCGGCAGTCATTGGATTGATTTCGGGAATAGTGCCGGCAATTTCAGCATCAAAACTGGATCCTGTTGAAGCTATTAGAACCGGAATGTGAAAATTTATTATACTTTGTATAACACAATACTATTTTATGTAGATTTATTCTGTCAATCAATCTTTTAATCAATCTAACATGAAAAAATTATTCACATTTCTCGCTTTTATTTGCGTCTCGATAGTTGGGGCGCAGGAATTTGATGTTCAGAAAATGGACAGTCTTTTTGAAGCTGTTGAAGAGAACAACAAGGGGATGGGTAGCTTTGCTATTCATAAGAACGGCAAACCTGTTTACACAAAAAGTATTGGTTATGCCAATATGTCTAAAAATATTAAGTCCCATGTGCGTACCAAATACCGCATTGGTTCAATATCCAAGACATTTACTGCCGCCATGATCCTGCAACTGGTTGAAGAGGGGAAATTGTCGCTGGACACCAAACTTTCAGAATTTTATCCTTCCCTTCCCAATTCAGAAAAGATTTCCATTGAAGATATGCTAAGGCACCAAAGCGGGCTTTTTAATTTCACCAATGAGGAAGCTTACCTGGATTACATGGAGGAGCCTAAATCCAAGGAAGATCTTTTGGCAATATTTAAAGCTCATGAGCCTTCCTTCCAGCCCGGGGAAAAGAACGAATACTCCAATACTAATTACGTGCTGCTTTCTTTCATCCTGCAGGATGTAGAAAATAATAGCTATGCCGGGGTGCTTAAAAAGCGAATTATTGAACCGCTTGAGCTGAAGGATACCTATTACGGCGGAAAAATAAATTCAGATAATGCTGAAGCCTTTTCATACCAAAAGAAAAAGGATTGGAAACCAGCTACCGAAACCGATATGAGTATTCCTATGGGCGCAGGGGCAATAGTTTCCACCCCTTCAGATCTCAATTCCTTTTACACAGCTCTCTTTGAAGGGAAAGTGCTCAAACAAGAAACTTTTGAGCAGATGAAAACTTTCAAAAATGGTTATGGAATGGGGCTTTTTAATTTTCCCTTTAACGACAAAACCCTGTATGGTCACACAGGGGGCATAGACGGGTTTAATTCCATGAGTGCCTACTATCCCGAAGAAGACCTGGCCGTAACTTATATTTCCAACGGTACAGATTTCTCTCCTAATGAGATTGTAATTGGAGCTATGAGTATTTATTGGGGATTGGACTTTACACTTCCTTCTTTTGAGCCTGCCATGGAAGTGCCCGAAGAAAAACTTCAGGAATATACTGGTACTTATGGCAATGAAACCTTCCCGCTAAAGCTGGAGATCTTTGTAGAAGATGGAACTTTGATGGGGCAGGGAACCGGGCAGCCATCTTTTCCTCTTGAAGCTTATGACGAAAACAAGTTCCAGTTCACCCGAGCCGGATTAAAACTGGAATTTGAACCCGAAGCCGATAAAATGATATTGATGCAGGGCGGTGGTACTCATGAATTGACCCGCGAAGAATAGAACGGTAAAGAAACTAAAACAATTGGTGCCAAAAATGACATTTTTGGCACCAATTATTTTTTAGCGTCATGCTAAACTTGTTTCAGCATATTAATTACAGTATCTCTGCTACTTTTTCGTTCACATATTCCAAAAAGCGCTCATCTTCTTCAGTAAAAGGATCTGCGACATTGGAATCAATATCTATTTGACCAATGTTTTCACCGTTTTTGAACAAAGGCACAACAATTTCTGCTTTAACATGAATGCTGCAGGCGATATAATTGTCCTGAGCTTTGACATCGGGTACCACAAAATTTTGGTTGGAGACAGCTACCTGGCCGCAAATGCCTTTTCCGAAGGGAATGATGGTATGATCTGTAGGTTCACCTGCAAAAGGTCCTAGTTTCAATTCATTTTTATCGCCGTTCTTAAAGTAGAAACCAACCCAGGTATAGTAATTAACTTCAGCTTTAAGCAACTCACAAAGTTGGGTAAGACGAGCTTCTACAGAAGCTTTTTCATTGGCAATAATATCTGCGGTCTCTTTTCTTAATTTATCAAATGACATTGTTTACTTTTTTGAGCAAAAGTATTTAAAAATTCAGCTTAGCCTTTGATTTTAAATAAATACTTTTGATGAAACCATAAGCACAATTTGCGCCGCCTTATTCAGAAATACGCCCCGGTAATACGGTTTATTTTCACCTTTTTAGGTGGCTATCTCCTGTTAGCATTGCTGTACAATTTGTACCTGCAAAATTTTGACTGGGGAGAATATTATCCCGATTTTCTTACGCACCTTGTGGCGGTCCAAAGTGAAGCCGTGGTATCTGCTTTTAACTATAATTCGCAAGTAACACCGGGATACCCCGAAACCAACATGCACTTGATGGTCAACGGTAAATTTGTGGCTCGGATTATTGAAGGTTGTAATGCCGCCAGTATTATTATCCTCTTTGTATCTTTTATGTTAGCTTTCTCGGGAAAATTAAAGACTACTTTTTTCTTCACCCTGGCGGGAGTCGTAATTATTTATGTGGTAAATATCTTAAGAATTGCCTTTATGGCCATTGGGATATATGAACTTCCCGAATATGCCCATTTCCTGCACTCTATTGCTTTTCCGTTGGTGATCTATGGAGTTGTTTTCCTTCTTTGGTTACTCTGGATTATTATTTACAGTAAAGAAATTAAATATGAAAGGAGTCGTTAAGATCATTATCATCCTGGGACTTGTGGGGGTGCTGGCGCTTATAAGAGTTTATGAATACAGATTTTTCTACGATCCCTTTATGTATTTTTTCGAACAGGCTTATCAAAGCGGGGAAACGATAGATTTTTCTTTTGAAATGTTTTTTAATGTCTTTTTGCGATTTTCCCTTAATACTCTTGTTTCTCTTTTGATCTTGTGGGTAGCCTTTCAAAGTTGGGGTATCATCAAATTCTCTGGAGTTATTTATCTCACCTTTTTTATAGTGCTTTTTCCGCTTTTTGTTTACTTAATGCATCACGTGCAGCCACAGGATTACCTTGCCGCTTTTTACGTGCGGCGGTTTTTGGCCCATCCACTGCTCATTTTGATTTTGCTTCCGGCTTTTTATTATTACAGGTTGCAGGCTGCTGCAAATCAAAAACTGGATCGCAATTAAGATTAAACTTTCATCTTTTCACGGTTGTTTTGCAACCATTGTTTAAAGCTAAGGAGTTCAGGATCTAACTTCCTGGTATTTTCCACGTCTCTTGCTTTGCAATATTCTCCTTCAAAATCTGCTTTAAACTGGAACATATTTCCAAGATCATCTGCTCCGGGAAAATCAAAGGTTCTATAGACAGCAGGTTCCACAGCATTATACCGGATCTTCTTTCCATAGACTTCCGAAAAAGTCGTGGCCATTTGATCTCCGGTAAGATGTTCCCCGGCAATACCCACACTTTTATTCATGTACTTATCTCCCGCCTTGAAAATTCCGTAGGCACTCTTACCTATATCTTCTGCTGCAATACCAGGGAGTTTCTTATCGGCCATAGGAAAAGTAAGGTAAAGCTCCCCATCCGCGCCTTTTTGAGGAGCCATTCCGAAGTTGATGAAATTATCCCAATAAAAAGAGGTGTGGAGTAAGGTGTAGGGAACCCCGCTGTCTTCAAAATATTTATTTGATTCTCCTTTTGCGTCCAGATGAGGTACTTTATAGTAATTCATGAGGGTTGGCATGCGGTCATCATCTAAAGGAATCCACTTTCTCGTGTCTTCAAGAGTTGACCATATCACATGCTTAATGCCTGCCTCTTTTGCTGCTTCAGCCATATTTTTTGCCTGTTGTTTCTCCTTCTCGGGTGAAAAATGTTCCCAAAAGAAAGTAACACAAAAAGCTCCGTAAGCTCCCTCAAAGGCTTTAACGAGACTCTGCTGGTCATCAAGATCTGCTTCAACTACTTCGGCACCCTTCCGTTTTAATTCCATCGATTTCTCTGAATTTGCGTTTCGGGTTATCGCTCGCACCTTAAAATTGCTTTTCCGATCATTTAAAATCGCATTTACCAGGCTACCACCCTGAGCCCCGGTGGCTCCAACTACAGCAATAATTTTCTGACTTTCCATCTCCTAAACATTTAAACGATTAAGTGTCATAAAGTTATGTCTTGAGGGTGTGAAAAAATTGCTAATTTTTTATCTTTTTTTGCAGCTGACACAATCTTCTGGAAAGAGCAGATCTTGTATAATTATGGAAGACTTTTGTACTTAGCTGCAGATAATTAAAAAATATATACCTTTGTGTTCTGTGAAAAGACTTTTTCAAAAATCCGGATCTTTAATAATGGCATTTTTGGTGCTGTTCTCTACCGTATCTTTTACGGTAGACAAGCATTTCTGCGGTGAAATTCTTGTAGATCAGGCGGTTTTTTCTGAAGCTAAGACCTGCGGAATGCATGGCGATATGTCTACTTCGGCTGAAGATGAATGCTGCGATGAAGAAAAGATTTTGGTGGAAGGCCAAAAGGAATTAAAGATCTCTTTTGATGATCTTGACCTAGATCAACAGGTTTTCCTGTCTTCTTTCACCTTGTCTTATGCTAATCTTTTTGAAGGAGAGCCGCAGGCTTCAACTCCTTTTTTCCATTACAAACCTCCCTTGCTCGTCTATGACATACATTTGCTTGACGAGACTTTCCTTATTTGATATTTAATTTGATTTTTTGACCCTGCGCGCCGGGGTTCCTGTGTTTGTTCACATTTAATCAATTTAATATCAAAGAATGCTTTCTAAAATAATAAGTTATTTCCTTTATAACCGGCTGGTGACAAGCCTGTTGCTCATCTTTATGATTGGCTGGGGAGTTGTTACTTCCCCTTTCGACTGGGATTTGGATCTCCTGCCTCGAGATCCCGTGCCTGTAGATGCAATCCCTGATCTGGGCGAAAATCAGCAGATCGTCTTTACCGAATGGCCGGGGAGATCGCCACAGGACATTGAGGACCAGATCACCTATCCCTTGACCACTGCCTTACTCGGAATTCCGGGGGTGGAGTCTATTCGTAGTACGTCGATGTTCGGATTCTCCAGCATCAACATCATTTTTGATGAAGATGTGGAATTCTACTGGTCCCGTACCAGGATCCTTGAAAAGATCAACTCTCTTCAATCGGGACTTTTGCCCGAAGATGCCCAACCTACTTTGGGACCCGATGCTACTGCTTTGGGCCAGGTCTTCTGGTACACCCTTGAAGGAAGGGACACCGCAGGAAATGTTACCGGCGGCTGGGACCTGCATGAAATAAGATCGGTGCAGGATTATTATGTTAAGCTTGGTTTGAGCGGTGTGGAAGGAGTTTCTGAAGTTGCTTCTGTTGGTGGATTTGTGCGTGAATACCAGGTGGATGTTGATCCCGATGCTTTAAAGGCATTCAATGTGGGTATCGATGACGTGATGATGGCGGTAAAAAATTCCAACCGTGATATTGGTGCCAAGACTATTGAGGTCAACAAGGTGGAATATCTGGTTCGCGGGTTAGGTTATATTGAATCCCTTGAAGATATTGAAAATACTGTGGTCGCAGTCAATGAGAACAAGCCGATCCTTATTTCTGATGTTGGGGTTGTAACCCTGGGTCCTGCCGAAAGACGCGGAATTTTAGACAAAGCAGGTGCTGAGGTTGCAGGAGGAGTAGTGGTTGCACGCTACGGATCAAATCCGCTGGCGGTGATCAACAATGTCAAAGAGAAAATAGAGGAGATTGCCCCGGGAATGCCTGCAAAGGTGTTGCAGGATGGAACGGTGAGTAAATTAACTGTAGTTCCTTTCTATGATCGCACCCAGTTGATCCAGGAGACGCTTGGAACTCTTGAAAGTGCTCTTTCTGATGAGATCCTTATTAGTATCATCGTCGTGATCATCCTGGTGCTAAATTTACGTGCGTCAATCCTTATTTCCAGTCTGCTGCCCATTGCGGTGCTCATGACCTTCATCGCCATGCGCTACTTTGGGATAGATGCCAATGTGGTGGCGCTTTCAGGTATTGCTATTGCGATTGGGGTCATGGTAGATGTGGGGATCGTCTTTGTGGAAAATACACTGCGCCATCTCGAATTTCCCGAAAACAAAAACGCCCGGGGGTCAAAACTTCTTGAGGTCATAAGAACTGCCACAATAGAAGTTGGCCCTGCGGTAACGACGGCACTTGCGACAACAGTGGTAAGTTTCCTTCCGGTATTCTTTATGGAACATGCCGAAGGAAAACTTTTTATTCCGTTAGCCTTTACCAAAACTTTTGCCCTGGTAGCTGCTTTTCTATTGGGTATCATCGTTCTACCAATGCTGTCTTACTATTTCTTCTCATTCCGCCTGAAGAAGGAGAAGGTCAACCGCATCTGGAACTATAGCCTTATTGGCGGCGGAATTCTACTTGCGCTCCTTTTTAAGATGTGGTTGCCTCTAGCTTTAACAGTGATCGGAATTCTTAGGTTGCTTGAACCAAGAAGCCGTGGCTTCCTTGGAAAATATACCCGGGAGATCTCACTTTTTATAATTCTTGCAGTAACTATTTTCTTCCTCACTACGCACTGGATGCCACTGGGAGTACGGAATTCTATCATTGAAAATTACCTCTTTGTGATCATCCTACTGGTGATCACTCTCGCAGCACTGCTGGCTGTAGTAAGGTTCTATGAGCCTATCCTGAACTGGTGCCTGGAAAACAAGAGGTCATTTTTAATGCTTCCGGTAATTACAATTCTTATCGGAGTATTGATCTGGCAGGGATTCCCTAAAATTTTCGGATTCATTGGTGACGGCGCAGAAGAAGTTGGCTGGGAATTAAGGGAAACTGCAGCCTGGGGAGGTGCTTCCGAGGCATTCCCCGGCGTAGGTAAGGAATTTATGCCAACGCTGAATGAAGGAAGCTTTTTACTGATGCCTACTGCAATGCCGCACCTGGGAATAGAGGGCAGTAAAGAAGTGCTTCAAAAGCTGGACATGGCGGTCACTAATATACCGGAAGTTGAGGTTTCAGTAGGGAAACTGGGAAGGGCTGAGACTGCGATAGATCCGGCTCCAATTTCCATGTACGAGAATGTCATCAATTATAAACCCGAATATATGCTGAACGAGGAAGGTGAAATGCAGCGCTTCAGGGTAGATGATGACGGAAATTTCATTCTGAAGTCAGGGAAAGCCTTTCCTCATGAAGAAGTCGTCCTTCAGAATATAACGACTAAAGACCTGATACCCGATGAAGACGGGGAATATTTCAGAAACTGGAGAGATCACATCAACAGCCCTGATGATATTTGGGACGAGATCGTCAGCGCGACCAGGTTACCCGGAATTACTTCGGCTCCAAAACTGCAGCCCATTGAAACCAGGCTTGTGATGCTGCAAACCGGAATGCGTGCTCCAATGGGGATCAAAGTCTACGGGCCAGACCTGGAGACCATTCAGGCTTTCGGATTTAAGCTTGAAGAGATCCTAAAACAGGTTCCTTCTGTTAAAGAAGAAGCTGTGTTTGCAGATCGTATTGTTGGTAAACCATATCTTGAACTCGATATCAACAGGCAAAATATTGCCCGTTACGGCCTTAGCATTGAAAAAGTGCAGCAAACCATTGAAACCGCAATCGGCGGGATGGAGATCACAGCCACAGTTGAAGGCCGGGAGCGTTATCCTGTGCGGGTGCGGTATCCACGAGAACTTAGGAATTCGCCGGAGGAGATTGAGCAGATCCTGGTGCCAACACCTACTGGAGCGCAAATTCCGTTGGGACAGCTGGTAGAGGTGCGGTACGTGAAAGGTCCGCAAATGATCAAGAGTGAGGATACATTTTTGGTGGGTTATGTGCTTTTTGACAAAAAAGAAGATTTCGCCGAAGTAAACGTGGTGAACGATGCGCAGGAGCTCATTGCCGAAAGAATTGCCACAGGAGAACTTGTAGTGCCGCCCGGGGTGAGCTTTGAATTTTCAGGGAATTATGAGAATCAGGTACGGGCTGTCAAAAGGCTGGCTATTGTAATTCCAATTTCGCTGGTCATCATCTTCCTGTTACTGTACTTCCAGTTTAAAACCGTGATCGCCTCTACGATCCACTTTTCAGGGGTATTTGTGGCTTTTGCTGGTGGATTCATCATGATCTGGCTTTACGGGCAACCCTGGTTTATGGACTTCAGTATATCGGGATTGAACATGCGCGACTTGTTCCAGATGGGCACGATCAACCTGAGTGTAGCCGTATGGGTCGGGTTTATTGCCCTTTTTGG
The DNA here is from genome assembly GCF_026676115.1 of Salinimicrobium sp. TH3. Taxonomy (GTDB): domain Bacteria; phylum Bacteroidota; class Bacteroidia; order Flavobacteriales; family Flavobacteriaceae; genus Salinimicrobium. The sequence goes on along the minus strand of NZ_JAPONB010000013.1, from coordinate 30,191 downwards.
GATCGCAACAGATGACGGGGTGCTTATGGGAACATACATTCACCAGGTTTTTGAGAAACGTGACCCGCAAACAGTGCCCGAAGTAAGGGCAGCCGTTCTCGAAGCAGGTAAAAAAAGGGTAAGGCCTGCAATGATGACCACTGCAGTGACAATCATTGCCCTGTTCCCGGTACTTACTTCTACCGGAAAAGGAGCAGATATTATGGTGCCTATGGCAATTCCCATTGTAGGAGGAATGGTCATACAGATCATGACCATATTTGTAGTGCCGGTATTGCAGGCCATATGGCGCGAGACGGTGGTTACAAAAAATAGAAACAAAATTATAGCAGAATGAAAGACGCTTTAAAAATACCTTTTTTGACAGGTCTGTTTTTTCTTCTCTTCGGAAGCATGGAGGCTCAGACGCTGGAGGATTACTTGTTGATCTCTGCGGAAAATAATCCGCAGGTCAAAGCAGCATATTCCGAATTTGAGGCCACCCTGCAGGAAGCGCCGCAGGTGAAGAGCCTGCCCGATCCCACCCTCACCGTTTCGGCTTTTGGTCAAATGGTGGAGACACGACTGGGGCCGCAGGAAGCCCGTTTTTCCGTCATGCAGATGTTCCCCTGGTTTGGAACTCTTGAGGCACGGGAGAATGTGGCAACTTTAATGGCCGAAGCAAAATTCCAGGCTTTCCTGGAAACCCGCAATGAGATCTTGTTGCAGGTGAGTACTAAATACTATGAACTTTACGAGCTTGAGCAACAGCTGCAGTATCAACAAGAAAATCTCGACATACTTCAGAACTATAAGGACCTTGCGCTTTCACGCGTAAGTGCAGGAAGCGGAGCATTGTCTGATGTTTTACAGGCAGACATCATGCGGAATGAATCTATTACAGGTTTGGAAGTGATCCGGCTCAGAAAGGATGTGCTGCTCGCGCAGTTCAATGCCTTACTGTATCGTGAAAAATCTGAAGCAGTAGTAGTTCCGGATGAGGTAGAAATACTTCCTGAAGATACAATTTTTGACACCTTAGTTGAAAACAACCCTCAGCTGGAGGGACTGGAGAATATGGCAGCATCGGCCCGGGCCCGCGAAGAACTGGCGAAAAAGGAAGGAATGCCGAATGTTGGGCTGGGACTGGATTATGTGATCGTTGGGGAGAGAATGGATATGGCAGTTGAAGACAATGGCCGCGATGCCATTATGCCTATGCTTACTGTGAGCCTGCCCATCTTCCGCGGGAAGTACAAAGCGGCCAGAAAACAGGCGGCATTTTTGGCCGAGAGTTATGAGCAGCGAAAAGAAGGATTGAAAAATCAACTTTCAGCAGAACTGGAGGCAGCCCTTTTTGAAGTCCGGGAGGCGCAGGCAATGTTGCAGCTTTACAGGCGGCAGGTGGAAAGTTCAGAACAGGTACTCAATTTGTTGCTTTCCTCTTACCGAAATGCAGCTTCAGATTTTGAGGAGGTGTTGCGGGTTAGGCAGGAACTTTTAAAATATCAGCTGGCGGTGGCAGGGGCAGAGGCCAATTATCTCACCGCACTGGCAAAAATCGATTATTTATCGGGTAAAACTTTAGATTATGACAGGCAGAAATAAAAATATACTCATCATAGCCGGTACACTGGTGGCAGGGATCCTGCTTGGCTGGCTTTTCTTTGGCGGCAGCGACGATGCCGAAATTCATGACCACAGTGCAGAAGTCGCGCAGGAAACTGTTTGGACCTGTTCCATGCACCCACAGATTCGGGCAACCGAGCCGGGGAAATGTCCAATTTGCGGAATGGATCTTATTCCGCTGGAAAGCTCAGACGCCATGGAAAATCCCGATGCTGTGCAAATGACCGAGTACGCCATGAAACTCGCCAATATCCAGACGCAGGAAGTTGGTAGCACATCTGCAGAAAGGGAGATAGAACTTAACGGAAAAGTGGTGGTTGACGAAAGGATCTCCTATACCCAGAGCACTCACGTGCCGGGAAGGATCGAAAGGCTGCTGGTCAATTTTACCGGCGAGGAAGTCCGCAGGGGGCAAGCCCTGGCTGTGGTCTATTCTCCCGAACTTGTTACCGCCCAGGAAGAACTTTTACAGGCCTATGCTATTCGTGAGTCGCAACCTGAACTTTTTGAAGCCGCAAAACAAAAGCTGAGAAACTGGCGGATTGGTGAAAACCAGATCAACCGGATCCTTGAAAGCGGAAAAGCCACAGATCGCTTTACCATCACCGCCGATGTGAACGGGGTGGTGACCGAAAAATTAGTGGAGGTAGGAGATTATGTGGAGCGTGGAATGCCGCTATACCAGATTGCCGACCTGTCAAAAATGTGGGTTCTTTTTGACCTTTATGAGAGGACTTTAGGGATGGTCGATGTGGGAGACACAGTAGAATTTACTGTAGCTTCTATCCCGGGAGAAACTTTTACGGGGACTATTAACTTTATAGATCCCATAATAGACCGCCAAACAAGGGTGGCTACTGCAAGGGTAGAGGTTTCTAATATTGATCAAAGTCTAAAACCGGAGATGTTTGTCTCGGGGGTAGTGACGGGAGGTGGTGATGATAAAGCAGTTTCAGGATTGACTATTCCGCGGTCGGCAGTACTGTGGACCGGGAAGCGCAGTATCGTCTATGTGAACGAAGGCACTGCAGATAATCCTCTCTTTGTGATGAGAGAGGTGGTGCTGGGACAACTCCTGGGATCTTCGTACGTGATTCAGGAGGGACTGGCTGTGGGAGAAGAGATCGTCGTAAACGGAACTTTCACCGTAGATGCTGCGGCCCAACTTGCAGGAAAACCAAGTATGATGAACCCGGCAACGGCAACTTCAGCCGCAGCACAGGTCGATGTAAGGCAGTATCTGCAGGATAGCGGTTATGACTACAGGGCGCAGGCTTCCAAAGAATTTCAGCAGCAACTTGACAGGCTGGTGAGAGATTATCTTCAGCTAAAAGATGCGCTTGTAGAGGGACAGGCAGAGGAAAGTCTTAAGTTTACAAAACAGGTTGCCAATACCCTTCAGCAAATAAAAGCAACAGGAATGGCGGGGGAAGCAGAATCTTTTTGGCAGGAGAAGAAGAAGTTCCTGTTGCAGCATTCCGAAGAAGGACTCAACACAACTGATCTGAAAAAGCAAAGGGAGAATTTTGTTTATCTTTCTGAAGCCCTCATCAAAACTGTAGCCGCCTTTGGAACAGGAGATAAAACTATTTATGTGGATTATTGTCCTATGGCAAATTCAGATAAAGGTGCGTACTGGCTGAGCGATGTGGCCGAAATAAGGAATCCTTACTATGGGGATGCCATGCTCACTTGTGGCGAAATTGTAGAACAAATTCAATAATCAATAATTATAAACAACAGAAAAATGAAAAGAACAAAAATGACAATTATGGCTCTTGCTGGAGCATTTTTACTTGCTTCATGCGGAGAGACAAAAAAAGAAAGTGAAGTGGAAGATGGTGCGATGCCAATGCAAAACGAGATGCATATGGAAGAGACCGAGGTTCACGATATGGATAATATGAGCACGAACCTTGATGATGGTACCCAGGGTGATCTGGCTTTTAACGACCAGAACATGGAGGTTGTCTACAATCACTATATGCACGTCAAGACCGCTTTAGTGAACACTAATGCTGAAGAAGCAAAGAGCGGAGCCCAAATGATGACCGAAGCACTTCAAAATGCAGGTGGTAATGAAGAAGCTTTAAATGCAGCTCAAACTATTGCCCAAACAGATGATATCAATGTGCAGAGAACGACTTTCCAGGACCTTTCTGCAGCCATGGAAAATATGCTAGTAGGAGAATTATCTTCAGGAGAAGTTTACAAGCAGTATTGTCCAATGGCCTTCGATGGAAAAGGAGCCTACTGGTTGTCATCTTCAGAAGAGATCCGTAACCCGTACTACGGTGACAAGATGTTGAAGTGTGGAAGCGTTCGTGATACTATCAAATAGTAGCAAGTGAAGCTTTTTATTAAAAATATGGTTTGTAACCGCTGTAATATGATGGTGAGGTCTGAACTGGAACAGTTCGGGCTTCATCCTGTTACAGTTCAACTGGGTATGGCCGAGATAGAAAGGGAATTAACTCCCCAAGAAAAAAAGCTTCTAAATGAGCGATTTAATAAATTGGGGTTCGAACTTATTGACGATAAAAAGACCCGGCTCATTGAGAGCATAAAAACTACAGTTGTGGAATTGATCCATAATTCTGATGATCTTCCAAAAATGACATTTTCGGAATATCTTTCTGAAAAGTTTCACCAGGATTATTCGGCCCTCAGCAAATTGTTTTCGGAAGTTCAGGGGGTGACCATTGAACAATACGTTATTACTCAAAAGATCGAAAAAGTCAAAGAACTTTTGGTCTATGATGAGCTTTCTCTAAGCCAAATCGCCCATCAACTGCATTATTCCAGCGTTTCCCATTTGAGCAAACAGTTCAAAAAAGTCACTGGATTGACTCCCACGCATTTTAAGCAGGTAAAGGAAAATAAGCGTACACCGCTTGACGAACTATAGGTTCTTGTTCTTTCCTTTTTTAGAAATTGAGACTGTCTTTGAAAAACCCGATGAATATTGGGTTTTACGATTCTTTTATGAGTCTTTGCCTTGGCTTTTTCCGAACTTAGTATAAGACTAAATTTTTAAACCATAAACTCATGAAAGCTTATTTAAAATTAATGATGCTTTGTTTCGGTTTGATCCTGCTGCACTCCTGTCAGGACAAGGAAAAACAACAAAGCGTGGAAATTAATACTCCCGAAGAAGTTAAAGAAGCAGCAAAAGAAACCCCGGATATTGCCGACCAGCATTTTATTGATGGTATGACAGGGAAAATATGGCATAACTATCTGGAGATTAAAATGGCCTTAACCAATGCAGATGCAGACGAGGTACAGGATGTGGCTGAAAGTATGATCGCCTCATTTTCGGCAGAGCGCGCCGAGATGAAAGCTATAGCCCAGCAAATGTCTGAAACCGGGGACCTGGAAAGACAAAGGGAATTGTTCGCAATATTTACAGAAAAAGCGGGACCTATGTTTGAAGATGCATTATCTGGTGGTACTATTTATAAAAAGTTCTGTCCAATGGCATTTGATAATAAAGGAGCTTATTGGTATGCAGATATTGAAGAAATAAACAATCCGTATTTCGGTGATAAGATGCCAGATTGTGGTTCTGTAGAAAAGACGATTAAAAAATAAAAAAGCTAAACCAATCAAAAACCAAAATAAGATGAATTCAGAAGATAAAAAACAGCATAAAATGAGTGGCAGCAATTACGGCAGGTTCTTGTTAATGCTCGGTTTGTCCTTTGTGGCTATGTATATTACAATGTACATGAATACCTATGAATGGGATCATGTTTATTTTAGTATGACCCGGTTTTATATGACTTGTCTTGGTATTTCAGCGATGGCGGTGATCATGCTTTCTCTTATGCTCAAAATGTATAAGAACAAGAAGAAGAATATTGCTATTTATCTGGGTAGCCTTGTCTTATTCGTATCGGCATTAGGTTTAGTTAGAGCGCAGCGGCCTGTTATTGGGGATGTTTTGTATATGAAAGCGATGATCCCTCACCACTCGATCGCAATTTTGACCAGTAAACGCGCAGATATTGATGACCCTGAAACTAAAAAACTGGCTGAAGAAATTATAGAAGCTCAGAAAAGGGAGATCGCGCAAATGAAAAAGATAATTTACCGCCTGGAGAATGAGGAGGAATAGGAGAATCTTACCATAATTTTCCCGAATTGTATAACACATTCGGCTTCTTTCCTGCGAACTTTGGAGTCTAAAGTGAAAGAAAATGGTACATACATATAAAATTACCGGCATGACCTGCAACGGCTGTCGTGCTCATGTAGAGAAGACGCTTCAGGAAGTTAACGGGGTGAAAAATGTCACTGTTGATCTTGAAAATGCTGAAGCGGTGATCGAAATGGAGAAGCATATTCCTTGGGACATCTTGGAAACAGCCCTGCAAAAAGGCGGTGGAAATTATCACATCCTCGCTCCCGGTACTGCTGAAGCAAACTCAAACTTCTCCAAAGTTCCCAAGAATGATAATTCAGTTTCTGAAGATAACACTGCTGATGATAGTCAAAACTTTGGAAAAGTTGAGACAAGCATGACCCATACCTATCAGGTGACCGGCATGACCTGTAATGGCTGTCGAGCTCATGTAGAGAAGACGCTTCAGGGAGTAAAAGGGGTGCAAAACGCTTCAGTAGACCTGGAAAAGGCTGAAGCCGTGATCGAAATGGAGAAGCATATTCCGGTTGGCACATTTGAAGCAGCCCTTCAAAAGGATGGAGGGAAGTATCACATTGTTGAACAGGAAGGAAAGGGAGAAACAAACTTTTCCAAAGTTCCCCAGAATGATAATTCAGTTTCTGAAGATAACACTGCTGATGATGGTCAAAATTTTGGAAAAGTTGAAGAGGCTGATTTAATGACCCACACCTACAGCATCATCGGGATGACCTGCAACGGCTGCCGTACTCACGTGGAAGAAACCTTTAATAAGGTTGCAGGAGTAAAAAAAGCGAAGGTTGATCTTGAGAAAGCCGAAGCTGTCATTGAGATGGAAAAGCATATTCCGGTTGGGGTTTTCGAAGACGCCCTTCAAAAAGATGGCTGGAATTATCACATTTTAGATGCGCCCAAAAATGGAAAAATTGAGCAGCGTTTTGAGATCGTAGGTATGACCTGTAGCGGCTGTAGAGAACACGTGCAGGATGTGCTGCAAAAGGTTGATGGAGTAGGGAAAGCCAATGTGAACCTGGAAAAGGCAGAGGCCTTTGTTTCCATGAACAAGCCTGTTCCTGTGACTGCTTTACAGGAAGCCCTTTTGGACGAGGCGGGTTCGTATAATATTTATTTGCCGGGCCAGGATTCCTCTGTGCCACCTAAACCCAAAAAACCACAAGGGAAAGGCACGGGAACCTATTACTGCCCCATGCATTGTGAGGGGGACAAAACTTATGATCAACCGGGAGATTGCCCTGTCTGCGGAATGGACCTGGTGGAAGAAGTGAGTTTGACCGTAAAACCAGATCAATACACCTGCCCCATGCATCCTGAGGTAGTTAAGGATGAGCCTGGAAGCTGCCCCATCTGCGGAATGGATCTCGTACGCATAGAGCCGGATCTTACCGGAGAGCAGAAAACCTATAACAAGCTCGTTAAAAAGTTCAAAATTGCCGTTGCTTTTACACTGCCCATCTTCCTGATTGCCATGGGGGAAATGATCCCCGGCAACCCAATTTATAAATGGATGAGCATGGAGGCCTGGAATTGGGTACAATTTGGACTTTCCATTCCGGTGGTTTTTTATGCTACCTGGATGTTCTTTGAAAGAGCATATAGATCGATCAAATCCTGGAACCTAAACATGTTCACCCTTATTGGGATTGGTGCCGGGGTTGCCTGGCTTTTTAGTGTTTTCGGAATGGTGTTTCCTGACTTCTTTCCCGCGCAATTTAAAACGCATGCGGGCACTGTGCATGTCTATTTTGAAGCTGCCACAGTAATTCTCACTTTAGTTTTAATGGGACAGGTGCTGGAAGCCCGCGCGCACAGCCGTACGAATTCTGCAATCAAGGAGTTGCTGAAACTGGCTCCCAACAAAGCGACTATTGTGGTTGACGGAGAAGAAAAAGTTATTGACACAGATAAGATAGAAGTGGGCGACATTCTTCGGGTGAAACCGGGAGAAAAGATCCCTGTGGATGGAAGTATTAAAAAAGGAGAAACCAATATCGATGAATCCATGATCACGGGGGAACCTGTTCCAGTGGAAAAAGTTGAAGGCGATAAGGTGACCTCCGGAACAATTAACGGAAACCGTAGTTTCACCATGACGGCTGAAAAAGTAGGTGATGAAACCCTGCTTGCCCAGATCATTAAAATGGTAAATGACGCGAGCCGTTCGCAGGCACCTATTCAAAAGCTGGCCGACAGGATCTCAGGCTACTTCGTGCCGGTAGTGGTATTTATTTCTATTATTACCTTTATCATTTGGGCTATCTATGGCCCCGAACCTCAGTACGTCTATGCGCTTATCAACGCTATTGCAGTGTTGATCATTGCCTGTCCCTGTGCCCTGGGCCTAGCGACGCCAATGTCGGTCATGGTAGGAGTTGGAAAAGGTGCACAGAATGGGGTGTTGATCAAGAACGCACAGTCCCTGGAGCAAATGAACAAAATTGATGTTTTGATCATCGACAAGACTGGTACCATTACCGAGGGAAAACCTTCTGTAGAGAAAGTGGTGGCCTATGGAAGTTATTCTGAAGACAAGGTGATCGAATTAATGGCATCGGTAAATGCCCAGAGTGAGCACCCTTTAGCTTCAGCAACGGTGAATTACGCGAAGGATCGAAAAATAGCTATTTCTGAAGCATCAGACTTTAATGCGGTTACGGGGAAAGGCGTGACCGGTTCTACTTCAGGAAAAGAAGTGGCAATCGGAAATGAGAAACTTATGAGTCAGCTTAATGCTGATATTTCAGAGGAACTTCAGAAAAAAGTAAAACAAGAGCAGGAGCTGGGGAAGACAGTGTCATATATCGCTATTGATAATGAGGTTTCAGGTTATGTCACCATTACCGATCCTATCAAGAAAACCAGCCGCCAGGCCATTCAAGAACTTATGGATGATGGTGTGGAAGTGATCATGCTTACCGGTGATAATGAGACAACGGCCTCGGCAGTGGCTTCTGAGCTGCATCTCACAGGTTTTAAAGCCGGAATGCTTCCGCAGAACAAGCTGGAAGAGGTGGAAAAACTTCAGGCACAAGGTAAAAAAGTGGCTATGGCCGGAGATGGGATCAACGATGCACCCGCACTTGCCAAAGCCGATATTGGGATTGCTATGGGTACAGGAACCGATGTTGCCATTGAAAGCGCCGAGATCACTCTTGTAAAAGGTGATTTGCACGGAGTGGTTAAAGCCAAAAAACTTAGTTCAAAGGTAATGACCAACATCAAACAGAACCTGTTCTTTGCGTTGATCTATAATACGCTGGGAGTGCCTATTGCGGCGGGAGTTTTATACCCGTTCTTCGGACTTTTATTATCACCAATGATCGCTGCTTTGGCGATGAGCTTTAGTTCGGTGTCGGTAATTGCAAATGCACTGAGACTGAGAACTGCCAAAATTGACTAGTCAAAAATGGCATTTTAATATATAATTTTAAAACCAGGATTGAATGCAGGACTTTTGGAAAAGCTGGGCAGAAGCTGCTTAGACAAGTACAGGATTTTTTTGGAAAGCTCTCTGGGCTTTCATTCTCGGATATATCATTAGTAGTGGGATCCAGATCTTTGTTACCGAAAAGAAGATGGAAAAAACAATGGGAGGAAAAGATGCGAAAGGAGTGCTCCTGGGTACCTTCTTCGGCTTTATTAGCAGTTCCTGTAGTTTTTCTGCCCTTGCTTCTACTAAAAGTCTTTTTAAAAAAGGAGCAGGTTTTGTTCCTTCTATAGCTTTTCTTCTTGCCTCCACAAATCTAGTAATAGAGCTGGGGATCATCATTGCCATTTTCCTGGGTTGGCAATTTGTGGTAGGGGAGTATGTGGGAGGAATCCTGCTTATCCTCATCAGCTGGCTCATTGTAAGGCTGATTAATCCAAAGAAACTGATCAAAAAGGCACGGGAGCGGCTAAAAGGAGAAGAGGATGATGATGAAGGATCAGATAAAGCATGGAAAGAGAAGATGAAGTCTGAAACTGCCTGGGCCAAGGTGGCAAAGCAATATGCCATGGAATGGAAGATGGTGTGGAAGGATGTAACCATTGGCTTCACCATTGCCGGAATAGTAGCTGCCTTTGTGCCCGATTCTTTTTTTAGAACCCTCTTTATCAACAGCGGCCCGGAGGTTGAAAGCTATAGCTTCTTTACCATTTTAGAGCATATTATAGTTGGGCCCGTTGCTGCGTTTCTAACCTTTATTGGTTCCATGGGAAATATTCCGCTGGCGGCGCTGCTCTTCGGAAAGGGAGTGAGTTTTGCAGGAGTAATGGCTTTTATCTTCAGTGACCTGGTAGTATTTCCGGTGTTGCGGATCAATGCAAAATATTATGGCTGGAAAATGTCACTTTTTATCCTCTTTTTGCTGTTTACTGCACTTATTGGAACTTCCCTGGTTTTGCATTATTCTTTTGACCTGTTAAGTCTGCTACCCGATCCGAAAAACGTGAAGATCCTTGAATCTGAACATTTCCAGATCGACTACACTTTTTTCCTTAACCTTATATTTCTTATCCTTTCCGGAATTCTGATCTACATCGGCTTTTTTAAAAGGAAAGATGTTGACCATATGAAAGAAATGGCTCCGAAGAGTCAGGTGATGGAAAATGTCATGAAGTACCTTGCCTTAATTTCTTATGTATGGCTTTTAGGGGGCTGGATTGTAAGATTATGGGTAATATAAAAAAAGAAGAGCCGGACAAACGTCCGGCTCTTTCATTTTATGCCTAATTAAGGTTTAGCTGTTTGGGTCCAGAATAAGGTTTACTCTTTCCAAAGCGTCTTCCAAATGATAACGGGTAAGCGTATCTCTGCTTCGACCAATGCTGTTGCGAAGGTCACGCTGAAGCTTTTTCAACTCTCCACGAACAACAGGACGAATATCACTTTGGGCAACATCAACATTTGATCTTGTGACCCATGAACGGTAGCGGGCAGGAATTTCAGACTGTTCTTCGGTCATAAGGTATTCCATGCGATCGATGTACGCTCTTTGAAGATTTCTTCGATAAGTGTCGATATTTTGGCCTCTTCCCAATTCACTCCAGACACCTGTTCTAAGGTCCTGCATCATGTCCAGAAGTCCGTAGGCGCTATTTCCGTTCATTTCACGGTTCTCGATCAATCTTGCCATTCTTCCGAAGTCAAGCAGGTTGTTAAGCGTTCTTTCCTGCGTGTTCCTGATCCTTTCAACATTCCCATCAAATTCTATCCTGTTGAAGATCTCCTGATCAATAAGCCACTCGGGAGTTGAGAACAATTCCTCCTGAAGGAAATTCATTGCGTTCTTTTGCTTTTCGGCTGTAACGTGGAAATAAACAGCACCTTCCTGGTCGTAGGTTTTTGTTTCCTTGATCACACCACCCACATTGGCAGCAACGTGACCCATGTAACGGTTATATTGCCCAAGCACTTGCTCATACATCGTTTCAAGATCATCGTAATCTTTCCCTTTTTCTGCAGTCCACTCGATGAGGTTTGGGATGATCCTTTTAAGGTTTTTGATCCCATACTGGCTGGCAAGAACAGCGTCATCTCCAAGATCTTCGGTTTGTGAAGTAGGATCGATCACTCCGCTCTGTTGGCCACCAAACCTGTAAACAGGGTCTCCTGCTTTTTCAAGGATCCAGGAGTCGAGAATTTCTTTCTCCTCTTTCCCTTCTTTTTCAGGAATTGGTTTGTAACCCCACATGATGGAATACTTGTCGTAAGGACCAATATCAGGCATCAAAGCTACATCTCCATCTTCGGGTTGTGCAATATAATTGAAACGGGCGTAGTCCATAATAGATGGAGCTGTTCCGTACTTTTTAGTGAATTCAGGATCTCTAAGGGACTCTACAGGATAAGCAACACTGCTTCCCATGTTATGAGGCAATCCTAAGGTATGGCCTACTTCATGAGAAGATACAAACCTGATCAAACGACCCATGATCTCATCTTTAAATTCTACTCCGCGGGCATCTTCATTGATTGCCGCAGTTTGTACAAAGAACCAGTTTCTTAGAAGGGTCATTACGTTGTGGTACCAGTTAATATCCGATTCCAGAATCTCTCCCGAACGCGGGTCACTTACGTGAGGCCCGTTTGCATTTGGAATAGGAGAAGCAAGATAACGCACTACAGAGTAGCGAACATCTTCGGGACTCCAGTCGGGATCTTCCTCTTTTGAAGGAGGATCTTTGGCAATAATGGCATTTTTGAAACCTGCAGCTTCAAAAGCAACCTGCCAGTCCTCAATTCCCTGTTTGATGTATGGGATCCATTTTTTTGGAGTCGCACGGTCTACATAGTAAACGATCTGTTCCTTGGGTTCAACCAGTTCTCCTCGCTTGAATTTTTCCATATCTTCCTCCTTCACCTCCAGTCTCCAGCGGTCAAGGTAACGTACAGTTTCACTTTTTTGAGCATCCAGCCCATAATCTGTTTGTCCTGTAGTAAACCAGCCTACACGCTCATCATAATACCTTCTTTCCATTGGAACTTCTGGAAGCAGGATCATGGAGTTACTCATTTTTACTGAAATTGATCCCGTACTTGAATTAGAAGGTGGTTCCCCGGCATTGTAAGTCTTCACGTGGCGAACCTCAATATTTTTTGGATAACTGCGGATGGTGTCAATATAAGACCTGCTATCATCCAGACGGCTTATTTTGTAGCTTTTGCGACGTCCTTCAGGAAAACCTAAAGCCTGTACATCCTTTTTAAAAAGATCTGTCACCTTGATAACTGTTGCATTGTTCACAGAATCTTTATGAAAAGCCTCAATGTCAAAGGAGAAAAGGATAGGTTCAAAGTTGGAATTTCTTACAGCTTCATGGACTGGTAATGAGTCGGCAGCAAACACATCGTGGGATACCACTCGTAGAAGTACGTTCTTGTTCTTTTTTTCCCAGCGTAGCACCTGTTCATTTTGTTTTCCGCCACCAAAACCAATGCCCGATGCAGTTTGGGCGATCCTGGTAACCATAAGCATTTCCCTGTTAAAAAGACTGTCTGGGATCTCGTAGTAGTAATCGTCATCAATTTGATGTACTGTGAAAAGTCCGGTGTCGGTTTTTGCTTTTTTGGTGATCACCTTATCGTAGGCCTTGATCCCGTTTTTATCTTTTTCTGAAGAGTCTTTAACGGCTGCCGTTTTCTTGTCCTTTTCAGGCTTAAATACGGCACAACTTGTTATTGAGAAAGAGAAAAAAACAATAACCAGCCGCAACATTAATCGGTTGTTCATTAAGTAGAATTAATTAGTTAAGAATTGCCCAATTTATAAAAACCGATTCCGGTTGCCTAACCAAAACCTTTTAAAATAAAATGAGGTGCATTTTGCTAATACTTGGACAGGAGAGGGAGTAAAAGGTTTAAACTGAAGTACAGAGAAATAAAAATCATGATAAAGATCATAAAAAGAAGCTGCTAAGGTTTTGTTAAAATCCCTCTTCATTCCCGTACCTTTGAAGGAAGATGAAAAACCTCTTATTTCTTATCTTTTTCTTCATTTCGGGGAATATTTTTTCCCAGCTGGGTTTTTGTGAGGGCAGTAAAGGAGTTCCTATTTTCCATGAGGATTTTTCGTCGGGGACTTTACCTGCGGGAACCACAACGTATATTCGTGTTTCGGGCGATCCTTACGACGGTTTTTATACCATTTCGAGTACTATTGGGCAGCAAATTGGTGGATGGCATTCTTATTTGCCTAATACTACCTTATCCAATGGAAATGCGCTCATTGTTAATGCAGATGACAATAATGCCGGACTGTTTTTTCAAAGAGAAATTTCGGGTCTTTGTGAGGCCACAACTTATGAATTTTCTGCTTTCTTAATAAATATTTTCAATGCTTCAAGAAGTGATTGTCCTAATGGGGAAATTCCAATTAATGTAATTTTCCAGATCCTTGATCAAACAGGAAATACAATTTTAGCTGAAGGAAGTACCGGAGATATCTATTCCTCGGTTAATCCTGTCTGGAGTCAAAAAGCACTTACCTTCAGGTCTCAGGCAGGTCAAAATAAGGTAATACTAAAAATGTTTAATAACGGAGTTGGTGGCTGCGGAAATGACCTTGCTATTGACGATATAATCTTTAGGTCCTGCGGCGACCTGACTAAGGTTAGTTCTCCCAATCTTTCTGAAACTTTTCTTGAAGTTTGCGAACCTGATGCTCCTGTCACCGTTGAGCTTACCGCAACGCCCGATAATACAGTGTATACCAGCCATGCTTTCCAGTGGCAGGAAAGTGTAGACGATGTGAACTGGCAGGATATTGCGGGGGAAACAGGAATGAATTTTTCTTCTTCTCCAATTAGTTCGACCCGGTTCTTTAGAGTAAAAGTGGCTGAAGATGCAGTGAATCTGGTTACCAATCTCTGCAGTTCGGTTTCTGAATCTTTTGCCGTATTTGTAGTGGAAACACCTGAAGCTCCAGTGAGCCTGGGAGATTTGGATGTTTGTGAAGGGGATCCTGTCCCATCGCTTGAGGTGATAGTTGAGAGTGACGAATCGGTTAGGTGGTATGATAGTGCTACAGGCGGGGTGGAGGTGGCAACAGGAAACGCTTTTGTTCCTCCTGCTGCAGGAAGGTACTATGCCGAAGCTAAAAAGACGGGTTTTGACTGTAATCCCGGCCCGCGAACTCCGGTTGAACTACAAATCTTTTCAAAGCCCCAGGTTGTTGATGAAGAGAGGCAGCTTTGTCCGGGACAGGAAATAAGACTTGACGCCGGGGTGGGTAATTTCACATATCAATGGAATACTGGAGCCACCACCCAAAATATTGTCGTCACCCAGTCCCAGGGTTATTCAGTTATAATAACAAATCCCAGTGGCTGTAGTTCAATTAAGCAATTTGAAGTGAGTGTAGTAGATGTTGCAGAGATTGGCAAAATAACTTCCGAAGGAACTTCTGTTATCATTGAACCTGCAAATGTAGGAGAGTTCCAGTATTCCCTGGATGGTAACAATTTTCAGGGATCTAATATGTTCCAGAATATTTCCGGCGGAGTTTACACTGCTTATATACGGGATCTTGAAGGCTGCAACACAGTTTCTGAAGAATTCCCTCATATTGTGATGCCCAAATTTATTACTCCCAATAATGACGGAATCAATGACAGGTTTGAATTGAAAGGGATCGAATATTTCAGCAGTTCAGAGATAAGAGTTTTTAACCGCTATGGAAAAATACTGGCTTCCGGAAAAGGAGAAGGATTTTCCTGGGATGGAACTTTTAGCGGAAAAGATCTGCCCTCAGAAGATTACTGGTTTCACCTTTCAATAGAAGGTTTTGAACCTGTTAAGGGACATTTTACTTTAAAACGTTAGGATGCGCCAAAACAAAAAAAATATACTCAAAGAATCCCCTTTTTGGATAATGATCCTCATATTTTTTTTGGAAGTAAGTGCTGTAACTGCCCAGGAAATTATTCCCACCTATTCAGATTACCTCACAGATAATTTATTTCTTCTTCATCCTTCTCTTGCTGGAGCAGCGGGAAGAAATCAATTGCGAATAACTGCAAGGCAGCAATGGTTTGATGTAGACGACGCACCTGGAATGCAAACTCTTACAATCAATGGGAGACTAGGAAACAAAGAAGGGATAGGAGCTATTATTTTTAATGACCATAATGGCAATTTTTCCAAATCGGGGGCCTACGGAACTTTCGCTTATCATTTGAGGCTGCCTTCCCGAGACCTTGAGTTACACCGGTTGAGTTTTGGGATAAGCGCAGGTGTGATCCAGCACCGGCTCGATCAAAGTGGCTTCACTCAGCCAGATCCTTTACTGGGGCAGGAAAAGACTTCTGTGGCTTACGCCAATATGGATGTGGGGATGTCCTATTTTAAAAAAGAATTTTATATACATTTTGCAGCCAAAAACCTGTTGCCGGTTAACAGAGAACTATTTAATTCTGAAAATATCGTTGTGAATCAAAGAAAATATTTTTTGACAAGCGGTTATATATTTTCTCCTTCTTACGACTGGTATTTGGAACCTTCTGCTATGCTGCAAGTGGCTGAAGACACCGGTGAAAAGGCAATTGATGCAAACCTCAAAGCTTATAGAAACTTTGATTTTGGCCAGATTTGGACAGGAATTTCTTACCGGCAGGGACTGGACAAAGTAGAAGAGAATAATGAAAATTTGAGATATGTGACTCCTTTTGCCGGCGTGGAATATCGCAGTTTTCTTTTTGGATACACCTATTCGCAGCAGTTTAATAATGTGGTGTTAAGCAACAGCGGGTTTCACCAGATCACTTTGGGTTATAATTTTGGTGCCGCACGTAAACGCTACCATTGCGGCTGCCCTGCCATAAATTAAAAAACGGTCTTAAAAGTACATCTTACGTCATTCTGAATTTACTTCAGAATCTTATTTCGTTTGAAAACAAACCAGAACCTGAAACAAGATCAGGTTGACGCAATCAGGGCTTTTAAGACCGTTTCTGGTATAGTGTCAAAAAGGGTATTTTAAAACCACTTTTCTACTTCGTCAAGCTGCAGCGCAGCAACGGGTAGTTTATTTTTTTTGCGAAGACCATTCAGCTTCTGGTGGACCTGGGTGGCCTTATTTTCCTGAAGCTTGGCAACCGTTCCAAACTCATGCATAACGGTATCTACCCATTCCTGAGGAACCCCAATTTTTATGAAATCTTCTGGTTTTGGCGTTGCAGCTCTCTTTTCTGGCTTCATTTGCGGGAAGAAAAGTACTTCCTGAATGGACTGCTTGTTGGTAAGGAACATGATCAACCTGTCCATTCCAATACCAAGGCCCGATGATGGAGGCATTCCGTACTCCAGGGCACGTAAAAAGTCATTGTCAATAAACATTGCCTCATCATCCCCTTTTTCAGACAAAGTTAATTGCTCCTCAAAACGGTTTCGCTGGTCGATAGGATCGTTTAGCTCAGAATAAGCATTGGCGATCTCTTTACCGCAAACCATGAGTTCAAATCTTTCGGTCAATTCAGGGTTTTCGCGGTGTTCTTTACAAAGCGGGCTCATTTCTTTAGGATAATCTGTAATAAATGTTGGCTGAATAAAGTTGCCTTCACATTTCTCACCAAAGATCTCATCGATAAGTTTTCCTTTACCCATGGTTTCATCTACTTCTATACCCATGCCTTTGGCAGCCTCAAAAAGTTCTTTTTCAGACTTTCCGGTAATATCGAAATCTGTGAATTTCTTAATGGCATCGGTCATCGTGATTCGGGCATACGGAGCCTTAAAGTCCACCTGGTGCTTTCCGAAGGTAGCCTCTGTAGTGCCATTTACGGCAACGGCGCAATGTTCCAGCAAATTCTCTGTAAACTCCATCATCCAATTGTAGTCTTTGTAAGCTACATAGATCTCCATGGCAGTGAACTCGGGATTGTGCGTACGATCCATACCTTCATTGCGGAAGTTCTTTGAGAATTCATATACTCCGTCGAAACCACCTACAATAAGACGCTTTAAGTAAAGTTCGTTCGCAATCCTTAGGTAAAGTGGAATATCCAGCGCATTGTGATGCGTGATAAACGGCCTTGCAGCTGCTCCCCCCGGAATGGATTGTAAAATGGGCGTTTCAACTTCAAAGTAGCCTTTGTCGTTAAAAAAGTTACGCATCGCATTGAACAGCTTTGTCCTTTTTATAAAGATCTCTTTTACTTTTGGGTTTACAGCCAAATCGGCATAACGCTGGCGGTAGCGTAATTCGGGATCATTGAATTCATCAAAAATGTGACCTTCCTTATCGGTCTTTGGAAGCGGAAGAGGTTTTAAAGACTTGCTTAAAAGGGTAAAATTTTTCACCATTACCGTCTTTTCTCCTACTTGCGTCTTGAAAAGCTCTCCTTCAATTCCTATAAAATCTCCTATGTCGAGGAGTTT
The DNA here is from genome assembly GCF_026676115.1 of Salinimicrobium sp. TH3. Lineage (GTDB taxonomy): Bacteria > Bacteroidota > Bacteroidia > Flavobacteriales > Flavobacteriaceae > Salinimicrobium. Next base: position 12,561 of record NZ_JAPONB010000013.1, on the reverse strand, counting down.
TTTGTAAATATCGTTGTACTTGCTTTTATCATCCCCGGTACAGATCTCATCACGGTTGAAATACACCTGAATCCTTCCGGTGGAGTCCTGAATTTCAGCAAATGAAGCTTTTCCCTGGATCCTTCTTGACATTAACCTACCGGCGATTACCACCTTCTTGTTTTCTTCAAATTCAGCTTTAATTTCCGAAGTAGTATGGTCAACGGGATAAAGAGCTGCGGGATAAGGATCAATATTTAATTTTCGCAGAGAGTCAAGTTTCTCACGACGAATGATTTCCTGTTCAGATAAATGCATGTTTTTAATTTCAAATTTCGACTGGCAAAGATACAGACTAATGGACTACCAATCAATTGTTTTTTGAAGTGGAGGCCGTTTACAAGGTTGCAGTAAATTTTGATATCTTTGCAATACTTATGAGTCTTTGGAGAGTAATATTATCGATTCTTTTCCCACCGCTGGCTGTAATGGACAGAGGCTGTGGGTCTATTTTAATTGTTTTGATCCTTACCCTTCTGGGATGGATTCCCGGAGTGATCGCAGCTTTGATCATTTTGAATAACAAGAGGTAATACCAATCTCACTTCTCGAGCTCATATTTCAATTCTAAATATACGATTTGAATAAAAATATAAATTTTCAGGAATTAGGACTGCGGGATTACAAAGAAATTTGGGAGTACCAGGAACAACTTTTTAAGGAGATTCTGGATCAAAAAATTTCCAATCGCAGAGAAGGAACTGTAGAAGCTACAAAAAACCACCTTCTTTTTGTAGAGCATCCCCATGTATATACTCTCGGAAAAAGCGGAGATATCTCCCATCTTTTGATCAATGAGGAGCAATTAAAACAAAAAAATGCCACTTTTTACAAGATCAACAGGGGAGGGGATATTACTTATCATGGCCCGGGGCAAATAGTGGGATACCCTATTCTTGACCTTGAAAATTTCTTTTCAGATATTCACAAATATCTCAGACTTTTAGAAGAAACTATAATTCTCACGCTTGAGGAATACGGAGTAAAAGCCGGCCGCAGTAAAGGGGAAACAGGAGTGTGGTTGGATTCCGAAACTCCTTTTGCAAGGAAAATATGTGCGATGGGCGTTCGCGCCAGCCGATGGGTGACAATGCACGGCTTTGCATTTAATGTAAATGCAGATCTTGGCTATTTCGACAACATTGTTCCCTGCGGAATAAAAGGTAAAGCGGTTACTTCCTTAAATGTGGAGCTTGGAGTTAAAGAAGTTCCTGTGGACGAGGTGAAACAAAAAATAAAGAAGCACTTTGCCGCCCTTTTTGAAGCAAAACTGGTTTAGAGTTCAAGATTCAAGATTCAAAGTTCAAGATGCAAAATGGTTGCCACGAATTCACGAAAAATCTCTTAACCTTTACTAATCCCTAATCACTGCACTTCATAAAGCAGCACTTCATCCTCTTCTCCCTGTACTACAAGTTCCAGAGCAGGGTCATCATCTGCGTTATTGAGGTCTATTAATGAATTTCCGTAAACGGGAAAGCCATTCAGTAAGGTAGCATTGCTGTCAAAAACATATACCTTCTTCGCCTGCAGGTCGGTCACGGATACATAGATCTTATTGTTGATATAGAAGATTTGCGGCGCACTGTAAAGTCCAAAATCGAGAGTGACCGAATTTCCTTTAATAGTCAACTCATTTTCTGAAAGCATCACCAAAGTTTTTGCGGTGGCGGTGATGCGGGTGTTTTCAGTAAGATCAAGATCCTCTTTTTTGATATTTCCTTTTTCATCAATTTTGATGATCTGGCCTTTGGTATTTGATGAGACGAAGTTTCCGTCGTACTCGTACCACTTATTTTCGGAAAAATCAAGATTTTCTTTTACAGCGACGCGTATTTTCCCTGTACGGCTTAAAATATTCAATTTACCTGAAGTTTCGGGGATCACGATGTAATCCTTTCGCCCAATCCTAATGTGCTTTGGAGTCTGTGCGATATCCGATTCCGCTTTGGAAAATTGGAAACCTTTCACACTCCTTCCTTTTCGATCGTACATAAAAACCTCTTTTCCCTGTACAATCAGGAACCGGTAATCTCTCTTGTTGTCATAGTCAAAAATGGCAAGGGGCTGCGTGATTTCATCTCTAAACTTCAATGGGAATGGTTTTACAGGATTGCCATCCCGGTCAATCACATGCAGCGCATTTTTGCTGGCGAAGGCAAGTTGATATCTTCCATTCCTTAGAATATCTACCGTCTGGACGTCGCCTAAAATGCGGGAGTCCATTTCCTTTTTCCAGTGGATCTTACCTTCGGGAGAGATTAGATAAAGCGTATTTTGAACATCCTGAACAGCTATATCCATGCCGTTGGTACGGTGATTTTTAAAGAAAATGGGGTGAGAGTTTAAAGCAGCTCCAAGTTTGATAGCCGCAGCCCGGGAAGTTGGTTTTTCGGTCTTTAAAGCTGCGCTTTTAGTTAGAATACTGTGCAGGTGCGCAAAGTTGTCCTGGTAGATATATTGAATTGCCGAAATAGGAAAATTTGTATAGTCCAGTCCATTCGATGTGTCTTCATTGTTTGCCTGATTGTTCCTCAATATCAAAAGGGACGCTTCTGAACTCAGATTTTCTGAAGAAGACTTATAAGCTTCAGAATTTGCCAAAACCAGTTCATCCTGAACGGCTGCCATCACTTCTTTTAATGCTTCGGAAGTTTTCCCGAACAAAATATAATTATCCAAAAAGGTGAAAAAATGAAGCTCTTCGGGATTCAGCAGTGGCTGAAGCATTTTTTGAAAAGCATTGGAGTTGGGATATTCATAAATTGGTATTCCGCGGAATTCTTCGGTTGGCTTAAGCTCAAAACTGAAGGTGTTTCGTGCACTTTCGGGTTCATTAGCATGAACAGCAAAAACAAAACCTTCAGAAAGCTGAATTATTCCTGCTTCGCTGGCTGTTTCGAGAAGGGACATTTCATCAGAAAAAGATTCTTGTTTAATACCTCTTAAAAAGGTCAAATTATCATTTAGTTTTTTGAAATTTTTAAAAGAGATCGAGGTGAACTCTTCGCTGTTAACAGGAGCAATATTTGCGAGGGTGTTTTTGGCAGTTCCTGCTTCCTTAAACACATTCACGATTCGGGGAATGGTGTCGGAAGCAACTGTGATGCCATTTAGGCTAATGTCGTTTTGCGAAATATCTATGTCCAGCACGGTCCATTTGCTGAAGTTAGAAAATCTACCAGGGAAGATGTCTTTAAGAAAAAAAGGCGCTTTTTCAGAATTCAAAAACAGAGAAGTTTTCTTAGGGGAAGCAGCCTTAAATGCAGTTTCAAGATCTGGATCCCAACTGTGGCTGCCTTTAGAAGCATCTTTCAGTAATTGTAGCGAACTGCTTAACAGGCTAATGCTATCTATACGCGCCGAATAGGCTGTTTTGTCTTCCAGCACATATTTTTTTATTTCATAGTCGTCGGAATTTATGGTCTCTACCTGCCGGTTTTGTATTGAGTCAAGGTTCACTGGTTTTAGCTCATTCTTACTAATGAAAAGGAAATCAAAGGATTTTTCTCCTTCGGTACTGAGAACAAGAAGAGCTTCTTTTTTGTGAGGAAAAAACTTCAATATTTCAAGCCTCTGCTCCATGTCCTTATAAAGGGAATGGTTTGAGTTTAGCTTAAGAAAATCATTATTCTGTAGATTGCTAAAGAACAGATCCGGGTTTTGCATTTGAAGAATGACCGCTGGCTCCTTTGGTAAAAAATCTGTAAGTGCACTTGCAGTAGGACGATCATCGGCACAGGAAACTAAAAGTGAGATGAGGCAAATTGCTATTATCTTCTTCATGGGAAGGTTTAGGTGAAAAATTTTTAAAGGGAAAGCTCCAATTGTTCAGGAAGGAGTTTAAAGCTTTTACGATGGTATTTTGTGATTCCATATTTCTTTATGGCTTCACGATGCTCTACAGTAGGGTATCCTTTATTCTGTTTCCAGTTATACATTGGATATTCCTCATGTATTTTTATCATGAATTCATCCCGGTAAGTCTTTGCCAGGATTGAAGCGGCCGCAATGCTCAAAAATTTCCCATCTCCTTTTATTATACATTCGTGAGGCACTTCCCGGTATGTTTTAAATCTATTGCCATCAACAATAATAAATTCGGGAACAGGATTCAGATTGTCTATACATTTATGCATCGCCAGGATAGATGCATTCAAGATATTGATCTCATCGATCTCCTCCATATAAATATGGTGTACCGAATAACAAACAGCTTTCTTTTTAATTATTCCCTGCAGTTCATTTCGTGAAATTGAATTTAGCTGTTTAGAGTCATTAATAAGCTTATTACGAAATCCTGGGGGCAGGATTACTGCCGCTGCTGTAACCGGCCCTGCCAGGCAGCCTCTCCCGGCTTCATCTGTGCCGCACTCCAGTGGTAATTTTGAGAAACTTTTTGCTAACATGTTGTTAAGGTGCTGTAGGGTAATACTTTATTCAGGATCGGGAAAATATTTCCGGTAGTACAAAAATAGGAAATAAGTGCAGCCCCAAAAATACAGGAGGAAGAAAAGGTTGTTTAAAATTACACACTTTAGAATTTAATGTTTTATTCCTTTTAAAATTCGGCGATTTTGGTAGTTCTGGTAGTATCTGGGTCCCTTTTCTATCAAAATGATTATGAATAATCTTGACAACCAATAAACTTGTTAAATCTTTAACAAGTAAGTTTGTGTCATTGTCTTGTTTTATTAAGATTTTATTACCATTTTTGGCACTGGCTAATTCAAATAATTCATAAAATGAAAAGAAAATTAAGTGGAATTCTAACACTTTTACTGGTGTTAGTCGTGCAAATTGCCTTTGCACAAGACAATTTGATTACCGGGACGGTAACCAACGGCGAGGGAATGCCTCTGCCTGGTGTGAACGTTCTGGTGAAGAATACCTCTCGGGGTACTCAGAGTGATTTTGATGGAAATTATTCAATAAGGGCAAGCGAAGGTGAAGTTCTTGTGTTTTCCTACCTAGGTTTTAAAACTGCGGAATATGTTATTGATGAGTCCACTACCAGAGTGGATCTTACTTTAGAGGAAGACGCAGCGCAGCTTGAAGAAGTAATCGTGGTTGCTTACGGTACTCAAAGTAAGAGATCTATTGTAGGATCTGTTGTTTCTCTTGGAGAAGAGGTTCTTGAAGAGCAGCAGTTAACAAGTGTTACCAGTGCGCTTCAAGGAAATGTTCCAGGGGTGAACATGTTGACTTCTGGTGGACAGCCGGGGGAGAACCCAACAATAAGGATTCGTGGGATTGGTTCTATTAATGCAAGTGCCGAGCCGTTAATTATTGTTGATGGTGCGCCATTTAATGGTAACATTAACTCCATTAGTGCCGACCAGATTGAGTCAATGAACGTGCTTAAGGATGCATCTTCAACTGCTCTTTATGGATCTCGTGGTTCTAACGGGGTGATCGTGATTACAACTAAAAAAGGAGCTTTTAATTCTGAGCCTGTACTCACAGTTACAGCTGTAGGTGGTATTTCCACACCGGCTGTTGAGTTGCATGATGTATTGGGAACTAATCAATACATGGGCTATGCCTGGGAGGCTTCAAGAAATGCTTACGTGGCAGCAGGTAATGATCCTGCAACTGCAGGGCAGTTGGCTTCAAATAACCTAATTAGCCAGCTTGGGTACAACCCTTATGATGTGGCGCAGCCCGTTGATGCTAGTGGAAATCTTGTTCCCGGTGCTAATCTACTATGGGAAACAGATTGGGAGGATGAAATTCTACGCAGTGCTGCCCTTCGCCAGGAATATACAGTTGGTTTAAATGGTGGGGGTGAAAAAACAAGATATTTTCTTTCTGCAAACTATCTTGAGCAGGAAGGTTCTGTAAAGGAATCAAACTTTGAAAGAGTAACAACCCGTTTAAATCTTGAAAGTGATGTAAGAGATTGGTTAAAGGTTGGCCTTAATACAGCTTATTCTACCTCCAGCCAAAACTATCCGAGCCAGTCAGGAAGCTCATATCAGAGTTCTATTCAGTGGATTTACAGTGTAGCTTCACTTTATCCATTGTACAGAAGAGATGAACAAGGTGCACTGATCCTGGATGGTTTTGGAAATCCTATCTATGACTATGGTCAAAATGAAGGTTTAGTTAACGCTTCAAGACCAGTGTTTAATAACGAAAATGCTGTTGGTTCTTTATACAAGTATAAAACCTTAAATAAAAGACACAATATCAACGCTAATGGGTTTGCAGAATTAACTTTCACAGATTATCTGTCTTTCAAATCAAACCTATCTTACGAGCAGTATATTTTTGATAGCTATGTTTATGCTGATACCGAAGTAGGTTATGCTTCTAACGTTGGAGGTAGAATTACACAGAATCGGGATATCACAACTACAATCAACTTCATTAATTCCTTAAACTTCAATAAGACGTTTGGTAATCACTCTATTAATGCAGATGCAATTGTGGAGGCTTACGAGGTTGAGTTTGACGAGTTTGATGCTGCCGGAGAAGGATTCCTTCCAAATGTGTTTTCTTTAAGCGGTAGAACAACACCAACCGAAGCTGCTGGAGCTATAAATATGGAGCGACTTGTGGGATATCTTGGACGTGTAGGGTATAATTATGCCGATAAATATTTTATTGAAGGTTCTTACCGTAGAGACGGTTCCTCAAGATTTTCATCTGATACACGTTGGGGAGATTTTTATTCCGTTGGTGGTTCATGGGTTATTTCTGATGAGAACTTCCTGAATGACAGTCCAGTTCTTAGCTATCTTAAATTAAAAGGTTCGTATGGAGAACTAGGAAATAATAACATTCTTGATGCGGATGGAAACGTTCTGTATTTCCCATATATTCAGGCTTTTGAAACTGGATGGAACCAGGGAGAGAACACCGGAGTTCTTTTAGGAGGCGTTGTTGATCCATTGTTAACTTGGGAGACTACTGCTATGCTTAACGTAGGACTTGATTTTACTTTGTGGAATAATAGAGTTGAAGGTAGTGCTGAATACTATAACAAAGAGTCAGTTGATTTGATCTATTCTCAGCCATTAGCGCCTTCTACAGGTAATACCGATATTACCACAAATGTGGGGAGTATCAGGAACTATGGATTGGAGTTCATGTTGAGAACCAGAAATATTATTACTGATGATTTTTCCTGGTCAACTAGTGTGAATTTCTCTATGGATAACAATGAGATTACTGAACTTACTCAGGAGTCTTTCATTAGCGGAACTAAGAGATGGGAAGAAGGAAGATCTCTTTATGAATTCTGGATCCAGGAATATGCCGGAGTTGATCCTGCAACAGGAATGGCCCTTTGGTATATGGATGTTGAAAATGCAGAAGGGGAGCCAACTGGAGAAAGAGTTCTTACCGATGACTATTCAGAAGCTGACAGATATTACGTGGGAGAATCTTTACCTGATATTATTGGAGGTTTCTCTACAGATTTCAAGTATAAGAACTTCGACTTAAATGCTTTGTTTAACTTTAGCTTTGGAGCTCAATTGTATGACTATGACTATGCAGGTTTAATGACCGGTTTCGCAACATTGGGTTATCAGCAATCTCCTGATCTTGCTGCAAGATGGCAACAGCCTGGAGACATTACAGAGGTACCTAAGCTTTTGAATGCTAACCAGAATTTTGCTTCTACATCGACAAGATTTTTGTTTGATAATGATTACGTAAGGTTAAAAGCAATAACTTTAGGATACAATCTTCCTCAGAATACTGTTGAAAGCCTTGATTTATCTTCTTTCCGTCTTTATCTTAGAGGAGATAATCTTTATACATGGCAGACACATGAAGGAGTTGATCCAGAGCAAAGTATTAGCGGTACTACAAACAGTAGATCCTATATCTTAAAGACTGTGTCATTAGGATTGAACGTTAAATTTTAAAAAAAAATTAAAATGAGAAAAAATTTGTTTAAATCATTTTTTCTTTTGGGGATTCTATTTTCAATAGTAGGGTGTTCAGAGGAATATTTGGAGGAACCAAAGCCTGCGGGCCAGGTTTCTGAGGAGGTTGTTTTCAATTCTCGTGCTGGTGTGGAAGCCTATATTTCTGGTATCCATAGAGCAGCCAGAGATCAATTTACTACTGGTCATGATGCCGGTGGAATAAACTCCATGTATTATGCACGTGCGGTTAAGGGTAATGATATTATTCAGGGACCAACATGGTTCAGGTTTGATTATGAGCAGGCAAATAGGGAGCCTACCTACAGGAGAACTAATTTTAGCTGGGAATTCCCTTATTTTATGATCAATCAGGCTAACACCCTGATCAATGGAATTGAAGCTTCTGAAACTCTTTCAGATGAAGAAAAAGCTGAACTAATGGGGCAGGGTCTCGCACTACGCGCTTTCTACTACTTCCAGTTGGCTATGGAATTCCAACACACTTATACATATGATGCCACTTTACCTGCACCTCCTATTTATTTGGAGTTGTCTTTGGAAGGAAAGCCTATGTCAACTCTACAGGAAATGTATGACTTGATCATTTCAGATCTTACTACTGCTGTTGACGGGCTTAATGATTCAAGATTAAATAAATCTTATATCAATAAAGCTGTCGCTCAGGGTATACTGGCGAGAGTTTATCAGGTAACCGAGAATTGGGAAGGTGCCGAAGAGATGGCAAATGCTGCCTACGGAGGTGATGTTTCAGCGGTTTTAGATGCCTCTACCTATGATGATGGTTTCAATGAAATGTCAAACCCCGAGTGGTTATGGGCTATGCCTCAGTATGCAGATCAAACGATGTACTATTTTAGTGCACCGCATGCACAGGCCGATTTTGAGCATCCTTCCTATCAGGGAACATATATCAACAGTAACTTTGTTGATGAGTTTAGTGATACAGATGTTCGTAAGCTTTTCTTAGCATACAATCCAGATGTTTCATGGCAGAACTACATCACTACAAAATTTAACTTTGTTGATTTTGGTGTTGACTTTGCTATAATGAGATACGCAGAGATGATTCTTATCGAAGCTGAGGCGCTTTACTGGCAGGGGCAGGTTGACGCTGCTCATGACCTTCTTTATAAGTTGCAGCTTAACCGTGATCCTCAGGCTGTAAAGTCTGGTGCAACCGGGCAAGTTGTTTTAGAAGAGATTTTAGTCGAAAGAAGAAAAGAACTTTACGGTGAAATAGGAGTAGAGTGGTTCGATGCTAAACGTCTAAGAAGAGGTATCTTCAGAGATGCTAACCACCGTGTGGTTGTTGACCTTGCTGCGGATGATAAGAGGTTCTTCCTTAAAGTTCCTCAGGATGAGATCGATGCGAACGACGCAATTGACGATTCTGTAAACGCTAACAGATAAACTTAACAAATATTATGAAAAGACAATTAATATTATTTATAGCGGCTATTACAGCATCCTTTGTTGTTGGATGTAGCAGCGACGATGATTTCACAGCGCCTAATTATGTTACTTTTGAAGCTGAAAATCCAGTTGGAGTTGGTGTCGAAATAGGTGGGACAACAAGTCATGAAGTAACTGTTTATACGGCGAATGTAACAGGTAGCGACAGGACATTTGATTTGGTTGCCGCTGATGGAACCACAATTGACGCAGCCGGGTACACACTTCCTGCCACAGTAACGGTACCGGGAGGTACTAATGAAGGCACTTTTACCGTGGATGTATCTGACATGGACCTTGGCTTGACTGGTAAAAACCTGGTTATTGCGATTTCAGGAGAGGAAGGTCTTTATGTGGGAGACCCTTACACTATTACTGTAACTCGTACCTGTGTGGGAACAGAATTCGTTGCTGATTTCGAATTTGATGGCTACGCAAGTGAATTTAGCTGGTCATTAGCAAATGCTGATGGTGAAGTTATAGTTACTGGTGGTGGTTATGAAGATGGTACTGAAAGTGCTTCAAGATCCCTTTGTCTTGATGAGGGAGCATACACAATGACCATAAATGATTCTTACGGTGACGGTTTAACCTATCCTAATGTTGGATCGGTTACCTTAAGCTATGCCGGAGAAGATTTTGCTGTAGTTCCTGGAGATTTTGGATCAACTGAAACTGTTGATTTTACAATTACAGCCGATGGGGCATCAGTAGATGGTGGAGACACTGATGGTGGAGACACTGATGGTGGAGACACTGATGGTGGAGACACTGATGGTGGAGACACTGATGGTGGGGATGCCTAAAAATTCTCATTTTTAGAAAAATTTAGAGGCTGTCTTTCAAAGGCAGCCTCTTTTTTTTGAATGCCTGTGAAGTCACCTGCCCCTAATTCTTCCAATTATCATACTTTTGTTCCATTGATCATTCCTATGAAGAAAAAGCAACTCTTATTTCTCTATTTATTGTTAATCCCTATTTGGGGTATGGCTCAGGAAAGAAAACTTACCCGTTCAGGTGCAACTGGTAACGAGCGTGAGATGGATGCAGGGGAAAAGGGCCCTGAAGTTGAAAGAGCCCCTATTGAACTTTATAAAATCGTTTCTGTAGAAAATGATACGACCATAGTCGATACGACCCTTAGCATTTATAAAGATTACCGGTTTAACTACCTCAGGAAAGATAATTTTGGTTTACTGCCCTTTTCCAACGTGGGTAGATCCTATAATAGGCTTACTTATGATTTTCTCGATGAACGTTATGTTCTGCCTCAATTTGGTGCCAGGGCAAGACATTATAACTTCATGGAAGTAGAGGATATTTTCTATTATAACGTTCCTACGCCGTTTACCGAATTATTTTTTAAAACGGTTTTTGAACAGGGGCAGGCAGTAGATGCCCTTTTTACAGTTAATACTTCTCCAAATTTGAATTTTTCAATAGCCTACAAAGGTCTTCGATCCCTGGGACGATATAAGCATTTACTCAGCAGTACGGGTAATTTTCGTGCTACCCTAAGTTATAATTCCCCTAATGAAAAATACAGCCTGCAGACGCATTTTGTCTCGCAGGATCTTCTCAACGAAGAGAACGGAGGACTCACAGATGCTTCTCTTGAACAATATATTGCTAAAAACCCCGAATTCGAAGATCGTTCGCGCCTGGATGTAAATTTTCAGGATGCACAGTCCACCCTGTACGGGAAAAGATTCTTTCTGGATCATTCCTATGCTTTGTATAAGAGGAATGATTCCCTGGCCCAGAGAAATTTGACAATCGGTCACCGGCTGAATCATACTTATAAGAAATACAGGTTTCAGCAGGAAAATGCCAATGAAATATTTGGACCCTCTTTCGAAGAGGTGGGTATTAGAGATGAAACCCGCCTTACATCTACTTCTAATGAGGTTTATGTTGGATTTACAGCAGGAAACCTTGCGCAGATTGTGGCCAGGGGGAGGCATACCAATTATGATTATGGTTACAATACAGTCCTTGACCTTGAGGATGGGTTTATCACAAATAGGCTGCAGGGAAATATTATTTCAGCAGGAGGGGATTACACAGGAACCTTAGGCGGCTTCCAGTTCAAAGGTAATGGGATGATTAATTTAATTGGGGATCTTAAAGGTTATGACCTTGGTGCAAGGCTTGCTTATGTGCTTTCGCCAGATTTCTCTATTGCCGCCACGGCCAATATTAATGATCGTGCACCTAATTACAATTTCCTTTTATATCAAAGTGATTATATAAACTATAACTGGGAAACCTCGTTTTCGAATGAAAGCAGGCAGTCCCTAGGATTCGACTTATGGGCACCACAGCTGCTAAATGCAAACCTTGAGTTTACTACCATAAATGATATGGCGTACTTTGCTCTTGATGAATTGGGGAGTGTCCAACCTTTTCAGCACGAAGGACAGGTGAGTTACATAAAAGTGAAGGGACAGCGTGAATTTAGTTTAGGGAAATTTGCTCTCAACAATACCGTACTTTTCCAGTCCGTACTTGACGGGGGGCAGGTGTTTAATGTGCCAGATCTGGTTACCAGGAACACCTTGTATTATAGAGATCATTGGTTTCAGCGGGCGCTCTACCTTCAAACCGGTTTTACTTTAAACTATTTTACCGGGTATAACCTGAATGGGTATGATCCCGTTCTGGCTGAATTTTATGTACAGAACGAACAGGAGTTTGACGGCTTTCCAACTGTAGATTTCTTCTTTAACGGAAAGATAAGACAGGCCCGCATTTTTTTCAAGCTGGAACATTTGAACGATTTGATCCAGGGAAACAATAATTTTTCTGCGCCTTTATATCCTTATCGTGACTTTGGAGTAAGATTTGGACTGGTCTGGAATTTCTTCATGTAGATCTTTTGGGCGTTTTCCCACCGTCGCTGCCGCTTGGATGGGGCCGGGCTATTCGCTTCAATCTTTTTGTCCATGCTTCCCAAAAAGGATTTCCGCTGCTATCCCTAACGCGTAGCGAAGTACGAAATACGAGACACGAAGTAGGAAGTTTAGTTTTTTATTCTTTTTTAAAGCTGGTAACGTCATAACTCTAACTTCTAACTTGGTATATCTAGATTTTTTATCACCCTTCAAAAATGTCATTTTCAGCATCTTAGTTTTGGGGGTTTTAAAAATGTCAAAAAAACCTTAAA
>NZ_JAPONB010000012.1 GCF_026676115.1 Salinimicrobium sp. TH3 | reverse complement strand
AGCGCAGTCGAGGGAAGTCCTTTCGCCCGCACAGAAAGCCTCTCAGAAATGAGAGGCTTTTTTATTTTCAGTTATTTCAAAAGATTTTTCGGGGATGAATTGTAAAAAAGTGGGTCCAAAGGACGGGAAGGTTGTCCTGCCGGCATTGGGGAACTTTGCAATCCCAATTTCCAAATATTCTGCAGTAAATTATATTTTCATTGACCTGACCAGGGAAATTTCGAAACCCCGGAACGGTGACTCTATGTGTTTAGGGTGAAATACAGAACTAAAATTTTCATTTAAAAATATTAGATGATAAATGTGAATTGTCTTGTAAGAAAGCTATCCCTTCTATATTTTTGGCAGCTTTGAAAATTATTGGATTTATTTGATGGCGCTGATTTTAATGTAATTCCCACGCTTAGATCTTTCTTTAATTGCTAAGGTAAATGGTAAAGTTGTTAATAGCTTAATTTTATAAAAAACACAAATTGATTCTCCTCCTCCTTATAGCTGCCATCTTCGGATTTGTATTATCTACCACATTGTTTTTTAAAGAATCTACTAATACAATAGCAACACGAATTTTAGGAGCTTTTTATTTTATAGTATCGGTTTATGCTCTGCAGGCTTATATTATAGACGGGGGATATCTGGAACATTTTACGTGGTTCTTTCTTTGGCCATTGCTTCCCTATCACCTGATATTTATTCCCATCTATTATTATTTCAAAGTCATTTTAACCGATGAGCTTAAGTGGCATAAGGCAGATTTGATTCTTTTTATTCCTTTTGTTCTGGGTTTAATAGATGTCACTTTTGTCTATCTGCAATCTGAAAGTTTTTATAATTATCTTATATCCACAACGATTTCCTCACCCGAGAAAAGATTGGGAGTTCATTACTGGCTTTTAGATCTCGACCAACACCTTCTCATGCGACACGTTTGGCAATTGGGAGTTCTAATGGTTTTAATACCTGGAATTCGGAGCTTTATTAAAAAAGGAAAGAATGATGGAATAAAATCTATTCTTAATAAGTGGCTAATCACTTTTTGGGGGATCCTGGTGTTAATGGCAGTTTTAGCTATTACTTATGCCTTAGAAAAAATGTTCCAGGAGAACTGGTTTCACTCCTTGATAATCATAGGAGAAGATGGAGGGATTGTAACTTTCTTTCTTTATATAGCACTCTTTCTTATTGGAATTATCCCGATTTACTTTCCCAGTATTTTGTATGGTTACCCACAACAGGTAAAACCTTCTTCAAATCTCGTTGCAAAAGAACAAACTGATGACCTGAAGTTTGGACTGGACGAGCAGGAGGTAAAATTAAAACTTGAAGGTCTTAAAAAAAGTAAATCTTACCTAAATCAAAGTTTCACTCTCACTGAATGTGCTCAGGAACTTGGAATGCCCTCACATCATATTTCCTATTTCCTTAAAAGCTATTACGGGCTGAGTTTTTCTTCATTTAAGAATAACTTGCGAATGGATCATGCAAAAAAATTAATAGAAGATGGCTACCTGCAGAATAATACTATTGAAGCTTTGGCCGGGGAATGTGGATTCGCTAGCAGAACTTCTTTTAGTAAAGCCTTTAAAAGTGCAACAGATGTAAGCCCCAGTCAATATGTGCTGGACATTCAATAATTACTACTGTCTTAAAATTATTCTTGCTCCCTTTCCTTATTAATATTAGGCGGTCTCTGCGTGTCCAAATAAGATTTGAATACCATTTCACCTGACATTCATCCTGACTTCTCTTAGTTTTAAGTTTCTTTTGTAGCTCGAGATTATTCTTGATCAAAGAACATATCAAAGGTCAATTTTAAAAAAGAAGGCAGGGATGAATATTGAAAACGAGATAAAGAAGCAATGGTTACAAAACCCTGGCCATAATGAAAATGTTCATCAGGAGATCACCAGGGACCCCGGTAACATTTACAAAAAGGGGATTGGACTGATAGTATTTGGAGCCGCTATAGTTATTCTTGAGCTAATTTTCTTTTACATTTCTACTTCAATAAGCAGTAGACCTTTTAGAGGCCTGGGAATTATGGTGGGTACTTTAATGCTGAGGTTTTGTATGGAGTTTGTGATAAAAAAAAGAAAATTTCCGGTAGATGAAGCTTTAATCCATTACAAAGAGCAATTGATGGATTATTACAGGACCAGAAAATATATGTATTTAGTGATGGCTCCTTTGTTGTTGGCCGGCTATATTTACGGGTTCACAATGCTCCTCTCTATTTTTGAAAAGGAGCTATTAGGGGAATTATATGGCTATATTATTTTTTCTTCGTGGATAGTTTTTCTGGGATTGACAGTATTAATTGGCATCCAATTGAGAACAGAGCTTGAAATCCTGAAATCATTGATAGAATAAAAAGAAGAGATTTCTCCCTCCTTTTTATTTTCCAGTGCCCTGGATATTATATTATTCCCCACAGGAATTTTTGCTGTTATAGAAAAGAGTGGCTAATTAATCGAGGTGAAATTTTCTGAGGGATCATACATATCTTCTTTTAAAACACCACATAATTAAGGTTTACAAAAAGGTTGCGTCCCCTCCTTGGAATATTGTTCCAGTCCGAAAAAGTTGAATAATAGGTATCAAATAAATTTTCTGCACCTACTTTAATAGTCATTTTTTGCTGATTGAGATAGAGGATTTGAGATGCCGATAAATTAACCACCGCATAAGCGGGAGTTTCGTTTTCACCAAATTCCTCACTGAAATCCGATTGTTTTAAAGCTCCTTCCACCGCAGCTTCGGCAGAGAAGAAGCCTTTTTGGAATTGCAAAGCCGAATAATAGGTAAAAGGCTGTACCAAAGGGAGATTTTCATTGTTGTGATCTCTGCCTAAGTTGTAAATAGCCTTTCCATTAAAATTCCAGTGCTGGTCTATCAGAAAATCCAGCGATAGATGGGTATTAAAAAGACTGGCGTATTCAAGTTGTTCATAAACTTTGACCCCATTTGCTCCTATTGTCATTGGACTAAGGGCGGCATCGGGTTTTCCAAGGATGTAGTTATTAATATGAAAATAAGAACCCGATGCTTTTATGCTCCATCGCTTTTTAGTAAAACCCACAGAAGTATTTAATTCTACAGACCTTTCATTACTCAACCGGGGTTTACCTATGTAATCAAATCCATCAAAACTATTAAAAAGATAAAAACCATAACCTTCAGAAACCGAAGGGGCACGTTCGCCATACCCAATGCCTAAAGTATAGGAGAAATGTTTTTTCTGTAGTTGGAGTTTTGAGGATGCAGCGGCTAAAACCCTTTGATTTTTTTCTGCCATTTCAGGATAAAAGATCCTTAAACTTTGAAGCCCAGGCTTACTTTCTACTCTGTTGGTTTGGGAGCCAAGACTTCCCGAAAGGTTTAGATGAAGGTAGTCGTTTAGCCTAATCCGGTCTTCCATGAAGATTCCTGTGTAGAATGTGCGCACATCGGGCCAGGTGAACATGAACATTTCCTTCTCATTAGGATCATTTGGGAACATGGTCATCTCTGCCAGGGATTTATTGTAAAAGCTGTTGAGGTTCACTTTTATTTCATGTCCTTTCAAAGAAGTATTTATTTTTGAATAAAAGCCATAGGTGTCACTCCAGCCGGGCATATCCATACGAATAGGAACATCAGGTCTTTGGGAATCATCCATTATATGTTCAATGCTGTTGAAATAGATCTTTGTTTCCCAGTGATCTATGTAGTCTAGCGGTTTATGGTGCTCATACTTTAAGGAGGTGATCACTGCCTCTGCCGAGGATACGTCCATAGGAAGAGCAGGATAACCAACGTCTGTAGCTTTATCAAAGATGAGCGATCCCTGTAAAGTCTGATGTTCTGAAAGCCGCAATCCCGAAACGGCCGAAAAATTATATTTTGTGAACCGGGAGTACTGTACTTCCTGATTTCCGCCAGCGTAATAATTTTCGGCATCGCGGTACATAAAATCAGTGTTCAGGAAAAAAGAGTCCTCTGCATAATCCAATTTGGCTCCTGCTATTTTTTGTTCCCCATTCGACTCCAGACCCGAACTCAATCCTATATTCCAGCCCGATTCTGTAAATCCTGTTTTATGGAGCTCCATGTTAACCGCTCCACCTATTGTGGCTCCATATTCGGCGCCTTCCTGTCCGCTTGAGATTGAAGCTTCAGATAAGTTGGAGATCTCAACATATGAAGTTACAGGGTCCATTTTATCTGTACATGCACTAAAGATCCTCATCCCGTCAATGGTTATTACCGTACGTTCTGTAGCCATTCCGTTAATCATAGGTTCCCACGCGTAGGCTCCTCTCTTGATCATAGATATTTTTGACGACCTGTCGAGATATTCATCTACAGTTGCCAAGGACTTTACTGTTTTTTGTGAGACTGCTCCTTTATCTCCAATTACAATGATCTCCTTCATTGGAATATAATTCGTGGTATCAATTTCTTTTTCCTGAGCAACAAGATCATTTCTAAAGAAAGGGCACAGTAAAAGAATAAATGCTAATTTTTTCATTGTTGTAGAATTAAAAGCTACCTAAGCACAGATGTTCATGTTCTCAGGCAGCTTTTGAAGTATTTAAAATTCCAGTTCAAAGAAGATACTACTGGCTTCGGTCGTGCCTTCAACCTTTTCACCTTTCACTACTTCTCCCTCAGGGTTTTCCACCTGCAGGTTGATCTTCCAGTAGCCCGACATGGTAAGGTTAAGTTTCCCTTTATATAATTCACCTGCCTCACTTTGTATTAGAGGCACATTATTGGGGGAGCTGTGGTTGTCCATTCCGGGCATTCTTGGATCTATTAAGATTCTGTAGTTATTTACAACGGGAAAGCTTTCCATATTTTCCATTCTAAACAAGGCAGCACTAATATTATTGGTGGCGATCTTCGGATTAGTGGGTTCGACCAGGGCCAAAATATACTTGACATCATCGGTTCCCTGGAATACTGCTATTCTTCTTTTTTTGGAAGCAGGAACACTTATATTATCTTCCATACTGTAATCTTTTCCGTCAAGGGAGTAATTGAGGGAAAGGTGCCAGAATTCTGTATCATTCTCCGGCATCTGGAAGACAATATACCCTTCAAAAAGGGTGTTTGTGCCGGGGATTTTTGAGACTTTAGATTTTGGTGCAGAATGTTGCTTCGTTTCCATATGCATCATCGGGTTCCATTCAATCTCCGCATCCTGAACAAATTCCCGGGTACTTTTATTCCTAAGGCGTAACACCATTTTATTGTATCCTGTTTGTAAACCGCCACTTTCAGAATATAATTCTGCCTCGTGGGTTTCATTTTCTATGGTCTGTATTTTTAAAAGTCCTTCAGTTTCATTTACCGGTTTTAGATCTTCAGAATCTGTTGAACAAGAGGCGACTGCAGCCACTAATAGGAGGCTGATATATTTAAATAATTTCATTTTTTGTTATTTATAATTAAGGCAATACTTCTCTGCATTCAGTATTAAAACTGAATGGAATCCTTGAGAATGTTTTTTTTTGAAATTAGGAGATCCTCATTGGAGGATGGGCGATTTGCCTTGTGAAAAGAAAAGAATAATCGTTTATATACCTGAAGGTTGGAAAATGGGTTGTATTAATAGAAAAATTCTCTTCGGGCATGGAGAAATCTACATAAAAGGTAATTTCTTTTTGAAAAGAATTGAGGGTTAGATCGTTTTTCTCCTGATTTATGTCTTTACTGGCTTTGGTAATGGCGCATTTTCCATTACACTCCATTTCAGGCTTATCCTGATTTTCACAAAACAGTTCTGTAAAACTTTGGTTGTTGAAAGTGTAAAAACTAACCAGGTAGGTGAACCTTAAATTGTAGAACAAGGTTGCGATTAAGAAGGTTAAGAGCAGACCATATTTTAGCACGGTATTCAATGCCTGATTTGTTTTTGCAAAGATACTTGGTTTTTTATGCCTAATTGTATGATCCAGATCATTTTAATGCCTCCTCCTCCAATTCTTTATTTATTTCTGAATCAACCAAACTCAACTGCTTCCTTCTTCTAAAATCGTATTTTTGTGTTGCTATGAAAAAATCCCTTAGTTACCTGTGGCCACTTACTAAGAAATTAGAATCAGAATACAGCGGAAGCCTTGAAGTTACATGGATTAACGGCCGCAAAGTGCTGGACAGTCTTAATGCCAATTACTCCTTTGGTGCCCTGCAGGAAGTGCTCGACCTTGGAATTGCAGAAGTGCGTGCAGATCGTGATGCGCCTGTTCTCCTCCTGGGCCTTGGCGGGGGAAGTGCTATTCATTTGCTTCGGAAGAAATATCATTACTACGGAAAGATCACAGCTGTAGAGATCGATCCTGCTGTCATTGATATAGCATATAGGGAGTTTCAATTGGGGGAGCATGAACCCCTGGAGATCATTTGCACCGATGCACTCGAGTTCGTAAAGAACTCCTCTAAAGAATTTGGGCTTATAATAATTGATCTTTTCCTGGACCTGGACGTGCCGGTGCAATTCTTCACTGCCGACTTTTGGAGTGATATTTCAGCTTTACTCTCTGCTGAAGGTAAGTTACTTTTCAACGCCGGAATCAATTCAGCAAACGAACAGGAAATCGATACCCTGCTTAAAAATGAGTGTTTGGGAATAGAATTCCGGAAGAAAGAAGATGTCTACGGCAGCAATACCCTGCTGTTGGGAGAAAAAACCGAAGTTGTAGAATTGTATAGCTAAGAGTTAAAAGTATTTCTGAAGATGCGGGCTAGATACTGCTGTAATAAATTGGTTATAACAGAAACCTGATTTATCTCATGATTTAATAGAGATTTTATTAATACATTTCTTGCTCCCTCTTTGAACACATTCACATATACATGGAGTATAAGATCTACATCGCGGGAGGAATTTTGACCATTCTAATTGCTGTCTTTTACTGGATCTTTATCAACAGGAACAGTAAATAAAAATCTTCCTTTTAATATTCAGGTTTGCATTCACCTGCTTTTATCCTTTGCAGGTCTGGGTTATATTCGTTTCCATAAGTCATAAAAGTTCCCGTAGGCAGGGCAAGGGAACTAAAATGCCTTTTTTGAAAAGCTTCCTAAAGCAGAAGCAAACTTTAGGTAGTAAATGCTGTTGTTAAGAAAGAAAGAAAAGCTTTAGTAATTCCCATCTTGGGCCGGTTCATATCGGTCTCGTAAGAGACCAAAAATATGCCCGACTCC
The DNA here is from genome assembly GCF_026676115.1 of Salinimicrobium sp. TH3. GTDB lineage: Bacteria > Bacteroidota > Bacteroidia > Flavobacteriales > Flavobacteriaceae > Salinimicrobium. The sequence continues at coordinate 86,154 of NZ_JAPONB010000012.1, read as the reverse complement.
TATACCTAAATATACCCTGTCTTTATTGAGCTGAACCATTGGGGAAACAGATAATCCGAAAAATCTCGTTAGCGGAAATTCAATTTTAGGATTTATTATAAGGCTTATTGTATGGTATTTGTCATAGTCCCAGGTGTAGTTCTCCTTTAGCAGGTGGCTGCCGGTTCTTTGCCAGTTTCCGGGTTCCTTGATTGTGGTGTAGCCGAGTCCTAAAGATAGATTGGCTCGAATCGTTCCCTTATTATTCAGTTTATAGATTCTGCCTGCAGCCAGTTGTAAATTCCCCAGCTGGTCAGCGGGACTGCCCAGTCCCAGGAGCATAGTTTTAAAAAATCCAGCAGAATAATCATATGGTTGGGTCTCAGCTTTTCTAACGTTCCAGCTATATCCTAATCTAAGGGAGTATTTTTCCAGATAGGCATAATTCACATTGAAATCCAGGCCAAGGTAGTTTCCAGCGTTAATGTCATTACCAATATATATGGCATGATTTGATTCAGATTGTGGATGTGCCGTATTGCACCAGGTGATCAAAATTAAAAGAACAAGTACCTTCCTCAAGTAATTTTTTATCATTTGCTAAATTTCTTCTATAGATTCTATGAGGTGATGTAGAATAATGTTTCAATTTATGTAAATCTATTAACTTCAGCGAGTTTTCTACCGTCGGGAAATAGATGTAAACCTCCGGCAGAGGAATCTTTATTTGGGCCTGTCGTATAATTCGTAAAAAGATTCCTGGTATATCATCCAGGGAGTGTCACCCAATATGAGATCTCCATTTGCTGAAATCTCAAAAATCAGATCCCTCGAAAATTCATAGGTTTCAGGAGAGGATTCTACGATCAATTGTCCGTTTTTTACATAGAAGGTGGTGGTGTAGAGAATATCTGTGACCATGATCTCAACTTTGGAATCACTGATGATCTCTAAGGTCTGGGCACAATTCATGAAATATTTCTCCCAGGAAGCTTCACATTCTTCACGGGTATCAAAGAGTAAATTAGCGTACTTATTGCCAACAAATTTTTCCTCCAGGTTATCCTCTTTAGAACATCCTGTGAAAACTAAAAAGGAGAACAGAGCTATAAAAAGACGTTTCATAAACACATTTTATTATTAAAGATCATTGTTTGTCACTGTTACCCCCAAAGCAATCTGGACAAGTCGACCAGAAGCAAAATGTTTTTTAACCAGCACAACTAAAGAATGTTTTTATAAATCTATAAAAATCTTACAGGAAATTAACTGCATATCAGGGAAATAAAAGATATAAGGTGCTGAAAATGACATTTTAGAGAAGAAATTTTCTGCTTTTTTTAGCCCATCTGTAAGTTACTGCCAGATAATTGTTGCCAATAATTTTAATAAGATTGTTATTAAATTTTCTTAGAGTTTTTGACCGGAGCTTTGACATTGTAGTCAATGTTTTCAATGTCCAGTTTCAACCAGGTCCAGTCTTGGTTTTCCAGTTTCCAGGTGGCAGTCATTTTTGAAGGAACTCTTATTCCTTCAAAGCTCTTATGTTCCTGCACCTGCAATATCCACGGGTAACGTTTCGCATCGGACTCATTGCCTTTATAGCGCATTGCTGAAAACTTTATAAAATCTCCTTTAGGATCAAAATAAAAGTTCCCGCTGCCTTTGGTTCCCATATAATCCAGTGTAGCAATTGCTGTGCTGTCATTCACTTCTTCCCAACTCACGTAAGGACTGAAGGCGAGAGTTGGAAGCCACACCATTTCCCCCAGATATCGCTGCAGACTTCCCTCGTCCAATTTCTCTCCTTTTTCGTCCACAACAGGTATAAGCCCCTCTAATTTGATCAACATTTCCCCTTTTCCTCCTTCAAATTTGTCCCTGCCTTTGAAGCCAATAAGACTATTCATTCTGGCATCTACACTCCAGACAAATGCCGGAACAGGTACCGTGGAATATTGAACTGCAGTTGCCTGTAGCCATTTCTCCTGGCCGGGCTTCATCTTCATTTCCAGCTTTTGAGTGATCCTGGCGTTAGAAATAAATGGTTTCCCGATGATCCCTGAATGGTTGAGCCATTTTTGTACGGGTTGAGGTAAGCCTTCAAGATCTTTGTGAGAAATAATTTTTTCAGAAGAAATTTTACTTTCGGCTAATATTCTGCTGGTGTCGGCCTGTACCAGTTTGTTGAAGTTATAGGAGCCAAGGGAAACTATGGCTACAACCAGAATAATAAGATTAGGAAGGGTGGCTGCTTTGGCGTCCTGCCAGTAGAGAATTACGAGTACCTGCGAAACAGCAAAAGCTATAAAAGCGAGAAGCCAGTTGAATTTATAACCGGTCCACCAGGAAATGCCGTATACAAGGAAGAGAAGCCCGGTTACCAACCATATTAGACCTACGGGTTTAGAAATGGGAAGGCTCAGTTCTTTGATCTCGGCCAAATTGAAGCCTTTTGCAAATCCAAGAAAATGAATTAGACCGTGTAAAACAATGAGTATTAAAAAAGCTATTCTCATTACAATTTATTTATCTCCCGGATCTTTGAGAGGCCAGTTAGCTTCTACCGATCCTTACCGTCTTGGCCAAGGCATCAAACAGATCTGAATTATCCTCCGTGATCTGACCATCGGTAAAGTTGAGCTGAAAAAAATAATTCCCGTGAGGGATTGCATAAGTTCTGCTTCTCACTTTAAGGCTCTCGCCGTTGGCGGTCTGCATACTAAATTTCCCCACAAAATAGATGGACTTGATTCCGCCAATCTCCACCACCTTTGGAGCGGTTTCAAATGAAAAATCGGGAAAATACTGTTTGAAGCTATTAGCACTCTGAGTGATAAGGCTTGTGAACTCATTAAAATTCCTTGTGTCGTTTTTTCTTACGTTCACCTGGATCGTGGGAATCAATCCGGCATGGGTGCTCAAATTATATTTGTAAAAGGATGTAAGCAGGAGGGACCCGTTATGGTCGCTTATTAATTTTTTTAAATCCTCTTCTTTTAAATCTATTTTGCTAAGATTTTTGAGTAGATCGTCGTTATCGGCCTGCGTCCAGTTTTCAGGTTCTGCCATAGAAAATCCGAACTGGGAGTTTTCAAATTTGCCCTGTCCCAAAAGCGCGAAACAGGAGAACAGAAAAAATGTCAAAGAGAAAATGTGCTGTTTCATAGAAGCTTTGGATGTTAGCATCTTAAGTATTTAGGAGCAAAGTTGATGCTCGATAATGGCCCTGGAGCAGCATCATAGAGTGTTGGCTTTAAGCTGTATAAATTTATAGAACTTTTATTAATGTATCTTTAGTCAAAGCCGGTTTTATTTTTTCGAAAAGGTGTTAATTATGGAGGGGCTTATTAAGAAAGAAAAGAGGCTGCCTATAAAGCCCAACTACCGTCAACCTGAACTTGTTTCAGGTTCTTTTTTTTCTGACAATAAGATTTTTAATATTCTGAGATAAATTCAGAATGACGCTCTAACTGCTTTGCAAACAACCTCTTCGAAAGAAATACTTTTTAGGTCTACCGCATATTCTCAAACTCAATCTTCCAGATCCCGCGCACCTCATTTTCTGAATAACCAACGGCTCTATCCTGTGGATACAACTTCAGGATCTTTTCTTTTACCTGCGGCTCAATGTCCCCGGGCTTTCCGTGGCATTGCAGGCACATGCTGTTGGTGACTATGGGATAATAGAAGCGGATAGTACCATTTTCAGGAAACAAGACCGGCTGCGGATCTTTACCTGCATTTAACTGTGCTGTGAAAAGATCAATGAGTTCTGCTTCTTCGGGAGTGGCTTGATTCTGCGGATTCCTGTACTTGTCTGAAACCCTTTGCACAGAGGCGTTGTACTTTTCGGCCATGGAAGCGGTGAGAGGAATGGCCTCTACATTACAGAATTCCAGCGCGTGAAGGGTCCCTTCTTTCTGAATGGCTCCCATTAAATTCTGACCTAAAAGTTCTTTGGTTTCCAGTGCGATCTTCAATCCTTTATCTGCCGGATTTTGCCGCTGCATTCCCATTCCTTTGCCCATTTTGCCGGCACCTTTTCCCTGTCCCATCCCTTTTCCCATCTGTCTGCCTTGCTGGCGATACATGCCCTTGCCGGGGCCTTGTTTCCAATGTTCGGCGAACCAGTCCGGTTCTTCTATCTGATATTCATACAGGTATTCAGCAATCTGTTCGACGGCGCCATCAGGAAATTCCTGGTACGGCATAAGACCGAAGCGGTTAATTGCTCCCCGCATTTTGGATTTGTCTGCAGATGGTTCATCCACAAAGGAGACGATTTGGTGCACAAATTCCTCCCGGGACGGTTCACTCATTAAATAATGCGCTTTTACCGCAGCCATAGGTGGGCCAATCCTGCCTTCATTCATAGGAGCACTTGGGCTATGACAGGTATAACAGTAGGTCTCCATTAGCTTTTTACCAGGATGCTCCTGCTGTGCGGTTGCAATTTGCATTTCAGCTTTTGCAGGTGTAGTGTAGTCTGTCTTCTTTTCCTGGCAGCCGGCGAGGAAGAAAAAAGCAAAAACAGGAAGGAGGAGATTTTTCATAAGAAATGATTAATCAGATAAATGTATGAATCTGCCTGTTCCCTTAACATGCGATTTGTCATGTCGGGGAAATTTAAGCTGTACCTTTAAAAAAACCCTATGCTTTGGAACGGGAATCTTTCAAAGATGATTGTTTTTCATCCTTTATTCCGAATTTCTTCAGGATGTCCTCCATCAAACACCACCGTGTCATTGAGGATTGTAACAGGTTCACTCCAACAAAGGCTGTAAACCAAAGCCAGTTGAGGTTTACATAAACTGCCAGTAAAAGGCTTATCAAAATAAAAGTTCCGGCTACGCCGCGTACAATTCGATTGATCATAAGTATTATTTTTAAGGTTAAAGTGATTTTTCTATGGGTAATACCACCGCACGAACGGGGTTGTTGGTCTCCAGGTGCTCATTATACTCCTTCAGGTACTTAAAAAGATCGCCGATCTTTTCCTCTTCGGTAAAGGAGAACAGCATGACGGACTCATTGCCGCCTTTTTCCCCGGGAAACCAGCTCTGCGTCGCGACCAGGGAATTTCCATTCTTGTAGCCGTCTATTTCCGAAGAACTAAAGGCTTCAATATTCGCTTTTTTGAATAGCTTTAGTACGTCTTTTTGGAAGGCGACTACGCTGGTGACTATTAGTAATTTCATTTTTATAGGTTTAATGTTCAAAGTTTAAAGTTCAAGGTTGTCGGTTGTCGGTTGTCGGTTTTCGGTTGTCAGTTGTCGGTTCTCGTTTGTAAATTTCAACTCCCGTTTAACCCCCCAAACCCCCTAAAGGGGGAGAAGGGGATTTCTGGTTCAAATTTTACCTCTCGACGAGCTCGTCCTGAGCGATAGCCGAAGGGCTCGAGGTGACAGTTTGGAATTTGGTGCTTGGAACTTGGTGCTTGCCAGCGCAACCCGCAACAGGCAACAGGCAACGGGCAACTATTCCACTTCAACCGGTTCCTTTTCTTCTACAGCATCTGTTTTTTCCTCTCTATCTTCATACTTCTTTCTCTCGATCATGTAGTACACCAGTGGCACTACTAACAGCGTAAGAAAGGTTGAAACGATCGTTCCTCCCATTAGCGAGATGGCAAGTCCCTGGAAAATTGGGTCAAAGAGGATCACAAAGGCTCCGATCACTACCGTTCCGGCAGTTAAAAGGATTGGTGTGGTCCTTACAGCCCCGGCTTCGATCACCGCCTGTTTCAACGGAATTCCGTCTTCCAGCCTCAGGTTCACAAAGTCAATGAGCAGCACCGAGTTCCGCACCATGATCCCGGCCAGCGCGATCATACCAATAAAGGAAGTTGCTGTAAAAAAGGCGCCCATGATCCAGTGACCCAACACAATTCCTATCAGCGATAGCGGAATGGCTACCATCATCACTATTGGTGCCCTAAAGTTCTGGAACCAGCCCACGATGAGGATATAAATGATCACAATAACACCCAAAAATGCGATTCCAAGGTCACGGAACACCTCCAGGGTGATCTGCCACTCTCCATCCCATTTCACGGTATAGTCATCTTCATATTGCGGCTGACCCATATACAGGTCACTTATCTCATAACCGGCAGGCATGTCGATCTCCTTCAGTTTTTCTTCCATTCCAAGGATAGCATAAACAGGGCTCTCGAGTTCCCCGGCCATATCGGCCAGCACATAAACCACTCGTTTTTGATTTTTGCGATAGATGCTCTTGTCCCTTACCACCTCTTTTGGCGTTACCAAATCGGCAATGGGGATCATTTGACCACTTTGGGAAGTGATCTGGATATTCATGATATCCTCCACCGAAGATTTTTCCTCTTCATCCAGGGTCAGCACGATTCCCACCCTTTGGGTGGCTTCTTCATCATAAAGCTGCGTAATGGCTCTTTCCCCCATAGCAGAGTTCAGGGTATAAACGATCTGCTGGGGAGCAATGCCATTGAGCATGGCTTTTTCCTTATCTATTTCGAATTCGTACTCTTTTTGATCGGCTTCGACCATCCAGTCTATGTCCACCACGTCCGCTGTGTTGTGAAGGATAGTCTGGATACTGTCAGCAAGTGCGATCTGTGTCTCATAATCCGGTCCGTAGACTTCTGCGACTATGGTAGACAACACCGGAGGTCCCGGCGGAACTTCCACCAGCTTGATATTGGCTCCGTATTTGTCTCCTATCGCCTGCATATCCGGACGCAGCAGTTTCGCAATGTCATGGCTCTGCAGATCACGATCTCCTTTTGGCAACAGGTTCACCTGGATATCGGCAGTGTTACTCGCGCCTCTCAGGTCATAGTGACGTACGAGTCCGTTGAAGGTGATAGGGGCAGAGGTGCCAATGTAGGTCTGGTAGTTTACTACCTGTTCGCTATTGCTCAGGTATTGACCTAGTTCTTTGGTCACCACGGCTGTTCTCTCTAAAGTTGTTCCTTCAGGCATGTCTATGACCACCTGGAATTCATTCTTGTTATCGAAAGGCAGCATTTTCACTGCCACGTCTTCCGTAAAGAACAAGGCTACAGATCCCAATAGAAGGACAATTGTAATTCCGAGGAAGGACCAGCGGATCCTTTTATTATCGATAAGCGGTTCTTCAAAGCGCTTATAGATACGGTAGATCATGGAATCTTCAATCTTCTCTTCAGGCTTTTCAGGTGCTCCTTTTTTGGTCTTTTCCCTAAGAAAAATAAATCCGAGGTATGGAGTAATGGTCAGTGCCACGAAGAGAGAAAGGATCATCGCGATAGAAGCACCAATAGGCATCGGGCTCATATAAGGTCCCATCAATCCGCTTACGAATGCCATTGGCAGCACCGATGCAATTACTGTAAAGGTCGCAAGGATAGTTGGGTTTCCTACCTCGTTAATGGCATATAGTGCGGCCTGTTTGAAGGGCAGGCGTTTCATCTTAAAGTGCCGGTGCATGTTCTCGGCAATAATGATCGAGTCATCCACCACAATACCGGTAACGAATACAAGTGCGAACAGGGTGATCCTGTTCAGGGTGTAATCGAGCATGTAATAGCTGAGCAGCGTAAGGGCAAAGGTGATAGGTACCGAAAGGAATACCACCAGTCCGCCACGCCATCCCATGGCCAGCATCACTACCAGGGTTACGGCTATGATCGCGCCAATAAGGTGCAGCAATAATTCTCCCACTTTATGAGAAGCGGTCTCGCCGTAGTTACGGGTCACTTCCACATGTACATCTTCTGGGATAAGATTTGTTTGCAGATGCTCTACTTTTTCAAGGATCACATCTGCGATCTTCATCGCGTCGGCTCCCTTGCGTTTTGCTACAGATAAAGTTACCGCAGGATATTCCCCGGGATATTCCGAAGCATCTAGTGCCTGTCCAAATCCAAAGTTCACATAGGATTTAGAAATTTCAGGCCCGTCCTGTACGGTGGCAATTTGCTTCAGGTACACCGGTTGCCCGTCATTCACTCCCACGATGAGGTTCTCCACATCCTGCGGGGATTCCAAAAAGCTTCCGGAGCTAACCAGGATTTCGCTGTCGTTACGGTCAAAACTTCCGGAGGAAAGCTGCTGGTTGGAAGCCTTGATCTTTTCAGAAACTCCGAGAAAATCCACTCCGCTGGCAGCCATCCTGTCCTTGTCGAGCACCACGCGCAGTTGCCTGTCACGGCCACCAATGGTGTTCACGATAGAAACATCTTCTACCTTCTCTATCTCATGGCGCAGTTCATTGGCCATCTGCCGCAGCTGGTAATCGTCATAATTTTCGCTCCACAGGGTAAGCCCCAGTACCGGAACATCATCAATAGCCCGGGTCTTCACCAGCGGCTGGGTCACATTTGGCGGGAACTGGTCCATATTCTTCATGAGCTCGTTGTAGAGCTTCACATAGGAACGTTCGATATCCTCGCCCACGTAGAACTGCACGATCAACATCCCCTGTTCTTCCATGGAGGTAGAGTAGACATACTCCACACCCGGAATGTTGGAAACCATCTTTTCCAGGGGTTTGATAATGCGCTGTTCCACCTCGGTAGGGCTGGCACCCGGGTAGCCTACAAAAATGTCGGCCATGGGCACATCGATCTGCGGCTCTTCCTCGCGGGGAATTAAAAACGACGCGTACACACCCACAATCATGAACACGATCATGAGCAACACCGTCAATTTTGAATTTATAAAGCCTTTGGCAATCTTGCCTGCTAATCCTTCTTTCATATTTTCTATGGTTCTTTGGGCGTTTCCCCACCTTCGCTAAAGCTTCGGTGGGGTCAGGCTTTCGGCGCTATCTCCCTTCCTGCGGTCGGGAGGATAACTGCCTCAATCCTTAACGCATCTTTACTCCTTTACACTAACTTTTGCTCCGTTGAACAATTTTCCGTCTGCCGAAACTATATAAGCCTCGTCAGGGTTGAGTCCGCTAAGTACCTCTACACGGTCTCCGTAAGTCCTTCCCAGTCTCAGCCATCTCAGCATCGCTGTATTCTGCTGACTCACGGTATAAACTCCTTTCAGGTCGCCTCGGGTCACAATTGCTTCTGTGGGGATCATTACCGCTTCAGCAGTACTTTCCTGCTTCTCTACCGGAAATCTCACCGTAGCATACATCCCCGACTTCAAATCTGCTTCAGTATCTTCAAGAGCTATTTTTACTAAATATTGTCCGCCGGTGTTGCTGGCCGAAGTACTAACTTCTGCCACGGTGCCGGGAACAGTCTGCTCAACAGACTTTACAATGACGTCCACTTTTGTTCCTGTTTCTATCCTTGAGATATTGGACTCCGCAACTCTTGCAGTCACCTCGAAATTCCCCGGAGCTTCTACGGCTAAAAGCGGCTGACCCGGATTGGCCATTGTGCCTTCCTCGGCGAATTTGTTAGTGATGACTCCGCTAAAGGGAGCACGTATGTTCACGTAAGCGAACTGTGAGTTCACTTCATTTCTCATTTGTTTGGCTGCTTCAAGCCTGGCCTGTGCCATTTCAAAACGGGCAGTCTGGTCATCCATCTCTTTTTGGGAAGCCGACTGCTCTTCGAAAAGGGCCTTAAATCTTTCGTAATCTTTTTTAGCGTTGTTGTAGGCGGCTTCAGCTTCGGTGATACCGGCGTTTACCTGGGCACGTTTGGCCTGCAGGTCGCTGTTATTGATGGATACCAGTAAATGGCCTTTGTTCACCCTGTCTCCCACGTTCACGTGGATGTCATCGATGAAGCCCATCATTCGGGTGCTAAGGGTGGCGCTGTTCACCGCTTCAATTTGTCCGCTGGCAGTGAGAAAACGGTCTCCCGTCCCCGATGGTGTTTCCACCTGCACCGGTACTACGGGACCTTCATTCACCGCCTGCTTTTTATCATCGCTCCCACAGCTCGTCGCGAATAATCCCAGGGAAGCTAATGCTATTGTGTATATTGTTTTTTTCATTTTCTATGGTTTGTTGTTCGTTGTTTCTTGTTTGTTGTTCTACCCCCCGGCCCCCTGAAGGGGGGTGAAGAGCATTACGTTTCAATTTTATTTTTGTCCCAAATCTTTCCGCCTCCCTTTAGTCCCGATAGCTATCGGGAGGGGTAAAGCGGAAAGGTTCACTCCTCACTCAATACTACTCGTCAAAAATTCCAAATACGCTACCGCATAATTGTATTCATATACCGTTTGGTAATATTCCAGTCGTTTTTCAGAAAATTGTGTTTCGGCGCCTAGCAGATCTGTGGTTTTTTCCAGTCCCTGTTCAAAACGGTTATTGCGAATTCGCAGGGCTTCTTTAGATTGCTCCAGGGCCAGCCTCGTAAGGTTTAGTTTGTTCTCTGCATCCCTTAAGGCGCGGGTAGCGCGGTTCAATTCCAGCTTACTCTGTTGTACGTGTTGTTCGAGTTCAAGTTGTGACTTTTCAAATTCAGCTTTGGATTCCTGTGTTTTTCCGAAGCGCTTGCTTCCGTCAAAAAGGTCCCATGTCAAAGTGACTCCTGCGAGGTACCCGGTAGCATCTCCCTGGAAGATCTCATCATCATAAAGCTCATAACTTCCAAAGGCATTAAGCCGGGGCAAAAATGACATTTTATCGGCCCTGTACATTTTCCTGCGGGCCTCGGTAGCCAGTTCCATCGCCCGTATATCTGCACGGTCGCCGGGAAGGGCAGGTGTGGTAACGGCATCCATTTGTACGCTGAGAGAATCTCTAGGGACCAGCACTACATCAAGGGAATCTCCCATTAGGAACATGAGGTAATCACTGGCATTTTTGACGTTGCTCCTGGCGTACTGCAGCTGATTATCCACCTCGGTCACGCGGACTTCAACCGCGAGCACGTCACTCTGTTGCAGGTATCCCTGCTTGAAATTATTTTCTGCCAGCCTTAAATTGGCCTGTGCTGTTTCCAAAGCCTGCTCCAGTACTGCTACCGCCTTATGGGACAGCTGCAACTGCATATAAGCTTTGTTGGTCTCCAGTTTCATATGGTCGCCGGTTCGCACGCCTTGCAATTCTGTAGCCTGCATTTTGCTCTTAGCAGCGCCTCTTTGATAGATCCCGTCGAGGTTGACAAGAGGTTGCTGAACTTCCACTTTGGTAGCGAAGTTGTCGATACGATCGGGATCGTTAAGCCTTGCCGGATCGAAATCACTTTGGGTGACGATCTCCTGGTTTAGCTTTGACCCGAAAGCCATTAATGGATTATTGGTGGTCATCCCGGTGTGGGATGCGCTTATGTTAGGTAAAAATACCGCATTGGTCTGCCGGTATTGGGCACGGGCTGCCAGGAATTCCTGTTGGGAGATCTTTAGCTGGCTGTTATTCTCCTGTACCCGTTCCTGGACTTCTTCTTTCCCAATGGTAACTGTCTCCTGGGCCGAAAGTAGCCAGGAAAAAAGTATTGCCGGAAGTAGAAAGATAAGTTGCTGTTTCTTCATTTCTTAAATTTTATGGTACAAAAGTACTCTCAGAATTGGGCGTGGTCAGTAACCATTGTTACCAAGTGTTAAAACTCTCCCCGGAAGTACATCTTAATAGGAGAGGAGGATCGAGGGGGGAAGAATGTGACTTAGAAGCTGTGATATTCCATAGGCCTCCTTTTAAAGCTTCTTTAAAGGTCTGCACTTTTTTGAAGAAAAAGAATGACATATGTCAAGATGCCGAAGTAGAATTGCGGCTGCAATTCGAAGCTAAAGTGATCTTAGAGAAGGTGGTGGGCAGGAACATTTGTTACCTGCCGGAGTGGGATTAGTTATAGAAGGGGTGAGGGAATGGGTTTGGGAAAGGGGATCGTATCAATTTAATTGCTCTTATTGTTATCCTTATTGGATATTGGAGATATTCTTAGATTCCAAATTTGAACATAGGTTCCATATTCGTTCTTTAAAGTATATGGTCACCTACTTAAACGCGCTCTATAGTTTGCCCAAATTTCATTTATAGGCGTTTGAGCAATAGCATTTTTCAGTAGTCCTATCGCCTTTTGTGAGTATCTTTCGTGGTGAATATTCCCAACAGATATTCTTTTGAAACTTTCAAGATCATCTTTTAAATTCAAGTGGTGTATTACTGCGCTGGTCTTAGGACCAGTAAGTCCTACTTTTTTGGCCAATTGATCTCTACCTAAATTATAGTAGTCTAATTCATTTACTCTTTTCAATGCCACTACATGTGCCCCAGGAGTTCCTTCTGGAACGACTTGGACAGGTACACCTTCTTTTCTTGTGATTTTTAAATCAAGCGAGGGTCCATAACCATTTGCTGTAAAATTCAAAGTAGAAACGCCAGGAAACAGTTGTCCAAAATTTCCGCCTTGCTCTAAAATTTTTAAAGTTTTTTTTAACTCACGATCTGTTGGTTGGGTGTGGTCGCCTTGGACAGCATTCTCCATTATGGCTAAAGCACGTAGTTTTTCCTTAGCTTCTATGTCCTTTCTTTTATTCGGACCAAGAAGCTTTCGAATATCATTAATTTCGTTTGTAAAAAACGCTTGGATGTCAGTAGGAGGACTTGTTGATAACGGGAGAACTCGAACTGGTAAATTGGATTTTAAGTCGATATTAAATACTCGATTAACAATATCACGGAATAAGGTCAAACCAGATTGAGCTTGAAAATAAAGGTGTTGCTCAGATATTTCCAAAGTATAATGCTGTGCTGCATCCCGCAACCCGTTTAAAGACTGTAACGTCAAAACTTCATCTTCATTTAAAAATTTCAATTCTGCTTCACTAAATGCTTTTCTAACACACAATTCAAATCCTATTGTTTGTGTGGCGCGTTTTTCCTTTATTTTGCCACCTTTATGCAGAATTGAAGCTTTTAATAGCATTTCAAAGGAATGGTCCATCATAATCAAAACACCATGAACACGTGCGGTATCGTTTGGTCTATTAAATAATTCAAGGCTCAAGACCAAAGAATCTACTGCTTTACAGTATAAGTGTTTGACTTCTTTCTTCATTGTTATTTACTTATCTATCTGATTTAATCATAGTTCATCATGTTGCAGCACAGTTTCGGTTGTTAAAGGCTTCGAGAGTAGAATTCCGTCTTGAGAGACAATACCTATATTATTAAATATGTTTTGAAAGTCCTTATCGAATTTCATTTGTCAATAACATATTGTGTAGCTTTCTTGCTTTATAATCACTTAGTGAAGCAACATAATCTTTAGATCTAATTAGATCAAAGAGAGGTATTTCTTTTATTTCCTGATAAGCGGGATATTTCGTTCCAATTAAAAGATGAAAAGGAATGAAATTCAACATATTTGCACTAATTGAAATTTGATCACCTAATTTATCCTTATAAAATCTATAATATTTGGACTCCTTAAGATTTTGATAATCTTCCTTAAAATCTATTTCTATTAAGTCGGGAATAATTGTGAATAATATTACCAGTTCCGACACAATTTTTGCAGCTAATAAATTAGAATTTAAAACCTTCCTATTGGTGAACAACTTTTTTTCCTGAAGATTATTCCAAATCTCTCCTACGGCTTGGGATATTTCTTTAGAATGATCTATTATAAAAAGATCAGCTTTGCGACAATCATCTGGAGATTTAATTGAATTTTGACTTATTCTTAAGGTACTTGATGTGATTACATCCTCCATTAATATTTTAATTAATAATTTTCTTTGCCTTAAAAATTGAGACAAAACATTCTCCGATGACTTTATATTGAAGTGTAAAGGTGGGATATGGAATAACTGACATTTTATTAAGTCAAAAATGGTAATAGCGCCTAGTCTTAAACCGTCTTCTATATCGGATATTAAATAACTTATTTTATCTGCTATTCGAACTGCTTGTCCTTCCAAATGACTATAGCCTCCAGGAATTAATTCTTGATGCTTTGAATTATCTATGAGGACTTCCGAGGAAAATTGGTTCCCGTCCCTATAATAGGTATGTTTAATTACAGCCTCTAAAACTTCGTTAGAAATATTCAGACCAAAAAATTTTTTTTGCGGATCAGAAGCATAAGGAGACTCTATATAGGTTAGCACATCTAGCCCGTGTTCATAATGGTTAAACCCCCCCAGTCTTGGATGAATTTCTTTCAATAGTTTATCAATTGCATGTTCTCCCGCATGACCAAAGGGTGTATGCCCAATATCATGAGCTAAAGCACTAGCCTCGATTAAATCTAAATTAAGACCTAGACTTGTTCCAATAGTCAAGGCTAACTGTTGAACCTCTAAAGTATGAGTAAGTCTTCGTCTAACAGTATCATCTTCAATAGATGGAAATAACTGAGTTTTATCTGCTAACCTTCTTAATCCGGAAGACCATACAAGTCGATCCCTATCTCGACTAAATGGTGGTCTGAAGCCATCCGATTCTTCTTCAATTGCTCGAGTATTCTTTACAACTGCAAAATTAGAAAGACCACTTTCTTTTTGGTCTATTATTTCTTTCGGGGTTTTTAGCACTGCTGGTGATGAATATACGCCCCACAAACCACAATAGTTTTCTAGCTTTTCTATTGTGGCTTTTAATTTGTCTCCTGAATAATTTTGTCTTAATAATTTACTGCGTACCTCTTCTTTGCTATTACCGCCCTCCCATAATTTTAAAATTTTTCCAATAAGTTTATGGTCGCTAATTTGAAGTCCGATTTTTGACGTTGTCCATAGGTCGGGTTTAGTTGTGGAAGCCCTAGTGCTTATATTTTTTGAATAGTCCTCTATTTTGGAGGGAGGCAGTCCTTGGGACAAGGAACTTTTGTTGTTCAGAAAAACTCTGAATTCTTTTGGATTTCTTGAATATGATTTGACAATTTTCCCAGAAATTTTTCCGGGATTATCTAGTAATTCTTCGGTTTTCTTTTTGAAAATAATTAAATCTCCTCTTCTCCAAGGAATTGTTTTAAATTCCTTGATGTCTTTTAGCGCATTTTGTTCAAAGAAGGGAACTACATAAGATAAGTTGTCGTGTTCTATTGAAATTATATCATGTCCAATTGAAATCAAATCTTTTATAAGTTTTGATCTTGATTCTTCAATTCCAGGCCGGGTTAACCTACCGGGGTAAGAGAAGAGAACCTCACATTCTATTTTCACTGACTCAATTGCTCTATTAATTGCAGACCTTAAATCATTATCATACCAAGGGGGATCAATTAAAGCGAGGTCAAATGAGCTTTTCAATTCTTTTGGTAATGGCGTGGCAATATTATATTGGATTCCAGAACATTTTTCCATTTTTAAATCATTAAATATTGAGATTATATCTTTATCAATATCTAATAAAATGGTAGGAATACTTTCTGATGTTTTTAATGCAAGAGTGGGTGTTCCAATGCAAACTACCTGATTGCCCTTTGCTAATCTTATTTTAGCTCGAATTTTATCAACGATATACTTTACAGTTGATTCTTCAAACCACCATTGGCTATAACTTACATCTGGGGCAGGTAAATAAGTGTTTCCTACAATACTTGAATTTAAAAAGGATTCCGCAGAACCGTTTTTAATCAATTCTATATTTTTTTTCTTAAGCAATTCTTGAACTTTTCTTGGATCAGCACTTTCGCAATTTTTTAAAATGTCATGGAATTCTGTAATTCCATTTGCAACAAGAGTGTCTATTTTTTCACTTAAGATGTAATTGTATTTATTCATATAATTTGTTAGCTGTAACTTTTTGTACCCACAATATTATCTAGTCACTATTTATCTGTTTGCGGATAACAGCAGGATTTCTGGTTCTTCCGTAAATCTATTAAAATTCTGTTAAAGGAAGTTACGGGAAACCGTAATTTGTAGGAAGAAATTCCAAATTATAAGCACCAAATTCCAATGCTCTTCAACGAGCAATGATCAATAATTAGTGAACAGAAATTCCTTGCGGTCTGGAGATTTCTTAGTCGCTAAAAAACTCCATCGAAATGACATTTTGAGAAAATCCCAAATTACAAGCGCCAAAATTCGAGATTAGATTTGAATATGTGTGGATATGAAAATGTGAAAATGAGAAGAAGTGGAGTATGAGTAAAAAAATTATTTGTGCACCTGCCCGTCCGACAGGCGGGTCCGTGGCTTCTTTTCAATTAGCAATGATCAATTACCCATAAACAGAGATTCTTTTGAGGATTGAGCTTTATTGAAGGTGAAGATTTGACTACGTCGAAGCTGCGCTTTCTCAGTCCTGCAAAAGTTCCCCTGCCCGGCCGGCAGACGGGTTCGAAATGACATTTTTAACCCTCAATATAAATCCACTCTCGCGCCGCAGCACAGGACTGCAGCATTACATGTTATTTGTTTAAGGCAGAACAGGTTACAAAATATTTTTTTAGAAGTACGCTCCTATGCCGGGTCCAGATGTCCTTTCTTTTATTTAACTTAGGTAAATCTAACTTATTGATTATGAGTAAAGTAAAAGCCTTTGCAGCCCAGGAAGTGGGAGCACTGCTCAAACCCTTTGAAATCGAGAGAAGAGCGGTACATGAAAATGATGTTCTTATTGACATTGAATACTGCGGCGTCTGTCATTCAGATCTTCATTTCGTGAGGAATGACTGGGGAATGTCTGAATATCCTCTTGTACCCGGTCATGAAATTATTGGACGGGTAGTCCAGGTGGGTGAAAAAGTTAAAGACTTTAAAGTCGGTGAGAAGGTAGGAGTGGGTTGTATGGTCGATTCCTGCAGGGAATGTAGCTCCTGTGAAGAAGGGCTGGAGCAGTATTGCGAAAGAGGTTCGACCTTTACTTATAACGGCCCCGACAAATATTTAGGGGGAATGACCTTTGGAGGATATTCTCAAAAAATTGTGGTTGATAAGGATTTTGTGCTTCATGTTCCTGAACATCTGGACAGCAAAGCTGCCGCACCTCTGCTCTGTGCGGGGATTACCACCTACTCTCCTTTAAGGTACTGGAACGTGAAGAAAGGAGATAAAGTAGGAGTTATCGGCCTCGGTGGACTTGGGCACATGGGAGTCAAATTTGCCAGTGCCATGGGAGCCGAGGTGGTGATGATCACTTCCTCTCCTTCAAAGACAAAAGATGCCGAAGATTTGGGTGCAGACCATGTGCTCATCTCAACAGATGAAGGACAAATGGCAAGTCACGCCAATACCTTTGATTTCCTTATGAATACCATTCCGGTAGGTCATGATGTGAATCCTTATGTGAGCCTATTAAAACGAGATGCTACCATGGTAATAGTGGGAGCAGTAGAACCGGTTGATCCTGTTCACTGCGGACAATTGATCTTCCAGAGAAAAAGTATTGCAGGTTCATTGATTGGCGGGATCAAAGAGACCCAGGAAATGCTGGACTTTTGTGGAGAACACAATATTGTCTGCGATGTCGAAATCATTGATATGCAGGATATCAATACTGCATATGAGAGAATGCTAAAGAGCGATGTGAAATACAGATTTGTTATTGACACCAAATCTCTGGAAAGAGAAAATTGATCTTCAAAAAGATCCAAATACTAGGTTCAAGCACCAAATTCCAAATTCCAAAAGTGGAAATTGGGGATTGGTTAATTAGTGATTAGTTAATCGGATTAGATTGTCAAAAAAAAAGATCTGCGAAGATCTGCGTGATCTGTGGGAAAATTTTTCAATTTGCAATGATCAATAAACAATAACAGGATTTTTTCGCAGCCTGAAATGGCCGTACAGAAGCGCCTTTAAAATGACATTTTAGAGACCTTATCTTTGCTTTTCTTTTTTGTTTTCTGCTTTTACTTATTCAAGCGATTATACTTTTGAAGCGTATTAATCAGTAGATCATGAGGTAGGGCATATACAGTATTTCCGTTAATACCTTCCATTGTTCTGGCGGCAACCATTGCATTTATTATTGCTTCCTCTACAGCCTGAACTGTGCTTTGAAAAATCCAGTTGATCTGGTCGTTGGACAAGGTTTCCACTCTCACATTATTCGTTCGGGTAAAGGCTTGTTCGTTTGCTGTCGAAAAGGCTAAAAATATATCTCCGGATCCATTAGCGCCGATGCCTCCAACTTTAGCTATTCCCAAAGGTACTCGCTGGGCGACACGTTTTAGCTGGTGTGGTAGTAAAGGAGCATCTGTTGCCACTACTACAATAATTGATCCGTCGCCCTCTTGTCTGTAGGATTCAGGCGACTTGTTAACCTTTGGATTTAAAGTGTCTCTTAATTCCTGTCCTACGGGGACTCCTGCAACGAGCAGGTTTTCCTTAAATCCAAAATTAGACTGTACCAGCACCCCTACGGTATAGGTAGAATCCCTAATCGTCATCACCCTGGATGCTGTTCCCGTACCCCCTTTAAAACCCATAGTCACCATTCCCGTGCCGCCGCCAACATTACCTTCAGAAATTTTTCCGCTAGAGGAGTTTTGAATAGCTTCTAAAACATATTTTTCATTTACATGAAATCCGTAAATATCATTGAGTAGACCATCGTAAGTTTCGCCCACTACCGGATAAGTAAACCACTCTTTATCTCCACTGTACCAGTCTGTGTCAACAAACCACTTCAATACTGCTTGCCGCACTTCTCCCACGCTATTGGTATTGGTGATCATAACTGGTGTTTCCAAAAAACCAGATTCTGTTATCCAGGTAGTACCTGTCATTTCACCATTACCATTAAGACTGTACCAATTAGCGTAAACAGGACTAAATTTTCTTGACTTCCCCCGAGGGAATATTGCAGTAACTCCAGTCCTTACAGGTCCTTTACCAATGATATTTTCTCCCTTACTAGTAATTATTGTACTATATCCTACTTCAACTCCCTTGACATCTGTAATAGCATTATATTTTCCGGGTTTACCAACGAAGGGAACTCCCAAATCCCTTGCTCTTGGTTTCTGTCCAAAAGATGGTAAACTAAAGAGTATTGCTATAAATACTGAGATTATATATTTCATGCCGTTTTTTTCTTTTTCTGTTATACCAATTACTTTTAGAAGTTAATTATACTTCGGCTTAGCTACTATTCTAACTTATAACGGGTGTCATGGATAAAGTTATAAAAACTTTGTGCTGAATGAGTTACGGGAAGCCCAATTGGAAAAGAAATTCCAATGTTCAGGCACAAAATTCCAAAATACTTGTTCTCGATACAAATCCGTTCCTGCTCCCGCAGGTCCGGATTCACATGCCTAGCGGCAGGCAGGCTCGAACTGACGGGGAATAATTCTCAATTCAAACTGTATATTTTCGAGATTTTAAGCGGCCTATCGAAAATTGATCGTCAAATTTGAAGTGAGATGACGTTTAAATTTTCTGCTGTTTGAGCGAAACGCACCTTTATCGTCCTAAAAATTTTTCCCGCGAGTTCAGAAAATTTAGGCATCGAATGAAAAATTTAGATCCATTTTCGTAAGCCTAGATTTTTTGGTTCTTTTTCATCAATGGAAAAAGAACAGGAGATAAAGATTTCTCAGTCGCAGAAAAGCTCCCCTGCCCGTCCGGCAGGCGGGTTCTAAATGACATTTTTAATAAAATCCTAAATACCAAGCACCAAATTTTTACCCGCCGGAGCTTTTTAGCGGAGGAGGGCCAAAAAGGGTTAATTTGAGAATGGTGATTGGGGATTCGTCCTTCTGCGAAGATCTGCGTGATCTGCGGGAAACTTTTTCAATTTGCAATGATCAATAAACAATAACAGGATTTTTTCGCAGCCTGAAATGTCCGTACAGTAGCGCCTTTAGGTCCGGATTCACTCGAATTGACGGGGCTTGGTTAATTAGGGATAGGTGATTGGAGATTGATTAATTGAAATTGTCGGGAGACTCTGGACGGTAGACGGTAATGGAGATTGAGCTTTCTTGAAGCTAGAGATTTGACTGCAGCTAGCCAAATTTCGTAAAAACGGGCTATGACTTAGCCAACAGCCGGCATCTTCCTTCCTTTAAGTAAATATATATTGGCAGTAATTGCAGAGATCAACATTACAAAATCCTGGTATACACCGAAGTTGACTGCAGCAAAAGTTCCTATTATCGCCCAGATAGTGGGAATGATCAAAAGATACCTGGGAAATTTGCTGTTGTTAGCATGAAGAATCCGAACATGAGTATAGTGGTGGGGCAGGGTAATCCGATAGAAATTGTCGTGCTGAATTCCGCCCCGAGCAGGTATCCGATCAGCGGATAAATGATCAGCCCAAAAAGAATAAAAAAGTACCCCAGGTAAGTCTGTGTGTTTTTCTGCAAATGAAATTCCAGGGTGTTTCTAAGCATCTCTCTCACAAAAAATAACCCCTGGAGAATGAACAGGATCCCGAAACCATATGCGGCTTTGTTGATGGAAGTGAAGAAGCCTAAATGGTAGATAAAGCCAATCCAAAACCAGAGAAATCCGAGAAAGCCGGTGATGAAATAACTGCGGTAATTTTTTTGTTTATGAATAAGAACTATCCCCAGAATGCCTAAACCAATGAAAACGAATTGGGCCGGCAATACTGCAGTATTATATTCCCGGAATACTTCAAAAAATTGTTCTATAGTAAACGGAGTTTCCATATTCCATTATTATCATCACACTCCTTTGTCAATACACTCCTTATTAAATTTACGTCATTTATTTCTGAAAAAGGAATTTGAGGATGAGGAGTTACCCGATAGACGGGGGGCGAATTTTCAATTAACAAGGATCAATAACCAATGGCCAGGATTTCTTCGGGGCCTGGAGATTTTTCAGTCGCGGAAAAACTTTTGACAAATTAATATTCCGGCACTTAAGGTGAAACCAACCCCTAATTCGTTCTTCTTCATGACAAATCTCATTGTTCCTGGTTTTGATAGTTCTTAATTTGATTTGTCCATAAAACCTTTTAGGGGTTAATTAAAAAATAATAGCCATGAGAAATTTTAATTGTACAAATCTACATCAGCGCAACGCAAAAGGTTTTTTCGTTTTATTGCTGATCGTTATGTTCTGGTTTGCGGGGTCGCAGGATGTTTATGCTCATTGTGACAGAGAGAATGGGCCTGTGGCAGTTGCTGCAAAAGATGCTTTAAAGACCGGAGATTTTGAAAAGATCCTGATTTGGGTAGGTGAAGATCAGGAACAGGAGTTGCGGGAAAAATTTCAGCAGAGTCTTGAAGTTTTCCAAAATGGAGGAAAGTCAGCTCAACTTGCGGAGAAGTACTTCATGGAAACCGCAGTTAGATTACACCGTGCGGCAGAAGGAATGCCTTTTGAAGGCCTTAAACCGGCCAGTCCTAATCCACCTGACATAGAAAGTGCGGAGAGAGCATTGGAAACCGGAGACTTTGAGCCGGTCAAAGTTTTGCTGTGTGAAAAATTAGAAAAGGAAGCACTAAAGTGGTTCGAGGAGACCAGGGCTAAAGCAGAAAATAAGAATGACAGTGTTGCTGCAGGAAGAGCTTGGGTAAACAACTATGTTAAATATATTACTTATATCCACACCCTTTATAAGGCAATCGAGGCAGGACCGCCACACGGCGTTGATGTACACTAGGCCATTAAGTGGAAATGTTCAAACATTCCTCAATAGTGGAAGACCGGTTCATCAATGGAAATTGGAGATTCACGAATTCCGGAAGAAATAGAACGCTATGACTAAAAAGAACAGAGGCCGTTGTTAAAGCATGAGATTTCTCAGTCGCAGAAAAGCTCCCCTGCCCGTCCGGCAGGCGGGTTCGAAATGACATTTTTTAAAAAAATCCCAAATTACAAACACCAAATTTCAAATTGGTTAATTGGGGATTGGTTAAATAGTGATTAGTTAATCGGATTAGATTGTCAAAAAAAAAAGATCTGCGAAGATCTGCGTGATCTGCGGGAAACTTTTTCAAATAGCAATGATCAACTAACAATGAACAGAATTTTCTTAATGGACTTTGCAGATTTTCTTTGTGGCCTTTGCGTGAAAATAGTTAGTAGTCAGTTGATTTTGACAATAATCATCAGTCAGAAATAAGATTTCTCAGTCGCTAAAAAAAGCTCCTTCGAAATGACATTTTGATAAGCTGTTTGTCCTATTCTACCTCCTCGCCTGAACCGGGAATCGATTCGGGCCAGCCTTTCTTGTAGTCTTCCCTGGACTTCTTATAGTTTTCGGCAAGTTCTTCGCTCTCTTTTTTGGTGTAGACCTTTTTTGCCTTTCCAAAGAATTCCTCCTCTTCATCCTCCAAATGATGGTGCACCTTATCGCTCAATTTCTTCATGGTCGCCAGCCAGTGAGGAGAATCCATTTTGGTGGCCTCCAGTTCCTGGATAAGTTCATCGATCTCATGGTGCTCTGCCATTCCATGGCGTGCATCTTCCTGCATACTGTCGGTGTCTATGAGGGGGGAATAAAAATAGCGTTCTTCGGCTACTTCATGGACCTCCAGTTCTTTTCTCAGCTTAGGCCAAAGCTCTTTACGCTCTTTAGATTCTCCTGAAGTCTTTAATAACTTGTCACAAAGATCTCTTTGTATATCATGGTCTTCCCTAATGGCTTCGTAGATGTTCATATTGTAAGAAACTTTTTAGTTGGTAAGTTTTTTTGATCAGGTTTTTCCCTGAAGTCCTAATTTACCCATTTTTGGCCAAATGCCGCGTGTGCAGATGGATCTTTTGTAGAGATTTAGCTTAATTTATAGTTTTCAGGGAAAATTCCGTGTAGACGCTAGTGGGGATTGGGTTGTTGAAGCATGAGATTTGACTGCGTCGAAGCTGCGCTTTCTCAGTCGCAAAAAAGCTCCTTCGAAATGACATTTTTAGAAAATCCCAATTTACAAGCACCAATTTTTTACCCGCCGGAGCTTTTTAGCGGAGGAGGGCCAAAATGGTTGTTCTCGATACAAATCCGTTCCTGCTCCCGCAGATCCGGATTCACCTGCCTAGCGGCAGGCAGGCTCGAACTGACGGGGAATAATTCTCAATTCAAACTGTATATTTTCGAGATTTTAAGCGGCCTATCGAAAATTGATCGTCAAATTCGAAGTGAGATGACGTTTAAATTTTCTGCTGTTTGAGCGAAACGCACCTTTATCGTCCTAAAAATTTTTCCCGCGAGTTCAGAAAATTTAGGCATCGAACGAAAAATTGAGATCCATTTTCGTAAGCCTAGATTTTTTGGTTCTTTTTCATCAATGGAAAAAGAACAGGAGATAAAGATTTCTCAGTCGCAAAAAAGCTCCCCTGCCCGTCTGGCAGGCGGGTTCGAAATGACATTTTTGGCACCTTTTTTCTTAATCCTGGCTATGAAAACATTTTACTTCTTCAAAAAATCCTTCTCCAGTAAAGAATAGATCTCGCTGTCCAGGAACTTCCCATTATAGTAATAATTCTCCCTGAAGTAAGCCTCTTTTTTAAAACCCATTTTTAGGAGGAGGGCGCGGGAGGTTTCATTGGCGGGATTGATATTGGCTTCGATGCTATGAAGCCCGAGGTCATGAAACCCAAAGGAGATCACTGCACGCATGGCTTCTTTCATATAGCCGTGGCCCCAGTAATTGGGATGAAGGGTGTAGCCAACCTCGGCCCGGGCATTGGTCCTGTCGATCTTGTGTAAAATAATATCTCCCATGAAACTTCCCGATTCACCTGCTGTGATCACCCAGAAAAATCCCTTTTTCTTTTGATAGGTTCTCAGGTTCCTGTCTATAAAAGCTTCAGAAGTCTTTAAATCATTGTGCTTATCTGAATCCATGTATTTCATCACTTCCTCATTGGAACGCAATTGCTGCAGCGATGCCGCATCCTTTAGCTCCTGCTTCCGAAGAAACAGCCTTGAGGTCTTTAGCTCCGGAAATTCCTGAAAATATTGCTCGTTGATCATAAGGAGATAAAGATAATCTTAATCTTATTCGAAGATGTGAGGATTTGAAAATTTGATGATGAGGGTGGGTATATTGCAGGCAACAAACACCGAATTCCGGGAAGTGGGGATTAGGGAATGGTTAATTGGGAATTTACATTCTACCATTTTTCCTGATCCCTGACCACTTTTTCAGAAAAGGGCTTTTTCAGGCTCTTTTTAGCTGAGAGGCCAAAGCCAGACCGGCAAACGTTTGGAGGAGGCCGGTGGTGAAGTAGAGGGGTTGCAGGAAATCCTGATATCCTATCCAGATCACCTGCCCTATGATCCAGCCCATTAGGACCAGGCCAAAAACAGTTCCAAATACTGCGAGGTTTTTCTTCTTATTAAAGCTGAGCCACATTCCCAAGATATTGGTTAGTCCAATCAGGAAAAAAAGTACAATCCCCGGCACCAGGTAGTTTGGGAAGGGGGTGTTTTGCAGCCATTCCAAATTCAGGCCGAGGCTTTCACCTGTGGGATCTTCAATAAGCATGAATCCGCCCAGCAATGCACTAAGACCGTTAACTGCCTCCAGGCTTCCCAGAAGAATTCTTAAGATATTGCTTTTTTGCATCCCATTAAATTTAAGAAATATATCTAATACAGCTAAAATTTATCAGCCCCAAAAAAGGTACTTTGGAATGGTATTATGGGGGAGGCAGTAGCTGTTGAATGAATGGCTCATGTAAGAAAAAAAACCTTCCGGAGCGGAAGGTTTTTAAGTTGATGCTATTTTTCTTTTATTGTGCCCTTATTTTCGCCAGCATCTGCTTTCCGTTATCATTTTCGGGATTCATTTCTATTGACTTCTCGTAGTTCTCAATAGCTTTTTCCTTCTGCCCGTCCATCATATATCCTTCCCCAAGGCTGTCATAGGTATTCCAGGATTCAGGAAATTCGGCCACATTGATCTTAAAGACTTCAATGGCTTCTTTGGTTTTTCCGTTTTGCAAGAGCCGGTATCCAATCTGGTTCATTTCAGGTTCCCGGAGGGCATAGGTATCATTAGCTTTCAGCTCCTTGTATTTGGCCAGTCCGGCATTCACACCTTCGTCCATAAAAACCGGAAGTACCTCCATCGCCACAGATTTTTTAGGCATTTCTGCCTCCTTCCCGTGCAGGATATTGTTTATACCAATAGCCATATCTCTCAACCTGGTGCCGCCGGTATTGTTGAGCAGTACGACCAGGTCGTCCTCTTCGGGGAAACGAACGATAAGGGTATTAAAACCATTGATGCCGCCCCCGTGAGCCACAATGGGTATACTGTCATTCGAATTACCTAAAGGCAATGCTCCTATGCTCCAGCCATAGCCGTATTGAGAATTACCATCTGGCATTTGAGGAGTGAACATGAGCTTTTTGGACTCTTCGGAAAGTATCTCATTCTTATACAGTGCCCTGTCCCATTTGTAGAGGTCTTCTACAGTAGAATACAGCGAGCCCGCTGCGTAGGGTAGGGACATATCCAAATATGGCGCGTTAACGTAGCCATCGCCATCTTTTTCATATCCTGTCGCCCTGTTCTTGATGATCGTACTATGGTGGTCATAGCCGGTGTCGTTCATATCGAGTGGGTCCAGTATATTTTCCTGCAGCACCTGCTCATAAGATTTGCCTGTTACTTCCTCAATGATATGGCCCAGCAGGAAATATCCTGAATTGTTGTAAACAAACCGCTCCCCCGGAGTGAATTGCAAAGTGGAATCGGAAAATACTTTTACAAATTCCTTCGGAGTGCGGGGATCCCGGCTTTCTTCCTCAAAGAAGTTTGGAAAAGAAGTGTAACTGGGAATGCCCGAGCTATGGGTGAGCAGGTGGTGGATGGTCACAACATCGGCTGCAGGTCCTTCATAATCGGGAAGGTAAGTTGAAATAGGTGTGTCCAGTTCCAGTTTTCCCTGCTCTGCCAACTGCAGGATCAGGGCGGCAGTGAATTGTTTAGTTATGGAACCTATTCGATGTTTTGTTTCTGGAGTGTTAGGAATGTCATGTTCCATATTGGCCATTCCAAAACCATCTGAAAAAATGATTTTCCCGTCATCTGCTACCAGAACAGAGCCGTTGAATTGATCATATTCATGGTATTTGCTTAGCAGGTTTTCGATCTGCTGAGCTTTATCCTGCGCAAAAAATATTCCGGTGCTCAGGAAGAAAACAGCTGCCAGAAAGCCGTTTTTTTGAAGGGTTTGAATTACTTGCTTCATAACTATAATGAATAATTGGTTACTTGAGAAACCGATCTGGGAGGGAGGTTCTAAGATAATTCAAATTTTTATTATTCAGTGGTTTAGGTGCTAACAAATCTCTCCGCTTTACACTCTTGTAAATTCAAGGAAGTGATTTGGTGATGAGATGATTTGAAGATTTGAAAATGAGAAGAAGAGGAGTATGAGTAACTAAAAATGATCTGTGCATCTGTGGCCTTTTTTCAGTTAACAAACATCAATAAACAACGAACAGGATCTATTTACGGCCTTTGCGGGAAATTTTTATACACATCATGAGATTTCCCGGTCGCAAAAAAAGCTCCCTCGAAATGAGAAAAAAATAAAAGATTGGCCGGTCCCCAGGGTTTAGAAAACTTTAAAATATCTCAATAGAACCAATGCTACCCCTAGAGCATAAATAGCAGTAAAAATTTCCTTGTTGTACTTTGCCAGCCACTCGGGTAAAAAGATGTCGAAATTTGCCTTTTCTGAATCTGAATATTTCCTGGCTATAACCGTGAGCGGACAAAACATTTTGAACAGAAGCAGCACAAGCCCTTCACCAATGACCAATCCAATGGAGATCCAGGTAAAAGTGGTGAGTTTATTTGCAAGACCCGAATAAAAGATATAGAAAATGATAGTCACAAAAAATGCCCACACCAGGGTGTGCAGGAGTTTTATCGCCAGGAGCTTTTTATCCATTTCCATAGCTCATTTGATAAAGGGGCAACCGGTTCAAAATTAAGTAATAAGATCTTAATTTAATTTTTAAATTAAAAAAACCTATTCCCAAACAGGTCTTAAAAAAGACATTTTGAATGCTTTTGTTTTGGCTTCTTCAGGTTGAGGAATTTCTTCTCAATTTGATAAATATCAGGTTCTTCTCTTATTTCCTAAGCTAACTTTGTGACTATCAATGTTCGGGGATTGCCGGGAGGTTTTTTCGGGGCTAAAATTTGGGATTATGAAAAAACAAAGGCGCAGATCTCTGTTTTTCTTTTTTCTCTTTTCACATGGATGGACCTGGTTCTTTCTCTTTTCCATCCTGTTGCTCAATGAAAGCTTCGACAACCTCTTGGGGAAAGTGCTTTTTGGAATAGCGGGCATTGGTCCTTTGTTAGGTGCTATGGCAGCGCTTTTTTTTAGAAGTACTGCAGAAGCCCGACGAAATTACTGGAGAAGGTTAAGGGACCTGTCGCTCATTAGCTGGAAATGGCTCCTGATCATCCCTTTTCTCCCGTTTTTCCTGAAAATCTCCGGGATCATTACTGCCTCTATATTCGGTGGTTCTTTTCCTGCGAATTGGCAGGCGTATTTTGTTCCGGAATTGAGGGAATACCTTAACCCGGGATTTATCATTTTTATTTTTGTATTTGGTCCACTGGTGGAAGAACCTGCCTGGAGGGGCTGGCTGCAGGATTTTTTTCAGAAGAGACAAAACACTTTATTTTCGGGACTTATTGTTGGTGTGGTCTGGGGAATTTGGCACCTGCCCATGTTCGTCATTCCCGGAACCTACCAGTATACTGAAGGCTTCCTCACTGCCGGTTTCTGGATATGGATGGTCGATATAGTTGGCTCTGCAGTGCTGTATGCCTGGATCTTTGTAAATACGGGAGGTAGTATTCCTGCCGCTATTCTTTTTCACTTTTCCATAAATTATTTTGGGGTACTTATTGATTATTCCACAGCTGCCGAAGTGTGGGCTATAGGGATCAAATATTTCGTCATCTTCTATTTAATTCTCAGGCTGGGGCCATCTCTCAGTTCTCCGCTTAAATCCTATGTGTCATGAAAAAGGCAAAATTCCTGCTGCTCGTATTTAGTCTTATGTCCATAATCTGTTTTGGGCAGGAGGATACTATTAGGTTCAAGACCACCTACACACCCTTACCTAATATAAGTTACTCCCCAGATACGCGTCTTGTGCTTGGGGCATTGTTGCTGGTGCAGTTTAAACCCGGCCAGGCAGGGCCGGAGACCCGGGCCTCCAATGCGCTGCTTTCTACTGCTTTTTCCTTTAATGAGCAGAGCAGTGTAGAGGCCGATTATACCATAATATTTCCGCATGAAAGATGGTTCTGGAAAGGTTATGCCTCTTACCAGAAATGGCCGGAAAGCTTTTGGGGAATCGGTCCCGAAACCCTGGAGGAGGATGAGGTCAAAGTGGAATATCAAAAGATTATTTTTCGGCAGAAATTTCTTCAACAGTGGAAATCAAATCTTTTTGCAGGACCTTATTTGCAGTATACCAACATGTTTAATGTAGCCTATTTCCTCAATGAAGATGAAGAGATAAAAGCCCCGGCGGTAACCGGTGCAGAAGGAGGAGCGAACCTAGGCCTGGGTGCGAGCTTTATCTGGGATAAAAGGAACAGCATCATGACCCCCACCACCAACCATTATCTTGAATTTTCCACGCTTTTCTTTTCCACCAACTGGTTTGGAGACTTTAATTTTCAGTCTTACCTGCTGGACGCGAGGAAATACTATGACTTTACTTCCGGCGGAAAGAATGTGCTTGCCTTTCACGCCCGCATAGAACATACTGCGGGAGAAGTTCCATTCCGCGAACTTGCCATGCTGGGAGGGCAGGAGATCATGCGGGGCTATATGAAAGGCAGGTACAGGGACAGAACAGGGGCACAGGTGCAGACCGAGTTTCGTCGCATCCTCACAGGGCGTTTTGGGGTTGTGGCTTTTGGTGCATTGGGAGTTGTTGGCCCCGGCTTCGATGAGCTGCAAACAGAATATATTAAATGGACTGCAGGTGGCGGTCTGCGCTATAATATCAATAAGGCCAATCCTACCTTCATAAGGCTCGATTACGGAGTGGGAAAGGATACGGGAGGTTTTTACGTCACCCTGGGAGAGGCGTTTTAAAGGTATAAGGTTTATTGAAAAAGGTATATTTTATAATGTATAAACTTTACAAAGAGTTTTGAAGATGTGGGGATTTGAGAATTTAAAGAGGAAATGGAAGAAATTCCTAATCACCAGCACTAAATTCCAAGAAGGGTAAATTAGAGAATGGTGCATTGGGGATTAGTTGTTCTGCGAAAATCTGTGTGATCTGCGGGAAACCTTTTTCAATTAACTATGATCATTAACCAATGAACAGGATTTCTTTGTGGCCTTTGCGTGAAACCCACAAGGAAATTCCAAATTACAAGCACCAAATTCTAAAAAATTGATTTGAAGATGTGGGGATTTGAGAATTCGAAAAAGAAGGGCATTTACCGGTTTCTTATGTTGTTATTAATTTCGGTAGGGATTACTTATTGGCTCGCTCCTGTTTTTACTTTTCAGCAGAAAGCGGCCTCAACAAATACTTCTGAAGAATTTATAGCCTTTTTAGACCAGGAGATCCCTCGCTTAATGGAAGCGTACAAAATCCCGGGAGTGGTGATAGGTATGATCTCTGACGGAAGACCGGTCTGGAAAAATGCTTATGGGGCTGCCGATGTGGAGGCGGGTCGCAGGATGACTACCGATACCTATTGCAGGATGGAATCCATCTCCAAATCTGTATCCGCCTGGGGCGTCATGAAACTGGTAGAAGAGGGTAAGATCCACCTGGATACACCCGTTGTGAAATATCTCAAAACCTGGAAATTTCCGCCGTCTCCTTATGACGAAGAGCAGGTGACAACAAGATTGCTGTTGAGTCAGCAGGCGGGGATGCCCCTGGGAACGATTGGTATAAGATATTCCCCAACTTCAGAAAAGCCTTCCCTGCATGAATTGCTTTCAAAAGATGCTGTCCTGCAGGAAGAGCCCGGCAAAGAATTTTCCTATTCCAACACTGGTTTTATTCTGTTGGAACTCTTGATCGAAGAGGTTAAACAAAGAAGCTTTTCTCAATTCATGGAACAGGAGGTCCTGCTTCCCTTGGGGATGCAAAAAAGCAGTTTTGAATGGGATTCGACATTCAGTCCGCCGGTTGCAAACGGGTACGATTCATCCGGAGATCCCATTCCCGTATATGTCTATCCCGACAAAGCTGCAGGAGGTTTGTTTGCCACGCTGGATGATGTGATGCAATTCGTAATTGCAGGTTTTCCGGGGGATCCTCGAAGCAGCCGCGTGCTTTCCAAAGAATCGATCCAAAGTATGTATACTCCCCGGGTGTACATCGCGGGTTTGTATGGAGTTGCTTTCGAGTACTACGGATTTGGTCACTTCATTGATCAGCTTCCAGAAGGGAAAAGGGCCGTCTCCCACGGCGGACAGGGAACCGGATGGATGACCCAATTCTATGCAGTTCCCGAAGATGGAAACGGCCTGGTAATTTTTTCCAACAGCCAGAGGAGTTGGCCTTTTTTTGCAGCTATCCTCAATGAATGGGGCAGCTTTGAAGGATATGGAGCTATTGGCATGGGGAAATTAGTGATCGCTGCAAAGGCCATCTGGTTCTTTTTCGGACTCTTGTTATTCCTGTGGCTTTGGAAAACCTGGCAGGTTTTTGAGGATTTGGGGTCCCAAAAAAGACATTTTGCACCCTTTTCTCCACAGCAGGCATGGAGAAGAAGTTTTTGCCTGCTGATCTTTCTGGGACTTGCCGGGCTGCTGCTTTATGCTATAACTGCTGCCTATTTTGAACCGGCCTCTCTTTTTCCTGTGGCTATGAAATGGTTTGCTTATTTAAGCCTTCTCTATCTTTTATTTCTCGCTGTCATCATTTTATTTCCAATTCAACGGGGAGATGACAGGGTCCTGAAGGGATAAGCTACTTCAAAGAAATTGAGCGCCCGTTATTCTCAGGAATTTTCTAAAAATAACTTCCAATTTCTCAGGATTTTCAATTCAATCTGATAATTGTCATATTTTAAAAAGCATCGGGAAAGTATTTTTACACCACAAATAGTAGGTTATGACAAAGCCTTCCAAAAAGAAGTCCTTTTTCCGTCGTCTTCTGCCTCCCAAAAAATGGGGGCTTGCTGCGGCGATATCAATGGGGGCATTTCTGGGTCTTGGATTTTACGTTTTAAAACTCAGCAACGCTACTTCTTATCTCTCCGATGATCCTAAAGCCTGTATTAATTGTCACGTCATGACGCCACAGTACCTCACCTGGAACAAAAGCTCTCATAGGGAGGTAGCAAGTTGTAACGATTGCCACGTGCCCCAGGATAATGTTTTCAATTCATATTACTTTAAAGCAATGGATGGGCTTTATCATTCCACCATTTTTACTTTACGGGCAGAACCTGAAGTGATTAAGGCGCGGGAGCCATCTGTTGAAGTAATACAGAACAACTGTATTCGCTGCCATGATGCCCGTATCACAGATCCTAAACTTGCGGCAACCGTAGTGGACCATGAGGTGCACAGAACAGACCGCACCTGCTGGGAATGCCACCGGGAAGTACCTCACGGCAGGGTTAAAAGCCTTTCGGCCGTGGGATACCAGATAGAACCTGTTGAAATGCATGTGCCCGAAGACCGGGATGTGATTCCATCCTGGTTAAAGGATTATATAGCCGAAGACAAAGAAATAGATACTGTTTCCACAGTTCGACCAACAAATCCATAAAAACAATAAAAGTCTGCACAACCTGATACTAACCATAGAATTATGAAAAACTGGATCATTTTTATAGTAACCGTAATAGCTGTATTTCTGCTGGCGCTGCTGGCCTATACGATCATGGACCGGCGAGCCGAAGCCCGCTTTGCCTATCAGCCTAAGGTAGAAATAGAAGGGATAGAGCCAAGGGATTCTGTTTGGGGTCTTAACTACCCGAGACAATACCAATCCTATAAAAAAACTGCCGACACGACATTTAAAGGACTTTACAGTACCAGCGGTTTTGCCGATGTTCTCGATGCCCAACCCGAATTGGTGATCTTGTGGGCAGGATATGGTTTTAGTAAGGATTACAACCAGCCAAGAGGTCACGCCCATGCCCTGACCGATATTAGAGCTACTGCAAGAATTGGCTCCCCCTGGGAAAAGGGAGAAGGGCCTATGCCCAGCACCTGTTGGACTTGTAAGAGTACAGATGTGCCACGGCTTATGGATGAAATAGGAGTGACCGAGTTCTACAGCCATAAATTATCTGATTTTGGAAGTGAAATGATCAACCCTATAGGTTGTGCAGACTGCCATGACAGCGAAACCATGAACCTCACAATTACCCGTCCGGCTCTTGTTGAGGCTTTTGAGGCCATGAATAAAAATATAAGTGATGTGTCCCACCAGGAAATGCGTTCCCTGGTTTGTGCCCAGTGCCATGTGGAGTATTATTTTGCAAAGGACTTACCCGGTAAGGAAGGCGCGGCTTACCTTAAATTTCCCTGGGAAGGTGGTTTAACCGTAGAAGCCATGGAAGAATATTACGATAATATCGATTTTGCAGACTGGGTGCATCCATTAAGTAAAACACCTATGATCAAGGCGCAGCACCCCGATTATGAAATCTTCTCCATGGGTGTTCATGCTAAAAGGGGTGTATCATGTGCAGATTGTCACATGCCATATAAAACCGAAGGCGGACAAAAATTCACAGATCACCATATAGGTTCTCCTCTCTCTAATGTTGAAAATTCCTGCTTTGTGTGTCACAGGGAGAAAAAAGAAGATTTAGTGAACGATGTTTATGAGCGTCAACGTAAGATCAAAGAAGGCACCGGGTATTTACAAAAGCAGCTTGCACAGGCCCATATCGAAGCAAAAAAAGCCTGGGAGCTTGGAGCTACAGAAGCTCAAATGGAAGATATTCTGCTTAAAATAAGACACGCTCAATGGCGCTGGGACTTTTCTGTAGCCTCTCATGGAGCAGCTTTCCATGCGCCGCTTGAAACCAGCAGGATAGTAACTTCAGCTACCGGTAAAGTTCAGGAAGCCCGTATCGCCCTTACCCGTCTTTTAGCCGAATTAGGGCAAATTGAACCAGTGGAAATGCCCGATTTGAATGATAAGGACGTGCTGCAAAAATATATTGGCCTTGATATGCCTGAAGAACTTGAAACAAAAGAAAAGTTTCTCGAAGAAGTAAT
This sequence comes from Salinimicrobium sp. TH3, assembly GCF_026676115.1. Classification (GTDB taxonomy): domain Bacteria; phylum Bacteroidota; class Bacteroidia; order Flavobacteriales; family Flavobacteriaceae; genus Salinimicrobium. Next base: position 53,209 of record NZ_JAPONB010000012.1, on the reverse strand, counting down.
TCCTCACTGGATTAAAGAAGGTAAGGAAAGGGAAGCAAGAACCCTTTCAGTTAAAAAAGTGAGCAGTAGATAATTAGAAAGTTTGTAGTTGCCGGCCGGCCTGAAAATAACAGTTACCGGAATTTTCAGGCTGGCCTTTTTTATATAAAAAATTGGGGGCAGTACTGCTGCCAGAGGTGTCAAGGTTAAATTGATCAAAATGAAATTAGGAAGAATCTTATTGTCCACTAAAGTGTCTTTTTTACTCATAGTTGCCTTTGCAGGAGCAATGGCAGTTGCCACTTTTATTGAAAATGATCACGGCACAGCCGTTGCCAGGGAGTTGGTTTACGAGGCATGGTGGTTTGAAGTGATAATGGTGTGGCTGGCAGTCAATTTTGTAGCTCATATTGGGAAGTACAAATTGTTCACTCAAAAGCGCTGGCCCTTGGGTCTTTTTCATATTGCTTTTGTGCTTATGATTTTAGGAGCCGGAGTTACGAGGTACTTCAGCAATGAAGGGATTATTCATATTAGGGAAGGAGAGACGAAAAACACTTACTATTCGGCAGATAAATTTTTGCAGCTCAGTGAAGAAGGGGTAGGAGAAGGAAACTTACGGTTTGAAAAGCCGCTTGAGATAAGCTCTTATGAATTTAAGCCCCAGGAAGTGGTCGTAAATATAAATGAGAAGATTTTTACGGTCTCCCTTGACAGGTATGTTGAAGGAGCCCGGGGAGAATACCTGCCGGGAAAAGATACTCTTGTTGATATTGCAATGGCCTTTGGGGCAGATCGTGAAGATCATCTCCTTCCAGTAGGAGAAGATCTCCCGTTTGGGAAAATGAAATTGTCTACTTCCAAAGAGGGAACAGGAAACATAAAGGTTTTTAAGGAAGATGGAAAATGGATGATCACAAGTGACAGGAATATGCATGTGGTGGAGATGACAACCCAGGCAATGGGTGTGTTAAAAGCCGGGGAGGTATCTCCCTTACAGGTAAGAAATCTTTACCAGGCAGATAGCTCTGCTTTTCTTGTAAAAGGGGTTTATGAAGGTAAGCAACTGGTTTATTTTGCTGAAGAAGATGAAGAAATTGCCAAAGAACTGCCTACAATGCTAAGGCTAAAGGTAACTAATGCCCGGGGAGAGGAATTATTAAGCACCTACACTCCCATAGTTACAAGGGATCCGCAAAAACACGTATTCTTTGCAGATGGTAAAAAATATTCCCTTTCATATGGTCCCCGCCAGGAGACTTTACCTTTTGCTTTACAGCTCCGGGAATTTCAACTGGAGCGGTATCCGGGAAGTCAAAGTCCTTCCAGCTATGCCAGTGAACTGCAGGTAATCGATGAGGAAGCCAGTTTCCCATACCGGGTTTTTATGAATAATGTTCTCGACCATAAAGGTTACCGTTTTTACCAGGCCTCTTATGATACAGATGAAATGGGGACTGTTCTTTCTGTGAGTCAGGATCGACCCGGTACCTACATCACCTATTTATCTTATACTCTGCTTACCATTGGAATGTTCTTTACCTTTTTTGTGAAGGGTAGCAGGTTCAGCATTCTCAACCGCAGGATCAAAACCATAAATGAAAAGGGGCCAAAAATGCCCGGCGGGATCAAAGTTTCAGAAAATGGATCCCTTAAGGAAGAGGGAATGGAGACAGTACCTAAATTTGTAATTCCGAAGGCTACCGCTCTTACTTTTCTGGCCCTTCTGCTTTCTCTGTTTATTGGGATGAAGATGTATGGGCACAATGAAGTGCCCAATATACGGGAGGCTGTGGTTCCGCTTTCCCAGGCTCAGGCGTATGGCAATCTTGTGGTACAGGATCTTGATGGGCGTATGAAACCTCTCAATACTCTTGCCAACGAGATCACCAGGAAATTAAGCGGTCGCTCCACTATTAGTATTGATCAACCCGGAGGAGAAATTGAACTTACCGCCGAACAATTTTTACTTGCCGTGCAGCTGGACCCGGGAAGATTTAGTGCTTTGCCATTGATCAAGGTTGATGAAAAGAAAGGAGCCGCCATATTTGAAGCTATAGGGCACGCCCCGGTGAGCAGTGTGAGTTTCCAGGAATTGATCGATCCCGATGGAAATTACCTTCTGCAGGGATTGGTAGAGGAAGCCAACAGACTCAAGCCTTCAGAAAGAAACGAAGCGCATAAAGAACTTTTGAAAGTTGATGAGCGATTCAATATTTTCTATGCGATCTTAAGAGGTGACTTTTTAAAGCTCTTTCCAAACCGGTTGGATGAGAACAATACCTGGTTTACTGCTAACCAACATAACATGGGATTTGATGAAGAGGATGCGCTCTTCGTGAAAAGCATCACCCCTCTTTATTTGTCTGCACTTAATAAAGGTATTGCTACAGGTAACTATGCAGAGGCTAACGAAGTGCTGTCTTATATAGAACTGTTTCAGGAAAAAGCCGGGGCAGAGGTGCATCCCGGAGAAGAAAGGCTGCAGACAGAAATTATTTATAATAAACTAAATCTCGGAAACAGGCTGTTTGGAATATTTTGGATCCTTGGGGCGGTAATGCTGGTGCTGGCAATTATTAAGTTGTTTTCACAACCAAAATGGTTACGCTATTCCTGGATTGCAGGTCTTGCAGTTGCCTGGGCAGGATTGGCACTCTTTACCATCCACCTTGGATTGCGATGGTATATCGCGGGACGCGCTCCCTGGAGCGATGGTTTCGAAATGCTGGTTTTTGTGGCCTGGTGTATTCTCCTCTTCGGATTAGTCTTTGAGAAAAAATCACATTTTACAGTACCTCTGGGAATCCTCTTTTCGGGAACCTTACTTTTCGTTGCCTTCCTTGACTGGCTGAACCCCGAGATCACTAATCTTATGCCTGTCCTTCATTCTTACTGGCTCAAGATACATGTAGCAGTTATTGTAAGTGGATATGCACCGCTTGCCCTTGCTGCCCTGCTGGCTCTGCTGAGTTTAATTCTTTTAATATTCAAACCTTTAAAACCTTCGGCAAAATGGTGGAAGAGCATGCAGGAGCTAAGCATGGTAAACGAGATGTCGATCACTATTGGTCTATTTCTTCTTGCTGTAGGTACCTTTTTGGGCGGGGTATGGGCCAATGAGAGCTGGGGCCGTTACTGGGCATGGGATCCAAAGGAAACCTGGGCTTTAATTTCAATTATGGTCTATGCCTTTGTGCTGCACCTAAGGCTTATTCCTAAACTCAAAAACTCTCTGGTTCTCAACATTGCCAGTCTATGGGCATTTTCATCTATTCTTATGACATCGTTCGGGGTGAATTATTATCTGTCCGGCTTACATTCGTATGCTTCGGGAGATCCTGTTCCAATTCCTGGATGGATCTATTGGATGACCGGAATATTACTGGCTATTACTTTTATAGCAATCGTGCGTTATAAAAGAATGTCGAAGCAGGAACAGAAAAACCTGCTGGCAGTATAGATAAGTTGATTTTAAACAAGAAAAACCTTCCCTTGGGAGGTTTTTCTTTTTGCCTCCCATTCAAATTTTAAATTTGGAGCCTATCTTGATTTTTTCTGAAAATGTTTTTTCCTAAGTCCAATAATCTAAGAAATAAGAGCACGAAGAAAAGATTGTGAAAATGTCATTTCGAAGAAGCTTTTTCGCGACCGAGAAATCTCATGATGGTTAACCTGTTATCATTTTCACCGGGGGAACCGGGAATTGATTGGTTTCTAAGAGAGTTAAGTGTTTGTTTGTTCTGCCTGCTGATCACTGCCCACTGCCCACTGCCACTAATCTACATACTTCCCATCACCAACAGGAAGAATAGCAAGGCAATCCCTACAGAAATTAAAGTAGGTTTGATCCAGCTTTTCTTTTTGTAAGAGAATTCGCTGCCAATGAATTTGTTCCAGAAGAACTCGTTTAGAATAGCGGCTCCAATAACATTGGCAATAATGGTCATGCTGGGAGCAAGGCCAAATACCTGCATCACAAGACCGGTGGCAATAAGATAAACAATAGCAAAGATCAATACCCAAAAGGCCTCTTTTGTCTTTCCTAAGATTCTTAGGTTGACGATAAACAGGGCAGCTGCAAAGATCGTGGAGAAAAGAATAGCAAAGATGAGGATGAGGGTTTTTGAATATAATTCGGGTGTTTTTTCTTCCCTGTACTCTTCCTGTCCTATCATTTTAATGTTTTTGGTTAGCGGCCGTAAATTTACAGGTTTTTCCTTGAAAAGAGTAGAAAGGAATTGATTTCAACAGATATTCTTAAGCATTTGTACCGGGCTGACCGCAGTCATATTTTTTTACGGGCGACTGTCATTATTTTGTTGAATTATTAAATTTCTTATAAAAATTTCTCTCATGGGAAAAATTAAAAATAGATGGCTTATAGCCGCATCTGCCGTGGGTATCCACATTTCTATTGGTTCTGTTTATGCATGGAGCGTTTTCACCAAACCCCTTATTCAAAAATTTGGCTGGGAACTTGCCGATACCCAATTTACTTTTAGCCTCGCAATATTTTTTTTAGGGATCTCAGCTGCATTCCTGGGGCATTACCTGGAAAAGAAAGGTCCCCGAAAATCGGGACTGCTGGCGGCAATTTTCTTCGGAATTGGAATAGCGGGTTCTGGCCTTGCAATTTATCTTGAATCCATTTACCTACTCTATCTTTTCTACGGGGTTTTTGGAGGAATAGGTCTTGGTCTTGGGTACATTACCCCGGTATCTACTCTGGTAAAGTGGTTTCCAGATAAACGTGGTCTTGCCACTGGTCTTGCCATTATGGGTTTTGGTTTTGCCGCACTTATTAGTAGTCCGGTAATAGTTTATCTTATTTCTGCAGTAGGAATAGCCAATACCTTCTTTATTATGGGAAGTCTTTATTTTATTATCATCTTTTTCTCATCCCTTTATCTTGCACCTCCTCCTAAAGACTGGGTGCCAAAAGGTTTTCATGTTACAGAAGCTTCGGGAAAGAAAAAGGTACAACAGGACCTCTCTCAGTTAACAGCTAATGAAGCAGTAAAGACAAAGCGTTTCTGGTATTTATGGCTTATGCTTTTTATCAATATTTCCTGCGGAATTGCAATAATTTCGGTTGCCTCGCCAATGGCACAGGAATATGCAGGCATGACTGTGGTCGCTGCGGCTACCATGGTAGGAATTATGGGGCTGTTTAACGGTGCCGGTCGTATAGGATGGGCAAGTTTCTCAGATTACATAGGTAGACCGGCAATGTACACGATCTTCTTTGCCATCCAGGTAGTAGCTTTCTTTATCCTTCCAACAGCAACAAATCCAATTGTTTTTCAGGGTATCATATTTTTGATCCTTTCCTGTTACGGAGGTGGTTTTGCTACTATCCCGGCATATATTGGGGATGTTTTTGGTACAAAACAACTGGGAGCTATCCATGGCTATATTTTAACAGCCTGGGCAGCAGCGGGGATGGCAGGTCCATTGTTCGCCGCCTGGACCAGAACGGTATCAGATAATTATAATGTTACATTGTATTTCTTCGCGGGACTTCTTGTGGTAGCGTTGATCTTCTCTTTCCTTATTCAAAGAGACATTAAGAAGCTAAAGGCAAAAAATCTAAGAACCGAAATTAGGACACAACCTGTAAGCCCGGGATTGGAAGTTGTGAAAACTTAACTGTTCCTATTTAATTCATAAAAAAGATGAAGCGTTCAGCTTCATCTTTTTTTTGCTTTTTTCTTAAATGTAGCAGAGGTTTTTTTAATTGGCATACTATTAATTCTCACATTATAATTTTAGTTATCAACTAAAACGATTGAAGAATTCTGCCGGCTGTAGGGAACGCCAAATCCTGATAATTGTCATATTAGAGCTGTGATTTCTGACGGAAATTTGCTTTGAAATTAAAGGAAGAGGTACTTGTCAATAATTGGGTAATACCTTCTTCAGCTAAAACAAAAATTATGCTTAACCTATCTCAAGAAGTACTCGCGCTCCGCGAAGGAGCCTGGAACAGGAAGATCGATGTCAGGGATTTTGTGACATTAAACGTGAGTCCTTATTATGGGGACGCTTCTTTCCTGGCCGGTGCCACCGAAAGAACAAAAGAACTGTGGGAAACCTGCCTTATCGCAATGAAGGAGGAGAGGGAAAGGAATGGCTGCAGGGCTATTGATACAGAAAATATCTCCAGTATTACAAGTCATGGACCAGGTTATATCAATAAAGATCTTGAAGTAATTGTAGGTCTGCAAACAGATGAGCTTTTAAAACGAGCCATGAAGCCTTTTGGCGGAATTCGTGTGGTGGAAGGAGCAGTGGCCGAAAAAGGTCAGCAGGTAACGCAGCGTGTTAAAGACGTTTTTAATTATACTAAAGACCATAACAACGCTGTGTTTGCTGCATACGATGAGGAGATAAGGAATTATCGTTCTCAGGGAATTCTTACTGGATTACCCGACAATTATGCCCGCGGAAGGATCATTGGAGATTACCGCCGTTTAGCCCTTTACGGAATAGATCGTCTTATTGAAGCAAAAGAAGAGGACAAGAGGCTTGTGGATGGCGAAATGACCGAACATAAAATTAGGTTAAGAGAAGAGATCACAGATCAAATTATAGCTCTTAAAGACATCAAAAAGATGGGTGAAATGTATGGTCTAGATCTTGCAAGACCTGCACAAAACGCCCGGGAAGCAGTACAATGGGTGTATATGGCCTACCTCGCCGCTGTAAAAGAACAGGATGGTGCCGCGATGTCTTTGGGTAACGTTTCTTCTTTCCTTGATATTTTTATTGAGAAAGATCTTGCTGAAGGTATTATTACTGAAGAAGAGGCACAGGAATTTATTGACCAGTTCGTAATGAAGCTGCGCATGGTTCGACACCTGCGTCCGGAAGCTTATGATGAGATCTTTGGTGGAGACCCAACCTGGGTGACCGAAGCTATTGGTGGCCAGTTCAATGACGGCAGAACAAAGGTTACTAAAACTTCTTTCCGGTTTTTACAAACTCTTTACAACCTTGGAGCTTCGCCCGAACCAAACCTTACTGTGCTTTGGTCACAGAATCTTCCTGAAGGATTTAAAGAATTTTGTGCTCAGGTATCTATTGATACTTCCTCAATACAGTATGAGAATGATGATTTAATGAGAGAAGTAAGAGGATCTGATGATTATGGGATCGCATGTTGCGTTTCCTACCAGGAACTCGGGAAAAGAATACAGTTCTTTGGAGCGCGTGTAAACCTTCCAAAAACTTTATTAATGGCTCTTAATGAAGGTCGCGAAGAAAATTCGGGTCAGTCTTTACTGGAGGGAATACCTTCCCTGCAGGATGAGTATTTGGACTACGAGGCAGTAATGGCCAATTTTAAAAAGTCTATGGTGGAAGTGGCAAGGGTTTATTCCAAGACCATGAACATCATCCATTACATGCACGATAAATATTACTACGAGAAAGCACAATTAGCTTTTGTAGATTCAGATCCCGGCATTGACATGGCTTATGGAATAGCCGGAATATCGATCATTGCAGATTCTCTTTCGGCAATTAAATACGGTAAAGTAAAACCTATACGTAATGAAGATGGGCTTACTGTAGATTTTAAAGTAGAAGGGGAATATCCAAAATTCGGGAATGACGACGAGAGAGTGGATAACATTGCCCGTGAGATCACCAAATTCTTTTCTCAGGAACTGGCAAAACATAAATGTTATAAAAATGCATTTTCCACGCTTTCTCTGCTCACCATTACCTCAAATGTAATGTACGGCAAAAAGACGGGCTCAACCCCCGATGGCAGAAAAGCAGGAGAAGCATTTGCTCCCGGTGCGAACCCTATGCACGGTCGCGATGAACATGGAGCTATAGCTTCTTTGAACTCTGTTGCCAAGCTGGATTACCGTGACGCGCAGGATGGAATATCAAACACCTTCTCAATAGTACCCAAATCTCTTGGCAGCGACAGGGAAGCACAGATCGATAACCTAACAGGATTATTGGATGCTTATTTTGGATTGGGTGGTTTCCATCTCAATGTCAACGTGCTCAACAGGGAAACCTTAATGGATGCTTACGAGCACCCCGAGAATTACCCGCAATTAACAATAAGGGTTTCGGGATATGCCGTGAATTTCATAAGGCTTTCAAAAGCACATCAACTGGAGGTGATCGCAAGAACCTTCCACGAAAGAATGTAAGTTTAAGTTTAGGATTGAGTTTTTAATTAACGTCAGGAGATTTCAGCCTTCCCCCCTAAAGCGATCTCCTGATGTTTTTTTATTACTTTATACAAAATACAGGATTATGATAAAAGATGGTTTGCTGGTTGCACAGGAAGTAGAACAATTGAACACGGGATCTTCTCAACAACTTAGAGTGCATTCCATTGAATCTTTTGGAACCCATGATGGCCCCGGTATTCGAATGGTGGTATTTGTCCAGGGATGCCAATTTCGCTGTCTTTACTGTGCTAATCCCGACACAATGGATGTAAAGGGCGGGCATTTTTTGGAGATCGAAGAGCTTGTAAGCAGGGCGATCAAACAGAAGCCTTACTTTAGAAAAAAAGGAGGGGTTACCGTATCCGGTGGAGAACCGCTACTGCAACGCAGCATCATTAAAAAACTTTTCGACAGGCTGCATGAAGAAAACATCAATACGGTACTTGATTCCAATGGCCGTCTCATTGATAAGCCTGCAAAGGACCTGCTGGATGTAACCGATCTGCTAATGCTGGACGTGAAGCATTTCAACAATGAATGGCACAAAAAACTTACCCGCGTTTCTAATACCAGCACTTTTAAAGTAGCCGAATACAGGGAGTCCACGGGAAAGCCTATGTGGCTAAGATATGTGCTGGTTCCTGGTTGGAGTGACCAGGAGGAGCATTTACATGGGCTTGGACAACATTTTAAAAACTACAAAACTATAGAGCGGGTAGAGATCCTGCCTTATCACCAGTTAGGGGTGCATAAGTGGGAAGCTTTGGGAATGGAATACAAGCTTAAAGATGTAAATCCACCCGACACTCAAATCCTGGAAAAAACTGCAGCCATTTTCAGGAATTACTTTCAGGATGTGCGGGTGAATTAAAAAACACCGATATGCTCAAGAATCAAGAAGCAAGAATTAAGAATTGTTGGTGATAATAAATTTCCATTTGATCCCTTGCTTTTTTTAGGAAGACACGTTAAATCTTGTACCAAATGCCTGATCTTTGCAGCGGAAAATTGTTTTTCAAAAAGCCATTTTTAAGTGGTTTATCGACGGTTGAAAGTAATTAAAATCAGATCTTAAATGTCTTCACTCCTTGACTTCCTTAGCGTTGACTATGTTGCTCTGTTCATAATCATTGGTATAGGTATCATTCTGGGTAAGGTATCCTTTAGGGGTCTCTCCCTGGATTCTTCGGCCGTGATTTTTGTTGCCATGTTCTATGGCTATGTAATGTTTTCTCAGGGCATTGAGTTTGCCTTTCCGGGAATCATTCAGCAAATAGGGTTATTGCTTTTCATCTTTACTATTGGAATGCAGGCCGGGCCCACTTTTTTTGAAGTTTATAAGTCGCAAGGAATGAAACTTATAAGTATGGCTTTTTTGACTGTTGTGGTGGGTGCTATTACAACTTTTGTCTCAGCCATCGTTTTTGATATTGACTACAGGATCTCTGTAGGCTTGTTTTCGGGAGCGCTAACCAGCACGCCGGGTCTGGCAGCAGCTATTGAAGCTACGGGCTCATCTTTGGCATCTATTGGATATGGGATTGCTTATCCTTTTGGGGTTGTAGGGGTAATCCTTTTCGTTAGGCTGATTCCAAAAATTTTTGCCACCAATATGGCTAAGGAAGAACAGAAATATGCAGAAGAAACCCAAACCCAAATCCCTGAAGTTACCCATAAGAATTTCATAATAACCAATGAGAATGCCGACGGGAAAACTATTAGGGAATTAGATATTAGGCTAATGACCAAGGCGAATATTTCCAGGGTCATGAGGGCAAATGAAACGTCCATTCCCCCTGCAGCAGATCTTGTTCTGCGAAAGGGTGATCTCGTACGTGCTGTAGGGACGAATGAAGCGCTCAAAAGAGTAGAATTGCTTTTAGGAAAGCCAACAGAGATCGATATCCCCGAGAGCGGTATGTTTGAAGTAAGATGGTATGTAGTTTCAAAACGTAATGTGGTAAACAAAACCTTAGGGGAATTAAACTTAAGAGAGAATTATAAAGCTACCGTTACCAGGATTAGAAGGGCAGGTATTGATCTGCCTGCAAGACCATCTGTAAAACTAAAATTTGGTGACCGGCTTTTTATTTCCTCCACCAGGGGAAATGTCAATGGTCTCAGTTTGCTTTTTGGTGATAGCATGAAGGAAGTGGAAACTACCAGTTTTTTACCGGTAGCACTGGGTATCGTAATTGGCTTGGTCCTGGGGAATATTGAAATACCTCTTCCCGGGGGAAGCTCATTTTCACTGGGTCTTACAGGCGGGGTATTGTTAGCTGCCCTTGTTTTGAGCAGAATTGGAAAAACAGGACCAATTTTATGGAATCTTCCGGGAACCGGAAATCACATCCTCCGGCAATTTGGTCTTTTACTCTTTTTAATTCCTGTAGGCCTGGCTGCAGGAAGCCAGTTAGGTCCTACCATACAGGAGTATGGGCTGAGTCTCTTTGCAATTGGGGCGGCGATAACTTTAATCCCAATGATCTTTGTAGTCCTGGTAGCCAGGCTTTTTCTTCAAATGAATTTTCTGTCAGTGTTGGGAGCTTTGACAGGTGGTATGACCAGTACCCCGGGGCTAAGTGCTGTTGATTCAATGACAAGTAGTGAAGGCCCACAGGTAGCTTATGCAACTGTATATCCTTTTGCGCTGGTTGCTATTATCATTTTCACCCAGGTTCTTAGTTATATTTTATAAAAAACGGGACAAAGGATCTATGGATAAGAGGGTCTAAACTTTTCCAGACACTATTCCGGTTATATTTAATTCTGTAATAGAACCATATTATTCCCTCATTTTTGGAGGGTATTGGGATTTACGTTTATATTTAAATTCCCAATATTTCTCCATGAAAAAGATCTTTACTGCCGTTATTATCTTCATTCTCCTCGCCCTTGGAATTGTTGCTTACATCTACTATCCCCGTCTTAATCTCATCACCGGTTTTGCAGCGAAGAACCATTGTTCCTGCGTATTTGAAGCCAATCGTGATCCCGAGACCGTAGCTTCCCAGGACAACGGCTTTGACCCTGTAGATCTTGCAGACTATGAAATAGATTATGATAAACGTTCAGCTTCAGCTACTGTCTTTGGGCTTAAAAAGCGTACGGCACAGTTTAATCCCGGACTCGGTTGCACTCTTCTTCCCGAAGGAAGTGATAAAAATGACCTGCCGGAAGCAAGCCCGCAGCGGGTGCAAACTCCTGTTGCAGCGCCTTATCCCTATGGACATGAGAGTCCGCGGGATACGGTTTTTGCTGAAGTTAATGCTGCTCAGCTGGAAACAGCACTTGAAAATGCCTTTTTAGAGGAGCATAAAACCAGGGCTGTCGTAATTCTTTATAAAGATCACCTAATAGCCGAAAGATATGCGCCGGGTTTTTCTGAAGACACAAAATTATTGGGCTGGTCCATGACTAAAAGTATTACCAGTGCCGTACTCGGGGTGTTGGAAAAACAGGGAGAAATTGATCTGGAACAGGACCACCTTTTCCCGGAATGGGAGGAGGATGAAAGAAATCAGATCACGATCAATGATCTCCTGCACATGAACAGCGGACTCGCCTGGGAAGAAGATTACACTAAAATATCAGATGTTACAAAAATGCTTTTTCTGGCCGAAGATATGAGTGAAGTGCAGCTTTACAAACCCCTGGTTGGCGAGCCGGGTAGCATCTGGAACTATTCCTCGGGTACCTCTAATCTTCTATCAGGCCTTATTCGGGATCAATTTAGTTCCTACCGGGATTACCTGGACTTTTGGTACAAGGAACTTATTGATAAGATAGGAATGCATTCCATGACCCTGGAAACCGATCTTGCCGGGAACTATGTAGGATCTTCCTATTCCTGGGCCACTGCCCGCGACTGGGCAAAATTCGGTTTGCTGTACCTTAATGAGGGGAACTGGAATGGGGAACAGATCATCAACAAAGATTGGGTGGAATACACTGTAAAACCTGTCGAGGGCTCCAATGGTGAATATGGTGCACATTTTTGGCTCAATGCCGGCGGATTATATCCCGATGTGCCGCGGGATCTGTTTTCAGCTAACGGTTTCCAGGGGCAGCATGTGTTTATTATTCCTTCGAAAGACCTGGTAGTGGTTCGTCTGGGACTGGTGGAGCACCCCGATTTTAATATTAATACATTTCTGCAAGAAGTAATAAAAGCTGTAGACTCTTCTTCTGAATGATTCGTAATTCAGAACGCTACGCAATTGAATTTTAAGGGATCGAGGTGCGAGGCAGGCAGGCCTGGAGCAATTTTTTTCCGAATAAGCAAAAGTTAAGAAAACCCGGTTAATGCTAAAATTGTGCTAAATCTGCAGCAGTTTAAAATTTGAAGCCAGTTCCCGCGTTTTACAGGCGCAAACCACTATAAATAATTGTATTATGAAAGAACTGAAGCTTTTTAGCCTGGCAATTGTGGCCATGCTCACTTTTAATTCCTGTTCAAGTGATGATGATGGCGGAGATAATGGAACAGATGTGGATCTCAACCTCACAGCGCCACGAGCCGATAATCATGTGAACACAGCCGCGCTACCACAGGTAATCCTTGATTACATAAGTACCCATTACCCCGAAAACACCATTTATGAGTCCGAAATTGAGGATAACAATAATTACGAGGTAGAGCTCAACGACGAAACAGAACTTATTTTTGATCAGCAGGGAAACTTCCTGGGAATTGATGACGATGATGACGATGATTTTGGAGATGAGCACATTGCACCGGCAAGTCTTCCTGAAAACATAAGGAATTTCGTCACCACATACTTCCCCGGTACCACCATTGAAGAAGCAGAAAAGGAAAACAATGGGAATTATGAAATTGAACTCTCCAATGATGTAGAATTGATCTTTGACGCCGACGGGGAATTCCTGGGCCGTGCAGACGATGATGATAACGATGACAAGGATGATGATGACATTGCAGTATCAGAATTGCCGCAGGTGATAAGAGATTATATAGCCGAAAATTATCCAGACAACAGCATCATTGAAGCCGAAAAAGAGGATGACAATTCTTTTGAGGTTACTTTGAACAATGGTATGGAGCTAAAATTTGATTCTGGAGGTGCTTTCGTGAGCGTTGATGATCACAATGGAGATGATGACGATGATGATGATGATGACGACGACGATGACAATAGTGATGGTTAATCTTGAAATAAAATAAAGTTTAAAAGGCCGCAGAAATTCTGCGGCCTTTTTATTTGATCCCTAATAGGATCCAGTTCATCTAAAAGAGAAGTGTAGAAGTGAAAATTAATTGACAGCAGAAAATGCTTTTTTTGAACCTCTAGCCTTTGTGATCATAGCTTAGTACCCGTTTTAGGATCCATTTTTCATCTTCCAGGAGCCATACATGAGTAAAAAGAGCAGTACTGGTTTGGTACAGTTCCTTCCCCGGCTCCTTAATGAAGAAATCATGCCGCCCCTTTTGAATTGCGCCGTATAATTTGCCGTTCTGGTACAATGGATAGACCTGCAGGCTTTCTGCATCTAATTTTCTAAATGGTTTTTTGTTAGGGGAGGAGCAAATGTTGTTTCGCACATTGTTGAGGAAATCTTTTTTATTCGTGGTAAGGCCTCCCTGGTCGTGATAAAATTCAAGATCCTCACTTATTAGATGCTCAAAAGCAGCGATGTCGCAGTGGTTAAACCCTGCATCGAACAAAAGGCTGTCCTTCTTTTTTAGGGTTTGGAAAAGTTCAGAATCTCTGGCTTCCTGGGAAAGAACAGGCAGAGTAATGAAAAATGCGAAAAAAGAATAAAGAAATGCTTTAATTACCATTTTTAGAAGGTTTAGAAAGTATTGATGAAAGTATATTTTGAAGTTCTTCAGGCTTTTGTGTTCCAAGACAAAATTTCTTACCGTCTTTAAGTTCCACCGCCAAACCCTTGCTACCTTTTACATTATAAATTGTCCCGTAAGAGGTAAAAAGCCGTATCCCCCAACCGCCAACAAAGCCGTAATCCACCACCTTGGCAGAAGCTATTTCGTGCCATTGATAACGCCTTTTGATAAATGGGAAAAACCGGTACCTTATCCCTTCTTTGTCAACTTGTGTCACTAACCGCATGACCAGGAAGAGAAGGCTTACCACTAGGAGTATTAAGGCTCCCAGGTTGGCAGGGGCCGTATAGAAAAGTAAAGCACCAAGAGACAGTAATAATAGCCACAACCACCATTGGGAGAATTTTTGTGATTCCTTGAAAACGCTCTCTCTCATTCTTTAAAGCTAAGAAATATTCTGTTCTGGTCGTTTTACAGGTTCCGTAGAAAATTAGTGGAAGATGAATAAAAAATTGGGAAGCCAATTTTAATTTTAGAACCTTAAACTTTTCTAAGAAAGATTTGGTGTAAGAATAGTATGCTATACCTTCACCTGCTCAACCAAAATTTCTCATCTTTTTTATGGACATTTTTCTTCAAGTAGACACCTGGATCGCGCTCCTCACATTGACTTTTATGGAGATCGTTCTGGGCATTGACAACATTATTTTTATCTCTATTGTAGCAGGCAAACTTCCCAAAGAACAACAAAATAAGGCCCGTCTTGCAGGTCTTTCTCTTGCTTTGATAATGAGGATTGCTTTATTGTTTAGCATCACCTGGCTCATAAGTTTAACCGAACCCGTTTTTTCTATGTTTGGGTATGATTTTAGTTGGCGTGATATTATACTGGCCGCCGGGGGAATCTTCCTGCTTCTCAAGTCAATTATGGAAATTCACTCAAAAGTGGAAGGAGATGAACATGAGCATGAACTAAAACAGATTTCCTCTTTTGGTTATGCCATATTCCAGATCGTCATGCTGGACATCATTTTTTCATTCGATTCTATTTTGACGGCAGTAGGTTTGACAGATGAACTTGTACTTATGGTTATTGCCGTCATAGTCTCCATTATCGTTATGATGATCTTTGCCAAAGCTATTGGAGAATTTGTGAACAAATACCCCACTATACAAATCCTCGCACTGTCTTTCCTTATTTTAATAGGATTTATGCTGGTCATGGAAGCATTGCAATATCATGTTCCTAAAGGATATATTTACTTCGCGGTATTCTTCTCTCTTTGTATCGAAATGCTAAACATAAGATTTAGGAGTAAGCAAAAGAAATCTACTACAACCTAACCGTTTAACGTTAAAAACGGGTATTTCGTCGAATATTTATTGAATTTAAACTAAACCTTTGTTAATGATCCTGAACGATAAAAGGTATTTTTTACATTTAAACAAGAATTAAGAATTAATGAAGTTTAAAATTAATAAAGCGGTTGTTTTTGCTGTCTTTGTATTTGGATTAGTGGCGGCCTTTTATATGATCTATTTGTTTTCGCTCATTTAAAAAGAGTCGTGCGAAATAATTTGCAAAATAAACCGGAGAAAGCTCCGGTTTATTTTTTTCTTAAAGATTAATCCAGGATTTCGAAGTGAATTGGCTTGAAGCTGCCGTTGTTGCTGTCCTCGGCAGAGCAGGCGGTGAGGGCAACTATCAGATCCATTTCGGCTTCAAAGAGAACAAAATCTCCGGCTTTACTTAGGGGTGGATCCACACTTAATTTTCCCTTCTCATCAAATTGCACATTCATAAATATATTGAACGCTGTGGGTACATCATCGGGTTCTATCCCGAAGGGAGCGAGATTCGTGTAGAGATTTTCAAAGCAACTTGGATGATAGTCCGGATTGTTGTACATGATCTTAAAAGTCTCGGGGCTGCACGGGGCCAGTAGAAAGTCATTGCGACCATTGGTGTCCTCCAGGATCTTCATCATTTTATGGCTTCGGTTACTCCACAACCAGTCGCCTTTTGTGATCAAAATACTTTCCTCAAAATCCAAAGTTTTCCCCGAAGAGATCTTTTCCCGGGGATCCTGGGCATTAAACAAAACCATATCACTTACCTGCTCACCATGTGGATCGATCACCTTTAATTTTTGCCCTTTTTGAAGCTTGAAGGCTGCGCCGGTTTGTTTTTTAATGATCTGTACCATGTTCTTTTTTAAGATTTTTACTTAATGCGATATCCTGCCTCTTTTCCAAATGAGTGCATACCGACTTTACATCTTCTTTGTCGAATCCCTGGTGCAATTTCGCGATAGCCTGCACCTTTACCGGTTCACACCAAAAACCAGTAATGAGCGGTAGATGATCCTCTATCATTTCCCTTGGAAGATCTTTATAATAGATTGGATCATGTTTGTCGTTCTCGAATCTCTTTATAAGATTTTCCAGGCTTTCCTCCAGCTCTTCGGTAGTCTGTAACTTCAGCTTTACGTTCACGTGTACGGCTGAATAATCCCATGTGCTTATATCAATATCCTTATACCAGGAGGAGGATACGTAACCTTGTGCTCCGTGAAAGATAAGAAGGGCCTCCAGACCGTCTTTTAGAAATTTGTACTGCTCATTGGCTTCGGCAATATGACCGTACAAAAGGAATTTTTCCGGAGTACCTTTCAGCAGGACCGGAATATGTGTGGCCAATAGGTCTTCTCCATTCAGAACAAAAGTTGCGAATGGATGTTGCTGGATAAAATCAAAAATGTATTGGGGATCTTGTTTAAGATATTTCTTTTGCCGAAACATATATTATTTCTTTCCGTGAAGAAAAGGACATTTCCATTCTTCTCCAACTTTTTGGCCGCTATACTGTCTTGCCTCACTGTTTTCTCCAAAATCTTCGAGCATGGGATTAATGTCACCCTGCAAGGCAGTATCTCTTTCCCGTATCTTATCCCTAACGGTATGATACGTATTCATTTCTCTTAATTTCTCAAATTGCCAGTGTAGATTAAAAGCAATAGCAGGATAAGGTGCCTGCCTGGCTTTGCGGGAACTGTTTGGATGTAAACCAACAATGTAAAAAGCTTTTCCGCCCAGGCTAAAGCTGAAATTTTTATTTTCGGGATCGGCGCTTACTGCTTCATCCCATTCGGTATCGTCTACCTCATGCAAATGTTGTAATTGTTCCCACAGGGTTTTTTCAAATTCCTCTTCAGTATAATCCTGCTTTCCTTTAAAGCCCACCAGAAAGGTTAGAAATTCATTGCTCTCAAAGTCATAAGCCGCGATGTACTTTTTTAGGTCTGCCAGAATTGCTTTTGCAGTTTCCCTGCTTCCGAAGTTATCATATTCATGAAAGTCAACCTTATCCATACTAAAGACCGTCTGGGCCATTAAACATGGATGGTCCTTAGCGATGATAAAATCTTCGAATTTTGTTTTGGAAGAAGATGAATTACTCTCAACTTCTGGGGCTTGTACACGTGACATAAATAGGATTTGTGTAAAAATAAAGCCTCAAGTGCTTTTTATCAGCAGGTTTAAGAATCTCTTAATTGAATTTTAAGTAAGATTAACAGCTTAATATGATATGAGTTAGTTTTTCTCCCGATAGCGGTAAATGAGAAAGAGCATAAAACTATTAAGTGTGAATGCAACCCCATTTGTAGCAATAATGGGTATGTCTTTGGTAATGATCCCATAAGCCACCCAAAGAGCCAGTCCTGTTATGAGTACAAAGAACATTCCGGGAGAAACATCATCCACCTCTTTCGTCTTCCAGGCCTTCCAGATCTGCGGGGTAACTGCGGCTGTCGTAAAAACGCCGGCGGTGAGACCTAATATTTCTGTCCAGCCTAACATTTAAGCTCCCACAACTTCGCCACCATTAACATGGATCACCTGCCCTGTGATGTAACTGCCGTCCTTGCTGGCTAAAAAGACATAAGCGGGCCCCACTTCACTGGGTTGTCCTGCTCTTCCCATTGGGACTTTTTTCCCGAATTCTTTTACGTGTTCTGCATCGAAACTAGCCGGGATGAGCGGAGTCCAGATAGGGCCCGGTGCCACCCCATTCACCCGAATGTTCTTTTCTGCCAGCATTTTGGAAAGGGAGCGGGTATAAGCCGTTATTGCTCCTTTGGTACTGGAATAATCCAGCAGGTGTTCACTGCCCCTGTAAGCAGTTACCGAAGTGGTGTTGATTATACAATCCCCATTTGAAAGGTGTTTTAAAGCCTCTGTTACGGTAAAGAAATAAGGATAGATATTAGTTTCAAAAGTTTTTTTCACCTGGTTTGAAGAGACATGCTCAGGGTTCTCCTGTGGGAATTGCATGGCTGCATTGTTTACAAGAATATTGAGTCCGCCGAATTTTTCAACGGTTTTCTTTACCACTTCCTTACAAAAAGCTTCTTCTTTGAGATCGCCTTTTAAGGCCAGAGCTTCAGACCTTGCTTCCTCAATCATTTTTACAGTTTCTTCAGCATCCTTGTCTTCAGAAAGATAGACTATGGCCACTTTTGCACCTTCTTTGGCAAAATGCACGGCAACGCTTTGGCCAATTCCGCTATCGCCTCCGGTGATAAGAGCCACTTTTCCCTTTAATTTATCACTGCCCTTGTAATCTTTCCTGATCACCTCGGGCTCGGGCTGCATTTTTTGCTGTTTCCCGGGTTGTTTTTTCTGCTCCTGCTTCGGAAGGTCTTTTGGTTTGCTCATAATTCAACTTTTGAAATTTAAAGTTATAGAAGCGCTCTCAAGGCTGCGGAAGGTTTAAGAAAGATTTAGCGCTGTCTTTAACAAAGAATAACGTCTTGCAGAAATCTCTACCTTTGAGGCTGAAAAATGACATTTTGGAACCTCTTTCTTACGACATAATAATTATTGGTGGCGGTGCTGCCGGATTTTTCACTGCAATAAATGCTGCCGAAATGGCGCCTGAAGCCCGCATTTGTATCCTGGAAAGGGGAAAGGAGCTGCTTACGAAGGTCCGCATCTCGGGCGGTGGCCGCTGTAATGTCACCCACGCCGAATTTCTTCCGAAGGAGCTCACACGCAATTATCCCCGGGGAGAAAAAGAATTACGTGGACCTTTCCACAGCTTTATGACGGGAGATACCATAGAATGGTTTGAGAAAAGAGGAGTTCCGCTAAAGATCGAAGAAGACGGCAGGATGTTCCCTGAATCCAATTCTTCAGAAACCATCATAGATCTTTTTCTAGAGGAGTCAAAAAGGTTAAATATTGAAGTGCTTACAAAAAGGGCGGTGCAGGGCCTTAAGCAGAAGGATGGACGATGGGAAGTCACGACTTTACAGGAAAATTTTACTGCAGAAAAAGTTCTTGTAGCCACAGGAAGCAATCCAAAAATGTGGGAAATGCTGAAGGATCTTGGTCATACGGTTGTGCCCGGAGTACCTTCTTTATTTACCTTCAAGATCACAGATGCCCGAATTAAAGATCTCCCCGGAGTGGCGACAGATGCCGTGGTTCGAGTAAAAAGAGAAAAACTTGAAACTTCAGGACCGCTGTTGATCACCCATTGGGGCATGAGCGGCCCTGCTATTCTCAAACTTTCTGCCTGGGGTGCCAGGGAGCTTAGTGATAGAAAGAATTTTGAGATCGAAGTCAACTGGCTGCCCGAATTTTCTCCTGAAGAAATTTCTGAAGAACTGCAACGCCTCAAAAAAGAGAATGCAAAGCAGCATCCGCAGAATTATGCGCAATTCGGTTTACCAAAACGACTGTGGCAAAGTTTGGTCAATGCTTCAGGAATTGGGGCTGAGGTTCGCTGGGCCGATCTCAATAAGCAGCAGCTGGAGGAATTAACGAACCAGCTTGGCTGTGGTACATTTCAGGTGCACGGGAAAAGCACCTTTAAAGAAGAATTTGTCACCGCCGGCGGAGTGGAACTTAAGGAGGTGAATTTTAAAACCTTTGAAAGCAAGGTCTGTAAAAACCTTTTTTTGGCAGGTGAAGTTTTGAATATAGATGCCATTACCGGCGGCTTCAACTTCCAGAATGCCTGGACCGGCGGATTTCTTGCTGCAAAGGCTATGACTACCGACTCTGTTGCTTAAAAACCAATTTATTGAACCAGGAGGTGGGAAGGATCTTCCGGGCAAAGAGTACCGCCCCGGCGCCTTTTCCGGTAGGATATCTTAATTTCTGAGATCCATCTGTAGCGGCTTTAAAAACTGTTTTTGCAACTACTTCGGGTCCGGGTGCTTTTTCATTTCTTTTCCTCATTCCACTTAGAATATTTTTCTCCATTTTATTGTAACCTTTGACGGCATCATTTTCAAAAACTTTGAGAGACCTGCCATGGAAATCGGTTTTAATAGCGGCGGGTTCTATCATTTTAACCTTGATGTTGAACTGCTTTAGTTCGAATTGCAATGCTTCGGTAAAACCTTCCAATGCCCATTTGCTGGAACAGTACAAACTGTAAAGCGGAATGGTGAACCGGCCTACCACAGAGGAGGTATTGATGATCATGCCTTCCCCTCTTTTTTTGAAGTAGGGAATAAATTCCCGGGTGAGATCCATAACTCCAAAGACATTAACCTGAAACTGATGCAAAACCTGTTCCTCCGAAGATTTTTCAAAAGCACCTACGGCACCGTAGCCCGCATTGTTAAATAGCACATCGATGGATGAGAAATCTTTTTCCACTTCAGGAAGTATTTTTTTCAAATGCTCTTTTTTAGTGACATCCAGCGTGTAAAGCCTAAGGTTTGGAAGCTCCTTAAGCTCCTTTTCTTCTTCGGGAGAACGCATGGTTGCTGCAACATTCCAGCCTTTTTCAGCAAAAAGCTTTGCTGTTGCCCTGCCAATTCCGCTGGAGGCACCGGTGATCAATATGGTCTTGCTCATAGTTTTATTTTTATCGCCTCTCTAAAATAGCATTTTTTAACGGCTTTAGCTTTTTCAGGAAAATCTATCTTTGCGTAAACTGCAAGCATGACCAAAAAAGATTTCATTCCGAAGCCATACAAGTCTTCCTTACAGCAAGGGGAAGTGACGTGGGAAAGTCCAAGCAATATCGCTCTTGTAAAATATTGGGGGAAACTGGAAAATCAAATTCCGGCGAATCCTTCCATCAGTTTTACCCTGGATCATTGCCGGACAACAACAACGTTGAAGTTTCAGAAGAAACAAAGAACTGCTTCCAATTTTGATTTTGAATTGGTTTTTGAAGGGGAGAAAAAAGAATCTTTTAGGCCTAAAATTCAGAAGTTCCTGGAAAGGGTGGAACCTTATTTGCCTTTTTTGAAGGATTATAGTTTTACTATTGAAACTTCAAACTCTTTTCCTCATAGTAGCGGGATCGCCTCTTCGGCTAGCGGAATGAGCGCATTGGCGCTTTGTTTTATGAGTTTGGAAAAGCAGTTGGATCCTGAAATGGATGAGGAATATTTCACCCGAAAAAGCTCATTTTTGGCAAGGCTGGGCTCGGGCAGTGCCTGCCGCAGTATTGAAGGGGAGCTTGTTGTTTGGGGAATGCACAATAGCATTTATCAAAGCAGTGACCTGTACGGTGTGCCTTTTAGAGATGAGGTTCACGAAAATTTCAAGAATTACCGCGACACGATCTTGCTGGTGGATAAGGGAGAGAAACAGGTGAGCAGTACTGTTGGCCATGATCTAATGAATGACCACCCTTACGCCGAAACCCGGTTTCGCCAGGCACATGACAATTTGGATAAGCTCAAAAAGATCTTTCGCAGTGGCGACCTCGAGGAATTTATAAAAGTTGTGGAAAGTGAAGCATTAACATTGCATGCGATGATGATGACGAGTCAGCCGTATTTTCTCCTGATGAAGCCTAATACGCTGGCAATCATCAACAAAATTTTCAGGTTTAGGGAAGAAACCGGTCTGCACGCGTGTTTTACTCTTGATGCAGGTGCGAATGTTCATTTGCTCTATCCGGATAACGAGGCAGAGCAAACCCTGGAATTTATAGAAAACGAGCTTAAGCAGTACTGCCAGAACAGCCAGTATATCAATGACAAAGTGGGCAGTGGAGCAAAAAAAATGGCCTGAAATTTGACTTCTGTCATATGCTGTAATAGATTACATTTCAGCTAAATGTGTATCTTTGTCACGCAAAGAGAAGTTTAATGCCAACAATACACCTTGAAAAAGGCTTCAGGTTCTTTTTTTACTCTAATGAACATTTGCCTAAACACATTCATGTTGAGGGGAAAGGTGGAGAATTAAAAATTGATCTTGAATCGTTAAAGGTGAGTTACATTTATAATTTCAAAAAACAGGATATTAATGCTGCTTTGGAAATTGTAAAACAAAAAAGATTTTACTTTCTCAGAAAATGGGATGAGTATCAAGGAAATGAAAACAGTTAAGACTGACATAAAAATTAAGGATGTATTCTTCAGGGATGAGAAAGTTTTCTTTTCTTTAGAAGATGGTCGTGAGATTGGCGCTCCTTTAGAGTGGTATCCGAGATTATACAAAGCGTCTAAAGAAGAACTGTTGGATTTTTCAATTTCTCCCGGTGGTTATGGGGTGCATTGGAATAAGGTAGATGAGGATCTTTCTGCCTACGGAATGTTAACTCATGACCAGAAAAATAATACCCAGTCACTATGAAAGGACCTTTATTTTACTCAAAAATCTTACTCTTCGGAGAATATGGGATCATCAAAGATTCCAAAGGTTTATCTATTCCCTATAATTTCTATAATGGGGCTTTAAAGGTTGATGAAAATCCATCTGAAGAAGCACAAAAATCAAATCAAAGCCTCAAAAGATTTGTAGATTATCTTGAGGAGCTGCAGGAGAAAATGCCGGAGCTTGTCCAGTTCAATTTGAAAGAACTTAAGACAGATATTGAAAAAGGTATGTATTTCGATTCCAGTATTCCGCAGGGGTATGGAGTGGGGAGTAGTGGCGCTTTAGTGGCTGCGATATACGATGAGTATGCTATTGAAAAGATCACTGTTCTGGAAAACCTTACCAGAGAGAAGCTTTTAAAATTGAAAAAGGTCTTTGGAGAAATGGAGTCTTTTTTCCACGGGAAATCCTCGGGACTTGATCCTTTGAACTCTTACTTAAGCATTCCAATTCTTATCAACTCAAAAGACAATATCGAACCTGCCGGAATTCCGTCACAAACCCAGAACGGGAAAGGCGCGGTTTTCCTTCTTGACAGTGGATCTGTTGGAGAGACTGCTCCTATGGTGAACATCTTCATGGAGAACATGAAGCAGGAACCTTTTAGGAAAATGCTGAAAGATCAGTTCGTAAAACATACCGATGCCTGTGTCGATGATTTCTTAAAAGGTGATGTAAAATCCCTTTTTGGGAATATGAAGAAGTTGTCTCATGTTGTGCTTGATAACTTTAAACCTATGATCCCTGCTCAATTCCACAAACTCTGGAAGAACGGGATTGAAACCAACGACTATTACCTTAAGCTTTGTGGCTCTGGTGGTGGTGGTTACATTTTAGGGTTTACAGAAGATATTGAAAAAGCCAGAAAAGCATTAAAGGATTACCGCCTGGAAGTAGTCTACAACTTCTAAAGCGATCCATGGCTTCTATTTCCAAAAAGCGGCTTCTGCTCAAGATTCTCAGCTTTATTTCGGTCATTAGGGGCTACAATATCCTGGTGCTTGTCATTGCCCAGTATCTCACTTCTATATTCATTCTGGCACCCGATCATCCCATGGGGCAGGTGCTCTTTGATCCCAATTTATTTTTTATGGTGCTGGCTACGGCTTCTATTGTGGCTGCAGGATATATCATCAATAATTTTTACGACAGTGAGAAAGACCTGATCAATCGGCCGCAAAAGACGATGCTCGACAGGTTTGTAAGTCAGCGTACCAAGCTTTCTGTATATTTTATTCTTAACCTTGCCGGTATATTTTTTGCCAGCTACCTCTCTTTTAGGGCGGTATCTTTCTTTGCTATATATATTTTTGTGATCTGGTTTTATTCCCACCGTCTCAAAAAAATACTTTTTTTCAATAATTTGGTGGCCTCTGTAATTACTATTACCCCATTCTTTGCGGTTTTCCTGTATTACAAGAATTTTGATACCGTGATCCTGGTACACGCAGCCTTTTTATACCTTATCATCCTCATGCGCGAACCTGTAAAGGACCTTGAGAATATGAAGGGCGACATAGCGCAGGGCTACAGGACTATTCCTATTGTATATGGCGAGAATGCCAGCAAGAGCTTAATTACGGCACTTACTTTTTTATCTATGATCCCGGTTTATTTACTTATTTTTCATTTTGAGATCGGGAAGATGTACTATTTTTTTTACGGAGCCCTGGTTGTGCAGGTAATTTTCCTGCTGGTGCTCTATTTTAGCAAAGCAAAATGGCAGTACGTATTGTTACACAACCTGTTGAAATTCATCATCGTGGCGGGGGTTTTCAGCATTCTGCTAATTGATGTGGACGCATTGCTTAGCAGAGTGTTTTAAAATTAGAACCAGGAAATTAGAGTCAAGAGTAAAGACTTTAATGATTGTTAAAATAGAAATCCCCGAGACCCGCTAAGAATGCAAAGAAATTTTGCTCATTGTTTATTGATCATTGAAATACTTTTTCGCAGATGACGCTGGTCTTCGCAGATTTTCAATAGAATAAAAAAATATTCCTAATCACTAATCTCTAATTTACCATTTTGGAAGTTGGAATTTGGTGCTTGCAATCGTATTGTTAAACAAACTAGTATCTTTGTACAAAATTATTTAATATGAGCAGAAATGACAGGTCATCTGGAAGCAGGGGAGACCGCTCTTCCAACAAAACGAGTAGCGGAAGACAGAGCGGTGCTGGCCGTTCCAAATCCCATTCCCGCGGAAATGCTCCGGTAAGCCGAGATGAAAAGGATCCTAAAAATATTTCCCGTGGCAATGCTCCTGTAAAAAAGAAGCAGGGTGCGGCTAAGAGTGAAGGAATAAGACTAAATAAATTTGTAGCAAACTCCGGCGTGTGCTCCAGGAGAGATGCCGATATCTATATAGCCGCAGGAAGCGTGACAGTGAACGGGCAGGTGGTTACAGAAATGGGCCATAAGGTGCAACTAAAGGACGAAGTGAAATTTGACGGCAGGCGTATCTATCCCGAGAAACCGGAATATATCCTTCTCAACAAGCCAAAAGGGTTTTTCGTGACAGGAAGTCTTGATAACAAGAATAGAACCGTTATGGACCTTATCGCCGGGGCTTCAAAATCAAAACTTGATCCAGTTGGTAAACTTGAGACACAATCGACGGGTTTACTGCTGTTTACCAATGATGGAACTATGGCAAAGAATCTTGCCAATCCTAAAAACGGAATTAGACAGATCTACCACATAGAACTGGATAAAGATCTTGCCTATGATGATCTACAAAAGATAAAGGAAGGTGTTAAGCTGGAAGACGGTACTGCTAAAGTTACCGAGGTGAGTTATGTAGAGAACAAACCAAAGAGGGAGATAGGTCTTGAGATAAAAAGTACCAAACCCCACATTGTTCAGAGGATTTTTAAAAGCCTTGGATACGAAATTGTGAAACTTGATCGCGTGGTTTATGGAGGCCTTACTAAAAAAGATCTCACGCGTGGGCACTGGAGAGTGTTAAGTAAACAGGAGGTGATCAACCTTTCGAATATTTAATTTCCCTTTGGAATAAAGTATAAAAATTAAGGCCGGAAAGTTTTAAAAGGAGATATGAAAAAAATCCTTCAACTTTCCGGCTTTTTGATACATTTGCTTTAGCTTAGCAAATATGATGAAAGAAACACCACGGGCGCTACCCGGTTGGTTTATAGTATTTTCCCTCCCTGGCTGTTTTGGCCTTAACAAACTTTTATCACCTTATTTTTTCAGCATTGGCTTATAATTTCTACTTTTTAACTTTAAACATTATTACGTAAAAATTGAATACGAAGTACAGCGATTTAATCGACCAGACATATTATTTCCCCCAGGAAGAATTTACTGTTGAAAGTGGCGAACTGCAATTTCATGGTATTGATCTTATGGAACTTGTAAAAGAGTATGGTGCGCCTTTAAAGTTTACCTACCTGCCTAAGATCTCGCAAAATATTAACAGAGCAAAAGATTGGTTTGCCGAAGCTTTAAGAAAGCATGATTATAAGGGCAGTTACAATTATTGCTATTGCACAAAAAGCTCGCATTTTCAGCATGTTCTTAATGAAGCTTTGAAGAATGATATTCATATTGAAACATCAGCTTCAGTAGATATAAATATTGTTGAGAACCTTAAGAAGAAAGGAAAGATCACCAATGACACTTATGTCATTTGTAACGGTTTTAAAAGGAACGGCTATATTACCAATATTGCTAACCTTATTAACGGGGGTCACAAGAATTGTATTCCCATAATTGATAATTATGAAGAGATCGATTTGCTTTCCGAAGCTATCGACGGGAAGTACAAGATTGGGATAAGAATTGCTTCTGAAGAGGAGCCGAAATTTGAATTTTACACCTCCCGGCTGGGGATAGGTTATAAAAATATTGTTCCTTTCTTTAACAAACAGATCAAGGACAATGAGCAGGTGGAGCTGAAGATGCTACACTTTTTCATTAATACCGGAATTCGCGATACTGCCTATTACTGGAATGAATTGTTGAAATGTCTACGGGTATATATCAATTTAAAGAAGATTTGCCCTTCCCTTGACAGTCTTAATATTGGTGGTGGTTTTCCAGTGAAAAACTCTCTTCATTTCGAATATGATTATAAATATATGGTGGAGGAGATCGTGAACCAGATCAAAATCGCCTGTGATGAAGCCGAAGTGGATGTGCCGAACATTTTTACAGAATTCGGGTCCTTTACTGTAGGGGAAAGCGGGGGTGCTATTTATGAAATTCTATATCAGAAACAGCAGAATGACCGTGAGAAATGGAATATGATCAATTCATCTTTCATTACCACCCTGCCCGATACCTGGGCGATTAGCAAGAAATTTGTTATGCTGGCGGTGAACCGTTGGAATGACGAGTATGAGCGGGTATTACTTGGCGGTCTAACTTGTGACAGTGATGACTATTACAACTCCGAGCAGAATACCAACGCCATTTACTTGCCTAAATACAAGCGGGACAAGCCCCTGTACATAGGGTTTTTTAACACTGGAGCTTATCAGGATACCATTGGTGGTTTTGGAGGGTTACAGCACTGTTTGATTCCGCAGCCAAAACAGATTTTAATTAACAGAGATGAGAACGGAAATCTTGAAACTACCTTATTCAGCGAGCAACAGGAACCTCACGACTTTCTAAAAATACTCGGTTACGAGAAATAATATTTTTATACTTTTAATCTATAGTTGAAGCAATTAGAACACACCAATCGCTAATAAAATGAACAAAAAGAATTACGCCGGCATTCCGGACAAGTATGCACGTTTAGATGACGCAAAAGTAGTTTTGATCCCGGTTCCCTATGATGGGACAAGTACCTGGGGTAAGGGAGCCGATAAAGGACCCGACGCTTTTCTCGAAGCTTCAGAAAACATGGAGCTTTTTGATATCGAAACCCGTACAGAAGTCTATAAAAAAGGAGTCTATCTCGCACCACCGGTGACCGAGGATTCTTCTCCGGAAAAAATGGTGGAAGCGGTTCATAAGACCGTAAAAAACTATATCAAGCAGGACAAATTTGTTACCATTTTTGGCGGTGAGCATTCAGTTTCTATAGGGACTATTCGTGCTTTTAATGAAAGCTTTGAAGATCTTACCGTTGTTCAAATTGATGCACATGCAGACCTTCGTCCCGAGTATGAAGGTTCAACCTGCAACCATGCCTGTGCGGTACATGAAGCCAGTAAGAAGACCAACCTCCTTCAGGTAGGGATACGTTCTATGGATATTTCAGAATTGGATCATATGGACGAGAATCAGGTATACTGGGCACATGATCTTTATGAAGACTGGATGGATGATGCTATTGGGCAAATGACGCCGAACGTTTTTATTACCATCGATCTTGATGCCTTCGATCCTTCGATCCTTCCATCTACAGGTACTCCCGAGCCCGGCGGAATGTTCTGGTATGAGACACTGGAATTTTTAAAGCTAATGTTCAAAAAGAAGAACGTGGTAGGGTTTGACATCGTAGAGCTTAATCCAAACGAGAATGAAAGATCATCAGATTTTCTTGCGGCTAAACTTTACTATAAGATGTTGAGCTACAAATTCAAATATTTAAATCATAACGAAGACGAAGACGATGAGTAAAGGACCGGTTACGGAATTTATAGAAAAACATTTTAAACATTTTAACTCAGCGGCTCTTGTAGATGCTGCAAAAGGATATCAGGATCAACTTGACAAGGGGAACAAAATGCTTGTTACCCTGGCAGGTGCGATGAGTACTGCCGAGATAGGAAAAAGTTTTGCTGAAATGATCCGTCAGGATAAGGTGCAGTTCATATCCTGTACAGGTGCAAACCTGGAAGAGGATGTGATGAACCTTGTGGCACATTCACATTATGAACGTGTGCCTCACTATCGGGACCTTACTGCCCAGGACGAGTGGGACCTGCTGGAGCGTGGTCTAAACAGGGTAACAGATACCTGTATTCCTGAAGAAGAAGCTTTCCGAAGAATTCAGAAGCATATTGTGAAGATCTGGAAAGATGCTGAAGCTGCAGGGGAGAGATATTTCCCGCATGAATACATGTATAAGCTGTTGCTTAGTGGAGTGATGGAAGAATACTATGAGATCGATCTAAAAGATTCCTGGATGTATGCTGCAGCCGAAAAGAACCTGCCAATGGTGGTTCCGGGCTGGGAAGACAGCACCATGGGGAACATTTTCGCTTCTTACGTAATGAAAGGTGAATTGAAGGCAAGCACCATGAAATCAGGAATAGAATATATGGGCTTTATCGCCGATTGGTATACCAAAAACACTGATAAAGGTGTTGGATTCTTCCAAATTGGAGGTGGTATAGCCGGTGATTTCCCTATTTGTGTTGTACCAATGTTATATCAGGATATGGAAATGCATGATATTCCTTTCTGGAGCTATTTCTGCCAGATATCAGATTCTACAACCAGCTACGGAAGTTATTCGGGTGCTGTGCCTAATGAAAAGATTACCTGGGGGAAATTGGATAAAGATACTCCGAAGTTCGTAATAGAAAGTGATGCTACTATTGTGGCACCGCTTGTGTTTGCTTATCTGCTTGGTTGGTAGACTCAAGATTAAAGAAAAAGAAAGAACTCCGGAAGCAGCAATGTTTTCGGAGTTTTTTTATTCCCCAAAATTTTTCAAATCTGATCTTCATCAATAGTTCTGAGCCACGGATGCACAGATAATTTTTTCGTTGTCTCCTCGAGCAGCCTGCACTGAGCGGTAGTCGAAGTGGAGTCGAGAGGTCAAGGAGTTTTCTTTCTTTGCTTATATCGAATTTTCCATGCCACTTTTTATTTCCTGGTATTTTGTGTCTGATGGTTGAAAAAATAGCTCATATCCCATCATTCCAATCACAACCACATACTCCACAGCTACCAGCCACAAATTCTCCTGAAAACCAGCCTGAGAATATGCAAAATAGCTCAGCACCACCATCAGGCTCCAAACATGCACAAATTTGTATCGGGTAAAAACAGACAGTACCAACGGAGTGGCCAGGTACCAGGGATGTACTGTAGTGGCCAGTGACAAATAAATGAACATTCCAAACATCATACTGGTGAGTAAACCTCGCATTTTGTGATTCCGTTCTAAAATGGCCATAATGAGGATCGAGACAAACACCACACCCGCCAGTGTAGGTCCGGCATAGCTAATAATATTATATCCTTCAACCTCATAACCTATCCATCTAATGACGTAATAAAAACCCGCATTAAACTCAAACTTCTGAAACCAGAGATTTATGCTGCTGAAGAAATTTTCTGCAAATACACCCGAAAGAAACGGCAGGAAGAAGAGAAGTAAGATTATACCTGTGGCTGCATAATATACCAAAGCTCTTTTCCAGCCAAGCCTTCTGAAGAGGAGTGGAAGAAACATTAGCGGGATCAATTTCACCGCAATAGAACAGGAAAAGAAGAGGGCACTAAAAAGCCATTTTTGACACTGTAGTAAATAGAGTGCAGCCAGGAGAAAGAACAGCATGACCCCTTCAAAATGAAGATTTCCGGTGAGTTCGATGATGATAAGAGGATTAAGCAGATACAGAAAGATATTGCTTTCAGGAAGGTTGAGGTTCCTCAGAATTTTTCTTCCTAAATAGAAGATCCCGATATCGGCAGCGATGATGAAGACTCGTAGCCAGATGACACTGCCAAGGATGCTTTTTCCGCCGAGAAAGGCAGCCAGTGCAAAGAAAAGCTGGTTGAGCGGTGGATAATTAGTTGGATTCCCAGCGCTAAGACTGCCCATCCCATCATAAAGTTCTTGTGCTCCCAAAAATGGTAAATTCCCGGCGGCGAAATATTCAGCAGGAGTCATTAAATAGGGATTGATTCCTTCCAGTAATAATCTACCGTCCCAAATGAACCTGTAGAAATCCTGAGACAAATTGGGAACGGCAAACAGAAACAGCAACCTAAAAATAACTGCTGCAGCTAAAAGTATTTTCAAATTGTACCTCTGCATTTTGAAGAACTTCCAGCTTAGAAAGAAGAGTCCGCCGTAGAGGGTTAAAAGTTTAAAAAAGTCGGTCCTCTCCAGGTTGTACGCGAAGGCAAAATAAAAGGCGCAGCAGCTAAGGAATATGAGAAGGGGGATCTTGTAGAGGAGCAGGAACTTTTTCATTTTTCCATAGACCTAACAGGTTTTGGAAACCTGTTAGGTCTCCCAATTTCGATATTTAAAGAAGCCAGAACAACGTACGAAAATCCGAAGAACATCATGAGGTGAAAGGGCAGAAGACTATAGGTGCCGATCCTGAATGCAGAGAAAATTCCGAAGGCAAAAAGCAGCATTAACAGGATTTCGAGGAGCAATTGAAAATTGATTTTCACCGGGGACTTTAAGTCTGCACCAGACTTACTGCCGAGGTTGAACTTGGGGGTTCTTATAAACTCACTTTTCTTTCCAAAGTGTCCCTCCAGAATTGCGATACTATTGTGCAGGGAAAGCCCCATGGCAATTGAAAAGAAGGTGAAAAAGATTCCGATAAATTTAAAAAAGGAAAAACGCTCTTTTTGATGCAGTTCTTTATAAGCTGCATAATAGGTGATGAAGAAGATCACAGGACTTAAGATAAATACGGTCATTCCTGTAAAAATACTTGAGTAGGCCGGGTGGTCCAGGAAAAACAGCACAGGTATACTTAGAATTCCCATTAAAAGTACCACAAAAAAGAAGCTGCT
This sequence comes from Salinimicrobium sp. TH3, assembly GCF_026676115.1. Taxonomy (GTDB): domain Bacteria; phylum Bacteroidota; class Bacteroidia; order Flavobacteriales; family Flavobacteriaceae; genus Salinimicrobium. The sequence continues at coordinate 21,889 of NZ_JAPONB010000012.1, read as the reverse complement.
GTTCAGGAGATGGAAAAAGCTGTGGAAGCGGGTTCCAAAGTTTACTTTTTTACTGGTCAGAACTTTTTTATAATTCTTCTGAAAGTTTTCTGCCGCCCCTTTATTCCACCTAAACTGTTGGGAACGCGCAGCAGCAATGGTGATTGGTAGTTCTGCCGGCGTTTCAACTTCTCTCAGGTATTTAAATTCCCAGCCTTTTAACTGCGCCCTGTAACTAAGGTCAAGATCCTCGGTGAGGGTATCCCCTTCCCAATTTCCTGCGTCCAGGATACAGCTTTTGCGCCAGACTCCTGCCGTACCGTTGAAGTTGATAAAATGTTTACCAAAGTTGCGCCCGGTTTGCTCCAGGATAAAGTGATAATCGAGCAGGAATGCCTGCAGTTTGGTAAGTAAGGAATAGTTTTTATTAAGATGTCCCCAGCGGGTCTGCACTACGCCAAGGTTCTTGTTTTTAAAGTAGGGAATGGTCTTTTTAAGCCAATCAGGTTGAGGTAAAAAATCGGAGTCAAAAACAGCAATAAATTCTCCCTTTGCTATTTCCAGTCCGGCTTTGAGTGCACCGGCCTTAAAGCCTTTGCGGTGACTTCGGCTGATGTGCTGAATAGGAAAACCTTCAGATTTTAATTCTGAAACAAGTTGTGAGGTGAGGGTTACAGAATCATCTGTGGAATCATCGAGTACCTGCACTTCCAGTTTATCGTGAGGGTAATCTATTTCGGCAATATTCCGAAGCAGCCTTTCCACAACAGGTTTATCATTGAAGAGCGGCAGCTGTATGGTTACAAAAGGGATTTGAGAAGGATCTGAAAAATCCCATTTTTGGGAGGTATCTTTTTGAAATCGGCTTTTTCGGAAATTAATAAGCAGGTGCAGAAGGGAAAGACTGTAAAGAAATACGGCCAACATCAATAAAGAAAATAGGATCAATATTGCTAACTCCATTATTTAAAACTGTATTTAAAGATCCAGGTAAGGATCTTCACTCCGGCCATGAATGCACCTTTTACGGTACCTGAAACTTTGGAAACTCCTATCCGGTTACGGTAATGTACCGGTACTTCTTCATAGCTGTAGTTCTTTTTTAATGCCTTTAGCTGCATTTCCACGGTCCAGCCATAAGTCTTATCTTCCATATTGAGCGCCAGTAGCTTTTCATACTTAACGGCCCTGAAGGGTCCAAGATCTGTAAACCGGGCGTTGAAAAACAACTTCATCAGGTTGGTTGCAAGCCAGTTCCCAAAGATCTGCGGGAAGGTCATTGCGCCTTTTTCCCGCCAGCGTTTTACTCTGGCGCCAATGACCAGGTCTACATCCCGCTGCAGGATTGGTTCCACGATCTTTTCCAGTTCTTGAGGATAATCGCTGAAATCCCCATCTAAAAATACGATAATTTCCGGCTTTTCAGGAAGTTGGGAGATGTAATCCATTCCTTTTAGGCAGGCGTAGCCATAACCTTTTCGAGACTCCTGTAAAACGGTGGCTCCTGCTTTTTTGGCATTAGCTTCCGTGGCATCGGTGGAATTATTGCTCACCACAATTACCTCATCCACATTTTCAGGAATATCCTTTATCACATGACCAATCGAATTGGCCTCGTTATATGCGGGAATAATGACTTTTATGTCAGGCATTCCGCAAAGAAAAATAAAGCAAAGGGAAAAATCAGGAATTGAAGTGAGAACTTTTTGGATCCCGCGTGACTTTTTTCTGTTGCTGAATTAAATCCAGGAGGTCCACATCATTTCCTAACAAAACGGCATCGCCGTTGATCCTGCCATCCAAAGGTCCATTTTCTAATTTTAGTACTCCACGGGGGCAAACGGCACTACATATTCCGCAACCAACACAACTGGAGCGAACTATGTTTTCCCCTTTTTGAGCATATGCCCGCACATCAATACCCATTTCGCAATAGGTGGAACAGTTTCCGCAGGAGATACATTGCCCCCCATTTGTGGTGATCCTGAATTTCGAGAATAACCGCTGCTGCATTCCCAACACTGCTGCCATAGGGCAACCAAAACGGCACCATACCCGGTTTCCAAAAATGGGATAAAAGCCCACTCCTATGACTCCAGAAAAAGCTGCGCCAATTAAAAATCCGTACCACTGTCTTAGCAAATATCCATAGGTCATTCCGCTGAAGTAAAATGCAGCGATAATTGCCAGAACGATGCTTAGGGAGATAATTGCACCTTTTTTGGCATCTCTTGCCAGCCTGTGCCTTTTGAATATCCAGATAAGCCCAAAAAGCAGGACCAGAAAAGCTGCCGATCCCAGAAGAAAAACATTCTTGTCTAGCCAGAACTGCTCCGGATTTTCATTTAGAAAGGAGTATACCACGGCAATTGTCATAATCACTACCAATACTAAAACTGTGTGGATGATGTAACGCTCAAATTTCCAGGAAGCCCTGCTTTTGTCAGACAAATGTCTGTAAGGATCTCCGGCAGTTTCAGCGAGTCCGCCACAGCCGCAAACCCATGAGCAGTACCATCTTTTTCCGTAGAAATAAGTGAGAATAGGAGTAATTACAAAAATTGAGGCTATTCCGAAGAAGAGCATAAGCAAACCTATATTTCCGGCGGAGAAGAATTCGGATAGTTTATATCCCGCGAAAAGGTCATAATTAAGCGGCCATATATTCACCGGATTAAAATACGGCTGATTAAGGCGCATGAGGATCTCGGGAATAAGAAATGCAAAACCCAGCTGGAAGAACATTACCGAATAGGTGCGCAAAACTTCGTATTTGTTATGCCTGTATTTTAGCAGGAACTTGTAGCCAAAAGCGAGAATGGCAAGGGTATATAAAGTTCCGTAAACAAACCATTGACTTGCTGCATGACCGCTGATGAATCTGCTAAGCGGGTCGAAAAGTGCTATGAGTCCGGTGTTCGAGCCTTCTGGATTATGCCCAAGGTATTGTGGAAACCAGTATAAAACTATATAGAACATGGTGAGTACTATCCCCGTGCCCCAGGCGAGGATGCCGCGGGCAGTCATCGACCTGAACCAGATGCCGTCGTTTTTCACTCCGGCCGATTTTCCCATGTAAAGATCATTTGCAAATATGATCACACCCACAGAAATGAGTGCCAGAGCCGACCAGAGAAAAGCTGAGGGTAATTCCAGGTTGAACAGCGCAAGAAAAAGAATAAAAAGTCCTGTCCAGCCAAGTCCCGTGGCTACCTTTTGAGTAGTGGAGAGTTTTGCGGGTGCTTCTCCCGAAAGAGACATGTTATTTTGAGGTGTGGACATTGCAAGGGGTTTAAAACCTAACAGGTTTTCGAAACCTGTTAGGTTTGGGAGTTCGCTAATTGATCCTTAAAACTACTAAAAATCTCCTTCTCGTGGCGATCGTAGAATTCGGGGTCAAAATTGGCTTCCCGAAAGTTCCTTAAAATGAACTCCAGGTCCCGTTGTTGAGTAAGCCAGCGGTCAAATACTTCATGTCGCATTCTAATTCCAAAAGTATTAATACCAAGAAATTTAGAAGTTGCAGGATCAAAGGCAATAGTGATCGCCTTCTCACCCTCCTTATTTTCCCAGTGAAAATGCTTCTCATCTTCTCCGGGTTCTGCATTCACAAGTCCATAGGTCTGAAATTCGATATTGAAAAACTTCGCGCTGTTGAACCAGTGACCGGGTTTGTATTTAAAAGTTTGACCACAGATGGTTTGCGCCACAGTTTCTCCCATCATTCGGGCAGTATACCATACCGCTTCAATATCTTTTCTACCGTTTTGTGGCTCCCGGTGCTGCGCACAGTCTCCAATGGCGTACACGTCGGGAATGTTCGTTTGCAGATGGGGATTCACCAGAATTCCCATATCGGTTTCTATTTCTGTTCCTTTCAAAAATGTGATATTTGGCTTCACACCTACCGAGACACCCAGAAGATTGCAATTGATCTCCTCTCCCGAAGAGGTGTTTACAGAACTTACTCTTCCATTTGTGCCATTGATCTTCTTTAGTTCGGTTTCATGTTTTAAAACAATTCCCTGGCTCTGGATATGCCGGGAAATGAATTCAGCATCTTGAAGCGGCAGAACATTCTGCCAAGATGCTTTTTCCCTGATGAGCATGGTCACCGGAATATTTCGCGTGTGCAGCATTTCGGCCAGTTCCACACCTATAAGTCCTCCACCAACTATTACCGCGCTTTTGCAATTTCGGGTATTATCCTCTAAAAGTTCCAGGTCCTGCTTGGAGACCAGTCCCTGTACTCCTTTGAGTTCTTGCCCATCCCAGCCCAGAAATCTTGGGACAGAGCCGGTCGCAAGGATGAGCTTGTCATAAGACATTTTCTCTTCACCTTTCAAAAAGAGCATTTTTGAGGCGGGTTCTATTTTTTCGACATAAGCCTTCTTCAGCTCAATTCGATTCTCCTCCCAAAACCAGTCTTCGTAAGGCTTGAGGTGCTCCCATTTCATGTGGCCCATGTACACGTACATTAAGGCGGTGCGGGAAAAGAAATAATCACTTTCCGCAGAGATCACCGTGATCTTTTTATTGGAAATGCGGCGAATATGACGTGCGGCAGTGATGCCGGCCACGCCGTTTCCAATGATGACCACATGTTCTGTTGATGACATTATTCTGCCGGTTTAAGCTCTATTCGTTTAATAAGTTCTCTAAAAAGGGTGATCATTTGAGGCTCTGCCTTCCCGGCAGTTTCAATGATATCCTGGATATTTACTGGTTTTAGATCATCGGGATTGCCTTCATCGGTCAATACAGAGACTGCTGCAATAGGAATCTTTAAATGGTTGGCAACAATGACTTCCGGCACCGTACTCATCCCAACTGCATCTCCACCAATGGTTCTCAAATATCTATATTCTGCCCGTGTTTCCAGCTGCGGTCCAACAACCGAAACATAGACTCCTTTATGCAGCGGAAAACCGTTCTCTTTTGCGATCTCCTGCAGGATGCGACCACTTTCTTGATCGTAGGGAGCACTCATATCTGTAAACCTTGTTCCCAATTGTTCCACTCCTCTAAAAGCTAAAGGGGATCCTCCCTGTAAGTTTATATGGTCGTCAATAAGCATGATCTCTCCTTTTTTGAAGTCTGGATTAAGAGAACCTGCAGCGTTTGAGATGAGGAGTTTTTTAATTCCAAGGCGTTTCATCACCCGAACAGGAAAGGTGACGTCCCAAAGGGAGTAACCTTCATAAATATGAAAGCGACCCTGCATTACCACTACTTTTTTGTCATCAAGTTTCCCAAAGATGAGCTTTCCTCTATGAAATTCTACTGTAGCTGTAGGGAAACCCGGGATGTGATTGTAACTAACTTCAGAAATAACTTCCAGTTCATCAATAAGTTTTCCCAGTCCGGTGCCCAGTATGATCCCAATTTCGGGTTTGTCAAAGCCCCTGGCCTCAAGAAACTCTGTAGTGTGTTCTAAATCTTTAAGCATTGATTATTTTTTAAATATCTGTTTGTTTAAAATCGAGCGCCAATGAATTCAAGCAATGCCGCTCCTCTGTAGGTACTCCTTCATAAGGAAAAATGTGTCCCAGATGGGAATCACATTGTGCGCAAACAACTTCTACCCGCTCCATGCCGTAACGGCGGTCCATTTTCCTCTTTACAAGTTTTGGATCTATAGGAGCATAAAAGCTGGGCCAACCTGTACCAGAATCAAATTTGGTGTTCGAACTGTACAGCGGTAGACTACAACCGCCACAGTAATAAATTCCCTCTTTTTTATTGTCGTAAAACTGATTTCTAAAAGCTGGTTCTGTGCCTGCTTCCCTCAAAATGTGATATTCCTCGGGACTAAGTTTTTCCTTCCATTCCTCTTTTGTTCTTGTGACATTTCCTACCTCAATGGTATCTGCTTTGACAGGATCATTCACTTCTTGGGTTTGAACAGCTACTTCTTCGGCCTGGGTCATTACAGAGCCAGCATTTATTTCCTTCTGCTCTTCCTTACAGCCAAAAATAGTAGCTGTAATCATTAATATTAATAAAAATTGCATCTTCTTCATAATTCCTCTGTTTTTTCAATATTTTCATTAGCTCCCGGTGGGGCCTCATGTCTTCAAGCCGGTCAATATCATTCCGCGCCTCCAGCTGTGTTATTTTATATCCTTTGAGGTCTTTTAGGGTGGCTTCAAGTACCAGATTGCTGCCCCAGTTCTTGTTTTTAAAGACCCGTGAAGTTAAGGATTTCATCCCTAATAAATAGTATCCCCCATCTGTGGCAGGCCCTATGACAGCTTCAGAATCTTTAAGTGCCAAAAATGCCTTTTTCAGATCTTCTTCTGAAAGGTCGTATAGATCGCTGCCAATTATGATGATACTGCTGAAGCCGGCTTCAAAGCCGCTGCGGAAAGCATTCTCCATTCGCTCTCCCAGTTCATTTCCCTGCTGCAGTTTTTTACTGAAGTATTTTTTCTCCCAGATATCCTTGTCCGGGATTTCTTCGGAATAAAATACCCATTTTTCTACCTGCAGGTTTTTGGTGATCTCAACAGTATGCTGCAATAGATGTTTATAGATCTTCAAAGCTGCCATATTTCCTATGCCTGCAGCCAATCGTTTCTTTACTTTTCCTAACTCAGGATTTCGGGTAAAGATGAGGAGCAATTCCCCACCTGTGGAAGATTCTTTTCTCATATTAAATCACGCTTCCCTGGCAACTACTACCCGCACCGGCCGTACAGCCATAGCAGTGTTGTGAGGTGCGTATTTCTCTTTTTTGCAGCAGTTGAGGTTCAAAATCTTTTAAGTGCTGACTTTTTGAATCTACCTTTAAACTTAGCATCTGGTTAAAATCACAGTCGTACAGCCAGCCGTCCCAGCTTACAGATAGGGTGTTGGTACACATTACGTTTTGAAAGGCAGCAGGATTGAAAGCTTCTACCAAAGCGGTCATATAGTCCTCATAATTTTCGGACGCTATAAGGTACTCCAGGAATCTGCTAATAGGTAAATTGGTGATACAAAAGAGTTCGTTGAAATCTATATCAAAGTCCTGTTTTAAAGCCTTTTTAAAATCCCGTTCCATAGCTTGTTGGTTGGTTGGCAGGAAGGCTCCCGCGGGATTGTAGACCAAGTCTAACTTTAGTCCGCTGTCCTTTTTGCCATATCCTGCTGCATTCAGCATCTTAAGAGCTTCAATTGACTTATCAAACACCCCGCTACCGCGTTGACGATCGGTTTTCTCCCGCTTATAGAAAGGCAGAGAAGATACGACATGAATATTATGCTTTTTAAAGAATTGTGGCAGGTCATAATATTTCTTATTTGCCACAATAATGGTAAGGTTGGAGCGAACTATAAAATCCCTGATCCCCGCTTTGGAGGCTTCTTCTACGAACCACCTGAAATTGGGATTCATTTCGGGTGCACCGCCGGTAAGGTCCAGAGTATGTGCCTCAGATTTTTTTATCACATCCAGGCAGAGCTGCATTGTTTCCCGGGTCATGATCTCCTTTCGGTCGGGTCCTGCATCCACATGGCAATGCGAACACACCTGGTTACACATATACCCCAGGTTGATCTGTAGGATCTCCAGCTTTTTAGGCTTTAAAGGAAATGCTCCTGTCTTCTCTGCCTTATCCTGGAACAGCGGTAATTCCCCTGCCCCAAAAATGCCATTGCTAAGGTATTTTAGCTGTTCGGCAGGATTGGAGAGGTTGTTTTTTCTTGCTGATAGAGATTTTTTTTGCATGTATTAGATTATTGTGGAAGATAAGGCTCTTGAGCCGTTGCATGCAACGGCTTTACTTGAGATCCCTCCTTTGTCGGGATGAGCGACTCCTACGTCAGCCGTTCCGGCTTCCCTGGATCTGCTCACATGGACAACTTGTTGTACTTGTTCATCATTTGGACTCCATGGACCAGCGTTGCACCGCCTTTTATAGCTGCGCCTACGTGGATGGCTTCCATCATTTCTTCTTTTTCTATTCCCCGCTCCAGGCCGTCTTTGGTGTATGCGTCTATGCAATATGGACACTGCACCACGTGGGAAACTGCAAGGGCGATAAGGGATTTTTCACGGGCTGTTAGTGCTCCTTCCTCGAATACGCTATTATAATAATCAAAGAACTTGCTGCCAAGTTCTTCATCCCATTCCGAAATTTTCCCAAACTTTTTAAGATCGGCGGGATCGTAATATGTTTTTGACATAATAATTTTTTTGAGGCCCTAAGATAAGAAGTGCCTGCAGAACAAAGAGACCTCAAAAAATAAAACCTGTCAAAAATGTCATTTTTGAAAGATTGTTACGCGAAGAGGTCCGAAAAGAACAGCAGACCCAGTACTATTATGGCAATGATCACGATGATCGCGATCATTCCCAGGTTTCCGCCACTTTTTTCTTCGGTTGACTGATTGACATGATACTTTTTATCTGTCTTTTTATTTTCTACGGGAGTAGATTTTTTGTTTTCTGTACGATCGTTGGTTTCCATGATAAAAGATTTTAAAACTTTAAGGTACAAAAATGCACCTAGACCTTGAATTTTCTCAAAAACCAGAGGAGCACAATTATGAAAATTTTAGAAGTTACTACCTTAATAAAGCTTTTTCCAATCAATTTTTTCAAGGATGGACTGCAATTCCTTTTTTGGTATCTCACGTGGAATGGCAGGAAGTTTATCTCCTTCCCCCGGCGTGAGTGGGTATCCAAAAATTCTCATCAAAGCCCCGGCCTTTATCGATGCCTTCTCTATCTCTTCAATTGAAAGTTGATCAACCCACTTGCGGCTTTTACCCTTGCGTAAATGCCGGGGACTCTCTTCTTTCATACTTGAAAAGCTGACTTCCGATTCAATTTTCTGTTTTTCCTGAGCTGGAAGTTCCAATTCCAGGTATTTCAGCAAGGAATCATATTCCTTTGGAAAAGACTTTAGCAGGTTCTCATAAAAAACAAAATGCAGCTTCAGATCTTTGGAGTGAAGCAGGTAATTTCCGTATAACCAGACCCACTGTTCCAGCAGGTTTTCATATTCCGCAGAAAAGAATTCCTCAACTGACTTATAAGGTGAGGGGTAATGCTCCTGCATATATGGTGTGAAAGCAAATTTAGCAGCCGAAAGTGCCGTATCTCGTGGATCTCTCACAATACAAACTCTCCTGTCAAAAAAGGTAAAAACTTCTGGCGTTTTTTGGCACCAGGTGGAATGCGTCCAGGCCAGGGTAGCTTTTTTTGAATAATCTGCAATATTGGGAACCGGCTCCTTGAGCAACGAACTCACTCTAAAAAATACTCCGTCGCCTTCAATATCCAGCATATCTGTTCCCGCCTGATCTTTAAAGCTGAGTTTTTTATGCTTCAGAATTTGATATTCGGGTCGTGTTTTGATGAAATAGGAAATATCTTCTCCGGCTCTTTCCAGAGTTTTCTTTAGAACGGTGTTAAGCCAGAAACTACCTGATTTTGGGGCGCTGACCTGTAATATGTTCATATCTCAAATTTTTTAAAGTCATAAATTAATTAAATTCCACAAAAGAAGTTTATGGGCTTTTATTGGCAATCTCAATCTCTGTTGCTACGCTGGCATGATACTTGAATTAAACCGAACAACAAAAAATTAAATTATGATTAGATCAAACAAAATGGCGGGAATGATAATGTTTTTTATGATGTTAGGTAGTACTGCCGTATTTGCCCAAACGCCACAAATGCCACAACAAGAGCAGCAACAAACGGAAGTGACCGATGCGGAACTTACTAAATTTGTAGAGGCTCTTAAAGGTGTGCAAATGGTGACCCAGCAGGCACAACAAAAAATGATGCAAATGGTGCAGGAAGAAGGAATGGAAATTCCAAGGTTCAATGAAATCCATCAGGCTTCAGTAGATCCCGAGGTTGGGGTAGAAGCCACTTCCGAAGAGAAAGCAGCACACAAAAAGATCATAGGAGAACTTGAAACCATGCAGGCGGGAATTCAGGAACAACTGGAGAATTTAATTAAAGATCAGGGGCTTTCGCTTGAAAGATATGAGCAAATTGCCATGAGACTTCAGTCTGATACTCAACTTCAACAGAGGATTCAGCAAATGATACAGGGGTAAGCTAATCCCATAGAAATTTTAAAAGCGGCAGTGATGCCGCTTTTTTTTGTGTCCTATATAATGTAAGGAATGTTAGCAGCATCCCAAAAATCTCATCTTTGTCTATAAAGTATCGTTAAATACTTTTATTGGAAAACCACTTTCTTTACTTTTAAGATGCAGAAAATCAGGTTAATGTAAATATTACCCGATTTGTTTACGCTTTAGCAAAGAAAAACTTACCAGTATGTTAGCAATGAATTACCGCGGTCCCTTTAGGATACGTGTAGATCGTGATAGTCCCTTCCCGGAAATTGAGCATCCCGAAGATGCCATAGTAAAAGTAACCAGAAGCTGTATTTGCGGCTCTGATCTCCACCTGTATCATGGCCTTGTGCCCGATACCCGTGTGGGAACTACTTTTGGGCATGAATTTATAGGAGAAGTAGTTGAGGTAGGATCGTCTGTAAATAAAGTAAAAGTAGGGGACCAGGTAATGGTGCCTTTTAATATTGCCTGCGGAAAATGTGCTTTTTGCAAACAGGAAATGTACGGGATGTGCCATGAAGCTAACCCGCAGTCTACAGCTGCCGGGGGAATATTTGGATACTCCCATACTACAGGTGGTTACCACGGCGGGCAGGCAGAATATGTACGGGTTCCTTATGCCAATGTTGGTCCTACAGTTATACCCGACTGGATGGATCCCGATGATGCAGTATTGCTCACCGACGTAGTACCCACAGGATACCAGGCCGCCGAAATGGGGGGCATCCAGGAAGGAGATACTGTAGTGGTATTTGGTGCCGGACCAATAGGAATAATGGCCGCTAAAAGTGCGTGGCTCTTTGGAGCGGGAAGAGTTATCGTTATTGATAAGCTTGATTACCGCCTGGAATTTGTCAAGGATTTTGCACAATGTGAAGTCTATAACTTTACTGCCCTGGAAGACCCAGTAGTTTTCATCAAAAAAATAACCGATTCCCTGGGAGCCGATGTATGTATTGATGCAGTGGGTGCCGAAGCTGCAGGAGACACTATGAACACCATGATGGGCAGGAAACTGCTAATGCAGGGAGGTTCAACAACAGCCTTGCACTGGGCAATAAATTCGGTTAAAAAAGGTGGGATTGTTTCAATAGTAGGAGTATATGGTCCTATTGATGCCCTGGTGCCCATTGGTAATGTTGTAAATAAAGGGATCACAATTAGAGCTGGACAATGTTCCGTGAAGCGACTGTTGCCTAAAATGATCGAACATGTTAAAACGGGAAATATCAACCCTAAAGAAATAATCACTCACAGGATACCTTTAGAGGAAGTAGCCGAAGGTTATCACATCTTTAGTAAAAAACTTGATAATTGTATTAAAACGGTTCTAATCCCACCAACGGCATAGGAACAGTAATAAAAAATTAAAAGAAGAAGTTTATGATCGGAGATCAAACCAAACCCGAAGAATTTAGAAATGAAAGAGGGGGCGACCATAGCCATATAAAAGGATGGGGAATTGACCGGGATCCAAAAAATGATCCAACTTACCCCATGAAGCATAGAACAGATAAAGAAATAGAGGGGTATACCTGGGAGCGGCCAGAACAACAACCTGTAGATATTGAGGTGCTACATTCGGTAGAACGTCCTAATATTACTGCAGTTTTTGGAACGGCGCAACCTCCATCGGGTCTTAGTGGTGCTCTACGAAGACTGGCATTTAAGTATAGCGAATCGAGTTATGGAAGATGGCTTCCGCTCGTAATGGCCGACAGAATTGGAGAAGTAGAAGGTATTTTTGAAGATCTAAAAAAGGGCCATGTGCCAAATCTTTTTGCCGAACACGGGCTCAAATCTGAATGGAAGTATAACAGGAAAAATTTTGTGCTTAAATCGGCAGTTACGGCAGCTGCACTAGCAGGAGTACTGCTTTTGCTTACCCGGGATAAAAAGAGATAAAAAATGGCATTTTAGAAGAATATAATTTCTTCTAACGTAAATTAATCAAAGCATCTGTATTTGCAGATGCTTTTTCGTTGTTAATTCAGCGGGCAAAAGACAGGAATTGCCTGGAAGTATCAAACCGGGGGAGGTTGATAATCTTCTTTCTGCTTCAGCTTCATCAGGGGAAAAGGCGGTTTTAACAGAGAATCTTTATCTCGCGGCCCCTCTTGGCTGTATTCCCTTTCTTCATTACAACAAGAGAATATTTATTTTAAAGGAAACTTACAAAAAACCTTTAACAAAAAGTAGAAGAAGCAGTGAGAAAGAGGGGGTGGAATATTAAAGAAATATTAATTAGGCTTTTGATGAGGGTATTTAGTAAAGCCTTAACGGAGATTCCCTCCTTAACTGCCTAATTTGTGCCGAATTTAAAAAATAAAAACTATGATCAGATTAAAGAAAGTTTACCTTTTAATGATGCCGATGATTCTGAGTCTTGCTTTAGTATCATGTAGTGACGATGATGATGATAATCCTGTTCTCCTTCCTACAGGTAGTATAGTAGTAGATAGTGATGAAATGGTAGAGGATGGAATGTTGACTATCAATGCCGTTAGTATGAGTAATCCTGGATGGGTTGTGATCCACCGCGATAATAATGGTGCTCCCATGGTACCCGAAATTATTTCTGTACCTAAAATGGTAGAGGAAAATACCACCTCCGATGTTGTTATCGAACTTAAAGATGGAGAAGAGGTAGAAGATGGTGAAACCCTTTGGGTAATGCTTCATACAGATGATGGAGTAATTGGAACTTATGAATTTAACGGAACCAATGGACTAGATGCTCCTATTACAGATGAGTCCGGAGATATCGTGACTGAATCTTTTATGGTGTCTTTAGCTAATGCAGTAACTGCAAATGAACAGGATCTTGTGAACGGCGTAGTTAATGTTGAGTCTATTAAGCTTGAGCAGGATGGATATGTTGTAATTCATGCATCAAATGAAGCCGGTAACGGTCCAATGGTACCGCAAATTATTTCTCAACCAGTTTATTTGGAAGCAGGGGAATATGAAAATGTAGGTGTGCCTTTAAAAGACGATGCTAATGTTGAAGCTGGTGATGTTTTATGGATTATGCTTCACAATGATACCGGGGAAGAACAAGTGTATGAATTTGATGGAGTTAATGGTTTAGACCTTCCTGTTATGGATGGTGAGAATATCGTAATGACCTCTATTACTATTACTGATGTAACTACAGCCGCAATGAGTGGTACGATTGATGTAGAGGATCAGGCTCTTGTTGACAACACCATCACCGTAGATAATATCTTCGTTGATATGGATGGGTATGTGGTAGTGCACGCTTCAAATGTGGACGGATCGGGACCAATGGTGCCTGAGATCATTTCTGTACCTGTCTATGTTGAAGCCGGTGATAACCCAAGTGTAGAAATAACTTTTACAGAAGATGCAAATGTCGAAGTAGGAGATAAAGTTTGGGTAATGTTACATAATGATACCGGAGTAGAAATGGTATATGAATTTGACGGAGTTAATGGTCTTGACTTACCTCTTATGGATGACGACGGAATTGTTGTTACACCTATCACTATTACTGAATAGTTATAGATTGAAATAAGATCAAAAAGGGCTGCCATTCACTGGCAGCCCTTTTTTTTATATATGGTTTTTCATGAAACTATGCGGTTCCACTGAAAGAATCTGGCAGGTTATTCCTTTAGCTGAAATTTCTTTATTCATGTAAGCCTATCTTCGTATTTTAACCTGGACAATCTCTACTTATGTTTAAAATAACCAAACCTACTTTACTTCTGGATCGGAATATTTGTATAGCCAACATTGGAAAAATGGCCAATAAGGCACTTAAGCACAATGTGGAATTGATCCCTCATTTCAAAACCCACCAATCTGCACAGGTTGGGGAATGGTTTAAGGAGGCAGGTGTAAGAGCGATCACGGTGACCTCTGTAAAGATGGCTAAATATTTCGCACAGCATGGATGGAAAGACATTACTATAGCCTTCCCGGTAAACGTTCTGGAAATTAATAAGATCAACGAACTCGCAAAATTGGTTGATCTAAAGATCTTTGTGAACAGCAAAGAGACCGCTGCAATCCTGAAGCAGCAGTTAAGAACACCGGTTAAATTTTATATAGAAATAGATGTCGGGGATGGACGATCTGGAGTAAATGCTGAAGACTTTTCAGCAATTGCAAAGATCCTGGAGGTGACTAAAGATTCGGTACTGGAATTTTTAGGTTTTTATACTCATGCCGGCCACACTTACAATGCTGTATCCCCCAAGGAAGTCGAAGCAATTTTTGGAGAAGTCCTTGAAAAACTCAGGTCTGTAAAAAGGCATTTTAGGAAGATATATCCAAATCTTAAGTTAGCACTTGGCGATACACCCTCCTGCAGTATCATGGAAAATTTTATTGAAATTGACAGCATTCATCCTGGTAATTTCGTGTTTTACGATCTTGTACAGCATGGTATTGGCGCCAATACTTTTGAGGAGATAGCAATTTGTCTGGCTGTTCCTATGGTTGCCGTACATCCCGAAAGACAGGAAGTAGTTGTTTACAGTGGCTGGGTGCATCAGGGGAAAGATTCACTTCTTGATGTAGATGGGAATAACTATTATGGGGTTGTGGTAAACCTGGAAGGAGAGAAATGGACGGCTCCCATTCCAAATGCGAAAGTAATTAAGGTATCTCAGGAACACGGGGTAATAGATCTACCCTCAAAAGTAATAGACGGGCTAAAAATAGGGGATGTCCTAGGGATATTACCGGTGCATGCCTGTGCAACTGCGGTAATGATGGGGGAATTCTGGACTTTAGAGGGGGAGAGGCTGGGAATGATGCCAAAGTGAACTCATTGTGTTTTCATTTGCGAAAATTTCACCGAGCATGTTGAATAAGCTCAGCTTCCTTCCTGTCTTTTCTTTTTTAAAGAGGAAAAATGGAAATAGGTAAGGCCTTTCCAGAGCCACTCTACGGGACCTTGTTTGAAATGACATAGCCACCATTGGCAGAACTTTAGTTGCAGATAAAATATTGCAACTCCCATCAGCACATTTATGGCAGGCGAGGTCCGGTCAAAAAGTCCAAGACCAAATTGATAGAATAACAGCAGGCCGATTATTGTTTGCGATAAATAGATGGTAAGAGCCATTCTTCCCATGGTTGCGAGTGGTTTCAGAATTTTCCGGAAAAACCTTTTTTGAAAGAGGAGAGAAATCCCGGTGATATAGAAGATTGTTAGACAGGCATTATAGATACTAAAAAGGAAGCTTGCCGACCATTGCAGTTGGGGAACAACTTTAATTCCGGGGATGGTGACCAGGTCGAAAAGGTACATAAGGAGCCCCAGGAAAAGCAGGAAAAGAACAGCCCTCTCTGAGAATTTGTTCCAGCTTTTCACTTTAGAAAGTTGCTTCTTAAGAGAAGTGAAAAGTTTTGTGCGGCCCGCATAAAGCCCTAAAAGAAAATATCCAAAAGTCATTAACAATCGGCCGCTTTCTATTTGATACTCAATCTTTGCCGGCCAAGATCTCCAGTTATCGAGTAAGACAGTAGAAAAGTCTTCTTTTTGCACCAGGCGGTAGTACCTTGCCGCTTCATCGGCCATGGGAAATTCAACTTGAGCAATGGGTGCTTCAGTTTGAAAAGCTTCGTATAGATGTGTGGGTAGATTTATAATCAGCAGGAGTCCGGTAACCAGAATTAGCTTTGGGGAAAGGGATCGGAAAAAGACCAAAACCATCCCCAGCACCGCATATAATGCAAGTATATCCCCGCGCCACAAGATGTGATGCAGGAAACCTATAATAAAAAGTAGAAACAGGCGCCAAATGTATGTCCGCAAATAACCCGGTTGCGACCTTTTTTTCTGGAAATGCAGATAAAAGCTTAACCCAAACAGGAAGGAAAACACAGAGAAGAATTTTCCAAAAACCAAAGCTCCAAAGATGCCAAGAGCAATTCCATCGGCAGTACCGTCGTACTTTGTGTAAGTTTCCGGCGGTAAGGCAGCACCTGTATACCATATCACCATGTGAGCGTAAAGAATCCCTGCCAGTGCAAACCCTCTTAATATATCTATAGTGTCAATCCTGCTTTTTGATGTCGTAACTGTGCTTTCTCCCATATTCCGCAGCTTTCAAGATAAAAATATTGAGGCATCCGGGTAGGGCCTTTCACATAGTTTTATGTGCAGGAGAAAGAAAAAATGAGGTAATAATTAAAAAGAAGCCAAAATTCCCTCTTTTAAAAGGTATTGCTGAAGAAGGTTAAGGAAAAGGCCTGGAGTAATATTAACGACTAAATTTTTTCCAAAGAGAAGCACCTAATTTTATGATCAACAACACCAGAAAACCTACTACTAAGCCAATCAGAAACTCAACAAGTATTCCCGGTAGATTTGGAAAGAGGTCGTGGAAGAAATGAAGGTTGTGTACAAAAATACCACCGGAAACCAAAAGCAGGGCAATTGTCCCAATGACCGAAAGGCTTTTGATCACCTTTGGAAGAGCACTTACCAGGAATCCGCCAATTTTATCTGAGATGCTGTTTTCCTTATCATTCATATTGATAAGCTTAGCTCCAAACTCGTCCATTCTTATGATCAAAGCTACTATTCCATATACTCCCACAGTAGCTACCAGGGCGATAATGGTAACCACGAGGATTTTTGTGAGAAGCGGTTGATCTCCAACGGTGCCCAGGGCAATAATTATAATCTCTACAGAAAGTATAAAGTCTGTGAGGATCGCCGACTTAATTTTTTCCTTTTCCAGGCTCAACACTTCTTCTTTTGAAAGTTTTTGAAGTTTAGGAGCGTCCTTTTGATGAGCATGCGGGAAAATGAATTCGTATATTTTTTCTGCACCTTCATAGGCCAGATAAAGTCCGCCGATAATTAAGATAACAGTAACGGCCGAAGGTAAAAACGCGCTTAGTAAAAAGGCCAGGGGAAGAATTATTATTTTGTTGAGAAAAGAACCTTTTGTAATCTCCCAAATCACCGGCAGTTCCCTGGAAGACATAAACCCCGATGCTTTCTCTGCGTTTACCGCAAGATCATCACCTAAAATCCCCGCTGTTTTTTTTCCTGCAACTTTTGACATCATTGCTACATCATCCATTAAAGTTGCGATATCATCGAGAAGGGCAAATATTCCTGAGGCCATAGTTTATTTTGTTTCAGAGGGCAAGATAAGTGTATTTACTAAAATGTAAAATTAAAAACATAGAGGAAGGAGAAGGAATAAGCAGTTTGTTTCCCGGTAGTTTAATTTCAATCTTCCGGTTTTCTATCCACCTTCAGAAGTAAATTAGGGTGAAAAAGAAGTTTTTATAAAATTAGAACCGCAATTGGCTGTTCGTAATATCAAAACACCTTCCGCAGCAGAGGTATGAAGAAGCTTTATTTGTCAAATTTTATTTCTCTTTTTAAAAATTTCTCTAATTCGGTTTTTGTTATTCCATCTTCACTGTAGATGTTCACGTCTATCCATATATCATCGTATGGTCTGGGTCCTTCCAATTTTAAAGAATCGATAAATTCATAAAGACTAATATCATTTGCCTCAATTAAATATATTTCATCATTGTTAAATTTAGTTCGGAAATAGGAATCATCTTTATTTATAAATACCAGTTCTTTAATATTTATGAAAAGCGTTTCATTTGATATTCTTACTATCTCATTGTTGTGAAGGAAAATGAAGGAAAGAATTATAAGATTAAAATTAAAAGCCCCATGTTGAAAAACGGACCATAAAAAGCCCAGTTTGATCCTAATATAGCTTAAAATAAATCCGCCAATTAGTTGACTTCCAATTATAATTGGAGATAGAATATAGAAGATCGTTTCGGTATTGTTGTAGTTGGTTAGGTGAACCAGACCAAACAGAATAGCCAGGAGATATAATAAATATCTGAAGATTGAATTCCATCTTTTTCTGAGCCGCCCTTTTGAAAGGAAATTCAGCAGTCTAGCGAGATAATTTCTTTGGTACTTTAAAGGGAAGCGGAAAATAACTTCTTCAATGAAAGGGATTACCAGTACTACCAGGAACAGTGTTAAATAGGGCCCCCAATCAATAAGAGGATTTTCAAGCTTTACAACATGTGAATGAATAAGATGGATTAAGACTATGAATGGAAAAGCTAATAACAATTTCAGAAATAATATTTGGAAAGTGATTAGGAATTTTCTTTTTGATGAAAGATTTAATTCGTTATCGTCGGGATTTTTTATCCAGGTATAAATCTCTTTGTAAAGCTTTATCATTATTTAAGTAGGATTATCACTCTTCGTAAGCAGTTAACTCCAGGTTTAAAATCATACTATTCTTTTCAATTGGATATGGTTTTTTTTAATATTTTTGAATCTTCCGGCTCCTGGATTTTAACTTTTTATTGCCTGCCCTCGAATTTGAAGCTTCGTCAATAAGGAATCACTCCATTGCTTCAAGTTCCGGCAACTTTTTCTTGTAAGCCTCAACATCCCAAATGATATCCCAATTCGCAACATAATCCTGAATGGGTCCTAATCCCACCTCTGCCCGGCGTTCATTGACATTATCTGGATCCTCAAGGGGAGAGACATAATATTCCCCTGTTTCCTCATTTATTCCTATTTGGCTACCATAGATCTGTTTTTTGCCCTGCCTTAATGCAACCCTGTCTTCCAGTAGAGCCAAATCTCGTGGAGAAGCATTGCCTTTTTCAACGGCTTCCCGTAACATTGGCAAATATTTTTCCTGTGTATCAATATCCGAATGCTGGATGACGAGGAAAAGGGCGCTGTTTCCCTTTCGGCCAATAAGATTTGAACTTAGCCAGCCATGTTCGTCCAGGATCTTCTTTACCTTTATGAGGTTGACTGAATCCTGTTGATTAATGAGTTCCCAGTGTGCCCGAACTTCTTCGGAATCGTGGCCGTATTTTTCCCGAATATCATTAGCCTGCTGCCGGTAATATTGGTCTTCTCTATAGACGGTATCAAGAATGGAAACAACACCAGGTACAAAAGCCTCAGCTTCTTTTTTATTCTCACTTACTCTGGAGAGAACTTTCATCCAGCGTTCATCGGTGCTTAAGGAATGAAAATCTTTATCCGAAGAAATTTTTCCAAGGTTTGTAAAACGGCCTTTCTCAGAGATTTCAAAAAGCTGATCAAAAGCTGCATCTTTCTGGTTTGCCATGGCTAAGGCCTGTGCAGCTTCGTAACGATGTAAAATACTGTCGTTGTCTGCTATGGATTCTAAGGCTTCAGAATATTTTTTTCCGGAATCTTCATATTCTCCTGCATTATATAGCTCACGAGCTTCTGCTATAAGTTCATTATAATTTTGTGGATTCTGGCGGGTACAGGAGCTTAAGATGAAGGATACAAGGAGGATCAAAAATGCGGTTTTTTTCATGTGATTAGGATTTATTCCCGGCATGGTTAATAATGAATTGCTTGTTCCGGAGAAGGGTTCCAAAAAATAAGGAGTAATTGGGCGGACCAAAAAATTGGAAAATAACTTTCGATCTGTCAAATAATCTTGTTTAAAAGTTGTAGAAGGTCTTTGCCTGGAAATTATTGATCAATTTGCTTAAAATCTGCAGATCGATTTAAAACAGACAGAAACTTGTAGGGAAATTGTTTCTGCCCTTACTCGTTAACTAGTTTTTAAATGTAGGAAAAACTATTTATGTTGTACTTCTAAAAATTTATTTTTTTAACTCAATAATCATTTATTTTTCTTTCCCGGAGCAGATCGGTAAGAATTTTAGGATGAATGATTACTTTTTCAATAAAAGTTCTACTTCTTCTACTTTTAATATTTCTTTTCAGGTAAACGGCTTCTTCCCTGGAATTGCACTTGAATATTAATTTAACTTCCCAGTCATAGGCGGCTTTAGTGAAAGCTTTAATTGTTTTATAGCTATTGTGCAATTCAAGCCTGGCCGGAACATTATTTGTTTCCCCGGTAAAATATTTATTCGATTTTTGACTGAACATTATATAAAGAAAGTGCATGAGTAAAAGTTAAGAAAATAACCTTACCGAGAGGAGCGTAAATATTATTTGTCAGCAGTGTTTTTATAGCTAATTAAGGCAATCACTCCTGATCTATAAAGCTGGTTCTTTTTGAATTTTCAGGAACAGGAATAGGTGGATTTGGAGGGGATTTAAAGAATGTCATAGCTTCAACGCTTCAAAAGAACTGGTGGAACCTGTTTTTTCTTTCCTT
Source organism: Salinimicrobium sp. TH3 (assembly GCF_026676115.1). Lineage (GTDB taxonomy): Bacteria > Bacteroidota > Bacteroidia > Flavobacteriales > Flavobacteriaceae > Salinimicrobium. Next base: position 1,649 of record NZ_JAPONB010000012.1, on the reverse strand, counting down.
ATGGTAATAAAAAAAGCCCCTTCCTGAAAAAAGGGGCTTCTACTTTGCCCTTAGGTTTACTCTGCATTCTTTTTTGCAGGGTTCGCCTAGGCCATCATATCAATTACCATTCGTCCCTGGATTTTATTATTCTTCATATTTTCAAAAACATCGTTTACATCTTCCAGTCTTACTTTATGAGCTGTTGTGTGTACCTTACCTTCAACAGCAAAATCAATAGCCTCCTGCAGATCTTTGCGCGTACCTACAATAGAACCCCGCACAGTAAACCGGTTTAAGACCATCTGGAATATGGGGAGGTTTATGCTCCCGGGTGGAAGACCTACCATAGCAATTGTTCCTTTTTTTCTGAGCATGTCAATGGCTTGTTCAAATGCTACAGGCGCAACCGCTGTAACTAAAACACCATGTACCCCGCCACCGGTACGTTCTTTAATTTCTTCTGTGGCTTTAGGATCTTTACCATTTACAACAATGTCTGCACCGTGTTCTTTTGCCAGGTCAAGTTTTTCCTGGGAAATATCGATTCCCACCACGTGCATACCCATTGCTTTTGCATATTGAACCGCCAGGTGGCCGAGTCCTCCTACACCCGAAATAGCAATCCATTCCCCGGCTTTTACTTCTGTTTCTTTAATGCCTTTATATACGGTAACACCGGCGCAAAGAATAGGGGCCATTTCAAGATAATTTACGTCTTTTGGAAACTTCCCCACAAATCCTGCGTCGGCCAGGACATATTCGGCAAAGGAGCCATTTACGCTATAACCAGTATTTTGTTGATAGTCGCATAATGTTTCCCATCCGGTAATGCAATATTCACAATGCCCGCAGGCGGTATGTAGCCAGGGCATTCCAACTATATCCCCTTTTTCCAGAAAGTCAACCCCATCTCCCTTTTCTACCACTTCGCCAATTCCCTCGTGTCCGGGAATAAAAGGTAAGGATGGTTTTACCGGCCAGTCGCCCTCAGCGGCATGCAGGTCTGTGTGGCAAATGCCACACGCAAGAACTTTCACGAGAATTTGTCCCCGGCCGGGTTTTTTAAGAGGAACTTGTTCAATAGATAGAGGTTGACCAAATTGGTTAACCACCGCAGCCTTCATTTTTTCTGGTAGCATGGTTTTGATGTTTAAGTTAATAAATGATCTGTACTAAAGATAAAGATGTGATTTGAAATTAAATATGATTAGTATCAATAAATGAGGTATTTAGGCTCATATAAAAGATGCTGATATTTAATTTTCCTGGTGAAGATTGATTTAGTTGAAGAACAATTAAAGCTTAACAGGGTTAGAGGGAAGAAAATAATTTTGGTGACAAAATCTATAATTCCAGGCTTTAAAAATCGGTTGCGGCACAGTTTCTTTAAAAAAAATAATTATATCTTGTACAAGAGCTTGTGTTTTGCTCGTGGCGCCTTAAGTGCCAATTCCAATGCTGAAGGTGGCGGAATCATGAGAAAAAACAAACTGAAAAATGATTGTTGCTTAGGTTTATTAAAAAGACTTTTCTCTTCTCGGGCCTCTAGCCCAAAGAGTTGGGTAAATGGGGAAGATATAAATGAATCAGGGATCAATCTCAAAAGTTGGGTCTAAAGTGAAAAATAAGTTTCTTTGCGGATAAATATTTCCCGGTGAATAAAGAGA
>NZ_JAPONB010000011.1 GCF_026676115.1 Salinimicrobium sp. TH3 | reverse complement strand
TGTGATGTTGTGACGGAGTGACCGAGTAATGGAGTGACATGGAAAAGCTTTTGCTGTTGGCTTTTGGCCATTAGCTACTAGCTTAATTAATGCACGAAGGTCAGTGGACAAAGGACAAGCTAACGTCACCCTGAACTTGTTTCAGGGTCTTCACGTTGCAATCCATTTGTACTTAGGATATATTGCCGTACCTACGGCACTCCTTGTTCACGACCTCGGTATTTTTTACCAATATGTCGTCCCTCCGGTACTGGTATCGCAATAAGAGTCCTCGTAATAGATCTTCCGTTCTATGCAGCTGTTCCCAGGTGAAAGTCATACCTCCATCTTCACATTTCCACATCTTCAAATCCTCGAAAGACACTGTCTGGTTTCTAGACTCTAGTTTCTAGATTCTCCAAAAAATATCCCTTCAACACCTTTCCAAACTCCCACATATCCTCAAAAGAACAATAAAAAGGTGCCGGTGCTAAGCGTATAACATTCGGTTCCCGCCAATCGGTTACTACACCATTCTTCATAAGATAATGAAACAGCTCTTTCCCCTGCCCGTGGAGAAACACGGAAAGCTGAGTACCTCTTTCTTCCGGGGTAATTATTTCAAAATCCCCTCCAACATCTTCTGCAACTTCTTTCAGAATAAATTCCAGATAAGCTACGATCTTGTTTCGTTTTTCGATCAAGGCAGGCATTCCCACCTCTCCAAATAATTCCAGTGACGCCAGGTAAGGCGCTAAAGCCAATATTGGAGCATTGGAGATCTGCCAGGCGTTCGCATTTGGTTCGGGTTGGAATTCCGGTTCCATTAAAAAGCGTCTTCCTTTATTGTGCCCCCACCAGCCTTCAAAACGAGGGATATCTTTCTTACCATGATATCGTTCATGAACATAACAACCCGACGCATTTCCCGGCCCGGAATTCATGTACTTATAGCTGCACCAGGCGGCAAAATCTACTCCCCACTCATGAAGCTTCAGCTCTACATTACCGGCGGCATGTGCAAGATCCCACCCTACAAAAGCCCCAATCTCTTTTCCTGCTCTAGTAATGGTTTCCATTTCCAGCACCTGGCCGTTATAATAATTCACGCCTCCCATTAAGACAAGGGCACACTCCTCTCCTAGTTCCTCAATCTTCGCCAGAATATCTTCCGACCTGAAATGATGTTCTCCCTCCCTTTTCTTCACCTCCACAATAGCCTCCTCCGGATCCAGGCCATGGAATCGCACCTGACTCGCCACCATGTACTGGTCACTGGGAAAAGCCTTTTCCTCCATAATGATCTTAAAACGCTGCTTTGTTGGGCGATAAAAGGAAACCATCAACAAGTGAAGGTTTACCGTTAGCGTATTCATTACTGTTACTTCACAAGGTTTTGCCCCAACAACAGGAGCCAGCTTCCCGGCAAATCTTTCATGATAGTCCCACCACGGCTTCGCTGCCTCAAAATGCCCTTCCACCGCCAGCTCCGCCCAGTCGGTCATGATCTCATCCACATATTTCCTTGCATTCTTTGGCTGCAGACCCAGAGAATTCCCTGTGAAGTAAATTACTTCTTTGCCATTGACTTTAGGAAGGAGAAATTGATCTCTATAGGATCGAAGTGGATCTTGTTGATCGAGTTGTTGGGCAAATTCTTTAGTGTTTTCGAAAGTCATTCCTGAAAGTTTGGTTCAAAAATACGTTTTTTTTGGAGGGATGGATAACACTTTTTCCGGGCCGCTCTAGGGTTGAGGCAGAACCATACAAGAGAATCCAATAAAGTGGTTAACAGTGGAAAAACAAATTCTTTGGCCCCTCCCTAAAGGGTGAGAATTAGTTTTTCCTAAATTTACTGTAGTGAAAAAAGATAATCCATATCATGACAACAGCATGTGGAAAGGTGCTCAATCTGAAATTTTCAAGCGGGAAGAGAACCTTCGCAACTACCCGACAGAGGCAGAAAAACTTCTGTGGGAAAAATTAATTTGTGATCCTTTCAAAACATACCATTTTAGGAGGCAACACCCCATACACCACTTCATTGCTGATTTTTACTCACATCAACTGAAATTAGTAATTGAAGTGGATGGAGAATATCACGAAAGTTCAGAGCAAAAAATAAAAGATCAAACCCGTACTGAACTAATTCAGTTTCAAGACATAAATGTTATTCGCTTCACAAATCAGCAGGTGATTCAAAATATGGAGAAAGTTTTAAAAATTATTTCTGAAAAGATCAATTCCTAAACCTTTTTCCGGCTCCCTTTAGTCCCGATAGCTATCGGGAGGGGCAAAACGGAAAAAGCAAACGGCCAAAAGCTAAAAGCTAAAGGCTATTTCCTCCTTGAAATAGTCAATCCATCTCTCACAGGCAATATTACCGTTTCCAGCCTTTCATCTTCTGCTAATAATTTATTGTATTCCAAAAGAGCTTTGGTAGATTCATCATCTTCTTTGACCGGTTCCACTACCTTCCCGCTCCAGAGTACATTATCTGAAAGTATGACCCCGCCGGGCCGAAGCTTCTCCATGATCTGCTGAAAATAAGTTGGATAATTTGGTTTATCGGCATCTATAAAGACAAGGTCAAAATCGGCTTTTAGGGAGGGAATGATCTCTGTAGCATCACCAAGATGTTGTATGATCCGTTCTTTCCAGGGAGAGGCTTCAAAATACCTTTTTTGAAGATCAATCAGTTCCTCATTGATGTCAATGGTGTGAAGTACGCCATCGTTTTTCATTCCTTCTGCTAAGCATAAAGCAGAATACCCGGTATAAGTACCAATCTCTAAAATGTTCTGTGGATTTATTATTTTGGATAACAGGCTCAACAACCTGCCCTGGTAATGTCCGCTTAGCATCCTCGGTTGCAGGACCTTCTGGTTGGTTTCCCGGTTTAATTGCTGAAGTAATTCTGGTTCTTTGGCTGAGTGTGCTACAACGTAATCGTCTATTTCTTGAGGAAGAAAATGCATTTGGATGTTAGATCTTAGAAGTTAGAATTACGAAGTTAGTATTTCTTTTGTAGCGCTGTACGCAATTAACTGTTAGCTGTGGCTTTTTTATTCCCTGTCACCCCTAGCCGTGGGGCAAAGGGTTCATTTAAAAGGTTTTAAAAAGGGCAGATGATGCGTGAAATTCGGGAGTGGAATTTTATGCCTGAAAGATTAAAATCTTCGTTTGATAGAACCGGTTAGCTCCTCTATTTCTTCTTTTACTTTGTCAACTTCTTTTTTGACATCATCACCTACAGAAGTATCCATACCATGCTTTTCGGCGCTGCGCATTACTTCCGATTTAATATCGTTGGTAGCGTTTTTTATGCTGCGCATGCCTTTTCCCAGACCACGGGCGATCTCTGGAATCTTGTCGGCACCAAAAACCATTACCAGGATAAACATGATAAAGCCAATCTCGGCACCACTAATAAATAACGGAAGTGTTTGCATACGTTGCAAATATACTCACTATTCCAATCACTAAAAAAACCGTGTTGTTAAAAACAACATGAAAGACCGTTCGGCTGCAAGAGTTAAAACTCAAGACTTGAACATCCCGCCCTACGGCATACCTCCCTGGAGGGCCGGGAGGATGAACAATTTCTTTATGCTGCGCTCCCTCCTGTGGAGGGCAGAGAGGTTTTACCTCCCCACCCGCCTGCGGCGGGCACCCCTCCTTGAAAAGGAGGGGAACTCACAGGTGCCTTCGGCACCACTGCCTTCGGCAGCACAAGCGTCTAAAATCAGCACTAAAACCTCACTTTCCCTCTCTTGAAGGGGCCGGGGGAGGGTGGGCACAAAAAAGACCCTCCAAAAAGGAGGGTCTAATAAATTTCTTATTTAAATTCCTCCGAAGGAGGAAAACACCTTCAGGTGTTTTGAACCCAATTCGCTTCCCTCCTTTTTTCAAGGAGGGGTGGCAGGCGAAAGCCTGTCGGGGTAGTCTAGCCCTGGTTCTGCTCCTTGAATTCCTGAAACTTATCCACCTCAGCTTCCTTAGGCCATGAATTATTGTTCACATTCACATCGGCAGTTTCCAGGTCGGGATCCACTACTATTTTAGTGATCTCCTTATCTGTAGCCAAAGCCCTGCTTACCTGCTGGTCATTCTTTCTCCAGATTTGCGCAGGATAGGTTACTTTTTCAGAAGTACCATCAGCATAAGTATATTCCACTATGACAGGCATAACCAATCCGCCTGGTTTATTAAAGGTCACCTGATAGAAATACTTCGGCATTTTCATCTCTGCTCTTTGTTGCGGAGTGAAATTATCCATCATGTATTCATTAAGAGTCGGTGCATTTTCCGCAGGAGTTTTTCCTTTCATATTTGCATCAAACTTTTCACTGCCTTCTTCCACCACGTAAACCAAGTCCATAGAAGATGGATCTTCAACTCCATAGCGTTTAAGCAATTCGGTACCTTGTTTGGTAGGTTTATCTGTCACGTGAAACTTCTTAACTTCCTCTACTCCTATATCGACAAAATCTGTAGAATAGAACCAACCTCTCCAGAACCAGTCAAGATCAACAGCCGATGCATCTTCCATAGTTCTAAAGAAATCTTCGGGCGTTGGGTGCTTGAACATCCATCTCTGGGCGTATGTCTTAAATGCGTAGTCAAAAAGCTCTTTTCCCATTACTGTCTCCCTAAGGATATTTAATGCAGTCGCGGGTTTTCCGTAGGCATTGTTCCCTAATTGATAAACATTCTCGGGATTTGACATGATAGGAGCAATATATTTTTGATCTCCTTTCATATAGTTCACGATCCTGGCGGGCTCTCCCCTTCTAGAAGGATATTTGGTGTGTGGCGCTATATCTTCTGGATATTTCTCCCCGTACTCCTGCTCGGCCACATATTGCATAAAAGTATCAAGACCTTCATCCATCCATCCCCATTGACGCTCATCTGAGTTTACGATCATAGGAAAAAAATTATGCCCAACCTCGTGGATTATTACACTCATCATTCCATACTTCACACGGTCACTATAGGTCCCGTCTTCATTTGGCCGACCATAGTTCCACGAGATCATAGGATACTCCATCCCCTGATTCTTGGCGTGAACCGAAATTGATTTAGGATAAGGATAAGTAAAGGTGTGGTCTGAATAAGACTTCAATGTATGTGCAACTACCTTTGTGGAATAATCTTCCCACAGTGGATTTCCTTCTTTTGGGTAAAGTGACACTGCCATGACATCTTTTTCTCCCAAGTCAACAGCCATCATATCCCATATAAACTTGCGTGAAGTGGCAAAGGCAAAATCCCTAACCATATCGGCCTTAAGTTTCCAGGTTTTTTTCTTGTCCGAAAAGCCTTTTTCGGCAGCTTCAGCTTCTTCCTGAGTCACGATCATCACAGGCTTATCATAAGATTTCTTAGCCTCCTCGTAACGACGCATCATTTCTTTTGAAAATACTTCCTTGCGGTTTACCAGTTCCCCGGTTCCGTCAAGAATATGATCTGCAGGAACAGTAATATTCACCTCATAATCCCCAAAAGGAAGCGCGAATTCTCCATTCCCCCAAAACTGGTAATTTTGCCATCCCTCTACATCATTGTAAACGGCCATACGTGGAAAGAACTGGGCAATAACATAAGCATTGTTCCCATCCTTCTCAAAGTTTTCATATCCCGAGCGGGCACGATCTGTAATGTGGTTGTTAATGTTGTACCACCATCCAATATCAAAGGTGAATTTCTCTCCTGCCTTTAATGGCTGCGGAAGGTCCACCCTCATCATGGTATTATTGATCACTGTTTTAAGAGGTTTACCATCAGCGCTCACTTCAGTAATATTGAACCCGCCGTCAAATGGTTCCTTCATATATTCTGAAACAAAATCTCCAGGCTGGGCCACCGGCGAAATGCCATTCCCATCTTTTAATTTTGCCACAGCATCTTTGGAACGTATATTTTGATCCAGTTGTACCCATAGGTACTCCAGGTCATCGGGGGAATTATTGTGGTAGGTAATGGTTTCGTGACCGGTCAATTTTTGATTACGATCATCAAGCTCGATATCCATTTTATAATCGGCTTCATTTTGATAGTAGGCCGGACCTGGAGCTCCACTTCCTGTGCGGTATTGATTTGGAGTTGAAAATTCCTGATACAGTTGCCGGAATTTATTCTCATTAATGTGTCCTCCTTCTGTTTGCTCCGTTTGCTGTTCAGTCTCCTGGGCAAAAACGCCCGCCGAAAACAGAATAAAAAAAGCTGCAAAGGCAGTTCTAATTGATCTCATATTTGAATTTAAGTTTAGGTTGCTAAAAATAATTGAATTCTGAAGTTTCACAATTTAGTTGCTGAAATTTATCGTACCGCTAAGGTTGTCTCTCATTAGCAGCAGACTTTTAATTTCCCCCTGTTGTTCCACCTTAACGACATTCTTTTGCTCCGGAAAAAGATCGGTTAAAATCCCATTTTCAACACGTATTTTTTTAATTGGCTCCACAACTTCAATCTCCAAATACACAAGTAGTTGATCTTTATCGTATTCTTTCCCGATATAATTAATGCTCCTGTCTTTCCCATTTACGCTTACGCGGAATTTATCCTTAAAATATTTTTGTATGTATGCATCGGCTCCGGGATGTTCATCTCCTTTTACTAAAGCAAGTTTATCACTATAGCGCGCCTGAAGGAGTTTCTCCATATCATCTGTAAAAACATGCGAAATGATCTGCAGGGATTTTTGCTTTTCATTGTATTCAATATCGGTTGCACTAACATAGAATTTATGTGCAGCAGTGAATGCCAGGAGCGGTAGGAGAGCCAAAAAAAATAGTATTGTCTTTTTCATGAATTTATTTGTACCTGAAGTTATCACCTTAACTACAAAGACCGTTCCACAGCAGGTATAGTGTATAAGACTGGGAGAATTCAAAAAGGTTTAATATTAGTTTGGGGTTGAGAATTTGAAGTACGGAGAATCGTTTTCTACGTCTTTAGGAACAGGGAAGATAATCCAGAGTACTAAAATACACTTATGTCTTTTTAATCCATCTGCTGCAGGAGATTGAGCGAAAATTGAAAAAGCCCCCAGAGGGGCGGCATATCGATAGCCCGGGGCTTCAGACTTGGGTTAAAAGCACCACAACAAGAGCCCTCTGTAGGGGCGACAGACAACTCCCCACCCCGTCCTGCAGACACCCCTTCGAAGGAGGGGACGATTACCGAGAAAGTTTAGAGTTAAAGATGGCGCAGTTCAAAAAGAAATTCTTACTCAACTACTGTGAGACTACCGCCCTTCCTTCCAGTGGTTCACAAAGACGGATCAAAGATCAGCTGGCACGGATTTACAAACACTGCCGGGACCCGAGTTCGGAACTTCGTACTTCTAACTTCTAAAATTTAACTTCTTATTTACTTGCAAACAACCTAACATCTTCTTCGCTTACTTCCTGTCCGCCCAGAATGATGAGTCTTTCAACAACGTTGCGAAGTTCGCGAATGTTTCCGGTCCAGTTGTATTCCTTGAGTAAATTCAAAGCACCTTCGGTAAAGGTCTTTTTAGGTACTCCCTGTTCTTCCGAGATCTTATCAGCAAAGAAATTCACCAGTAACGGAATATCCTCTTTTCTTTCGTTTAGCCCTGGAACCTGTATAAGGATTACGGCCAACCTGTGATAAAGGTCCTCCCGAAATTTATTCTCCTCGATTTCTTTTTTAAGATCTTTATTTGTTGCGGCAATTACGCGAACATTAACTTTAATGTCCTTATCACTTCCAACCCTTGAGATCTTGCTCTCCTGCAGTGCCCGCAGCACCTTGGCCTGAGCTGAGAGGCTCATATCGCCTACCTCATCAAGAAAGATAGTACCCCCATTGGCAGCTTCAAATTTCCCCGCCCTGTCTTTGTTGGCCGAGGTAAAAGCTCCTTTTACATGCCCAAAAAGTTCACTTTCTATTAATTCTGAAGGGATTGCTGCACAGTTGACTTCGATCATTGGTCCAGCCGAACGGTCACTTTTTTGGTGCAACCAATGTGCGACCAGCTCTTTTCCGGTTCCGTTAGGACCTGTTATAAGCACCCTTGCATCTGTAGGAGCAACTTTTTCAATAATATCTTTAATTTTGGTGATCGCTTCAGATTCTCCGATCATTTCGAAGTTCTTACCTACTTTCTTCTTGAGTCGGGTATTTTCAACCATTAGTTCCTTACGGTCGAGGGCATTACGAACTGTATTCAAAAGTCTGTTGAGATCGGGGGGTTTGGAGATATAATCAAAAGCCCCCATGCGCATAGTGTTTACTGCTGTATCGAGATCTCCATGGCCGGAGATCATCACAATCGGGATTTCTGGCTTGATCTTCTTTACTGCCTCCAGCACCTCTACTCCATCCATCTTCGGCATTTTGATATCGCACAGAATAAGATCGTATTCCTGTTCTTTTATTTTTTCGATCCCCTCAAGTCCGTCGGCAGCTTCCTCCACTTCATAAGAAGAATTTTCTTCGGTAAGGATCTTAATAAGTACTCTTCTAATGGCTGCTTCGTCTTCGATCAACAGTATTTTTGGCATGCTTTTAAATTTTTAAATTATATCCCGCTTCGGCCATAAAAAGCTTTTTCTTTATTTATGATACACATCATCTTTTTGGTCGTTCCTAATCCCAATGTCAATCTTAAGGGTATGGCCGGTATACAGGTAATATACTAAGTTTTTTCATTGTTTGGCTGGTTAACCCTGTAAAGTAACACAACCTCTTTTGGGAACCCTCTCAAAAAAATCTTAATATTTAAGCCACTTGTAGAGATCCTTATACCCTGGTTTTTTCCCATACATAAGGATCCCGACTCTGTAAATTTTAGCTGCTATCCATACCACTCCCGCTATTGTAAGAATGAGTATCCCGATAGAAAGCGCCAGCTCCCACCACGCCACACCAAAAGGAATTCTCATGAGCATGACTATTGGTGAGGTTAGTGGCACCATGGAGAACACGGTTGAAACCACCCCATGCGGGTTTTCTATCACCGCAAAAAAGCCCACGTAGATTCCCAGCATCAGTGGAAGTATAACCGGAAGCATGAATTGCTGCGTATCGGTTTCATTATCGACAGCTGCGCCAATGGCCGCATAAATTGCGCTGTAAAGAAAATAGCCGCCAATAAAATAGACCAGGAAACTCACCAGCAATAACAGCATAGGTAATTTGGCTATATCAATTACAAGCTGCTGGAGTTCATTGTCTGATATCTGCTCCATGGCCTGCTGCTGTGGGCCATGAACCTCTCCTATATCAACTCCTGCAATAATAGATACAAGACTTAACATTACTCCTCCCAGGATCACCCAAATTACAAACTGGGTAATTCCCGCAAGAGAGGTGCCCAGTATTTTTCCGAGCATAAGGTGAATGGGTTTTACCGAAGAAATTATTATCTCAATGATCCTGTTCGTTTTTTCCTCGATCACACTCCGCATCACCATATTTCCGTAGATGATTATGAACATCATCAAAAGGTAACCGGCTGCCCCGCCAAAGATCATCTTTACATAAGTAGACATCTTCGAGGTTTTTTCTCCCGAAAAATTCTGGATCCCTATCTCCACCTTTGTTTGGGAAGCTTCAATTAAATTCACGTCTATGCCTCGAGCCAGCAGCTGTTGATTGGTAAGTTTGTCTCCTATAGTCTTCTCCACCTGAGAAAGAAATCCAAAGGCAGGCGCTTCTTTGGCGAAGAATTGAATATCGGGAACTGTGTTATTCTGAAACTTCGGAATGTACAGCAGCCCAAAATATTCCTGCTCTTTTACAATGGTCTTGGCTGCTTCAAGATCGATACTGGAAAGATCAATGAATCTTACATCGTCAGAATCATTAAAATCTCCTACGAACTGTTCGCTTTCATCATTGATGGCCACAACGCGCTGTTCGTTAGAATTGAGATTGACCAGATAAGCAATGAGCACGATCATCCCCACCAGAATGAGAGGGCTCAAAAATGTCATTAAAACAAAGGCTTTATTTTTCACCCTTGCCAGGTATTCCCTCTTGATTATTAGCTTCAGGTTACGCATTGGTGGTCACAGTTTTTATGAAAATATCATTTACAGAAGGGATCACCTCCACGAAATGGTTTACCTCTGCCCGGGAGGTTAGGAAAGTAAGCAGGTCATTGGGAGAGGATTTTTCTCCTATCTGGATCTGTAGTTTCAGGTCGTCATTAATGCTCTTAAATTCGGTATCAGAAATTCGGAATCTCTCCTCCAGTTCCTTTCGAAGACCTTCAGGATTCGCAGCCATCAATCCCACTTCATAGGTATTGGACTTGTAACGGCGTTTTATTTCAGTCACTTCCCCATCGAGCAATTTGTTTCCGCGGTGGATCAAAGCCATGTAATCACACATTTCTTCCACACTTTCCATGCGGTGGGTAGAAAAAAGTATGGTTGCACCTTCCTTTCGAAGTTGCAGGATCTCATCCTTGATGAGATTGGCGTTCACCGGGTCAAAACCGCTAAAAGGTTCATCAAAGATCAATAATTTTGGACGGTGTAATACAGTTACCACAAATTGAACCTTTTGTGCCATTCCCTTTGAAAGCTCCTGGATCTTTTTTCCCCACCAATCCTCTATTTGCAGGCGCTCAAACCAGTATTTAAGCCTTTCTTTGGCTTCTGCTTTGGACAATCCTTTTAATTGTGCCAAATACAAGGCCTGCTCCCCCACTTTCATGGATTTATATAGCCCCCGCTCTTCGGGCAGATAACCAATGTGTCTTATATCATCGGGCCGCAGAGCATGACCATCCAGCAATATCCCTCCTTTATCGGGTAGAGTGATTTGATTAATGATCCTTATAAAGGTAGTTTTTCCGGCTCCATTAGGTCCTAAAAGACCAAAAATACTACCTCTTGGGATCTCAAGAGAGACATCATTAAGTGCAGTAAATTCGCCGAATTGTTTTGAAACATTTTCTGCTACCAGAAGGTGATCCATAAATGTTGTTTGTATAAAGATATAGTTTTAAAAAAAGCCATGACGGCATTGGGAAGAATTTAAGAATCCTGCAGGCTGTCAATACCTTATTCCCTTAAAAGCAAAACCCACCCTTAATGACTTAAGGATGGGAAAAAAATTGCTATGAAAAAGAAAAATTTACCACTAACCTGAATTAGTGATGTTCAAATATATGTAAAAATTTTTAACAAATAAAAATTATGTAAACATATCTTTAACTTTTTCAAAAAATGATTTATCCGATTTTTCCGGTTTTGGCTGGAAGTGTTCATCGCTGGCCATACGTTCAAAGAAATCACGTTGTTCCCTGTTCAAAGTTTTTGGCGTCCATACATTTACGTGTACCAAAAGATCTCCTCTTCCGTAGCCATTAATGTTGGGAATACCCTTTCCACGAAGGCGCAGGATCTTACCAGATTGTACTCCTTCATCGATCTTTATGCGCACCTTACCAGATACTGTATCTATCTCTCTGGAGGTTCCTAAAACAGCTTCAGAAAGGCTTATGTAAAGGTCATAGTGCAGGTTATCTCCTTCCCGTTGCAGGACAGGATGTTCTTTTTCTTCTATAGCTACCAGCAGGTCTCCCGGAACTCCGTTACCAGGCGCTTCATTTCCTTTTCCCGAAACTTTAAGCTGCATTCCTTCTACTACCCCCGCAGGAATTTTAATTGAGACTGTCTCCTCGTTCACTACAAGACCTTGGGCATCGGCATCGGCAGGACGTTGGTCAATCATCTGTCCGCTTCCACCACATGTGGTACATGGAGTCGCTGTTTGCATGCGTCCCAGGATGGTATTGGTCACTCTGGTAACCTGTCCTGTTCCATTACAGGTTGAACAGGTTTTATAGGTAGTTCCCGGCGCCTGTACCTTGCGCTTAACTTTTATTTTCTTCTCTGCTCCATTGGCTATTTCTTCAAGGGTAAGAGCTACACGAATTCTTAGGTTACTACCTTTAACCCTGCGTTGGCCACCGCCTCCAAAGCCGCCTCCAAAGCCCGAAAATCCTCCGCCGCCGCCAAAGGCACCGCCAAAAATATCCCCAAACTGGCTAAAAATATCATCCATGTTCATTCCGCCACCGCCGCCAAAGCCGCCATTTTCGAAAGCCTGGTGACCAAAACGGTCATATCTCGCCCGCTTGTCTTCATTGCTTAGAACTTCATAAGCCTCGGCAGCCTTCTTAAACATCTCTTCTGCCTTAGTATCTCCCGGGTTCTTATCGGGGTGATATTCTATGGCCTTCTTGCGGTACGCCTTTTTGACCTCGGCTGTGGTCGCATTCTTGCTAATCCCTAATATTTCGTAATAATCCTGTTTCATGATATTTTTAAAATTCTCAAAATTAAAAGTTACTTGCCGGTCACCACCTTTGGATAACGTATGATGCGGTCACCAAGTTTATAACCTCTCTCCACTACGTCAACAACCTTGCCTTTTAATTTATCTTTTGGTGCAGGGATCTGCGTAATTGCTTCATGGATCTCGGGATCGAAGGTATCTCCTTCTTTTACCTTCATTTGTTCCAATCCTTTTGCACGCAATGTTTCCCTGAATTTATTGCTAATGAGTTCTACACCTTTCAACAATTCCTTGTCTTTAGCTTTATTAATCTCATTAATAGCGCGATCAAAATCATCCAGCACTGGCAACATTGCCACAATGACGTCCTGGCTGGCAGTTTTGAACATCTCTATTCGCTCCTTGCTGGTGCGGCGCTTGTAATTTTCAAACTCGGCGAATAATCGCAGGAACTTATCCTTTTCCTTCTCCAAATCGGCTTTAAGTTGCTCTTTTTCTGAAGTAGTCTCTTCCTGCGCAGTGTCCCCCTCATTGGTATCTTTACTTTCGGCTTCTTCTATTGCGTCATCAAGTATTTCCTCTACCTGATCTTTTATACTTTCGTCTTCTGAGTTATTCTCGTAGTTATGTTCTTTATCGCTCATGTGATACAAATTTTATTCTGTGAGACAGTTGGCAAAAGTACTGCCAAGAAACCTGAAATGCCAAAATGTCACGGGAAACTTTTAATATTCTATTGGGAAAAAACCACTGTTAAAATTTTAATTTTGCCAGCTTAATTTAATTTAGAGAATAATGAAAAAAAGAGTATTAAATTTTGTACTGGTAGCAGGAATTACCTTTGGAAGCGTTGCCTGCAAAAACGATAAAGAAAATAAAGTTGAACCGGGAGAGGCCCAGCAAGCGGCAGTTGCCGGGGAGGAGGCTATGACCTATGAGATTGATACAACTCAATCTACCATTGAATGGAGAGGTACCAAACCTACCGGGGAACACCAGGGAACCATCAATATACAGGATGGAACTTTAATGGCTACCATGGAAGAGATCACCAGCGGCCGTGTTGTAATAGATATGAATTCTATTAACGTGACAGATGAAGGAATAGACCCAAAAGATAAAACAAGTCTTGAAAATCACCTTAAAGGAACTGTTGAAGGAAAAGAAACAGACTTCTTTAATGTAAAGAAATTTCCAACTGCCACTTTCGAGATCACGGGAGTGATTGAAGAGAATGGAAAGAAAATGTTGCAGGGAAATCTTACTCTTAAAGAAGAAACCAAAAATATCCAGTTCCCGGTAACTTCAAATCTTGATGGAGAAACCATCACTCTTGAGAGTGAAACTTTCACTATTGACAGGACAGACTGGGGAGTGAATTATGGATCTAAATCTGTATTTGATAACCTTGGAGATAATTTCATTAGTGATGAAATGGAGTTAACTATTAACGTTACCGCAAGAAGAACAGAATAATTCTTCTCTCCAAAAATGACAAAAAACCGGCTATATATTAGCCGGTTTTTTTGTTTAATAAATCCTGGATTGCAGGTCTTAAATTCACATAATGAAAATCAAAACCTTCATCCTGGATTTTCCCGCTGCTCACTAATTGACTTCCCAGCACAACACTGGACATTTCTCCCATTACGGCCTTCAATGCCAGCCCGGGAACTTTTGGAAGCCAGAGTTTTTTATCAAGCGCGTATGCGACTTCTTTGGTGAGTTCCTCATTGGTTGCAGGATTTGGTGCTACGCCATTATATACCCCGGTGAGACCATTGGAAATAATATAAAGAAAAATCCTTGCCAAATCCCGAACATGTATCCAGGATTGCCACTGCTTCCCGGAACCCAGAGGTGCTCCTAAATTAAATTTTACAGGTTTCATGATCTGCGGTAATGCTCCGCCATCTGCCGACAGTACAATCCCAATGCGCACTTTTGCAACCCGAAGCTTTAGATCTTCGAATTTGTCGGCGGCAGCTTCCCATTTTTCAGAAACCTCTCCCAGGAAGTCATCTGCCACTACGTAATCATCTTCCTCATACATCTTACTCCTGGAGCTGGGATAGATCCCTATAGCACTGGCCGAAACCAATTGTCCCACCTCATGATCATTTTTCTCCAGAGTTTTGTACAGGAGATTTAAAGATTCTATCCGGCTATTAAGAATCTTTTTCTTGTTCGAATCTGTCCAGGGTTGAAAAACACTTGCACCTGCCAGGTTAATAATAGCGCCAACCCCTTCAAGGCATTTTAAATCAATCTCTCCCGAAGAAGGATTCCAGTAGTAACCGCGGTAAGTTTCGCTTTTTTCAATTTTGCCCTTACTTGTGGTGAGGAAATTTACTTTTATTCCCTGTTCATGACATTGACGTGTAATTTCGGAACCTATCAGGCCGGTGGCTCCGGTGATGAGAATACGCATTTTTATTTTTAATTTAATGGATATAAACGGGAGTACGTGCCGGTTTACCAAAGGTTTAACAAGGTCAAATTTTTGTCGCCCGCAACATTTCCCGTTTTCCCGGTGGCCCGGGTAATCTTTCCACGGCAAAGCCTGCAGCCTGCATCGCCCTTCTCACATCACCTTTGGCCGAATAGGTTACCAGAACTCCATTTTCTTTTAAAGTCCTGTACATATTTCTAAAGACTTCTTCGCTCCACAACTCCGGTTGTACCCGGGGACCAAATGCATCAAAGAATATGAGGTCAAATTCTTCAATTTCTGAAATATCACTAAAAAATTTCTTCTCCTTCTGAAGGTTGAAAAATGGGGAAATTTCATTCCTTCTCTCCCAGTTGGTCTCATGTAACTTTTTAAAAACTTCGGCAGCATTCTTTTCTGAAACAACTTCTGCATAATCCAGGGCCGAAAGTTCTTCTGTAGAAACCGGGTAAGCTTCCACGCCGGTATAATTTACATTCACCTTATTCCTTTCAGCTTCAAAAAAGGTAAGAAGGGCATTTAGACCCGTGCCAAATCCAATTTCAAGAATTGACAGCTGAGTGGATTTGTTTTTTTCTAGAAAATGAAAAAATCCAGTTTTTATAAAAACATGCAGCGCCTCCTGTAGGGCTCCATGTTTAGAATGATAGTGCTCATTCCACTCGGGAATGAAAATAGTGGCAGAACCGTCCCCGGTTTTAATAATTTCCCGTTTCAAAACCTATTTTTTGATCTTCACCCCATCTGCCAAAAAAGAAAGGGTAACAGCTGGCGAAATAATGGAGCTAACCTCCTCTTCAGATTTTCCTGCATCCTCGGCATAATGCTGTTGATCTTCCACAGACATTTCGGTCACATAAGCCTTTCCTTCCATAATAACTTCCTTGTTTTCAATATCTTTAGGAACAAAAAAAGCATAGTCTTTAAATTTAACCATCACCTCGTTTCCATCTTCCAGAGCGACTTTCATCCAGCAACCTTTGTTCTTGCAAACAGAAGCTACATCTGCTCTAAAAGTGACGCTTAAAGTGTCCCCCGGCTTCAGGTTTTTATAGCGCTCCTGCATGTGGTGAGCAGAAAGAATATTGGAGACCTCAACTTCCTCTCCCACAGAAAAATAAGCGTCATTTTTACCCGAATTTTTTTGCTGAGAAAAACCCGAAAAAGTTGTCATTATGGAAGCTAACAGCAGTATAAATCTAATATTTTTCATTATGTTCCTGTTAAAGGTTTGAAAAATTCAAATTAAGAGAAAATTAGTTAAATCCCACCTTTAGAAGCTGTATTAATTTAGGTAAATTTGCAACAAATATATAAGCATGAAAAACTTACCTCTCGCAATCGATGTAGTTGAAGCTAAAACTTCTAAGATCGATTCGGTTGATTTTGACAATTTGGTATTCGGTAATGTCTTCACAGATCATATGATGGAATGTGATTATATCGATGGGCAATGGCAAAATCCTGTTATAAAACCTTATGGTCCCATACAGTTAGATCCATCAGCAAAAGTTTTCCATTACGGGCAGGCTATTTTTGAAGGGATGAAAGCTTTCAAAGATGACGAGGACCAGGTGTGGCTTTTTCGTCCCATGGAAAATATCCAGCGCTTCAATAAATCTTCAAAAAGACTTGCAATACCCGAGTTTCCTGAAGATCTATTTTTAGAAGGACTTGAAACTCTTATCGATCTTGATCGCGACTGGGTGAAAAAAGGCTTTGGAACTTCACTTTACATACGTCCTTTTGTTATTGCTACAGAGACAGGAGTCTCGGCATCGCCTTCAAAAAAATATAAATTCATGATCATCTGTTCTCCTGCCAAGGCTTATTACAGCGGCGACGTGCGGGTGTTCTTTGCAGATAAGTTTAGTCGTGCTGCCGATGGTGGTGTGGGATATGCAAAAGCTGCCGGTAACTACGGCGCCCAGTTCTATCCAACTAATCTGGCTAAGGAAGAAGGTTACCAGCAAATCGTCTGGACAGATGCCAATTCACATGAGTACCTCGAAGAAGCAGGAACCATGAATATCTTCTTTAGGGTTGGAGACAAACTTCTCACAGCCCCAACCAGCGACCGTATCCTTGATGGAGTAACACGTAAAAGTGTGCTTACCCTTGCCGAAGAATTTGGAATTGAAGCTGAAGTAAGGAGGATTAAAGTTTCCGAAATTGTTGAAGCTGCCGAAAAAGGAGAATTAAAGGAGATCTTTGGTTCGGGTACTGCTGCGACTATTAATCCTGTAAAGGGATTTGGAAACAAAGGTAAAAAATATGAACTGCCACAACTTGAAGATTCTTACGCTTCCTTTTTCAAGAAGAAGTTAATGGAAATTCAATACAACAAAGCCGAAGACAAATTTGGCTGGAGATATCTTGTAAAAAGTAACTAATCAAATATCACCGGAATTCGAAGCATCCTGTCATGCTCCGGTTTTCCTGAAGCATTGGCGCGGCTAAATATCAAATAGCCGCGCTTTTCTTTTGTATCAAATTCAATTTTGCCCTTAAACGGCACCCAGTCTTCGGTCATCCACTCCCCTTGTGCTTCTATATATTTTTCTGCGAGTACTTTTCCACTTCCGGTTACCAGCCTTACAGGTGCAGTAGCCTCAAAGAACCAATAGCCTTTTGCCTCTCCTTTAATTTCCAGGGGAGAACTTACAGTTGCATTTTCCTGAGGCATTTCAACTTTTATAAGATCTCTTGTTTCTTCACGTTCCCGGCTAGGATCTATAAAATATAAGCTCTCTAAAATGGCATTTAGGGTGGTCTTTTTTTCTTCGGAAACATCCCCGTAAAACTTCATGGCATCACCTTCCATGGGATTGCATTGATCCATTGGGATCTCCTCTCCCGTATTACTGCTGAAGCATTCGGCTCTAAAATTATCTACCTGGTAGAAAATATAAATTCCGCCATACTCCTTCCAACCTGGAGGAGGCGATTGAAAGCGAAGCGCCGCTGCCCAGGGTTGCCCGTTCTCCATCAAATAAACATAAGAATTCTGGCGATCGAGGTTGAATGACAAAGGCAGATCTTCATCCCAATCTTGAATTGATTTTCGTGGGCCACCGGGACCATCAACTCCAAAACCTTTTGGTAACACGGTGATATATGCCATGGAAGCATCATTGTGGATACCAAAAGGAGGCTGCTTCTCAATGCTGCTGTCGTAGAAATTTATAACAGGTGCTTCGCCGGGAAGTTCTCCTTCAAAAATCTCAAACCCCTGTGGAATTTCTGCTGAAAAATGCCATTTTGCAGAAGTGTATGACGCAGAGTTTTTGGAGGATTCCGGCTGCGGTTTAGGTGATTCATCCCGCTGTTCACTTTCACCTGAATTTCGACAGGAAATAATAATTAAACCGAGTAGTAGAAAAATAAGTGCTCTCATACTAACAAGGTAGTAAAAATGAGCAACAAGAGTCAAGAGGTTACGAGTTACGGGTTCTGCGTCAAGATTGTTGCAGGTTCCGGGGTTGCGGGTTGCCAGTTGCGTATTCTTTTGTCATCTCGACAGAGTAGTTAGTTTTGCCAAAGAAAGTGCGACGAGAGATCTCATTCAGTTCACATATAATGTGATGAAAATTAAAAGATCCTTCGCTCCGTAAAAGCTTCGCTATCAATGAACAACTTGCTTTTCAATCCTGATTCTCGAATCCTAGAACTTAAGAATCTTTTGAAGGTCCGGCTGTGAGTAATCCGGGCCTTTTAGCACTTTCCCATCTTCGCGATAAACCGGTTTCCCGTCTTTGCCCAGTTTGCTCATATTGCTGCGTTGAATCTCTTCAAAGACTTCAGATATTTTATGTTGTAGCCCATGTTCCACTATGGTTCCACACAAAATATAGAGCATATCTCCCAGGGCATCTGCCACCTCAACCAGGTCTCCGTTCTTTGCAGCCTCGAGGTATTCCTCATTCTCCTCTTTCATCAATTCATACCTCAAATGCACTTTTGCAGCTCCCAGAACTGCGGTGGGCTGCTGTTGAACTCCCAGACCAAATGCTTTATGAAACTCCTGTACGGCGGCTAAGGCTTTTTCCATTCTAATACTTTAAATTCGCATAAATTTATAAAAATTAGGGCCAATGGAAATGTTTAGCACAGGACAAATAATTTTTGCCGCATTGTTTTTCGTGGCTTTTGTCGTAGTGATCTTCTTCAGCTATCGCAAGGACCTCAAACTCCACCGCAAGTATTATAAAGGCACACTTTACATCCTCTTAGGATTTATTGTTTTTATAGGGTTATTATTTCTTTTAAAGACTTATTTAAAAGGATAGGCTTCAGCAAAAAAAAGCCGCCACTCTTTTAGAATGGCGGCTTATCAATCTTTTTGTTAAATTCTAATTCTCCAGCGGAAGCACATCAAATTTCTCTGAGTAGTCCATCATTTGCTCCTCAAAAGATGTTGGTTGTACCACTTTAATTGCGGTGATCTCACCGTTAGCATCTGTTTCAGGCACAAGAACAGGGTTTACGAATCCACTGTAAGGTGCAGATTTGAATTGTTTGTTTCTCTCAAGCACTTCCCTGTGAATATCCTGATCAACTTTAACTCCGTAGTTCTCTACAAGGTCTTTGGCTGCCTGGTAATCACCTTCAGATTTAATTCTCTGGGTCTCTTTAAGTAGATCCCCGAAAAGACCACGCAAAGCAGCATAATCTGTAATATTAAAATAAGTTTTTCCGTCTCTGGTCACTTTTTCAATAATACCTTTTTCCTGGCCTTTTTCAAAGACCCAGGCGCTAACCCACTGGCGGTTTCTCATGTGAGCTTCTTCAATGTTAGCTCCCGGCTCAAGTCTTATAAGCTGCGTCATCAAACCATTTCTGATATAACCATCATAAGCTGCCTTACCCATTTTTTCATAATCGTCCACCAAACCAAGCTCTTCCAGTTTAGGATCCATCAAATAGTAAAGTCCCACAAGATCGGCACGGCCTTCTTCTAAAGTAGAAGCATAACTTTTCAAAGTTTCCTTTGTCTCTCCTACGCCAGGGTTAAGTTGACCAGAAGCGTGTCCCACAACTTCGTGAAGTGCGGTGTGAAGTTTATCGGCAAGTTCGCCGTACTCTTCTTCAAGAGCTACTTCTTCCTCATCATGTGCAAATTCCTGAAGCCTCCCAGTACTACCGGCATTGTTATATGCTTCAACAATGTTCCCCAGAGATACAGATTTACTTCCGTGCTCTTTTCTAATCCAGTTGGAGTTTGGCAGGTTCACACCAATTGGTGTAGCCGGTGAAGCGTCTCCTGCTTCTCCTGCAACAATTACTGTTTTATAGGTAACACCTACAACAGAATCTTTTTTGTGTTCCTCCATTAAAGGTGCGTTGTCTTCAAACCATTGCACGTTTTCCTCCAGTACCTGCATCTTCTTGCTCATATCAAAATCCTTGATCTGCACGATAGTTTCGTAAGATCCTGTGTAACCTAGAGGGTCATTATAAACTTCAATAAAACTGTTGATGTAATCAATGTTTCCATCGGTTGCCTCTACCCATGCAATGTTATAATCATCCCAGGTTTCAAGGTCACCGGTTTTGTAATAATCAATTAAAAGCCCAAGCGCATCTGCCTGTTGCTTATTTTCGGCAACACCTTGTGCCTTTTCAAGCCAAAATACAATCTTATCGATCGCCGGGCCATACATTCCCCCGCTTTTATACACTTTTTCAACCAACTGCCCGTTTTCTTTTACCAACTTGGAATTAAGACCAAAAGCAAGAGGTCTGTTGGGATTTGGGGATTTTTTATTGGAATAGAACTGCTCCACATCTTGTGCGGTAACACCTTCACCATAAAAATTCACTGCAGATCCTTCTACAAGACCTTTAGATTCATCCAGGTTTACTTTTTTGGCATCCATATCGTTAAAGATCACCTCATAAGCCTCCCCGGTAAGTTCTGTTCCGGTCTCTGCCAATAGCGTATCGAAATATTCTTTGCTAAATTCAGGCTTCAACTTATCCATCGAATAATGGTGGTGGATCCCGTTTGCAAACCATACCCGTTTTAGGTAAGTCTCAAAATTCTTCCAGTCTTCGGAAGTCTTGTCACCTTCATAGCTGGTGTAGATATTCTCAAGGGCTTCACGAATCTTTAAATTATGTTTGTAATTTTGGTCCCAGATAATGTCTCTACCACTAAGTCCGGCCTGGGTTAGATAATAAACCAGCTTCTGCTCTTTTAGACTTAAATCTTCCCAGCCTGGAATCTGGTACCTGAGTACTTTAATATCGGCAAATTCATCTACCTGATAATCAAAGTCAGTGGTTTGTGCAACTTCTCCCACTTCTGCCGGATTCTCCACTTTGGAGTCGGCGCAGGAAATAAAGATCATTGACGCCAACAATGGCATCAAAAAGAATTTAATTTTCATTTTCTTAAAATTAATAGTGTATCAAATTAATTAGGATGAGATCTTCCGCAGAAAAAATAACAGCAGGTCCTGGCGGGAGGGCTTCACCATTTGCTAACAAATGTAAGAATTAACAACTTCAAATTATTTATATTAGCCTAATTAATACAACAAACCTGCCAAGAAAGATGAAGATTCTTAAATACCTCCTGTTTTTACTGCTAATTGTTATCATTGCAGGATCTATTTATATAGCCACCAAAGATGGCGCCTATAAAATTGAAAGCTCCAAAGTCATTAATGCACCTGCTCCATTGCTTTTTAGAGAAGTGGCCGATCTTTCCAACTGGAAAACCTGGAATGCGTGGAGTAATATAGAAGGAATGGACATGGACTTGACCGGGGAACCTACAGGTGAAAATGCAGCTATAAGCTGGCATGCAGATCAAATAAGGGACGGCAGGATCGTCACTACAGCTGTTATTCCATATTCCAGGCTGCAACAGGTCCTTACCATGCAAACCATAATTGGAGAAGCTGAAGGCGCAATCACCTGGACTTTTACTCCCGAAGATGGTGGTACCAGGGTGAACTGGACCCTGGAGGGCGAGCAAAGTTTTAAAGAGAAGCTTGCCTTTACCATACAGGACCAGGATCTAAGCGAAGTTTTCTTACCCATTTTTGAGGAAAGCCTTACCAATCTCGAGCAAAACGTGATACAGAAAATGGAAGCATATTCTATTAACGTAGATGGTGTGACCGAACATGGAGGCGGTTATTATATGTATACTACAACAGCCTCCAGGCTGGGAGAAGTGAATATGCGTGCGGCAGACATGATCAAACAGGTTAGGCTTTACATGAAACAGAACAATATTTCCATAAGTGGCCAACCTCTTATTATTTATAATCAAAGGGATGATCGCAACGGCACTACCATTTTTTCTACCGGAGTACCAACACCCAGCCAGGTGATTACGCCTGCCGGAAGCGAGGTTCTTAACGGGTATCTTGAGCCTCAAAAAGTGGTTAAGAC
The DNA here is from genome assembly GCF_026676115.1 of Salinimicrobium sp. TH3. Classification (GTDB taxonomy): domain Bacteria; phylum Bacteroidota; class Bacteroidia; order Flavobacteriales; family Flavobacteriaceae; genus Salinimicrobium. Next base: position 98,913 of record NZ_JAPONB010000011.1, on the reverse strand, counting down.
AACTTTAAACGGACATCATAAAAATGCTGCGGAAGCATGGGAAAGCACTTATAGATATATAGAAGAGAACGGGCTTATTGTAGATCCTAATGGGCAACCTTTTGAACTTTTAATCACCGATCCTGCAGAAATTGACAATCCCGCTCTCTGGGTAACCGAAATTTACATTCCGGTAGAATGATGAAACAGGTTTTGCTTGTTTTTGTAGGTGGCGGTCTTGGCAGTGCCTTGCGTTTCCTCATCTCGAAGAACCTCAATCAGGTTTCTTCAATTCCCCTGGGAACACTGCTGGTGAATTTCTCCGGAAGTTTGTTGATAGGATTTATATTAGGATTAGGTTTAAAACAGGAAATGCTTTCTCCAAACACTACTTTACTGCTCGCTACCGGATTTTGCGGGGGATTCACTACTTTTTCGGCTTTTAGCTTTGAAAATCAGGCGCTGTTGAAAGCTGGAGATTATGTGAACTTCGGAATCTACTCCGCTGGAAGTATTTTTCTGGGGATCGCTGCAGTTCTTATAGGAATGTGGCTTTCAAGAATTTATTAAATTGGAAATTTATGTGGCTTCTAAAAAGCCACAAAAGCACAAACTTTTTTCACCTGCTGTGCAAAACCTGCCCGGCAAAAGTCAGAAAAATAAGGAGCTTCAAAAATGTCATTTTTGAGCTCCCTCTGAGGCATCATAAAATTTTGATTTTCCCAGGTGATTTTCGATTATCTGGTTATATTCAGGTGTCAATCTCAAACCCAGCGTTCCTTCTATATTATAGAGATTTTCCATGTCCTTGTAACCGTGCTTCAGCATTTCTTCAAGATAAAAATAGGCCGTTTGAAAATCATTGTCCTGCGCGCTTAAAGAAATAATTTTTCGGTAGGCATCAAAGGCCTGGGGATCAAAGATTGTTTGGATCATATTTGCCACCAGCTTGCTCTCCAGAGGAGTTCGCCTCTCTTCCATGTCCTGTCGTTTTAGCCGCACATATTCAGTAATAAAATCCTGAAGTCTCATAGCCATTTTGCTTTCAGCATTACTCTTTTGCGCCAGAGAGTCCAGTTGGTTTTTTTGGTAATTCCACCAGCCCAGGTTTTCAAAATTAGCTGTGCGAATATCCTCTTCCAAATAATAGATGAAATCGTCTATAAGCCTTGTCTCCTTTTGTGTGACGGCAGTTTGTTCCCGTTTTTGCTGCGAATAGTTACGGGAACGGGAAAGTTGGTTTTGTTTAGCTCTTATTTCGGCTGTGCTTATAAATCCTTCATATTTTTCTTCCATGATCTCCAGAAGCGCATCGGCATTCATAAGTTGATTAAGGCTCATCAATTTATTTGCCCGGGCAAGATCCTGCCGGTATAACTGTTCCACCAATTGTGGGTCTACAGGACGTAATTTCTTCCGCATCGCTTCAAGGGTAAGGGATCCTACTGCACTGTTAATGATTTGGGGTTGAGGCCAGTCTTCGTCTCCCGAATAGGTATAGATCTGGGTAGGAAACCTAAGGCGGGAAAGGGTATTGGCGGTATTCTGCATTCCCGAGGTGGAGAATTGTTCGTCTCCAACGATCCCAATAAAGACAAAATTCTTTTTGTTATCCAACAAGTTAAAATTAACCCAGTGATCTCCCACTGCGATAACCCCAAGAATATTATCAAAGATAAGTGGCACAGTACTCGCCACCCTGCCCCCGGTCATGGATCCAACACTGGCAATTTGGCTGGAATCTATAGGGAGAATTCCTGCCACATGTTGAATTAGCCTTGCTGATGTAAGGACATTTTGTTCCAGATCTTTTTGAGGACTAATATTATTAGAAGCCACTATCATATAACCCTGCTCTTCGGCAGTAGACTGGAAAAGGTGGGCAGCAGCCTTTCCACGTCCTTCCCCGTCAAGAACAAAAAGTACAGGCCAGAGTTTTCCATTTTGGTAAGTTGTAGGAAGATATAAGGCATAGCTTTCATCCAGAGTGTCTGACACCTTAAGGTCATCCACTACTATTCCCTTTTTTACCACTAACTCCTGTGCAGAAAGTTGAAGACCCAGGAATAAAAAAAAGATTATTTTTTTCATGGAATTAAGTTAGTGAATTTTCTAAAATCCAACGCAGAATTTCGCTTTAGGACAAAAAAAAAGCCTTACATAAATGTAAGGCTCAGGAATATAAATATCAAAAATTGAGACTAAGCTTGTCTCACGTTTACTGCATTTACACCTTTTCTACCTTCTTCAAGGTCGAAAGTTACTTCGTCATCCTGTCTGATCTCGTCAACAAGACCATTAGCATGTACGAAATACTCATCATTTGATTCTTCGTCTTTAATAAATCCGTAACCTTTTGATTCGTTAAAGAACTTAACTGTACCTTTATTCATTATATAAAATTAAATTGAAATGCAAATATACAATTAAAGAACGTATAAACAACTAAAAGTCAATTTATTATTTTCTTATTCCATAAAGGCAATATGAATCCCCTGTATCAACATATTAACTCCAATAATGGCAATAATAAGTCCCATTATTTTCTCCACTACCACGATCTTATTTGCTCCTATGTACCGCACCAAATATTCACTTGAAAGAAATGCAAGGTGGTTGAGCCACATCACCAGTGCAAACATGACCAATATAATTCCCAGCTGTAGATAAGTAGCCGTAGTGGTAAAGTTCATAGCTGTTACTATAGTTCCGGGCCCGGCAAGAATAGGAATACCCAGAGGGGAAATCGAAATTTCTTCATTAAAATTCACCTCCTTCTGGTTATCAATACTGGAAACCTGCGCCCTTATCATTTCAAAGCCCACAAAGAAAACAAGGATTCCTCCCGTGATCTTAAAGGCTGGGATGGTCAAACCAAAAAAATCAAAAATATACTTCCCCAGAATAATAAAACCAGAAACAATAATAAAGGCGGTAAAAGTGGCTTTTTTGGAAATATTTTTCCTGGTAGGACGGTCGGCTTGACGGGTAAGGCTTAAAAATATAGGCACGTTTCCAACCGGGTTATTGATTGCAATAAACCCGGTAAAAACAGCAATGGCAAATACCCAGATCCCTTCCATTTAATTTTTTTGGTGCTACAAATTAGAATGGGTAAAAGTATTTAAAATAAACAACCTGCAAAAATGGACCAGATCCTTTCTACAGAGCCTGACTTTTCAGCTAAGTTTTGAGACTTCTTTAACGAAGGTGATGACGCAATTTTTGTACATTTTGCCCTTAGGAACTACTGGATCAATGAAGACTTATAACGAAAAAAGAGATTTCAGCAAAACGAAAGAACCCAGGGATGTTCCTTCAGGGAAGAAGAATCAGAAACCAATTTTCGTCATCCAGAAGCACGACGCAACAAACCTTCATTATGATTTTCGGCTGGAAATTGGCAATACGCTCAAATCATGGTCTGTTCCTAAAGGCCCCAGCACAGATCCTTCAGTAAAAAGAATGGCTATCCCTACAGAAGATCACCCTTTGAGCTATGCCAATTTTGAGGGGGTAATTCCGCAGGGAGAGTATGGCGGTGGAACCGTAATGATATGGGATACGGGCACCATTGAGAGCAATAAAAAAGATGAAGATGGCAATATAATTTCCCTCGAAGACAGCTTTAAAGCAGGAAGTGTAGAAGTTACCCTGCATGGCAAAAAACTTACCGGCGGCTTTAACCTTGTGGAAATGAAAGGAGGCAAGATGAAAGGTAACTGGCTGCTCATGAAGCAAGACGACGGGGAAGCCGATGCCCGCCGCAATCCTGTAAGCACTCAGACAAAAAGTGTGGTGTCGGGAAGAACTTTGAAGCAAATTGAAAAGGAAGAATCTGAAAAAGAAGAATAAATGCAGATAGCCGGAGTTGAGATCTCACATCCCGACAAAGTACTTTTTCCAAAGAAAGGGATCACTAAAGCAGATATGATTTCCTATTATGAAAGGATCGCGCCGTTAATGTTGCCATTTCTCAAAGACCGGCCGCTTACCTTGCACCGGTTTCCAGGCGGTATTAACGAAAGTGGTTTTTACCAAAAAAACGCTTCAGATTACTTCCCCTCTTTTATTAAAACAATTAAAATTGAAACAGAGGAAGGAACAAATACCCAGGTTTTATGCAATGACAGGAAAAGTCTTGTTTATCTCGCAAACCAGGGAACCGTGGCTTTTCACATCTGGTTAAGCAAAAAAGATAAATTGCGCCAGCCAGACAGGGTGGTTTTCGATCTAGATCCATTCGACGAGGATTTTGAAAAGATAAAAGAAGGGGCGAAAATTATGAGGGATCTCCTGAAGAGCAAAAAAAATGATCCTTCTCTTATGACTAGCGGAAAAAGCGGCTTACATTTATATTATAAATTAAGACGGGGGAAAGATTTTGACAGGGTAAAGACACTCACCAGAGATATTGCTGAAGAGGCAGAAAAGAAAGAACCCGGATTATTTACAACCCAGTTGAGAAAAGACAAGCGAGAAGGAAAAATTTTCGTGGATTACCTGCGGAATGCTTATGCTCAAACTGCAGTTTGTCCTTATTCCTTAAGGGCTACTGAAGAGGCAGGAGTTGCCACCCCAATTGAATGGGAAGAACTCTCAAGGATCAAAAGCGCATCTCATTACCATATAGAAAACATATTTAGAAGGACAGCACAGTTAAACCGAAATAATGAAGAATAAAATGAAAGAAATCACCCCCGAAGAGGCTAAACAAGCACTTAATGAACAGGCAGAAAAAGTAGAGCAAAAAGACCTGGAAAAAGTATTGGCCAAAGAGCAAAAAATTGAAGACAAATTTCGAAATAATGATTCCATGAGTGGGTATCTTGCCAAAGCAAAAAGTATGTTTGGGCTTATTCGCGACTACTGGAACGGCAATTACAGGCAGGTGCCCTGGAAGACAATAGCTGCCGTTGCAGGAGCCTTACTTTATGTGCTCATGCCATTTGACCTTATTCCCGATTTTATTCCGGTGGCCGGCTTTCTGGATGATGCAGGCGTTATTGCTGCCTGCCTTACACTGGTAAGCGATGATCTTGTAGCTTATGAGAAGTGGAAACTCCACCAGGATAATGTAGTCAACAACAACGAAGAAGACTCACTTATATAATTCCTGTAAATGAATAAGGACAAACTGGAGCGCATGCCTTTATACCAAAAAGCCATGGAGATCCTGGAGATTGTTGTGCGAATTAAACAACTGGTACCCGAAGACAACGAATTCACAATCGCGGTTGCACAGAACATGTATACCGATGCACTCCAGCTTGCACCTAAAATTGCAGGAGCAGAAGGCGTTGAACTCTACGATATAAAAATGGAAAATGCCGCAATAATCCGGAAGTGTGCCCGCGAGATTTTTGTAGGTTGCAACGGGTTCATCATGGAAGGATTTAAAGAATTGGAATACCTGGAAATGTTAAGGGCAGAAGTGGAGGAATTTCGGGTACTTTTTGCCGAATGGGTACAAACCTTTGATCAATGGAACTACATCATTGACCGCTGGGGATTATTTAATCCTCCGGGGGTGAAGTATGACGATGTCGATCCCGATGACAATATTCCATTTGATAATCCTTTTGATGAGGAAGATTAAACCAAGAATCTCAACCTAATCAAGATTTAGATATAAAAAATGCTTCGGGAAAAGGAGTCTCAAAATGCCATTTTTGAGACTCCTTCCTGTTTTTGGCTCTCAGATAATCGCATTTAAACCCTGCTAAACGGGAATAAAAAAACCTCACAGGTTTTGAAAAACTGTGAGGTTTAAAGGTAAAACCCTTTCAGGGGTTTGAAACCCTGAAAGGGTTAATGATTTAAATCTGTCAAGATAAGCTCCCGATATCGCTATCGCTCATCGGGATAAGGAATTCGCACAGTTTTCAAAATATAAACGAAATTCCGTTTCAAAGAGATCCCGATCTCGCTGCCGCTCATCGGGATAAGCGATTCGCACGGCTTTCACAAAAGTAAAAGCCGGCTCTCTGCTTACATATTTCTTCTATACTGTCCTCCTACTTCAAACAAAGCTGTAGTGATCTGGCCAAGGGAGCAGACTTTGGTCGCTTCCATAAGAACTTCAAAGATATTTTCATTTTGAATAGCCGCCTGTTTCACCTTTTCCAGGGTTTCATGCTCCAGTTCTTTTTTAGCTTCATGCAGGTCCTTCAAAGTATTTATCTGTGCCTGTTTCTCTTCTTCTGTGGCCCTTATAACTTCCCCGGGAGTCACTGTTGGTGATCCTGTAGAACTAAGGAAGGTATTTACCCCAATTATAGGGAATTCCCCATTGTGCTTCAGGGTTTCGTAGTAAAGACTTTCTTCCTGTATCTTACTGCGTTGATACATGGTTTCCATGGCTCCCAGCACACCGCCTCTTTCGGTAATACGGTCGAATTCCAAAAGAACCGCTTCTTCCACAAGGTCTGTAAGTTCCTCAATAATAAAAGCACCCTGAATTGGGTTTTCATTCTTTGTCAATCCTAATTCCTTATTGATGATCAACTGTATCGCCATAGCCCTTCTTACTGAAGCTTCTGTTGGCGTAGTTATGGCCTCATCATAAGCATTAGTATGCAGTGAATTACAATTGTCATAGATCGCATAAAGTGCCTGGAGAGTGGTCCTGATATCATTAAAGTCGATCTCCTGGGCGTGCAGGGATCTTCCTGAAGTCTGGATGTGATACTTCAGCATTTGCGCCCTTGGGTTCGCTCCGTATTTATATTTCAAGGCTTTAGCCCAGATCTTTCTGGCCACCCTTCCAATGACCGCATATTCCGCATCAATTCCGTTGGAAAAGAAGAAAGAAAGATTAGGTCCAAATTTATCAATGTCCATTCCCCTGCTCAGGTAGTATTCCACATAAGTAAATCCGTTGGCAAGAGTAAGAGCGAGCTGGGTAACAGGATTAGCTCCGGCTTCGGCAATGTGATAGCCTGAAATGGAAACCGAATAGAAATTCCGCACATTCTCCTCGATAAAATATTCCTGCACGTCTCCCATTAACCTCAATGCAAATTCTGTAGAAAAAATACAGGTGTTTTGTGCCTGATCTTCTTTAAGAATATCCGCCTGCACAGTCCCCCGAACCTGACTTAAAGTCCTCTTTTTAATATCAGCATAAACATCTGCGGGCAATACCTGGTCTCCGGTCACACCAAGTAACATTAATCCGAGTCCGTCATTTCCTTCCGGCAGTTCGCCTCTGTATTTTGGCTGTTCCATTCCTTTTTTGGAATAGACCTTATCGATCTTCTTCTGCACCTCTTTTTCCAGGCCGTTCTCTTTGATGTACTTCTCACATTGCTGGTCTATAGCAGCATTCATAAAAAACCCGAGCAGCATTGGAGCAGGACCGTTAATGGTCATACTTACCGAAGTCATAGGATCTGCAAGATCAAACCCCGAATATAATTTTTTGGCATCGTCAAGACAGCAAATAGAAACTCCGGCGTTCCCAATCTTTCCGTAGATATCGGGACGATGATCGGGATCATTTCCATATAAGGTTACCGAGTCAAATGCCGTAGAAAGCCTTTTTGCCGGTAAGCCCATACTTACGTAATGGAAACGACGGTTTGTTCTCTCCGGCGAGCCTTCTCCCGCGAACATCCGGGTTGGATCTTCTCCTTGTCTTTTAAAAGGATAAAGTCCCGCAGTATACGGAAATTCTCCGGGCACATTTTCCTGAAGGCACCAACGCAAAATATCTCCCCAAGCTTGATACTTTGGAAGTGCCACTTTTGGAATCTGGGTATGCGAAAGAGATTCGGTATGGGTTTCGATCTTTATTTCTTTATCACGAACCTTAAAACTGTAGACAGGTTGCTTGTATTTATTAACTTTTTCGTCCCACCCGGTAATTACTTCCCAATTATATGGATCGAGATCCATTTTTACTTTATCAAATTCTTTCTTTAAAAGATCGGTAAGTTCCTTGTTTTCTGAAGTGGTAGCATTATTAAGATCATCTTCATCAAGTCCATACTGGTTCAATCCCAGCTTTACTCCAGTAACAGATTCTATGGTCTTAAAAACTCCATATAGCTTTTGGGCCACCTCGGCCTGGGAAGCTGCTTTCTCATCATAAGAGCGATTATTTTCAGAAATTTCTGAAAGATATCTCGTCCTGTTTGGCGGGATCACAAAGATCTTTTCGCTCATCTCTTTTGAGATGTTAAAAGTAGAGTTGAAATGACCTCCTGCTTTTTTATCGATCATATCCATGATCTGCTTGTAGAGCGTGTTCATCCCCGGATCATTGAACTGGGAAGCGATAGTTCCATAAACAGGAAGATTATCTACATTCTCGTGCCATAATCCATGGTTGCGTTGATATTGTTTCTTTACGTCCCGAAGCGCATCCAGAGCTCCTCGCTTGTCAAACTTATTGATAGCAACAAGGTCGGCGAAGTCCAGCATGTCGATTTTTTCCAGCTGAGTGGCAGCACCAAATTCGGGCGTCATTACGTAAAGTGAGACATCAGAATGCTCCAGAATTTCGGTATCCGATTGCCCTATTCCTGAAGTTTCCAATACAATAAGGTCATAACTCGCGGCTTTTAATACCTGGATAGCTTCAGCAACATATTTAGATAAAGCAAGATTCGACTGGCGGGTTGCCAAAGATCTCATGTAAACCCGGGGACTATTAATGGAATTCATCCTGATGCGATCTCCTAAAAGGGCACCTCCGGTTTTTCTTTTTGACGGGTCAACAGAAATTATTCCAATGGTCTTTTCAGGAAAATCCATAAGATAGCGGCGAACAAGCTCGTCTACCAGGGAAGATTTCCCAGCACCACCAGTTCCGGTAATTCCAAGGACGGGAATATCTCTTTCTTTATTTTCTAAATGTATCTTCTCAAGAGTGTCTTTTGCTATTTCAGGAAAATTTTCTGCAGCCGAAATTACCCTGGCAATTGCACCCGCAGTTTTGTTCTCCAGTTCCTTTATTTCACCATTAAGGCTATCACCCAGGGGATAGTCTGCCTGCTTTACAAGATCGTTGATCATTCCCTGCAGACCTAGTTCGCGGCCGTCATCGGGAGAATAGATCCTTGTAATACCGTAATCTTCAAGTTCCTTGATCTCCTCGGGCAGGATCACTCCGCCGCCGCCGCCAAAGATCTTGATGTGCTCTGCACCTTTCTCTTTAAGCAGGTCATACATATATTTAAAGTACTCTGTATGCCCACCCTGGTAAGAAGTCATTGCAATCGCATTCGCATCTTCCTGTATTGCACAATTTACAACCTCTTCCACACTGCGGTCATGGCCAAGGTGGATCACCTCCACTCCGGTGGACTGTATGATGCGTCGCATAATATTTATTGCGGCATCATGCCCGTCAAAAAGAGAAGCTGCAGTTACTATTCTTACTTTATTCTTGGGTTTATAAGGAGCTTGTTGTTCCATTTCTTCGAAAACGTTTTAGGGCGTGCAATTTACGAATTTAGAAACGAAGTTGCCATTTTGAAACCGATAATAAACTTACAAGGCCAATTCCGGAATTTTGCTAAAAAGTAGGGAACAACAGGATAACTTTTGTTTATGACTTTAATCCCCGGCTAATAAGTAACTTTGGCAAAAACAGTATTATGAAGAAACTTTTCCTCCTCCTTTTTATAGTCCCATTACTTACAGGTTGTGCAGAATTACAACAAATAGCCGATTCCCTGCCCCAGGAAGGTACCGGCGTCACCAATACCGAAGTAGCCGCAGGTCTACGACAGGCGCTGGATTTTGGAATTGAAAAGCAGGTGACCAAACTTGCACAGGAGGATGGGTTTTTCAGCAATGAACTTGTACGGATTTACCTTCCACCGGAATTGCAAAAGGTGGACAGAACCCTTCGTGACCTGGGAATGAGCTCTCTTGCAGATGAAGGTTTAAAAGTGCTTAACCGTGCCGCCGAAGATGCCGTAAAAGAAGCGACTCCCATTTTTGTTGACGCGGTAAAACAGATCACCTTTACCGATGCCCGCAATATCCTTTTAGGAGACGACACCGCCGCTACGTCCTACCTCCAGCAAAAAACTACAGATCCACTTTATACCCGATTTAACCCGGTCATCACAAATTCCCTTGACCGCGTGGGAGCCACACAAATATGGACCAACATCATCAACCGGTATAATGCTCTGCCCCTCACTACCGACGTCAACCCCGATCTTGCCGATTACGTTACGAAGGAGGCCCTCGACGGAGTTTACACCATGATCGCTGTGGAAGAAAAAGAAATCAGGAACAATTTCGCCTCCAGAACAACCAATTTATTGCAAAGAGTGTTCGCTTTGCAGGACTGATAACAATATATAAGGTTTAAGGTTTAAGGTTTAAGGTTTAAAGTTTATGAAGTTTGGAGTCCTGAATTGGGTTGGCGCTTTTCATAATTATAACCTGGAATTTTATCTATTGAACCAAAATTGTAAAAAAAGAAACCGGCTTCCTTAATTTTAGGAAGCCGGTTTGTTATAATTAATGTTCAATGAACGTGCACCTATTCGGTCACTGCACGATAAGCATTAACTCTTCCATTGCCAAAGTAAATGCTTTGACCATTACCATCTACTTGATCTGCAGTGTTCAATAATTGCATTTCAACTTCATGAGGCGCCATTTCTCCTCCATTTTTACCAATGATAAGAGCAGCTACACCAGAAACGTGTGGAGCGGCCATACTGGTACCAGCCATCCAGCCCCAGCCAGTAGGAGTGGCACTCAACACCATATCTAAATGATTAATTGCTCCATCTGCCATATACGCATCTCCACCAGGACCGGCGATATCTATTAAAGATCTGCCATAAGTGGTATAACTGGTTGCAAAATCAAAATTTGAAGACTCGTCCTGAAGCGTAAAACCATTTGGTGAGGTAGCAGAAACAGTAATTACGTTATTTAATCCCCCGGGGAGTTTCATGTGAGAAGAATATCCGTCAAAATTAATAGGATCATTACCGGCAGAAGCTATCAACGTACTTCCTTTTTTATAAGCATAATCAACTGCTCTTTGTTGAGCGATAATAAGGTGATTATAATGTTTAGCCGGGATTCGAAATTCATTTCCATCTGCATCAATCAATATAAAGCTCCTTCTGTCAACAGTAACTCCGAGGCTCATGTTTATTACGTCTGCTCCCATATTACCAGCATAATATATTCCCTCAATAAGTGCATTTACCGGACCTCTTCCATCTTTCCCCGATAAAACTTTTATACCTACTATCTCAGCATTTGGTGCAACCCCAATTACACCACGACCATTGTCTGCAGCAGCAATAGTTCCGGCGACGTGAGTGCCATGTGCAGATTCATCCGCTGTAGTGACGTACCATTCTTCACCCTCAATGAATGATTTCGAATCTCCATAGTTCATATTGGGAGCAATATCAGGATGAGTAGGTGAAATACCAGAATCCAAAACATATACACTTGCTCCACTTCCAGTATAACCAGCATTCCAGGCTTCGGGTGCATCAATAGCATCCATACCCCATAAATATCGGAAGTAAGGTTCGTCATCACCTATACTCGTTGGATTAGCGTCCGCAGCCACAAGCTCCTCTGTGGGAATCCATTTTATTATATAATTGGGAATTACAGACGCAAATTCTTTATTTTTTAAAGTGGATTTTTCAAAGTTGACATCATCGGAACTTACAACCGCTACACCAATATCAGGAAAACTTTTAAGGACATTTCCACTACCAGCTAAAAAGTCTTCAGCGCTTTTACTCATCGTAGAGCTCTCTGTCACTACGAGATAACTATTATAAGGAGGCTCATTTAACTCCACAGTAGCAGTTTCAACCTCGTTAATAACCTCTTCCTTTTGACAAGAAGTAAAAACCAGACCCATTGCAAGAGCCGACAACATGATTTTTGAAAAGTTTAATTTTTTGGTCATAATTATTAATTAAATGGTTAATACTTTAGAAAGTAACAAGATATAGAGGTAATCCTTTACAAACCACATATTTAACGTTTAGGGCTACGAATTAAAAAAACCTTTTAAAAATAAATATTAGATGAAATATGAATAGAAAAAAACAATTCAATTTCAGGATAATTCAAAAATTTAAGAAGGTTAAATAAGCAAATTTGCAGCCAATGAGAAGACACAAGAAATCAAATCACTAAAAATCAGCAAGTTTACCTAATTAATTCGCTGTTATGAATCACCTTTCAAATGAATTAATAAGGAAAATTTAGATGTTCAGGAAATCTCACCAATAACTCCTTTACTTCAGCTACTTATTCGGCATTTAAATTTTCAAACATAAAAATTTGCAAACTTTTCTTTTAGCACATTTCTATTCCATTCAAACGCTTATGAACAGTCGAAAAACTCCCGAAGCAACCATAGAACCTGAAATTTTAGGAACAAAAATTTGAGTTTTTAACAACAGGAGCCGGTATAAAACCCACTTTTATCAAAATGTTAACTTTAGGTTAGCACTTGTTCGAAATCTTGAAAGATATCTTTGTGGTAATAAGAAAAATCCTATGTTTCGATTATTTGAACCAAGATCTACGCTGGAGCGCCTACAGGAAAAATATACTTTCCTAATGCGCAGGTCATTTGAGCTCGCCCTAGTGGATAAATCCCGCAGCGATTTGCTCAATGAAAAAGCCTGCAAGATCCTAAAGGAGATCCGTCGCATGGAAAAGAATCAGGAAAGAACTGCCTGAAGTTTTCTAAAGTAAGCAAATGCTGAAATTAAACGCGACCCGTACCAGCTAAAATATTCTCCGTCCACGATGTGGACCCGGTCCATCTTCACATCCTCTTTAAACGTATCTCTATCTCTCGATCTAAATGGAAATGGTTCCGTCGAAAGAAGCACCAGTTCTACTTTTCGCTGTTCTAACTGATGCATCACGATTTCGGGATAGCGGGAATCTTCTCCCGAAAAGGCATTTTTGAACCGGTTAAGTTCCAGGAGATGATCTATAAAAGTGTCTTTCCCAGCCACCATCCACGGATTTTTCCAGATAAAATAAGCCACTTTGCGTTGCGGAACACTATTCATTTCCTCCTGAAATTCGTCCCGTAGAAATGTAATTTTCTCTGCTATTTCTAAAGCTTTCCCATATTCTCTGAACATTTTTCCATACTGCCGAATAAGCTCAAGGGAATCGTCAATAGTCATAACATTAGATACATGGACAGGAGCTATCTTTTCAAGCTCAGTCACCATTTCTTCTGTATTCTCTTCTTTATTGCAAAGAATAACATCGGGTGCAAGTGCTTTGATACGGTCGTAATGCACCTGTTTGGTGCCACCTACAACTTTTTTTTCCTTCCGAAGGTCTTCGGGGTGCACACAAAATTTGGTCACCCCCACGATCTTCTTACGCAGTCCCATATCCACCAACAGTTCTGTCTGGCTAGGCACAAGACTTACGATACGCCGAGGAAGATCCTTCAACTCAAGTTTGCGATTTAATTGATCGTGAAAAACTTTCATAGACCGGGAATTTTTGAGGTGCAAAAAATGACATTTTTGACAGCCTTTTTAGAAGCAGTTTCCGTTATAGGTAGGCTGCCATTTCCTGCTGTAGCTTCCTGGCTTCGGCAGCAGCGGCCTCAGCATAATCTTCAGCATTGGAGGCATAAATTACTGCCCGGGAAGCATTAATTAGCAAGCCCGCATTGCGGCTCATTCCATATTCACAAACTTCTTTTAAACTTCCACCCTGTGCTCCCACTCCCGGCACTAAAAGGAAGTTTTCGGGAATGATTTTTCGTATTTCACGCAGATATTCTGCCTTGGTCGCACCAACAACGTACATTAGATTTTGACCGTTGGTCCAGTTTCTGGAAGTTTTGATCACCTTTTTATACAATTCCTCCCGTTCCACTATTTGCGTTTGAAAATCATAGGCACCGGCATTAGAAGTTAAAGCCAGGAGAATTGTGTGTTTGTTTTGATAAGCCAGGAAGGGTTCTATAGAATCTTTCCCCATATATGGAGCTACTGTAACCGAATCAAAATTTAGATCCTCAAAAAAGGCTTTCGCATACATGCCCGAGGTGTTGCCTATATCTCCCCTTTTGGCATCGGCAATGGTGAAAATTTCAGGGAAATTTTCATTCAGGTAATTGATCGTTTTCTCAAGGGCTTTCCAGCCCTTAAGACCGTGAGCCTCGTAAAATGCGAGATTAGGTTTGTAAGCTACAGCCAAATGATGGGTCGCATCAATTATTGCTTTATTAAAGGCAAAAATCGGGTCTTCTTCTCTCAGTAAAAATTCCGGGATCTTTTGTAGATCAACATCAAGACCGATGCACAAAAATGACTTTTTTAAACGTATTTGTTCTGAGAGCTGGGAAGTTGTCATTAGCTAAAAATAAAAAAGCTGCCGGGGTGCGGCAGCTTTAGTGGTTTAATTATTTAAAAAACGTCTGAATTCTCTTTCAGTTTTTCTGTGTTTTCTACAAGTTGTAACTCATCAAGGATCTTCTGGATATCTCCATTAATGATGTTTCCAAGGTCATAAAGCGTAAGGCCAATACGGTGATCTGTCACCCTGCCCTGTGCATAATTATAAGTTCTGATCTTTGCACTCCTGTCACCACTGGAAACCATAGAGTTTCTCTTGGCGGCATCTGCTTCCATCTTTTTTGCAAGTTCCTGCTCATAAAGCCTGGACCTCAACACGCGAAAAGCCTTTTCTTTGTTCTTGTGCTGGGATTTTTGATCCTGGCACTGTGCCACCAGTCCTGTGGGTGTATGCGTCAATCGCACCGCTGAGTAGGTTGTGTTTACCGATTGTCCCCCCGGTCCCGAAGAACAGAAGTAATCAATACGCACATCCTTGGGATCAATCTCCACATCAAATTCTTCAGCCTCGGGCAATACCATTACTGTGGCTGCCGAAGTATGTACACGCCCCTGAGTTTCGGTTTGTGGTACACGTTGCACCCGGTGCACTCCCGCTTCAAACTTTAAGGTTCCGTAGACATCTTCCCCCGTGACGTCAAAAATTATTTCTTTGAATCCGCCGCTGGTTCCTTCACTAAAATCAACAATATTATGTTTCCAGCCTCTACTCTCGATATATTTGGTGTACATGCGGTAAAGATCTCCGGCAAAAATACTGGCTTCATCTCCACCGGTACCTGCGCGAATCTCCATCACGACATTTTTAGCATCTTCAGGATCCTTTGGCACCAGCATCATTCTTATCTTCTCCTCCATCCCCGGAATCTGCTCTTTGGCCTCTTCCAGTTGCATCTTGGCCATATCGGTCATTTCGGGATCGCTGCCATCGGCAATGATCTCTTCAGCTTCCTTTCTATTGTTGATTAGGCTCATGTATTCTTCACGAACCTCCATCAATTTTTTCAAATCCTTGTACTCCTTGTTCAGCTCTATATAGCGCTTTTGATCGGCGATCACATCGGGTTGAATGATCAGGTCATTCACCTCGTCAAAACGCTGCTTTACAATATTTAATTTCTCGATCATAACATCTCCTTAAAAGGCCAAATTTACAATAAATCCGTCGGATTTCTTAAAAGGATTTTTTAAGGCATAAAAAATCTTCTGCAGGAATAGGATTGGTTTTCAAAATTGTTTCCCGCAGATTTCGCAGATCACCGCAGATAATATATTATCTTAATTCTTCATGGACGAAAATGAAATTTCATATAAGATTGGAGGTGCTATTTTTAAGGTATTTAATTCATTCGGGCCGGGTTTATTAGAATCTGTTTATGTCGCAGCTCTCGCGTCGGAATTGAGAAAAGAAGGGCTTAGTGTAGGAAAAGAAGTGGCTGTACCTGTAATTTTCAATAATGAAAAATTGGAGGTGGGGTTTCGAATGGACCTTCTTATACAAAAGAAGGTTTTGATTGAAGTGAAATCTATAGAAGCAATTGCTCCAGTTCATCATAAACAGACTCTTATATATTTAAAACTAACCGGATTAAAACTGGGAATTCTCGTGAATTTCAATGTAGACAACATTATTGAAGGAATTCATAGAAAGATTAATGAACTTTAGATCTGTGAAAATCAGCGTGATCTGCGGGAAATTTAATGATCATTTTTCTATATACATGAAAATGTCTTTTTTTACTCCTTATCACCATTCAAAGCCGGTGCTATTTTTTAATCCAATTTTAAAATTTATTGAAGTGGAAGATTCTCTTAAAATTGGCCTGGGCGGAGGTTGTCACTGGTGTACCGAAGCCATTTTTCAATCGGTAGATGGGGTAGTGAAGGTCGAGCAGGGATATATTGCTTCAGAAGCTCCTGCAGAAGAATTCTCTGAAGCAGTCATTGTTCATTACCTTCCAAAAAGGGTAAAAATGAAGAGGCTTCTGGAAATTCACTTGCACACGCATAATTCCACGTCCAATCATTCCTTTCGGGAAAAATACCGAAGTGCGATCTACTATTTCTCTACGGAAGATGAAAAAGCAGGGAAGAGGATCCTGAAAGAACTTCAGAAGGAATTTGAAGAGGAGTTGGTGACAGAAATTCTGCCTTTCCGGAAATTTAAACCTTCAAGAGAACAGATACAGGATTATTACAGAAAAAATCCAGATGCTCCATTTTGTAAGCGTTACATTGAGCCGAAGCTGGAACGGCTAAAGGAAATATAGGAATATAGATATATTGAGATCCCATGACCCTGATCTGTTCCAAAAAAGAAACCGTCTAAAAGGCGTGTGACCTTGCAGACGGTGTCTTCTGGGAATAATAACCTTAAAATATTGTGTACCCAAGGATCAAAGAAACAAAAGAATGATTTACTGCTTTCCAATCTCCATGCGTAGGGGATTGGGAAGTAGAACTGTGATCGGCAAATATTTCCCGGGGTAAACCATATCTTACCTCGATTCCAAACTTGTTTCTAAACGAATATCCTGCTCCGATATCCACAGTATGACTGTTATTCCTTATCGCCATCTCATGGAAATACACCTCTTCGCTGTCGCTTACATTGCTGTTGACATAGGAATTAAAAACGTAAGCGGCATTTACAAATAAACGAGAATCGTCATTGAGGAAAAAGTAATGCCTAAGCCCAACAGGAACGGATATCATACTGTAATCCACTGTAAAGGTCGTAACCTTATCAGGGTTGTAGCTAACATAATTAAATTCTTTTTCTCCCTTTACCTGCTGGTATACAGGTTCAATAAAAACTGACCATTTATTCTTATTCCAGGGAAAAACATATTCTGCCTCCAATCCAATTCTAAAGCTGGGTTCCATATCTAATTTCACTTGATGACCAATAGCGTACATACTTCCCTCGCGCTCTATTTCAAGTGGAGCCTGGTTTAGGCCTAATTTGATCTTCAAATTTAAAGCTCCTTTTTCGCCTGTTTCAAGTATTCCATATTCCACATAATCTGCACCTGTACAGGAATGGTATTCTTTAAAAAAAGAGCGGAGAGTTTTTTCTGAATAGCCTAACCTTTCCACATCCTGTAACCCTAATTCTGAACAGGAAAGATTGTTTAACAACTGCTGGCGGAATTGATTATTTTTCTTTCGCTGGTTTCCTGTTGAAGACTGGTACTGCTTAAAAACAAGCTGTTCAACCGGCCCGTCATTAACAGAAAATAAGAACCGGTTCCGCACATCATCTGTGAATTGGTAAAGGTCGGCCTGCCCTTCTATCAATACCTTAAGAAAAACAGTTTCTTCCTTAAATTCAGGAGCACCGGTTCTACTAAGGCTTTTCAAGTTGTCGCTCGATTGGTCGAGTTGAACCGTTTGCCTTGTATACTTTAGAAATTCCCCTATCCGAAACTCCTGAATATCGGCAATAGAAGCTGTCATTATCTCAGAATTCTGAGATGTTTTATACTCAATCATAGATGGATTGTTCCTCCATTCGAAATTTTTAATAAGAACCTCATGCCTTTTCCCTTGGTTATCAAGAAAATACCCGGGCTCGTAATTGATTTGCGCGTAGGAACCGTAGCCAATGAGGATCATCAGCACCAATAGAAGATTTTTGTTCATTGAAAGATTTTGAAAGTTAGCTTTCCCCAAATTTTTGAGTGATTGAGAAAAATGTTAATAAAATGCTAAATTATAAAAAATTCATTTATCAATTCTTTTTCCCATAAACAAATCATGCCAAGACATTTAATAAGAGTTATTTAAAAAGTGATCAACAAAAGCTATTGCTGTGGTTCATCATAACCAGGGTTTATTCTCCTGAAATTAACAACATTACTAACAAAATTGATTAAGAAATAAGCTCTGGATCTGAAATTGCAGAAGGAATTCAAGCCAAATAAATTGACGAAGATGTTGCCTTTAAATAAATTCGAAGCTATACAAGAACAGATACAGGATTATTACAGAAAAAATCCAGATCCTTCATTTTGTAAGCGTTACATTGAGCCGAAGCTAAAAAGGCTAAAGGAGAAGAAATGGGTGAACACCAGTACTTCGGTTAGAGAGTAATCTGCTCTTCTTTAAATAACATCATTTTCCCCGTTATAGAACCCTCTTGCTATCTTATTTTTAAAAAGAAGTAAAAAATGAAGTAAAAAGCCTAAGGAAACGATATTAAACCCCCTGTCCAGATAATAGAACTCAGGAAAATCTAAATAAAATCCGACGAAAAAAGTCAAGTCAGACATTAACAGTCCAATTATTGAAAGCAGAAAAAATATGGAGGCTTTATCAATGTACCTGCTGTAAAAAGAAAATGCTGTCGCTACGGCAATAATCAATGAAGTTCCATAAGCATAGATCAACACATCTTCCAGCCATGAGGCATTTTGCCCGGACCCAATAGTATCCTTTATATTATACAGTAAGAACCAGTTTATGATTAAAATTCCTGTGAACAGGATCTTATCAAAGATGTGAATTTTAATTTTCCTGAGATATGGAAACACTAATCTGGCTAGTAGTAAATAAGCACATAACCTTATAAAAAGCACCAGGTTTTGATTGATTAAAGTCTCATAAAAAATGAGCAGGAAGTCGTTTAGTACAAAGGCAACAAATATGAGTAAGGCATTCTTTTTATAATAAGCAGGATTTAGAAATATCACAAAAAATACGACCATACTAATAAACCGCATGGTCCTGCTTACATCATCCCCAAAAATACCATACACCAGTAAGTTCGCAACCAGTAAAGCTACAGTTATTATTGATAAGAATTTTTTATAACGCTGCACTTTGTGTAACTGATTAATGTATGTATTTAAGCTTCTGGCCCTTTTGGCAAATTACCGGAAACTTAAAATGAGGAAAAAAAATTCTTAATACTCAAAAGATCCATATTCGGATTTTATGGTGAGCTTTTTCTCTTCTGAAGCCTTTACTCTACCAACAATTTTCGCATCTACATTAAAGGATTTGGAAATGGAGATGATATCTTCTGCAATATTTTCATCAACATACAATTCCATTCTATGCCCCATGTTGAACACCTGGTACATTTCCTTCCAATCGGTTTTGCTTTGCTCCTGTATCAATTTGAACAAAGGCGGAACTGCGAAGAGATTATCTTTTATCACGTGCACCCTGTCTACAAAATGAAGCACCTTGGTTTGTGCCCCACCACTGCAATGAACCATTCCTGAAATGTCATTTTTTGAATATTTTTCCAGGATCTTCTTAATGACGGGAGCATAAGTGCGGGTTGGTGAAAGCACAAGCTTCCCAGCATCCAGCGGACTTTCCTCAATAGCATCAGTAAGGTTTTTGGAGCCGCTGTACACTAAGTTTTCAGGTACTGCAGGATCAAAACTTTCAGGATATTTTTTAGCGAGATTTTTTCCGAAGACATCGTGACGCGCAGAGGTCAATCCATTGCTGCCCATGCCGCCGTTGTATTCTTTTTCATAGCTCGCCTGCCCAAAAGAGGCAAGACCAACTATGACATTTCCGGGTTTGATGTTAGCATTATCGATCACTTCGCTGCGCTTCATTCTTGCAGTTACAGTGGAATCGACGATAATTGTACGAACGAGGTCACCCACATCGGCAGTTTCACCGCCTGTGGAATGGATATTAATTCCGAAGCTTTTGAGGTCTTCCAGCAGTTCTTCGGTACCGTTGATGATAGCGGAAATTACCTCCCCAGGCACCAGATTCTTGTTGCGGCCAATTGTGGAAGAAAGCATGATATTATCTACCGCACCCACGCAAAGAAGGTCATCAATATTCATAATAAGAGCATCCTGCGCAATGCCTTTCCAAACGCTGAGGTCACCGGTTTCTTTCCAGTACATATAAGCCAGGGAAGATTTTGTACCGGCACCATCGGCATGCATAATGAGACAATAGTCCCCGTCCCCGGTAAGATGATCGGGCACAATTTTGCAGAAAGCCTGCGGGAATAAGCCTTTATCGACATTCTTGATTGCGTTGTGAACATCTTCCTTTCCGGCAGAAACTCCGCGGCCTGCATATCTTTTACTTATTTCCTGGCTCATGTAGATCTATTTTGCGGGGCAAAGATAATTAGTTTAAGATTTTTGACCTTCAGTTTCTTAAAATATAAAAGCCACTCCAAAAAAGAAGTGGCTTTAAAGTGACATTTTTAAAAAGAATTATCGGGTAAATAGTAATTCACGATACTTGGTCAATGGCCATATCTCATCATCGATCAACAACTCCAGCTTGTCGCAGTTGTATCGAATTGTATTGAAAAATGGTTTAACCTCGTTGCAGTATGCAAATGCTTTTTCTTCGGCATCATCGATCTTATTAGCCTTTTTACGCGCCTCGATCATGTCTGTAATTCCCGAATTGATCTTTTCAATATGCTCGGAAATTTCTTTAATGATCTCCAGTTGTTCCCTGGAATGGGTCTGGAAACCATCGCCAAAGATATCTTTTAGACCGCGTACGTTCTTGATTAGGATATTTTGATAACGAATGGCTGTAGGGATCACGTGGTTACGGGCGATATCTCCCAGAATTCGGCTCTCGATTTGAACTCTCATGATGTATTCCTCCAGTTCGATCTCGTGGCGTGCCTCGACCTCTACCTTGTTCATAACCCCAAGTTCATTGTACATCTCAACGGTTTTTGTACTTATAAGAGCTTTAAGTGCTTCCGGAGTATTACGGTTATTACTTAGTCCGCGTTTTGCGGCTTCTTTTTCCCATTCTTCAGAATAACCATCACCTTCAAAACGAATGTTTTTGGAATCTTTAATGTACTCTCTCAAGACATTGAAGATGGCATCATCCTTCTTCATTTTCTTGCCTTTGATAAGACTGTCAACCTCTTTTTTGAAATCCTTTAGTTGCTTGGCAACAATTGAATTCAAAGCAGTCATAGGCTCGGCACAGTTTGCCGTGGACCCTACTGCACGGAATTCAAATTTATTCCCGGTAAAGGCGAAAGAGGAAGTCCTGTTCCTGTCGGTGTTGTCCAGCAGAATTTCAGGGATTTTTCCAACTACGTTTAATTTAAGTTCAGTTTTTTCTGCCGGAGAAAGTTTCCCGTCAGTCACTTTTTCAAGTTCATCAAGAACTTCAGTTAACTGGGAACCTATAAAGGTTGAAATAATGGCCGGTGGAGCTTCGTTGGCACCAAGCCTAAAGTCATTCGAAGCACTGGCTATGGTTGCTCTCAACAGTTCCTCATTGTCGTGAACGGCTTTAATAGTATTGATGAAAAATGTCAAAAACTGAAGGTTCTTCATGGGTGTAGAACCGGGACCAAGAAGGTTTACTCCGGTATCTGTACTCAAAGACCAGTTGTTGTGTTTACCACTTCCATTAATTCCTGCGAAAGGCTTCTCATGAAACAACACTACAAAATTGTGACGCTCGGCCACTCTTGACATAATATCCATAAGCAGGGAGTTGTGATCAACTGCCAGGTTAGCCTCTTCAAAAATTGGAGCGAGCTCAAACTGGTTTGGAGCCACCTCGTTATGTCTTGTTTTAACAGGAATTCCCAGCAGCATACACTCCTTTTCCAGGTCTCTCATGTAAGCGAGAACCCTTGAAGGAATAGAGCCAAAATAGTGATCATCCAACTGCTGACCTTTAGCCGGAGAATGTCCTAAAAGAGTTCTTCCTGCAAGCTGTATATCGGGTCTTGAAGCAGCCAAAGCGGAGTCGATAAGGAAATATTCCTGCTCCCAACCAAGGGTTGCCTGCACTTTATTTACATTCTTATCAAAATATTTTGCGACATCTGTAGCTGCCTGGTCTACTGCCTGTAATGCTCTTAGCAATGGCGTCTTATAATCCAGCGCATCTCCTGTATAGGAAACAAAAACACTGGGAATACATAATGTAGTTCCGTAAATAAAAGCGGGGGATGTAGGATCCCAGGCGGTATAACCACGTGCTTCAAAAGTATTTCTTATCCCACCGTGTGGAAAACTTGAAGCATCGGGTTCCTGTTGTACAAGTTGACCTCCGCCAAATTTTTCAATTGCGAGTCCGTCCCCAATAGTTTCAAAGAACGCATCATGCTTTTCGGCAGTGGTTCCGGTCAAGGGTTGAAACCAGTGGGTGTAGTGAGTAGCGCCCTTAGAGATCGCCCACTCTTTCATTCCGGTAGAGATATGATCTGCAATAGTACGATCGATCTTCTTTCCGGTGGCATTGGCTTCCAATACGCTCTGGTAGGCTTCCTTGGTAAGGAACTGTCGCATTACACTTTCTGTAAAGACATTGCGGCCGAACAATTCTGAACGTCTTTCCTTTTCTTCAACCTCAACAGGTTTACGATTGAGAGTCTCCTTGAGTGCCTGGAATCTTAATGTTGCCATGAGTAATTTTGTTTTTTATGAGTTAACGGCAACAAATATATTTTATTTTTAGACACACCCCCTAAAATTTTGGGGTATGTTTATAATAATTTTTGTTTTTCTTATGATAACCCCCTAATTAATTCAAGAATGCAAGACTCACAAATGCGGCATATCCCGCAACGAGGAAAAAACCTTTCCAGCGATTCATGGAATATCTCTTCGGAAGAAAGGCAAGCGGAATTAAGATAAAGGCTATTCCAATCATCCAGAAAATGTCACTGGTAAGTATAGCTTCAGAACTTACTGCGATAGGCTGAATGATCGCGGTAATTCCCAACACCGAGGCAATATTGAAAATATTGGAGCCTATTAAATTTCCAAGAGAAATGGCTTTTTCATGCTTCATAGCGGCGATGACAGATGCTGCAAGCTCGGGCACACTGGTACCTATTGCGATCATAGTTACCGAGATCACCCTCTCACTCACTCCTAAAGCCGATGCAAGGTCTACAGCACCCGACACCAAAAATTCTGAACCAAAATACAATGCCGCACCACCAATAATTAACCACAGTATTGTTTTAAAGTTAGATGCCACCTGTAGATCGGGATCCACCTCATCGGGTTGTAATTCGGGTTTAATACGGGCCCGGCGAATTAATAAAAAGAGGTACAGAACAATCCCTACCAGTAAAAATATCCCTTCGGGGCGGGAAAGTACTTTTTCAGTAGAGAGAAAATAAAAGAGCGCCAGGGAAAAGAGCATCATGATAGGCCAGTTAAACCTATAGAATTCACGGTCAATAACTAGCGGGGAGATCATAGCGGTTATCCCCAGAACAAGGCCAATATTAGCAATGTTTGAACCAATAACATTACCCAAAGAGATATCTGAAAATCCATCCAAGGCCGCCTGCAGGCTAACCAGCAGCTCGGGTGCCGATGTGGCAAAAGAGACCACGGTAAGGCCAATTACCATGCGGGAAAGCTTTAATTTTAAAGAAATCGCTACTGATGATCTTACGAGAAATTCTCCTCCCACAACTAACAGGATGAAACCAAGGATAATGTAAAATATGCTCATTAATTTTTTTTGCGAAGATAGAAGTTTCTCAGTGAATGCATGAAATTAGGCTTTTGGGAGGATCAATAAATAATTCAAGGAATAACTGATATGGGGATCTTTTGGCACTCTTGAGAAATGGAATTTTATTTAACTTTTCCTGAAGGACTCCTCAAAAAGAGAGAATTCAGAACTTATTTTTATATTTGATGGAAACCACCTTTTATGAAAAAGAACCTTTTTAGAGTTCTGGCCAAAGTGAACAGGAAAGTACTTCCCAGCTATTCCAAACGGCAATTGGATCTGGCTAAAGCCACTAAATTTCAGAAAGCTATCATAGGATGGAAGACATGGGTGACAAAAAATTCCCTCTGAAGGGTTCAAGGTCCCAGGTTTAAGGTTTAAGGTTTAAGGTTTAAGGTTTAAGGTTTAAGGTTTAAAAAAATGGTTTTCCAAATAACCATTCCCTAATCAACCATTCCTTAATTCACTAATAACTAATTAGTGACACTACTTTATAGGAGCTTATTTTTTCCTTTCCGTTCAGGAACGACAGGTCCATAAGGAAGTTACACTGCACTATTTCACCTCCAAGCTTTTCAACCAGTTTACATGCTGCAGCCGCAGTTCCTCCCGTTGCCAAAACATCATCGTGTACCAGCACTTTTTCCCCTTCTTGAATTGCATCACTGTGAATTTCAAGAATATCTTCTCCATATTCCAGAGAATAACTTTCGCGATGTGTGTCAAACGGCAATTTTCCCGGCTTTCTTATAGGGACGAAACCTGCATTCAATTCCTGCGCTAAAAGCGTTGCAAAAAAGAAGCCCCGGGATTCAATGCCCACCACTTTATCAATGTGATGACCTTCCAAAAATGACAAAAAAGCATCCAGTGTTTTTCGGGTGGCAACAGGGTTTTCGAGGAGAGGAGTGATATCCTTATAGACGATCCCTTGTTTCGGAAAATTTTTTATGTCGCGAATGTATTCTTGAATTTTGAACATGTACGGGGTTTATTGCGAAGTTAGTAAGAAAATAAGTGTTCCGGAAGCCTCCTTCCACTACTTCTTTAGTAAAAAACCAACAAAGATTTATAACTCATTTAACTGGTATAGAGTGTAATGGTATATACATTTATTAAAAACAATAAAAATAAGAAAAATGAAAAATTTAAAAGATCTATTTGAACATCAATTAAAGGATTTGTACAGCGCTGAAAATCAACTGGTGGAAGCACTTCCTAAAATGCAGAAGCACGCTACAGACGATAAACTGAAAAAAGCTTTTGAAAATCATCTCAAAGAAACTAAAGGGCATGTAAAGCGTCTTGAGGAGATTACAGAAAAGCTTGGCATAAAACCAACCGGCGAAAAATGCAAGGCCATGGAAGGTCTGGTAAAGGAGGCAGAGTCTTTTCTTAAAGAGGATACCGAAAAAGATGTGCGCGATGCAGGTCTAATCGCAGAAGCCCAGCGGGTGGAGCATTATGAGATCTCAGGTTATGGTACAGCTGTGCGTTATGCAAAAGAACTGGGCCACGATGACATTGCCGATAAACTTCAAAAAACGCTGGATGAAGAATATAAAGCCGATAATCTTCTTACAGATATGGCCGAAGACCGCTTAAACAAAAAGGCTAAATCCTAACTGTTTAGGTAATTTCTTTTCAAGAGGCTGTCTTAAAAAATTATTCTCAACGTTGTTCAGATTTGTTTCAGGAACTTACGTTAAAAATATACTTTAAGACAGCCTCTTTTTGCTTAAAAATAAGGGACAAAAAAGAAAAATTTATGAAACTTTTTGTCAGGTTTTTCTTCAAATGCCAAATAAGAGTTAAGCCTCCTTTTTTAACGAAAACGTTTGAGTAAATTCCTTAATTTAATGTCTCCTAATAAGAACAAAAATTAATGTAAGAATGTCATGAGTAATGAGGCGGTAAGAGAACTAACATTGCGACAACTTCTGGAAGATAATTTCAAAAGTTCAAAACGGTTACGCAAATTCACAGAGGCTTTGGAAGAGGCTTCTCTAAAATCTTATTTTCAAAAACTGGCTTCCCGCCGCTCTCAATTCGCAATAGAAATAAGTGAAGAAATTTACTTTTTCAGTGGAAAAAAACCTTTTATCCCTTCCGTTTCTTACCCGAGAAAAACGGAAAGTAATTGCCAGGAAAATAAGATGAAATGCATTAAAAAAGCATTAAAAGCAAATAAAAATAGTCTACTAAAATACCAGGAAGCACTTTGCCGAATTCATGACGGCTCATGCCGTGAAGTCTTGATTAGGCACAAGGCACATATTGAGAACTGGCTCTTTGAACTTAAATCCCTCAAAACTTTGCTTGGATACGTGGTACCAAAAGAAGAAGAATTAGACGAGATTCCCAGTAATTCATAGAAACCTGCTTTATATTATAAAGTCTGCCATAATAAAAGCACCCTTAGCCCAGGCAAGGGTGCTTTTATGTTTATCCCTTTCCTGAGGATTTTTTATATTGCCGTTCCTATTCCAACACTTATTATGATTAACAAGTATTTTCTCTTCATTCTGGCTTTTTTTAGCCTTCAGGTTATTCACGCCCAAACATCAGATCTAACGGTAGAAAAAATAATGCAGGATCCTTCCTGGATGGGAACATTCCCTTCGAACATTACGTGGGGACCTAACAGTAACTTCATTTACTTTGACTACAATCCCGACAATAATCCTTCAGACTCACTTTACAGGGTAAGTATTCAAAACCCGAAACAAATAGAAAAAGTTTCATGGCAGGAGGAGAATAAGCTGCCCCCAAACTCGGGCGATTTTAATAAAGCACGTAACATGAAGGTCTACACGCGCCATGGAGAACTTTACCTTTATAACCTCGAGAAGCAGGAAAAAATAAAACTTCTCGAATTAAATGGTAGTATTTCGAATCCACAGTTCTTAAATGACGAAACCCGCCTTAGCTTTATTCTTGGCGACAATGCATTTGTTTTTGACCTCGAATCTGGTGGTATTAAAAAACTAACAAATATAAATTCGGGCACTAAAGAAGAAAAGAAAGAAAAGGAACTTTCTGCACAAGAGCAATGGCTACAAGATGAAAATTTTGAACTTCTCGAAGAAGTAAGAAAACGTCATGACAATAAGGAAGCACAAAAAAGTTATCGTGACCTTACTGCCGGGCCTAAACCTTTTTCATTTTACACCGGCGGCAAACAGTTGCGAAACCTAAAGGTATCACCAACGGGAAATTACGTCACTTTCCAATTGATCTCCAGCACAGATGCAAAGGATACAGGTGTGCCTGACTATACAGATCTCTCAGGTTATACCGTGAACCTGCCTGCACGAACCAAAGTAGGAGCCGGGCAATCTACAATGGAAGCCATGATCTATAATCTTGAAACAGATACGGTTTACCAGGTTAAGACCGGGAATTTACCCGGAATCAAAGATCTTCCCGATTATGTCATGGATTACCCCGACAAGGTATGGCCAGAGGAAGTACGGGACGTATATTCCTATGGCCCGTGGTTTTCCCATGACGGAAAGAAAGCGGTTATGGTAATTCGTTCCCAGGACAATAAGGATCGTTGGATTGCAAGGCTGGATCTTGAAACAGGAGAATTGAAATCCCTGGACAGACAGAGGGACGAAGCATGGATCGCAGGTCCCGGAATCGGCTATTCCTGGAGTGGAGGCGATATTGGCTGGTTACATGACAATGAGACCATTTATTTCCAAAGTGAAGAGAGCGGCTATTCCCATCTTTACCTTCTTAACGTCAACTCTGGAAAAAAGAAACAGCTCACTCATGGAGAATTTGAAGTGTTTGATCCAATACTTTCAAATGATGGAAAAACTTTTTATTTGACGACCTCAAAAGTTCATTCTGGCGAGAGGCACTTTTACAAAATGCCTGTGCGCGGCGGCAAGATGCAGCAGCTCACCAGCCTCACGGGAAATAACGAGGTCAACCTATCGCCCGATGAAAAATACATGGCTATAAGATATTCCTATTCCAATAAACCGTGGGAGCTTTACGTCAAGGAAACTTCGGCTGGAGCTCAGCCAAAGCAGGTAACATCGGGCCAATCTCCGGAATTTAAGAGTTACAACTGGAGGGATCCTCAACTTGTGAAATTTAAAGCTGAAGATGGTGCAATGGTACCCGCCAGGTTATACAAACCCACGCAGGAGGCAAACAATGGTGCTGCCGTTATTTTTGTTCACGGGGCAGGCTATCTTCAAAATGTGCATAAATGGTGGTCAAGTTATTTTAGGGAATATATGTTTCACAACCTGCTCACAGATCTCGGTTACACGGTACTCGATATTGATTACCGCGGAAGTGCCGGCTACGGCAGGGACTGGCGCACGGGTATCTACAGGCATATGGGCGGCAAAGACCTCAGCGACCAGGTGGACGGGGTAAAATACCTTATTGCTGAACATGGTGTAGATCCCGAAAAAGTGGGGATTTATGGCGGCAGTTATGGTGGCTTCATCACCCTGATGGCTATGTTTACTGAAGCCGAAACATTTGAATCTGGGGCAGCCTTACGTTCGGTTACAGATTGGGCCCACTACAACCATGGCTACACCTCAAACATACTTAATGAACCGGTTAATGATCCTATAGCCTACAGGCGCTCCTCCCCTATATATTTTGCTGAAGGTTTAGAAGGAAATCTTTTGATCGCGCACGGAATGATTGATATCAACGTCCATTTCCAGGACGTGGTGAGGCTGGCTCAAAGGCTGATAGAACTGGAGAAAGACAATTGGGAAATGGCAGTATATCCTGTAGAGGATCACGGTTTCACACAGCCCAGTAGCTGGACCGATGAGTATAAAAGGATACTAAAATTATTCAATGAAACCTTAATCGATTAAACCCCTCAAAAATGACAGGAAACCGGACCCTTTTGGGCCGGTTTTAATTATTCCGGAGCTGTGGATACTTTTAAAAACCGAGTATTTTCCCTAACTTTATTTTCCTAATCCAAACCAATATGAAAAAGATCCTTGTTGCGATCAACCTTGAGAAAAATGCCGATCGTTTATTAGCCAAAGCCGAAGAATTAGCACAAGCCTTTGGATCCAAGATATGGATCCTTCACGTTAGCGAACCCGATCCCGATGACTTCCTGGGTCTTGAAGCAGGTCCTCAATTTGCACAGGACAAAAGGGTAGAAAAACGTAAAGTAGAAGGTGCTCTTGTTAAACGTTTAGCAGAAGATCTACGACAAAAAAATATTGAAGCCGAGGCTGTACAATTGGAGGGATCTACAGCAAAAATGATTAAAAAGGAGGTTCAAAAAATTAATGCAGATATTGTTATTGCGGGGCACCATAAAAAGAATTTCTTTTATCAAATGTTTGTAGGCAGTTTAGGGCAGGATCTTATTGATGATCTCGGTATTCCAGTACTGCTGGTACCTGTAAAACACTGATTGGGAACAAATTTGTTAAAATAGAAAATGTGCTTATACTTCATTACTTCAATAAATGAAAGAATATTCTTACACAAACTTTAATTTTTGCCAGTTAAAGGGGATAATTTTGTCGCCTAAAGGGCTAACTTGGTAATTGTCAATAGCTACAGAGATAATTTTTTGTTTATATTTGTTGTGCCTTTAACAAAATATTAAGCCAAAGGCAGGTTTTATTTTTCATATCCCCTACAATGAGAGAAAACTGCTGGAAAGAAATTTTTGAAGCTATTCCATTTGCCTGCCTGGTGTTAAGACCCGAAGATTCCGGAGCGTTTACAGTTGTTGAAGTAAACCCGGCCTATCTTGAGTTGACCGATACTACAAGAGAAGAACTTATAAACAAAAACAGCAAAGAAGCTTTCCCTCCCAATCCCGATCTCAAAGAATACGGTCATGATCATTTCAACCTCGCACTGGAGAAAGTAATGCAGACCGGAAAAAAAGCAGCAGCCAAAGATCTTCGCTACGATATTAAAAATAAGATAACTGGAAAGTTTGAAGAACGCTATTTCACCTCTCAAAATGTACCGGTAAAAAATGAAGCGGGAAAAGTAGTGGCTATTCTCCATACTACCCAGGATGTTACTCTGGAAAACAAACGTAAAAAACGCGATCGGGAAATTGAGGAAGAGCTGAACGCTAACAGGCAACAGTTCAAGAATTTTATTAGGGAAAACCCAGATGGTCTTTACAGGCTCGATCTGAAAGGTAATTTTTTACATGCCAACGACAGCCTCTTAAAATTAGCAGAACTAACTTCCGAAGAATTAATAAACTCCAGTTTCTTACCATTTTGCGCCCCTTATAACAAGCAGCTCATCCTGGATCATTTTTATAAGGCAGTGGGTGGTCAAATCACTTCCTTTGAAGCCGATTTCATTTCGGCCGGAGGAAAAACCGTGGTCCTTAAAATTCTTTTAATGCCAATGTTCCTCGAGGGGAAGGTTGTGGAGGTTCATGGGATTGCCAAAGATGTTACCCAGCTCAAGCAGAGTGAAAAAGTAATTATAGAAAAAAGTCGTTTCCTGGAGGTCAACGCTGCATTTGTAAGTTCGCTCCTCGAAAATGAGATCAATAACGAGGTTCTTCATGAAACTTTTGGCGTCATAGCCGAAACAATTGAAGCAGACAGAATGTATTATTTTGGTGCCGATACCCATCCCGAAACAGGAGAGATCCTCATTAGTCAGAAAGTGGAATGGTGCAGTGAAAGAGCCATTCCGCAGATCGACAACCAGGAGATGCAGAATATGCCAATTAAAAAAGTTGAGGAGATCACAGCACCCCTAATTAAGAATCTTCCCTTTAATGCTACATTGGAAGAGCTGGCTCCCGGCACATTAAAAGATATTTTCCTGGAGCAGCAAATAAAGTCCATGTTATTGCTTCCAATTTTTGTGGAGGAAAACCTCTCAGGTTTTGTGGGTTTTGACGATTGTTCTGTTCAGCGTATTTGGAAAGAAGAAGAAATTAGTTTTCTCAAAAGCCTTACCCAGAACCTCACCAATGCCTTCGAGAAAAATGCTGCTTTGAAAAAAGTAAAGAAAAGAGAGGAAGAACTTAAACTTAGTGAGCAAAAATTCAGATCTATGGTCCAGGAGGGATCAGATCTTATTGGTATTCTAGATATTGATGGTTATTACTCCTTTGTAAGTGAAAATTACAAATCCATCCTGGGATTTGATCCAAAAGAACTTATAGGAAAAAATGCCTACCATTTCATCCATTGTGATGACTGGGAAAGGGTTAAGAAACAGTTTTACCAACTTAAAGACAAAAAGCAGGTAAGGATCTCTCCTTTTAGGTTTAGAAATAAACAAGGAGAGTATCGCTGGGTACAGACCACGGCCACTAATCTTATGAATGATTCGGCGGTTAAAGGTATAGTTGCCAATTCCAGGGATATCACTACAGTTATTGAACAGGCACGTGAAATTGAACACATAAATGAAAGGTACCAACTTGCAGCAACCGCCACGCAGGATCTAATCTACGATTGGGATCTTACCAGCAATGATGTTACCCGTTTTCACCGGGGCCCTCATGAGCTATTCGGTTACCCTGCAGATGTTGTTAACAGGAGGGATTTCTGGAAAATTAATATACATCCCGAAGATAAGCCTGTTGAAAAAAAGAAACTTGCTGAAATTATTTCCAATCCCGATGAAGATTTTATCAAGACAGAATACCGCTTTAGAAAAGCAGATGGTACTTATGCCAGGGTTGTAGATCGCGGATATATTCTACGCGACCATACCGGCAAAGCCCTAAGGCTTATTGGCGCCACAAGTGATATTTCAGAAATTACCGCAAAAAGAGAGGCTTTAAAGATTGCGAATAAGCGCTTTAAAATGGCTATGAAAGCTACCAATGAAATGATTTGGGACTGGGATATTGCTACAGATTCGGTGACGCGAAGCAAAGGTTATAAAAAGATCTTTGGTTATGACACCAATGAAGCTACCTCGGTACATTCTTTCTGGCTCACCAAAGTACCCGATGAGGACAGAGAAAAAGTTCAACGCTCCCTGGCCTGCGCCATAGAAGATCCTGAAGTCGATAAATGGAAACTGGAATATCGCATCGTAAAAGCCGATGGTAAGATTGCCCATATTACAGACCGGGGCTATATTCTTAGAGATGAAAACAAAAA
Organism: Salinimicrobium sp. TH3; assembly: GCF_026676115.1. Taxonomy (GTDB): domain Bacteria; phylum Bacteroidota; class Bacteroidia; order Flavobacteriales; family Flavobacteriaceae; genus Salinimicrobium. The sequence goes on along the minus strand of NZ_JAPONB010000011.1, from coordinate 67,001 downwards.
AGCGACAAGAATGATAGGTGCGGTGCTGGACGTAACCAATTCAAGGAAATTACTTCGAAAAATACAGAGTCAAAATAAGGTTTTAAAAGAGATCGCCTGGGAACAATCACATGTGGTGAGGGCTCCTTTGGCACGAATAAAAGGCCTGCTTCACCTGCTGGATGAAGAGGTTTTTGAAGATATGTCACAAGAAGAGATCCTGTTTCACATAAAAGATTCGGCAAATGAGCTGGACAGCATCATTCGAAATATTGTAGAAAAAACTGAAAAGATTAATGTTGAAGTCAGGTAACGCAGGCCAGTTAGAAGTACTGGTAGTAGATGATGACAAGGTGGTTACCCTTTTGCATAAAAACAGCCTCAAGTCCTCTCATATTGAACATCCTCCCGTATTGTGTTATAACGGAAAGGAGGCTCTGGATTATCTTCAGAAAAATGACAGGTCCGACAAGCATTTTCTCATTTTCCTGGATCTTAATATGCCTGTTCTGGACGGCTGGAAATTCCTGAATAAACTAAAGAAGAATCCGCCGCAGGCCCAGGTATATATTGTTGTAGTGACCTCTTCCATAAATCAACAGGATTATCTCAAAGCACAAACTTATGACCAGGTCATTCAGTTTTGCAGGAAACCACTAAGCTCGCAATGCATCTTGAAAATTAAAAAGCTGGAGCCCGTGCGACAGTTCTTTTTAAGAGGAGTAGAAGAAACAAAGGAAACTGAAAAATAGGTTCTAAAAATACCATTTTTAAGGGGTAATATTCTGCGGAAATTTCTACCTTGAAAATAAAAATGAAGCAGGTAAATACTGCCTTTGCCGGCTATGGTTCCGGTGGAAGCATCTACAATGCCCCTATCCTCTCCAGCATTAAAGGATTTAATGTCACCAAGATCCTCACCTCCAGCCCCAAAAACATCAAAGCTGCCAAAAAAGACTTTCCGCAGGTAAAAGTGGTAAAAGAATATTCAGCAATCATTGAAGATCCAGATATCGATCTTGTCGTTCTGGTTTTACCTAATCACCTGCATTACACCTTTGCAAAACTGGCTCTTGAAGCGAAAAAAAATGTAATGGTTGAAAAACCCTTTACACCACATTCAAGAGAGGCCAATAACCTTATTGAGCTGGCTCATCAAAAAAAGTTAGTTCTTAGTGTAAATCACAACCGCCGGTGGGACAGTGATTTCCAAACGGTAAAAAAGGTCGTTAAAAATGGCCTTTTAGGAATGGTAGTGGAATATGAAGCCCATTTCGACCGGTTTAGGAATGAAGTTAAACCCGGCTGGAAAGAAGAAAAAGAAAATCCCGGCAGCGGAATTCTCTACGACCTGGGCAGTCACCTCATCGACCAGGCGCTAAACCTGTTTGGCAACCCAAAAGAAGTTTTTGCCGATATAAGGACACAGCGGGAAGGTGCGACAGTACCCGATGCTTTTGAACTCCTGCTCTTCTACCCTAACCTCAAGGTCACCTTAAAGGCAGGAATGCTGGTCAAAGATAAAGGACCTACATTCCAGGTTTTTGGGACCAAAGGGAGCTTTGTAAAGTTTGGCACAGATGTACAGGAAGAAGCTCTTAAAGAGGGAAAAAGACCTATAGACACTTCGGAATGGGGAGTGGAGCCCAAGAATATCTGGGGAAAACTGAAAACCGTACAAGAAGAAAATTTAATCGAGAGTGAACGCGGAAACTACACGGTAATTTACCAGAATCTTTATAATGCGATCACGGCAGGTGAAGCCTTAGCCGTTAAACCAGAACAGGCCCGTGATGTCATAAGGATCATAGAGGCTGCGCAACAGAGCCAGGATGAACGAAGAGTGATTACTTTTGGTTAACAGGATTAGAAGAAGCCTTCAGGTTTAAGAAGTATCTTTTTGCTTCCTTCAGCACTCTGGGCGCCATAATAAGAGTCGCAGTCATGGTTGGAATTGCCATTAAAGCGAAGAATCCGTCGATAAGATTGATCATTAAGCTTAAAGACGTGGTCGCCCCCAGAAGTATACTCAGAATATAAAAATAGTTGTAATAATGCTTATTCTTAGCTCCAATAAGGAAGGAAAGACATTTGCTTCCGTAGTAAGAATACGAGAACAAAGAGGAAATACTAAAGATGGCGATGCACACCAAAAGTAAGTAATTTCCATAGACCGGGATCGAATCATTAAAAGCAGCAGCGGTTAAACTCACCCCATTCACATCATGCGTTTGCCACACCCCGGTGACAAGGATGGCCATTCCCGTTAAGGAACAAACAATAAGAGTATCAATGGCCGGACCCAACATTGCCACAAGACCTTCCCGTACAGGCTCGGCCGTTTTAGCTGCCCCGTGTGCCATGGGAGCGGTCCCTATTCCCGCCTCATTGGAGAAAGCCCCACGGCGAATACCCAGAATAATGAGTCCTCCCAACATACCTCCTAAAAATGGCTCTCCGGCGTAGTTTTCTGCTGCAAAAGCATCTGTAAAAATAAGACCGAAATAATAAGGTACCTGCTCAAAATTTACAATAAGAATTATAAGAACAGAAACAAAATAAAGCGCAACCATAACCGGGACCATTTTGGAAACCGTATTACTTATGCGGGCCAGTCCTCCATAGATCACCACTGCCGTAATTATCGCCAGGATGATCCCAATGATCAAATTGGAAGTAAAAGTCACCTCCACCCCATTTGGAGTTAGGAGAATATAATTGATGGCCTGCGTGAGTTGATTTACATTAAACACCGGTAGCGCTCCTACAAGACCGGCAACACTAAAAAAGGCTGCCATGATCCACCATTTCTTTCCAAGACCTTCGGTAATGAAATACATAGGACCACCCTGTAGTTTCCCTTCAGAATCTTTCCCACGGTACATGACCGCCAGGGTATTGGTGAAGAATTTTGTGGCCATTCCAATAATAGCACTTATCCATAACCAGAACATCGCACCGGGACCTCCAATAGCAATCGCCACTGCAACACCGGCTATGTTCCCCATGCCTATGGTAGAAGATAAAGCAGTAGAAAGTGCTTTAAAGTGATTGATTTCCCCTGGATCATTGGGGTCGTCATATTTTCCCCGCAGCACTTCTATGGAATGTCGTAAATATCGAAAAGGAAGAAATCTGGAAAGTATAAGTAGATATAATCCACCTCCTGTAAGTAAAATTAAAAGCGGAAGGCCCCAAACGAAGGAGGCAAATTCAGCTACAAACTCATCTAGTTCAGCCATAAAGCAAATATAGTACTTGCAGGGTTCTATGCAAGGTGAGGAAGCAGCAAGTAACATCCAATTTTTAAATTTTAAACAAAAAAAATTTCCGGATAAATGAGTTATTCCCCTCACAAAGAAGAACTAAAATTCCACACCGGTGAAGAGAAAATCATGGCCAAGAGGAAAAATAATTTATTTAAGTCAAAAATCTTTTCGTTTTTTATAAAATGGCCTATATTTGCACCCGCAAAAAGGCCTCGTGGCGCAACTGAATAGCGCATCTGATTACGGCTCAGAAGGTTACAGGTTTGAATCCTGTCGAGGTCACTTAAAGTAGAAAGTCCGCAGCGAAAGCTGGGGACTTTTTTCGTTTTACGGAGAAGCCAGGCTTGCCTGAAGCTTCGTAGGAAAATGAAAAAACGCAACGCGGACAGGCGGGGCGGACTTTGTATTTTCAGACGGGGACTCAAAGGAAAAACATCTTGTCAAGGCTACAGAGTTAATCCGCAACACATTGACAATAAATTAGTTGGATATTTGAAAAAGGGGATGAAGTCACAACTCTACATCCCCTGAATAATTTAACGCCTTTCAAATTATAAATTATACAATATTAGCCCAAAATTCTGTTACTTAAAGCGTTGTGTGATAATTTCTCAAATATACATACGATTCCCTATAGTTAATAAATGACCTTTAGATATGATATAATAAATCTGTTGAAACAGAACATATAATTAAAGTACCAATTCTCCAGAAGCCGCTATCGTCGCAACCCATACAATAACACAGGAGAAAAATATACCAATAGAATTTGCAGCAAAAGCCCGACCCTTTGGAATTCTGAAGAGATAGGCTGCAATAGTACCTGCATAAACGCCGGTGCCGGGTATGGGTACCATTACAAAGATCAACAATCCCCAAAAGCCATATTTCAGAACATTCTTGCCGGCACCCTTTTTTGCTCTTTTAGCTATTTTTATAGCTCCAATTTTATACAACCTCCAGCCTAGCAAATGCTTATTAATAAAGTGCAGGAAAAAGTGCATTACCGGAAATACGAGCACATTTGCAATAAAACAAAAAAGAAAGGCTAAAATAGGATTAACACCGTTTAATATAGCATAGGGTATACCCACCTTGGCCTCTCCAAAAGGAGAAATGCTCCACAGCATTCCATTAATAATCTCCACCATCTTCTATCCTCCTAATGCCCCAAAAGTAGATATTTTTCTCAACGGCATCCAAAAATTTTATTGCAGATGATTTCAAAAAATTGACCAACAAGGTTTCTTATAGAAATGTCAACTTCTTGACGACTACCTAAAATGAGTTTTAAAAATCAAATAGATCCCCAAGAAAAGAATCTTTTTTTCGATGTTTTTGATTCTTATATTCTCCCGTGCTCGAATATCTATCATTTCGGGGTTGTGAAGCCTGGTTTCCCTGTACAGTAGCTGAGGATCGTTCGATGATCTTATCCAATTCTCCCCTGTCCAGCCAGACCCCCCGACATTCTGGGCAGTAATCAATTTCTACACCGTTACGATCAGTCATTACTAAGGTTGTACTATCATTCGGACATTTCATATTTTCGTTTTTAGCGTTTCTAATTTCTGAAAAGGTTGGTTTTATCTGCAATCTTTGAACTACTCTACACTTCCTGTGCGGTGTTATTAATCCTTAAGGTTGATTTTTATAAAATTAGAACAAATAAGGTTGTCCATTTCATTGGATGCTCATTTTCATCCTAAATTTCTCTTATCATTCTCATAAGTTTTTTCAGTTATGTCGTGGTTGAATTATTATGTCTGTTCCCTTAGTTTTGCAGACCATAAATCATAGAACTAGTCCTAATTTCCCGGAAGGTGGAAGTTTAAAGATAATTGTGAAAATGCTAAAAAAAGTAATATTCCTATTTGGTTTTACGCTCATTACCGCGTGTGAAGAGAGAGTTGAGAGAAAATCAGCCGAAGGCCATGAGACTGCAATTTCTCATGGTAATACACCCACAGAGCAGGGAAATAACAAAGTATTAAAGTCAGCCAATACAGGGGCAAAATATAAGCTATGGGATCAAGTACCTAATAATGAGGTGTGCATGGTAAACAATGCATACATGGGGAGGCTGCAGCTGGAAGTTCCCTATGATGGAAGGATGTATTACGGTTGCTGTGAAATGTGCGTAGAGCGTATCCCACAAGATGAAGATGTTCGTATTGCTATTGATCCCATGACCTCAGAGGAAGTAGATAAAGCTACTGCATTTATTGTTCTTACTGGTGAGCAGAGGGAAGTTGCGTACTTTAAAAATGAAGAAAATTATCTCAACTTTTTAAAAATAAAGGAAAAATCTCTGGATTAAAAGAGGAATTTAATCAATGTCAGAGGACTGATTAAACATCTGTGGGTTAAAATATGAATAAGTTTAACAAGAAATAAATTTCTATACACAATTCTTTAAATTATTAAACAACAACAAACCAAATAAAGAGAACAATGAAAAAATTAAATTATTTAAGTACGATTTTAGGTGTTTCCCTAATCCTGGCATCATGTGGGGAGGCTGAAGAAAGGAATGAGCCCGTCACTGGGACTGAAGACATGGAGATGACAAATCAAAGAGCAGAATGGGATGCTGATGTCACTTTAACCCAACAGGAACGTGATGCCCTTATGCCTGCAGATGTCGTCGCCGAATTCAAGGGAGGTAACAAAAGATTTATAAAAGACAGCCTCACCCCGAGAAATCGTCAGGCGAGAATTGAGGCCACAGCCGGCGCTCAGTATCCAAAGGCAATGGTATTATCCTGTATAGACAGCAGAGTACCTGTTGAAGAAATCTTTGACCAGGGACTGGGAGATCTTTTTGTGGGTCGTATTGCAGGTAACTTTGCAGATGAAGAAATGTTGGGAAGTATGGAATTTGCCACCAAGGTTGCAGGATCAAAGGTCATTGTGGTTATGGGACATGAAAGTTGTGGTGCCATAAAATCTGCTATAGAAAACGTGGAACTGGGAAATATTACTGCAATGCTTGCCCACATTGATCCCGCTATCGAAATGACAAATAATTTCGCTGAAGATCAGAGAACTATTAAGAACGAAGAATATCTGAATGCAGTTATTAAAAATAACGTAAAACATACAATCGACAAAATCAAGACTGACAGTCCTATAATTGCAGAAATGGCAGAAAATGGAGAAATTAATATAGTAGGGGCCTATTATAATGTGGATACCGGAGCTGTAGAGTGGCTGGAATAATAAAATTTTTCACTCAGATTACAACCGGCTCAAGATCTCTTCGAGCCGGTTCTTTTTTTAATGATTTCGGGGACATGTATTCAGCTCAAGGTATAAAGAAAAGCCAGAACCTTTCCCTCCGTAAAAGATAATAATTCTGCCAGGCGCTGGCCAACTCTACTCCCAGAACACGCACCCGAACTCTGCAGGATTGTTGATACTACCTTTTTTAAGACACCGGATATTACATTTCTCTTATTGCCAGATTTTTGATTTTGCAGAGGGGGAGAAGAAAAATTTGATCTATTCAGTAGTTATAACAATAACTTATTACAGCTATTAATTATTTTTTTTCCACTCTCATTTTAAGGTTTATTATTAATATTTCTCGTACCAGTCGAACTTGTCCTTTATTATTTTTAACCGCTCTTTTTTTAGATATTCCAAATAGGAGGCAGCCGCAGGTGAAAACTTTTTGCCTTTCATCCATATAATTTGCCAATTTGACCGTATAGGGAATCCTCCAACAGGTATGATTTCCAACTCGCCGTTTTTCAGTTCATTTTTAATTCCTATGATCGGCATAATTGAATAGCCTAATCCTGCTATTACTGCTTGTTTAACTGCCTCATTTGAAGTTAACTCCATTTTTTTTAATACAGGAAGGTTATACTGCTTCATAAAACTTTCCATGACATGTCTCGTACCAGATCCTGCTTCTCGATATATCAAGGGAATCTCTTTTAAAATATCTCTACTGTGATGTTTGTTTTCCAAAGTCTGTTCTCTTCCCCCTACAAGAAATAACTTGTTTTCCATAAGTTGAATTCTTTCGATCTGTAAATGTTCAGGAAGAACAGAGACCAAAGCAAAGTCAATTTCATTTTTTTCCAGATTTTCTATAACCGCAGCCTTATTCGTAACATCTAAAGACAAATTTACGGCTGAATGATTCCGCATAAAACCGGAGAGAAAATGAGGCATTACATATTTTCCGGTAGAGACAACAGCAACTGTAAGCCTTCCAATAAGTTCTCCTTTATAAGCAGCATTCTTTGCGCTTATTGTTTCAGTCTGTTCCAGGATATTTTTAGCCGCCATAGCTATTTCCTTTCCAAAGTCTGTGATATAAATCTTTCTACCTATAACTTCTGTCAGTGGAAAATCGAATTGTTCCTGAAAGTTCTTAAGCTGCATGGATACAGCCGGTTGCGAGAGATGTAGTTCTGCAGAAGCCTTAGTAATACTTTGAGTTCTGGTAATCTCCAGAAAGATCTTTAGCTGATGTAAAGTATAATTCATAAGAAGTTCTTATGTTTTTTATCAAAAATATAAATTTTCCGTTATATATACAATGTTTCAAATTTGCACCGGAAAAAAAATCGCCTGGTCGATTCTAAAACTAATTCAGGAAAATCTTATAATTTCTACATCATGAAAAATTTAAAGTTGATTGACGGAACCTTTAGTCCTGCAGAGGCAAGAGATATTTTGCTTAACATGATTGGCAGCAAAATTCACTTTCATAACAAGAGAGACTTCAGTTCAAAAATTCGCATAGGGAGTTCCGATAGGAGCTCACGGGTGAGACTGGACGAACTACGGGAGACAAGGGAACATATTATTTCTTTTTTGGAGAAGGCTGAAAGGGAAGGTTCGACTGTAAGTATTAAATCATCCATAATCCTTTCCTGTTCAACAGAAGAACAGGCTGAGAAACTTTAAAATTCGATGAGTGAAATTATTGATACTGCTATTTCCGAATTAAAAGATGGAGGAATTATAGCTATTCCTACGGAAACAGTTTATGGATTAGGCGGGAATGCATTAAGTGAAGCTGCAGTAAAAAAAATATTTGATTTAAAGAATAGGCCTCTTCACAATCCTTTAATTGTACATATTGCCTCGGTGGACGAGCTAGAAAAATTAGCAAAGAATATTCCTGATGTAGCTTATAGGTTAGCACATACCTTCTGGCCGGGTCCTTTAACTCTAATTTTGAAGAAAAAGGAAATTATACCTTCTATAGTTACTGCAGGATTAGATACTGTAGCTGTAAGAATTCCTGATCACTGGTTGACCCTGGAACTTCTGAAAAAACTCCCGTTTCCTTTAGCTGCGCCCAGTGCAAATCCATTTGGATCTATTAGTCCCACAAAACCTGATCATGTTTTAAAGTACTTCAAGAATCAGCTGAACCTTATTATAGATGGCGGGGAATGTCAAAGGGGAATTGAATCGACTATAGTGGGATTTGACAAATCCCAAAACCCGATAATATTTAGGCAGGGTGCTATAACTGCAGAGGAAATTGAGAAAATCACCGGCAAACTTCATTTTTGTACTCACGAGGATCAAAGACCTAAAGCGCCGGGAATGTTATCTAAACATTATTCTCCTAAAACCAAAAGTTGTTTAACAAACAATTTAAAAACTACACTGCAATTCTTTGAAGGAAAGAAAATTGGCGCTCTTCTTTTTCAAAACCCTTTAGGTGATTTACCATTAGACCACCAGGAAATTTTATCAGAATCAGGTGATTTAAAAGTGGCTGCAAAAAATGTCTATGCTGCAATGCATCGGCTGGATCAAAAGAATTTAGACATAATTATTTTTGAACAGCTACCTGACAAAGGATTGGGAATAACCATTAACGATAAACTTCGAAGAGCTGCTAAAGATTAAAAAAACTGGAACAGCACCTTAAACTCTTATAACAGCAATTTTTATGAATTTAAATCTTTTAATAGAAAATTTGACAAGCCCAGCCTTACTTTTCTTCGTAATGGGTATTCTGGCAGTCCAGCTTAAAAGTGATCTTGAGATTCCTAAAAGCTCATCGAAATTTATATCTCTTTACCTTTTATTTTCAATAGGATTTAATGGAGGCCGGGAATTGGCACATAGTCAATTCTCTATGGAAATCATTTGGACAATTTTGTTCGGTGTTATTACAGCCCTCGTTATACCAATTTATACTTTTTACCTCCTTAGAAGAAAATTAAGTACAGAAAACTCTGGAGCCATCGCCGCCGCATATGGCTCAATTAGTGCCGTAACCTTTGTCACCGCCGTTTCCTTTCTGGAAATTCAGCAGATTTCTTACAGTGGCCATATGGTGGCATTAATGGCTTTAATGGAAGCTCCTGCAATCATTGTTGGCGTGGCACTTATTTCACTGTATGGAAAGAAAGATAATACATCACCTAAAATGTCCAGTTTAATAGGTCATTCATTTTCTAACGGAAGTGTACTGATGATCCTGGGAAGTTTAATTATAGGTTTTGTAGCAAGTGAAAGTCAGGCTCAGGGAATAGCCCCTTTTACTAATGACATTTTTAAAGGCTTTCTGGCTATTTTTCTCCTGGATATGGGTATCATTAGCGGAAGAAAATTGACAGATTTTATAAAAAGCGGCTGGTTCACTACTCTTTTTGCTATAATCATACCGGTAATAAATGGATGTACTGTTGCCTGGGCCAGCGGTCTCGTAACAGGAAATGTTGGAGATAGATTCATGCTGGCAATCTTGGCCGCCAGTGCTTCATATATTGCTGTACCGGCTGCAATGAAGATGGCAGTACCAAAAGCAAATCCCGGTCTTTACCTGCCCATGGCTCTGGCCGTTACGTTTCCCTTCAATATTACTTTTGGGATGCCGCTTTACATGGCGTTGATTGTCATATAAGAAGGTCCAAATATATTTATTTAATGTTCAAAAAAACGGAATCTCCGGAAGCATACATTCTCCTCTCCAAAAGGAATACTTCAAATCTTTTCCAACCGCTCCATTGGTGAAGCTTTTATATAATAATAAAAAACCTTTTCGGAAGTATGTCCGCTTATTGCCGTAATATTGATAATTCACATATCTGCTTTATAAGCATTGGTACAAAAGCTTCTTTTAGGTGTTAGATTTGTTAGTAACTGATGTTTTTTTAGTAATAAAAAGCCCCTCACTTAATCGCTAATTCATAACATCTTGGCTCCTCTGATTTTTTTATTTTTTATTTCCAGCAGGGCTTTGTTTGTCTCTCCGAAAGGAGATATACCCCACAGCATTCCATTGATTATCTCCACCATCTCCTATCTACCTGATGCCGCAAATGCAGATAATTCTTTGATGCACAACAGATGTTTAATGACCTTTTACAATTCAAGAGTTTATAGAGCAGTTCCCGTAATAAGTTCACCAACGTATAGAATATACAACAACAAAAAAACACCTCCTTCCCAACGTTGAATTCTATTTCCTTTATCGGTAAATACGAACATGAAAAGTAGGAGGCTTGCAGTTATACATACAATTATATCAAAGAAAGATCCGGAGGAAAGAGGAACAGGAGTTATTGCTGTTGAAAGACCAAGAATAAAGAATATATTAAAGATATTGGAGCCAACAACATTTCCAATAGCGATGTCTACATTTTTACGACGAACTGCTACAATGGAAGTGGCAAGTTCGGGAAGGGAAGTACCAATTGACACAATTGTCAAACCGATTACTCTTTCAGTCATTCCAAATACTTGAGCGATCTCCACTGCACTGTCGACAATCAATTTCCCTCCTAAAACAAGACCTGCCAATCCAAGAACAATAAAAAGGATTGCTTTCCAGGTCCCGTATTTTTTCGTCTCTATTTTCTCATCTGTTCCTGCACTTTTCGCCACGGTTAAATTGTAGACAAGAAAGATCAGAAAGAAAAGAAGCAATGTCAGACCTTCGGATCTTGTAAGAACGTTGTCTAAAGCCCCGTTTAAATATTGATCCGCACCTATAAATAGAACACAGACCGCAGCTAAAAAGCTGAGAGGTATTTCCAACCAGGTTGTGCTGGATTTAACAGTAAGAGGTGAGATTAAAGCACAGATTCCAAGTATGCCCAGAATATTAAAGATGTTACTCCCTAATACATTCCCTACAACCATTTCCGTATTTTCAGAAACGGCCGCCATTAAATTTACTACAAGTTCTGGCGCCGATGTTCCAAAAGCTACTATTGTTAGTCCAATAACTATGTTAGGAATACCCATACCGACAGCTATACTCGAAGCTGCGTCTACCAATTTGGAAGCGCCAAAAATGAGCGCTACAAAACCCGCGATTAACAGTAAAACAGTTATGATCATTAAATGGAAAAGAATTATCTATTCAAAAAATTATAGCTTTTGAATTAAAGATTAGCAATTAGGTTCTAATTTTTAGAAGTCAAATAAGTCCCCAAGAAAGGAATCTTTTTTTCGCGGTTTTTGGTACTTATTTTCTCCTGGGTTTGAATATCTATCACTCCGGTGCTGTGAAGCCTGGTTTCCTTGCATGGGAGCTGAGGATCGTTCAATGATCTTATCCAACTCTCCCCTGTCCAGCCAGACACCCCGACATTCTGGACAATAATCAATTTCTACACCATTACGATCAGTCATCACTAAGGTGGTATTATCATTCGGACATTTCATATTGATCTTTTTTATTTGTTTCTAAGTTAGTAAAACTTTCTCTTCTTCCCAGAGCATTATTTGCTAATGGAACTACTTTCATGAAGTTCTTCCTCTTTCACCTCGTGATCCATTTTCGGTTTCATTAGAACAGAAGCTAAAATTCCCGAAGCAAGAGCTCCAGCTATAACGATCAAGGATAACCATTCCGGTAGTTCGATGTGGTGCGAAAAGATCATCTTCAAACCTACGAACGTAAGGATACCTACTAGACTGTAACTGATGAAGCGGAACTTGTCCAGCATTTGTGAAATTAGGAAATACATTGACCTAAGGCCGAGAATCGCCAGGATGTTTGAGCTGAAAACAATGAATGGATCTGCCGTAATGGCCAGAATAGCGGGGATGCTGTCAAGTGCAAAAAGAACATCTGTCAACTCTACCATGAGCAGCGCCATAAAAAGTGGCGTTGCGATCAATTTACCCATTCGGCGGATAAAGAAATTGTCACCATAGAAGAAGGCAGTAAACGGGAGAAATCTTCGGGTTCTCTTAAAGATCCAGGAATTCTTTGGATTGAACTGCGTGTTGTCGGACTTCAGCATTTTGTAGGCAGTGTAAATAAGGAAGACACCAAAGACGTAGACGATCCAGTCAAACTTATTGATCAAAGCGACCCCAAACACGATCATTAATGCCCTGAAAACAATGGCGCCGAGTATTCCCCAGAACAAGACCCGGTGCTGATACATTTTCGGAATGCTAAAGGAGCTAAAGATCACGGCAATGACAAAAACGTTATCTATACTCAAAGACAATTCAATGAGATAGCCGGTGATATATTTTAACACAGCATCTCCCGGCGTAAGACCGGTGGGGTTGGCTACCTGCCCATTTTCAAAAAGCCACCAGATAACTGCCGAAAAGCCAAGGGCGAGGGATACCCAGATGCTGGTCCAAATAGCAGCTCCCTTAGTCTTTATGACATGAGCTTCCCTGTTAAAAACTCCCAGATCTAAAGCCAGGAAGAACAAAATTGCAACAGAAAATAAAATCCAAACGATCATTATATTTTAAATTTAGGTATTAGAATTCAGGTTTAGTTAAAGTTCAGAGGTCGAAGTTTATACTCCGGCTCCTCTATTTTTTGCGCAATACTTTCCAGAAACAGTAGACCATAAAAGCGGTGACCGAAATCTGGACAAGCAGCATGATGATAAGTGGTTCAGTTTCCATATTAGTTCGCGTTTTTTCTCTTTTTATGCGCTATAAAAACAAGGGTACAAATGAAGAGGAAAAGACTTAGAAGTACCAGTCTCGCCATGTTCGTGTAAAAAATCTGTTTTTCAAGAAAATCTGTTCTTCCAGGATCTGTTGAACCCGCGAGGTCCTCGAGCAGTTTCGTATTCGAGATCTGCAGGATCAGGGAGTTGTTATCCAGCGGCCAGATGCCGCCATTAAGCAGTGAAGAAAAAGCCTCAATCCACAGGTTGCCCTCAGGCGTAATAAGAGCTCCCAAAAATACGGCTACCAATAATGCAGGGGTGACGTATTTAATCACCCATTTAAAGAAACCGGGGATCTTCATATCTGCACCCAGATTGATCTCTTTCCAGCCGGGACCAATTCCGAAGAACCAGGAGAACAAAATGGTTTCCGCCAGTGCAAAAACCACGAGCGATACAGTTCCCGCCCAATAATCGTACTGGTCAAAAAAGCCGTATTGATAAAAAAGTATACAGGGGAGACCTAAACAAAAGGTCAAAAATCCGAAGGAATAGGCTCCTTTGTTTGCGCTCCACCCAAATTCATCCCGCATAAAACCAATCCATGGCGTGCCCATGGCCAGCGAAGAGGTGATTCCGGCGAAGAAAAGCAGGCCGAACCAGAAGACGCCGGCAAAAGCCGCCAGTACAGTTCCCCACTGATTAAATAGAAAAGGCATGGTTTGAAAAGCGGTTCCAAAGCTCATATTCTCAATGATCCAGTCAAGCCCGAAATATCCGGCAGCAATGGGAATTACAATAAGACTTCCCAGTACAACCTCCACAAATTCATTGGTGAACCCGGCGGAGGTGGAATTCAGGGCGATATCATCTTTACTGTCGAGATAAGCTGCATAGCAGTGGATTGTTCCCATTCCCACCGAGAGCGTAAAGAATATCTGCCCCGCAGCAGCCAACCACACTTTGGGGCTGTACAAGGAAGAATAATCGGGGGTCCAGAGATAATTCAGGCCGTCCCAGGCATTGGCTAAAGGAAATTCCGCAGAAGCAGCACTTGTTCCTAAGGTCAGTCCTCTTATAGCCAGAAAGATTCCAAAAAGAATAAGCAACGGCATTCCAATTTTTGCCACTTTTTCGATTCCCGACAGGCCTTTGCTTAAGATAAAGGTGTTAATGAGGATACAAATAATGAAGAATAAGAGAGCTTCATTAGGAATTCCGAGGAAGGAAGTGCCCATGAGGACATATGTGTTGAAATATTGTGCGATCTCAGACTGAGATAGGCTTTGAAATGTGCCCATCAAACTGTGCAGCGCATAGGAGAGGGTCCAGGATTCGATGTAGCAGTAGTAGGCTGCCACCGCAAGGTTTGTGAAAATTCCAAAAACACCTAAATATTTCCAGAGGCTGGCTTTTCCCATAGAGCCAAGTATAAAAGGCGTGGAATGATGGCCTTTTCGACCGCCAAAACGTCCCATAGACCATTCAATCCAAAGCAGCGGCAGCCCCATGAGCACGAAACAAATTAGGTAGGGGATGATAAATGTACCCCCGCCGTTCTGTACCGCCTGCACAGGAAACCGAAGAAAGTTACCCAACCCGACTGAATTGCCCGCCATAGCGAGAATGAGGCCCAGACGGCTGCCCCATTGTTCTTTCTGTACATCCATTAGTGCAGAAGGTTAAACTGGATCAAAATAATAAATGCTTCCGCAGCCTTTTATGGCACGGAGCGAAGCCGTGGGAAATTATCTTCTACGGAAAGGAATGGAAAGGATAGATGATCTTGGCAGTGTTAAGATTGAGGATGTTCTCCCGGAACTTTACTGTAATCCTATCCGCCGGCCTGAAGCTCCCGCAAAAAGAGCTAAAATCTGCCTTTAGGATGATCTTTGTTTTGTGAAGTTCCTTTAAAAGCCCGGGTGCAAATTCTACTTCAGAGCCTGCAGTTATTTCTTCAGGGTTCTCTAATAATAATAAAGTCTCATTGTCTTCAGAAAGAGCTGAAAAATCTAATGGAGATGGAAACACACTCTGACCTAAAAACAGGAGGAAAAAAGTGCACAGAATTTTTATCATTTTAGTATGTAGAATTTCGGGTAAATGTAGTACAACGCAATGTTAATTTTTAAAAAATAAATGTTCTGGAAATAAAATATTTTTAGTAGTCAAACCGAAGCTATGCAATGGGGTGTAAAATTTAACTTATAAGCTGAAATATATTTGTAATTTTAACATACTAATCATATACATTTGCTCTGTAATATCAAAAGTAAAATGACTGCCAAAGGGGTCTTTTTGTTTTTACTTCTACTGCTCTCCTGCGGTACCTCCTTTTCATTTTCACATGAGAGCCTGCCTTTTGATAAGGAGGAAATTTCAGTAAACGATTTTGAATTTGAAGAAGAAACTGCTGATCTCTACCAGGGAACAGTTCCATTCTTAAAGACGAATGTCTTTCAGGCCTATTCATTTACAGGCAGCAAAAGTTTTTTACTTCAGAGCTCTTTTGAAACCCGTTCTCACAACGATTACATTAGGCGTTCAAAAGAGATCGACCCCGGACTTGACACGCCGGCCATTATTTTCCCTTTCCACGTTTTTCTGTGATTCCGGCCTTCTCCCTTTTTTGAGGGAGTAGAATTTTCGTCTTTCCCACAGCCGTTCTATGGCGGGACCAAAAATCAGTTTTATATTTTAATATTATTCATCATGAAAATTGACATCCTAATTGTCCATTTTGCGGTAGTGGCCGCAGTGGCCGTACCATATATTTTATTCGTCCTCGCTGCAGCCAGGCAAAGAAAAGACTTAAGATCCAGATTCAACAGCGAAGCAATAGCGCTCGATCTTAAGTTAGACTGGGTTGACAGGTGGAATTCCAACATTATCGGGATTGACAAAACCCGTCAAAAGGTTGTTTTTGTGCAACGAAGAAGAGAGGAGATCGTAGTACAGGTCATAGATCTAAAAATTATTAAAAGTAGTGTGCTGCTTCATGAGACCGCTACTGTCAAGATCGACAAAAAGAAGGAGGAGGTTCTTCAAAAGGTGGAGTTGGAGCTATCCATGTATAACGGAGATATTCAGACCATCAGCTTCTTTGACTGTGACATGACCTATTACCAGGATTATGAGATGAAAAATGCAGAAAAATGGAGCCAGATCATCAAAGAATCTATCAGCTTTCGGCCGCTGGTGCAGTCAGCCGCTTAAACTTATCAGGGCCAGTTTTTTTTAACTGGCCCTCCTTTTATCGCAATAGAATCAATTTTTAGATTAAGAAATATATGACAGAAGAAGTCTTGGCAGACGGCAATAGAAACGCCATTAAACCTTTAAAACCAAAAATCAAATTTTCTCTCTTTATCACCTTTATTATTGTAGCTCTCACATTCCTGACTTATGTTTTTATTCCAGAAGTCCAACTTTGGATGCATGACGCCATCCGAGTACTTATCAGTAATGACCAAGAGAATATTCGAAGTTGGGTCACAAATTTTGGCTGGTTCGGTCCTATCCTCCTGGTGCTGGCTATGATAGGCCAAATGTTTCTAATGGTAATACCAACCACATTATTATTAATAGTATGTATAGTGGCGTATGGTCCAATCTGGGGCAGCGCTTTAGCTTTATTTGCTATTTATAGTGCTTCATCGGCAGGTTATTTCATAGGCCGTGTTTTTGGATCATTTACTGTAGAAAAATTATTAGGAAGTACAGCAAAGGCCAGAACTACAGTTTTTCTTGAGAAATATGGCTTTTGGGCAATTTTTATTACACGCCTAAATCCTTTTCTGTCAAATGATGTGGTGAGCCTGGTTAGCGGAATGGTTAAAATGGACTACTGGAAATTCAGTTTTGCCAGCATTACTGGCATAACTCCTCTAATCTTAATAATAGCTTTTTTTGGAGAAAGCACCCAAACCCTCACATATCTATTAGTGGGTTCTGGAATTGCTCTTGTAATATTGGTTGGATATAAAATTATTCTAAAGAAGAAGTCAATTTTCTACCAGATACCGCCAAAAAAGTCGATCGTAGAGGACCATTAAAAAATGAAAACTGTAAATAACTATATTCGGGTATTTGCTTTTGCTCTCCTAATTAAATATCCCGCTATAGCAATTGCTGCACTTGAAAAAACAGCAACACGGACTTTTTTATTTTGACTGCGTCGCCTCTCTAATGCCTCCTTTTTATAATTTTCACCCTCTAAAAACTTTTGCACACCAACTCGATGTGCAGCGTCGAAATTTTTTGAGGGAAGAAACTTTTCCTCCAATAACTGAATTACATCTAAAGCCAGAAGAAGCCTGTAAGCTTCAGAAAACTCCACAGGGTATTCAAAATCATCCTCCAGATCTCCTTCGTTTTTTATAATTAACAAAACTACTTCAGCAGCTGTAACTATATCTTTATTTGATTCCATTTATGATAAAAAAAGTCAGTCCAAATTTACAAGTACTAGAATTAAACAGCAACATAAAAAAGTTTGTCAATATAGATTTCCAGAAAGTCCGCAGCGAAAGCTGCGGACTTTTTTCGTTTTACGGAGAGCCAAGGCCTGCCTGAAGCTTCGTAGGAATATAAAAAATGTAACACCGACAGGCGGGGCGGAATTTGTATTTTCAGGCGGGGACTCAAGGAAAAACATCATGTCGGGGTCACAGAATCAATTTTCAACACCCTTAAAATAAAGTAGTTGTGGATTTTTTGTACAATTATTAGGCATGTTTTGTGTCCTTATTAGGGTAAAAGGCAGTAAATTAAATATCGATCCCTTTTGAATATTCTTTTTTATAAACGAGTAGATATTTTTATAATTAGTTATGAAAAATGTTTAATTCGTCTTTTATGCAAGGGACAGGGTTACAAGCGACAATATTCTCCTACTCTTTTTTGAAGCCTTTAAATAAATAAAAATTATGGCAGCCCAAGAATATTCTGTTATTTTAGCACTTCATTAAAAAAAATATCATGAAAGATCTTATTGAAAACATCCAAAGCACTTTTGAATCCTTTCAAGCTGATGCCAATACACAATTAGAAAATGGAAATAAAAGTGCCGGAACCAGAGCAAGAAAATCTTCTTTGGAATTGGAAAAGCTATTAAAAGAATTTAGAAAAGTCTCTATCGCAGAATCGAAGAAGTAAAAATCTTTTCTTTAATTGGACTGCGTCCTAAAATTAATCCGCAACACACTTATAAAAAGTGGTTGCGGATTTTTTTATTTGTACCGACTTATGTGTTGGTGCTTTTTCAGACTCTCTCCTTCTTTCCCGGTTTTAATAAACCACAGGCACCATATTTTTCTTGCGAAGATGATCCTGAAGAATTGAAGCCATTTCAAAATCCAGGGCCTCCATAACCTGTTCCGAAACTTCAACCAGGCGCACACTTATTCCTAGATCATGCAGGTTTTCTGCCATTTCCAGACCAATAAACCCACCACCAACGATCACTGCACTTTTTGGCTCAAAATCATCCACATAGGTTTTGAGTTTATCGGTATCGGGGATATTCCTGAGGCTAAAAAGGTTCTTAGCTTCAGCAATTCCTTTTATAGGTGGAAGAAAAGGTTTGGCACCGGGGGAAAGTAGCAGCACGTCATAGGATTCCTCGTACTCCTTTCCCGTTCTTAAATCCATTATTCTAACCGTTTTGGCCAATCGATCTATCGAGAGCACTTCGTTCAAATTACGAATATCGAGCCTGAACCTTCTGGACATTCCTTCTACCGTTTGCACCAGTAGCTTCTCCCGCTTTTCTATAGAACCTCCTATGTAATATGGCAGTCCACAATTAGCAAAAGAGATATGTTCTCCCCTTTCAAGCAGGACTATATGACTATTTTCGCTTAGCCGTCTTAATCTCGCGGCAGCTGTTGCGCCACCCGCGACTCCCCCAACTATAACTATCTTCTGTTTCTCCATAATTGATTTCTAAAATTCAGGATTAGGTTCTGCTCATCTTTTTCATTTTGAACAGGTAACCTTAATTATTCTCAAAATGCAAAATTGAGGGGAATTGTGACGAATATTTATGACCGGGGTTAGGAGTTGAATTCATTACCTTTATTTGTCTTCCCTAAAAAGGGTAATCATTTTTTCAAATTCCAAAATACCATCTACCGCATAAAAATCGGATTTGAGATAATTATTCTTTAAATTAGCATCTACCGTTTTCTTTCGATGATTGAAAACGATATGATCCCACTCCCCCACTTATTTCTTCCCCAATTTTGAGGCAGGAGTTAATTTGTCAACATTTACCAGCTGAATTTTCCATCAAATTTGGAGAGTTTTCATTAGAAAAAGACCATACTGTAATAATTCCATAACCTCATAAGTTTTAATTTGAATGGCCAATGATTCAACCCATTAAAATATTGATAGTTGAAGATGAAATGATCATTGCAGCCAATATTTCTCTGCAACTTTCAGAAATGGGTTATGAGGTTTCGGGTATTGTTTCCAGGGGGGAAGACGCATTGACCTACATAAAACAAAATCTTCCCGATATAGTGTTGATCGATATCCAGCTAAAAGGCGAATGGGACGGGATCGATACCGCTTTAAAGATGCAGGAATTCCAAAGCAACCTGGCCGTCATTTATCTCACGGCAAATGCCGATGAAGCCAATTTTAACCGGGCAAAAGTGACACATCCTTATGCTTTTATTCCAAAACCTTTTAAAAAGCTGGACCTGCAACGCAGTATTGAACTTACAGTTAATCAACTAAAATGTAATATCATCACTTCGTCCAGTGAGCCACCAAACGAGAATGCTACTTCAGTTTTAAAGGATTGCCTTTTTGTAAGACACCAGGAAAATATGGTAAAGGTAGATATCAAAGCTATTCGCTACATTGAAGCAGAACGTAATTACTGCAGGATCTTTTCAACCGAAAAGGATTATCTATTGGTGTCTACACTAAAGGAAATGGAAAAAAAACTGCCTCAGAAGCATTTTTTAAGGATCCATAGATCTTACATAATCAATCTTTCCCGTATTGATGAGATTGCCAATACTCATGTAGTTATTTCTCGTAAGGCCATCCCCATGGCCAGGGGAATGCGACAGGAGCTCCTTAAAAGATTACAGACCATTTAATACCCGGTAAATTTATTGTCACTTAGGACAGTATTTACCCCCATTCATCCTAAACCTCTTGTTTACAGATTTTTACAGAAGTAATTTACCCCTGAAATTAAATTATAAATCAGGAAATTATGAAAAATGTAAACCTTATCACTTTGTTTTTGGCAATAGTAGTATTTCAAACTAGTGAACTCTTCGCGCAAAATTCTAATGTAAATCAAGCTTTTTGGGTACACGAAGACCAGGTAAAACCTTCAATGATTAAAGAATATGAAGCAGTAACAAAAGATTTTATTGATCAATGTAAGAAACACGATCTTAAAGATTCAGATTGGTCTACTGCAAGTATTGACGATGGAACCTATTTAAGTATTTCCCCTATTAAAAGCATGGCCGATTTTGACAAAAACACCATGGCGCCCTTAGCTGAAAAAATGGGAGAAGAAGAGTTTACAAAGATTTTCAGCCGCTTCAATAAATGTTATGATACGCACCGGGATTATGTTGTCCATTTAATAAATGACATGTCTTATATGCCGGGAGGCCTCACCACAAACACACTTGGCGAAGACTATCGAAAATGGCATTTTTTCCATGTCACTCCAGAAAATGTTGCGAATCTTAGAACCAAGATGAAAGATATCAAATCCCTTTATGAGAAAAAAGATGCCAAACAACATTTTAGGGTTTACCGCAATGGCTTCGGAAACTCGGGAGATTATTATCTCGTGGTAATATCAGCAAAGGATGCCCAATCTTATGCAAAAACATCTCAAGAAACAGATATTCTATTAGGTGAGGAAGGTGAAAAATTATTTGATGAAATGTTGAAATACGTCTATAGATATGAATCAAAAACAGGCCGCATGCGTCCCGACCTGGCGTATTTATCTAAGAAATGATTAATTAAAACAGGCCCGGAAATAACTCAAGATCGCTGCAATATTGGATCTCGGGGAATTTATTGAAAGAACCAATTAAAAATTATGATCATGAAAAACCCATATAGTTATTGCCTCATTTTAATAATTGGAATTTCCGCTTCCCTCAATTTACGGGGGCAGGTGATAGAAAACCATACTGTGGTAAAACAGGTTTATGAAATGTTACAGGACAGAAATACTACTTCGCAAGATGTTGCAGCTATTTCACCACGAATAAACTGGAACTTATTTGAAAACCAGCCTGGAATAAATAGCCGATACAACATCTCCCTTAGCTCAATTATGCAAAATGAATGGGGAAGCCTTCAATTTGATGATCTCAATTTCAAAACTGTAGAGAATGAGGTATTTGTTACGGGGGTAGTTAAAGGACGTCGCCCCCTGGATTGTGAATTTATCACCACAAGATTTATACATCACTGGTCATTAAACGCCGGGGAAATTGCAGGCTTTACTGAAGGATCACAAAATTAAAATTATGAAAACCGTAGGAATTACAGGTGGTTCAGGTTTTATTCGAAGCTATATTACCATCTTCATGGTAAAGATTACCTAATTAACAAGTGAAGCCTACAAAATATGGGATATGCATGAGATACTGAATCACCGGAAACCACGGGAAAAAGCACAACTGGCATACAAAAACGAGCTCGCGAAGCTGGATTTAGGAATCCACTTTAGACCTGTCAAAGAAACTTTGAATAATTATTCAACTTAAAAAATTCGTAATACATGAAAGCAATTTTAATTTTAATTGGAAAACTTACGGCTTGAAGAAAATGTACAGCTTAAGGACTACCACCGAAATTTTGGCATAAAAAATATACGATCAAATAGCTGAACCATAAGCTGTAACCACACCGAAGATTATACATTTGAATGGTGAAGTTGAACAGGTGAAAGTGCCGGTCCTGAGTCTTTCTCCCGGTAAACCTGAGCCTCTCTATCACCCCTGGTCGTAATGCACTACATATTCCCTAAATCTTAACTTCAGGAATATGAAGATTGTCCTTTTTAAGGCGGTTGGAACCTGGTACTTTTCACTTTTCCCAAGCCATCTTCAATACTCAACAGGCATCGCATTCTTCTAATATGCTTATGAGTAGAACCTTATTCGTCTCAAAAGAGCCGAAATGAAACTGAAATAATTCGTTGACTAAAATTATGGATCATGAAAAATTTAATCTTAATATTCGTCTTGGCCTTGACAAGTACCTCAGGCACGTTTGCTCAACAAAGCAACATTGATAAAGATCTTCAAATGTATATCCAGTTATGGGATAACATTACCAACAAAGGTCAAATAGACCTTATAAATGAAGAATATTTCGATGCAGAAATCACTATTCCGCTTGAACCCGAAGCTATTGTAGGCATCGATGCCTTTAAAGAATATTATCAAAATTATCTTAACGGTTTTTCGAATATTTCCTTTACCATCACCCAGGCTTTTGGACACGGGAATAACATCGTAAAACACTGGAATTTTAAAGGGATACATACAGGGAACTTCTTCGGAATACCTGCCACAGGAAAACAGGTAGATATAAATGGCGTCACTCTTGTGGAAATGAAGAATGGGAAAATAGCCCGGGAGCAGGATTTCGTTGACAATATGACCTTTTTGAAACAAATAGGTCTAATATCAGATCCTAATAACATTAAGGTGATCGATAACCTGTACAAAGCTTTTGCTAAAGGTGATATTCCCTCGATTCTGGAGAATATGGACCCCGAAATTATATGGAATGAAGCCGAAGGCAATATTTATGCAAAGGGTAATCCTTATATTGGACCAGAGGCTATCCTGAATGGCGTCTTTGCACGCATAGGGGCAGACCATGAATATTTCAATCTGCAGGACATTAAACTCCACGAAATGAATAACAACCAAATTCTTGCTACCCTGCGTTATGATGCCAAAGTGAAGCAAAATGGTGAGGCATACAATGCTCAGGCAGCTCACCTTTGGACATTAAAGAATGGCAAAATTAGTGCCTTCCAACAATATGCAGATACAAAGCAATTAAATGAAGCATTAAGGGCACCTTTTTATGCCACTTCCAACTCGAAACTTTTTGATCTGGACTCCTTTTCTCCGGAAATCGAATTTCTGCTAAAAAGTGCCAATTTCAGAATTGATGAAGGAGATGACCTTACCGTTTTCTTTTCTATTTCTAAAGACAAAAAGATACAACATGTCAAGGTAGCTTCAGAAGATAAAAACATTGCTCTTCTAATTGCAAAAAAACTGAAGAATCGCCAACTCGATGGTGATAAATGGCGGGAAGGAAAAATCTATGAGCATTCTGTAAGTCACTCTGCAGATGAATTCGCCCTCTACTGCGGAAGAAATTTCTAATCTCTTACAGCTTCCGGGAATTAAAACTCCGGAAGCTTCATTTTTCCCTCTAAAAAATTTACAGTAAAAATACAGTCTATTTTCTGAAGAATCCTGGCTGCCAGAGTGATAAAAATAATCTTTCATCTCAATGGCAAACATTTGGTTTTCCTGGTATAAGCGCTGCTGAAAGATATTCACAGCCCCCCTGTTCTACAGAAAAATTCTGAAACAGGTGATGCCGCCTATCTTTGCCGGTAGTCAAAACTTTGAAGCACCATAAGGTCGAGCAGCTGCAATTCGTTTTCCTTTTCCAAAAGAACCTGCGCCACTCCCTGCTCACTTAAAAAGGCAATATACTCTGAGATCTTTTCCCTTTCAATTTGTAACACTTCCAAAAAGAATTCGGGATCATAGCGGCTCGTTAACTCCCTTTCCAGCATGGTGAAAGAGGCTTTTTTTCTAAAAGGATCTACAGCCTTGGCACTTGAAGTAGGCGCTAAAATATCTACCAGTCCTCCAATGATCTTTTTGGGCTGAAAACCATATTTACCACCGCCTCCACCCATGGCGGCATTAGAAACCCCAGATTGCACATCGGGAGCAAAAGAAAAATCCATATTATTAATTTCGGCAGCCGACCATGTGGGCAGATCAAGTTGTTGAACAGGAATATTTTTAAGATCGGCAGTGAGATTTCCCGTGAGGTTATGCGGCCTTATCACCACCTCGGCCAGTTCATTGATATTTTCGGTGATTTCTACGTGAAGGCTACCCGTCTTAATGATGTTCTCGTCTACCACCACCAGAAGGTCGCTGTACTGTAAAGCTGAAAAATAAAGGGAATCTTTCAAACTTACGGAAATAGCAAATTCTCCATTTTTGCTGGAGATACTTCCTTTACCGGAATTTTTATTATAAATGGTTATTCCCTCAGCATCAGCTTCAGCAGGAACTGTGATTTTTCCTTTGATCTCAACCTCTCCAAGAGTTTGGGCTATGGTGGTCATTGAAAAGAACAAAAAGCAGAGGAGTAGCAGGCGCTTCATATCTCAAAGAACGCCAAAAATTAAAAATAATTATAGCGATTAGTGAAATTTTTATAGGTAACATTGAAATAAACCATGAAAAATGGCAAAATGCGAATAAAGTTTTAAGGTTTATCAAAAAAACTATTCTCGTTCACTTTCAGCTTTACGCTGCTTATATTTTTGGCTTTGAGCCACCAGAAATTCGATTAGTTCCATTTCATTTTCCGGCTTCAGCATTTGGCGGGTCAAGCCGTTGTCTTCAGCGAAATATATAAACTCACGAATATTTTCCTGCGGAATGTTTAGCTGTTCTTTGAAGAATTCATCTTCGCGTAACTGCAGGATCTCGTCATCAATATCTTCCTCACCTCCCACTGTCGTCATTACATCACGCGTGGTAAAAATATTCCTGAAGATATTGGCGAAGTTCATACCGCTGTAGATCATTCCGCTGCGCATAGCAGCATTTGGGGGAGAAACCAGGGAATCGGGACGAAAAGTATTTTCGTAAGGATTAATTTCGGCTGCAGATTTTGTGGGAAGTTCTGCCTCCACTACTGGAATGATCTTTACATCTACCTGTACATTTCCGGAAAGGTCGTAAGGTGAGACCACTACTTCTGGCAGGGTGTTCACCGCTTCAGAAACAAAAACATTAAGCTGCCTGTTGTTAATTACACCGTCATCCACAACAACCGAAAAATCCTGAAATTGAATCGCAGAAAACTGCAAGGTATCGCCGGCAGTTACTCTCATTGAAAATTCTCCTTCTTCATTAACTACGGTCAGACTTTTTCCTGTGCGGTTAAACACAGTAATTCCTTCGGGACTCTCTCCCATTGGCGGAGTGACTTTTCCATCTATTTGTACCCGGTCCTGGGCAATAACGGTGAGGGAAATGAAGAATATAAAATAGGATAAAATGGGTTTCATAATTATGCTTTTCTTAAAGGAACAAAATCTAATCTTTATAAAAATCTAATTTCCGACTAAACTTTAGTTAAAGGTTGTGGAAACAGCTACAGGAAAAGAAGTTTCAATGCTCAAATTTGAAATCCCGGGGTTCAGCTTTAATGAAATTTGTTTACCGAAAATTAAACTTTAAACACGCAGCGAGAGAATTAGCCAAATTTTAGAATCTGCCTCTGGCATATTTCTTAATTTTACACAAACTGCTAATAAAACCGCATGAAAAACTTAATTCTTGCCAGTACTTCCACCTTGCACAGTCAGGAATATCTTGAATATTTGATCCCCATTTTAAAAAGGCATTTTTTAAACTGTAATAAAATCCTTTTCATCCCCTATGCCCGTCCCGGTGGAGTCTCGCATGACGATTACACTGCCACTGCACAAAAAGCCTTTAAAAAAGCAGGCCTGGAGATTAAAGGCATACATGAATATGATTCCCCTCATGAGGCTGTGAAAAATGCTGAAGGAATATTTACCGGTGGAGGAAATACCTTCCTCCTGGTCCAACAACTTTACAGATATGACCTGCTCCCTGTTCTAAAAGAAACCCTGAACAATGGAACTCCTTACCTGGGAACAAGTGCAGGCACTAACATTGCCGGTCTTACCATAAAAACAACAAATGATATGCCTATTGTATATCCTCCCTCTTTTAATGCACTGGGACTGGTGCCATTCAACATCAATCCCCATTACCTGGATCCAGATCCTAATTCCACCCATAAGGGAGAGACAAGGGAGACTCGTATAAAAGAATTCCATCATCATAACACTCCGCCGGTTGTAGGTCTCCGCGAGGGGAGCTGGCTGGAAGTCAAGGGAAAGAATATAAGATTAAAAGGAAGCCTCACAGCCCGTATTTTTGAAGCAAATCAAGAACCATTTGAAGTAGAACCGGAAACCCTGTTAAATGACATCACATAATGTAGATTACCAAAAGATCCTTAACCAGATCAATCAGGAATATATAGACCAGCCAAGATCGGGCAAGGTGGCATCCTACATCCCCGAACTTGCTAAGGTGCCGTCAACAAAATACGGGATGCACCTTTATGATCTGGAGGGAAATAATTACAGTTTTGGGGACAGCAAAGAGCGATTTTCAATACAGTCCATCTCAAAGGTTTTTACGCTTTCACTTGCTATGAAAGCAATGGGTGACAAATTGTGGAACCGGGTAGGCGTAGAACCCTCGGGCGACCCTTTTAATTCGCTTTCGCAACTGGAAAATGATTCGGGGATTCCCAGAAATCCTTTTATCAATGCTGGTGCCCTTGTAGTAGCCGATGTTTTGGTGTCTTCATTTAGCAATGCCAAAGCTGCCTTACTTACGTTCTTACGCGAAATCACAGGAAATCAGGAAATTGATTTTGATCCCGTAGTGGCAGCTTCCGAGCAATCTGAAGGTTATCGCAATTACGCCATTGTCAATTATCTCAAATCTTTTGGCAATATTGAGAATGATGTGGAGGAAGTCCTGGATTTTTATTTTCACCAGTGCTCCATCGCCATGTCCTGTAAAGAGCTGGCTAATGCGTTCATTATTTTTGCCAATAACGGAACAACTATAGGGTCGGAAAGGGAATTTCTCACCGGCAGACAGGTGAAAAGGGTGAATGCACTTATGCAAACCTGCGGATTTTACGACGAGGCAGGGGAATTTAGTTTTGAAGTAGGCCTTCCGGGGAAAAGTGGTGTAGGTGGTGGTATTGTTGCTGTTCATCCCGACAGGTTTGCAGTAGCTGTATGGAGTCCGCCGCTTAACCCTAAAGGAAATTCGGCTTTAGGCATGGCATCTCTCGAGCGACTTACCACCCTAACAGGTTTTTCTATTTTTTAATGTTTCTGAAAGTAAGGTTGATCCTTGGCTCCTTTATTTTCTTTGACTTCGGAAGGCTGTGCAACCAGTATTTCTGAGTTTCTCCTGCCATGAGCAGCAAGCTTCCCGGTTCCAGCTGAAGCTCTATTTTTTCTCCGGAAGATTTATGCTTTAGAACAAATCTTCTTTGTGCCCCGAGACTTACTGAAGCAATTGCCGGCTGTTTGCCCAATTCTGCTTCTGCATCACTGTGCCAGGACATTCCCTCCTCGCCGGTATGATAATGATTGAGCAGGCAGGAATTAAATTTGAGGCCCGTTTTCTCCTCCACCAGGTTCTTTAGTTCAATCAATTCTGGCGTCCAGATTTTAGCTTTTCGGGTGATTTTCGAGTAGGTGTATTCAAATTCCTTTTCGCCATACCAGCCTGTCATTCTTTTGGTCACGATCCTTTTTCCGAAAATGATCACCTCATCCTGCTTCCAATCTACCTCTTTCAGCAAAATCTCAAAAAATTTTTTCTCTTCCTGCTCACTAAGAATTCTTCCGAAGTAATAACTCTCCCCGTCTGCAGGCAACAAATTAGCAGGATAATTAATGGATTTCATGAGCAGTTCTAATTTATTTTTTTCAGGAAGATGAATAGACACATCAACGAGTGATTCTTTTGCTTATTTTTAATTCACTTTTATTGAAATATATGAAAAAAGTTATTCTTATCCTGTTGAGCTTTATGTTTTTCGGCTTTGGGAATGCCCAGCAGCAGTTTGATACTGTCGCCTATAAATCAACTTATAAAAATCTCTTCGAAAAAACGGCTTTTGGAGACAGCCTGACCACCGAAAACAAGATTGCCGGCCTTAGCAGGGCCTGGGCCGAAGCAAAATATAATTTTGCGAATTTTGATCTTGTCCCACAAGTCAATTGGGACAGTATTTATCATGCTTATATTCCCAGAGTTTTGGCTACTAAAAATAAAGAGGAATATTACAAGGTCCTGGTGGAGTTCTACAAACCTCTTAATGACGGCCACACACTTATTGTTGCTCCAAGGGAGCTTTGGGACGAGATGTATGCCACGCTTCCTATAAAGACAAAACTTCTTGATGGTAAGGTGGTGATTACCCGCCTTAAAAGCACAGAGGAGGTATATAAACTTTTACAACCTCGAACAGTTATCCATAAGATCAATGGCCAACCGGTAAAACAATATACCGAGAGACATATTGCCCCATCGATCAATTCAAGCACTCCTCATGATCTCAACGCCCGGCTCTACTCTTTCTTTTTCACTCGCGGAAAACTTTCTGAACCGGTCATCCTGGAATTGGAAACTCCCGAAGGCAAGCTTTTCACACATAGTTTCCCACGGAAGAAAATGGATCAATTACTTCCTGCTACTAATGATTATAGCTACAAGAAACTGGATGAGAGCACTTCTCTCCTAACGATAAACACCTTTATGCAGCCGGATGTAATCAAATTGTACGACAGCATTTTTAAGGCCCCACATCCCAAAAATTTAATAATTGATCTAAGAGAAAACGGAGGTGGAAACGGCAACAATGGATTTGAACTTATTGGATATCTTACCTCGGAACCTTTCCCAATGAGCAAACAAATAATGCGGAGGTACAAGCCGGTGCAACGGGCCTGGGGTGGAGAACCTGACGTTCTTGAAATTGGCGAATATGACTGGATGCCTTATCAAAAAAATATTTTTACGGGAAGAGTCATCGTACTTGCCGGCCCCGACACCTACTCGGCTGCCGAAGATTTTCTCTCCTCTTTCAAACATATAAAAAGAGGAACGATCATTGGCCAAACTACCGGCGGCAGCACAGGGCAGCCTTTAACTTTTCCCCTTCCCTTTGGTGGTTTGGGAGTGGTGTGCGCCAAGCGGGATGTACAGCCCGACTGGACAGAGTTTGTAGGTGTAGGTATACATCCAGATGTTGAAGTACAACCCACCCTGTCTGCCTTTATTGCAGGAATAGATGAAACCCTGGAGACTGCATTAAACATTCTGAAACAGTGAGAATTTTAATATGGATTTTCATGCTGGTCCTTTTGGCTTCAGCATGTACCAAAGAGCAGAAGCAGGAAGTCCTTGTGCTTCCGGTAATACACGGAGCACATGAAATGAACCCAAATTATACTTACGACGA
Source organism: Salinimicrobium sp. TH3 (assembly GCF_026676115.1). Classification (GTDB taxonomy): domain Bacteria; phylum Bacteroidota; class Bacteroidia; order Flavobacteriales; family Flavobacteriaceae; genus Salinimicrobium. Next base: position 37,510 of record NZ_JAPONB010000011.1, on the reverse strand, counting down.
CCTCCTGCGAATCGTCAATGCCTATGGTCCCGAAATAATTGGGGTGGAAATTAGGCCAGAAGATTTCCAAATACAATCAGATTCTCTGGATCTATTTTATCCGCTGGAGATGATCATGATTCGGGACTCTTTTCCGGATAAGGTGCACGGGATTGATTACTACAGTGAAGATACCCGGAACATAAGGGTGAGTCGGGAAATGTTTTTAGACACTGTTTCTGAAATTTACAGGATGACACGTTTGTCCCAAACCATGAAGCTTGATTCTTCTTTTGTTGCCCAATATCAACAAACCCGAATTCCCATGATCCAGGAGGAGCAGCGAAGAATGGCAATGAATTATTCGGCTGAAGATTTCCTGAAAGGAGAATACGACAGCATTACCGGTTTACAGTACCATATCGAGGATAGCCTCTTTAAAAATAGTATTTACGCTGCATATCCGGTTTTCAACAACCGTCGTGACCTGCAGATCACCAAAAATGCCCTGAGACTTATTGAAGATAACCCTAAGAAGAAAGTATTGATCCTCGTTGGCGCCAATCATCGCAACCGCCTTGTTGATTCTTTAATGAACAAAAATGTAGAGCTTGTGAGGGATTTGAACTTTATGAAAGATCTACCTTAGGTGTAATTACCTTTGAAATAAAACGAGACTGCCTGGTCCAGGAAATAAGAATTGGCAGGATGATCAATATTCTTACTATTGAAAAAATAATCTCTCCCTGTGCATCCAAATTCAGGGGATAGAAAAAGTTTGCCATGAAGTGCAGCAAAACAGCTGCCAATATGCTTTTTTTGGTGTGGTTATGTATCCAGGTGAAGATCACAGACAGTACTATAATTTGCAGGGACCAGCTCCAAAAGGAAAAGCCGAAGCCTTTCTGGGATTGAGAGGTACCTGCTATGAAAAATAGCGGCAGATGCCATATCAGCCAGAAAAATCCGACAATCAAACTTGCTTTTAAACTTCCCCATTTTTCCTGAAGTGGATCCAATAAAAATCCACGCCAGCCCAATTCCTCAGCCAGTGGGCCACCCAAAAGCATAAACACCAGAAATAGAACTACAGCCTCAAAATTGTCCAAACCACTAAAGTACAAGGAGAAATCTGGAATTTCCTTTCCTATCAAAAACAGAATAAAATATCCGAAAGAAAGAATTACGGGAAAAATAAGAGAAATAAGGAGAAGCCATTTCCTCCCTATAAGGCGAATGTCAAATACACGCTTCCAGAATTTTTGTTTTTCCCTAATACTCCACGAGGTCTGAACCATTAATACAGCTGTTAATGTAGGACCGAATGCCCCCAGAAAAAGCAGAGGAATAAACCAGTTTTGGGATAGAGGGAAAATTATCATTGCACCCCACACCAACCATGAAAATAAAAAGGTGAATAATAAAAATTTGCGAATGTTCTCTGTTGCTTTCATACCAGAATAACAAAACAATTATTCAAATGTTACAGTTTAGAGGAACATTTCCATCTCGTATTGATTAATTGTATTTTCAAACTTCCTGGAGAGTATTTCTTCGACAAGCTCGGTACGTTCTTCAGGAACATTTTTTATCTGGATTGATAAGTACACCTTGGAAATAGCGTCAAGCAGCCCCGAAAAATGCCTGTCTGCACTATCGAGCTGAAGAATATTTTGATCATTATCAATGGTAAAATAACCTGAAGGCTCATTTTCACCGTCTATTAATAAGTGGGTTTCGGTTTTCTCTTCGGCTATTTTTACTGCTTCTGCCAAATTATCCCAGCTATAGAACTTATGATCATAAAGTTCCAGGTCGATAACCCTTTGATATGAAACATTCTCAATCTCATACTCATCTCCCCCATCTGCATCCAGAACTCCTTTAAACGATCTTAAAGTACGCGTCACTCTAAAGCCAATCCTTTCATAAACTTTACGAGCCCTTTCGTTTTCCACGATCACCTCCAGCAGGCATTTTACAACCCCCTTATTTTTAAAAGCAGGAATTGCATGAACATAAAGTTTTTCGATGATTCTTTTTCCGCGATATTCAGGAATAGTCCCGGTCCCGGTATTATATGCTGTTAATACTCCATTGTGAAGATCCACCCCATGAATAATAAATCCAACAAGTTGATCATCATCAAACATCCCGAAAGAAAGTTCCCAATCCACCCGGGCTTTTAAAAAACGTTCTTTCCAGTATTCGGTCTTCTGCGGAAGGGTCACGAAGTAACCTTCAAAGGCAGAAAGGAAGCAGGACATCACCTCTTCGAAAGGTGTAGCAGCAAGATTTTGGATTTTCATGAACCAGGTTTTATGGTCCTAATTACGGAATATTATTCCTCTTGAGGCTGTTTTCTTTTCATCATTATCCATGTCCCCACTATTAGAAATATGGCGAAAACCGGATACAATATCTCCAGATTTGCGGCAGCAGCTTCTTCAGAAGTAATGGCTGCCATTAGAACGTGTAACATAGATGTGAAAAGCATGCCGAGGGTGCCGATAAGAAAAAAGAGGTTGATTTGTCTCATTTTTGAAGATTTAAATTGAATCTTTTATTAATGTACAAATAATGCCGGCTATTCGCTATTGTTAATAAGAAACAATTAACAGTTTCAAGGAGTTCTATGTAGTTTGAGATGACAACATACCCAAAGATCTTCGACGAAGCTTTGAGCGGGAGATTATCCACCTTCATTACATTTTGGCAGACAGACCGGGGTTCCCCCTCGACTCTCCGGACAGCTTTAGAAGTTGGCGCGGATTTGTAATCCGTGCCGACACAAATCCATAAAAAAAGCCCCGTCTTTCAACGAGGCTTTGAGCGGGAGACCGGGTTCGAACCGGCGACATTCAGCTTGGAAGGCTGACGCTCTACCAACTGAGCTACTCCCGCGTTGGTATTGCACTGCAAATATATACTGAAAGTTTTTATTGCTCAAAATAATTTTAAAGCTTTTTCAGGAAATGATAACCTTTGATCTCATAACCCTCATTGAGGTAAAATTTATGACTACGATAGTTGCTCACATAGCTGTTAAGTTCAGATGTTTCACATCCCTTTTTTATGGCATATTCATAAATAAATTCAAAAAGTTTTTTCCCTACTCCTTTACTCCTGTAGGACTCTTTAATGAATATATGATCTGGTTCACAGGAGCGACCTGCATAGTGCCGGGTCATAAACCACATCCCAAAAACTCCCACAGGTTTGCCCTCATGAAAAATTCCAAAGCACTCATAATTTTGATCGAACATTTCTGAAAACCTTTGGGTAAGGATCTCATTAGAAAACTGATGTCCCATCAACTCCTGGATCATAGGCAGTATTTGCGGAATTTCTTCCTTTAAAATCTTGTTAAATGCAAGGTTCATCCCCTTCTTTTCTGCAAAAATAGTCATATTTTTAGCTAGAATAATTTAAAATTCCACATGAAAGACACAGATAAAACCGGAAAAATTCAGGATCAAATAGAACGCTCCCTGCTCAACGATAGAAAAATCTTTATTTGGGGAACGGTAAATGAAAAAACAGCCAAACATGTTATTGAAAGGATGATGTATCTTGACGCTACCGGTAACGAGGAGATACAGTTTTATATTAGCAGCCCCGGAGGGTATGTTACTGCCGGCTTTGCTATTTATGATACCATGCTTAGCCTTAACAGCCCGGTCTCTACAATTTGTACGGGTCTTGCCGCTTCAATGGCGTCAATTTTGCTTTCGGCAGGAGCCAAAGGCAGAAGGTTTGTGCAGCCTCATGCAAAAGTTATGATCCACCAGCCTAGTGGCGGTGCCCAGGGACAGGCTTCCAATATAGAAATACAGGCCGCAGAGATCCTAAAGATCAAAGAACAGAGTGCACGGATACTGGCAGAAAATTGCGGTCAGTCTTACGAACGTGTTTACAAAGACTTCAACCGTGATTACTGGATGGACGCATCAGAATCTGTAGAATACGGGATCGTAGACGAGATCCTCCAAAAAAAATAAAGATGAAAAAAGATATTCAGCAGAAAGAAACAGACGGGAAAGGAATGTTCTACATTGAAAAAGATGGTGACATTATTGCCGAACTTACCTACACCCTTCAGGATAATAATATCATGACCCTGGACCATACAGAAACCAACCCCGAACACTCCGGGGAAGGTTTAGCCAGCGATCTTGTAAAGCACAGCGTGGATTATGCAAGGGAAAAAGACCTGAAGATAGATCCACTTTGTAAATATGCCGCAAAACAATTTGAGCGACACGAAGAATACCAGGAGGTACAGGCTACCGAAGAATAACCAAAGCTTTGATCCGGAAGATTACAGCCGAAGAAACCTACCCGGTACGGCAGGAAGTCCTGCGCCCGGGAAGGCCTTTAAAAGAATGCTTTTTTGAAGGAGACCTGGAAGAAGACACCATTCACTTAGGTTATTTTGACGGCGAAAATTTTGTTGCAGTTGCAACTTATGTAGCCCGTAAAAATGCCCTTTTTGAAAACCCAAACCAGTACCAGTTAAGGGGCATGGCCGTTTTGGACGCCTATCGCCAAAAAAAGCTGGGTCAAAAACTCCTTTTAGAAGGGGAGAAACTCCTGAAAAAGAAAAATCCCAACATTCTTCTATGGTTTAATGCACGAGAGACCGCAGTAGGTTTCTATGAGAAGTACGGGTATAAAACTACAGGCCCCGCTTTTATGATTCCCAATGTTTGTATGCATATTGTGATGTACAAAAATCCCCCAGAGTTATGAAAAGAATACTTTTAGTTCCAGTTCTTATATTATTCATTAGCCTTAGCGCATGCGAGGGAGATAAAAGTGATCCTGCAACAAAGGCATCATCGATGGAGGCTTCAAAACAAATAGCTGAAGCTTCCCCCGATGGAATTAAAACAGAAATATCTGCCAGTAATGACATTTTTGAAGGGGAATCACTGGAAAAAATTTACAGTGAGCGCGATTACAAATCCCTGTGGCGTGACGGTGAAAGGCTACATGCTTTTTACAACAGTTTAAAAAGTGCAGACAAAGAAGGGCTTAACTTCAATGATTATCACGGGGAAGAGATCGATTCGTTACTTTCGGCCACAGATCTTAACTCTACGCAGGCAGCCCGGCTCGATTTAATATTATCTGATGCTTTTCTTACTTATGCCCGGGATCTCTATTACGGAAAACTTAATCCTGAAGAGCTACATGAGTTTTGGGGAATATCACGAAAAGAGAAAGATTTCGCGGCCCTGCTTCAACAGGGGATCGAAAATAATGAAATCCCTGCCATTTTAGAAGACTTAAAACCGTCTCACCAGATTTATAGCAATTTAAAGAAAAGTCTTGCTGAATTTAAGGATGTTCAGGCCGAAGAGGCCTCTTCTAAGAAAATTCCCCATGGAGAACTCATAAAACCGGGTGAATCTGATCCCAGGGTCGCTGCTATCACAAAAAGGCTTCAGGAATTGAATGGCTTTGAAGCAGATACTTCAGGAACTGGTAATGTCTATTCAGAAGATCTGGTGGAAGCAGTAAAGAAATTTCAGCAGAGTAAAAGTATTCAAACCGATGGTATTATAGGGAACTCTACCATTGATGAACTAAATAAAGGACCAAAGGATATTTACAATCAGATTCTCGCAAACCTGGAGAGGTGGCGCTGGTATCCAAGAGATTTGGGAGATCACTATATTTTGATAAACATTCCCAATTTTAAACTGGCGGTAGTAAAAGACGGAGATATAATTAGGCAGCATAATGTTATTGCTGGAGCGAAAGCACGTCAAACACCAATATTTTCGGACACCATTAATCACCTGGTGATCAATCCTACCTGGACGGTTCCACCTACTATTAAATCCAAGGATATAATTCCTAAAATGGCGGCCGATCAATCCTATTCTCAAAAGAACAACATGATGATCACGAGCACAACGGGCGAACAAATTGATCCGTTCAAAGTGAATTGGAACAGCCCCGATGCCCAAAATTACACCTTTACACAACGTGCAGGACCTTCTAATCCTCTGGGAAGAGTGAAGATCATGTACCCCAACAAATATTTAATATACCTTCACGACACCCCAGCCAAAAGCCTGTTTAGCCAAACACAACGTGCAGAAAGTTCGGGTTGTGTACGAGTAGAAAATGCCATTGATCTGGCTTCTTATGTAGTAGAAAACCAGGATGAATGGACCCAGGACAGGATTAAGGAAATTATAAATTCAGGAGAAACGACTACTGTAGAAGTAGACCAGCCCATCCAGGTCCATCACTTCTATTGGACTGCCTGGAGGGCCGGTAATAAAACTATAGTGATTAATGATGTATATGATCTCGATAAACAGATCTACACGAAATTAACAGCAGAATAAATTATACTGTCTGGTCATTAATATAAGTGGAGTTTGCGATGTAATTATCATTTGTGTGGTAGATAAACAACGCTGATCCACCTTTGATTTTATTGATGATCTCCTTAGATACTTCGGTAGGCACGGCAGGACATCCATAGCTACGACCTAATCTTCCAAGTCTTTGAATAGATGACTCTTTAGCATAATCTGCTCCATGAATTACAACGTATCGCTCACGAGCCTTGGAGTTAAATTCTTTCTCCATACCGTCGATAAAAAGGGATAGACCATTTTTTCCATAATAAGTTTCAGCGGTAACATAAAAACCAAGAGAACTCTGCAGGGAATTTGGTGTATTAGAGAATTTTGTGGCCATGTTTCCTCCTGTATTCTTTCCGTGGGAGACATAGGTATGATAAAGAACCTTATTGTTTTCCATATCAAGTATCCACAATCTTTTTTCTGTAGAAGGAAGGCTAAAATCTACAATACTTAGGAGTCTATTTTCAATCTTTTCCTCGTCTTCAAGTTTGTTATACCCTGTAATTGCATAAGTGAAAGAAACCCTGGAAGGCATATTTTCATTTACAGTGGCAAATTCTTCATAAAGAAGGTTAATTTTTTCTTCGGCGGTTGGTGCAGCTATTGCTTCCACTTCTTCTTTCTCAGAAGTGCTGGCGGCAAGGGCAGCCTCGGCATTAGGTTCGTAGGTGGTGAAGGCAAATGTGGCGGTTAAAGACAAAAAGAGAACAGAGACAGTTATTTTATTTATCATATTTTTTTGTTAAGTGATTAGTTGCCATATATGTTTCAAAGGTCGTACCAAAGACCATAAAAGCGAGAATAATTCAGTAACAATGAGGATGTTAACAATCCTCTCGTTGTCAAATATAAACGCATTAATTGTAAAAATATTATATAATGTAAATTGAATACTGTTAAAATTTTTATTAACAGCTAACATCCTGTTTGTACTATCACATACTCCTATTAAAACTTTCTTCACCAGTCATATTTCGTATCTTTGCGCAAATACCTATTTTAATGGATAAGAAAGTAATATTGATGATCCTTGACGGCTGGGGGATTAGCAATGACCCTAATACGTCGGCCGTTGACAAAGCAAATACCCCATTCATAGATTCCCTTTATAAAAAATATCCTCATAGCAGGTTGAGAACCGACGGAATGAACGTGGGACTGCCCGAAGGGCAAATGGGCAATAGTGAAGTAGGCCACATGAACCTTGGTGCGGGAAGAATTGTTTACCAGGATCTGGCAAAGATCAATTTGGCCGTACAAAATAATACCCTCGGAAAAGAACCGGTTTTAGAACAGGCTTTTGATTACGCTAAAGCCAATAATAAACCAGTTCATTTTATGGGACTTGTAAGTGACGGTGGGGTACATTCCCATATCAACCACTTAAAGGGACTGCTCTTTGCCGCAGAAGAATATGGCATAAAAGAGAAATACGTCCATGCATTTACCGATGGTCGTGATGTTGATCCAAACTCCGGAAAAGGTTTTATTGAGGACTTACAGGAGCACCTGGAGAAAACAAATGGGAAACTTGCTTCTGTGATTGGCAGATACTACGCCATGGACAGGGATAAACGATGGGAAAGAACTAAAATGGCCTATGATGTTATCGTCAAGGGCATAGGGGAAAAACATCAAAATGCTGCTGAAGCCATTCAGCAGAGTTATGACAATGGTATCACCGATGAGTTCATCAAACCCATAGTGATGACAGACAGTAATGGCAATCCTGTCGCCACTTTAAAAGAGGAAGAAGTAGTGATCTTCTTTAACTTTAGGACCGACCGCGGCCGTCAACTTACCCAGGCTTTGACTCAAAAAGATTTCCCTGAACAGGATATGAAAACTTTGCCTCTGTACTTTGTTACCATGACACGGTATGATGAGACCTTTAGAAATATTAATGTAGTATTTAATAAAGAAGACATTAAGGCTACTCTGGGTGAAGTGCTTGAACGTGCGGGTAAATCCCAGATTCGTATTGCCGAAACAGAAAAATATCCTCACGTAACATTTTTCTTTTCCGGCGGGAGAGAAGCTCCATTTAAGAGGGAACAGCGTATCATGATCAATTCTCCCAAGGTAGCAACTTACGACCTCCAACCTGAAATGAGCGCGTATGAATTAACCGATGCAATAGTGCCAGAGATTAAAAAGAAATCTGCCGATTTCATCTGTCTCAATTTCGCAAATCCCGATATGGTAGGTCATACGGGAGTATTTGAAGCAGCGGTAAAAGCATGTGAAACAGTTGACGAGTGCGCTAAAAGAGTTGTGGATGCTGCTGTTGAGAACGACTACTCTGTTCTTGTAATAGCCGATCATGGTAACAGTGAATTCATGATAAATAGTGATGGGAGTGCTAATACTGCCCACACTACGAATCCCGTACCGTTTATATTGGTAGATAAGGATGTAAAAGCGGTCAAAGATGGTATCTTAGGAGATATCGCACCCACTATCTTAAAACTTATGGGCGTAGAAAAACCCCAGTTAATGACCCAAAAACCTTTATTTTAAGAATGAAAATTTTTCTTTATTTAATGCTGTTGATAACAGCTGCCAATTGCGGTAGCTCTAAAGCACCAGAAACTGAAAATAAAAATATTCCCAAAGAGACTGTTTCACAGGAGGCTCAAAATGATTTGTTGATAGGTGAAGTAGAGCTGGAGGATTTTCAGCAGCCACCTTTCTCCACCTGGTTTGATCCTATGTACAAATCTTATGCACCAGATGAGGCAGCCCTAAAAACGATTCAGGAGAATATCAATGACTATGAGATCGTTATGTTCATGGGCACCTGGTGCGCAGATAGCCAGCGGGAAGTTCCAAAGTTCTATAAACTTTTAGAGTTAAGTGATTACGATCTGTCCCGGCTGCAGGTAAAAGCTGTAAGTGAAGACAAAACTCTTCCTAATGATGGTCAAAAAGAATATGATGTAATATATGTTCCCACAATTATATTCTTAAAAGATGGAGAAGAAGTAGGCAGGTTCGTTGAGTACTCAAATGAAGAACTGGAAGAGGATATTGCGAAAATTGTGTCTGGACAGGAATATATGCATCCTTACCAGCAATAATACGGTTTTTTATGTTTAATTGTCGTTTTTACATATGCCCAATTTGTTAACTATAGCAGTAGATTTTGACGGAACATTGGTGGAGAATCGTTATCCAAAGATTGGAAAACCGGTGTTGTTTGCCTTTGAAACCCTAAAGAAACTTCAACAGGAGGGACATCAAATTATACTTTGGACCTATAGAAGCGGCATTAAACTTACAGAAGCAGTAGAATTTTGCGAAAGTAAAGGGATTAAATTTTATGCGATAAATAAGAGTTATCCCGAAGAGCAATATGAAGACCAGGTCATGAGCCGGAAGATCCTGGCAGATATTTTTATTGATGACCGCAACATCAATGGATTACCTCCATGGGGAGAAATCTATCATAAGCTCGCCAACTCCTCTTCAAAAGCCTTAGAGCCAAGGAAGAAAAACAATAGATTACTTGAAATTTTTAAGAAGTTATAATGATCATACCAAAGACCAGAGAAGAAATTGAACTCATACGCCACAGTGCCTTGATTGTGTCGAAAACCCTTGGCATGCTCGCTTCGGAAGTTAAACCCGGAGTCACCACCCTGCACCTGGACAAAATGGCCGAAGAATTTATTCGCGACCATGGTGCCGAACCGGGTTTTCTTGGCATGTATGATTTCCCCAATTCTTTATGTATGAGCCCCAATGCACAGGTGGTACACGGGATCCCAAATAATGAACCTTTACAAGAAGGAGACGTGATCTCTATAGATTGCGGAGCTTTCAAAAATGGCTTTTACGGGGATCATGCCTATACCTTTAGCGTAGGCGAAATAGATAAGGAAACTCAAAAGCTTCTGGATGTAACCAAGGAATCATTGTACGTCGGGATCCGGGAGTTCAAAATGGGAAACCGGGTTGGAGACGTGGGATTTGCAATACAACAATATGCAGAAAAGAACGGCTTTGGAGTGGTACGGGAGTTGGTTGGCCATGGTCTTGGTGCCAAGATGCACGAAGATCCTGAAATGCCGAATTACGGGAAGCGCGGCCGCGGAAAAAAGTTTGTTGAAGGAATGGTGGTAGCCATTGAACCAATGATCAACGCAGGTACTCACCGCATTAAACAATTACGTGACGGCTGGACGATCTTAACAGCAGATAATAAACCCAGTGCCCACTTTGAACATGATGTTGCATTAATCGACGGAAAACCGGAACTATTATCAACTTTTCACTACATTTATCAGGCTCTGGGAATAGAAAGCGATGAAGAAGAAGAATTCAGGGCCCAAACCATCAACTTCAATGATTAAGAATTTTCGTCAAGAAAAGTGGCTCCCTTATTCCAGAGAGAACTGGCATGAACGTTTTCACTATGCCATTTCAAATTATGGAAGAGTAGTTAGTTACGTTAAAAACCCTGACGGAGATCTTCTAAAAGGCGGTAAATCACAGGGCTTCCTCACCTTTGTAGCTACTCTCAAAAGTGGCAAAAAACAAGCCTGTTACATTCATAGAGTAGTTGCTGAACTTTTTATTCCAAAGAAAGAAGGAGATGAATTTGTCATCCATAAGAACTACCAGAAAACCGAGAACAAGGTAAATAATCTTGCCTGGGTCACTAAAAAAGAATGGGTCGCTCACCAGCAAAACAATCCGCAGGTAAAAGAGAATAAGCTGAAGCGCAAGCTTGGCACCATCAAATGCTATTCTAAACTTTCTTACGCTCAGGCGACCATCCTTAAGAAAAAGCTGCTTGATCCAAACCGCAAGACCCGCATTAGGATCCTGGCGAAGCAATTTGGGGTTTCAGAAATGCAACTGTACAGGATCAAGTCGGGAGAAAATTGGGGAGATATTAAGGTATGATCGGGAAGACTTTTAAGTTTTTTCTAAACAAGATTCCCCGTCCTGTGCTCATTCGGCTTAGCTATTTTGTGAAGCCATTTTTTCTATTCACTTTAAGAGGTAACAAATATACCGATCCCATCGATGGCCGTAGTTTTTCAAAATTTTTGCCTTACGGTTATGAAGAGCAGCGGGAAAATGTTCTTTCCCCCTCTACCCTTTCTCTCGAGCGACACCGCCTCCTTTGGCTTTTCCTGAAGGATCATACCACTTTCTTCTCTGCCCCTCACAAAGTCTTGCATTTTGCACCTGAACAGGCTTTTTATAAGCGCTTTCGGAAACTGAAGAACCTGGATTACACAACCACAGATCTCAATTCCCCCCTCGCCGATGTAAAAGCTGATATTTGTGACCTTCCATTCGAGGACAACAGTTTTGATTTCATTTTGTGCAACCATGTCCTGGAGCATATTCCCAACGACACCAAAGCAATGCAGGAACTGTACAGAATCTTAGAACCCGGTGGCACGGCAATCTTACAAATACCCCAGGATCTAAAAAGGGAAAAAACCTTTGAAGATGATTCTATAAAGGATCCAAAGCAGCGGGCAAAGATCTTTGGCCAATATGATCATGTAAGAGTCTACGGCCGGGATTATTTTGAAAAATTAAGAGGAATAGGTTTTAAGGTTGAAGAAGTAGATCTCACTTCCCCATTATCTCCAGAGCTTATCGAAAAATACAGGTTGGCCAAAGGGGAAATTATTCCCGTGGCAAAAAAATAGAACGGTAATATTACTATAAATCCTTAAAAGAGAGTAAGGATCGCTTCCTTAAAACTATAGCTTAACAGAAATTAGAGCAGGTTCACTTCCCAAATTTAAATTTTGGTAACCTTGGGGTGTCTCCCAGCTAAGGACCCTTTTAAAGATCCTCCATTAGCTCTTCAAAACCGGGTGTGGCAAATTCCTTGATTTCCCCTTCCAGAGTAGAGTAAATAAGAAAAGCATCAAGTTTGTCATTTTTTGAAAGCAGCAGCTTTGAGAGATCATAGCCCATAGCCATAAAAGCAGTCGCATAAGCATCGGCTAAAGCACAATTTTCAGCAAGAACTGTTACACTTAAAAGATCACTTTTTTGAGCAAAGCCGGTAAGAGGGTTTATAGTATGAACATAAAGAGCTCCTGTTTCAGGATCTGTTCTGTGTTTCCGGTAATTACCTGATGTAGCCATGGCTCTATTGCGAAGTTCTATTGTGGCTGTTAGCTCCCTTTGTCCTTCTTCCTGCATTGGATCATCAATACCAACAGTCCAGTACGATCCTCTCTCCCTGTTGACCCCCTTTGCAAGAAGTTCTCCTCCCAGTTCAATAAGATAATCCTCAATTTCTTTTGAGTCCATATAATGACCAATGAGGTCAATTGCATAACCTTTGGCAATGGCATTAAAGTCGAGATAGACCTCGGGAGATTCCTTAATAAGTTTGTCACCTCTTAACTCCAGTTTTTCAAAACCCACATATCGCATAAGGGAATCAATTGCCATAGAATCTATTTCTTTAGAGCCTGCTTCGGGTCCAAAACCGTATTGGTTAACTAAATCTCCCACAGTAGGATCAAAGTACCTGTTGCTATCCTCCCACACCTGTTTAGAAATCAAAAAGACCTCCTGGAAAAGACTGTCAACTTTTACGAGACTATCTCCCCGGTTGATTCTCGAGATGTCAGATGAATCTCTGTAGGTACTCATGGAATGGTTTACCCTCTCAAAAATAGAATCCAGCGCTTTATCAAGGGGGATCATATCTTCAGAGTAGTAAGTTATGGAATAGGTAGTGCCCAATGCTTCTCCATTGGCCTTCCTTTGCTCATCGATCTCTGAACAGGAAAGACTAAGAAAAAATAAAAGAAATACAGCTATAGGTCTTGAAAATGTCATTTTTAGATCTCTTTTAATCCGGGGTAATTGACTACATAATCTTCTGTGCTGGAAACAGGCAAATCATAATCTTTGGAATTGGCAAGTCCTACTCCTGCATAGAAAGTACGTGCGTTGAACTTAATCGCATGCTGCTTCACGGTCTCGAGAAAGATCATATCGATCTCCCGGGGATCAAAAGGATAATCTATAGCTCTTACCACAACAAAATGAATCTTCTTATCTTTCAATGCCACGAACTGGGGATCTTTTTTGAAATCACTGTTTACCCCGAGAAATTCGTAACCCTGATCTTCGAGGTCTTTGCCAACTATATTCATAGCCAGATTATGCAGTTCCTGCTTCGTAAGTTGCGACATGAAACAAATTTAACTATTTCCAATTAATACAGTTAGCTTTAAAACAAAAACAGCTGCCAAAAGGCAGCTGTTTTTGTTTTAAGTTTTGGATTATCCTCCAAAATCATCAAATCTTACATTCTCCGGTGGTACACCAAAGTCATCGGTCATTTTTTCTACTGCCTTATTCATCAATGGCGGTCCACAAAAATAGAATTCAATATCTTCGGGTTCATCATGTTTGGACAGGTAATTATCGATCACCACCTGGTGAATAAAACCAACGAATCCATCGCCTTCCCCGTCAATTCCGTCTTTTACTTTCCAGTTGTCTTCTTCTAAAGGTTCAGAAAGAGCAACGTAAAATTTAAAGTTAGGGAAATCTTTTTCAAGTGCTCTGAAATGGTCTACATAGAACAATTCTCTTTTAGAACGACCTCCATACCAGTAAGTCACTTTACGATCGGTTTGAAGTGTTCTAAACAGGTGATACAGGTGTGAACGCATTGGCGCCATTCCGGCCCCACCACCAACGTAAAGCATTTCGGCCTCACTGTGGTTGATAAAGAACTCCCCGTAAGGTCCTGAGATCACAACTTTATCTCCTTCTTTTTGATTAAAGATATAAGAAGATGCAATACCTGGATTAACACTCATCCAGTCATTCTTAGCACGATCCCATGGCGGAGTAGCGATACGCACATTTAGCATGATCCTTCTACCTTCGGCAGGATAAGAAGCCATCGAATAAGCACGTTCAACAGTTTCCACGTTCTTCATTACTAATGGCCACAAATTGAAGTTATCCCATTCAGTCTTAAATTTCTGTGGATCGCCGGGGTGCTCTTCGGGATGCGCAGTGATGTCCATATCTGCATACTTGACCTCACATTTAGGAATCTCTATCTGAATATACCCTCCTGCTTTGTAGTCCATATCTTCAGGGATCTCTACCACGAACTCCTTAATAAATGATGCTACGTTATAGTTACTCACTACTGTTGCAGTCCATTTCTTAATTCCAAAGACTTCTTCAGGAATCGTGATCTTCATATCCTGCTTAACCTTTACCTGGCAACCTAAGCGCCAACCGTCGGCAATTTCTTTTCTGGTAAAGTTTGGTTCTTCGGTAGGCAGGATACTTCCCCCCCCTTCAGAAACAATACACTTACACTGCATACAGGTTCCACCACCACCACAGGCAGACGGCAGAAACAGCTTGTTCTCTCCCAGAGTTGAAAGCAAGGTTCCCCCGGACCCAACTTCCAAATCTTTTTCTCCGTTAATATTGATCGTTACAGGTCCCGACGGAACTAATTTTGCTTTTGCTCCCAGGAGAACTGCCACTAAAATTAAGATCAGGACTAAAAATACGACAACACTTGCTATAATTACTTCCATTGCTTTCTCTCTATATTTTGATTCCCATAAAACTCATGAATCCAAGAGCCATAAGTCCGGTGATGATAAAAGTTATTCCCAATCCCTTTAATGGGGCAGGAACATTTGAATAGGCAATTTTTTCGCGAATGGCCGCAATTCCAAGAATTGCCAGGAACCAGCCAATTCCACTTCCAAAGCCATAAGTAGCTGCTTCTCCAATCCCGGAGAAATCTTTTTGCTGCATGAAAAGTGCACCTCCAAGGATGGCACAGTTCACCGCTATCAAAGGAAGAAAGATCCCCAAAGCTCCATAAAGAGCCGGTGCAAATTTCTCCACTACCATTTCTACAAGCTGTACCATGGCCGCAATAACAGCAATGAACATAATAAAGCTTAAGAAACTAAGGTCAATAGTCGCATATTCTTCATTTAACCAGGTAAGTGCTCCAGGTCTTAGAAGATATTTATCCAGTAAAAAGTTAATAGGAACGGTAATAGAAAGAACGAAAATAACCGCTGCTCCTAATCCAACCCCAGTCTTCACTGTTTTGGAAACTGCCAGGTACGAACACATCCCGAGGAAATAAGCAAAGATCATATTTTCTATGAAGATGCTTCGTACGAATAAATTTATATAATCCATATTCGAATTTTTTGTGGTTTGTGATTAGGCTTCAATGAGTTTTCTATTCCTTGCACGCTGTACCCAAATTATAATCCCAACCACGATAAGTGCCATGGGTGATAACAGCATTAATCCATTGTTCTCATATCCCAGAGCATAAAGACCAGTAGACTCTGCAAGAGTAACTCCTTTGTGCCCAAGTACTTCATAACCGAATAATTTTCCGGCTCCTAACAATTCACGGAAGAAAGCAACAATAATAAGTATAAGACCATATCCTGCTGCATTTCCTATCCCATCAAGAAAGGACTTATAAATGCCATTTCCAAGGGCAAAAGCTTCCAGACGCCCCATCACTATACAGTTGGTAATAATAAGACCAATAAATACTGAAAGCTGTTTACTCACATCATAAGCATATGCTCTAAGAACCTGATCTACTAAAGCCACCAGGGACGCAACCACAACCAGCTGAACGATGATCCTTATCCTGTTTGGGATTAGATTCCTCAATGCCGAAATGATCATGTTACTAAAGGCCATTACTGCCATTACCGCAATTGCCATAACAATAGCCGGTTCTAACTGCACGGTGATCGCCAGTGCAGAACAGATTCCCAATACCTGTACGGTAATAGGGTTATCATCGTCAAGAGGATCTGTAAGCAGCCTTCTGTTGGCTCGTGAAAGAAAATGCTCTTTCTCCTCTGAATCTGAAAGGAAAAGGATCATCGCATCTTTCTTGTTTTCCTTGTCCACCTCAGCCAATTGCTCAGGCTTATTTTTTATTTCCTGTGCCATAATTATAAATTACTTGCAACGTTAATATCGGTTTTGCTCTTGAAATAAGGCAGATAATGCTTAAGCCTTTCAGAAATCATATCTGAAACACCATCTCCGGTAATAGTTGCACCCGAGATCGCATCAACCTTATTATCCTCCTTAGAAGTACTGGCATTACCTTTAACCACAGATACTCCTATTAACTCTCCATTCTCATTGAAGATCTTCTCATCTGTAAAACGCTCTCTAAACCACTCCTGGGTGATCTCGGCTCCAAGACCCGGTGTTTCTCCAAGGTGATCGAAAACGGCTCCTTTAATAGTGTTCACATCATCCTTTAAAGCGATGTATCCAAAAATAGCATTCCAAAGACCTGCACCCCTTAGAGGAATGATGTAGTAAGTCTCCCCCTCTACTTCTGCCAGATAAAGCGGATAATTCTGTTCTTCGGGAGTACGCTTAAGTTCCTTTGCAAGATCAACATCAAAAGCATTTACACCTTCCTTAACTTCACCTGCATTATTAAGAACAAGCTGTTCTTTAATATATTCCTGAAACAAAGTCTCGGCTCCAGCCCTGTCGGTTTCAACACCTACAGTAGCAAGGATATTTTGCATCTTCTCCTGGCGCATGTTCTCATATTGCATAGGCTGCAATGAAGTAGCGGCAAAAGCAAGCACCACCCCAACTACTACCACCATAACAATGGCGAAAATAAAGGTATATGAGTTGGTGTTCGTTTTATTTACAGTTTTCTCTTCCATAACTATACTACAGTTTCAACTTGTTTGTTAATTCCTGCTGTCTTTCTTTTCAATCTTCGTTTAATATTGCCCTGTATCACGTAGTGATCAATAGTTGGAGCAAAAACGTTCATTAATAGAATAGCCAGCATTACTCCTTCGGGATAGGCAGGGTTAAACACCCTGATCATTACCGATAAGAAACCTATAAGAAATCCATATATCCATTTCCCCTTATAAGTTTGTGAGGCCGAAACAGGATCTGTTGCCATATAAACTATACCAAAAGCCAATCCTCCGGCAACCAGGTGGTTGTACCAAGGGAAATTGGTAAGGGCGTTACCCTCAATTCCCATTGCAGGAAGCGCATTAAAGATCAAGCCCATTACAGAAGCACCAACCACAGCACTTAACATGATCCTCCAGCTACCTACTTTAGTAAAGATAAGGAATAGCGCTCCCAACAGACATAATGCTGCCGAAGTTTCTGAAACCGATCCCGGAATCATTCCCCAGAACATATCCATAGTAGTGTATTCAACAGGTTGACCGGCAGCAAGAGTCCCTAAGATAGTTTCTCCCGAAACACCGTCAACTTCTGCAGCGTTCATAACCCAAACCTGGTTACCCGACATATATGTAGGATAAGCAAAGAATGCAAAAGCACGTGCAGTAAGCGCAGGGTTAAGGATGTTCATCCCGGTTCCACCAAAGGCTTCTTTACCAATGATAACAGCAAAAACAACAGAGATTGCAAGCATCCACAATGGCAAGCCAACAGGCATGATCATAGGAATCAAAAGCCCTGTAACCAGGTAACCTTCATTCACCTCGTGACCTCTAAAAATGGCGAAAGCGAATTCTATTCCAAGCCCAACCGCGTAAGAAACCACGATCATTGGCAATATCTCTAGAGCACCGTGACCAAATGCATCCCAAAAATCAACTTCGGGCTGGATTTGTTTGAGGTACTGGTAACCAACATTCCACATACTAAAGAGCAGCACAGGAACAAGAGCGAGCACCACTGTAATCATCACTCTTTTCAAGTCCACCGCATCTCTCACATGGGCTCCTTTTTTAGTAGTATGATTTGGAGTAAAAAGAAAGGTATCCAGCGCATTGATTGCCGGGGAATACTTTTCCAGTTTCTTTCCCTTTGAAAAGGGCTCCTTAAATTTATCTAATTTTTGTCTAATCCATTCCATAGTAAACAGTTTATCCAACTTCGGTGATCATAAGATCCAATCCTAAGCGTATTATTTCTTGCGCCTCTATTTTTGAAGTGTTCACATAATCGACAAGTGCAAAATCTTCGGGAGCCACTTCATAGATCCCAAGATTTTCCATTTTTTCAATATCGGCTGCCATACAGGCCTTTAACAGCTGCATAGGATAAATATCCATTGGCATTACCTCCTCCATTTCACCTGTCACTACAAGTGCTCTTTCTTCACCGTGAAGGTTGGTGTTCACCTCAAATTTTTTCTTAGGAAACATCCAGGATAAAGAAGTACGGGAGTTAGATGGAATATTGTTGTACGTGAAAGGCAACCATCCGAACATACGATACTTGTTACCCTCGGGTATTAAAGTAAGTTCATTTGGAAAGAAGCCAATATACTGTTCATTATTTACCTGCTCACCAGTTAAAACATCTCCGGAAATAATCCTGACATTTTTAGTATCCACAGCACCTACAAGATCGGAAACAGGAGTTCCAATGGTAGTTCTAAAATATTTTCTGTCTTTGGCTTCACTTCCACAAACAGCTACAGTACGAACCGCAGTATACTTTCCGGTAAGGAAAAGATCTCCAATATTCGCAACATCTTCTGGTTGTACTGTCCATACCCTCTCGCCAATATTGATAGGGTCAACTTTATGGATTTGGACCCCTACGTTAGCCGCAGGATGAGGACCAGAAACTTTATGCATTTCGACATTTTTAAGACCATTAAAAATGCCTTCTCCTTTTCCGGATACAGAGACATGAACTTTCCCAGGAGTCAACCTGGTTAAAGCATCAAGCCCTGCCTGGAATGCCTCCATACGGTCTTTAAGTATAAACTCAACATCTGCAGAAAGGGGCGCAGTGTTCATTGCCGATACGAAAATAGCTTTTGGAGTATCTTTGGGATCGGCTGGAATATCGTAAGGTCGTTGATTGATAAAAGCCCAACTTCCGCTTTCAAGAATCCTCTCTTTTACAGCCTCAGAATCGGCTTTAAGAGGATCAAGAATTCCGAATTCCCGGAATTCATCAGAAGCATCGGCTTCAATCACTACCTCAAGGATACGGCGTTTATCACCCCTTAATATTTCTTTTAAAGTACCACTAACAGGGGAAGTAAAACGAATCTTCTCGGTATATTTCGAAAAGAAAAGCTCATCACCTGCCTGTACTCTTGCACCCTCCTTAACAACCATCTTTGGTATCACCGCATGAAAATCGGGTGGTTTTACAGCATAGGTCTTAGAGCGGGGTGCGTCAACGAGGGTCTTTTCGGCTTCTCCTTTAAGGCGAAGCGTAAGCCCTCTTTTAATTCTAATGTCGTTGGACATAGGACGAAGTGTTAAAATTTCATTTAAAATTCGGGCAAATTTACAGATTTCCGACCCATAAATCCCAATTTAAACTGAATTAATTCCGCTCCATATTGTTAAATCGAACAAATAATGACTGTAATCAGTTTTTCAGTATATTTAGATTTATTTTTGGTGCATGAAGTTATTCTTTACCCTCTCCTTTATAATATTCTCCGGGATCTACTTTGCTGCTGCCCAGCAAATAATTGAAACTAACCCGCCAACCTATATAAGGACCGTGATCTTTACCGGTGCCGAGGAATACAGTGGCGTGCCCATTGTTCGTCTGGGAGAACCAATATTCCTTTCTTTTGATGATCTTGTGGGAGATGAAGCAAACTATTATTATACCATTGAACATTTTAACTACGACTGGACACCTTCAGAATTATTAAAAAATGAATATCTGGAAGGTTTTGATAATGTAAGAATCACAGATTATAAAAATTCATTCAATACCCTTCAGCTTTACTCCCATTACGAACTTAACATACCAAATGAAAATACCCGTGGCTTAAAAGTAAGCGGAAATTACCTGCTCAAGATCTTCAACGATAATAAGGAACTGGTATTCTCCCGAAAGTTCATTGTTTACGAACCTCTTACCAGGGTGCAGGTAGACGTAAGAAAATCCAGGGAAGTAAAGTTGATCCATAGTCAACAAGTAGTAAATTTTGAAGTCGATTCCCCGGAATTCATTATCCGTACACCAGAACAGTCTGTGTGGGCTGTTATTCTTCAAAACAATAATTTAAAAACTGCTATTTACAACATTCGCCCTCAATACCACATTGGCTCCACCCTTATTTATAAATATGATGAGCTAACCTCTTTTTGGGCAGGTAATGAATTTCTAAATTTTGATAGTAAAGACCTGCGCTCTGCTACAGTAAAGATCCAGTATATTGATGTCCAGGATCTTTACCATCATTACCTTTTCCCCGACAAAATTAGGGCCTTTGAACCCTACACCTACAACCCGGATATCAATGGAAAATTTGTGGTGAGAAAATTTATGGCCGAGGAAGATGATATTGAAGCAGGTTATGTTTGGACCCATTTTTCCCTTCTTACTCCTGAACCGCTTGAGGGCGGAGAGGTACATCTGTATGGAGAGTTTAACAATTTCATTCTCGATGAGAGTACCAGGCTAAAATATAATCCTGAAACTGGTGCTTATGAAAATGCCCGGCTTTTTAAACAAGGTTATTATGACTATAAACATGTATATCTGCGGAATGACGGGATACTTGACGAAGGATTTATTAGCGGAAATTTTGTTAGCACCGAAAATAATTATACTGTCATAATTTATTACCTGCCTCCCGGCGGAAGATATACCAGGGTCATTGGCGTTGGCAGTGCCACATCATTAAATATCAGCAACTAATTTTTCCGTAAAGCTCATGGAAAAAGGAAACAATCTGCCTACCATCTATAAAGAGCGTCACAAGCTCAAATACCGAAACACCGAGTGCCTTAATTGCTATCACCCACTCGACATAAGTGATGAATACTGCCCCAATTGCGGCCAGCTTAATAGCACAAAAAAGCTTGCATTCAATGACTTCTTCAATGAATTCTTTGCAGGTATTTTTGCTTATGACTCAAGGTTCTACAGAACTTTAGGAGTCCTGCTTTTTAAACCTGGAAAAATTTCAAAAGATTATATACAGGGTAAGCGGGTACGATATGCCAATCCATACCGGTTCTACCTGAGTGCCTCTATAATATTTTTCCTCCTCTGGAGTGTGACTCACGAAATTGAACCGCCGGTTAATATAGATACAGAGGTTACAGAGGCACAACGCCGGGAAGCAGATTCGCTCCTGGCTGCAACAAGAGCTGAAAATCCCGAGCTCGGAATAATTCTTCCTGAAGTATCAACAGTAGAGGACAGTGTTCAAACTTCCCGATATGTACCCGAAGCTGCTTTAGATACCATGAACTTTTCTGAAGCTATTACAACCAGGTATAAGGTCTTCTCCGATTTTTACAAAAGAACAGAAACACGCAACCCGCATGTGGCAATGGACAGTCTAAATTATCGGGACACCCGCTACAACCAGTGGTTCTACAAAAAAACTGTTGATGCCGAAAGGTTCAGTTCAGATTCAGATCTTTTCTGGAATTATTTTTACAGCAAATTACCTTTTATCATTTTCTTCTATCTTCCCATTTTCGCACTTTTTATATGGTTGTTATACTTGCGAAGGCCATTCACATATATGGAGCACCTTATCTTCACCTTCCACAATCAAACCACATGGTTTGTACTATTTGGAATAGCGGTAGGAATAAATTCTATTTTAGGCAACAATGCAGCTACAGGAATAATGACTCTCGTCTTCGGCTTTTATCTGTATAAAGCTTTTCGAAGATTTTATGGTCAGGGAAGAGTTAAAACGATTTTAAAGTTTATTATTATCAATATAATATTCTTTATTTTAGCGGTAGTGGCTGCATTATTTTCAGTACTGGCATCATTCGCGATTTACTAAGATGATACAACAAGTAACCAGAGGCATTAAGATCTCAATAGAAACTAATTTTGAGGGGACCTTCTACAAGAATTACCGGGTCCACTTCGCCTTTGGCTACCAGATAACGATTGAAAACCAAAGCAAAGACTCTGTGCAGCTTACCTCGCGATTCTGGAAGATCAAAGATGCCTTAAACCGAACTGAAATTGTAGAAGGCGAAGGTGTTATTGGCAAGAAACCGGTAATAAAGCCGGGAGAATCCCACACTTACAAAAGTGGATGCCTCCTCACCTCCCCCTTTGGTGCCATGAGTGGTTTTTACAGCATGATCAACTTCACAACTACCCGAAAATTCAGGGTTACAATTCCTTCCTTTAAATTAAGTGCTCCATTTGCACTAAATTGATTCGATCTGGGTTTGATAACAGATTGTTGTTCAAGGCAAAATGAGAAATAACAATTTATTTACCTCCCTAAAATGTCTTTTTTGAAGCCCTTTGAGGTTTTAATTTATTAAATTACCTGGAAATCTCTGGTTAAGATCTGGCAGGTTTTGGACCTAAGGGCGAACCTAACCTTGAACTTATCCTTTAAAATGTCATTTTGGACTCCTCTTTTGCAGCCAGGTCTTTATAATAGAATTCCACTTTTTCCGGGGCAACAATTAGTTGGGAAATGCTCACTGTTCTTACAAACCCCCTGTCCATAACGACTCCCTGTTCCATGTCTCCCTCTCCTGCAGAAAAATGGAAATTCAGCAATGCTTCAGGCGTTAATTCCTGCTGTTGCTGAAGTTCTGAAAACCAATCTTCCCGCACCTGCTTCATTTCAGCTGAATAAAGAGGGCTTGAAGACCAGATGTGCGGCTTAAGAGATAACTTTCGGAAATGTTTTGTACTGCCATCCCAGACAAATTCAGCAAAAAAAAGCTCCTTTTGCCAATCGGCAGCTACTATGGTAAAAGGTTCAACTTCCGAAAGATCATAAGCTTCCGCAGCTTCAGCAAAATCTTTAGCAGCGAGAAGATCCTTAACCACCACTCCCCTGCTTTTCCCGTACGGCAGTTTTCGCACATGTTTTTTAAATTCCCCATTAAGCAAACAGATCACTCTCTTTCGCTCACTCACGCCAAGCCAGGTTCCACCGGCAAGAACATCCTTTGGAAATGCCATTTTCAAGCCCTCTATTTCATACATCTTTGGCGGCAAAGTTTCCCGCCCGGGTGCCTCATCCCGATTGGATGTAAGAACAAATAATTTATCGCCTTTTAAAGGGGTTATGCTGACGGTGCACATTATGAAAATATTAAGATTTATTAGCTTTTAGCTCCTGATTTTGAGTAAAGTTCAGAAAAAATTAGGGGAAGTAAAATTCTTTTAATTTTTTTACCTTTACGACACTTATTTAGAAATCAAAAAAATCTGATAAAACTATGGGAAAAGGTGTATTCCAGGTTCCGCAGGCAGTAAATGAACCAGTAAAGTCATATGCTCCGGGAACCCCCGAAAGAGAGGCCGTCTTAAAGGCTTATAAAGAATTGTACAACAGCAAAGTAGAGGTGCCGCTTTATATTGGAGGCAAAGAGATCAAAACCGGTAACACGGCACCAATGAATCCGCCGCACGATCACCAGCACCATCTTGGAGACTATCACAAGGCTTCGAAAGAGCATGTGGAAAAAGCTATAGATGCAGCCCTGGAAGCCCGTAAGAAATGGGCGAACCTTGAATGGGAACAGCGAGCTGCTGTTTTCCTTAAGGCTGCCGAGCTTATTGCAGGTCCTTATCGTTACAAGATCAATGCTGCAACCATGATTGGGCAGTCAAAGAATATATTTCAGGCTGAAATCGATGCGGCTTGTGAACTGATCGATTTCCTTCGTTTTAATGTGGAATACATGACTCGCATTTACGAAGAGCAACCGGAGTCTTCTTCGGAAGCATGGAACAGGCTTGAATATCGTCCATTGGAAGGTTTTGTCTACGCTGTGACTCCTTTCAATTTTACGGCAATAGCCGGAAACCTGCCATCTGCACCCGCATTAATGGGCAACGTGGCAATTTGGAAACCAAGTGATTCCCAGGTGTATTCTGCACAGGTGATCATGGAAGTTTTCAAGGAAGCCGGAATGCCAGATGGTGTTATTAACATGGTGATGGGAGATCCAAAAATGATCTCTGATGTGGTTCTTGAACACAGAGATTTCGCCGGACTTCATTTTACCGGAAGTACTACTGTATTCAAAAACCTTTGGAAACAAATTGGAGATAATATCCACAACTACAGATCTTATCCAAGGATCGTTGGAGAAACCGGAGGTAAAGATTTCATTCTCGCTCACCCAAGTGCGAAACCAAAACAAGTTGCAACTGCCATTTCCCGTGGAGCTTTTGAATTCCAGGGTCAAAAATGTAGTGCTGCTTCCAGGGTCTATATTCCAAAGAGCATGTGGGAAGAAGTAAAAGGCTATGTCGTTGAAGATCTGAAGTCTTTTAAGATGGGATCTCCGGAGGATATGAGCAACTTCATTACAGCAGTGATCCACGAAGGTTCATTTGACAAACTGGCAAAATTCATTGATGCCGCCAAGAATGACAGCGATGCAGAAATCGTAGTGGGTGGAAATTATGACAAATCTAAAGGTTGGTTTATAGAGCCTACAGTGATCCTTACAGATAACCCTAAGTACAGTACCATGTGTACCGAATTATTCGGTCCTGTAGTAACAGTTTATTTATATGATGATAACCAGTGGGAGGAAACATTAAAGCTGGTTGATGATTCTGAATATGCTTTAACAGGAGCGATACTTTCACAGGACCGTTACGCCGCAGCTGAAGCTACCAAGGCATTACAGAATGCTGCAGGAAACTTCTACATCAATGACAAGCCTACAGGTGCAGTTGTTGGTCAGCAGCCATTTGGTGGAGCCCGAGGAAGCGGAACCAATGACAAAGCGGGTTCAATTTTAAACCTGTACCGCTGGATCTCTCCACGAACAATAAAAGAAACCTTTGTAACCGCGACAGATTACAGGTATCCGTTCCTGGGCGAATAGACAATAATCGTTTAACAAAAATTGGGTATTCTCCAGGATGAGGATTCCCATTTGGAATTTTAAGGAGCTGATTGTTAAAGAAATGTACATTTCTTTAACAATCAGCTCCTTTTTTTATTAGTCTTTTTCTTACACTTCACAAAGATTTTCTCATAATTTTTTCTTAAAAGGAGAATCTAATCGATGTTTTTCATACTTTCACCTAATAGTCAGCATCTTACGACTTATATATTGTAAATTAGTTGGTTACTGAGCTCTTTGCAGGAGTTCTTTTTTATAATTCCCCCTACTCTAACAAGGCTGTTTATGGCAAAAAAATTACTTCTAAAAGTATTTACTTTTTGGGCTTTATTACTGACCTCTGCTGTGGGGTGGGGGCAGGAATGTGTTGCTACCGCACCCGCAGTAACGATAACCAATACCACCGGCTCATCTACTTTGTGCAAGAATGGTACGACCACCAGTTCTCCTATTACTTTCACCTCTTCTATTCCATCCAATACTGTAAAGTCATATCAATGGCAGGTACAAATTGGAAGTGGAGAATGGAATGATATCGCCAATGCAATTGAATCTACTCTGTCATACAACAATCCGGCATTAGGGAGCAATAGAATTCGGTTGAAAGTAACCTACTGTCTCACCTCGGAGCCTGATATTGATAAAACAACAACCAGCAACCCATCGGGAATAATTTCAGTTTACGAAAAGAAGGAAGGAAAAATTACTATTTCCGCAAGTAATACAGACATTTGCCCTGGTGAAAATGTCACCTTCACTACTTCAAATCCAGGCAATCTTGGAGCAACTCCGAAATACGACTGGCAGCTGACCAGAAACGGTAATACCACTACAATCAGTACTGCCGCGTCTTTTTCAAATAACACCTTACAAGGAGGAGATCAAATCCGCCTTTTAGTTACCTCCAGTGTACCGTGTGTGGATCCTGTTTATAGCACAAATACAATCACATTCATAGAAAAACCGGGAACTCCAGATGTTCCCGGAACCATTAATATTACGAACGGTTTAAATGAAGATGGAATGGTCTGCCCCAATTCCTCTGTTACTTTGTCCATATCAGATGTGGCGAGGGCATCCTCTTATAAATGGACTTTGCCTTCAGGTTGGACAGGTCAGACGACGGGAACTCAAGTAACTGTAACTACAGGTGCTATAGGCAATGAAAAGGTTGTTAAGGTTCAAGCAATTAACGACTGCGGTACAACAGAAAATTCGACTAGTATAAATGTTGGTCCGGGAAAACCTGCTACTCCCGGAGCAGTCACTGTTGACACTTCTCAGGAAAATGATTTTATTTGTGAAGGCGGATCAGTAACATTGAGTGTACCTAGTGATATTTCTGTTGATGAATATCTTTGGACACTACCTACGGGCTGGAGTATTGCTTCCGGTGCGGGCACCAACCAAATTATAGCTACAGCAGGAAACTTCGGTCAGAATGGTACAGCTTCTGTCATTGCAAGAAATGCATGTCTGGATAGTGATGCTCGTAACGTAACACTATCAATCCATGATCCTATCCCCGCAACACCAAGTGCGATATCGGGTGAATCTGTGGTTTGCCCAAACACAGATGTGACCTATACCATTTCATCCGTGACTTATGCAGACTCGTATATTTGGACCCTTCCAAATGGTACAGAGGTAACTACGCAAACTACTCAAGTCACCTTTAACAGTGGTGCACCGGGCAACGATAAATTGTTAAGTGTGATTGCAGTCAATGAATGCGGTGAGAGTGGTCCTTCCAACGCAAAGTCAATAGATGTTGATAATGGTTCACCCGATGACATTACTATAACTAGTGCCTCAGATGATTCTGAATTCTGTCCACAGACTCCCCAAATAGTTTTTTCTGTTCCTGTGGATTCAAAAGTTGATACTTTCACCTGGACAGTCCCCAGCGGATGGACAATTACCAGTGGTCAGAATACGAATGAACTAACTGTCACTTCCGGAAACCTTAATCAGGATGGGAACATCACAGTTACTGCAAAAAGCGATCACTGCGGTGAAGTTTCTGCTTCTTTTTTTGTTACCGTTAAGAATCCGGCGCCATCAACAGCCGGAATCTCTATTTCCGGTCCGGAGAAAGTTTGTGCTACTGATACAGGAATCGTGTATGAAATTCCCGCTGTAGATTATGCTGATGATTACGTTTGGAATGTACCGGGAAACTGGAACATCATTAGCGGAACCAACACCAATAGGATAACTGTTAATGCAGGCTCAGATGATGTCTTAATTTCCGTTTATACTCTGAATGAATGCGGAGACAGTGGTGAACCAATCGAAATCTCTGTTGTTAGTACAGACGAGGCTCCGGATGCGCCAGCAATTATAAGGTCATCAGAAGATTTTACAAATAATCCAAATGTTTGTCCACCTTATGAGGGGATGCAGTTTGAAATTGATCCAGTTGATGGCGCTACGGTATATGAGTGGAAGGTACCTGTCGGTTGGAACATCACCAATACTAATACGGCAGGAACCTCAGTTATGGTTAGTGCCAGTGCAACAAATAATTACAATGATACTGAAATTGTTCAGGTAAGAGCAGGCAATGGGTGCTACTGGAGTGATTTTACTTCTTCTTTTGCAATTAATATTGACAATTATATCATTACCGATGTCGGAGCTGATCAAACTTATTGCAGCACTCTGGCTCAGGTGAGAATAGACGCGAATGTTGAATTTGGAAATTCCAAATTCACACCTACTCTTACGGCCACCGGACGGGCAGCAAATGCAGGTTTCCAAGGCCTACCAGGCAATAGTGGTGTTTCAGGATCTTTTAATTTTTTCTATACACCTTTACAAGCAGATCTTGATAGAGGTAGTGTTACTATTAAAATGACAGTACCAAAACCAAATGGTAAAAATGCCTGTGGAACTGGAGAAGATGAAATGATCATCTTTTTCAGACCTGACCCCACAGCTACAATTGTCGGTACAACAGCAATCTGTGACGGCAATTCTGCTGATCTCACTATCACTTCAACTCCAAACACAACAGTAACTTACACCATCAATAATGGCTCAGAACAAACTATTTTAGTAGGAGGCAGCGGTACAGCAACATTAAACACCGGCACATTAAATGCTGTCAGCAATATTGACACTGATTTTATTTATACAATAACTAAAGTAAAATACGCTGATGAATTAGGCTGTGAGCAAGCGGTTACAATTAATAATTCGGCAACCATTACTGTTACTCCTACTCCTTCCGTCGATATCAGCTATGACGATGCCTACTGTAATTCTGTTTCAGTTGCAGAAGTTTCCTTTACAGATGGTATAGGGGAATGGGATGAAGGGGTATTCACTGCGAGTGGGGCTTTATCTGGTGAAATTAATGCTGAGAGTGGGGCTTTTAGTCCTGCAAATGTCACTCCCGGAACGTATACCGTCACCTATACCATTGATGCTAATGGAGGGTGCGGGGAAGAGATCAGCACCACAGAAGTTACCATATATGAGCAGGTTCAAATTACTACCGAACCCTCAAATATAAGAGTCTGCGAAGGAGAAAATGCTCAGTTTTCAGTTTCAGCTACCGGTGATGGACTTAAATACCAATGGTTTAAGGGTGCTGTCGGAGCCGGAACTCCTGTAGCGAATGGAACCACAGCGACTTTAACTCTTAACAATGTTTCTCCTGCAGTTGCAGGAAATTATTATGTAGAAGTCGGCGGAACATCTCCCTGCGCAATGAAATCCTCCCAAGCTGTAGCTTTGACTGTCAATGAGGATATCGCTATTACTGCACAACCGGCTAATACCTCAATTTGTGTGGGTGGAAACGCAACTTTATCTGTCGAGGCATCATCGGGTAATGAGATATTGAACTATGAGTGGTTCAAAGGAACACCGGGCTCAGGTACTGCAGTAGGCACAAATTCAGCCTCTCTTGACATCAACGCAGCAACTCTGAATGATGCGGGAAATTACTACGTAGTGATTAGCGGACCCGAAAGTTTTATATGTTCCCCTGTAACTTCACAAACCGCTGTTCTCACAGTAAGAAACATACCAACAGTAGCGATCTCTGGAACTACAGAAATCTGTGATGCAGGGATGACTGATATATTCTTTACCAATGGAACTCCTAATGCTATAGTTACCTACACCATAAATGGCGGAAGCCACCAAACAATAGCACTGGATGCTGCCGGGGAAGTTACTTTATCAACTGGTGCCTTAAGTGTGAATAACGATCAGGTTACAACCTACACCTATGAACTGGTAAGTATAGAATATCCTGATGCTCCGGAGTGTTCAAATACCATTACGGGTTCTACTGAGATCATTGTGAATCCGACACCCGATGTTGACATTTCTTTTGAAAATGATCAGGTGACTTTTTGTAATGATACCTATCAGGGAACCTTTACACCTACACTCACAGGTTCTGGAGCCTTCACCGGGGGACAGTTTTCATCCCAGGGTTTAACCGTCAATGAAGAAACAGGAGCTTTTACTCCTGCAAATGCTACTGCTGGTGAATATACTTTGAATTACTATTTAGGAGAAGCCGGAGGTTGTTCTGAACTTGCTGCCACCCTCCCTATAACAATTGTTACCAGTGTAGAAATAACTTCTGAACCTTTTCCCGTGGCGGTTTGTACAGCCAATTCCACTCAGCTTGAAATGGCAGCTTCGGGAGATAACTTGAGTTACCAGTGGTTCAAGGTTGGAGCAACTTCAGATTCTCAAGTGGGAACAGATTCTCCAATCCTGCAACTCAACAACGCAACTTCTTCTACCGGAGGTAGTTATTATGTAATTGTTAGTGGAGACAGTGCCTGTTCTCCGGTCACATCTGAGGTGGTGACTGTGACTGTAGACGAAAATATTGTAATCGCTGAAGACGATCAGCCGCAAAGTCAGAATATATGTGCAGGTGATGAAACAATTTTAAGAGTTGCGGCTACGGCGTCTGGAGATAACACTGCAATACAATACCAGTGGGAATACAGAGCCACTTCACAAGATGCCTGGAGCAACTTCGGAGCTACAGAGACAGGTGAACTTTTTTCTGAAATTTCAACTGGCCAGGCAGGAGAGTATCGTGCACGTATTGACGGTCCGGATGGTTTTTCCTGCGATACCGGATATTCTCAAATTGTAAATGTTGCCACATTTGAACCGCCAACTGCAGGTGCAGGAGACGATTTTGAGGCTTGCAGTACAGCAACCTCCATATCAATTGGCACTGGCGCGACAGCAGAAAACTTTAGCTCCTTTGAATGGACAACAAGTAATGGTTTTGGAACTATTACGAACGGTAATAGTCCAACTGCTGCAACCTATGCTCCGGTTGAAGGAGATCATGGTAAAGTGTTGGAATTTACACTTACTACGTTTTTTAAAGTTGACGGAGAGCAAATTTGTACTGCAGCTACAGATAGCAAAACAGTTACTATTGTTCCCCAACCGGTAATAACTGAGTTTAGTTACATCACAACAGATAACAGTGCAACTACAGGAGAATTTTGTGAAACTGATGACACCACCTACACTCCTCATACTAACGGTGACAATTTGACCAATGGTACAGGAGTGTTTTCAGTAGATAATTCAGCACTAACGGTTAATTCTTCAACCGGGGCAATTACACCAAATGGAACTACTCCTGGCGATTATGTAATTACCTATAGATATACAGTAAATCCTCAAACAGCAGGTTGTACTGTAGCAGAAAAGAAATTCACCTTCACTATAGGAGAAAAACCAATAGCAGATTTTTCCTATGAAGAGACTCCATTTTGCAGTAATGCCGTAAATCCTCTTCCATTAATGGCTGCAAATGCAATAAAAGGTAATTTTACCTCTAGTCCTGCTGGATTGACCTTTGTGGATAGCACAACAGGAGAGATTGACATAGCAGGAAGTACTCCTGGAACTTATACTGTTACAAACACTATTGCCGCGGCCAACGGTTGTGCAGAAGTTATAGCACCATCAACTATTACCATAAACCAAAGACCGGCTGCCCCAGGCGTTACAGATGTTGCTTACTGTCATAATGCAGAAGGGGCACCTGCTTTAACTGCCACTGCAGACACCGGAGCAACTTTAAACTGGTATCCCAGTGCTGATGCTGCAACTTCATTAGAATCCGCTCCCGTTCCAAACACGGAGACTGTCACTGAAACCCCTATTTCATATTGGGTAAGCCAGATCTCAACGGAGGGATGTGAAAGTGAAAGAGTGGAAATTAAGCTCACAATAAATCCTCTTCCTGACTTATCTATTACGTTTGATGAATCCACAGCTGTTTCAGATGCAGGAAATCCCTTGATCTGTTCGGGAAGCAGTATTGTCCTTACAGGAAATGGGGCTACTTCATATAGTTGGAAAGATGAAAATGGGCAGGAAATTGGCACTTCCGCAGAGCTAACTGTCAATCCAACTTCTGCTTCTACCTACATTTTGACGGGAAGTTTTGAAAGTGGCTGTACAACTACCCGAAACATTACTATAGAAGTTGATGAACCAACGGTGCCCGGTACCCTAACAGGTCCGGAAAGTGTCTGTGTTACCTCTCCAAATGGTACATTAACATTATCCGGACATACAGGTGACGTGCAATATTGGGAAAAATCTGAAGATGGCGGAACGAATTGGATTTCTATTAATAATACGTCCGGAACCTACGATTTTACTAATTTAACAACCGCTACAAAATTTAGAGCCATAGTAAAAAGCGGTGTGTGTGATGAAATGTCCTCGAATAACATTGATGTCACAATTGATGCTTTACCAGAGGGAGGTGTTTTATCATGGTCTCAGGAAGAGTATCAAAGAATCTTTTTAACCTGTGAAATTCAGACTAACGATTTAGAGCAATCTTTAAAATTAGAGGATTTTAGCGGGAATATCCTGGAATGGGAATATAGAACTGCTTCCACTCTCACCTGGGAAATTTATGACAGTCAAAGTTCCACTTTATCGAATTCAGATTTTTTAACGATTTTAGAAAACAATGTGGAAACAACAATTTTTAGAGCTAAAATTGTTAATGGAGCTTGCGAAAATGGTGTTTATTCTCAAACAGCAATTTTAAGTGTGATCCCCTCAGATATTAAACCTGAGCCGGTTGAAGTTACACCCGAAGTCCTTTGTTATGGAAACGAGATCACTTTGAGTTCTGAAATTAAATATGTATCAGAATTTGGAAAATTTGAAGGTGGAGATTTTACAAGTGCCGGAATTAAAAATAATGGATGGGATTTTACAGATCCTAATGGCAACGAAATCAATTATAATGCAAATGCAGATTCAGGAACTCCTATTCACTGGCATAAAACGCAGCCAAAGTGGAAATTTATCACTGCTGATATAAATTCTCCCTACAATACAAGCGAACAATGGTGGAATCCTCGTAATGATGGTCAACAGAATGAACATTTTGCAATTGCACAGAGTACTTATGACTCCAACATGGATACTCCTCCATTTAATTTATTGGCAACCGATGAAGCCGTGCTAACTTTTGATCAGGCGTACAATCTAACCACCGATGCTTCAATAAGAGTAGTATTGCTTAAAAATGGATCGGAATACAAAGAGCTTTACAAAGTGGTGGGGCCGGCAAAAAGTGGTGCTCAGGATCACTTTGGCTATGGTGAGAAGCAGGTCAATCAAATGACCTTTGATTTGGGTAGCTACATTGGGGAGTCCAACCTGCGAGTTCGATTTGAATATAGAGGAGTACGATTAGGAGATATATGGGCGGTAGACAATATTAAAGTACCGGAAGGACCTCAAAATGTATTATTACAATGGTTTTATGATGATAAAGATCCTAATACTACAGAATTAGAACAAATAGGGTTAGACAACGAGAGCACTGTCTCTTTTACACCAAGAAAGATAGGATGGAACGATTTCGAAGTTAAAACGGCATTAATATTAGATAGTAACGGGGATCCTTGTGAAGACATTAACAATTCGGAGACTATTAGAGTGTTTGTTTTCGATCAGTATACAACAGATGTAGTTGCCGAAACGGGGGAATGTGGAAATACTATCGTGAATTTAGTAGCTACTATAACAGGAGCTTTTCAGGGAGATGTAACTGAAGAATTTACTAAAGGTGGATTCAAGACGATAGATGGGTATTCCGGAAAATGGGTGATCACAGGACCTAATGAAGATTATTCTCTTATTAATGCAGATTCTGAAAGCGAATTAAACCCTGTAAATAACCCCAACATTATTTTTGAAGGCGCAGAGATCGGCAATTATACATTCACATGGGAACTAACCCCAAGCGTCGTAGATGAAAATGATGTACTCATTGAAAACACAGGTTGTCCTCCTATTATTAATCCAGTGGAAGTCAACCTCCCAGACTGTACTACCCTTGATTTTGATGGAGTGGATGATTATGTTGATCTGGGAAACAATTATAACGGTAATTATTTTATTGAAGCCTGGATTAGACCTTTCGACAGAGCTATTGATGGAGGAGGCACAACCGATGCTAATAAAGGTGTTATTTTTAGTAGCTCAGGATTCGAAATAAAAATGGAAGATCTTTCTGCAGCCATTGCTAAAAATACTCGCTGGTATCATATTGCAGTTTCCAATGGTGGTGATCTATGGGTTGATGGTGTAAGTGTACCAGGCGGTATTAGCACGAATGGTTCAGGTATCAATAATACCAGTATAGGAGCTCGCTACAATGCTAACACCAAAACTACTTCAAATCATTTCTCTGGATGGATCGATGAACTAAGAATCTGGACCAATCCTCCAACTTTGAAAGAATTACGGTTTATGATGAACCAGCGTATCAAACTAAACGATGTCGCAACGACCGGTTCCCTGATAGAAGGAGAGGTAGTTCCTAACTTGACTCTTCCTGATGGTATAAGTAGTTACCATACTGATACTGCTACTAATACTCACAACCTGGATCAGGACGGAGTCGAGTTTTATAATCAAACCTGGGGTGACCTGGCCGGATATTACAGATTAATTTCAGATAATCCTGATCCAGACAACCTTGTAGAATGCCTAACCTTTGATGACAATTTAAAGCCTTCGGGAGGGGTAACACCAGACCATGCTATAAACAAAGTCCCTGGTAGATTAGTGAATATTACAACAGACCAGGAAAACACTTCCCCTACTCCCTATTGTTCCGGGGCAGACGGAATCTGGGCAGATAAAGATACTTGGGCACGACCCGATGTTTGGGATTATCCTAATAGTACTTTTGATGGTACACCAATAACCTGGAATATTGCCAGAACTCAACATAATATTACTTCGGAGAGTAAAAATATCATTATGCTTGGTTTGTTATCTGATTCAGGATTATTAAGTATAAATAAGGACAATCCATTAACCATCACTCATTATCTACTTTTAAACGGAAACATAGACCTCGTAGGTGAATCCCAGCTTTTACAGGATCATGGCAGCATCCTGGACAATGCCAGTGGTGGTTGGCTGCAAAGGGATCAGCAAGGGAAAAAGCTAAGTTTTAATTATAATTATTGGTCCAGCCCAGTTAGTGCTCAGGGTTCAACACCAAATAATGCTTCATATTCTATTTACGATGTGTTACGGGATTTTAGGCATAAAAATGATCCAGACGCAATCAAATTCTCAGACCAATATGCCGCAGCTGATGGTCCTCTGACAAATCCTATGACTTTAAGCACTTATTGGATGTGGAAGTTTAAAGGCTATGCCAGTTTATATGCAGATTGGGAGTGGATAGGAGCTACCGGTGATATAGAAACAGGAGAAGGCTATACCATGAAAGGTACAGATGGCACAGTGGATATATGGGACAATACTCAGAATTACACCTTTAGAGGTAAACCTCACAACGGTAACATTACCTTAGACTTTAGTGGTGCTCTTAATCACAACTATCTAATTGGAAATCCCTATCCCTCAGCTTTGGATGCAGACAAATTCATTCGAGAAAACCTCGAGGGGGAGATGAATATCGGAAATATTTCTGTAGAAAATGCTAACTTTAATGGCACCATTTATTTCTGGTCTCATTTTGCGGGTAAAAGCCACTATCTTCAACAGTATGTTGGTGGTTACGCAGCTTATAACCTCTCTGGAGGAGTACAGGCGGCTTCCTCGGTCGATCAACGAATTAACAATACCGGAGAAATTTCCACAGAGCCTAAACCAGAACAGTTCATACCTGTAGGTCAGGGATTTTTTGTAAACAAAGTAATGAGCACAACCTTAGGGGAAGACGGAGAATTAGATGTGGTCACGAAGACAGGTGGAGACAATATAATTCTTAGAAATACACAAAGAGCTTTTGAAACAGAAACTGAAGGAAGATCTGTTTTTCAAACTCAGGAGAAAAAAACTATTAAAAGTTTGGCTTCTAATAATACATTAAATGACCAAAAGAAAATCTGGTTAAAATTTAAATCTCCCATGAAGTATCATCGTCAACTTCTTGTTACAGCAGATCCTAATGCAAGTAGCGGCTTTGACCTGGGTTATGATGCACCACTCATAGAGGACATAGAAGAAGATATGTATTGGTCTCCTGATAATTATAAGTTTGTCATCCAGGGAGTAAATAATTTTGATCTTGATCAGGAACTTAATTTAGAGTTAAAAGTTAAAGAAAAAGGAGAACTTACTATAACCATTGACGAATTAAGAAATATTCCCGATGAAATGAATATTCTTTTAAGAGATAGCCTTTTACAGATAACACACGATCTAAGAGAGGAAGATTATGTTACAGAATCGGAGGCTGGAACTTTCACTAACAGGTTCCAAATTGTCTTCCATGACAGGTGGGCTGTTCAGGAACCCGAAGAACCAATCATAGAAGAAGGTCCCATTGAGGTGATCTACGTAAACGGCACCAGGGAAATTATAATTAAAAATCCGGAATTGCTGGAAATTTCGAGAGTCTATCTGAATAACATGCTGGGGCAACAGGTGCATGTATATTACAATATTCCTCTGGAAAGAAGAATTCCTCTTCCAGTCCAAAGATTCAGCGCGGGAGTTTATGTTGTGAAAGTGCATACCGAGCAGGGAATTATTGTCAAAAAGGTGATTCTGGAATAACTCCTTAAAACTCACTAACCAATTAAAAGGCTGCATTTTGCAGCTTTTTTTGTTTTAACAACCCACTATCTGATTTGACTCCTATATACACTTAATCCTATAAAACATGCACTTTACCTCCAAAAAAAAACATAAATAAGAAAAAATGTGCTTTTTTTTCCTACTTTTACCCCCTGATTTCTAACGGTTTGGTATGAAGAAAAACTTTACTCCTCTTAAAATTTCGATTTTCTTTCTACTGCTGACCTCTTCAGCCCTTGCTTCCTATTGGAGTTATCCAGCACTGGAAAGCTACGATTACCCTCAGGAACATCCCGAAATTTCTGTCGCCTGGTATGAGTCTCCTAATGGCATTTTTGCAGTTGCTTTTGATGACTGTAATAGTGATACCACCGATCCTACTGCCAGCAATCCTGCAGGCATAAATGCGCAGTGCCCGGCTGATGTTCCTAACCCAGACATTTCAGTAGTTACAGACGAAGCGGATAACTGTACTGCAAATCCTACCGTGACTTTCGTTTCTGATTCAAGCAATGGACAATCCAACCCGGAAGTCATTACAAGAACATATAGTGTCAAAGATCAGGCAGGAAATTCAATTGATGTTGTCCAAACTATAACTGTGGACGATACCACAGATCCTACTGCCAGCAATCCTGCAGGCATAAATGTGCAGTGCTCGGCTGATGTTCCTAACCCAGACATTTCAGTAGTTACAGACGAAGCAGATAACTGTACTGCAAATCCTACCGTGGAATTTGTTTCTGATTCAAGCAATGGACAATCCAATCCGGAGATCATTATAAGAACATATAACGTCAAAGATCAGGCAGGGAACTCCATTAATGTTACTCAAACAATAATTGTGGACGACACCACAGATCCTACCGCAAGTAATCCTGCAGCTATAAGCGTACAATGCTCAGCTGACGTCCCTGCAGCTGATATTACTGTAGTCACAAGCGAAGCGGATAACTGTACTGCAAATCCAACCGTGACTTTCGTTTCTGATTCAAGCAATGGACAATCCAATCCAGAAGTCATTACAAGAACATATAGTGTAACCGATGAGGCAGGAAATTCTATAAATGTAACTCAAACTATAACTGTCAATGATACTACAGTTCCAACTGCCAGTAATCCTGCAGGCATAAATGTGCAGTGCCCGGCTGATGTTCCTAACCCCGACATTTCAGTAGTTACAGA
>NZ_JAPONB010000010.1 GCF_026676115.1 Salinimicrobium sp. TH3 | reverse complement strand
AACAGAGTTCTTCTTGTATCGGCTTGAGAAATTATTTGCTTAAAAACTCAAAAACCCAGAAATTGTTCTTGATCCGACTATTAATTGAAAGAGGTGGTGATACACACCAAAGCTCTCCTGCTTAACCAGAGGCTACCCAAGATAACATAAGGAGGCAGGATTAGAAACTTAAAAACCCTCCTGATTTATTCAACCGGGAAGGTTTGGAAATTTTAAAATGAAAAATGCCTCTCGCGTTACACGAAAGGCATTCTTTATAAATTGAACACTATCTTAATTAAAGAGCAGCAACGTGCTTAGCCAACTTTGACTTAAGGTTAGCGGCTTTATTATCATGAATGATATTTTTCTTCGCTAATTTGTCAATCATAGAAGCTACAGTAGGATATAAAGTCTCTGCCTCTTCTTTCTCTGCATCACGCAACCTCTTGATGGCATTCCTTGTAGTTTTATGCTGGTAGCGGTTTCTAAGACGCTTTGTCTCGTTGCTACGTATTCTCTTTAACGATGACTTATGATTTGCCATTACACTGTTATTAAATTAATTCTTTCTCAGTAGTCCGTAGGGGAATCGAACCCCTGTTACCAGGATGAAAACCTGGCGTCCTAACCCCTAGACGAACGGACCATTATTATTATTTCAAAGCTGGTTTACACGACTTGTAAACCTTTGTAGTCCGTAGGGGAATCGAACCCCTGTTACCAGGATGAAAACCTGGCGTCCTAACCCCTAGACGAACGGACCATTTATTTTCAAATGCGGATGCAAAAATACAACTATTTTTCAATGCCGCAAATGTTCAGGAAAATTTTTTGAAATTTAATACGCTTTTGCAAAAAGAACTCTCCCTACAGACGGTTTCCCCGTGTAAACACAGGCTCCCTCCTCCTTCTCTCCATCAAACGGAATAAGGCGAATAGTGGCTTTGGTCAATTCTTTTATCTTGTTTTCAGTCTCGGAAGTGCCATCCCAATGCGCAGAAATAAATCCACCTTTTTCTTTAAGCACCTTTTTGAATTCCTCGAAATCTTCTACAGGTGTGATATGCTCATCTCTAAAGGTTCTGGCTCTTTGGTGAAGATTCTCCTGGATTTGAATCATCAAACCTTTCACTTTGCTCACCACATCCTCCTGAGCGATGAATTCTTTATTCAATGTATCTCTTCTTGCCAGTTCCACAGAACCTTTCTCAAGATCTTTGGGACCTATAGCTATTCTTACCGGCACTCCCTGTAATTCGTACTGGGCAAATTTCCATCCGGGTTTTTGAGTATCGCGATCGTCATATTTTACCGATATGCCTTGTGCCCTAAGATCGGAAGCTAATTTATTCGCCACTTCAGAGATCTGATCTAACTGCTCTTCTCCCTTATAGATTGGCACTATCACTACCTGCACAGGCGCAAGATTTGGAGGCAAAACCAGTCCGTTGTCGTCACTGTGCGTCATGATAAGAGCTCCCATTAATCTGGTAGAAACACCCCAGGAAGTAGCCCAAACATGCTCGAGATTACCTTCTTTACTGGCAAATTTTACATCGAAAGCCTTTGCGAAGTTTTGGCCTAGAAAGTGGGAAGTTCCCGCCTGCAGAGCTTTACCGTCCTGCATCATAGCTTCAATACAATATGTATCTACGGCACCTGCGAATCTTTCACTTTCGGTCTTTCGTCCTTTAATAACCGGCATTGCCATAAAATTTTCGGCAAACTCAGCATAGACATTATTCATTTGTTCAGTTTCGGCTATAGCCTCTGCTTTGGTAGCATGAGCAGTATGCCCTTCCTGCCAAAGAAATTCCGCAGTACGTAGAAAAAGACGCGTACGCATCTCCCAGCGCACAACATTTGCCCACTGATTGATTAGGATAGGCAAATCGCGGTAAGACTGCACCCAGCCTTTATAAGTGTTCCAGATGATTGCTTCAGAAGTAGGACGAACAACAAGCTCCTCCTCCAGTTTAGCTTCAGGATCTACTATTAACTTACCTGCGTTATCCGGATCGGTCTTTAGCCTGTAGTGAGTGACAATAGCACATTCTTTTGCAAAACCTTCGGCATTCTTTTCTTCAGCCTCAAAAAGACTTTTAGGAACAAACAGCGGAAAATAGGCATTTTGATGACCTGTCTCTTTAAACATTTTATCAAGCTGCGCCTGCATTTTTTCCCAAATAGCATAACCGTATGGCTTGATCACCATACAGCCTCTAACAGCCGAATTTTCAGCCAAATCGGCTTTTACTACCAATTCGTTATACCACTTTGAATAATCTTCTTTTCTTGTAGTGAGGTTCTTTGCCATCTCCAGTCTTTTGGCACAAATCTTGCACCTTGTTAATGAAATAAAGTTAATGCAAAACTAACTATTTTTATCTTTGTTCAATAATAAATTCAACGCCATGAAACGATACTACAAGCTTTTAAACTTGAGAAGCCTGCTTACTGCATTGGGCTCTCTGTTTTTATTAGCTTCCTGTAGTTCTTATCAGTATACCGGGTATGAAAATGATGGAATTTACAGTTCCTCACAAAGCGGCGAGGCCTATACTGCTAATGATTACGAGGAATCTTATGAAGACGCCCTTTATTATAAAAATCTCTTTGGAGAAAAAGCCGAGCAATTTGGAGCTATTTCTCAAGACGGAGTTATTTTTACAGATGTCGAATCCTACTCCTCGGGCCAGTATGATGAAAACATGTTTGGAGCAGAGGGAATGGAATATGAACCCGGTAGAGCTGCATGGGGAACAGATCCAGATGAGATTGCAGTAAACATTTATAATAATTATCCTGTATACGGTTCATTTTACTATCCATACGGCTACCCATATTACACCGGTTTCTACGATCCATTCTGGGGGCCAAGATACTACCGTTATGGATTTTATGATCCTTTCTATTTTGGATCACCTTACACTTACAATTCCTGGAGATGGAACATTGGCTGGGGATTTGGATGGGGAGGTTATTATGGCTACGGCCATAGGTACTCACCTTACCACCCATACAGAGGTTACTCAAATTACTACCCATATTACAACCGTCGCAACGTAGCCTATAATAGCGGTCGCAGAGACAGCTATTCAAACAGTTATCGTGACAGACAGGCTAATTCTGAAAGTCGTATTTCCAGAATACAGGGATATTCAAACACCAGAAATGTTAGAGCTGCAGGAACAAGAGTTAATGACGATAGAACCTATCAAACCCGTTCAACGAGGGTTAGGTCTTCTTCAACAAGGACAAATGACACCTACAGAAGTTCTTCCCAACGAAGGTCATCACCTGCTGTAAGGAGCAATTCATCCTCAAACTCAAGACCAGAGGCAAGATCGAGTCGTTCTTCCAGGAGCAACAATAGCTCTTATAAATCCTCATCATCGAATACTAGATCCTCGTCTTCGGGTACTGGTTCATCTTCCAGCAGGTCCAGCCGTGGAAGAGGTGGAAAATAGTATAGTTTAGACCAAAAATTTATAAATGAAAAAATTGATTTTTGTCTTTACAGCCATAATCTCTATGTCTGCAGAGGCACAAAATATTACAGATGCCGTAAGGTATTCGGGCACAGATCTTAATGGAACAGCACGTTACCGTGCTATGAGCGGAGCATTTGGGGCATTGGGAGGAGATCTCTCTTCTCTAAATGTAAATCCCGCCGGCTCGGCCATATTTCTCAATAGTTCTGCAACTCTTAGCTTAAATGTCGAGAACAGCAGCAATGAGGTGAGCTTCATGAACAGTTTCAATAGTAACTCTAATTCAAATACCGATCTTGGCCAGGCAGGGGCGGTTTTTGTATTCAACAATTTTGATGAAAATGCAGACTGGAAGAAATTTAGCCTTGGCTTTAATTACAATAAATCATCCAGCTATGAGAATGATTTTCTAGCTTTTGGAACTAACACGCGTTCCATCAATAACTACTTTCTCGAATTCGCACAAGGAATTCCTGTTGACTTACTTGAGGTAGATTTAACAAGAAATCAAACTATAGCAGGCGTTTATGCCGATCTTGGAGAAAGAGAAGGATTTGCAGCCCAGCAGGCATTTTTGGGGTATCAGGGTTACTTATATGATTACGAACCCGATAACGCGAGCAGCCCTTTTGCTCCCTACACTTCTAATGTTGCGACAGGAAGTTTCGACCAGGAATATGCCTACGCCGCTACCGGTTTAAACGGAAAGTTCTCTTTTAACTTTGCAACACAATATCAGGATTTTCTCTACCTGGGACTTAATTTGAATACTCATTTCATTAATTATGAAAGAATGACTTCCTTTTTTGAAGTGAATGATAACACCGGAAGTGAAATCAATGAAATACTTTTCGAGGACCGACTTAGCACCCTGGGAAGTGGATTTAGTCTTCAACTGGGTGCACTGGCAAAAGTTGGTGAAAATGTTAGAGCGGGGATAGCTTATGAATCTCCAACATGGTATACTATTTCTGAAGAAACCACCCAGTACCTTAAAACTTACAGCCTGGAATTGGGGGAGGCTATTGTTGATCCAAATGTTGTGAACATTTATCCCGATTACAAGTTGCAAACCCCCGCCGGTTATACAGGAAGTTTAGCTTATCTTTTTGGTACTTCTGCACTTCTAAGCTTTGACTACACATATAAAGATTATTCCACCACGAAATTCAAACCTACAGATGATCCTGCTTTCAGGTCTCAAAATGAGCTTATTTCGAATGAATTAAAGGGAGCGTCAACTTTTAGGGTTGGAGGAGAATACAGGATTGAAAACTGGAGCCTTAGAGGTGGTTACAGGTTTGAGGAAAGCCCTTACAGCAATGGGTTTACAGTGGGTGATCTTGAAGGTTATTCCGCAGGACTTGGGTATAACTTCGGAAATATAAAAATTGATTTGGCGTATGACCATTCTTCAAGGGAAAACAATCCTCAATTGTATCAAACCGGATTAACAGATCGCTTTAGAAATTCAAGAGAAAATTCTAATTATGTGCTTTCACTAAGTTTCGGGTTGTAAAATCTCACATATAAATTCTAAAACAGCCTTCGGGCTGTTTTTTTAATTCAGGACCTTTTAGCAATCGAACTTGCTGCTACATATTACCAGAAAAAGGTTTAAATATGTATCTTTGCAAGCTTAAATACACAGTGTTTAGACCGTACCTTATAACGTATTATGAAAAAAGACAATATAGACGAGGCTATTGATGAAATGGGAGATGCATTCGTAAGCCCCAACACAGATACGCCAATGCGCAAAGATGCATTTGATATAAGCGATGAAGAAAAGATTGAACGCATCCAGGTTGACGTAAAAAGTATCTTGGAGACCTTAGGTCTGGACCTTACCGATGACAGTCTTAAAGGAACCCCTAAGAGAGTTGCGAAAATGTTTGTCAACGAAATCTTTGGCGGGTTACATCCCCAGGTAAAGCCAAAAGCCTCTACTTTTCAAAATAAGTACAAGTACGGGGAGATGCTGGTAGAAAAGAACATTACCCTCTACTCTACCTGTGAACATCACCTGCTTCCAATTGTTGGAAAAGCACACGTTGGATATATCTCCAATGGAACTGTTGTAGGGCTTTCAAAAATGAATCGCATAGTTGATTATTACGCGAAGCGTCCACAAGTACAGGAGAGATTAACAATGCAAATAGTTAAAGAACTACAGGAAGTTCTGGGAACAGAAGATGTAGCCTGCGTTATTGATGCAAAACATCTTTGCGTAAACAGCCGCGGAATAAGGGATATTGAAAGTAGCACCGTCACTAGTGAGTACGGTGGCCGATTCAAAGATCCCGAAGCCCGACGTGACTTTTTAGACTACATCAATCTGGAAACTGAATTTTAAATTCTTCACTATTCTATGGCACTTTACCAGCAGCAGGAACTAAAGATCTACAATTCACTATCTGGAGAAAAAGAAGTCTTCACCCCCATTAACGAAGGTGCCATTGGCATGTACGTATGTGGCCCCACGGTTTACAGCAATGTTCACCTTGGCAACTGTCGCACTTTTATCTCCTTTGACCTTGTCTTTAGATACCTTAAACACCTGGGGTATAAAGTGCGGTATGTTCGAAATATTACCGATGCGGGTCATTTAGAAAATGATGCCGACTCTGGGGAAGATCGCATTGCAAAAAAAGCACGTCTCGAGCAAATCGAGCCTATGGAAGTAGTGCAGCGTTATACAGTTGATTTTCACAATATCCTGCAAAAATTTAACAACCTTCCTCCCAGCATCGAACCTACGGCTACAGGACATATTGTAGAACAAATCGAAATCATCAAAGATATCCTGGAAAAGGGCTACGCATACGAAGCCAATGGATCGGTTTATTTTGATGTATTAAAATTCAACGAATCTCACGATTACGGAAAATTAAGTGGTAGAAAGCTTGAAGATATGATTCCCAACACACGGGAATTGACAGCACAAAGCGATAAAAAAAATCCGCAGGATTTTGCACTTTGGAAGAAAGCCGAACCCCAGCATATTATGCGCTGGCCTTCCCCGTGGAGTGATGGTTTTCCCGGCTGGCACCTGGAATGTACCGTAATGAGCTCCAAATATCTTGGAGAAGAATTCGATATTCACGGTGGTGGAATGGACCTCAAGTTCCCTCACCACGAATGCGAGATTGCTCAAGGGGAAGCAGCAACAGGCAAAACACCGGTTAATTACTGGATGCACGCCAATATGCTTACTCTAAACGGTAAGAAAATGGCCAAGAGTACAGGGAACAATATTCTTCCAAATGAAATCTTTACCGGGGACAATCCTAACCTTGAAAAAGGTTTTGCCCCTACTGTAGCACGGTTTTTCATGCTGCAGGCTAATTACAGAAGCATACTCGATTTCTCCAATGAGGCACTGGTTGCAAGTGAAAAAGGCTTCCAGCGCCTAATGGATGCTTTTCATAGCCTGGAAAATCTCCAGACTTCAGAGAAATCTGATGTAGATATTGCCGAATGGAGACAGAAGTGTTATGATGCGATGAATGACGACTTTAACAGTCCAATTCTAATAGCACAACTTTTCGAGGCCGTAAAACAGATCAACATTCTTAAAGAAGGAAAAGCTAAAATAACTGCTGAAGATCTTGAGCTGTTAAAAAAGACCATGAGCGATTTCATTTTTGACGTTCTTGGCTTAGTAGACACAACTGAAGCAGCAAATAACGATTTTAGCAATAAACTTTCCGGCACTGTAGATTTGCTTATTAAGCTAAG
This sequence comes from Salinimicrobium sp. TH3, assembly GCF_026676115.1. Lineage (GTDB taxonomy): Bacteria > Bacteroidota > Bacteroidia > Flavobacteriales > Flavobacteriaceae > Salinimicrobium. The sequence continues at coordinate 117,041 of NZ_JAPONB010000010.1, read as the reverse complement.
AGCAGAGGCCCGTGCGAATAAAGATTTTGCCACCAGTGACAAAATAAGGGATGAACTCGCTGGAATGGGAATACAACTGAAAGACGGTAAAGACGGCACCAGTTTTACTATTGAATAAAAAGTAGCCTTTGAAAAAGTGGCTTTCATATCCGCTTATTGGTCTGGTAAGATTTTACCAGAAGGTCATTTCGCCGTTTACTCCCGCAACCTGCCGCTATACTCCAACCTGTTCGCAATACTCTGTAGAAGCGCTTCAAAAACACGGAGCTTTTAAGGGGAGCTGGCTTTCAATAAAACGTATTGCCAGCTGCAATCCCTGGGGAGGTCATGGTTATGACCCCGTTCCGGAGAAACTTCAGAAGGAAAAATAATCGGAAAAGGCACCAAATACGTATATTTACCTACCAATAATAAAATTTCTTCATGCTTTTCAATCAAATCTACTGGAATCCTTCCGAAGGTATAGATCTCGGTTTTTTCGTAATACATTACTACAGCTTAATGTTTGTTGTGGCCTTTACCATTGGCTGGTACCTCATGAAGAGCATTTATAAAAGGGAAGGTGTATCCATAGAAAAGCTGGATTCCCTGTTTATTTATACTGTTCTTGCCACGCTCATTGGTGCGAGGCTGGGACACGTGATCTTTTATGATTGGGATTACTTTCAAAACCATCTTCTTGAGATATTCCTGCCGGTACGTTTTGAACCTGAATTTCAATTTACGGGCTTTAGAGGACTTGCGAGTCATGGAGCTGCCATTGGAATCATCACAGCAATGTACCTTTATTGCCGCAATGTGCTGCACAAGCCGGTACTATGGATCCTGGACAGGATTGTGATTCCTGTGGCTTGCGGAGGAATCTTCGTAAGAATAGGGAATTTCATGAATTCCGAAATTATTGGAAAACCCACCAACAGCGACTTTGGAGTGGTGTTTACTAAAATAGGTGAAGATTTTGCAAGGCATCCGGCACAGTTATACGAAGCAGCCTGTTATTTGATCGTCTTTATAATATTATGGCTTACCTACTGGAAAACTTTGAAAAGAGAAAAACTGGGTTATATCTTCGGCTTGTTTCTCGTTCTTCTTTGGTCAGTACGATTCTTTGTGGAATTCGTAAAAGAACCACAAGTAGGTGAAAGGGTGAACTGGGTGCTTAATACCGGACAATGGTTAAGTGTTCCATTTATTCTCGCCGGCTTTTACTTCATGTACAGGTCTTCACCAAAAACCCGGGTAAAATGATTCGGAAAAACGCATTTTTGAGCCTCCTGTTCGCAGGCATTCTGGCAACGGGTTGCAAGGACAAGGCAGAAACAGTACAAGAGTCCATCTCAGAACCAATTACTTTCACTCAGGAAGCCGAGGCTTATCTTGTAAAGACATCAGGAGACACTATCCAACATATACAACTGGAAATAGCCGATGATGATTATCAACGGGAAACAGGGCTAATGTACCGTAATTCCATGGAACAAGACCAGGGAATGCTGTTTATTTTTGAGAAAGAAGAGCCGCGTGGTTTTTACATGAAGAACACCAATATCCCTCTGGATCTTATCTTTTTAGATTCAGAAAACAAGATTGTGAGCATTTCAAAAAACGCCAAACCAAAAAGCCTGGAAACTATTCCTTCTCAAGAACCGGCACAATACGTTCTGGAAGTGAATGCAGGGCTTTCAGATCAATGGAAGCTGACTGTAGGCGATAGCCTAATTCTGAACCGGGAATAGCAGAAGAAGCCTTCTAAATTGACATTTTTAAGCTGTTCAAAATATACTTTTGCACTCCCTCTCTTTGATGCTTCCCGGGTTTATATTTCTAATTCCTTCTGAAGTTCCGATCCATAAGATCCTGAAATAGCTTCAGCATTACTCTTGATTAGCTTTTTTATTATTCTGATATTTTTACTTTCGTATTCTCCTGAATTATGGATGAGCTTCAGTTTCAATCAAGAGAGAAATTCCCCTTCAGAAATAACATTTTTGAGACCTTAGTTGCCAAACCTGGATTAACCGAATTACTTTGCCAGCCTTTCACGCACCACTAGAAACATAACCGCATCAAGGTTGATAAACCGGAACAACATCGTGTCTCTATCTGAGTAGTAAAGATTATAAACCCCTCTTTACCTTTCAAAAAAGGTAAAAAAATAGAGCCTCCCGAAGGGAAGGCTCTTTTCTTATTTTCAAGAAACCTGTGACTAGGCCACTGTTTCTTTTTGTTTTAGTTTTCTTCTCTTAGTCTCCTTATTGAAGGTATCATAAGTAATAGGAGTTGCAATAAAGATAGAAGAATATGTACCTACTATCACCCCTACAATAAGAGCAAACATAAATCCTCTAATGCTTTCCCCTCCAAAGATGAAGATCGCAAGAAGAACCACAAGGGTAGTCAAAGAGGTATTTACTGTACGACTCACCGTGCTGTTGATCGCGGCATTAATGGCGTCTTTCTTGGTCCAGGAAGGATGCTCATTAAAAAACTCCCTTATCCTGTCAAAAATAACCACCGTATCATTCAGCGAGTAACCAACAACTGTTAGGATAGCAGCAATAAACGCCTGATCAATCTCCATGTTAAATGGCATGAACTTATAAGTTAAAGAGAATACTCCCAATACGATCAACACGTCATGAATAACAGCAATTACCGCTCCCAGTGAAAATTGGTATTTTCTAAACCTCAACAGGATGTAAAGGAAGATCACTAACAGGGATCCTAATACTGCCCATATCGAAGCTTGTTTAATATCATCTGCAATAGAAGGACCTACTTTGATAGACTGCATGATTCCAATCTCTCTTTCGCCCCCTCCTCCTACAGTAAAGTCAGCATAAGTTGTACCTTCAGGAAGGTAAGCTTTAACTGCGCTAAAAAGTTTCTGAGTGATCTCCTCATCTACTTCGCTTCCTTCTTCTTCAACCTTATATTTTGTAGTAACCTTAATTTGGTTGGCAGCTCCAAAAGTCTTGGCACTTGCACTTCCAAATTCGGTAACCAGCTCATCCTGAAGTTCAGTTGGGTTCACAGACTTGTCAAACCTAATTGTGTAGCTGCGACCTCCTACGAAATCAACACCCTGATTCAATCCTTGGGTGAACAATGATCCTAAACTTACAAGGATAAATACCCCTGAAACTATATAAAATGTCTTTCTCTTTTCAAGAAACTTAATAGTAAGGCCAGAGAAAAGATTTTTTGTAACCGAAGTTGAAAAGTCAAGGCTCTTATTCGGGTTCTTAGCATACCTGTCAATAAACAATCTTGTGATAAAGATCGCAGTAAAAAGAGAAGTTGCAATACCAATCAATAAGGTAGTGGCAAATCCTTTAATAGGACCGGTTCCAAGAACCAATAGGATCAATGCAGTAAGACCTGTGGTGATGTTTGCATCGAGAATTGAAGAAAGAGCGTTGTTGAAACCATCTCTAATCGCATCTTTCTGCACCTTGCCTTTTGCATATTCTTCCCGAATACGCTCAAAGATAAGGACGTTCGCATCCACAGATATACCAATGGTAAGAACGATACCGGCAATACCGGGTAAAGTAAGTACCGCCCCGAGTCCTGCAAGAACCCCAAAGATGTAAAGTATATTCACCACGAGGGCGATATCTGCAAAAATACCTGCCTTTCCATAGTAGAAGATCATCCAAAGCAATACCAGGACCAAAGCAATCGCGAAAGACATGATACCGCTGTCAATAGCCTCCTGACCAAGTGACGGTCCAACGATCTCACTCTGCACAATATCTGCTGAAGCCGGTAATTTACCTGCACGTAAAACGTTAGCTAAATCCTGTCCTTCGGTAATGCTGAAGTCTCCTGTGATCTCACTTCTTCCGCCAGAAATTGGTCCGGTCGAAACTCCTGGAGCAGAATAAACCACATTATCAAGAACAATAGCGATCTGGCTTTGATTTTCAGATGCGAAACCTGTCATTTCTTCCCAGACCTTTGCACCTTTCCCGTTCATTTGCATAGTCACCGCTACCCTACCTACCTGATCGTAAGCCTGAGTCGCATCTGTGATCACACTACCTGAAAGTGGTGGCTCATTTTGTCTGTTTCCTTTTAGTGCATACAATGGAGCAACCTGAGCATCTTCATCTACAATTCCCCAAACGAATTTCGCATAACGCTGTTCACCTTCAAGAAGGTTTCGCACCTGCGGATTATTTAAATACTCCCTCACTTTGGAAGTATCTGCAATATTAAATGTTGCTAAAACAGGTCCTCCCTGGAAACCGGGAGCAGCCATTAAATCAAATAAAGGATTGTTTTGTTCAGCTACCTGGGCTGTATCACTGGCCGACTCTAATAAAGCATCGATCTCATCCTGCTCTGCCTCTGCAGTATCTACAGTAGTCTCGGCAGTTTCTTCAACTTCCATCTGCTTAAGCAGGTTGTTGGCCTGTACAAAGAAGTTTTGAAATTCATTGCTTTTATAAACATGCCAGAACTCCAATTGAGCTGTACTCTGTAAAAGGTCCTGTACACGCTCGATTTCTTTAGCTCCCGGTAATTCTACAAGAATTCTTCCTGAAGACCCAAGACGCTGAATGTTAGGTTGAGTAACTCCAAATTTATCAATACGCTTTCTAAGAACCTCGAAGGCTGAAACTATGGATTCATCAATTTTTCTTCTAATGATAGGCTTTACTTCCTCATTAGTCATTTCAAAATTGATCTCGTCGCTAAGGTTTCTGTTGGCAAAAACATCGGGAGAAGCAAGACGGGCATCAGGAATTTCTTCAAAAGCATCGAAAAAGAGGTCAAGGTAGTTTTCCTGACTTGTTTTTTGAGCCTCATCGGCTCTAACCAAGGCCTGGTTAAAGGCAGGATCTTTACTGTTGTTCGCCAGCTCCCTAAGGATGTCCTTTACAGAAATTTGAAGGATCACATTGATCCCTCCTTTAAGATCAAGACCTTTATTAAGCTCTTTTTCCTTGGCCGTGTTATAGGTAATCCCCATAAAAACCTCTTCATTCCCTATGGAATCAAGATATCTCTGTTCTGCTCTTTCCCGGGCGGTGATATAATTATCAACACTTTGCGGAATTTCCTGCTGTGCAAATTCTTCGGCATCTTCCTCAATATTGCCAGCAATAAATGTGAAAGACAACTGGTAAATACATACCAGGGCAAACAAAATTGCGAATACCTTGATTATTCCCTTGTTCTGCATTATTCTTTAATTTATGTTCATTTTTTTAAAACGGACAAATATAAGTTTTCAAGATAGAAAACCCAATTATATTTTTTGAAAAAATTAACTATTAAAAGTAAAAAAAGAAGCTTCTCTAAAGCACTGTCATATCGAGGTTTCTCCAAGGTGCCGGCGATTCTGCCGGCAGGAAAAATCCAACTCAAAAATGACACTTTCGAGAAGCTTCTTCTAAAGTTATTCTTCGTAAAAAATTATTTCTTCAGGTCGAGAAGATCATTGGTTTTTGAAACTCCCTCTGAACTCTCTTTTAATTTGGATTTTTCGGCATCATCAAGTTCCAACTCCACAATTTTCTCAATTCCATTTTTCCCAAGAATCACCGGCACCCCAATACACAGATCGTTAAGCCCGTATTCCCCTTCTAAAAGGGCAGAACAAGGAAACATTTTTTTCTGGTCGCAGGCAATTGCCTGCACAAGAGAAGAAACAGCGGCTCCAGGTGCATACCAGGCACTGGTTCCTAACATTTTGGTAAGCGTAGCTCCACCCACCTTTGTATCTTCTGAAACCTGCTCTATACGCTCCTTAGAAAGAAATTCGGAAACAGGTACAGAGTTACGTGTGGCAAGTCTGGTCAATGGCACCATCCCGGTGTCACTGTGACCTCCTATAACCATCCCATCAACATCTGATGCGGGACAGCCAAGTGCTTCACTAATTCTGTATTTGAACCGGGCACTATCCAGAGCGCCACCCATTCCTATAATTTTGTTCTTTGGAAGCTTAGTGGTTTTATGCACCAGGTAAGTCATAGTATCCATCGGGTTACTCACTACGATCAAAGTAACATTTGGAGAATGCCCAAGAAGACTTTGAGATACAGATTTTACAATATCGGCATTAATACCTATAAGTTCTTCCCGTGTCATACCTGGCTTACGCGGCACACCACTAGTGATTACAGCGATATCTGAATTTGCAGTTTTTGAATAGTCATTTGTGCTTCCGGTGATTTTAGTATCGAATCCAAGAAGAGAAGAGGTTTGCATGAGGTCCATAGCCTTACCTTCGGCATAGTCCTCTTTAATATCAATCAGAACCACTTCTGAAGCAAAATTTTTAATGGCGATGTATTCCGCACAGCTGGCTCCAACAGCTCCGGCACCTACTATAGTAACTTTCATTTTAAATTAGTTTGGTTAATTTTGATTAACAGTGCTGCTAAAATACGAATTTCACAGGAGTTTTCTTTCAAATTCCACGGCAAAAACAGCACTTTAAATCCTTACATGAAGACCTAAATTTGCATTGAAAAATTTCCCTGCACTGATCATTGAACTAAGTTTGAAATTTGATATTTGATAACTTAATCCAACATCTCCTTTGAACTCAAAATTATTTTCATCAAGGGTTTCCAGAGCCGAATTCATCTGACCCAAAAAATCTCCTCCCCCACCGGCAACATAACCTATTGATGAACTGGAGACACCAAGTGCGCCAAAAATCTCCCACCCAGAATCAAAAAATGTCTTCGAAGTGAGAACCTGGAAAAGAAATAGATTAGCATCTACTTCAATCTGATCCATTTCCAAAGCCACTCTCTGCTCATTAAGGATTTCATATTCGACCAACAGCGGCACGAATTCATAATCCACATCATATTTGCTATACGCAACCATGGCTGCGAACTGGAAATCATTTGGCTGAGAATTGAAGAAATATTGATTAAAATTATGTTTGAGACCAACACCGTAAGTACTAAAGGCCACGTCATCAATGTTGACACTAGGTAAAAATCTTACAGTCAGGTCCGTCCCGTATGGAAGGCCTACAGAGCCTTGAAAAAAAGGATGAGCGAGAACACTCTTATTGACCCCCTCAATCGCATCGAATTCAAATTGATTCCCAAGAATCTCCCCTTCAAAAACTACATCTGTTGAACCACCAAACGCCGTAGGAATATTTGCAGATTGCCCCCCTTGGATATCAAAGGTTCTGTAATCAGAATTAGTAATATCGGTACTTTTCTTTTTTTCGGGAACAAACAAAACATTGCCCAGCACAGATACTTCCAGCTCCCATAATTCCAGATCCTTGGCAGAAGAGAACCATCCGGCTCCCGAGAGATAACTAGCACCTTCGGCAGCCGGCTCAGCGAAATTATCTGCTATTAATAACATGTCATTTACAAAAAGTTCCACATCATTCTGAGCGGTCGAAGTAAAAGGCAATAAAAAAATGGAAAAGAAGTAAAGAATTTTTTTCACAAGAATTGGTTTTGAAATTGAGTAAAAATAACAAAAAAAACATAGCTTCTTCAGAAGACTCCTACAAACAAAAAACCCTGCATTTCTGCAGGGTTTGCTTTAAATATATTCTGGTGTTTTACGCATCGATATTAGCGTAAACAGCATTCTTTTCAATGAATTCTCTACGAGGCGGCACCTCATCTCCCATCAACATCGAAAAGATCCTGTCGGCCTCTCCTGTATTGTCAATTGTTACCTGGCGCAGGGTTCGGAACTCAGGGTTCATGGTGGTATCCCACAACTGCTCTGCATTCATCTCTCCAAGACCCTTGTAACGCTGCACGCTCACTCCTCCATTAAAAGAATTGGCGATCTCATCACGCTCTTTATTGGACCAGGCATAACGCTTTTTACTGCCTTTCTTAATAAGGTATAGCGGCGGTGTAGCAATAAATATGTGACCTGCCTCGATCAATTCTTTCATGTACCTAAAGAAGAAAGTAAGAATAAGGGTTGCGATGTGACTTCCATCAACATCGGCATCACACATGATCACTACTTTATGATATCTCAATTTGGAAAGGTTTAGTGCCTTACTATCCTCTTCAGTTCCAATTGTGACACCAAGAGCTGTATAAATATTCTTGATCTCCTCATTTTCAAACACCTTATGGCTCATCGCTTTTTCCACATTCAGGATCTTACCCCTTAAAGGAAGAATAGCTTGAAAATGACGGTCACGACCTTGTTTGGCCGTACCTCCCGCCGAGTCACCCTCTACAAGGAACACTTCACTCTCGTGCGGATCCTGGGATGCACAATCTGAAAGTTTTCCGGGCAATCCACCCCCGCTCATCACGGTTTTACGCTGCACCATTTCCCGCGCTTTTTTGGCGGCATGACGTGCCTGCGCAGCAAGTATCACCTTTTGAACGATGGTCTTCGCATCGTTAGGATTCTCTTCAAGGTAGTTCTCCAGCATTTCTGAAACTGCCTGCGAAACCGCAGCAGTAACCTCCCTGTTTCCAAGTTTCGTCTTAGTCTGTCCTTCAAACTGAGGCTCTGCAACTTTAACCGAAACTATTGCTGTCAACCCTTCCCGAAAATCATCTCCCGAGATCTCGAACTTCAGCTTATCAAGTAACCCTGAAGCATCGGCATATTTTTTTAGGGTGGTAGTCAATCCTCTCCTGAAACCGGCAAGGTGAGTACCTCCTTCGTGGGTATTGATATTATTAACGTATGAGTGAAGGTTTTCGTTGAACGAAGTGTTATAAACCATAGCCACTTCCACAGGAATATCATTTTTCTCCCCTTCTATAGCAATAACTTCGCTAATGATAGGCTCCCTTGTTCCATCCAAAAACTTAATAAATTCCTTAAGTCCTTCTTCTGAATGGAAAACTTCAGAAACAAATTCTCCCTTTTCATCTTTCTCCCTGCGGTCTGTAAGGGTAATTGTTATCCCTTTATTCAGGAAGGCAAGTTCCCGCATCCTGCTGGCAAGGGTATCATAATTATATTCTGAGGTTTGCTGAAAAATAGAAACGTCGGGCTTAAATGTAACTACAGTACCGTTTAAGTCAGTCGTGCCGACAGATTTCACAGGATACATTGGCTTCCCTTTTTCGTACTCCTGCTCCCAGATAATACCATCACGGTAGACTGTGGCTTTTAGATGATCGGAGAGTGCGTTAACACAACTCACACCTACTCCGTGAAGTCCACCTGAAACTTTATAAGAATCCTTATCGAATTTCCCTCCTGCACCAATTTTGGTCATTACAACCTCAAGCGCAGATACTCCTTCTTTTTTATGTAAATCCACAGGGATACCACGACCGTTATCCTCTGTTGTAATAGAATTATCTTCGTTTATAGTAACTTTTATAACATCACAGTGTCCCGCCAGGGCTTCATCAATAGAATTGTCTACCACCTCATAGACCAGGTGGTGCAAGCCTCTCACTCCAGTATCCCCAATGTACATGGAAGGTCGCATACGCACATGTTCCATGCCCTCCAATGCCTGAATACTGTCAGCCGAATAACTGCTTCTTTTAACCTCTTCGCTCATACTTAAATTCGTTAAAATTTTATCAATTTCTATAACGAACAAATATACCAAAATCATACCTGTAAATCCACCTCCACCTTTGTTAAAGCCTCTAAGTTATCAACAATTTATGTGGAAAAAACCTCTCCTGTAGCCAATTGAGAATAGTTAGATGAACGATTATTTTCTCGCATTAGACTTTTAGAAATCAATACTCTCAACTTTTTTAGATGTAATTCTCAAACCCAAAGCCGAAACAGCTTATTCACAAATTAGAGCTTATCCCAAACCCGGTGTTTCCTAAAAATATTTTTCACTAAACCCGCTGGTTTACTTTCTCATCTTTTTAACGGTAAATAAGGAAAATCTTAACTAAATACTGGATAGCATGCTTTATATTTAAACCAAATTTAAAATAAAGACGTAATGAAGAAAATTCTTATAATGTTCGCGGTTCTGGCCGGGTCTCTTTCAACCCAATTATATGCCCAGGATAAAACAGAAACTTTAAAGGATAACGATGGTCCTAACTTCTCAAAACTTGATGTGAGTCCAATGGACGTCGCCCTGTTTAGAGGCGAAAATAACGAACCCATGGCAAGAGTGCTTTACAGCCGGCCTCAAACCCGGGACAGGGAAGTTTTTGGTAAGCTGGTACCTTATGGAGAAGTATGGAGAACTGGAGCCAACGAGGCAACCGAGATCACCCTTTACCAGGACCTTATGGTAGGTGGTAAAACCATCAAAAAAGGAACCTATACACTTTTCACCATTCCAAGAGAAAAGGAATGGACGATCATCCTGAACAATAGCACCAACATTTGGGGTGCGTATGACTATCACGTAGAAAAAGATGTTGCCCGCATTACTGTACCGGTGAGAAAATCGCCTGTACATATTGACGCGTTTTCCATGAACTTCGCAAAAAGTAATGATGGCGCCGATCTATATATTGGGTGGGATGACAGTTATGTAAAGGTACCATTCAAAGAGGCACAATAAGCACTATAAAAACAGACAAAAAAAACGCCCTTTGGAAAGGGCGTTTTTTTTATGGTATATTTAAATATTTATGCGTTTGAAGGGAAACCTTCCAGCCTGGATTCTGCATGACATACTCTACGATAAGAGGCATCATCTTTTCCCTGTTGCTCCATTCGGGTTGCAGGTAAAGAATGCAGTTTTCATTGACTTTGGCTGCCTGTTCTTCGGCAAATTTAAAATCATGTTTGTTGAACACGATCACCTTTAATTCATTGGCAACCTCATAGATCTCCTCGGTGGGAAGTTTAATTTTCTTGGGAGAGAGACATATCCAGTCCCAGGTTCCGGTAAGGGGATAAGCCCCTGAAGTTTCAATATGGATCTTGGCTCCTTTTTCCTTTAAACGGCTGGTAAGCGGCTCCATATTCCATGTAAGCGGCTCTCCTCCTGTAACCACTATTGTTTTACTGCTCTTCAAAGCATTGTTAACAATAGTTTCCACGCCGGTAGGAGGATGTAATTTTGCATCCCAGCTTTCCTTAACATCACACCAATGGCAGCCTACATCACATCCACCCACTCTTATAAAATAAGCAGCAGTTCCCTTATGAAAACCTTCGCCCTGTATAGTATAAAATTCTTCCATTAGCGGCAGCATATTCCCCTGCTCCACCAATTCGTTCATTTCCTTCTCATTCATAACCTGCAAAGGTACACAAAAACCATGACCGAACACTCCTGAGCGAACAAAAGCACACCTGTCAAAAATGGCATTTTATGAACCCCTGCCAGATCAATAAATTTTTCGGTCTCCTATTAAAGTTTTCTTACTTTAACCCTTTCTTTTAAAGCAACAAATTTTTGCCTGTTTTTCGCCCAATCACAAAGATCCTTTTAGTTATATGCGGATTTCTGCTCCTTTTTTCCTGTGCGCCGGGTAAAGATGTTAGCCGGAAACTAAAAAAGAGATTTACTACTGCCGAAGCATCCACTTCCTGGTTCACTGGATTCATGGTTTACGATCCCCACTCCCGGAAAATGGTTTTTGAACACAATTCCCATAAATATTTTACTCCTGCTTCCAACATCAAACTGCTCAGCTTTTATGCAGGATTAAAAATCCTGGAAGATTCAATTCCAACCTTGAAATATGAGGTTTTGAATGACACCCTTTATTTCACTCCTACCGGGGATCCGGGTTTATTACACAGCGATTTCGATTCTTCTAAAATCCTGGAGTTTTTTAATTCCCATTCCGAAACCCTTATGCTCATTTACCCTAAAGCTACAGAAACACCTTTTGGACCAGGTTGGGCATGGGATGATTACAATTATAGCTTTTCTGCTGAACGCTCTCCTTTTCCGCTTTATGGAAATACTGTGAACTTCAGCTTTTCTCCCGAAGATTCCCTTAAAGCTGAACCGTCTTTTTTTGACAATCAAATGAAAGAAGACAGTACAGGCATTTCTTCCGGGATTGAGCGAAATCTAAAAGAGAACAGCTTCAAAATTCCCCTTTTAAAAAATTCAGCATTTGAACAACAGGTGCCTTTCATTACTTCAGCCGAACTAAGCGCACGGCTGCTTTCCGACACACTGAAGAGAAAGGTGAATTTAATCCAAAATCTTCCGAAGCATATAGATCTTCAGCATAAATTGTTTAGCCGGCCAATGGACAGTCTTTACAAAAAGATGTTGCAGGACAGTGATAATTTTTTTGCCGAGCAGTTACTTCTCATGGCTGCAGGAGAGATTTCTGATACACTTAAGGCAGAAATAGCAATTGATTATGTGCAAGATGAACTTTTTAAGGAGATGCCCGATGAAATTAAATGGGTGGATGGTTCTGGTCTCTCCCGCTACAACCTTTTAACTCCCCGAAGTCTGGTGTGGGTACTGGAAAAAATTTACAGAGAAGTTCCCCGGGAACGACTTTTCGCTCTTCTGCCCGCAGGAGGAGTTTCGGGCAGTTTGAAGAACGATTATAAGGCTCCGGCTGGCAAACCACCATTTGTTTTCGCCAAAACCGGAACTTTAAGCAACAACCACAGCCTTAGCGGATATTTAATAACATCATCGGGCAGGGTCCTTATCTTTAGCTTCATGAATAATCATTACATGGTACCAACAGCAGTCGTGAAATCCAGGATGGACGAAGTGCTTAGGGAACTTTACCTCAACTACTAATTATGGAAAGAAGGAAATTTTTACAAAATATGGGTTTTGGCAGCCTGGCTTTACCTCTATATAGCTGCGTAGCACCGGCTTTAATGAATTTTGACACTGGGATCGGGGAAGAAATTCTTCCAAAGCGTCTTCAGCCGGGAGATACTATTGGAATCGTGAGCCCTTCTGGAGCCATTTTTGAATCTGAGCCTTATGAAATTGCAGTTGAATCCATGCAGGCACTCGGGCTTAAAGTAAAACTGGGAGAGCATGTGAAAAAACGATATGGCCATCTCGCAGGGACAGATGAAGAGCGGGCACAGGAGCTTAATGCAATGTTTAAAGACCCATCAATTAATGCCATTATATGTCTAAGGGGAGGATCTGGAGCAGCGCGTATTATTGATTTACTGGATTACGAGGCCATTCAAAACAATCCGAAGATATTTGTAGGCTACAGTGACATAACAGCACTACACCTTGCGATTTACAAAAAAACAGGACTGGTGACTTTTCACGGTCCTTTGGCAACCTCAACCTGGAATATTTTTGCAGTAGAACACTTTAAGGATCTGCTTTTTGAAGCTGAAGCCGTGCAATATTCAAATCCTGTGGATAAGGGGGGACTGCTAACACAAACCAATAATAGAATTAGGACCATCACTGCCGGTTCGGCTACCGGAGAACTGTTGGGAGGCAATCTCTCTGTCCTCACAGGGCTTATGGGAACTCCTTATTTCCCTACTAACTGGGAGGGAAAGATCCTGTACCTGGAAGACGTCGGGGAAAGGATCTATGCAGTAGACAGAATGATGTCTCAACTGCAACTGGGTGGTGTACTTGAGCAAATAAGCGGATTTATCTTCGGGAAATGCAGCGATTGCGAACCGGGAGGCGCAGGAGGCTACGGCTCTTTGACCATGGAAGAGGTGCTGGACCATTTTATAAAGCCATTAAATATTCCGGCATTTTCGGGCACTATGATTGGGCACATTAGCGATAACTTCACCATTCCCAATGGAATAAGAACCGAAATGAATGCAGAAGAGGGAACTTTCAAGCTGCTTAATCCTGCAGTTCGATAAATTCGAAGGATTAGAAAGGAGTCTAATCCCTCACAATTCTTACATTTATAAAAATTTTGAAGGTGTTCAATAAACAGCATTTTACAGAAGATATTACTTCCGGCTATCAAACAAAAGGTGATTACATCTATTTAGGTGCTGCCATGCAGGACGGGGAAGTCTATCCAGATGCTGCAGTAAAAATACCGCTGAAGACTTTGAACCGGCACGGCCTTATCGCCGGCGCTACCGGTACCGGAAAATCCAAAACACTGCAGATCCTTGCTGAAAACCTTTCTAAAAAAGGAGTTCCGGTTTTGCTTATGGATGTAAAAGGAGATATGAGTGGCCTGGCAAAACCTTCAGCCGGAGAAACTTTTATTCAGGCTCGGCATGACAAGCTGAAATTTCCTTTTAAAGCAAGTGCCTCCCCGGTGGAGATCTTGAGTCTTTCCGAAGAAAAGGGAGTGAGACTACGGGCTACCGTTAGTGAATTTGGCCCTGTACTCCTGTCCCGCATCCTCGAACTTTCCCCAACCCAAAGTGGAATATTGTCGGTCATCTTCAAGTACTGTGACGACAACCACCTTCCTCTTCTGGATCTAAAGGACCTAAAGAAAATCCTGCAGTACGCAACAGAAGATGGCAAAGAGGAGTTTGAAAAGTCCTACGGAAGGATTTCTTCTGCATCCACCGGCGCTATTCTTCGTAAAATTGTTACCCTGGAACAACAGAGAGCAGACCTCTTCTTTGGCGAAAGATCTTTTGACGTCGAGGACTTGTTAAGAAAGAACAGCGACGGCCATGGTTATATAAATATTTTGCGACTTACCGATATCCAGGATCGCCCGAAGCTTTTTTCCACCTTTATGCTAAGCCTCCTCGCCGAGGTCTACAACAGCTTTCCCGAACAGGGAGACAGTGACAAACCAAAACTGGTGCTGTTTATAGATGAGGCTCATTTAATTTTTGATCAGGCCTCAGATGCCTTGCTAAATCAAATTGAAAGCATCGTCAAACTTATAAGATCAAAGGGCGTTGGCTTATTTTTTGTCACCCAAAATCCTGCCGATGTCCCTGCAGATGTGCTGGGGCAACTGGGATTAAAAATTCAGCATGCACTAAGAGCCTTTACCGCTAAGGATCGAAAGGCAATTAAACTGGCTGCAGAAAATTATCCTATTTCAGAATATTACGATACCAAAAATGAACTCACTACGTTAGGAATTGGAGAAGCGCTGGTTACGGCACTGGATGAAAAAGGAAGGCCTACCCCCCTTGCGGCGACAATGCTAAGGGCACCAATGAGCCGAATGGATATCCTGAGCCCGGAAGAGCTAAAGGAACTCATTGAGACTTCTGCTCTTAAGGAAAAATATAATGAACAAATTGACCGTGAAAGTGCGTATGAGATCCTGACTCAAAAAATTGAGAGGGCAGACCAGGAAAGAGCCAGGGAAAAAGCCGCGGAAGAGAGAAAGAAAATAGAGAAAACCACATTGGGCAGGCGCAGCAGATCTGGTGACGGTTCTCAAAAAGCTGTAATTAAAGCTCTCACAAGTGCCACTTTTATAAGAGGTGTGATGGGAGTACTAAATAAACTTTTAAAATAACTCCTACAAAAATGCGAAAAGCCTTTTTACTACTACTTTTTATCACAGCAGGTTTCCTGGTTTCATGCGAAAAAGAACAGGATCCTTTTTTAATTAGCGCCAAAAGTATTGGGCGCTTGACCAGTGATATAAAAATTAATCAGCTTGATTCGATCTTTGCCGAAGATTCTATTGTGAAACAGGTAGGTACCAGCGAATTATTCCGGAAAAGCAATGAAATTGAAGTTTACGATAATAAGGGGAATAAACTTCTTCTTATA
The DNA here is from genome assembly GCF_026676115.1 of Salinimicrobium sp. TH3. Classification (GTDB taxonomy): domain Bacteria; phylum Bacteroidota; class Bacteroidia; order Flavobacteriales; family Flavobacteriaceae; genus Salinimicrobium. The sequence goes on along the minus strand of NZ_JAPONB010000010.1, from coordinate 101,473 downwards.
GAACCAGTACAGGCTTTTGATTCCACCAGCACCATAGGATTTATCCAGGTACTTGACCCCCGCTACAAGACAGCCAAAGGAGTGGGAAAAGAAAGCACCTTTAAGGACCTTGTTGAAAACTACAATATTTCCAGGATTGAAAATACTTTAAGTGCAGCCGTAGTCTTTATTGATGATTTGAACATATACGTTACTATTGATAAAAAACAGCTCCCTGTGGAACTGCGATATGATACGCAAACCCGTATCCAGGCATCACAAATTCCCGATGATGCGAAGATCAAATACTTTATGATCGATTGGGATTAATTTTTTAAAACTTCTAAATGTCTTCTGAAAATCTTACCCGGTTAAATAAATATTTGAGTGAAGTAGGTTACTGCTCCCGCCGAAAGGCCGACACACTTATTGAACAGGGAAGAGTTACGATCAATGGGCAGGTGCCCGAAATGGGAACCAAAGTGAGTCCAGACGATGAAGTACGAGTCAATGGTGAACTTATCGTTCCGCCGAAAAAAGATAATGTCTACCTGGCGTTTAATAAACCAATAGGAATTGTTTGCACCACCAATCCAGCCGAGAAAAAGAACATAGTGGATTATATCAATTTCCCCACCCGTATTTTTCCAATAGGACGCCTGGATAAACCAAGTGAAGGACTTATCTTACTTACCGATGACGGGGACATCGTTAATAAAATCCTTAGGGCTCGAAACAACCACGAAAAAGAATACATAGTTACAGTTGACAGAATAATCACAGCCGATTTTATTCAAAGAATGTCATCTGGAATTCCCATTTTAGACACCGTTACACGTAAGTGTGAGGTAGAACAACTGAGCAAATTTACATTTAGAATTGTACTTACCCAGGGCCTAAACAGGCAAATACGCAGGATGTGTGAGTATTTGGGCTTTGAAGTAGTAAAGCTCAAACGGGTAAGGATCATGAATATCAAACTGGATGTCGAAATTGGACAGTTTCGTCATCTTACCCAAAAAGAACTTGAAGGGCTGGACCAACTCACAGGAGAATCTATAAAGACTGAAGAAGCCTCTTTAAAACAGGATCAAAAATCCCCTGCACAAAATCAGAAAAAAGAGCTAAAAGGAACGGCTTCGAAAAAATCCCACCACAAGCGAAATTCTCCAAAAAACCCCAGAAACAGGGAATCTTAACAGAGAATTAAGCAAATTATCTGCTGCATCTGCTTATTTTTAGTAAAAAAATTATGCCAGACAACAGAATCAAAAACGAAGATCAATACGAAGCCCTTAGAGATAAAGGAGCCAGTAAAGAGAAAGCTGCCAGGATCGCCAATTCTTCAAATTCCGGCGAGAAAGGCGGTAAAGGAGAGAAGTACGAAGATCGCAGTAAAGAAGATCTTTACAAGAAAGCAAAGGAAGTGGGAATTGAAGGTCGTTCAAAAATGAGCAAGGAAGAATTGATCAACGCCCTGCGAAACCATTAATACATGAAGAAGATTCAACCTTTTCACCTTGCCATTCCGGTCGATAACCTTGAAAAAGCCCGAAAATTCTACGGGGACATTTTAGGATGCGAGGAAGGAAGAAGTAGTGACCACTGGGTAGATTTTAACTTTTTTGGTCATCAACTGGTAATCCATTATAAGGCGGCTTCCGAAGGAAGAAATACAGGTAGTAATCCTGTAGATGGAAAAGATGTACCTATCCCTCATTTTGGAGTAGTACTGGAATGGGACACCTTCCAATCTTTCTCCAAAGAACTTGCGGACAAAGGCATTTCTTTTGTCATTGAACCCTATATTAGATTTGAAGGACAGGTAGGGGAACAAGCTACCATGTTTTTTAAAGATCCCTGTGGTAATGCACTGGAATTTAAAGCCTTTAAAAACCCTGCCCAGTTATTTGCAAAATAATTACACCAATTAAATGAACAGATTAAAACCATCTTTAGTACGACAATTGTTCGTACTACTTCTTATTATTTTTCTTCTGGTTTTAATCTTTCGGGAGATATTACCTTATCTCTCAGGAATTTTGGGGGCTATTACGCTTTATGTAGTACTAAAAAAACCTATGAACTGGCTGGTGAAACGTGGCTGGAAACCAGTGATGGCTGCCTCGACCCTCATGTTCCTCTCCTTCGTTGGAATCCTGGTTCCTATCACGCTTACCGCGCTTATGCTCACCTCAAAGATTGGTAAGGCCGTTGCAAATTCCGAGATGGTTTTGCAGGCAGTGAAAGATGAAATTAACGAGGCTGAGGTCTATGTAGGTTATGATCTAAGCAAGAGTATCGACTCGGCAAGGGTCGCCGACTGGCTTTCTAATAACCTGCAATCACTGGGTGCAGGGACCTTTAATGCCTTTATTGCAATAAGTATCATGTACTTCCTCCTGTATTATATGCTTATATACCGGCATAGTCTTAAAGATGTAGTTATCTCCTACATCCCACTTGGGGAAGACAATCTTGAGGTCATTGGTCATGAAGGGGATGAAATGGTGAAATCGAATGCTCTTGGAATCCCGCTTGTGGCATTTTTCCAGGGGATTGTTGCTCTTATTGGATACCTCATCGTTGGAGTACCCGACCCTCTCTTCTGGTTCGTGATCACTGCCATTGGAGCAATGGTTCCCTTCATTGGGACTGCCATTGGTATAGTCCCGGTGACTATCCTGCTTTATTCCATGGGAATGGAGTGGCAGGCAATTTTTATTATGATCTATGGATTCGTGATTGTTGGGATCACAGATAACATTCTGCGGCTTTACATCCTTAACAGGCTGGCAAGTGTTCATCCTTTAATTACCCTCTTTGGAGTGGTAGTAGGTGTTCCCCTTTTTGGATTCATAGGACTCATATTCGGGCCTTTGCTCGTATCCCTGTTTTTGCTTATCTTAAAGATATATAAGCAGGAATACGGAAAAACAGAAAATAAGCTTTAACCTAAAAAAATATTGCTATGCTTGAAAACGTGAAAAAGAAAATCAACAAAGATTACCTGAACTCTGAAGTCTCGAAAGTAGAAGACGGAGACCTGGATATGGTAATGGATAACAAAGAGGCCATAGATAAAAAGCTTAACAGTTCCGGAATGAAAAAATACGCCGAACTTGGGAAGCTTATGTTTGGGATGTTAAAAGACTACCGTAGAGGAGAATACACAGCTCCGCCATGGTTTACCATTGCAGCAATCGGCCTTGTACTTCTCTATGTATTCAACCCAATGGATATGATACCCGATTTTCTACCCGGAGTAGGTTATGTAGATGATTTCGCCCTCTTTACAGTAGCTGTTCGCTTTATAGAGTCCGATCTACATGCTTATCTGGATTGGAAAATTTCAGAGGCTAAAGAAGCAAATGCTTAATCTAGTTCTTTAATTCCATTTTCCTGCTGCGATGAGTATCCCTGGCCAACAGGGTATTCTTCAGCAGCATGGCAATGGTCATAGGTCCTACTCCTCCGGGAACTGGAGTGATATAGCTTACCTTTTTTGAAACATTTTCAAAATCCACATCCCCTGAGATCCTGTAACCTTTAGGTTTGGATTCATCAGGCACTCTTGTGATACCAACATCAATCACAACGGCATCATCCTTGACCATCTCGGCTTTAAGGAAGTTGGGAATTCCTACTGCAATTATAATAATATCTGCTTGGGAGGTTATTTGGGTAATGTTCTTTGTGAATTCATGAGTTAAGGTAACCGTTGAATTACCGGGAAAGCCTTCTCTCCCCATGAGGATGCTCATTGGTCTTCCCACAATGTAACTACGCCCAATTACGCAGGTATGTTTTCCTTTAGTGGGTATATCGTAACGCTCAAGCATCTCCAGGATACCGAAAGGCGTTGCAGGAATAAAGGAAGTCATGTCAAGAGACATTTTTCCAAAGTTGGTAGGATGGAATCCATCCACGTCCTTATCGGGACTTACCGCCAAAAGAACTTTTTGAGTATTGATCTGTGGAGGTAATGGCAACTGTACAATAAAGCCGTCGATGTCATCATTATTGTTAAGCTCCTCGATCTTCGCCAGTAGTTCGAGCTCGCTGGTATTTGAAGACATGCGAAATTCTGAAGATTCGAAGCCTACTCTTTTACAAGCCTGCACTTTACTGTTCACATAAGTAAGGCTTGCGCCGTCACTACCAACAATAATGGCAGCCAGATGCGGGACTTTCTCCCCGCGCTCTTTCATTTTTTGTACTTCCAGGGCTATTTCATCCTGGATTTCGTTGCTTAGTTTTTTACCGTCGAGGAGAGTCATATGAGTAAGTGTTCAGTGATCAGTGTTCAGTGATCAGTTAATATAAGATTTGGCTTTTATTCGTTTTTAACTCCAAATTTCCCGGGATTGAGAATCATATAATTAATTAATTTGCCTACTTCTTCACTTTCGATCATCAATTTCTTATAAGATCCTTCAGCTAAGTATTGACATCTATAGGCATATTCCAACCAAACTTGTGTTTCAGAATTTTCGGCATCACCATCTGTCAATTTGCTTACGAAGTGCCTCGGATAATTTCTTTTTCTATAAGCTTCAGCAATTGCTGCTGAAACACTGCGGGAAGAGCGTCTAATTTGATCAGTCAAAGAGTAAGTCTCCTCCTTTGGGAATTGTGTTGAAATCTCAAATATTTGCATAGACAATGAAACAGACTTTTGATAAGCAAATAAATCCTGAAAGTTCATCAATTTTTATTTTTCTGAATACTGATCACCGAATACTGATCACTTATTTCATTCCCTTCATCATCTGCATCATCTTTCTTCCGCCGCCGCCCTGCATCATTTTCATCATTTTACTCATCTGGTTGAATTGCTTTAAAAGCTGATTCACCTGTTGAACAGATGTTCCCGATCCTTTTCCAATTCGTTTTTTTCTGGAGGCATTGATCACTGAAGGCTTAGAACGTTCTTCGGGAGTCATTGAGTGGATAATGGCTTCAATAGGTTTAAAGGCATCATCATCGATCTCCACGTCCTTCAACATTTTTCCTGCCCCGGGGATCATTCCCATCAGATCTTTCATAGACCCCATTTTTTTGATCTGCTGAAGCTGGCTCAGGAAGTCGTCAAATCCGAATTCGTTTTTGGCAATTTTCTTCTGAAGTTTTCTAGCTTCCTCTTCATCATATTGTTCCTGGGCTCTTTCCACAAGAGACACAACATCCCCCATTCCCAGAATACGATCGGCCATACGGGAAGGGTAGAATACATCAATTGCATCCATTTTTTCCCCTGTACCTATGAATTTTATTGGCTTATTAACGACAGATTTAATGGAAATTGCTGCTCCACCACGGGTATCCCCATCAAGTTTGGTAAGGATTACCCCGTCAAAGTTTAAACGGTCGTTGAAGGCTTTCGCGGTATTCACTGCATCCTGCCCTGTCATCGAATCCACTACAAACAGGGTTTCCTGCGGCTGGATGGCGCTGTGGATATTAGCAATCTCGGTCATCATCGCTTCATCAACGGCAAGACGACCCGCGGTATCAATGATCACCACGTTATGACCGTTTGCTTTTGCGTGAGCGATCGCTGCTTTTGAAATAGCAACAGGATCCTGATTACCTTCATCACTAAAGACCTCAACTCCTACCTGATCTCCAACTACGTGTAACTGATTAATTGCCGCCGGACGGTAAACATCACAAGCAACCAGTAAAGGTTTTTTTGCTTTTTTGGTTTTTAAATAATTCGCCAGTTTTCCCGAAAAAGTGGTTTTACCACTCCCCTGAAGACCCGACATAAGGATCACCGATGGATTTCCCGAAAGATTAATTCCTTCTGCATCTCCACCCATCAACTGGGTAAGCTCATCTTTAACGAGCTTAACCATCATCTGCCCTGGTTTTAAAGCGGTAAGCACGTCCTGTCCTAATGCCTTTTCCTTTACTGTGGTAGTAAATTCCTTGGCGATCTTATAGTTCACATCGGCATCTACAAGGGCACGCCTTACCTCTTTAAGGGTTTCGGCAACGTTAACTTCGGTAATTTGCCCGTGTCCCTTTAGGACGTGTAAGGCATTATCCAGCTTATCACTTAAACTTTCGAACATAATCTCTCAGATTTTTTTAAACCGCCGGCTATAGTCGGCAGTTGCAAATTTAATGATTTGAGGCTGAAGTGAAAACTTTTTCAACTCCACTTCACCTTTAAAATTTCTATTTTCCCCCCGGAAAAAATTTCCATCTGGAAGAGGTGTCAAAAATGACATTTTTGACACCCCAATTTTTTAACTTCTAATTTCCCAATCTACCTTCGTACTTCTAAAATCGCACCTCCCGTACCTCTCTTCTCGATACAAATTGGTCCCTGCTCCCGCAGGTCCAAATTCACTCGAAGTGGCGGCAGATTAACTTTGTACTTCTAAATTCGTACTTCGTATTTGGGCTTACATTCTCTCCGGCACCTGAATTCCCAGTAGCTCAAAGGAAGATTTTATAACATCCCCTACTGCTTTTGAAAGCTGCACCCGGAATTTCTTTTCGGTTTCATCCTCGGTCCCAAGAATGGTTACATTTTGATAGAAACTATTGAATACCTTAACCAGTTCATAGGTGTAATTGGCGATCAACGCCGGACTATGATTTTCTGCCGCCAGCAGAATAGTTTCCGGATATAATTGAAGTTGTTTTATTAACTCCTTCTCTTTATCATTTAAATTATAAGCAAGGATGGGCTGGCTGTAATCAAATTCAGCTTTACGAAGAATGGATTGGATCCTGGCGTAAGTGTATTGAATAAACGGACCGGTATTTCCCTGGAAATCGACAGATTCTTCAGGATTAAAAAGAATTCTCTTTCTGGGATCGACTTTTAGAATATAATATTTAAGTGCTCCCAGACCAATAATGTGGTAAAGCTCATCTTTTTCGGCTGCTGAATATCCATCTAATTTTCCAAGTTCTTCAGAAATTTTTCGGGCCGTGGCGTTCATTTCATCAATAAGATCATCGGCATCAACCACAGTTCCTTCCCTACTTTTCATTTTTCCCGTTGGAAGGTCCACCATCCCATAGCTTAGGTGGTAAAGGTTATCTGCCCAATCATAACCCAGCTTCTTGAGGATCAAAAAGAGCACTTTAAAGTGATAATCCTGCTCATTCCCTACCGTGTAAACCATACCGTTGATATGGAAATCCTTCACACGTTGTATGGCAGTACCAATATCCTGGGTCATATATACCGCAGTCCCGTCGCTACGAAGCACGATCTTTTCATCAAGACCATCGGCGGTAAGATCTATCCAAACACTACCATCATCTTTACGATAAAAAACTTCTTTTTCGAGACCTTCAGCTACCACATTCTTACCCAGTAAATAGGTGTCGCTTTCATAGTAGTTTTTATCGAAATCCACCCCCAGCTTCTGGTAAGTTTCCTCAAAACCATTGTAAACCCATTGGTTCATGGTCTTCCACAACTCCACTACTTCCTTATCCCCGGCTTCCCACTTACGAAGCATTTCCTGCGCATCCTTTAAAATGGGTGCTTCGGCTTTAGCTTCTTCTTCGGTTTTGCCCTGTGCCAGCAAATAAGAAACCTCTTCTTTATAAGCTTTATCAAATTTTACATAGTAATTCCCTACCAGCTTATCACCTTTAAGACCGGAAGTTTCAGGAGTTTCATCATTTCCGAATCGCTGCCATGCCAGCATAGACTTGCAAATGTGAATTCCCCGATCATTAATGATCTGGGTTTTATAAACCTTCTTTCCGGAAGCTTTAAGAATCTCGGCAACAGAATATCCTAAAAGGTTATTTCTTACGTGTCCTAAATGTAGTGGCTTGTTCGTATTGGGAGAGGAGTACTCCACCATGATCGACTGTTCCCCTTCAGGAGTTTTGCCAAAAGAGGTGTTATCTTTCATACTTCCGAAGAAATCCAGGTAGAATTGATCTGCAAGAACAATATTTAAAAAGCCCTGAACCACATTGAATTTAGAAATATCCTTGTTGTTCTCAACCAGGTATTGACCAATAGCCTCACCAAGTTTGACCGGGCTGGTTTTGATTTGCCTTAACATGGGAAAAGTCACAAGGGTGATATCGCCTTCAAAATCCTTACGGGTAGGCTGAAATTCCACCGTTTCCAGATCTACATCAAAAATATTTTTCACCGCTTCATTTACCTGAGCGGAAAGTATGTCCTGAACATTCATTGTTTTGTCTTTTTATCACCTGCAGGCATGATACAGGAAGTCGCAAAGATAACAGAATTTTGAGCTTGGTTAAAGGGTTTGCGCGCAAATGCTTACCTTTAAGAAAAAAGAAAATGTTACTTAATATTTCCCAGGATTTTAGTGATAAAAGAGAAGAAATAAATGAGCTGGTGGGCAAACCTTTCAATCTTGCAGAAAGAGAGGAGCTAAAAAGCACGAGTCTTCGCGAGCTTCCTGTCACTGCAGCAAGTATTGAAATTTACAACCTGCTTGTCTTAAACGAAGGCCAAACCAATTGTACGCTGGAAATGCGTTCAAAAGGGGTATTGATAAGTTTTAAAGCCGGCGGGGAAACTTATTCCCTTGTAATTCCTTTTTACAAGCTGAAGATTTACAAAGGCCGGGCGGAGGAATATTCCTTTTATAAGGATCATCATTTTATTAAGATCCATGCGGGCGCAGACCAGCAAGAAGTGCACAGTTTTATAAAGAAGCTGCGCCACTACAAAGCAGACAAGGCGCTGCCCAGGATAGAAGATCAGGAATAAAATAGTATAAAAAAAGCCCTTTTTGAAAGGGCTTTAAATTTATATTCCAGGTTGTTGTAAAAAAAATCAGACAACCTTCATATTTTCTTTCTTCGGAAGAAAAACTTCGGCCAGCATGCAGCGGGCACTCCCGCCGCCACAGGTTTCAATCGTGCTAAGATCACTGCTTAGAATTTCACAGTGTTTCTCAATTGCTGCGATCTGGACAGGCAAAAGACTTTTTCTTGCTGCATCACTCATCACCAGGTATTTCTTTCCTTCGGCACCCTGTACCTGCAGCATATTCCCGGCATAATGATGGAGTTGGGCTTCAGAAATTTCTATGATCTCTTTCCCGTCTGCCTTCAAATGTTTTACAACATTTTTTCGCTCTTTTGGATCATCAATACTATCCAGGCAAATCACCGCAAAGTTCTCTGCCAGGCACATCATCACGTTAGTGTGGTAAATGGGCATCCTGCGACCATCCACATCCTGGTATGAGGTAAAGATGACAGGAGTAAGCTCAAAATCCTCACAAAATTCAATCAATAATTCTTCATTGGCGCGGGGAGAAAGCGCACAATAGGCTTTTTCATTGACCCTGTCGATAATAAGAACCCCTGTGGATTCAAGGAAAAGTTCTTCCTCCTCTGCACTGGTATAGTCAATTACATCTTTTATTAGATAACCTTCGGCTTCGATCTTATCAAAAATTTCGGCCCTGCGTTCCCTTCTTCGGTTTTCGGCAAAAAGAGGATAAATCGCTGCAGTAGCATCCTCATGAAAGGTGACCCAGTTATTAGGGAAAATAGAGTCTGGAGTATCCAGTTTCTCGTCATCATCTACCACGATAACGTTCACCCCCACATTTCTTAGTTTCGCCACAAAATTATCAAACTCTTCCTGAGCTTTTTTATTGATCTGCTCATTATCCATGTGCAGACCTTCCTGAAAATAATTATTCACGGCGGTTTGTTCATTCATCCTGAAGGCAACCGGCCGCACCATTAGTACAGTATCTGTGATTTGTCTCATATAATTTTAATCCCTTATTAAAGGCAGCGTTGAACATCTCAACAAGCCTTCTTGTTTGGCTATTTCGGCATAAGGCACTTCCTCCACTTTCATGCCATTCTCTCTAAGCCAGGAGTTAAGTCGGGTGAAGTTCCTTTCTGAAATCACCACATCTTCAGAAATAGAAAAAACGTTGGAATTCATGTCATACATTTCCTGGCGGGTAATCTCAAATATGTTCTCTTTTCCAAAGAAATTGACCAGCCACTGGTACTCTTCCATATCAAGAAATCCATCCTTATAAAGTATGGCTTTACCCCTGCCTACAGGTTGAAAACAGCAGTCCAGGTGCAGGGCATTATCCCTTGCCTCGGTATTTGACTTTCTAAGATTAAAAGACTTCACTTTTTTATTGGGGAACATTTCCCTAAGATGCTCCACCCCTTTTAGGTTGGTGCGCGCTGTTATGAATTGAGAATAGTCTTCTCCATAATAAGCACCAATAAAAAGATCGTCATTATAAAGCATAACATCTCCTCCCTCCACATGTACATCTTCGGGCAATTCAATGACCTTGTCGGGATCCATTTGATCTATTACATATTGAATGGCTTCTATTTCTTCCTCGCGATCGGGGAGAATATTGGCTTTTATAAATTTATCATCTATGACAAAGGCGATATCACGAGTAAAGATCTGGTTCAAATCTTTTACAAGTTTTGGACGATAGACCTTGACATCATATCTTTCCAGAACCTCACGAACAGCTTCCATTTCCCGCACCATATCTTCCTCGACTGGATACGTTCCTGCTTTGATATGCTCGGCTGATTTTGGATCATAGGCATGTTCATATTCCGGAGTTGGCCCCGGACTTTCGGCAGTTCCTAAGACTACAGCCCTTAATCGTGAAGTTTCATTTTTAATATTTAGTTTCATAGTGCCCAAATTTGCTGCAAATATAAGAAAAGGAATCGTCCCTAATAAGGGCTTAAAATGTTTCTTCATACCACCTTTTAAGGATTCAATTTCTTCGGAAGTTTGTACTGCTTAAACCGGTATTCTCATAAAAAAAAAGCTCCACAATTTTTGTGAAGCTTTATAAAATAAGTATTGAAAAAGATATTATCTTTTCTCTATTTCTTTAAAGGACCGTTTAGTCTCTCCAATATAAATCTGTCTTGGACGACCAATAGGCTCCTTTCTTAATCGCATTTCTCTCCATTGCGCAATCCATCCCGGTAGACGTCCTACAGCAAACATTACTGTAAACATCTCTGTAGGGATTCCCATTGCACGGTATATAATTCCTGAATAGAAATCAACATTAGGATATAATTTCCTGTCTACAAAATAAGGGTCTTCAAGCGCTGTTTTTTCAAGACCTTTGGCAATTTCAAGTATTGGATCATCAACTCCTAATTGCCCCAGAACTTCATCGGCAGCCTTCTTAATGATTCTTGCTCTTGGATCAAAGTTCTTATAAACCCTGTGACCAAAGCCCATTAATCTAAAAGGATCATCTTTATCTTTTGCTTTAGCAATGAACTTTGAAGTATCACCACCATCTGCTTTGATCTCCTCAAGCATTTCAATTACAGCCTGATTTGCTCCTCCGTGTAATGGCCCCCAAAGTGCAGATACTCCTGCTGAAATTGAAGCGAAAAGTCCGGCGTGAGAAGAACCTACAATCCTTACTGTAGAAGTAGAGCAGTTTTGCTCATGGTCTGCATGAAGAATCAACAGTTTATCCAGAGCGTTTACCACTACTTTGTTTTGTCTGTAAGATTTCTTAGGATTATCATCCTGGAACATCATTTTCAAGAGGCTTTCAACATAGCCAATATTGGTGTCTTTATTATAAAGTACCTGATCGTTCTTTTTACGCAAGGTCCACGCAGCCAGTACAGGGAATTTTGCGAGGATCTTTACGATCGCTCTGTACATATCCTCTTCGGAATCCACATTAACCGACTTTGGATTAAAAGCGGTAAGTGCACTGGTAAGAGAGGATAAAACTCCCATAGGATGTGCGGTTTGTGGAAAACCTTTAAGAACAGTTTTCATATCCTCGTTCACAATGCTCTGATCAAGAATATCTGTATTGAATTTTTGCAGCTGAGTTTGGGTTGGTAATTCTCCAAAAATCAAAAGGTAAGCTACTTCCAGAAAATCAGCTTTTTCGGCCAACTCCTCGATGGAGTACCCGCGGTATCTTAAAATCCCTTCTTCCCCGTCGAGAAAAGTTATTGCACTTTCACATGCACCGGTATTTTTATATCCGGGATCTAAGGTTATTGCTCCACTCTGCCCTCTTAACTGAGTGATATCCAGGGCAACTTCTTTTTCGGTGCCCACAACCATTGGTAGATCATAGGTCTTTCCATCTATTTTTATAGTAGCTACTTTTGACATATTTTTTATGGATTTGCTTATAATTTATTTTCAGGATTGCTAATTTACAAAATTCTACCTTAATTTTTAGTTAGAGCAGCCCTTTTCCTCAACTCCGGAAAAAATGAAAAGTAGTCTTGAAACATCTTTTTCAAAGCTTAATTTTCGGCTATCTCCCTAATTTTCAATTGTCTTAAAAATAGCAGAGTAAAAGATCAAAAAGAATGACGAAGATCATATTATAAAATAAAAAGCCCTTCCTGGAAGAGGAAAGGCTTTTAAATATAAAAAGAAGTAAACCTATCGGTTGATCTTAAAGGCTTTTTCCTGAGGGAAATAAGCAACACTTCCAAGTTCTTCTTCAATTCTAAGAAGTTGGTTGTACTTGGCCATACGGTCACTACGTGAAGCCGAACCGGTTTTGATTTGCCCTGTGTTTAAAGCAACAGCAAGATCTGCGATAGTGTTATCTTCAGTCTCTCCAGACCGGTGAGACATTACAGAAGTATAACCCGCATTATGTGCCATATTTACTGCCGAAATGGTTTCGGTCAATGTACCAATCTGGTTTACTTTAATAAGAATAGAATTGGCAATCTTGTTCTCGATACCTTTTGATAAACGCTCAACGTTGGTGACAAAAAGATCATCCCCTACAAGTTGAACTTTATCTCCAATCTTTTCGGTAAGTGCTTTCCATCCATCCCAGTCATTCTCGTCCATTCCATCTTCAATGGAAATAATAGGATATTTTGAAGCTAATTCAGCAAGATATTGTGCCTGCTCTTCACTACTTCTAACTTTCCCGGATTCTCCTTCAAATTTGGTATAGTCATACTTTCCGTTTTCATAGAATTCGGCAGCAGCACAATCCAATGCGATCATAACTTCTTCACCCGGTTTGTAACCTGCATTTTTAATCGACTTCAAGATAGTGTCCAAAGCATCTTCTGTTCCGTCTAAAGTTGGCGCAAAACCACCTTCATCTCCTACAGCTGTACTAAGTCCGCGGTCATGCAATACTTTTTTCAGGTTGTGGAAGATCTCTGTACCCATCTTTAAAGCTTCGGAAAAATCCTTTGCCTTAACGGGCATCACCATGAACTCCTGAAAAGCAATAGGAGCATCACTGTGGGATCCACCATTGATAATGTTCATCATTGGAACAGGAAGCGTATTGGCACTCACTCCACCTACGTAACGATAAAGCGGCATGTTGAGTTCATTTGCCGCTGCCTTGGCCACTGCAAGGGAAACCCCAAGAATAGCATTGGCTCCAAGCTTTGATTTATTTGGTGTACCATCAAGTTCGATCATTGCCTGATCGATTATGTTCTGGTCAAAAACTGAATATCCCAGAAGTTCTTCAGCAATGACCTCATTTACATTTTTGATCGCTTTTGAAACACCTTTACCCATGTAATCCTTTCCACCGTCACGAAGTTCAACGGCTTCATGCTCTCCTGTAGAAGCTCCTGAAGGAACTGCTGCTCTTCCAATTATTCCGTTTTCAGTTTCAACATCCACTTCAACGGTTGGATTTCCACGAGAATCAAAAATTTGACGGGCATGAATATTTATTATAATGCTCATATTTATAAATTTTAATTAATTATCTTTTTTTGCCCCTGCAAGATACGAATACTTCAAAAGAATAGTAAAAACCAAAGACTTTACTTCAAGGGAATTAAGAGAAATTTATTAACGAATACGATGTAGATGATGAGCACATAGCTCCTGAAAATCTTAGTAGCTCATCAAACTGAAGAAATAGGCAAAACCGGGGAAACCAGGTATTATCTTGTGGCAATAGTGAAAGATATTTTTATTAGGAATTTTAAATAAAAAAAGGAAAAAACCAGCCTTCTCCCTTCCCTCAAAAAATTAATTTTTACAGTGAGGTCACGTAAAAACAGAAGTTTTAGAAAACCAGAAATCCTCTTCAAAAATGGCATTTTTGAAGAGGATTTCTAAACAAGAGTAATTACTCAGCTGAAATTTGCTCGCCAATAAGGTTATGAATAAACTCATCAAAAAGATAATGAGCATCGTTGGGGCCGGGACTGGCTTCGGGATGATATTGAACAGAGAAACAATTCTTATTCTTCATCCTTATTCCTGCCACAGTATGATCATTTAAGTGAGTGTGGGTCACCACAACCTGGGGATGAGCTTCTGTCTCCTCTTTGTTCACAGAAAAACCATGATTTTGAGAAGTGATCTCCCCTTTACCTGTTTCAAGGTTTAAAATAGGGTGGTTTATTCCGCGATGCCCATGATGCATCTTGTATGTTGAAATTCCGTTAGCCAAAGCAATGATCTGGTGACCGAGACAGATTCCAAAAAGGGGCTTATCATCTTCCATGATTTCCTTTGCTACCTGGATAGCGCTTTCAAGTGGCTTTGGATCCCCGGGACCATTTGAAAGTAAATAACCATCTGGCTCCCACGCCTTCATATCTGAATAGGTAGCATTGTAAGGAAAGACTTTACAATATACATCTCTTTTAGAAAGATGCTTTAAAATGCTCTTTTTGACACCCACATCAAGAACTGCAACCTTGAATCTCGCATTTTCGTCTCCAAAAAAGTAAGGTTCTTTTGTTGAAACTTTAGAAGCTAGCTCTAAACCATCCATATTAGGTACGGCAGCCAATTCTTCTTTTAAAGCTTCAATATCTTCAAATTGTGAAGTGATCACGGCATTCATAGCTCCGTTCTCTCTTATATAAGTTACTAAAGCACGGGTATCCACATCTGAAATTGCGAAAAGGTCGCTGCGATCCAAAAACTCCTTTAAAGTTTCATCGGCAGCGGGACGGGTTTGATAGTAACTGAAGTTTTTACAAATTAAACCGGATATTTGAGCTGTGTCAGCTTCCTTTTCTTCTTCATTTGCCCCGTAATTGCCAATATGGGCGTTCGTTGTTACCATGATCTGTCCAAAATAAGAAGGATCTGTAAAGATTTCCTGGTAACCTGTCATTCCGGTGTTGAAACAAACCTCCCCAAAGGCTTTTCCATCCTTATCTCCTACAGCTTTCCCATGGAAGATCGTACCATCTTCCAGCAACAGAATAGCTTTTTTTCTTGTTTGGTATTTCATAAGTGTTTCCTCTTTAAACTTTTGCAAAATTATCACTTTTGAAGCAGATAATTTTGAACTTAATGATATTGATTCTTTTCTAAAAATTTATCCTGAAAATACCTTTTTTGGAACCTTGATTTCAGGATATAAAAAAAGGATAAGCTTTAACGGCTTATCCTTTTTAAAATTTATGAAGAAAGAGTCATTTCTATTCCTCGTTTCCTTCGTTTTTCTTGTCATCAGCAGAAGCTTCAGGCTTCGTTTGAGCAGTATCGGCAGATTTCTTACCTCTACCGGCTCTACGAGTAGATTTCTTCTTCTCTGGTTTGTTCACGTTATAGATCTCGTTGTAATCTACAAGCTCTATAAGTGCCATATCTGCATTATCACCTAAACGGTTACCCAATTTGATGATCCTGGTGTATCCTCCGGGACGGTCACCAACTTTAGGAGCTACCTCACGGAATAATTCAGTGATCGCATCTTTGTCGCGAAGTTTACTGAAAACTATTCTTCTGTTGTGGGTAGTATCTTCTTTTGATTTGGTTACCAATGGCTCTACAAATTGCTTTAAAGCTTTTGCTTTGGCAACAGTAGTATTGATACGTTTGTGCTCAATTAGGGAACAAGCCATATTTGCAAGCATAGCCTTGCGGTGTGCGGTTTGTCTTCCTAAGTGGTTTATTTTTTTTCCGTGTCTCATGACATTTTTGTTTCATCATCTTGCTACGACCCATTTTGGGGAGCAAACTATGACGGTTACTGTATAATTTTGACAGTTGCGAAATTAACCGCGACTAGTCTTTATCTAATTTATATTTTGAAAGATCCATACCAAAGTTCAATCCTTTGTTGTTTACCAACTCTTCAAGTTCGGTAAGGGATTTCTTTCCGAAGTTACGGAACTTCATAAGGTCATTCTTGTTGTAAGATACTAAGTCACCAAGGGTATCAACTTCAGCAGCTTTTAGGCAGTTCAATGCTCTAACTGAAAGGTCCATATCAACCAGTTTGGTTTTTAGTAACTGACGCATGTGAAGAGATTCTTCATCATACGTTTCTGTCTGTGCAATTTCATCGGCCTCCAAAGTGATGCGCTCATCAGAGAACAGCATAAAGTGGTGGATCAAAGTCTTGGCAGCTTCAGTCAAGGCTTCCTTTGGATGAATAGAACCATCTGTAGAGATCTCAAAAACAAGTTTCTCATAATCGGTCTTTTGTTCAACCCGGTAGTTCTCGATGCTATACTTCACATTTTTCACTGGTGTGTAAATGGAGTCTGTATAGATCGTACCGATAGGAGCGTTGGCTTTCTTGTTCTCTTCAGCAGGAACATATCCTCTACCCTTTTCTACGGTAACTTCCATATTAAGGTTTATCTTCTTATCCATATTACAGATCACAAGATCTGGGTTTAGGATCTGGAAACCAGAGATAAACTTCTGAAAGTGTCCTGCAGTTAATTGCTCCTGACCTGAAACAGAAATAGTAACGGCTTCATTGTCTATTTCATCAATTTGCCTTTTAAACCTGATCTGCTTTAGATTCAGGATAATTTCGGTTACGTCTTCTACTACCCCCGGGATAGTTGAGAATTCGTGCTCTACTCCTTCGATGCGAACCGATGTAATAGCGAACCCTTCAAGTGAAGATAAAAGTACTCTTCTTAGAGCGTTACCTACAGTTAATCCATAACCTGGTTCCAAAGGGCGAAATTCAAATTTCCCTTCGAAATCGGTAGAATCAATCATTATAACTTTATCGGGCTTCTGAAAATTTAATATTGCCATATTACGACTTCTGTGAATTATTATTTCGAATATAATTCGACGATGAATTGTTCATTTATATTTTCGGGAATTTGTACTCTTCCCGGAACAGAAACATAAGTTCCCTGTTTGGTCTCATTGTTAAAGGTGATCCATTCGTATACACTGCTGGAATTAGCTAATGAATCCTGGATAGCTGTTAAGGATTTGGATTTCTCTCTTACTCCTACTACATCTCCTGCCTTTAACTGGTAAGAAGGAATGTTTACTAATTCACCATTCACAGTTAGGTGCCTGTGAGAAACCAACTGTCTTGCAGCACGTCTCGAAGGGGCAATTCCCATTCTGTATACAACATTGTCTAAACGAGACTCACATAATTGTAAAAGCACCTCCCCGGTAATTCCCTGGGCACGTGTTGCTTTTTCAAACATGTTCCTGAATTGACGCTCAAGGATACCATAAGTATACTTAGCTTTTTGCTTCTCCATTAACTGGACAGCATATTCAGATTTTTTTCCGCGACGACGGTTGTTACCGTGTTGTCCCGGAGGATAATTTCTTTTTTCGAATGATTTGTCATCTCCGAAAATAGCTTCCCCGAATTTACGGGCGATTTTAGTCTTTGGACCAGTATATCTTGCCATTGAAAAATTTGTTATAAAGCAAGCGATCGTGGAATTAAGGTCACTGTCCTTCGCAGATCTCTTTGCTTACTTTTGTTATACTTGTTAATTAAACTCTACGTCTTTTTGGAGGACGACATCCATTGTGTGGAAGTGGAGTAACGTCAATGATCTCGGTTACTTCAATTCCTGCATTGTGAAGGGAACGAATTGCAGATTCTCTACCGTTTCCTGGTCCTTTCACAAATACTTTCACTTTACGAAGACCTGCTTCGTGAGCTACTTTTGATGCGTCTTCTGCAGCTAATTGTGCTGCATAAGGAGTGTTCTTCTTAGATCCTCTAAAGCCCATTTTACCGGCAGAAGACCAGGAGATAACATCACCTTTCTTATTGGTTAACGAAATTATAATGTTGTTGAAAGAAGCAGTAACATGCGCTTCTCCAATAGACTCAACATTAACTTTACGCTTCTTTTGAGCTGCTTTTGCTTTTGCCATCCTACTTATTATTTAGTTGCTTTCTTCTTGTTTGCAACTGTTTTTCTTCTTCCTTTTCTGGTTCTGGAGTTGTTTTTGGTTCTTTGTCCTCTTAACGGTAATCCCGCTCTGTGACGAATTCCTCTATAACTTCCAATATCCATTAAGCGCTTGATGCTCAATTGAACTTCTGAACGTAATTCTCCTTCAATTTTAAAGGCTCCAACAGCTTCACGGATTCTTCCGATCTCGTCATCGTTCCAGTCTGAAACTTTCTTCCCTTCTTCTACGTTGGCCTCTTTTAGAATTTCCTGAGCTCTGCTCTTTCCAATTCCGAAGATATAGGTCAATGCTATAACGCCTCGCTTTTGTTTTGGTATATCAACACCTGCAATTCTAGCCATAACTACCCTTGTCTTTGTTTAAATTTTGGATTCTTTTTGTTAATCACGTACAGTCTGCCTTTTCTTCGCACAATCTTGCACTCGGCACTTCGTTTTTTAATTGATGCTCTAACTTTCATAGTTATTAGTATCTGTAAGTTATTCGAGCCTTAGATAAATCATACGGGCTCATTTCTAATTTCACTTTGTCCCCAGGCAATAACTTAATATAATGCATTCGCATTTTACCTGAAATATGCGCGGTCACTACATGACCATTCTCTAATTCCACCCGGAACATGGCATTTGACAATGCCTCAATGATCGTTCCGTCTTGCTCTATTGCCGATTGTTTTGCCATTATGCTACTGCTTTTCTGTTTTTACCGGTTTTCATAAGACCATCATAATGTCTGTTCAACAGGTATGAATTAACCTGTTGCATGGTATCGATTGCAACTCCTACCATGATCAACAATGATGTTCCTCCAAAGAACAACGCCCATCCGGTCTGAACTCCTAAAAGAGAAACGACAATTGCAGGGAACACTGCGATAAGCGCTAAGAAAACAGAACCCGGCAGGGTGATTTGCGACATGATGCGGTCTAAAAATTCGGCAGTTTCTGTCCCGGGTCTAATTCCGGGGATAAAACCACCACTCCTCTTAAGATCATCTGCCATTTTATTTGTAGGTACCGTAATCGCGGTGTAAAAGTACGTAAAAATAATAATTAGTAACGCAAACACCAGATTGTACCAAAAGCCGAAGATATCGCTGAAGGCAGCAGTCACTCCCTGGGCAGTTTCAGACTGTGAAAGTCCGGCAACCGCGGCAGGAATGAACATGATCGCCTGCGCGAAAATGATCGGCATAACTCCAGAAGCATTTAGCTTCAATGGAATATATTGTCTAGATCCAAATACATTTTTTTCATATCCCCCGCTTGCAGTTCTTCTTGCATATTGCACAGGGATTTGTCGTACCGCCATCACCAACATTACCGAAGCCATAATAATAGCGAACCAAATAACCAGTTCAATAAGGATCATGATTAAACCTCCGTTTGACTGAGTCACCCTGGAAGCCCATTCCTGTATGAATGCTAGTGGCAAAGTGGCGATAATACCCACCATAATAAGAAGGGAAATACCATTACCAATACCTTTATCGGTTATCTTTTCACCTAGCCACATCGCGAAGATGGTACCTGTAGTAAGGATTATTACCGACGAAGTAACGAAAGTTACTGTACTTCCCAGAAGGAATGCACTTGAAGGTAAAGTGGCAAAAAGGTTATAAATATAACCCGGCCCCTGTACAAGTGTAATGGCTATGGTAAGCCACCTGGTGATCTGGTTGATTCTTCTACGACCACTCTCCCCTTCTTTCTGTAACTTTTGAAGGTAAGGAACTGCAATACCCATTAACTGCACTACAATCGAGGCAGAGATATAAGGCATAATACCTAAAGCAAATACCGAAGCATTCGAGAATGCACCCCCGGTAAAGGCGTTAAGAAGTCCAAGAAGTCCGCCATCTGTCTGAGTGGAGAGGTTCGCTAATTGGGACGCATCAATACCCGGAAGCACTACTTGCGCTCCAAAGCGATACACCAACAACAAACCGAGGGTCACTAAAATTCTATTTTTTAGCTCCTCGATTTTCCAGATATTCTTTAATGTATTGATGAATTTCATTGTTATCTATTATAAAGTAACAGCTTCACCACCAGCAGCTTCAATAGCTTGCTTTGCTGAGGCAGTAAATTTATGAACAGATATTTTCAACTTTGCTTTTAATTCTCCTCTACCTAATATCTTAACCAACTCATTTTTTCCGGCCAATCCGTTCTCTACAAGAACTTTCATGTCTACCGTATCGGTAATTCTACCTTCATCAACCATCGCCTGAAGAGTATCAAGGTTGATCCCCTGGTAATCCTTGCGATTGATGTTCGTGAACCCGAACTTAGGAACACGTCTTTGAAGTGGCATCTGCCCACCTTCAAATCCAATCTTCCTGGAGTAACCAGAACGAGATTTGGCACCTTTGTGACCACGGGTAGCAGTACCGCCTTTCCCGGATCCTTCACCACGCCCAACTCGCTTACTGTTACTTTGAACTGAACCTTTCGCAGGTTTTAAGTTACTTAAATCCATGTGAATTTCTTATTTGGTCTCTTCAACAGAGACTAAGTGATTTACTTTATTTACCATACCAAGGATGTTTGGCGTATTTTCATGCTCCACAACCTGTCCAAGTTTTCTTAGACCAAGTGCTTCCAAAGTACGTTTTTGGTTTTGAGTGCGTTTGATTGCACTTTTTACCTGTGTAACTTTAATTCTTCCCATTATTCCTTGTTATTAACCTTTAAAAACTTTCTCAAGAGAGATACCACGTTGACGCGCAACAGTCTCTGCACTTCTTAACTGAAGTAAAGCATCAAAAGTAGCTTTCACAACATTATGAGGGTTTGATGAACCCTGGTTCTTTGATAATACATCATGAACACCAACAGCTTCAAGTACTGCACGAATTGCTCCACCCGCAATAACTCCGGTACCGGGAGCGGCCGGCAATAACATTACTCTGGCTCCACCGTATTTCCCTTTTTGCTCGTGAGGCAGGGTACCCTTGTTTAGAGGGATACGCACCAGGTTTTTCTTCGCGTCTTCAACTGATTTCGCAATAGCATCGGCTACCTCTTTTGATTTTCCTAACCCGTGGCCTACAACACCATTTTCATCACCTACAACTACAATAGCAGAAAAACCGAAAGCTCTACCACCTTTTGTAACTTTAGTAACACGTTGTACACCCACCAAGCGATCCTTTAATTCAAGTCCGCCCGGTTTTACAAGTTCTACGTTTTTATAATCCTGATACATATTTTTAGAATTTTAGTCCTCCTTCGCGAGCACCTTCTGCTAATGATTTTACTCTTCCGTGATATAAATATCCTCCTCTATCAAAAGAGATGGTCTCTATCCCGGCCTTTAAAGCTTTTTCAGCAATAGCTTTTCCAACTAATGCTGCCTGCTCAATTTTATTCTCTACAGTCGCAGATGCAACTTCTTTATCTCTTGAAGAAGCAGCTACCAAAGTTTTTCCATCCACATCATTCACGATTTGAGCATAAATTTCTTTATTGCTTCTAAAAATTGAAAGTCTTGGACGGCCCTGAGTACCGCTTATATCTCTTCTGATCCTTTTCTTGATCTTAGTTCTTCTATCTTGTTTTGAAACTGCCATAATCTTACTTATTAAGCTGATTTACCTGCTTTTCTTCTTAACTGTTCACCTCTGAACTTAATACCTTTACCTTTGTATGGTTCCGGTGCACGGAAAGATCGAATCTTTGCAGCTACCTGGCCTACCAGTTGTTTATCATGTGAAGTCAATTTCACAATAGGATTTTTACCTTTATCTGAAATTGTTTCCACTTTTACTTCGGGAGCCAAATCTAAGACAATGTTATGAGAGTACCCAACAGCAAGATCCAATTTTTGACCCTGGTTAGATGCACGGTATCCTACACCAACTAATTCAAGTTCATGTGTGAATCCGTTAGAAACACCTTCGATCATATTGCTAATCAAAGCGCGGTAAAGACCGTGCTTTGCTTTGTGATCCTTTTTATCTGAGGGACGCTCAAAAGTGATAACTCCATCTTCGATAGTGATATCAATCTCAGAAAATTCCTGAGTTAGCTCCCCTAATTTTCCTTTTACCGTAACAACTCCGTCTTTAATGTCTACTGTAACACCTTGTGGAATTGTGATTGGACTTTTACCTATTCTGGACATTTCTTTTCGTCTTTAAATATTAGTAAACGTAGCACAATACCTCACCACCAACTTTTTCCTGTTGTGCCTGCTTTCCGGTCATTACACCATGAGAAGTCGAAACAATAGCAATTCCAAGGCCGTTTAGGATACGAGGAAGTTCATTGGCACCGGCATATTTACGTAAACCGGGTTTACTTATGCGTTGAATTTTCTTGATAACAGGTTCTTTAGTAACCTTATCATATTTTAGTGCAATTTTGATGCTGCCCTGGGCAGTAGAATCATCAAATTTGTAACTAAGGATGTATCCCTGATCAAAAAGTATCTTGGTGATTTCCTTTTTAAGTTTAGAAGCAGGGATCTCCACCACTCTGTGGCTTGCAGCAACTGCATTTCTAATTCTTGTTAAATAATCTGCAATAGGATCTGTATTCATCTATTTTAATTTGCGGAAGGGGTTTTCCCTCGATAATTATCGGGGAACCTTCTCCCAATTTATAATCTTACCAACTAGCTTTTCTAACTCCGGGAATTAATCCATTGTTCGCCATTTCCCTGAAGGTAACCCTGGAAATACCGAACTGTCTCATATACCCTCTTGGTCTTCCTGTTAGCTTACAACGGTTGTGCAAACGTACAGGTGATGAGTTCTTTGGTAATTTTTGTAATCCCTCGTAATCGCCAGCTTCTTTAAGAGCCTTGCGTTTCTCGGCATACTTTTCTACCAATTCCTGTCTCTTCACCTCACGGGCTTTCATTGATTCTTTAGCCATAATTAATTCTTTTTAAAAGGTAATCCTAGTTCGGTTAACAATGATTTCGCTTCTTTATCTGTAGGTGCGCTGGTCACAAAGGTAATATCCATACCATTGATCCTGTTCACCTTGTCGATATCGATCTCAGGGAAAATAATTTGCTCGGTTACACCAAGGTTATAGTTTCCTCTTCCATCAAAACCAGTAGCGTTAATCCCATTAAAATCCCGTACACGTGGAAGTGCAGAGGTTATTAAACGATCAAGGAATTCATACATTCTTTCTCCTCGTAAAGTAACTTTAGCACCAATAGGCATTCCTTTACGAAGTTTAAAAGAAGCAACATCCTTTTTAGAAATGGTCGCAACGGCTTTTTGTCCAGTGATAGCTGTTAATTCATCTACCGCATGGTCAATAAGTTTCTTATCTGCAACAGCAGCACCAACCCCACGGCTCACAACTATCTTCTGTAGTTTTGGAACCTCCATAAGATTGGAGTAGCTGAATTCTTCTGTAAGAGCGGAGATCACTCTCTCTTTATACTCTTGTTTAAGTCTTGGTACGTACGCCATAACTAAATTACTTCATTGGATTTTTTGGAAAACCTAACTTTCTTATCATTCTCTGTTCTATATCCAACCCTGGTGTTATCACCATTCTTGTCAATTAAAGAAAGATTGGAAATATGAATAGGTGCTTCCTTCTTCTTAATTCCGCCTTGAGGATTTGATGCGCTAGGTTTCTCATGCTTGGAAACCATGTTCACTCCTTCCACAATGGCTTTATTCTTATCCAGAAATACTTGCTGCACTTTACCTTCCTGACCTTTATGGTCCCCGGAAGTTACACGCACATTATCTCCAGTTTTTATTTTAAGCTTTTTCATCTTACTTCTGTATTAAAGCACTTCTGGTGCCAATGATACAATCTTCATGAATTGCTTATCACGAAGTTCACGTGCTACAGGACCGAAAACACGTGTACCTCTCATCTCCCCTGAAGGGTTAAGAAGAACACACGCATTGTCGTCAAAACGGATATAAGACCCGTCTGGTCTGCGCACTTCTTTTTTGGTACGAACAACAACTGCTGTTGAAACTGCACCTTTCTTAACGTTCCCGTTTGGTGTAGCTTCTTTTACGCTGACAACGATCTTGTCTCCAACAGAAGCGTATCTTCTATTTGTACCGCCCAATACACGAATCACTAAAACTTCTTTAGCCCCGGTATTGTCTGCAACTCTTAATCTAGACTCTTGTTGTACCATAATTACTTCGCTCTTTCAATTATTTCTACTAATCTCCAGCATTTTGATTTACTCATAGGACGAGTTTCCATGATCCTTACAGTATCTCCAATGTTGCAGTCGTTTGTTTCGTCGTGTGCCATGTATTTTTTCGTCTTCAAAACGAACTTCCCATACATGGGGTGCTTTACTTTCTTAGTTTCTGAAACCACAATAGACTTAACCATCTTATTGCTAGTAACAACACCTATACGTTCTTTTCTTAAGTTTCTTTTTTCCATTTTCAGCAGAATAACACTTATTGTTGTTCTCTTTTAGTTAACTCTGTAGCAATACGCGCTATAGATCTTCTTACAGTTCTCAACTGTATTGGGTTCTCTAATGGCGATACTGCGTGAGCCATTTTAAGATCGGAATATGCTTTCCTTTCCTTACCAAGTTCTTCCTGTAATTCTGCTACAGACAATTCTCTAACTTCTGATTGTTTCATGACGTGTCTAATTAAGCTTGATAATCTCTAGCTACAATGAACTTAGTTTTCACAGGTAGTTTCTGTGCTGCCAGGCGCAAGGCCTCTTTAGCAACATCAAAAGGCACTCCTCCTATTTCAAAAAGTATTCTTCCGGGTTTTACAACTGCCGCCCAGTATTCAACAGCACCTTTTCCTTTACCCATACGTACTTCAAGAGGCTTTTTAGTGATAGGCTTATCTGGAAAAATTTTGATCCAAAGTGAACCTTCCCTCTTCATATAACGGGTAGCGGCAATACGTGCAGCTTCAATTTGTCTTGCAGTCACAAAATTTGAATCTAATGATTTGATTCCAAAGGTTCCGTTTGAAAGTCTGTGCCCTCTTTGAGAAACACCTTTCATACGGCCTTTTTGCATCTTGCGATATTTTGTTCTTTTAGGCTGTAACATTTTTCTTTACTTTAAAAAATTACTTTCTACGACGTGATTTTGGTGCACCACTTCGTCCGGCTCCGGTTTTTCCTCCTTGTTTTTTGGCCATGCCAACAAGTGGAGAAAGTTCTCTTTTACCGTATACCTCGCCTTTCATGATCCATACTTTAACACCCAGTCTACCATAAGTAGTATGAGCTTCAACTAAAGCATAATCTATGTCGGCTCTAAATGTTGACAATGGAATTCTTCCATCCTTGTAAGATTCTGAACGAGCCATCTCTGCCCCATTCAAACGCCCGGAGATCTCAATCTTGATCCCTTCAGCATTCATCCTCATTGCAGCCGCAATTGCCATTTTTATTGCACGACGGTAAGAGATACGATTCTCAATTTGTCTTGCAACGCTGGATCCCACTAAATGAGCATCCAACTCTGGCCTTTTAATTTCAAAGATGTTGATTTGAACTTCCTTGTCGGTGATCTTCTTAAGCTCTTCTTTCAACTTGTCTACCTCCTGTCCACCTTTCCCAATAATGATACCAGGACGGGCAGTGGTGATAGTAACGGTTACAAGTTTAAGAGTACGCTCAATAATCACTCTTGATACACTCGCTTTTGATAGACGAGCATGGATGTATTTTCTAATCTTATCGTCTTCGGCTAATTTATCGCCGTAGTCATTTCCTCCGTACCAGTTGGATTCCCATCCTCTAATGATACCAAGACGATTCCCGATTGGATTTGTTTTCTGTCCCATACTCTTAACTAGCTTTGTGTATTATTGTTTGCTCCTAGTACCAATGTAACATGGTTGGAACGTTTTCTAATTCTATGTGCGCGACCTTGTGGTGCAGGACGTAGTCTCTTCAACATACTTCCTCCATCAACACGAATCTCCTTTACAAACAACTCTGCATCTTCAATGCTTGCATCTTCATTCTTAGATTGCCAGTTGGCAATTGCCGACAATAACAACTTCTCAAGACTCTTAGACGCATCTTTAGAATTGAATTTCAAAATATGAAGCGCTCTTTCTACTTTTTCACCACGAACAAGATCTGCAACCAGACGCATTTTTCTTGGCGAAGTAGGGCAGTTATTTAGTTTAGCAAAAGCTATTTGCTTCTTAGCTTCTTTAGTCTGCTCTGCTCTTTCTCTTTTACGAACTCCCATAGCTTCAATTATCTTTTACCTTTATTCTTAGCACCAGCATGACCTCTAAAAGATCTTGTTGGTGAAAATTCACCTAATTTATGACCTACCATGTTCTCAGTAATGTACACAGGAACGAATTGACGTCCGTTGTGCACAGCAATAGTTTGCCCTACAAAATCTGGAGTGATCATAGAAGCCCTTGACCAGGTCTTGATAACCGCTTTCTTCCCAGACTCTGTATTCTGAGCAACTTTTTGCTCTAATTTATAGTGAACGTAAGGTCCTTTTTTTAATGAACGTGCCATATCTTATTATTTCTTTCTACGTTCTACAATATATTTATTACTCGACTTCGTCTTAGAACGGGTTCTGAAACCTTTAGCAGGTATACCTTTTCTAGAACGTGGGTGACCTCCAGAAGCACGACCTTCACCACCACCCATTGGGTGATCTACAGGGTTCATAACAACAGGTCTTGTTCTTGGTCTTCTACCCAACCATCTGTGTCTACCGGCTTTACCTGAAATTAACAACTGGTGATCACTGTTTGAAACAGCCCCAATAGTTGCTATACAGCTAGCCAACACCCTACGGATCTCTCCAGAAGGCAATTTAATGGTTGCGTATTTTCCCTCTCTCGCCATTAGTTGCGCAAAAGCACCTGCACTACGAGCCATTACAGCTCCCTGTCCCGGCCTAAGCTCAATACAAGAGATAATAGTACCCAAAGGAACTATAGACAAAGGCATAGCGTTCCCAATTTCGGGCGCTATATCTTGCATTCCAGATACTATATTCTGCCCAACCTGAAGTCCATTTTGAGCAATAATATATCGTTTCTCACCATCCTGATAATTCAATAAGGCGATAAAAGCAGTTCTGTTTGGATCGTATTCAATAGAAGCGACAGTTGCAGGAATTCCCTGCTTATCTCTTTTAAAATCAATAATCCTGTAACGCTTTTTATGACCACCACCTATATAGCGCATGGTCATTTTTCCTTGACTGTTTCTACCACCTGATCTTTTGTTCGGAGCCAATAAACTTTTCTCCGGCTTATCAGTAGTGATCGCGTCAAATCCGTTCACTACTCTAAAACGCTGACCAGGGGTAACTGGTTTTAATTTTCTAACTGACATTTTTTAATCTTAGAGATTACTATATAAATCAATAGTTTCACCTTCCGCCACCTGTACTAGTGCTTTTTTGAAAGCACTGGTTTTACCAGTGACAACACCTGTCTTTGTATAACGGGTTTTTCTGTCCGGGCGAACGTTAATGGTACGAACTTTAGTAACTGAAACACCATAAGCAGACTCAACTGCGTCTTTAATTTCAATCTTATTCGCCTTATTATCAACTACAAAAGCGTACTTATTGTTAAGTTCGCTATCTGCCGTAGCTTTCTCTGTAATAATAGGTTTTATTAAGATACTCATAATGCTTATTTACTTAAATTCGACTCAATTCCTTCTAGAGACCCCTCTAAAAACACAAGATTATTTGCGTTTAAAATTTTGTAAGTGCTTAATTCTGAAGCACTTACAACCTCCGAGGCCTTTAAATTGCGTGACGACAAATATACGTTTTTATTCGAGTCACCCAACACTATCAAAGATTTTTTCCCATCTAGCCCCAAAGCCTGTAAAACTTCAATGAAGTTCTTGGTTTTTGGAGTGTCAAATGAAAAATCTTCCACTACCATTATAGAGTTGTCATTTGCCTTCATAGACAGCGCAGATTTCCTGGCCAGCCTCTTCAAGCTTTTGTTCAACTTAAAAGAGTAACTTCTTGGTCGCGGACCAAATACTCTACCTCCACCTTTAAAAATAGGAGACTTGATACTCCCTGCACGGGCAGTACCTGTACCTTTTTGTTTCTTGATCTTACGCGTAGAACCTGTAATTTCTGCACGTTCTTTTGCTTTATGAGTACCCTGGCGCTGATTAGCCAGGTATTGCTTCACGTCAAGATAAACAGCATGGTTGTTTGGCTCCACTGCAAAAACAGCATCAGAAAGGTTTGCCTTTCTCCCTGTTTCTTTTCCTTTTATATCTAAAACTGCTACTTCCATTACTTCTGAATGATTACGTAAGAGTTCTTATGTCCTGGAACAGCACCTTTTATAACAATAAGGTTCTTTTCTGCTACCACTTTTAAAACTCTCAGGTTTTCTACTTTTACTTTTTCACCGCCCATTCTACCGGCCATGCGCATTCCTTTGAAAACTCTCGCAGGATAAGACGCCGCACCAATAGATCCGGGAGCCCTTAAACGGTTATGTTGACCGTGAGTCGCCTGTCCAACACCACCAAAACCGTGACGCTTAACAACACCTTGAAAACCCTTACCTTTTGAAATACCGGAAACGTCTACAAATTCGCCTTCAGCAAAATGTTCAACGGTGATAGTATCACCTAGTTTGTGCTCTCCTTCAAATCCCTTGAATTCAACGACTTTGCGCATTGCTGCGGCTCCGGCCTTTTTAGCGTGCCCTTCGGCAGCCTTATTAGCAGTCTTTTTGTCATCGAAACCAAGTTGAAGAGCTTCGTACCCGTCAACCTCCTCGGTTCTGACTTGGGTAATTACACATGGCCCAGCTTGAATAACGGTACAGGGAATGTTTTTTCCGTTCTCGTCAAAAATGCTGGTCATGCCAATCTTTTTTCCTATTAACCCAGACATAATTAATTATTAGTTATTAATTTATATTTATTTAAAAATATTCAGGATTGAAAAACACTTCCAATCCTGAATGTATTTTTCACCGTTTTTCCCTCGCCTAAAGCTCAGGACATGTATGACCCCGAAACTGGTTCGAAGCCGTTAGTGCTATCACACTTTAATCTCAACCTCTACTCCACTTGGCAATTCAAGTTTCATCAAGGCATCGATAGTTTTTGAAGAAGAACTGTATATATCCAGTAGTCTCTTATATGAGCTTAACTGAAATTGCTCTCTTGACTTCTTGTTAACGTGCGGAGAACGCAATACAGTAAAGATCTTCTTGTGAGTTGGCAATGGAATAGGTCCCGTTACCACAGCTCCCGTACTTTTTACGGTTTTTACAATCTTCTCGGCAGATTTGTCTACCAGGTTGTGATCGTAAGATTTTAGTTTTATTCTGATTTTTTGACTCATTTTCCTGATAAATTAATCGTTAGCGGTTCCCTTTTCTGCCTTCATGATTGCTTCTGATATATTAGAAGGAGTCTCGGCATAATGAGAAAATTCCATTGTAGAGGTTGCACGCCCCGAAGAAAGGGTACGCAATGTAGTAACATATCCAAACATCTCAGATAATGGCACTTCAGCTTTGATCACTTTTGCACCAGATCTGTCAGACATGTTATTCACCTGTCCACGACGTCTGTTCAAATCTCCTACTATATCACCCATGTTCTCTTCAGGAGTAACCACTTCTACTTTCATGATTGGCTCAAGGATCACAGCACCTGCTTTTTTAGCAGCAACTTTATAACCCATTTTCGCAGCCAATTCAAACGAAAGTTGATCGGAATCCACAGGGTGGAAAGATCCATCCTTAAGAACCACTTTTAAGGTATCCATGGTGAAACCTGCCATAGGGCCGGTTTTCATCGCCTCTCTAAATCCTTTTTCCACTGAAGGAATGAATTCTTTAGGAATACGCCCACCTTTAATCTCATCAACAAATTGTAGTCCAGGTCCTTTAAAGTCCTCGTCTGCAGGTCCTAATGTGAATACAATATCACCGAATTTACCACGACCACCAGATTGCTTTTTATAAACCTCTCTGTGATCTGCATTTTTGGTTACTGTTTCTTTGTACTCAACACGTGGCTGACCTTCATTTACCTCAACCTTAAATTCCCTTTTCAAACGATCTACAAGGATCTCAAGGTGAAGCTCACCCATTCCTGAAATAATTGTTTGTCCTGAAACTTCATCAGTTTTAACCTGGAAAGTTGGATCTTCTTCAGCTAATTTAGCCAAAGCCATACCCATCTTATCCACATCTGCCTTGGTTTTAGGCTCAACAGAAATACCAATTACAGGCTCAGGGAAAGACATTGACTCCAATACAATTGGATGTTTCTCGTCTGTAAGGGTATCTCCTGTTTTAATATCTTTAAATCCAACAGCCGCACCAATATCTCCGGCTTCAATTCTGTCAATTGGCTGTTGTTTATTTGCATGCATCTGGTAAATACGAGAGATACGCTCTTTCTTACCAGAACGGTTGTTCTGAACATAAGAACCTGCATCTAACGCTCCTGAATAAACTCTAAAGAAAGCTAAACGTCCAACGAAAGGATCGGTAGCAATTTTAAAAGCTAGTGCAGAAAAAGGTGAATCCACATGTGGCTTACGACTTTCTTCTTTTTCTGTATCAGGATTAACACCTACGATAGCCTCAACATCAACCGGTGAAGGAAGGTAACGCATTACCGCATCCAACATCGCCTGAACTCCTTTATTTTTAAAGGCAGAACCACACATCATAGGAATAATAGACATATCAATTGTTGCAGCTCTAAGCGCAGCAATGATCTCGTCTTCTGTAATAGAATTCTCGTCTTCGAAGAATTTCTCCATTAAAGCTTCATCGTACTCGGCAACTGCCTCAACCAATTCAGCTCTATATTTATTCACATCTTCTTCAAGCTCTGCAGGAATCTCGATGGTTTCGTACGTCATTCCGTAGTCCTCCTCATTCCAAACAACTGCTTTCTTAGAGATAAGATCAACAACTCCTTTGAAGTCGATTTCATCCCCAATAGGAATTTGTAATGGAACAGGATTTCCACCAAGCATTTCTTTAACCTGCTTACACACTTTAAAGAAATCTGCACCCTGGCGGTCCATTTTATTCACGAAACCAAGTCTTGGAACTCGATATTTATCGGCTTGTCTCCAAACAGTTTCAGATTGTGGCTCAACACCATCAACCGCGCTGAAAAGAGCAACCATCCCGTCAAGAACACGAAGTGAACGCTCTACCTCTACAGTAAAGTCAACGTGCCCGGGAGTATCAATAATATTAACTGTGAATTCCTGATCGCGGTACATCCACTTACAGTGAGTCGCAGCCGAGGTAATGGTAATACCTCTCTCCTGCTCCTGCTCCATCCAGTCCATTGTAGCCGCACCATCGTGCACCTCACCAATTTTATGACTAATACCGGTATAGAAAAGGATACGTTCTGTTGTAGTGGTTTTACCCGCATCAATATGCGCAGCAATACCAATATTTCTAGTAAATTTTAAATCTCTTTGTGCCATTTTTTAGAATCTAAAGTGAGAGAATGCTTTGTTAGCTTCAGCCATCTTATGGGTATCAACCCTCTTCTTCACAGCCGCACCTTCTTCTTTAGCAGCAGCAAGAACCTCTGCAGCTAATCTTTGAGCCATAGATTTCTCGTTACGCTTCCTGGAAAAGGAAATCAACCACTTCATAGCGGTCGAAACTTTACGATCTGGTCTAATTTGCATTGGGATCTGAAAAGTAGCACCTCCAACTCTACGACTACGTACTTCTACGTGAGGCATAACATTAGAAAGAGCATCTTTCCAAAGCTCAAGTGCAGTTTTTTCTTCGTCTTGTTTTTTCTCTTCTACTATAGCAATAGCATCGTAGAAAACTTTAAAGGCTACAGATTTTTTACCATCCCACATCATCATGTTAACAAAACGTGTTACTAACTGATCATTAAACTTTGGATCTGGTAAAAGTGGCCTTTTTTTCGCCTGTCTTTTTCTCATTTCTTCTTTGTAATAAGTTAATTGTTACTTGCCGTGGAAATAGATTATTTCTTAGGCTTTTTAGCACCATACTTGGACCTGCGCTGAGTTCTTCCTGCAACACCAGCGGTGTCAAGGGCTCCACGCACAATATGATACCTTACTCCAGGCAAATCTTTAACTCTTCCGCCTCTAACCAATACTATCGAGTGCTCCTGGAGGTTGTGTCCTTCACCGGGGATGTACGCGTTCACCTCTTTACCGTTAGTCAACCTTACCCTTGCTACTTTACGCATAGCAGAGTTTGGTTTCTTAGGTGTAGTGGTGTAAACACGAGTACATACTCCTCGTCTTTGAGGACAGGAATCCAAAGCAGCCGATTTACTCTTCTTGGTAATTGTAGCTCTTCCTTTTCGTACTAATTGTGAAATTGTTGGCATAATTTCTTTTACACTAATTATTTATTTGATATAATCCCTTTTTTAAAAAGGTCTGCAAAGGTAGAAATAAAACCGGATTAATCAAATCTTAAGGAATTAATTTTCAGACATATCATCTTTTTAAAAAAACTCAGCATTCCCCTTCCTGCGGTTTCATCTGTCAAACATTCTCCTAAAACAGGAATTATTTAATATGGACGTTTACCGTTTTAAGCTTTTTAACACGCAATAGAGTTTGACACTTTTATTCTGAAAAATTTATATTAAAATTTAATTTTTAAACACCTGGAAGCATAAAGATGAAAAACTATTACACCTCTCTTATACATTCTATTGAGCTACAAATAAGGCAACTACATAAATATCATGAAATCATAAAAAAGGTTAAATAAAAGCTAAATATTGACCCCGAAAGAAGCTTAAAATGATTTTTTAAAGAAAAAAAGTTGCTCACATGACAATTTATCGTCAAATTTGGCACTGGCTAATTCAAATAAATCTTAAAATGAAAACAAAGTTAAGTGGAATGCTAACGCTGTTACTGGCGTTAGTCGTGCAAATAACATTTGCACAACAAGATCTCACAGTCACGGGTACTGTGACCGATGGTAACGGAATGCCTCTCCCAGGTGTAAACGTACTCGTTAAGGGTACAACCAAAGGGGTGCAAACCGATTTCGACGGAAATTATTCTATTGAAGTAAGTCAGGGCGAAGTTCTGGTTTTTTCCTATTTAGGAATGAAAACTGCAGAATATCCTGTTACTAATGTAGATACAATAGATGTCGTACTACAGCAAGATGCTGCACAACTTGAAGAAGTGGTGGTGACTGCTCTGGGTATTTCCAGGGAGAAGCGGTCTCTGGGTTATGCAACCGAAGAGGTTAGCGGCGCCGAAGTAAACACCGCAAAAGAAGGAAACTTCATCAACTCATTATCCGGGAAAGTTTCGGGTCTTGACATTAAGAAAAGTAGTACTTTAGGTGGTTCTTCTAACATTATCATCCGTGGTTACACCTCTTTAACAGGTAATAACCAACCTTTATTCGTAGTTGACGGAGTGCCTATTAGTAATGAAAACACTAACACTTCAGACCAAACTACAGGTAGAGGGGGATACGATTATGGTAACGCCGCAATGGATATCAACCCAGATGATGTAGCTTCCGTAAACGTTTTAAAAGGTGCTGCTGCATCTGCTCTTTATGGATCACGTGCTGCAAACGGTGTAATTATCATCACTACTAAGTCAGGTCAAAAAAATGAGGACATTGGTGTTACAATTTCTTCTGGAGTAACATTCTCTAAGATGGATGATGACACTTTTGTTGATTACCAAAAAGAATACGGTGCCGGCTATGGTGAATTCTATGAAACAGGTTATTTCGACAGTTGGGATGTAGACGGTGACGGGACAGATGATCTTGTTGTTCCTTTTACTGAGGATGCATCTTTTGGTGCTAGATTTGATCCTAGTTTAATGGTATTCCAGTGGGATGCTTTATATCCTGAATCTCCAAACTACCTTCAAGCTACACCATGGACAGCTGCAGAGAATGGACCAGAATCTATTTTTAGAACAGGGGTTTCTTACAACAACAGTATCTCACTTGATGGGGGAACTGACAAAAGCACCTACAGATTAGGTTACACACTTTACGATCAGGAAGGTATTCTTCCAAACAGTAATATTAGAAGAAACACTGTAGATGTAAAAGCTACTCATGACTTCACCGACAAATTAACTGCAGGAGTTACTGCCACTTATACCAACACAAGCGGTAAAGGACGTTACGGTACAGGATACAGTGGAACAAACATTTTCCAGTCTATGCGTCAATGGAACCAGGCAAACGTTGATTTTGAAGCTCAGAAAAGAGCCTATTTCGAAACCGGGCGTAACATCACATGGAACTATGCAGATGCAGAAAATGGAAATTTCCTCCCTATCTATACTGATAACCCATACTGGCAACTTTATGAGAACTATCAGAGTGATGAAAGAAACAGAGTTTACGGTAACTTCAATGTAAATTACACATTTACAGACTGGCTTACTGCTACAGGACGTGTATCTATGGATTACTACAATGATTTCCGTGAAGAAAGAAGAAACGTAGGAAGTAATGGAGTACCACACTACCGTAGATATGATGCTACCTATAAAGAACTCAACTATGACCTTCTTCTTAATTTTGATCACGATCTAAATGAAGATATCAACCTTGCAGGTATTCTTGGTGTTACAGCAAGAAGAATGGATATGTCTCAAATGAGAGCATCAACCACTGGTGGTTTGGTGATCCCTGGCCTATTTGCTCTATCAAATTCTGTAAACCTTCTGGTACCACCAACTGAAGAAGTTACAGAACTTCATACAAATGGTTATTTTGCCAGTGCATCTTTTGGATACAGAGATTTCTTATATGTGGATGTAACAGGAAGATTTGATGAAGTATCTTCTTTACCAGAAGAGGATAACACATATTTCTATCCTTCTGTGTCAACCAGTCTTGTATTCTCAGAATTACTTGATAACAACTGGTTAAGTTTCGGTAAGTTCAGAGCTAACTATGCAGAAGTAGGTAACTATGCTCCGGCATTGTCTGTAAATGACACTTACTTTAGTCCAACTAACTTTACGACTCCTCTTTATTCGGTTTCCAGTACAGCAAACAATCCAAACCTTAAGAATGAGACAACCAAGAGTTGGGAAGCTGGTGTAGAAATGTCTTTTTTCCAAAGACGTGTAGGTTTTGATGCCGCCGTTTACCAGTCAAATTCTGTTGACCAATTGATGCCAGTTACAGTTTCTGCTGCAACCGGATATACAAGAAGATGGGTAAATGCCGGTGAGATCGAAAACAAGGGTATTGAGCTTAGTTTTTATGGTAGCCCAATTAGAACTACAGACTTCGAATGGAGAATCAACGCTAACTGGTACAAGAATGAAAGTGAAGTACTTTCATTATTTGAGGACAACCAGAACCTGCAAATGGCAGCACTTCAGGGAGGAATAACTATTAATGCTACAGTAGGACAACCTTACGGAACGATCTGGGGAACTAACTATACCTATTTAGAAGATGGAAGTGGTCCTGTGATCAATCCAACTAATGGAAGGTTCGTTGTAGATGGAACTCCTCAGGTGATTGGTGATATCAATCCAGACTGGAAAGCAGGTATTAGCAACTCCTTATCTTACAAGGATATTTCCTTAAGTTTCCTTATTGACATACAAGAAGGTGGAGACATCTTCTCACTTGATACCTGGTATGGTTTCGCAACCGGAGTACCGGCCAAGACTGCTGGACTTAATGAACTTGGAAATCCTGTAAGAGACCCAATCGCCGATGGTGGTGGACTATTATTGGAAGGAGTTAATCCTGATGGATCTCCAAATACTACAAGAACTCAAATGGAGAACTATGCAAACGCCATTGGTTATGGTTATGCACCAAATGCATACCATGTATACGATGCGAGTTTTGTAAAGCTAAGAGAGGTAACATTGTCTTATTCTTTTCCAGCAAGTTTATCTGAAAGAATTTCTATGACAGATATTACTCTTTCTGCGGTGGGAAGAAACCTTTGGATCATCGACAAAAATATCCCTTACTCAGATCCAGAAGCAGGCTTAAGCTCTGGAAACATTCAGGGATACCAGTCTGGAGCCATTCCAACATCCAGAGAATATGGTTTTAACGTAAGACTACAATTTTAAAAATATAAATCATGAAGAAAATAATTTTCATCCTTTTTATGGCTGCAACAGTCTTTGCATGCTCTGATGATCTTTCGGAAGTCAACGTTGACACGAAAAATCCAACAGAAGTTCCTGCAGATGTACTGTTTTCGAATGCAACCAAAAATTTGTTTGACCAGATGGTCAATACAAATGTTAACACGAACATTTTTAGATTGGTGGCCCAGTATTGGACCGAAACCACCTATACCGATGAAGCGAACTACGACTTGGTTGGAAGGAACATTAATGGTTCACAATGGATTATCTTATACCGTGACGTATTAAAGGACCTTAAGGAGGCAGACATGATCCTTACCGAGAATCCCGATCCAACTCTTACTGAAGCTAATCTTCAGAATAGAAAAGCAATGATCGAAATATTACAGGTATTCACCTGGCATGTACTGGTTGACACTTTTGGAGATATTCCTTACACAGAAGCTTTAAATGCTGATGATTCGACCCCAGTATATGATGACGACGCTGCCATCTACGCAGACCTTGTCGTAAGATTGAACGCTGCAATTTCTCAACTTGAGGCAGGAGCCGGAGGTTTTGGTGGCGGTGCAGATTACATTTATAATGGTGATGCAGCACAATGGTCAAAATTCGCTAACTCATTAAAGCTTAGACTAGCTTTAAGATATGCTAATGTTGATGACGCAAAAGCTGCAACTATGGCTACTGAAGCTATT
Source organism: Salinimicrobium sp. TH3 (assembly GCF_026676115.1). GTDB lineage: Bacteria > Bacteroidota > Bacteroidia > Flavobacteriales > Flavobacteriaceae > Salinimicrobium. The sequence goes on along the minus strand of NZ_JAPONB010000010.1, from coordinate 64,568 downwards.
GCCGCAGGTGTTTTTGAATCTCACGCAGACGATGCTACAATTCAATATCTTGCATCTGCTCCAAACACTAACCCTCTCTGGGAAGATTTGGTACAATCTGGTCGTGCAGATTTCGTTGCAGCACATACTATTGTAGATGTAATGAATGAACTGGATGATCCAAGAAGAAATGATTATTTTGCTCAGAATCTTGGAGAAGGTGTGTACGAAGGTGGTACTTATGGTGCTAACGGAAACACCCAGGGTAACAGCACTATCTACAGTGAAATTTTTGAAGATCCAACATTAGAGGGTGTTATCCTTGACTACACTGAAGTGGAATTTCTTATAGCTGAAGCTGCTGCAAGAGGATATATCACAGAGGATGCTGAAGCTCATTACAATGAAGCTATCACATCTTCTATCCTTTACTGGGGTGGTACCGAAGAAGAGGCTAATGAATATCTTGCTCAGCCTGAAGTAGCATGGGATGAAACTGTATGGGTACAAAGATTAGGGATGCAGAAATGGATCGCTCTATACAACAGAGGATTCGAAGCATGGTCTACATGGAGAAAACTTGATGTTCCTGAGTTGCCAAACGCAGCACAATCTGGTCTTCCTGTACCACTTAGATTCACCTATCCTACTACAGAGGCAACTCTTAATGGGGAGAACCTGGCCGCTGCTATAAGCGCAATGGGAGGTGACGAACTACAAACCAGAATATTCTGGGATCTGGATTAATCCAAAATATAAAGGAAAAGGATTTTAATATCCTGTAATTATAAAAGCCACCTAAAAGCAAATTTTAGGTGGCTTTGTTTTTTACTAAAATGAAATAATTATTAAACAGCAACCGAATTTTTTATCAAGGCAAATCTAGATTATTCTAAAAAAAATGTATTTTTACCTAGAATACCAATCCTTTTGTATCACAATAACTACAAAGCTATTCAGATTTAATAAATTCTTTTCACAAATCAAAAAACACAATATCCATTTATTAGCATTAGGCCTCCTGCTTGTTGGTACAGCCCTTTCCTCCTATTCACAGAATAGTGAAGAGCTGGTGACCTCTTACAAAGTTTTTGACAAGGCTATTGCTTTAGAAAACACTGGACTCTCCAATGGCGTTGAATACCTGGAGCAACATATAATCAGAAACGACCAGCACAAATATTTCCTCTCATCAGATTTCATGTCAGGAAACCTACAGTACGACGGTCAACCTTACTTTGATATTTCTTTAAAATACAATATTTACGATGACATCCTGTTAGTCCTACTTCAAAACTCAGGTGGAGTGTCAAATTTTGAGCTACACAAGGAGAATGTCGATTCCTTCAATATTAGAAATCATGCTTTCATTAGAGTACCGTCAAAAGAAAGTTCCGAAGTTCAGGGATTCCATGAGGTATTGCTGAATTTGCCGGAGGTAATGTTATTGAAAAAACATGTAAAGAAAATAAGTAAGCACCTGGACAGGAATTTTACGTACTATGAATTTGAAAATGATGATCCGCAACACGTGATCTATTATAGGGACTCGTACTTTCCAATAAATTCCAGAAGGGACGTTCAGAAGATCTTTCCAGATCATGAAAAACAAATTAGGATCTTCTACAGAAGTAACAGGCAACTAAGAAAAGAAAATCCCGATCGCTTCCTGTCACAACTGCTTCAAAGCCTTAATTCCCATTTGTAAAAACACAATAAACATTGAGAAGAATCATTTCGTTTTTACTTCTTTTGAACTGTGGCCTACTTCTAGCCCAGGAATCTTCAAAAATCACGATCACCCTTGAAAATGCTACTGTGGAGCAGGCCCTCCTCACAATTGAAGAGACTACAGACATAAAGTTCTTTTATGTTGAACAATGGGTAAACCAGGGCAACATTTCAATCAACCTAAAGGATGTGCCTGTAGAGGATGCACTACAACAAATTCTTTCGGAGACACTTCTCAACTTCTACCGCCTGGATAAAAACCAGATTGTGATCACCCGGAACAATATCGTATACGATGAATTGCCACAGGGTTTCTTCCCGAAAAAAGACTCTCTTCCTCCAAAAATCAAAAAAGAAATTGCTACAAAATATAATCCTGTTTTTTACAGCCAGGAAGACAGGCCAAATTCAGAAATACAAACAGTTTATATAGGGAAAGAAGACAAGACCTCAGGAACAGGGACTTTCACTCTTTCTGGCCTGGTGAAAGATCTCGAAACAGGAAAACCAATCTCAAATCTTGCTGTTCTTATCAAAGGAACCGATATTGGAACTGTTACTAATCAACAGGGGTTTTACTCCCTTAAAATTCCCGCAGGAGTCCATATTTTACAAACACGGTCCCTGGGAAGTGAGGATATCACCAGGAGGTTAGTGATTTACAATAATGGAAACCTGAACTTAGACCTAAGAGAGGATTATGAACTCTTAGGGGAGATCCTATTAGAATCCGATCCCGATGAGAACGTTAGTAATTCTATCGCAGGAGAAGAAAAAATAGATATTGAAGAAATAAAAAACATCCCGTTGATCCTTGGAGAAAGGGATGTTATGAAAGTTGCAGCTACCCTGCCGGGTATTTCAACAGCCGGGGAGGGTGCCGCCGGTTTTAATGTTCGCGGTGGCAAAACAGATCAAAACCTCATCCTTTTAGATGATGCTGTTATTTACAATCCTGCACATTTCTTCGGAATCTTTTCAGCAATTAATCCTTTTACTACTGGAGATATGACCATCTACAAAGGAAGCATCCCTGCACAATATGGCGGGAGACTCTCCTCTGTCTTTGATATTACCTCAAAAGATGCTAATACTAAAGAATTTGCGGGAGAAGTATCTGTAGGTCCTGTCACTGGCAATGTTGCTTTGGAAATTCCTATAATCAAAGAAAAGTCGGGTTTACTGTTAGGAGGCCGAAGCACTTACTCGGGATGGATATTGCAAACTCTGGAAGAGGAATCACTAAAAAATAGCAAAGCTTCTTTTTATGATGTTTTAGCAAAATACAATCACAAAATTAATGACAAAACATCTATAAAAACTACAGGTTATTTTAGCCATGACCACTTCAGTATAACTTCAGATTCTCTCTACAGCTATGAAAACCTGCTTTTCTCGGTACGTGCAGACCATAAGATCAATGAAAAGAATGAGGCCAGTTTAATCCTGTCCAATAGTAATTATAAATTTAATATTGATTACGAGAGTGAATTGAACAACAATTTCTCCTCTGGCTACACCATTAACGAAACCGAAGCCAAACTAAACATGCGTTACCTGCTGAATGATGCCCATAAATTCGATTATGGAATTTCAGGAAAATTGTATAATGTGCATCCGGGAGAGCTGAAACCCCTAGGATCGGAATCGAATGTTGAACCCTTCACAATCCCCGGGGAAAAAGGTTTGGAATCGGCAGTCTTTATTTCCGATAATTACGAGGTTAACGATCGCCTTTTGATCAATGCCGGTGTACGTTATTCCCTGTATGCGGCGTTGGGAGAGAAAGCACAAAAGATCTATGAAGATGATCTCCCTAAAAATGATGATACCGTTATTGACACCCTTTACTTTGGAAAAAATGAAGTGATGGACACCTATGGTGGACCGGAAGTTAGATTTTCAGCGAGATATTTCATCATGCCAGATCTCTCAACCAAACTTAGTTACAACAGCACCTACCAATACATCCACACCTTATCCAACAATACCACGGTCTCCCCTACCGATACTTACAAGTTAACAGACAGATATGTTCGACCTCAACAGGCAAATCAATACTCGCTTGGTCTTTATAAAAATTTTGACAATAACGAATATGAACTGAGTCTGGAAGGATACTACAAAACATCTAAAAATATTCTCGACTATAAAGTTGGTGCACAACTTTTCTTAAACGAAAGTATTGAGACAGAAGTACTGCAAGGAAATGGCCGCTCATACGGTTTAGAATTTCTAATGAAGAAAACGGAGGGAAGATTAAATGGGTGGCTGGGATACACCTACTCCCGCTCTTACATACAACTCGATGGAGAACACAGGGAGGAAGTGGTTAATAACGGAGAGTATTTTCCTTCTAATTATGATAAGCCGCATGATCTAAGCGTAGTAGCTAATTACAAAGTTACCCAGCGTTTCAGTTTTTCAGCAAATTTTGTTTATCAAACGGGGCGACCTGTGACTTACCCGACAGGGAAATATGTGCAAAATGGAATGGAGTACGTTCTTTACAGCAACCGCAACCAATTTCGAATCCCGGATTACTACCGCTTGGACCTAAGCTTTAATGTAGAGGGTAACCATAAGATTGAAAAATTTGCCCATAGTTTCTGGAATATATCGATTTATAATGTTTTGGGCAGGAACAACCCATATTCGGTCTTCTTTGTAACAGATCAAGGAGAGATAAAGGCATATAAGAGTTCAATATTTTCCATCCCGGTGCCAACAATTACCTACAATTTTAAATTTTAAGTGCGTAATTTAGAGAGAATGAATTCAAATCTTATATATAAAATCATATTCTTACTGGCGGCAGCCTTCCTGATCAACAGTTGCGTAGAACCCTACGATTTCGAAACTGAAACCTTTGAAGATGCATTGGTGGTCGAGGCAATTCTTACCGATGAAGTTAAGTTTCACGAAGTAAAGCTTACCAGGACCTACAGGCTTGAAGAAGATTTTCCAAAGCCAGAATCCAATGCCAACGTCGTAGTTACCGACGATACCGGAAATGAATTCCCTTTTTACGAAACTACACCCGGAAACTATGTTTCCAACACAGCATTTGGAGCTCAGCCTCAAAATAAGTATCAACTACTTATTAATACCATAGATGGCAACGCATACTCATCGGAACCCGCAGAGTTACTCCCGGGTAATGAAATAGACGATCTATACGCGAAACGTATGATTTTGCAGGGAGACGATGGGGTTGCTTTGCTTGTAGATAGTGAAAATTCTGAGGCTGCTTCGAAATATGCCCTTTATGAGTATGAAGAAACCTATAAGATCGTATCTCCTTATGTGGTTCGCAGCACCATAGAATTTGAAGGAGAAAACTGGAGAGTTGTGCCAAATACCCGTAATGAAACAATTTGCTATAATACGGTACCCTCGAAGGAGATCCTACTGTCCAATACAACTTCCCTAAGGGAAAATAATCTCGATTCTTACCTGGTTCGCTTCATCCAAAAAGATGATCCGGTTTTAGGACAACGATACAGTATACTCGTTAAACGCTACTCCCTTACCAGGGAAGCACATTCCTATTACTCCACTTTAAAAAAGATCTCCGGCTCAGAAAGTTTACTCTCCCAAAACCAACCGGGATTTGTAAATGGAAATATGTATTCTCTTAATGATGAAGACGAGAAAGTACTGGGTTTTTTTACCCTCAGTAATATCTCAACAAAAAGGATCTACTTCAATTATTACGATTTTTTTGAGTTTGATGAACCAAGACCTCAATTCCCTGAAAGCTGTATACCTTTTAGACCGGGGGAAAATTTTGACACTCCAATTGGTATGATACAGGGTGGTACTGTTCGCTATCTTAGTATGGCCGGCCCTCCTGTGGAAGGAGAAATTGGAGAAGGCCCTATACGGGTCATAGCTACAGAATGCGTGGATTGTACAGTTTATGGAACCAATGAAGTCCCTGAATTTTGGGAAGAATAAAATTTGAAATGAAATACTTACCTGTCTTACTGTTCAGTTTGTGTCTCCTGCCCTGCTCTTTAAATGCCCAGGCTCTGGACCTTTCTAAAGGCACAGAACTTTTAGAGGAAATCCCGCAAGAGAAGATCTTTGTCCATTATAATTCTTCCTTATTATTCTCTGGAGAATACATGTATTACAAGCTTTACAACCTCCAGGCGGAAACTGACCAGTTAAGTAAAACAAGCAAGGTTGCTTATATTGAACTCCTGAGTGAAGGCGGAAATTCTATTTTTAAACATAAAATCCTGCTGAAAAACGGGGTGGGACAGGGAGATTTTTTTATCCCTACTAATGTTCCTTCAGGAAATTATAAGTTGTTAGGCTATACTAACTGGATGAGGAATGAAGGAACCTTTTTTGCCGGGGATGTCGCCATTATAAATCCATATCTGGGCGATCAGTCGGCAATTTCGGCAGATTCTGAAGAAGATTCCCTCCTTAAAAAAGGAAATTCAGGCGTAATTAGTTTAAAAGAAACTTCCGCTGCACCTGTAAAAATTATAGTGGAAAATGACCTTTTTGGGAAGAGAGAAAAAGTGAATCTAAAATTAGAAGGAGCCCCAGGTAATTACTCACTTTCCGTTCGCAAAACAGACAGCATTAATATTCCGAAGAAATTTACTTCTGAAGATTTCACTCAACTTTTCAAAAACAAAAACCAAAACAGCAGCAAAGATTCAGTTTTTGTGCCCGAAATGCGCGGGAACCTTATTTCCGGACGGATTGTTCCCCAAACTTCTGATGCTAAACCTAAATTAGCCGGTAATAAGCTGGCTTTTTCACTCCCGGGAGAAGACTATATTTTCAAAGTGGCAACTACAAACAATGAGGGGAAATTTTACATTAATTTAGATGATCGCTATGATACTTCCGGAGCTTTGATGCAGGTCCTTGGAGAAGATGCAGAAAACTGGACCCTTCAACTCGATCCCCTTCCAAACATTAATGCTCCTGATCTAGAGTTTGGAAAATTCCACATCACTCCCGAAATGGAAGAATGGATTCTCGACCGCAGCGTCCAAAACCAGATTGAGAACGCATACTACAGCGTAAAACCGGACACTTTAAAAGCACTAGAGAAAAAAGAACCCTTTTATGTCAAGGAGCCAACCGTCTATGATCTTGATGCTTACACCCGGTTTGAAACTATAAAGGAAACCTTTGTAGAGATCATTAGGTTTGCATGGATAGCCACGAACAAAGAGGAGTCGAGGATCGTAGTGAGACAGCCACAGGGAGCTACGAACTACAATCTTCCCACCTTACTATTAGTAGACGGCGCAATGGTACAGGACCATGACCTGTTTATTAATTATCCTGCTAAATATGTGAAAAGCATCAAAATCCTGAGAGATAACTTCTTTTATGGTTCTCATATTTTTGCGGGAATAGTTGATGTAAAGACCATTGAAGGTAATTTTAATGAAATCCTCAACCAGGATTACATCAAAAAGGTAGATTTAAAACTTCCGGAACCAACAAAATACTATTTCAAACAAACATATGAAAATCAGTCTGCTGCCCGGTTATCAAGAATACCCGATCGAAGGACACAACTCTTTTGGGCACCTTCTGTTGAGTTGGATTCACCAGCAGAAGATCTGGATTTCTATACCTCAGACTTGCCAGGGACATTTGAAGTTCATCTCGAAGGTTTCACCAGCACAGGAAAACCGGTTTCGGTAAAAAAGTACATTAAGGTCACTGCCGGCGAGGTAAGGTAATCTCTGGGAGTTGTCCAAAGCCATCTTTTTATCTTTATATTTGCCCCATGGAAGATACTACCACCATTTTTGGAATTCGCGCAGTCATTGAAGCGCTGCAGAACAACGAGACCATTGATAAGATCTATATTCAAAAAGGCCTTAGCGGGCAGTTGTTTCAGGAATTACAACAAAAAACTAAGTCGGGTGATTACAACATTTCTTACGTACCCGTAGAAAAGCTGAACCGTTTAGTGAAAGGCAATCACCAGGGCGTGGTAGCAAAAATTTCCCCGGTTGAATTCGCCGACCTTGAAACCATAGTAGAAGAATCCCTCCAAAAAGAAACAGCTCCTCTCTTCCTTTTACTGGACCAGGTAGATGATGTGCGCAATTTTGGTGCTATCATTAGAACAGCTGAATGTTCTGGGGTAAATGGGATCATTATTCAGAAAAAAGGTGGGGCTCCGGTAACTGCCGATACAGTCAAAACTTCGGCCGGCGCTATTTTCAAGATCCCTCTCATAAAAGTTGACCACATCAAAGATGCCATTTTTTATATGCAGGGTTCGGGGATTAAAGTAGTAGCTGCCACAGAGAAAACAGACGACCTTCTCTATTCTGTGGATTTTAAGCAACCCACTGCCCTAATTATGGGTAACGAGGCCAAAGGAATTTCAGAATCTGTGCTTAAGCTGGTTGATGCAAAGGCCAAGCTGCCTATGCTGGGCACCATTGGCTCTTTAAACGTTTCTGTAGCCTGTGGAGCATTCCTGTATGAGGTGGTGAGGCAAAGGCTTGAATAGCCGTCCTAGAATGAATCTCCACTTTTCCCGGAATTATCCTCCTCAGTTTTTTTATAGTGGTAAATATATTGCGGCTCTTCTCCTTCGTCGGGATTTTCAATAAAATTCCCATTTGCATCAAAATGGCGCATAAAAGGATCCTCTTCTTCTTTGTAAGTTTCTTTTTCCCATTCATATTTTGGTGGACGGGCAATGTTCTTCTTGTATATAAGCGAAAATAGAAATCCAGACAGAAGACCTGATAAATGACCTTCCCAGGAAATTTTAGGATCAATAGGGGTAATATACCAAAGAAGGCCTCCATAAAGGAAAACGACAATTAGAGAAAGAGCTACCAACCGGTAATATTTTGAAAAGATACCTTTAAAAAAAAGAAAACCGGCCAATACATAGATCATTCCTGAAGCTCCTATATGAAAAGCAGGCCTTCCTATAAGCCAGGTAAGAAATCCCGAAAGTAAAAGTCCTAAAAAGAGGATCTTCCAGCTAAGTTTTCTGTAAAAATAAAAGAGGGACAGAGTTAGGACGAACAGCGGTACCGTATTGTGAAAAAGGTGTTTTATCCCGCTGTGAATGAAAGGAGAAAAAATTATTCCTCTTAGACCTTCAACAGTTCGCGGGTATACTCCAAAGTTCGTGAAATCCCATCCAAACCTAATCTCCATCCAAAATACTATCCAGATGGCGAGTACAAACAAAAGCGGATACCCTACAACTCCTGTTGTAAAAATAAACGGCTCATGTTTTTCAGTTTTCCGAATTCTCATATTGTTCTCATTACAAAAATTCAACCATTTAAATAATTGGCTGCTAAAGCATTTAAAAATGACATTTCCCAGCTCTCTTTTCTTGCAACAGACTTTTTATATGTCAATTAGTCATTAAACCTTACAAGAATCTTATTCATTTCTGAACCATACTTCAATTTACTATTTTTACCTCATGAATAAACCATTAGCTGAAAGATTACGTCCTAAAAACCTTGACGACTACCTTAGTCAACAACACCTTGTGGGCCCGGAAGCTGCTCTGCGTAAACAGATCAAGAGAGACATCATTCCCAGCATAATATTTTGGGGACCTCCGGGAGTAGGAAAAACTACCTTAGCTAATATTATTGCTACCGAATCTGGCCGGCCGTTCTTTACCCTAAGTGCCATTAGTAGTGGGGTGAAAGATGTGAGGGAGGTCATCGAGAAAGCTAAAAAAAGTGATGGCCTTTTTACAACAAAAAATCCTATTCTCTTCATAGACGAGATCCATCGATTTAGTAAGTCACAACAGGATTCTCTTTTAGGAGCTGTCGAAAAAGGATGGATCACACTTATTGGTGCCACCACAGAAAATCCAAGTTTCGAGGTGATCCCCGCCTTACTCTCACGAAGCCAGGTCTACGTCCTTAACTCTTTCACTAAAGATGATCTTGTTGCATTGCTGAAACGGGCGATGAAAGAAGATGAAATCATCTCTCAAAAACAGATCCAATTAGAAGAAACTGAAGCCCTGTTACGGCTGAGCGGCGGGGATGCCCGGAAGCTTCTGAATATTTTTGAGCTGGTGGTAACTTCTGAAGAGGGCGATCAAGTTGTGATCACAAATAAAATGGTGCTCCATAAAGTGCAGCAGAATACTGTTCTCTATGACAAAACCGGGGAACAGCACTACGATATAATTTCGGCGTTCATTAAATCGATTCGTGGGAGTGATCCTAATGCCGCAGTATACTGGCTGGCAAGAATGATAGAAGGCGGTGAGGATGTGAAATTTATTGCCCGTCGTTTATTGATTCTGGCCGCCGAAGATATAGGCAACGCTAATCCCACGGCACTTATACTAGCCAACAATACTTTCCAGGCGGTATCTACTATAGGTCACCCGGAGGCCCGAATCATCTTAAGCCAGTGTTGTATCTATCTTGCAACTTCTCCAAAATCAAATGCCACTTATATGGCCATTAATGAAGCCCAGGCCGCGGTTAAAAGGACAGGAAATCTGCCGGTTCCTCTTGCGATACGGAATGCGCCGACCAAATTAATGAAGGATCTTGGATATGGTGAGGATTATAAATATGCACACAGTTACGAAGGAAATTTCGCCGCAGCCGAATTCCTTCCGAAGGAAATTAGCAACACCACTTTCTTTAATCCGGGGAATAACCAGCGGGAACAGGCACAGCGTGATTTTCTGCAGAAAAGGTGGAAAGGAAAGTACGGTTATTGATCCTTACGCTTGTAGATTACGCTTACCAGTTGCCGGGTATTAGGATCAAGATATTCGACCACCAGGTTTCCCTGAGCATCAAAAAAGGCATTACCGGAAAGGTTTTTTGAGGAGTACAAAAAGTTATCTCCCCCTCCCGATTTTAGTAGTGTTCCAAACTTCTCCTTCTCCCCTTCTCTATACAACTCAAAACCTACGGGTGTTTCCTTCAGAAAATAGGTAACAGCTCCATTAACAAACTGCAAATGACCTTCATAAAAATCTAATCCTGAATTTTGCTCTTCAGCCTTTTCCATTTCTTCTGAAGTGACTATAGGATCAACAATAACTTCAGAAGGTTCTTCCTGAACTTTTTCGGGGGCCGGTACAGGATCTATGATTACTTCAGCCGGGGCTGTATTTTTTTCGGCCATTTCAGCTGCAGGAATGGGATCGATGATCACCTCAGGATCCTTCCGAAGTTCTTGAAAAGAAGTAAAGGCATCTCTTAATGCTTCATGATATGATTTTTTAAAGTTTTTTTCCCGGCTCACACCTGTTTTTGAAGTGAACACCACCTCATCCTTACAATCCTCAAGAGTAAGGTAAAGACGGGATCTAAAAAGACCAGATTTTTTGTAAACATTCGCCTCCAGCACATTACAAGGGTCAACACCCGCCGGAACTGCCTCTTCATAAAGCGCGTCATAACCATACTTTTCTAAAAGGAAAGCGGTAAGGGCATTAAGTTCATATTGATTTTGGTGCTTAAGGAACTCGAATTGTTTTGGGACCTTCACATATTGATATTGGCTCAAGTCCTGCCCAAAAATATTTCCGGTCACTCCACACATAAAGGTGAAAAAGAATACTATATTTTTCATTCTCTGCTAAACATTAGCTGGAAACCAATCTGTATAGAAGCGTTTTGAGCTTTAGCAAGATTAGTATAATCCAGCAGGTTATCTGCAGCAAGATAAACATTAAAATTCGATAGTCTGGTGGAAACCAAAAGTCCAATGTTGGAAAAGGAAAAGGAGTCTGCTGTATAGGTGATCTTACCTCTTAAGTTTTCATTAAAGGTTTTATCATAATAAATGGTGGTGGCATAATTAAGGCCCCGGGGACGTTTTATTGCAAAAAACTGCGCTCCAAGATGGTTGAAATATCTCCTCCTGCCCATAGGACGGTAGCAATTACAAGGTTCGGCATTCTCAGAAAAACCATAATCTATGGAGGCATTTAGTTTCACAGGCCGCCAGGTGGTGTAGGAATTAGTAAGAGTCTCATCTTTGAGATTCCTGTCGAGATCATCTTCCCACTCATCCCAATACTCCCTGGTGCCGGGAAAGAGCAGCTCAATACCATCGGTTTGATAATCGCCATAGTACCTGTAATTCTCTACATTTTTGGATTGGCGCATAAATCCAATGTCCAGGATACTACCGGTGACACGATATTGATCTGAGGGATACCAGGTGAAACCTGCATCAAGTCCCAAACCAATATTACCTCCCAAAAATGCCTTTTTCACGAGGTTACTCATTAACTCCCGGTTAGAAATATCATCTTTGGAATCTTGCAGATCGGCCCAACCTGCTGTTTTTATTAAGACATCAACATTAGACATGTAATGCCGATACAGGTTGGGGCCTTCAGGAGAAAGTTCAGTTCTAAAAATTCCTTGGTTGTCAACACTATGAGCATTGAACACTCCCGAATAAATTTTCCCTCTAAAGCCGTAGTTGAGATCTTTAGAATAATAATTTGTAAACCCTATGTGGAACACGTTTAGTACATCGGCAGTGAAAGCAGCATCTGAAAAATCGAAATTCTTCCCTATGTGATCCTTATTACCTTCGAAAGCGAGTACTGCAGGATCTTTGGGGAAGTATACTATCGCATCCATCTCCTGATATACCCCTGCAGTATAATACCTTTTCTTGTTATCTCTCCATCCAATGGAGAAAATCTCCAATTGCTGATTGAGGGTGAAAAAATCATTCCTGGAAAGTTTATGCAGAGATTCTTTTATCCTGTCATTAATAGAACCTCCATCGTCTTTAAAAATATCAAACATATTCACCCCTGAAGACCCCGCAGACAAATGAATTTGCGAAAAAAATGGAACACCAAAATGCATATCAAAATTTGTTTCTGCACCAGGATTTAAAAGCAGCGTTTGAGGTAAGTCATCAAAATTATACAGCAGCTGTTTGTTCTGGGCCGTGGCGGCCATAGAAAGGGTCAATATGAGGAGGAAAAAAATTATTCTCATCATTCGAATTCAAAGTAGTAGAACCCTTTTGATTCAAGCTGCAAAGATCCTGCAATAGCAAGGGGCTCATGCCTTGTAATTTCTACAGACACTTTAATACTTCTTCTTACTCTGTTTATTTGATTTTCATTAATGATCTCTGTAAAATCGACAGTTGCAGGTGATCCTATGCTTCCCTGTGGAACAGGTATAATAATAGTATGCTGCACCGCATTTCCAGGTGAAACAAAATTAATAGTCGCCGTCAAAGGACTTTCAAAAGTGTTGGTAAACCTAAAATTAAAATCGGCCTGCACAAGACTGTTCTGAATATAATCGTCGTCAAGAAAATCCAATCTTGTCTCATCTCTTGCTGTTTCCACCACTCCGGGACCTGGGGCAAAATCTTCAGAAGTTATAGTGAAATATACTAAATCAATAGCCGCTTCAGGGGTGAGAACGATATCTTCGGCCTGGTCAAGATCAACATCTTTCACACAAGAAGAAAACACGAGAAGGATCGTCAAAAAAGCTATTTTAGACAATGTTTTTTTAAGGGACATGTTCTTACAATTCTCTATCTAACGAAATTGGTCTCGGCTTATTACAAATAGCCCCTTAATTCTTCCATTTCCATCACCTGGTGATGATCTGGAGAAAACTCTACTTTATAGTAATTATATAAGATTGCCTGCATTCCAAAATTCTTCGCTCCAAGTATGTCTGCTTCAAAATTATCACCTATCATAATACTTTCATCAACCTTGGCAGCGGCATTTCTTAGAGCTACTTCAAAGATCCTCTGGTGAGGCTTTTTAACTCCAACATCTTCGGAAGTTGTAATAGTTCTGAAATACTTAAGAATCCCAGAACTTTCTAACTTTTTATGTTGAACTTCTTTAAAACCATTGGTGATAATATGAAGCTCATACTGCGGCTGAAGATAATCAAGTATTTCAACCGCGCCTTGAAGCAGGTGATTGTGATGTGGTAAATGATCAATATAATCTATACTCAATTGTTTGATTTGAGAATCTGAAACATTCACTTTCATCCCTTCAAAAGAATCTTTTAGCCTGCCATACCGAAGATCTTCTTTGGTGACCTTGTCTTCCCTGTACAACTTCCAGTAATCGGCATTAATAGGAGCGTATATGGCGAGAAATTCCTCCAGCCTCACTTTGATCTTGTGCTTTTCAAAAATCGAATTGAAAGCTAATCCCGAGTTGCGGTCAAAGTCCCATAACGTGTGGTCAAGGTCGAAAAAAATATGACGAATATTACTGAATTTCATTAAGTGTCTTTAAAATTGAAAAATTCCTTCTCGCATTGGCATATTCAGAAAAATCTTTATTTGTGAATACTGAAATTAAATTTCCGTCTACCATGGAAATTTGTCGTTTTATTTCCAGAACCTTATATTCAATTTCATTTTCTTTTAATTTACTAAAAGCTTCAGAATTTATAGCATAGGGATGAATTAATAAGGGTGTGGTTATTTCAAAATTCAAATCATAAAAAAGAAAAGGAGTACAGGTTCCCGCTCTCAAGCCCACAGCTTCGGGATAACCCATGGAGAAATCATCCTGAAAATCAAGTTCCACCATATGATTATAAGTATCGGGCAACAACAGGTTGTAATGGTTATTTATTGCACTTATAACTGGTCTCTTGATTATTTGTTCCAGCCGCTTTTTTTCTTCTTTTAAAACCACAAATTTTTGGTTGGCATAAAATCCCGGCTGCAATCCTACCTCGGCATAATCGGCAACAGATTTTATAAGACTCTGAAATTCCAGGCGATTGTGATTTATATTTCTGTCATAAGTGGAAAAGTCACTTAACTGAAACATAAACTTCATTGGAACATCATATTTTTTAAGAAATCTAATTACTTTAGAATAGATGTCATAGGGATCCTTTTTTATTTTAGTCATCACCTGCAGCCTATGCAATACATATTTCGGCTTAAACCTGAAAAGGTCCAGCAACAGTCCCAGCACCACCCTTACAATTCCTTTCTTCTTATAGCAATAAGCTTCGGTTACAGCAATAATGGTCTGCGTGCTAAAATTCCGTTTCGGAAACTTTTGATTAGGGAATTTATCCTCAAGGACCTGTTGAAATTTCCGAGCCCAAATATCTATTATGGGTTTTTCTAAGAAACCTTCCTGAAAAGCCAAACTCTCACTGGCCTGGAATCTTCCTTCTTCATCTTTTACATGGGGAAGATACTCTTCATATCTGCTTAGTAAGTAAAATGAAGCCGCAAAAATATCAAAGGGAATAGAACTAGCCTCCCCCACTGCAAAGAAACAAGGTACCTCATCCCAGTCCTGTACCTTTACCTCAAGATCATTTATTCCCTGCTCCAATAAAAGGTCTACATTCTGAATAAAAACCTCATTTGCCAAACTTTGTTTGCCATAAGATAATTTCATTCCTTCATGTGCTACAAATTCTTCAATTTTTGATGTAAAACCTACCGGTAAACATAAAATTTGTGTACACACGTGTTTAAACACATATGTAATTCTTGGGGTGATTTTCTGGGTATATACCAGCAGCATAGATTAGTTTTTACAGCAAGCCTTCATCGGCAAAGCTGAAGTAAGAATTTTCGGTAATTATGAGATGGTCCAGAACTTTAATATCGAGGGACTCTCCCGCTATCTTAAATTTTTGAGTCAGTTGCTTATCAGCTGCACTTGGATTAAGATTCCCCGAGGGATGATTATGCACAAGGATTGTGGCCGTGGCACCCAAATTCAATGCCTGTTTGTAAGCCAGTCTAATATCTACTAAAGTTCCCGTTATACCTCCTTTGCTAAGTGGCAGCTCCTGGATAACCTTATTCGAATTATTAAGATAGAGAATCCAGAATTCCTCATGAGGCAATTCTCCTATTTTGGGCTGCATAAGTTCAAAGACTGAAGTGCTTGAGGAAATCTTCTTCTTTTCCAACGCTTCAGAAGAGCGGCGTCTACGGCCAAGTTCAAGAGCTGCTACAATAGTCAAAGCTCTCACCTGCCCTATTCCTCTTACTTCCATTAGCTGGTTTATAGTAAACCTCCCTAATTCATTAAGATTATCACCAGCTTTGGAAAGTACTTTTTTGCACACCTCGACTGCCGATTCATTCTTATTTCCAGATCCAATTAAAATTGCCAGCAACTCGGCATCAGTGAGGTGTTGTCTGCCTTTTTGAAGAAGTTTCTCCCTGGGGCGGTCTCCCTCTGCCCAATGTTTAATTGTAAAAGATGATGATTTTTGAGGATCCATTGGTTCAATTTATTTAAAGATAGCAAAATGAAGCTATTTCATAAATGCTATTTTAGGATATCCAATTCTTGATCTCCTCGAAATCCAGACCACCATAATTCCCACTGCTCATTAACAGGAGCACTTTATTATCATAATTCTGTTCTTTTAGAAATTCTTTAAAGTCCACGGGATTGGTATATACAGTAAGATCCTTTCTTGAAAAAGATTCTAATATCTGCTCTTTTGAGATCGGATCAAGTTTTTTATTTTCCACGGCTTCAGGAGAAAAGAAAACAACAGCTTCATCGGCGGTATCCAAAGACGATTTATACTGCAGGAGAAATTCTGAGTTCAAACTGCTGTAGGTGTGTAATTCCAGGCAAGCTATAACATGCCTGTCGGGATATTGTTGTTTTACTGCTCTTGTAGTAGCCATAACCTTTGACGGGCTATGAGCAAAATCTTTATACACTACAGTTCCTTTTGTTTCGGCAATCTTTTCCAGCCTTTTTGAAGCTCCTTTAAAAGAGGCAATGGCTTCATAAAAATCTTCTTCGTCTATACCCATGTGCTGACAAATCCATTTTGCTCCTGCCAGATTTTGTAGGTTGTGCTCTCCAAAAATTGACACTGGCATATCTCCTTCAGAAGTATGTAGAAGAGTCTGTTCATTCTCCACGTGATATTCAGGAGTGCTATAAGGATGTTTCCTGATGGTATTATTAGATTCTTCCACAAGTTTTTTAAGGTGTTTATCCTCTTCATTATATACAAGAATACCTCCTTTAACTATGGAATCTATAAAAATTTTAAACTGCTCCAGGTACTCATCTAAAGTGGGAAAAACGTTAATATGATCCCAGGCAATTCCGCTAAGCAGGGCTATGTTTGGTTTATAAATGTGAAACTTTGGTCGACGATCTATGGCCGAAGAAAGGTATTCATCCCCCTCCAGCACGATAAAGTCATTCTCTTTAGTTAAGTGAACCATAGTGTCAAAGCCTTCCAGTTGTGCTCCTACCATGTAATCCACATTTTTGTGGTGGTAGTTGAGAACATGCAGGATCATGGAAGTAATTGTAGTCTTACCGTGAGAACCACCAATAACTACCCGGGTTTTTTCTTTTGACTGCTCATATAAAAATTCCGGATAGGAATAAATTGACACTCCAAGCTGTTGAGCTCTTTCCAGTTCCGGGTTATCTTCTCTGGCGTGCATCCCAAGTATAACAGCATCAATTTCTTCTGAAATTTTTTCCTTAAACCAACCATATTCACCTGGAAGAAGCCCTTCCTTTTTAAGTCTGGATCTGGAAGGTTCATAGATCATATCATCACTCCCGGTTATCGTATATCCTTTTTGATGAAGTGCGAGAGCAAGATTGTGCATCGCGCTACCCCCAATTGCTATAAAATGTAGCCGCATTTTTTTAATTTTTGAGTAAATATAAAGGAATACGCAGAAAGACAGACTTTAGAATTCCGTAAAAAATTTTAGGAATTTTTGTAACAAATAAGCAGTTCCTATGTCCAACTGTGAGTCCTATTTGTTCGACAAAAAACTTTTTTAACTTTATGCGTGTAAAAAAACTCCTAAAAAAATATTATTAATGAAAAAATTGTACTTTTAACCTCCCCTACTTCAGCAACATATAATTGTTTTTAAAGCAATCTGCTTACACTCCTCACTTAACAGGAGTTTAAGTTTTAATATGCATGTATACTGTATATTTGAACCATGAAAACCATAAATACAAATTGATTAAATTTAACACTTAAAGCCTATGCGAATTTTTACTCTAGGTAAGAAGGGAGTACCATTACTCTTTTTTGCCTTATTTTTATTTAGCGGAACCTACTCGTATGGACAGAACTGTCCTACTGTATCCGATCAGACCCAAGAATACTGCTATCTATCCACGGTAGCTGATCTTGATGCGACAGCAAGTGGAGATGATGTTCGTTGGTACCGAACCGCAACCTCTACCACCCCCATTCCTTTTGACGAACTTCTACAGGATGAAAGCTACTTTGCAGGAAATACAAGCGGAAATTGTACCGAAAGAGTGGAAGTCGCAGTAACGGTAGACAATGTTGGTCCACCGATTTCCCGTTTTGGAATTACTTTTCAACCTTGCGAGTATGGGGAGGATGACACAACTACTGTTGAAGAATTAATTGATTTAATAGAAGGAAGTGATATTGCAATTTATGCAGAAGAGTTCTCTGGAGAACCATTACCGAACAATACACCTCTTGAAAAAGGTGAAAATTATTTTGCTGGTCAATTTTCAGATGATGGATGTCCTTCAAGCAGACTAGCTTTGAGATATGATCCTATTCCAGTTATGGCCCCAGTGGCCGAGTCCTTGCAGACATTTTGCTCAGGTGCTACGGTAGGCGATTTACAGGCTGAAGCGACTAGTCCTAATACACAAAATTTTAGATGGTATAGCACCCGAACTTCTAATCCTGCATTAGATGCTTCCACTCCGCTAATTAACGGAGAATCATATTTCGTGAGTCAGATCATAAATAGAAGTAACTCACCTCTTCCCCCCTGTGAAAGTATTGAACGATTTGAAGTGCAGGTAGAAGTTGCTCCATTACCATTTTCGGGAAATTTCCCACTTGAATTTTGTGTAACTGAGGCAAGAGAACTATTACAGGCTCCTGAAGATGCTTTCATTTATTTTTCTACTTTACTTCAAGGGGAAGAAATTGTTGTTAATCCAGCCAATTTTGAAGCAGATGCTTTTGCCGAGGTTAATGATTTATTAGCATTTATTGCAACTCCCACTTCTGACTCTGAAACATTTAACTTCATCTATAATAATCCTTCTGAAAATACAGATTGTGAAAGTGGAGAAATTACTATTGACGTAACTATAAATAATGTTGAGGAAGCTAATGCAGGAGACTTTGCAAACCAAACGGTTTGTTCAACTGATGGAATGATTGACCTTACTGCTTTTACTGCAGAAGCAGGCGCAACTCCAGGTGGAACTTTCTCAGGTGAAGGTGTGGAAAACAACATGTTCAATGCTGCTTTAGGAGCTCAACAGGGCGGTTATTCTATTACCTATACGGTAAGTGAGTCAGAATGCGTTACTGGCGAAGCTTCTTCACAGTTCACAATCAATGTGCAAAATGCACCAGTCTCAGGAAATATTCCTCTGACCTTTTGTATTGCTGAAGCACAGGAAATAGTTCAAATACCTGCAGATGCCGAAGAATATATTACCATCATTCTAGAAGACATGGGTGTTAATGTAAACCCTGTCAATTTCGCCGATGGTGATGACGAGGAACTGGGCAGATTATTCAACTATATCCAAAATCCTGATTCAGAATCCGAAACTTTTAACTTTACCTATACTACCCCGGCAACTACTATCTGTGAGGAGGGTGTAATTACTATTGAAGTTACAATTAATCAAGGAGAGGAAGCTAATGCAGGAGACTTTGCAAATCAAACGGTTTGTTCAACTGATGGAATGATTGACCTTACTGCTTTTATAGCAGAAGCGGGCGCAACTCCAGGTGGAACTTTCTCAGGTGAAGGTGTGGAAAACAACATGTTCAATGCTGCTTTAGGAGCTCAACAGGGCGGTTATACTATTACCTATACGGTAAACGAATCTGAAGATGATTGCTTAACTGGTGAACCATCTTCACAATTCACAATCAATGTACAAAATGCACCAGTCTCAGGAAATATTCCCCTGACCTTTTGTATTGCTGAAGCACAGGAAATTGTTCAAGTACCTGCAGATGCCGAAGAATATATTACCATCATTCTAGAAGACATGGGTGTAAGTGTAAACCCTGTCAATTTTGCCGATGGTGATGACGATGAACTGGGTAGATTATTCAACTATATCCAAAGTCCTGATTCAGAATCTGAAACTTTTAACTTTACTTATACTACCCCGGCAACTACTGTCTGTGAGGAGGGTGTAATCACTATTGAAGTTACAATAAATCAAGGAGAGGAAGCTAATGCAGGAGATTTTGCAAACCAAACGGTTTGTTCAACTGATGGAATGATTGACCTTACTGCTTTTATAGCAGAAGCAGGCGCAACTCCAGGTGGAACTTTCTCAGGTGAAGGTGTGGAAAACAACATGTTCAATGCTGCTTTAGGAGCTCAACAGAGCGGTTATACAATTACCTATACGATAAGTGAGTCAGAATGCATTACTGGCGAGGCTTCTTCGCAGTTCTTGATTACTGTGCTTGAAGGCGACGAAGCAGGAGATGATATCCTTGGTATAGAAGAATGTAGAAATACGCTGCCAAACCAGGTGACCCAGGGCGAGGTAAGAAATTATCTACTCGACCTTCTAAATCCAGACACCACTCGTGGTGGAACTTTTTCAAACTTGCCAGAAATAACAGCAGCATACAATGCTTTAACCTCTTATCCTACAACTTATTCTACAACTTATACTGTGGGCGAGGGAACTGATTGTGAGTCTGAAGCAATAATCGAAGTGACTATTTTAGGTAATCCTGATGCAGGAACTCCTGGGCAACTATTCGTTGAATCAGGCGATACTGAAGAACAAAATCTTTTCGATGAATTGGGTGGAACGCCTGAAGCTGACGGAACATGGACTTTTGACGGAGAAGAAGTTGACGGATCATTTGACCCTGCAACCGACGAAGAAGGAGTTTACACCTATACTGTAACGAGCGACAACGGATGTTCCGCTTCAGCTACAGTTACTGTAGTAATAGGTACTCAGGAACCAAACTGTCCTGAAGTAACCGTAACAGAACAAACATTCTGTGATAGCGAACCAACTGTGGCCGATCTTATGCCTGCAGGAGTTCTTTGGTATTCTTCAACAGATGCTACAGAAGCACTTGATGCAACCACTGCTCTTGTGGATGGAAGCGTTTATTACGCCGGTCCTGTTGAAGGAATTTGCGACGACAGACCTTCTGTAACAGTGACTTTGTCTGACAGTCCAGCCGCTCCATCTGTAACCCCCTTCACACAATGTGGTTTAGATGGCGCTACTATAGCCGATCTTGAAATCTCTGGAGAAGTTAATGCTACTTTCACTGTGTATTCAGATGAGACATTAACAACCGAAGTAGGAAGTACAGAGGAACTTACTGAAGGCACTTACTATGTAACACAAACAAATGTTGCCGGTTGTGTCTCTGATGCTGCCAGTTTAACAGTTTCTTTCTCAAATTCAGATGCTCCTGTTCTCGTTCCGAATGCAGAGTGCATTCCTATCGATGGAACACTTGCTGATCTTGAAGAAATTGTTTCTGCTAATGGTGATATTACCTGGTATGCTACTGCAACAAGTACCGATCCATTGAGTAGAATGACTACCCTTACAGACGGCACTATTTACTACGCAACTTCTACAAACGATGAAGGCTGTGAAAGTTCAACAAGATTAGCGGTTACTGCTGATTTCTGTCCAATAGTTATTCCTGAAATCTTTACTCCGAATGGGGATGGTATTAATGACTATTTCGCCATCACAGGTATCTCTGCGGAATAT
This sequence comes from Salinimicrobium sp. TH3, assembly GCF_026676115.1. Lineage (GTDB taxonomy): Bacteria > Bacteroidota > Bacteroidia > Flavobacteriales > Flavobacteriaceae > Salinimicrobium. The sequence goes on along the minus strand of NZ_JAPONB010000010.1, from coordinate 43,096 downwards.
CCTAACCACATGTTGGAAATTTACAACAGATGGGGAGAGCCGGTATACGTTGGTAAAGGAGAAAACCCGGGATGGGATGGAACTTCTACTGAAGGTTCGATTGGAAGTGGAGTATTACCTGTAGGAGTTTATTTCTACATATTATACTACAACGATGGACAAACAGCGCCTACTCAAGGTAAATTGTACTTAAGCAGATAATTTTGAAACATTCAAAACAAATGAGAAATTCTTTTATAAAAATTCTTACAGTTGCTTGCATTGCCCTTTTTTCAATAAAGGGTAATGCACAACAAGATCCAATGTATACCCAATATATGTATAACATGAGCGTGATCAACCCCGCTTATGCGATAGATGACTTGGGCATGCTTAACGTTGGTGGTATTTACAGAAACCAATGGGCCGGAATAGACGGAGCTCCTGAAACAGCGAATTTCTTCGCTCACACAGGACTTACTGAGAGGCTTGAAGCGGGTATCTCCATTGTTCATGATGAGATTGGAGATGTTGTAAAGGAGAACAATCTTTACGCAGATGTAGCGTATGTTCTTCCTGTTACTGAAACTTCAAAATTGTCTTTTGGGGTCAAAGCGGGAGTTACCTTCTTTGACGCTGATCTTAGAGGTCTTGAAACCGGAAATCCCGTTACCGATCCTGCAGCAAACCAGAACATCAGTGAAGCTTTCCCAAATTTTGGGGTAGGTGCCTACTGGTTTGGAGATAAATACTATGTTGGTTTATCGGCTCCAAACCTTTTTACTGCTAAGCACCTGGAAAATGAAACAGGGTTGGCACGTCTAGGAGAAGAGAACATTCACTACTTCCTAACTGGAGGTTATGTGTTCGATTTAAATCCTAATCTAAAGCTAAAACCAGCCTTTATGGCCCGTGCCGTAGAAGGAGCGCCTCTTTCTGTTGACATTACTGCAAACGTCCTACTTTATAATCGTTTCGAGGTAGGTGCTGCTTATCGCTTTGATGAAACAGTAAGTGGTCTTGTCAATTTTAGAGTCACTCCAGAACTTAGAATAGGATATGCCTATGACTACACTACAGGGAACCTTGGTGACTTTAATGATGGTACTCATGAAATCATGGTGCTGTTTGACCTTGACCTGCTTGGCCTTTCAAAAGGTTACAACGTATCCCCAAGATTCTTCTAAAACCTAAAAAACATGAAAAAACTTTATACGACACTTTTAGCTATCCTTATTGGATTCTCGGCCATGGCCCAGAGTTCGCAGGTAAAGAAAGCTAACCGCCTATATAATCAAAGAGCCTACATGGATGCTTCTGAAGCATACCGGTTAGTTCAGGACAAAGATCAGGAAGTCCTACAAAGATTGGGCGATTCTTATTTCTTTACCAATAGAATGGGAAATGCAGCGGAAACCTACCGCGATCTTTTTCTTAAGTACAATGATGGAACGGTTGCACCTGAATATTCATTCAGGTTTGCTCACGCTCTTCGTGCTACCGGACAAGATGAGGAAGCCGATAAGTACTTTAGTGAGTACTATAACTCAACTGTAGATTTTGAAGAGTGGACTTCGAAGCTTGACACTGCCGTTTCTCATACCTACACTACGAACCAGGTAATGCAAAATGCTGCGTCATCAGACTTTGGAATCACTTTTATGGGAGACCGCATCGTTTTTGCCTCTACCCGTAATCAGGATCGTCCTATATACGCCTGGAACAAGAAACCTTATCTTGATCTTTACCTGGCTAATATCGACGATGAAGGAAAGTTGAGCAACATTGAATTATTCAATGATAAGATCAACACAGACACTCATGAGAGTTCAGCCGCTTTTTCCAGTGATGGACAAACTATGTATTTTGACAGAACCAACTCTAGGAGAGTTAAGGTTGACTGGGCAGAAGTACCTGTGGCAACTATAAGGATTTACCGTGCAGAGCTTGTTGATGGAGAGTGGACTAACATCGAAGCATTGCCTTTCACAAGCGATCAGTACTCTGTAGAACACCCTACCTTAAGTGAGGATGGCTCTACTTTGTATTTTGCAAGTGACATGCCGGGATCTATGGGATCTTTTGATATCTACAGTGTTGCTGTTAACGAAGATGGAACATTTGGAGAACCTGTTAATCTTGGACCTAATGTAAATACTGCTCATCGTGAGCAGTTCCCTTACATAGCCAATGACGGCACTTTATATTTCACATCTGATGGTCATATGGGCTACGGGAATTTGGATATCTTCAAAAGTGAGCAGCAGAATGGTTCATTTGGAGAAGCCCAAAACCTTGGAAATTCTCTAAATAGTGAATTCGATGATTTCGCATTTGTACTGAAAGAGGGGGAAGAAAAAGGATACCTAGCTTCCAACAGAAGAGGATCTGATAACCTTTATGCTTTCACAAGAGAAGACTATACTCCTCCGGTGCTTCCTAAAGAAGTAATGGAAATTAACCCAGAAACCGGTAGAAGACAAATTGCAAATGTTGGCAATATCTACTTCGATTTTGATAAGGCCACCATTAAGCCCGAGTCAGAGCCTATCCTTAACCGTGTAGCCGAGATCATGAAGAACTATCCAATGCTTAAAATTGAAATAGGATCTCACGCAGATGCACGTGGTTCTAACAAGTACAATATGGATCTTTCTCAGCGTCGTGCTGAATCGACTCTTGAGTATCTGGTAAGCCAGGGAATTAGTCGTGATAGACTTATTCCAAAAGGATATGGTGAAGAAGTACCGTTGAATGACTGTACTAAACCCAACATGTGTACTGAGGCTGAATATGCCAAGAACAGAAGAAGTGAGTTTACAGAGGTGAGTGCAGACAACCCTTATTTTCAGGATAAGCCTGAAGCTGCAGAGCAAAACGAAAACTAGGCTTTTTTAACTAACCAGCCAAAAGAAGGGCCCCGAGAGATCGGGGCCTTTTTATTTCGTTGAAAAACAAAAAGCAAGGATCACTTTTTTGGCGGATAACCTGCCATAGCTTCCTCCACAATTTTAGCAAAATGTTGCTCCCTTTCCTCAGGTCTCCAGTCAAAATCAAATTTACTGTCTACTATTGCCTGCCAAACAAGGGCATCATTCTCCCCATCAATAAGATCAAAAGTAAGCCTTAAAAAGGTTTCGGGTCCTCCCAAAGGAATTCCCCCGCTCACTCCTACTCCAACATTCCTGCCGGTTCCTCCTATCCCTACCCCAACATTAGTGCGGCTAGGTTCTTGATATTGCTCGGTATACACATTAAGGTAAAGATCAGGTTCTCCGGTTGCGGCCAGGTTTTGGGAAGCCAGAAAATTTTCGACACTAGAAAGCAGTCGCTTTTCGTCAAGTTCACTAAGGCCTGTCCTTGTTTCAGGATATAGGGCTATTGATGAATAAGAATTGAAATTTGCCTGCTCATCATAATCATAAACCGCGCGGGGTCCGCCACAGGAATAGATTAAGGTGCAAATAAGAAGAAGTTTAAAAGTTTTCATAAGGTGTTTTCTTTAAATTTAAAGAAAACACCTCTGAATCTTGAGAGATTAACAGGAATTAAACAGGTTCTCTATTCAACATTTCCCAAAGTTTATCCTTTAGTTCGGTCAAACCTTGTTGGGCGACAGAAGAAATGAACAAATATGGTGTGTCAAGAACCTTATCAAGCTCCAACTTTAGTTCTTGTTTTAGTTCACTGTCCAACATATCACTCTTTGAAATAGCGATAAGCCTTTCCTTATCCAGCATCTCGGGATTGTATCGTCTTAATTCGTCCACAAGGATCTCGTACTGCTTCTTGATATCCTTTGCATCAGCGGGGATAAGAAACAGTAAAGTAGAATTCCTCTCGATATGTCTAAGGAATCTATGGCCGATACCTTTACCTTCCGCAGCACCTTCAATGATTCCCGGTATATCGGCAACTACAAAAGTTTTGAAATCGCGATACTCTACAATCCCAAGGTTAGGTTTAAGTGTAGTGAATTCATAATCGGCAATTTTTGGTTTGGCGGCAGTAATGACAGAGAGTAAAGTTGATTTTCCGGCATTAGGAAAACCAACAAGCCCAACATCTGCCAGAATTTTTAATTCCAGCGTCACATCACGCTCTTCTCCGGGAATCCCAGGTTGAGCGTATCGGGGAGTCTGGTTAGTGGAAGATTTGAAATGCCAGTTTCCAAGTCCGCCTTTTCCACCTTCGGCAATAATAATCTCCTGCCCATCCTCTGTTATTTCATGAAGAATATTCTGGGTTTCGGTATCACGAATCACTGTACCAAGAGGCACTTCTATGATCTCATCCTTACCCTCGGCACCGGTACTTCGTTGTTTACTGCCGTGTTCCCCGTGCTCTGCTTTTACATGTCTTTTAAACTTCAAATGGAAAAGAGTCCAAAGGTTTTTGTTTCCTTTGAGGATCACATGCCCTCCCCTACCACCGTCTCCACCATCGGGACCTCCTTTGGCAACATATTTTTCGCGGTGCAGGTGAGCAGATCCTTTTCCTCCGTTCCCGGAGCTTACGTGGATCTTTACGTAATCAACAAAATTCCCTTCAGTCATGACTTTTTTCTTTACCCACTGGTCTTAAACCAACTGGTCAATAGCTTTTTTTAATCGTGCAGTGATCTCTTCAATAGAGCCCACACCATTTATCCCGTAATATTTTTCCTGTTTTAAATAGAACTGCTTTAAGATAGCAGTTTCTTCGTAATAAACCTTAATTCTCTTGCGAATTACAAGTTCGTTGGCGTCATCTGGCCTGCCAGAGGTTTTTCCACGTTCAAGCAAACGCTCCACAAGGATCTCATCATCTACTTCAAGCGCGATCATCGCACTCACCTCGGTTCCCTCCTCATTTAGAAATTCTTCAAGAGCTTCGGCTTGTGCAACCGTACGTGGAAAACCGTCAAATATAAAACCATTCCCTTCTTTTGTCTGCCTTACTTCAGCTTTAAGCATATCGATGGTAACACTGTCGGGCACGAGCTGGCCTTTATCCATATAGGCTTTGGCAAGCTTTCCAAGTTCAGTTTCATTCTTTATGTTATACCTAAAAACATCCCCTGTAGAGATATGTCTTAGATTGTAATGGTCTTTAAGAATTGACGCCTGGGTTCCTTTTCCTGCGCCAGGAGGTCCAAACAACACGAGGTTTGTCATTTTTGTATTTTTAAGTTTATAAACCTGGGTAAGATTTCTTCCCAGACCGTTATAATCCAGTCCATATCCTACTATAAAATCATTTGGAATTTCCAAACCAACATAATCTATGGCAAGAGATTTTTTATAAGACGCAGGTTTGTAAAATAAAGTCGCGACCTTATACTGGTTCACTTTTTCCTTCTTAAGAATTTCATCAATACTCTCCAGTGTATTTCCGGTATCAACAATATCTTCAATTACGATTACATTTCGGCCTTTTAGAGGCTGTGTAAGCCCCATGAGAGATTCTACCTTTCCGGTAGTATCTGTACCCTCGTAGGACCTAAGCTTCACAAAATTAACCTCACAGTCTCCTTTGAATCTTTTAATAAGTTCGGCCGCAAAGAGAAAAGCTCCGTTAAGGACGCCCAGGAAAACCGGGTTCTTCCCTTCAAAATCGGCATTTACCTGCGCTGCCACTTTTTCGATGCCTGTGTTGATCTCGGCTTCAGAAATAAAAGGAGTGAATTTTAAATCGTGTAGTTGTACCAAAACAAAAATATTTTTGGGAAGCAAAGATACATATTCCATTCAACTCGGGATGCTAAACCCTGTGCATTTATAACCGAATCTTGCGGCATTTCAGATTTTTAAAATTATTTTTGCTGAAACACCTCATTAATGATCAACTATTTTTCTTCAGATTTTACCCTCGGAATTCTTGGCGGAGGCCAATTAGGAAAAATGCTGCTTTATGAAACACGTAAGTTTGACATTAGAACTGTAGTGCTCGATCCCAGTGCTGAAGCTCCCTGCAGGATTGCCTGCGATGAATTTATACATGGCGATCTTATGGATTTTGAGACAGTTGTGAACTTTGGAAGAAAAGCAGATGTACTCACCTTCGAAATTGAGGGAGTGAATGTTGAGGCACTCGAAAAACTTGAATCTGAAGGAATAAAGGTTTACCCCTCTTCAAAAACCCTGAAGAAGATACAGGACAAGGGTATTCAAAAAGATTTTTTCGAGAAACACGGTATTCCCACTGCTCCCTATAAAAAATACTCTTCAAAAAAGGCATTTTTAGAAGGTCTCCAAAATGGGGATCTTTCCTTACCTTTTGTTTGGAAAAGCACCACCGGAGGCTACGACGGGAAAGGAGTTAGTGTTATTAAAAACACAAATACTGCCGAAGATTTACCCGAAACTCCCTGTATAGCAGAAGATCTCATCCCCTTCAAGAATGAGCTGGCAGTGATCGTGGCGCGAAATCCATCAGGAGAAGTGAGAACTTATCCGGTGGTGGAGATGGAGTTTCATCCTGAAGCAAACCAGGTGGAATATGTAATATGCCCTGCGCGAATTGATGCTTCTGTAGCCGAAAAAGCCCGAAAAGTGGCCGAAAAAGTTTCCGGAGCTTATCAGCACGTTGGATTACTGGCCGTAGAAATGTTCCAGACAGAAGATGATGAAATTCTTGTCAATGAAGTGGCTCCGCGCCCGCACAACAGCGGCCACTATAGTATAGAAGCTGCATTTACCAACCAGTTTGAACAGCATATAAGGGCAGTTCTTGATCTTCCGTTAGGCGAAACCGAAAGTAAGACCGGCGGCATAATGGTCAACCTGGTGGGTGAAGAAGGCTATACCGGAAAAGTAGTTTATAAGAACATTTCTAAAATACTAAAGCTAAAGGGGGTAACCCCGCACATCTACGGAAAGAAGATCACCAGGCCTTTCAGAAAAATGGGTCATGTAACCATTATAAATGCGGATCTTGCTGAAGCCAGAAGAATTGCCGAAGAGGTGAAAAATACCATTAAAGTAATAAGCGAATAAATTCCAATGAATCAAACCTTACAGGTTTTTGAAACCTGTTAGGTTTAAAAAAACTATATATGAGCAAAGTAGGGGTCATCATGGGCAGTACCAGCGATATGCCGGTAATGCAGGAGTCAATAGATATTTTGAAATCTTTTGGAATAGAAGTAGAAGTAGACATAGTTTCTGCTCACCGTACACCCGATAAACTTTTTGACTACGGGAAAAATGCTCATACCCGCGGGATCAATGTAATCATTGCAGGAGCAGGCGGTGCAGCCCATCTTCCGGGAATGATCGCCTCCCTTTCACCACTTCCGGTGATTGGAGTTCCCGTTAAATCCAGTAATTCTATAGATGGATGGGATTCTGTCCTCTCCATTCTCCAAATGCCCGGCGGAGTTCCTGTGGCAACGGTGGCCCTTAACGGGGCAAAAAATGCCGGAATCCTCGCTGCACAAATTCTTGGAAGTTCCGATAACCAGATCCTCCAAAAAATAGTAGATTATAAGGAAGGCCTAAAGCAGAAAGTTCTTGAAGGCGCCAAAAATATAAAAAAGTAAAGCCACGTTTTCACGTGGCTTTTAAGTAGCGTCTTGTTGTTTTAATAGTATTTATTAACCATTCTAAATATATTAATCAAAAACCTAAAAGCTACTTTCTTTATATTTTAGATCCTGTGAAGTAAAGAATTATTTTAGAACTTTCCGAACATATTTAAAAAAATTTGTTAAAACACGTTTCTGGACGTTAAAATATAAGTGATTATGATAAAAGGAAATCCACTTTTGGAGCCATTTGATACGGCTCCATTTATGAAGATAAAAACTGAACACTATAAGCCTGCTATAGAAGAAGCTATTAAGGGAGCTAAGGAAGATATTAAAAAAATCACCGATTCAAGTGAACCTCCCACTTTTAAAAACACGGTTGAAGCGCTGGAATTTGCAGGGGAACAGCTGGATCGTATTACGAGTATTTTCTTCAACATAAATTCAGCCGAGACCAACGATGAGATCCAAAAGCTGGCACAGGAGATCTCCCCGGTTCTTACCGACTTCAAAAATGATATTATCCAGGATCCGGAACTTTTCAGAAAAGTAAAAGAGGTCTATGAACAAAAAGATTCGCTAAACCTCAACGTAGAGCAAACTACCCTGCTGGACAAGAAGTATAAAATGTTCAAACGTAACGGAGCTAACCTGAACCCGGAGCAAAAGCAGGAACTTCGCGACCTCGACAAAAAACTTGCTGCCTTGAGTCTCAACTTCGGGGAAAATGTTTTGGCAGAAACCAACAAATATGAACTCCATATCACCCGGGAAGAAGATCTTGATGGCTTACCCAAAGGAGTTAGAACCGCAGCACGAATGCTGGCCAAAGAAAAAAATAAAGAAGGCTGGATCTTTAATCTCCATTATCCCAGCTACATTCCCTTTATGAAATATGCAAAAAACAGGGAACTTCGCAAGGAACTGGCGATAGCTTTTGGTGCAAAAGGATTCCACGGGGATAAACTGGACAACCGGGAGAATGTCCTGCAAATTGTTAAGCTGCGTCATAAAAAAGCAAATCTCCTCGGCTACCCAACCTACGCCCACTTTAAACTGGAGGAAAGAATGGCCGAAACTCCCGAAAAAGTAAATTCCTTTATGGAAGAACTGTTGGATAAAGCTAAACCGGCAGCCGAAAATGAATTTAAAGAGCTCGAAGATTTCGCCAAAGACCTCGACAAATTAGATCAACTTCAAAAATGGGATGCCGCCTATTATTCCGAAAAGCTGAAGCAAAAACTTTTTGACCTTGATGACGAACAACTTAAACCATATTTTGAACTGAATAATGTCATCAACGGAGTTTTTATAGTGGCAGAAAAACTTTACGGATTAAAATTCAAACAGGTTTTTGAAGTTGAAGTTTATCATCCCGAAGTAACAACATACCTGGTTACAGATGAGAAGGATAAGGAGATCGCTCTTTTCTATGCAGATTTCCATCCACGGGAAGGCAAGCGCGGCGGAGCCTGGATGACTTCATACAAATCGCAGTACCACCAGCACGATAAAAATGAGCGGCCGCATATTTCCATTGTCTGCAACTTCACAAAACCTACAGACGAGGAACCATCCCTGCTCACGTTTAACGAGGTTACCACCCTTTTCCACGAATTCGGCCACGCCCTGCACGGAATGCTGGCAAACACAATTTATCCAAGCATCTCGGGCACTAATGTCTTTTGGGATTTCGTTGAACTTCCAAGTCAGGTACTCGAAAACTGGTGTTATGAAAAAGATGCTCTTAAGCTCTTTGCCAAACATTACAAGACGGGAGAGGTTATTCCCGATGAGCTTATTCAAAAAATAAAAGATTCGGCTACTTTTCATGAGGGAATGGCCACTCTAAGGCAGCTGAGTTTTGGGATGCTGGACATGAGCTGGCACAGTAAAGATCCTTCAGGAATTACAGATGTGAAAGCACATGAAGATAAAGTCTTTGAGCCCACACAACTTTTTCCCGAAGTGAAGGAGAACTGCATGAGCACATCATTCTCACATATTTTCCAGGGTGGTTACGCTGCAGGGTATTACTCCTATAAATGGGCAGAAGTACTGGACGCCGATGCTTTTGAATTTTTTACAGAAAACGGCATTTTCGACAGGGAAACCGCTAAAAAGTTCAGGGACACGATACTTTCCCAGGGAGGGACAGAGCATCCATTGACCCTCTACAAACGCTTCAGAGGAAAAGAAGCTGCCCCGGAAGCCCTTTTACGACGGGCAGGATTGCTTCCAAAGAAATAAGGAGCACCAAAAATTCCGCAGCAACAGCCCAAGGTTTTAGGATAATTATAACCGAATCTTTTGTTATTTTTGAGAGAGAGACCACGTTCAGGAAATGGAAAAGAACCATCTTAATCCCGAAAAATGGGTTGACCGGTATGCAGATTACCTGTTCAACTATACCATTGTGCGGGTAAATGACCGGGAAGTGGCGAATGATATTATTTCTGAAACCTTTTTGGCCGGGCTAAATTCTATGAAGAACTTTAAGGGGGAAGCATCGGAAAGAACCTGGCTTATTTCCATTCTTAAACGGAAGATCATTGATTACTACCGCCGCAACAATTCGTCTAAAGGACAGGCAGAAGTTAAAATGAATTTTCCCAACAGCGACAATGAAGGTGATTGGCTGGAGGAAAAAGTTGCAGATCTCTCTGTCATGACAGCCGAAGATCAAATGGAGAACCGGGAACTGGGACTTGCAATTCTTGAATGCCTTGACCAGCTTAATGAGAAGCAGGCAACTATCTTTAAAATGAAAACTATTGATGGCATAGATACGGAGGCCATTTGTAATGAATTCAATATTAGTCCGTCTAACTTCTGGGTTATCATTCACAGGGCCAGAATTGCTCTGGCCAAATGCCTGGAGAAAAACTGGTTTTAATATGAAGGGAATAAGTTTTATGAAACTAAGTTGTTCAGAAGCAGCAGAACTCTGTGAAAAAGCCGAATACAAGGAGGTAAGTCTGCGGGAGAAGATTAAACTTAAACTCCACCTCTACTTTTGCAGGATGTGCAAGAATTACTATCAGGACAATAAGAAACTTTCGGGTTTGTTGAAAAAAGCCGATTTAAAAGCCTGCTCTCACCAGGAAAAAGAAAATTTTAAAGAAAAGATCAAACAAGAAAACTCACAGGTTTCTAATCAGCAAAAGAAGCATTAACCACAGCACTGGAATTCCCTCAACCCAAAAAGAAGCAAAGTAGCGGGATTGATTTTCTTTGGTTTTCCAAACAAAAATAGCGGTCACTACTGCAATTATTCCCAGCACCAGTTTCGTTTCCAAGGTGGCTGCACCTTTTATAAATTCAACCATCACTACCACTGCCAGTACAATTATTCCCAGAATTTTTGTTGGCGTCACCCCTACCCGCTGGGGTATGGTTCCCAGTTGTTCCAGATCGTATTTAAGATCCCGAATTTCAAACGGAAGGATCCACACCACTACCAAAAGAAAACGCTGCAGAAATTCCAATAATAGATCATCTAAAATGGCATTTTTGACACCTAAAACTGGAAGTATAACTGTCACCCCCGCCCATACGAATGCGATAATGAAGACCTTAATTCCAGATATACTTCTAAGATTTCTTTTTTTACTGAATACCGGTAAAGCGTAGAGCAAAGTTAGCGCGCCAAAAATGGCACTCCAAAGTAAAATTTTAAGATCAATAAAAAACACCGTAAAGACCAATCCTGTAAAGCAGAAAATAGAAAAAACCTGGATGTTTTTAAGCTCCCTGGCAAGGCTGCGATGATGTAATCCTGCCACCCCTGCATACTTCACAAAGTTATAGCCCGAGACAGCTCCAAAAAAGAGGAAAAACAGAAGAAAAATATTCAGTTCCGCTTCATAATACAGCACAGTGACAAGGCAAAGGGAAACAACTGCCAAAGCCACGTGTATACTGCTGTTAATATAGAAATCGAATATCTTCTTCATGATTGTTTAAGAGCAGAATAAAGAATGGAAAAACTTTGCAAATCTTGCTGCTCTAAATCATTAAAATTTAGGTTGAAATTGCGTATTTTCGCCCTTCAAAACACAACTTTTACTTGATGAATACTTTTTCTTTTGCCACACGTCATATAGGCCCCCGGGAACACGATCTAAAAGATATGTTGGAGACCATTGGAGTTGATTCAATAGACCAGCTAATCTACGAAACCCTGCCCGATGATATCCGCCTAAAAAAGGATCTTGAACTGGCTCCTGCCATGAGTGAGCACGAATACATCGCTCATAGCATTTCACTGGCTGCCAAAAATAAGGTTTTCAGGACTTATATTGGTCTGGGGTACCACCAATCTATAACGCCCCCGGTCATTCAGCGAAATATTCTTGAAAACCCGGGATGGTATACCGCCTATACTCCCTACCAGGCCGAGATTGCCCAGGGAAGGCTGGAAGCTCTTCTTAATTTCCAGACAGTAGTAGCCGATCTTACGGGACTCGAACTGGCTAATGCTTCTTTGCTTGATGAAGGTACTGCAGCAGCCGAAGCTATGTCTTTGTTATTTGAAGTAAGAGAGCGGGATCAAAAGAAGAATGAAGTAAATAAATTCTTTGTTTCTGAAGCTGTGCTTCCCCAAACCATTGATGTTTTAAAAACCCGTGCAATCCCTCTGGGAATTGAACTGGTAATTGGAGATCACGAAGAATTTGATTTCTCTAAGGATTTCTTTGGAGCCTTTCTTCAGTATCCCGGTAAGATGGGACAGGTTTATGATTATGCCCCTTTTGTTGCAAAAGCAAAAGAAAACAATATAAAAACTGCAGTTGCTGCAGATATTTTGAGCCTTGTGAAGCTTCGTGCTCCCGGTGAGTTTGGAGTTGATGTGGTTGTTGGAACAACTCAGCGGTTTGGTATACCCCTGGGTTACGGAGGTCCACATGCAGCTTATTTCGCAACCAAAGAAGAATATAAAAGGAGTATTCCGGGAAGGATCATTGGAGTTACAAAAGATACAGATGGCAACTTTGCCCTTCGTATGGCTTTGCAAACCCGTGAACAACACATTAAAAGAGACAGGGCTACATCAAATATTTGTACTGCGCAGGTGCTACTTGCTGTCATGGCAGGGATGTACGCGGTTTACCACGGTCCCAGAGGATTGAAGTTTATTGCCAACAAAATTCATAGTTGTGCCGTTACAGTTGCCGAAAGTGTTGAAAAACTTGGTTATTCACAGCTCAATTCTACTTTTTTCGACACTGTACTGGTAAAGGCTGATGCCGCAAAAGTTAAAGAAATTGCTGAAAGAAATGAAGTGAATTTCTATTATCCGGCTTCAGATGTTGTTGCAATCTCTCTAAATGAGGCAACCAATATCGATGACATTAACACCATCGTCTCCATTTTTGCTGAAGCTGCAGGTAAAGAAACCATAACTGTTTCCCAGCTTTCAGAAAAAAGTCATATTCCGGCTTCAGTAGAACGCAAAACAGAATTCCTTAAAAATGAGGTTTTCAACTCCTATCATTCAGAAACAGAGTTGATGAGATATATTAAAAAACTGGAGCGTAAGGATCTTTCCCTTAATCACTCCATGATCTCCCTTGGTTCCTGCACAATGAAACTTAATGCAGCTGCCGAGATGTTGCCAATTAGTTACCCGCAATGGGGAAACCTGCACCCGTTTGTTCCTGTTGAACAGGCAGAAGGTTACCAAATCGTTCTCAAGAAACTTGAAGAGCAATTAACAGAAATCACAGGATTTGCCGGTACGTCACTGCAACCCAATTCGGGCGCACAAGGGGAATACGCGGGTCTAATGGTCATTCGCAAATACCACGAATCCAGAAATGAATCCCACAGGAATATTTGCCTGATCCCATCATCTGCTCACGGAACCAATCCGGCTTCGGCAGTAATGGCGGGAATGAAAGTAGTTGTTACAAAATCTACCGAAACCGGAAATATCGATGTTGATGATCTTAAAGAAAAAGCTCTGAAACATAAAGATAACCTGGCAGCCTTAATGGTCACCTACCCTTCCACACACGGGGTATTTGAATCGGCTATTGTTGAGATCATCAATATTATCCACGAATACGGCGGACAGGTTTATATGGATGGTGCAAACATGAATGCCCAGGTTGGACTTACCAGTCCCGGAGTAATTGGCGCCGATGTTTGTCACCTCAACCTGCACAAAACCTTCGCTATCCCACACGGTGGTGGTGGCCCTGGAGTTGGCCCTATTTGTGTGGCTGAGCAACTTGTACCTTTCCTTCCGGGGAATCCTGTTATCAAGACCGGAGGAGATGATGCCATTACCGCGATTTCTGCGGCGCCATGGGGTTCTGCGCTTGTATGCCTAATTTCCTATGGTTATATTAAGATGCTTGGCGCAGAAGGCCTAAAAAGAGCAACACAGTTTGCTATTTTGAATGCCAACTATATCAAAGCGCGAATCGAGGAGCACTATAAAACCCTTTACAGTGGAGAGCGCGGCAGAGCAGCACACGAAATGATCGTGGACTGTCGCCCTTTCAAAGCAAAAGGAATAGAAGTTACAGATATTGCAAAAAGACTTATTGACTATGGCTTCCATGCACCAACGGTTTCTTTCCCTGTTGCAGGAACCCTTATGATAGAGCCTACCGAGAGTGAAAGCAAAAAAGAACTGGACAGATTCTGTGACGCACTTATTTCCATTAGGAAAGAAATTGATGAGGCCAAAGAAGATGAACCAAATAATGTGCTTAAGAATTCTCCGCATACTCTTGCCATGTTGACCGTAGAGGAATGGAATTTCCCATACACAAGGCAAAAAGCCGCTTTCCCTATGGATTACCTGGCCGAAAATAAATTCTGGCCTTCAATAAGAAGAGTAGACGAAGCTTTTGGAGACAGGAACCTCATTTGTACCTGTGCCCCCATAGAAGAATATATGGAGGATTAACAAAAAGGAGGCTGTTGAAAAATCATGAAATCGTTCATCTGGCTTTGTTTAAAAGACTTTTTCATCTGATTTTCGGATAGATTTAAATCTTTAATAAGTGCAGATTGACCTTTCGCAGGGTTTTTCAACAGCCTTTTCTCTTTTTCGTAAATTGTTTTTAACAAATTATTAAGTAATCGACAGAAAACCTTTACCTTTTTTAACCAGAAGAAAATATTTCCTATGATCTTTTAGCGATACCATAAAAGGTGATTTTTATAGTAAAAATTGAAGGAAACCGGCCATACATTTATTAATTTTGAAACTTGGCGACACCTTAACTAACACAGAATGAGCATTAAAATCACGGGCGTAGGAAGTTACATTCCAGAAAGAATTGAAAGGAATTCAGATTTTCAGGAACATAAGTTTTTATATGAAGACGGATCTGTTTTTCCTCAGTCGAATACGGTTATAATTGAAAAATTCAAGGCAATAACCGGTATTGCTGAAAGGCGCTATATTGATAACGAGCTAAACAATTCAGACATTGCTTATCTGGCCGCAAACAGTGCCATTGAAGATTCTGGGATCAACCCCGAAGAACTGGATTATCTCATTGTCGCTCATAACTATGGCGATGTACTTCATAACGACCTGCAGAGCGATACCGTTCCAAGCATTGCCACCAGGGTGAAGCACAAGCTTCGCATAAAAAATCCTAAATGCGTCGCCTATGACATTCTTTTTGGATGCCCTGGCTGGGTGGAAGCAGTTATTCAGGCGAAAGCTTTTATTCAAAGCGGGATGGCCAAAAAGTGCCTTGTGATTGGTTCTGAAACTCTTTCCCGGGTGGTTGACAAGCACGATAGGGATTCCATGATCTATTCAGATGGTGCAGGAGCTGCGGTTATTGAAGCCAGTGAAGAAGAGGGAGGAATTCTTGCTTATGAAAGTGCAACCTATTCTTTTGAAGAAGCAAATTTCATTTTCTTCGGAAAGTCGAACAACCGCGAAGCAAAAGACGAACGCAGATACATAAAGATGCATGGTCGCAAGATCTATGAATTCGCATTAAGCCATGTTCCTGATGCTATGAAGAGCTGTCTTGAGAAAAGCGGAAAGAATATAGACGACGTTAAAAAGATCCTCATCCACCAGGCAAATGAAAAAATGGATGAAGCCATTCTAAAACGTTTTTACAAGCTTTACGAAAGACAGGTACCCGAGGGAATCATGCCAATGAGTATTGACAAACTGGGCAACAGTAGTGTTGCAACGGTGCCTACCCTCCTCGACCTAATCCTAAAAGGAAAAATGCAGGGGCAATCTTTAGAAAAAGGAGATGTTATTATTCTGGCCAGCGTTGGTGCGGGGATGAACATCAATGCCATTGTGTACCAGTTCTAAAATGTACGAAAAAACATTTCCCAATAAGCGGTATAAAGAAACCACTGATTTTTTAACGAGTGTCGCCCCTGCCCCGGCGAATATCTTGGATCTGGGAGTGCGAAATCCATTCAGCCAGGTGATGGAAGAACACGGCTACAAAGTCACTAATACCCATGGAGAAGATCTAGACGTGGATACCGAGAGCGTAAGAACCTCCACTGCCGAAATTGTTACCGCTTTTGAGATTTTTGAGCACCTCGTGGCGCCCTTCAATGTCCTTAGTGATATTCAGGCTAAGAAACTTGTCGCAAGTGTGCCTTTAAGGCTTTGGTTCTCTCCCGCTTACCGAAGCAAAACCGATAAGTGGGACAGGCATTACCATGAATTTGAGGACTGGCAGTTCGACTGGCTGCTGGAAAAAGCAGGCTGGGAAATAAAGAAACGCCATAAGTGGACAAATCCTGTGAATAAGATTGGCATAAGACCGCTGCTTCGAAAATTTACTCCGCGCTACTACGCTGTTTATGCCGAAAGAAAAGGATAATCAAAAATACCTTTTTTGACACCTCTGTTTTCCTGAAGTTTCCTTAATTCATTCCATATTCCAACATCTTTCAGTTTTCGCTCTCCTGCGCAAACAGATATTCAAAAATTGTACTTTAGCTGAAAGTTTTTGCAGCATTGAAATTCTACATTGTCATTCCCGCCCATAATGAAGCCGAATTTATCGGATATACTTTAAAATCACTTTCAGAACAAACCCTGAAACCGGATAAGATCGTGGTGGTAGATGATCAATCCTCTGACAACACTGCGGAAGTTGTAAAAAATTTTGCTGAAAAATTCCATTTTATTTCTCTTGTGAGCACTGCTTCTTCCGAAGCACATTTACCCGGCAGTAAAGTGATCAATGCCTTCAATTTTGGTTTAGGGCAGCTGGATGGGGACTTTAATATCATCTGTAAATTTGATGCCGATCTTATTTTCCCGGAAAATTACCTGGAAACCATAAAAAAACATTTTGAGGAAGATCCCAAAGTGGGTATGGCCGGCGGCTTCTGTCATTTGGAAAAAAACGGAAACTGGAAACTGGAAAGTCTTACAAATAAAGATCATATTCGTGGAGCCTTAAAAGCATATCGAAAAACGTGCTTTGAAGATATAGGCGGCCTAAAGCCTTCCATGGGATGGGACACTGTTGATGAGTTGCTTGCCCAGTACCATGGCTGGAAAATCAAAACAGATCCTTCCCTGGCGGTAAAACACCTGCGCCCTACCGGCTTCACTTATAATAAAGCAGCAAAATGGAAACAGGGAGAGGCTTTTTATAAGCTCCGCTACGGTTGGTTTATCACTGGAATTGCTTCAGTTAAACTTGCCATGAAAAAAGGAGATCTTAAGCTTGCGTTGGATTACCTGAACGGCTTCCGAAGAGCAAAGGCTTCAAAAATGCCATATTTGGTGGGTAAAAAAGAAGGAGCCTTCATAAGAAGGCTCCGGTACAAAAAGATGTTGTCGAAGATCTTTTAATTACTTCTCAAAAACCATGTGCAAAGGCCGTCCCGTTGCTCCATTAGGAAAGGGAATCCCCAGCAAAGCTGAAATAGTTGGCGCTATATCAACGATCTCTGTTCTTTCCAGACTGTTTCCTGGTTTTATACCTTTCCCGTAAAATATTAATGGAGCGTGAGTATCATAATTGTTACCACTTCCATGAGTAGAACCCGTGCGGGAATAGGAGATCACCGAAGGTTCAAGAACCATAACAACATCTCCACTTCGCTTTTGATTAAAACCATTCTCAACAGTCGACGCTATCTTTTCGGAATAACTGGAAGATTGCAACTGGCTTCTGGTGAATACCCTGTTAATTTTGTCGTACTGTAAGAGAAAATGCGCTATTTCTTGCTGAAGTTCTTCAGAGGAAACATCCATTTTTAGAACCTCATCATAATTAAAGAAGATTTGATTGTTGGAAATATTCTCTACCAGGTTCTCTTTTGGGTATTTTCCCTTAAGAAAATTATTAAGGTCGTTTTTCAACTCATCAAATTCAAAATATCCCGAGGGAATATTAACCGTCTCTAAGTAAGCGGGAACGTGCACTCCGCCATGATCTGAAGTAAGGAATAAAGTATAATTTCCCTTTCCTACTTTCTCATCCAGGTTTTTTAGTAGACGTGCGAGCTCTAAATCCAATCGAAGATAAACATCCTGTATCTCCTTTGAGTTCACCCCAAAATTGTGGCCAATATAATCTGTAGAAGAATAGCTTACCGTAAGAAAATCAGTATCATTATCTTTCCCCAGTTGTTCCCCGTCAATTGCGGCTATTGCAAAATCTGTGGTAAGGCTATTTCCATATGGTGTCACTTTTATAATGTCGTATCCTCCATTTTGATGTTTTAGAGCTTGAAGGTCATAAGGAAATCCGGTATCTGCTTTGCCACTAAAACCACCTTCAAAATCATTAATATCTACACCACTTTCAATGTAGCTGTCAATATTTGCAAGCGTAGTCCAGGGTTTAAGATAAGAGTCTGCTTTTCCAGAGGAGTTAAAACTCTTTACCCATCCCGGAAGTTGGTTGGTATAAAATGAACTGGTGATCCATTTACCTTCGCCCTTACCATGAAACCAATAGGCCGCATTGGCAGAATGACCTGCAGGTAGCACCGCCCCCCTATCCTTTAATGCAATTCCAATGGTTTTGCCTCTCATTTGAGTGTGCAGCCGGTTTTCATCGGCAACTGTGGTAGTGATTAGGCGGTGAGGAGACATTTTTCCTGCCTCATCCATAGTTCCAACCGGCTCCACCGAAGCATCTTCCACGCAGTACACATATTCTTTTTCGAATTTGTTATACCAGTTATTACCTATGATGCCGTGAGTACCGGGCGCAGCACCTGTATAGACAGAAGCATGGCCGGGTCCTGTATAAGTAGGGACATAATTGAAATGGTTGTTTCTCAAATTAAATCCTTCAGAAACCAGTTTTTTAAATCCTTCATCTCCGTAGTGATTCCAGAACCTGGTAATATAGTCGTAGCGCATTTGGTCCACTACCACTCCTACAACAAGTTTAGGGGTTGCATAAAGGTCTTTTTCTTGGTCAAAAGATCTATTAGGGGTTTCCTGTGCGTTAGCTGCTGCAAAATAAAAGGTCAAAAGAAGGACCTGAATATAATATTTCATCTATTAAAAATTTATGGCTTCAAAAATACAAAGATTGAGGAGTTTAAAGATTAAGTTAAGCTTAAATACATTCCTTCAAAAAATTAGTATTTTAGCCGCTACAAAAGCTTAAAATGAGGTACCTGCAGTCTATTGGGGAATATTTTTTAATGTTGAAGGGCGTGTTTGGAAGAATGACCAAACGCTCGGTTTTAAAGGAATTAATTTTTAAGGAAATAGACGGGATCATAATTGGCTCCCTGGGAATTGTGGCTTTCCTTTCCTTCTTTATTGGAGGGGTTGTAGCATTACAGACGGCTCTCAATCTTAATAACCCTTTGATCCCAAAAAGTCTTATTGCTTTTGCGGCAAGGCAATCTATTATTCTTGAGTTCTCCCCAACATTTATTTCCATAATCATGGCAGGAAAAGTGGGTTCTTTTATCACTTCCAGTATTGGCTCTATGAGGGTAACAGAACAAATTGATGCACTCGAAGTAATGGGGATAAATTCCCTGAATTACCTGGTTTTCCCCAAGATCATTGCAATGCTCACCTATCCATTTGTCATTGCGATATCGATGTTTTTGGGCGTCCTTGGAGCGTACACAGCAGCTGTTATGGGCGGATTTGTGCCGGCACAGGTTTTCTTACAGGGGCTTCAGGAAGAATTTGAGCCATTCCATCTATTTTACGCTTTTTTCAAAACCTTCCTTTTTGCTTTTATACTGGCCACTATCCCCTCTTACCATGGTTACTATATGAAAGGAGGTTCTCTTGAGGTAGGGAAAGCGAGTACTACCTCTTTTGTTTGGACCAGTGTGGTTATTATCGTTACGAATTACATAGTTACTCAATTACTACTTAGCTAATGATAGAAGTTAAAGGTTTACATAAGAGTTTTGGAGATGAACATATCCTTAGAGGGATTGATTTTGTTTTTGAGACAGGAAAAACCAACCTGGTAATAGGTCAGTCGGGGTCGGGAAAAAGTGTGTTGATGAAATGCATGCTTGGTCTTTTCACGCCTGATAAAGGTACTATTGAATACGACGGAAAACCTTATTCTACCTTTACCGATGAACAGAAAAGAGATTTGCGCCAGGAAATGGGAATGTTATTTCAGGGCGGTGCCTTATTTGATTCTATGACAGTAGAAGAAAATGTGATGTTTCCTTTGAGGATGTTTACAAAAAAGAAGAAAAGTGAATTAAAAACCAGGGTTGATGAGGTTCTGGAAAGGGTAAATCTGGTTGATTCCGGAAAGAAATACCCTGCAGAAATAAGTGGCGGGATGCAAAAGCGGGTTGCCATTGCACGTGCTATTGTGAACAGACCAAAATATTTATTTTGTGATGAACCAAATTCGGGTCTTGATCCTCACACTGCCACTGTTATTGATAACTTAATTCACGAACTTACTGTGGAATATGATATTACCACTGTAGTCATTACCCACGATATGAACTCTCTCCTGGAAATAGGCGAAAACATCGCTTTTTTAAAGGATGGAGTGCTGGCCTGGAAAGGTGATAAATCGAAGATCTTTAAGACCGACGATGAAACAGTAACCGACTTCGTTTATTCCTCAGACCTGTTCAAAAAAGTGCGTGAAGCACAGCAACAGGGGCTTTAGGTTAATTAACTGTTCTCACCACCAGAGTATCGAGTGCTAATCTTAACTGCAGCCATTGCTCCAGTTTATTCATTTCAGATCTTTTCGCCGCCGCACCTAACTTTGAGGACCACTTCACATTAAAGGTAGGGATGGTATCTATTCGCGAAAAGTTCGTTACAAGACTGTTGGCGTAGCTCATCTCCTGAATTTCGGAATAGTTGATCCTGGCTTCCTTAGAAATACTTTCAAAAGGAATACCAGCACTTCTGTGTTTTAGCAGTTCCTGCTCGAGTAATTGTATTCTTTTATCCTTATCCTCCACCAGTTGCTGGTTCCTCACATAAAGGTCCTCCAGGATCCCAGCCCTTACCTGCGTTGAAAGTCGGCTTGCAATTTCCGAACTTTGATCGGAGCCTTGATGCACTTCCAGCACTACCTCTTCAAAATTGGGAATAGCCTTTACCTCCTGCACCCATTGATCTATCTGCTCTGTAGGTACCGTTCTACCAATAAGGTAGATCTCAATGATCTTGGTTTTATAATTTTGATCAAACTTTACCACCTCAGCCCCAGGATAGTTGATCACTTCCTGTACAATTTCCCTCGTCTTACTTACAAACACCTGCTCCCTAAGCAGGTTCACAAATAATATGATACTGGGGATCATCACAAGGACGGCAATAAGAGAAGCAAGCCGGGCAGTATTCCTGCGGTGCTTACTATTAACATATTTCACCAGTGGAAACCTCAAAAGCTTTGCGACCAAAAATGTTGATAAAGCGATGAAAACCGAGTTGATGGAAAACAGGTATAAGGCTCCCCCGGCGTATTCCCAATTCGCCGTGGCAAGTCCATACCCTACCGTACACAGTGGCGGCATAAGGGCTGTAGCAATAGCAACACCCATGATTACACTCGCGATTGCTCCCTTTTTTGTTTTAGCTACGATAAGAGCCATCCCACCAAAGATCGCCACCAGCACATCCAGAATAGTAGGATAAGTCCTGGCAACCAGTTCGGGAGTTTCCTCCTTAATAGGAGAGATTAGGAAATAAAAATATGCGGTAAGCACACTTAGGAATACCATAACCCCCAAATTTACCAGGCTGCGTTTAAGGGTATCAATATCATTAATAGCGACAGAAAATCCAATTCCGACAATAGGCCCCATTAAGGGAGAAATTAACATCGCGCCAATTACTACAGCGGTACTACTTACGTTAAGGCCAATAGACGCCACAAAAATTGAAAAAATAAGGATCCAGGCATTATGACCTTTAAAAGATATATCACGCTTCACGGTTTCCATAGTGGTCTCACGATCGGTATCATCGTGAATATCCAGAAGCTCCCGAAGGAATTCTTTTATCTCCTTCAAAATTGTTCTCCCCTTACTCTCTTCCCCAGATGTTAGGGTCGTATTCCCTGAATTATTTTCCATTAACTAACCTAGATTTTCTCCAAATTTCTTCTGAACCCGCTCCCTTAGACCTTTTATATCCTGCTCTTTCGCCCGCGGCACTATAAGCAGGATTTCATTTTCATCAACGATGACGTGGTCTTTCAAACCTTCAATAACCACTACTTTATTTTTATCTGACGAAACAATATTCCCAGTTGCATTCTCGGCATAGAGACGTGCATTTAAAGCTGCATTATTATCTTCATCCTTTACACTTTCGTCATATAGAGAGCCCCAGGTACCCAGATCGTTCCAATCGAAAGAAGCCGGAATGACATATACCGTCCCCTTTTCCTTCTCAAGTATTCCGTAGTCAATCGAGATGTTTTCTGCCGCCGGAAAATTCTCTTTTATAAAAGCCTTTTCTGCGGAAGTATTAAGGACATCTTCTTCTTTTGAAAACAATTCGTACATCGCGGGTAGGTTTCTTTGGAAGGATCTGATTATGTAATCAACATTCCATATAAATATTCCCGCATTCCATAGGTACTTACCACTATCAAGGAAAGACCTGGCGACCTCATATGAAGGTTTTTCAGTGAAAACATCAACAGGTTTTACCTTGTCATCCCATGTTGGATCGAATTTAATATAGCCATACCCGGAATTGGGAAATGTAGGTTTAATTCCCAAAGTCACAATTTTATCCTCACCTCTTGCAGCTTCAAAAGCAGTTGTAATGTCTTCTAAAAAAGCATTTTCATTTTCTATCCAGTGATCACTGGGCGCCATGATCATTACTGCATTATTGTCTTTTTTTCTAATCTTAAGGGCGGCCAAAAGTACTGCAGGTGCCGTATTTCTCATTACAGGTTCAAGTACAATTTGTTCTGCGCTTAAATTTGGTAATTGCTCTTTTACCAAATCCTCATAACTTTCATTGGTAAGCACATAAATATTTTCGGGAGGCACAAGCGCCTTAAGCCGGTTGAAGGTGGTTTGAATCAATGTTTCCCCCTTTCCTAACAGGTCCCGGAATTGCTTAGGTCTTGCTGCTGTACTTACCGGCCAAAATCTTGAACCTACTCCCCCAGCCATTAAAACTGCAAAATTATTTTCCTTCATACTAATTGGCTGTTTTTAATAATTCCACCTCCGCATTGGGTTGAAAAAGGTAAATTCTTCCTGTTTTGACCTCCAGGCATTCGTATCGTTTAATACGTCTTTCTCCTTTTTTAAAAACTTTACCGTTATAGATCCTGAATATTCCACCATGCGGGATCTCAAAAATGTAGTTTTTATCGTTATCCTCATCAAACTGTTTTAAAGCTACAGCAAGATGAGCATCTGTATCACTACTCGCCTTGGGGTTCTTAAAATGCCGGGCGATCAAAGGAACTAACTGCGCAGGAAAGATCTCGGGCCTAATGAATGGCAACATTAGTTTTTGAAAACTTCTTTTCCATTCTGCACCATGAGGTTTAATTTGCCTTCCAAAATGCTCAAAAGCTACCAAATGTGCAATTTCATGAACCAGGGTGATAAGGAAACGGTATTTATTGAGGTTGGCGTTAACAGTGATTTGATGCATTCCTCCAGGCAGATTCCTATAATCCCCATGCCGGGTCTTCCTTTCATTCACGATCTTGAGATGTATATTATTCCCTTTAATCAAACCAAATATTGGCTCGACTGCATGAGTGGGTATATATTTCTCGAGAATATTTTTCATTATCCTAGGGGGTACTGCTGGAAACCTGCAGTAATTTTCCGTTATAAAATTTATTTCCGGTAAGGGAAAAATCCGCTATATACTTAGCCATTTCCGAAGGTTGCAACGGAGCTTTATAGCCGGGGAACGCCTCTTCCAGCATTTCCGTTTGCACTGCACCCAAAGCCAATACATTAAATGACGGACCGGTTTCTTTATATTCTTCAGCAAGAATTTCGGTTAAGTTGATCACTGCTGCTTTGCTTGAGCTATAAGCAGAAAGGCCGGGGAATTTCATGCTGCCCTGAACGCCTCCCATGCTGCTTACCGTCACCACATGTCCCTTTTTGTTCATTAACGGCAGCATTTTTCTCGTAAGAGCTGCTACTCCAAAGACATTGATCTTGTAAACTTTTTCAAATTCTTCGGAAGTTATTTCTTCAAAAGGTTTATTTATGATAGCTCCGGCATTGTGAATAAGGATATCCACTTGCCTCCAGTTTTCTTTTACAAATCCCACTGCTTTTTCAAGATCAGCTTCCGCAGTGATATCAAAAGGAAAAGTTTGTACATTTTCCAATCTCAGCGTCTCAACCGGCTTAGTGTTTCTTGAAAGGGCTAATATTCTATGCCCTTCGCTAGCCAGCTTTTTTACCAGCTCAAGGCCAATCCCACGGCTGGTTCCTGTTATGATTATATTTTTCATTTAGTGTGCATCTTAATTTCCTTCTCGGGAGAATTGGCCATTGCGGTCAATCCCGGAATAAGGCTTTCAATAACATTTTCCAAATGGTCAAGATCCATTTCTTCAAATTCATCATTGACATGATGGTAATATTCATAATTGGTAAAGTCAAACGAAGAAATTGTTTGTGCCGGAACATTAAACCTTTCAAAAAAAGGATAATTGTCACTCCTTTTAAAAAGTTGGTATTCTTTCGCCTGGGGAAGAAAACCCAGAACCTGATTATTTGAGTATAGATTGAACTTTTCGGCTAAATTTGACCTTTCATAACCTGTAAGGTAAACCAGATAATCTTTATCTAACATTGGGATCCCCACCATCTCGATGTTGAACATCACATAAAGGTCTATAGCTTCTTTTTCCAGCCTTTCTGCCAAATGTTTTGCTCCCACAAGACCCAATTCTTCTGCGGAAAAAAGAGTGAATAGAATGCTCCTTTTAGGAGGGTTTTCGGCAAAATATGCGGCCAATTCAAGAACAGCTGTGGTTCCTGCCGCATTGTCGTTAGCTCCATTGGCAATTGAATCGCCTTCTACAGGCTCCACTATCCCCACGTGGTCATAATGAGCACCAATAATTATATATTCATCCTTTAAACCGGGGTCTGTCCCCTCCACAAAACCCACAACATTATAGCCTGTCATATCCTTCACCTGGAAAGAATCTCTATAGGTCTCAAAAAAGGGTTTTACTCCGCTCTTTCTTAGAACAGTCTGTATATAATCGGCTGCTTTATCAATCCCCTCACTTCCGGTTTTTCTCCCTTTCAGTTCATCTGAAGACAGATATTTCAAGATGCTGCTAATTCCATCTTGAGTTATGGCTTCTTCAACAGCCATTTGGGTGTAAGATTCGGTTTTGGTGACAGTTCCTGGTTCAGGGTTTCCTGTGATCTTCTGGGTTTGTCCGCAACCAAAGAGGACAAAGAACCCAAGGCCCCAGATTCCAGATAGGTGAAATTTTTCCATGTGGCTAAAGATAAAAAAATCCCGCGAAAAGCGGGATTTTTAAGTATGTGTATACAGGTTTCCTTATGCCAACATGGTCACAGGATTTTCTATATAGGTTTTAAGTGTTTCAAGGAATTGTGCTCCCGTTGCACCATCTACAGTTCTATGATCACAGGCAAGAGTAAGCTTCATGGTATTTCCTACCACGATCTCTCCATTTCTCACCACAGGCTTCTCAACTATTGCTCCAACAGAAAGGATTGCTGAGTTTGGCTGGTTGATAATACTTGTAAATTCTGTAATACCAAACATACCAAGGTTAGAGACGGTAAAAGTACTACCTTCCATTTCCTGGGGCTGTAACTTTTTATTTCGTGCCTTTCCTGCAAGTTCCTTTACGTTACCACCAATTTGTGTCAACGACATTTGATCTGCATACTTAAGAACCGGAACTACCAGTCCTTCATCTACTGCAACTGCAACCCCCATATGGATGTGTTTGGCAATTTTAGTAGAATCTCCCGTCCATTGAGAATTCACCCTTGGATGTTTCCTCAAAGCCATGGCAGAAGCTTTTATCACCAAATCATTGAAAGAAACTTTCACATCTGGAATCTCATTGATCTGCTTACGGTTCGCCATTGCATTACTCATATCCACCTCAATGGTTAAGTAGTAATGTGGTGCGTTGTACTTAGATTCGGCAAGTCTCTTCGCAATGGTTTTACGCATTTGAGAATTCTTGACCTCTTCAAAACTTTCTTCTCCTGCAGGAGTATAAGTTTGCACTGCCGAAGGCTGAGCTTTTTCTTCATGTGAAGCCGCAGCTGCTGGTTTGGCCTCTGCAGTTTTTTCTGAAGGTTTATAGTTCTCGATGTCCTTTTTGACAATTCGATTGTTCTCTCCTGAACCTTTAACGTCGGCAAGGTCTATTCCTAGATCTTCGGCCATTTTCTTCGCAAGCGGAGAAGCAAAAATGCGCTTTCCGTCTGAAGTTGTAGTGCTCTGCTCAGTCTTTTCAGTTTCCTCAGCTTTCTCTTCTTTCTTATCTTCCTGCTTTTTGGAAGCTGCAGGTTTTGCAGCCCCACCGCTTTCCACGATAGAAGAAACATCTGTGCCTTTAGGGCCAATGATAGCAAGAACTGCATCTACAGGTGCAGTCTCCCCTTCTTTAATTCCTATATATAACAAGGTTCCGGAATAGAAAGACTCAAATTCCATGGTTGCTTTATCGGTCTCAATTTCAGCAAGAATCTCTCCTTCTTCTACTTCATCTCCTTCATTCTTCAACCAGGAAGCAACAGTTCCCTCTTCCATGGTGTCGCTAAGACGTGGCATTTTAACCACTTCTACTCCTTCAGGGATCTCACCTTCTTCAGAAGCATCTTCTGTTGAATCTTCTTTTGAAGAAGATTCAGCCTTTTCTTCAGCTTTAGCTTCGTTCTTAGAGTCAGCTTTAGGAGAGTCTTTTGATGAATCATCCTTTCCATCCAAAAGTGAGGAAATATCCTCTCCTTCTTCTCCTACAATGGCAAGCAACGCATCAACAGGTGCAGTTTCTCCTTCTTCAATACCTATATGCAACAGGGTACCCTCATAGAAAGATTCAAATTCCATGGTCGCCTTATCTGTTTCGATCTCGGCCAGGATATCCCCTTCTTCAATTTTGTCACCTTTTTGTTTTAACCACTTTGCAACGACACCTTCTTCCATGGTATCGCTAAGACGCGGCATTTTAATAACTTCTGCCATAACTCTTATAATTTATGGGGTAAAAACGGATAATCTTTTTGTTCGTAAACTACGTCATACATGGTCTGCACTTCTGGGTAATCAGATTCATCAGCAAACTTCTCACATTCAGAAACAAGATCTTTTACTTTCTTATCGATCTCTTTTATTTCTTTATCTGTAGCGTATTTATTTTTTTTGATGATATCCTTAACCTGTGAGATTGGATCGATTTTTTGATACTCGGCCACCTCATCTTTTGTACGGTACTGCTGGGCATCACTCATAGAGTGCCCGCGATAACGATAGGTCTTTAACTCAAGAAAAGTTGGTCCCTCACCTTTACGTGCTCTTTTAATTGCTTCATCAAGAGCCTCGGCCACTTTCTCGGGATTCATTGCATCAACAGGACCACAAGGCATATCATATCCAAGACCAAGCTTCCATATTTCTGTACTTTTTGAAGTACGTGCAACCGAAGTACCCATGGCATAACCGTTGTTCTCTACACAAAAGACTACAGGTAAATTCCATTTTACAGCCATAGTAAAGGTCTCATGAAGCGAACCCTGTCTTGCTGCACCGTCTCCAAGAAAAGTTAAAGTAACGGCATCTCTTTTGAAATACTTATCTGCAAAAGCAAGCCCGGCACCAAGAGGAATTTGACCTCCTACGATCCCATGACCTCCGTAAAAACGGTGTTCTTTAGAAAAAATATGCATAGAACCACCCATTCCCTGAGAAGTTCCTGTTTTCTTACCATACAACTCGGCCATCACCTTTCTTGGATCCACTCCCATTCCAATTGGCTGAACGTGATTTCTATAAGCGGTGATCATTTTATCCTTGGATAGATCCATTACATGTAAAGCACCTGCAAGAATAGCCTCCTGCCCATTATAAAGGTGTAAAAAGCCTCTAACTTTTTGCTGAATGTAAACCTGCGCCAGTTTGTCCTCAAACTTACGCCAAAACAACATGTCCTCATACCACTTAAGGTAAGTGGCTTTTGTGATTTTCTTCATTTAACTACTTATTTTTAAGGCTAAGCGATGCTTGCGCCAAGCGAAACACAAAAATACTATTTTCAAAAGGAACTAAAAACAGTTTCTCTTTGAAAAAGCGCGAAAACGTTATAGATAGGAATTGTCGAAAATAAGCGGCAAAAGATCTGAAATGGAATTGGATTTTACCACCTTCCCTTTCTCGCCCATGAAAAAGATCTCAATGGGCTGTTCCTGCTTTACCTCGTACTCGGCTATAGCCTGGCGGCACGAACCACACGGCGGGGTTGGAACCTCCATTTGATGATTTTCTGACCGGGCAGTCAAAGCCATTTTGAGAATTTTGGCTTCCGGATATTTTGCTCCCGCATAAAAAATGGCTGTCCTCTCGGCGCAAAGTCCGGCGGGATAGGATGCATTTTCCTGATTGCTTCCAGTAACCACTTCTTTATTATCAAGAAGAATTGCCGCTCCAACTTTAAATTGAGAATAAGGAGAATAGGATTTCTCCCTGGCCTCAATTGCCTGCTCCATCAAACTTTGTACATCACCAGGTAATTCAGCTTCATTATCGTAAACTTCAAGATCGGCACTTATTGTAATTGTTTTCATTTTTGGGGTTTCTATAGAAAAAAGCTCCCGTGACTAAAAAGCCCGGGAGGTTATTAAGTTCTCATTTCGTAATTCAAAGATATGCATATTGGAAAAAACAGTTATAGCTTGAAATATTCACTAGTACTGTTCATATTGTCTTCCAAAGTTAAAGGTCAATCCAAACCTCAGTGTTCCTTCCAGAGGACTCACGACTTCGGAAGTTGAAAAGAGGTAAGACAGGTCGATATCTACCACAGTATGCCTAAATCCTGCCCCGAAAGAAATGAACTCACGGGATCCTTTTTCGGGACTTTCGTGGAAATAACCAGTCCTTAGGGAGAAAACCTCCTCATAAACATATTCGGCTCCTACAGCGTAGGTCACCTCTTTCATTTCTTCACTAAAACCATCTGGAGCATCTCCAAAAGATTTAAAAATACCTTCAATAGCACCAATAGAATTGTATTCCTGGATGTCCTCTGCATCCATATCTCCATCAAGATCAAAATCTTTAGGGGTTGGAACCAGAAGTTTATTGAACTCAACATAAGTTCCTATCCTGTTCGACATGTCCAGGATAAAATCAAATCCTCCCCCAAGTTTTAAATTGGTAGGTATAAAATTTTCCTGCCCGCCGGCATCATATTTAATTTTAGGTCCAATATTGGAAATATTCGCTCCTGCTCTCCATCGCCCGTCAAAACTTGTGTAGTCAATGCGGTCACTTTGATAAAAAGCTGCCACATCCACTCCAAAGGTACTGGCAGCAGAAGCATCTGGATCTAGTTCTGCAATTTTAAGATCAGACCGCAGGAACCTTCCCGCCACGGCCATAGAAAAGTGTTCACTTAATTTGAGAGCATAAGAAAGATCAAGAGTGAATTCGTTTGGACTAAGGATTCTGGCAACCTCGTCTGGATAGTCACGGGCTTCAATATTACCCATGCTAAAATACTTTAGACTTGCCCCAAATGCGCTTCTCTCACTTATCCTATTATAATAGGTGATATTCCCTAGAAATATATCATTCACCAATTCACTTAAATAAGGAGTATAATTCACGCCCAAACCTTGCTGATGTTCAACAAAAACATATTTTGCAGGATTCCATTGTTGCGAATAGGCATCGGGAAAGGTTGCCACTCCCTGGTCACCAAGCCCGGCAGCACGGGCATCGGCCGCAATCATTAAAGTAGAAGCCGCCGTGGTGATCACACGATCACGTTCTTCCTGAGCAAAAGATTTCCCACTAAACAGCAAAATCACCGCAATGGTGAAGAGTGATAATTTTTTCATAGGACTATTAATAATTAACAAATATACCCGAAAACCTTTAGAATAAGTTATAAGAACCGAATTTCTCAATTTTACCCTAACATAACGTCTATTTTAACAGAAGCTTATGCAGAGCCTCCACTTTTCCTGTGTTTTCTTCAGTTTGACCCACTTTTGACCATTTCTATCGGCTCCACAAACCGGCAGATCAATTCCACTGAAGCTTAAAGAAAAGAAAAAAGTTGACAAAAAACCATTACTTTTGCCGTATAATGCCCCAATGTTTTTACTTTCAGGTTGTGGCAGGCCATGAAATAAACCATTATAAGTCGCGTTATCATAAAGATTTACAGGAAACTACAAGATTTCGTTTCGGTTGAAATAATCTTGGTAGTTTTGCGTTAATTACTATATTGCAAAGCCATAATTGCTATAAAAGATATTGTGAATATGAGAAATAAAGTTGCTGTAAAAGCTCTTTTTGCCGTCGCTGTAAGCGTTGGCCTTTTTAGCTGTAACAACTCCAGAGATTACAAAGACAATTCCCGTGCTACCGGTTGGGATATCAATTCCAAAGAAGGTGGCTTTAACTACAATGCCGACTATGACGAGCAGGAAGCAGGTCCAGGACTTGTATTTGTAGAAGGAGGAACCTTTACGATGGGACGTGTGCAGGATGATGTAATGCATGACTGGAATAACACTCCTACTCAGCAACACGTTCAGTCCTTTTACATGGACGAGACCGAGGTAACAAATCTTATGTATTTGGAATACCTTGATTATTTAAAAAGAGTTTACCCTCCAAGTGAAGAGAGATATAGAAATATCTACCAGGGAGCTTTACCAGATACTTTGGTTTGGAGAAATAGGCTGGGTTATAATGAAACCATGACCAACAACTACCTGCGTCACCCTGCATATGCAAACTATCCTGTTGTTGGAGTGAGCTGGATCCAGGCTGTTGAATTCAGTAAGTGGAGAACAGACAGAGTGAACGAACTTCGTCTTGAAAAAGAAGGATTCACCCTTGAAGGCGCAAGATTTGCTGCCGAACCTGGTGAAACCTTCAACACCGAAACTTACCTTAACGCTCCGAGCATGACCTATGGCGGGAATGACAGTATTGTTCGTGGAGGAAATAAGGCAGATCGATATATGACCGAGGATAGTACAAACCTTTATGTGCAACGTAAGCATGGGGTTCTACTTCCAGAATATCGTCTTCCTACCGAAGCAGAGTGGGAATATGCCGCCCTTGCACTGGTAGGGATTAGAAATTACAATGTTTACCGCGGAAGAAAAAAATATCCATGGGACAGCCAGTACACACGAAGCGGTGACGCTAGAAAACGTGGGGATCAAATGGCAAACTTCAAGCAAGGCGATGGAGATTACGGCGGAATTGCAGGATGGAGCGATGACGGTGCCGATATCACTGCCGAAGTTAAATCTTATGAACCAAATGATTTCGGACTGTACGACATGGCCGGAAACGTCGCCGAATGGGTTGCCGATGTTTACCGCCCAATCGTAGACGATGAATTCAACGACTTCAACTACTATCGTGGTAACGTTTACACCAAGCACGCTATTACCGAAGATGGTACCGTAAAAGTACTTGGGGTAGATGAAATTGAATATGACACCCTGAGCAATGGAAGAATAGTGGCAAGAAATCTTCCGGGAGAAATAAAGACGGTGCCTATCACACCCGAAGATACTTACCTTCGTACAAATTTCAACGAAAGCGATCAAAGAAACTTTAGAGATGGTGACAGGAAATCATCAAGATACTATGATTCTTTTGGGGACGAAGATATGGCAGACCCAAATAAAAGGATGTATAATTCTCCGGTTCACACTGCCACTGTAGACAGTGTTGGCGGTCAAAGCCTCGAGTATGACACTTCAACAGGCCGCACAACGCTTATAGATGACAACGTTCGGGTTTACAAAGGCGGAAGCTGGAGAGACCGCGCATACTGGTTGGACCCTGCACAAAGAAGATATTTCCCGCAGGATATGGCGACAGATTATATTGGATTTAGAAATGCAATGTCACGAGTAGGCTCCAAGTCTCTCAACAAAAACAAGACAGCAAAGAATTAATATTCCTGAAAATATAAATGTGAAAGCCCTAATTTGATTAGGGCTTTTTTTATAGCTTTATTTTATGAACATAGATAGACTCCACCAGCTTTTTTTAAAGAGCTCCGGAATTAGCACCGACACAAGAAAGATCAGGAAGGACAGTATTTTCTTTGCCTTGAAAGGGGAAAATTTCAACGCCAATGAATTTGCTGCTGAAGCTCTCGAAAAAGGAGCATTATATGCAGTTATTGACGAAAATCTTTCAAATGAAGATAAAAGGTTGCTGCAGGTTGAAAACAGCCTTAAAGCACTGCAGCAATTGGCATCATTCCACAGGAAACACCTGGGAATCCCAATCCTTGCCCTTACCGGAAGCAATGGTAAAACTACCACCAAAGAACTTTTTAATGCAGTTCTTTCAAAAAGGTACAGAACTGTGGCTACTACAGGAAATCTCAACAACCACATTGGAGTACCAATTACCCTTCTCTCCATGAATGAAAAGACCGAAATTGGTATTGTAGAGATGGGTGCCAACCATCAAAAGGAAATTGAATTCCTGTGCAGTCTCGCAACGCCAGATTATGGTTACATCACCAATTTTGGTAAAGCCCATCTTGAAGGCTTCGGAAGCGTGGAAGGCGTAATAAAGGGCAAGAAGGAACTGTATGACCATCTAAAAGAGCATAAAAAGTTGCTTTTCCTGAACCTGGATGATCCACTTCAAAAAGAAGAAACCTCCTATCCACATGTTTTCAGCTTTGGATCTTCTGAAAAAGCCGATGTTACCCTAAAATATTTTAGAGAAGATTCATATGCAGGGATCGAAGTAGAAGGAGAAAAGATCTGCGGTAAGCTCACAGGTGCTTACAATGGCACCAATATGGCGGCTGCCTATACCGTGGGCACATATTTTGAAATTCCATCCTTAGAGATCATTGCAGCTATAAAAGAATACAGTCCGCAGAACAATAGATCACAGATCATTCTAAAAGATAACCGAAGGATCATTTTGGACGCATACAATGCCAATCCTTCCAGTATGGCTGCAGCTCTGGAAAACCTAGGCGGGATGGATGGCTCTCCAAAAATTGCCATTTTAGGAGACATGTTTGAATTGGGTCCCGAAGCTAAAAAAGAACATCAACAATTACTGGACGACTACTCCACCTCTTCTGTAGATAAAGTCTACGCAATAGGTTCCAATTTTAGCCAGACAGAAACCACCTCTCAAAAGATCAAAAAATTTGAAAGTTTTGAAGCTTTTAGGGCCTGGTTTCAGCCATCAGAATTCAATGCCGGTACTATATTGATAAAAGGATCTCGAGGTATGGCCCTGGAAAGGGTAATGGAATTGATTTAATATCTGATGCCTGAAAGGACATTTAAAAAACGCCGGAAAAGATAATATTCACCTTCAAACAGACCTTACAGGTTTTTAAAACCTGTGAGGTCTCTATTTTTTGGCACAAAGGATCTCTTTGAATTTAATTGTTGTTCCAAGCATGTTTCACAGCTCTCCATAGATTTATATACACTACCCAGTTCACGCTTAAATTAAGGCGCTTAAATGCAGCTTTAAAGGAGTTCAAGTAAAGAAACCTTTAAAAACAAAAAAGTCCCATAAACTCAAGGTCTATAGAACTTCTATATATTAAATTGTGGGTGATACTGTCCCGATAGCTATCGGGAGAACCAGTGACCAACACCTAAATTCTACTTATAATGAGCCACAACCTCGCCCCAAAGACAGGTAGTCAGAAAACGAAAAACCTAACAGGTCTTGGAGACCTGTTAGGTTTGCAGATATTTTGGATTTTGTATTTTTTTGGAACTTGAAAGTTCCCACTTTAGTGGGTGATACTGGGTTCGAACCAGTGACCCCTACCTTGTCGAGGTAGTGCTCTGAACCAGCTGAGCTAATCACCCTTGAAATCAAAAAAGGCCTCCAAGAGGAAGCCTTTAAAAAATCTGTGGGCAATGAGGGATTCGAACCCCCGACCCCCTCGGTGTAAACGAGGTGCTCTGAACCAACTGAGCTAATTGCCCTAACCTGTTTATGAACTTTCGCATCTTTTAAGGCGTGTACCTCTCTGAATGCGGATGCAAATATAGACCACATTTTCAATTCTGCAAAGAATATTTTCAAAAAAATTAAATTATTTCTGCAACTGTAAAAGTACTACCTCCAACGTAGATCATATCCTTAACCGAAGCGGCTTCCAGCGCAGCTTTATAAGCTTCAGAAACTGAATTATATAAGCTTCCAAAAAGGCTATTTTCGGCTGCCTTTTTTTGAAGTTCTTTGGCATCAAGACCCCGGGGAACATTTGGTCGGGAAAAATAATATTTTGCATTTTTTGGAAAAAGCGGCAGCACTGCGTCCAGGTCTTTGTCGTTCACCACCCCAATTATTAGGTGTAGATCTTCAAACTCTTCTTCCTGTAACTGCTTCATCGCATAAACCAGCCCTTCTTTGTTATGTGCAGTATCACAAATAACCTTCGGTTCTTCCTGCAACACCTCCCATCTTCCTCTAAGGCCGGTATTATAAATGACATTTTTGAGACCTTTCTCCACAGCTTCCTCTGTAAGTTCCCATCCAAGACCCTTCAGCACCTCCAGAGCCATGGAAACGGTGCGGATATTCTTTTGCTGATAATGTCCTTCAAGATCTGAAAGGAATGGTTTACCGGAAAAATCTTCAGCAAGGTAAAAAGGGGCGTTATTTGCTTCAGCCAGCCTTTTAAACACAGGAAAAGTATTTTCATGGTACTCGCCAATGACAACCGGTGTCCCTTGCTTAATAATCCCGCCTTTTTCTGCAGCGATCTTTTCCAGGGTATCCCCGAGGATGTTCACATGGTCAAAACCAATATTTGTGATAACAGAAACTTCAGGAGAAATAATATTGGTGGAATCCAGCCTTCCGCCCAGACCAACTTCAATTACAGCAACATCAACTTTCTCATTTGAGAAGTATTCAAAAGCCATTCCCACGGTCATTTCAAAGAAAGAAAGACTTTCGGTATCAAAAAAGGCTTTATTATGATGAATAAAATCAATCACTGCCTCCTGGGAAATCATCTCCCCGTTGATCTTAATCCTTTCCCTAAAATCCTTTAAATGAGGAGAGGTGTATAGACCCACCTTATAGTTGCTTTCCTGAAGTACGGAAGCCAACATATGAGAAACGGAACCTTTGCCGTTAGTACCGGCGACGTGAATGGTCTTAAAATTATGGTGAGGATTTCCCAGCTGTGCAATCAACTTATGTATATTGGAAAGATCCACCTTATAGGCTTTATTTCCAACCTGTTGATACATGGGCAACTGTTGAAACATCCATTCAACAGTTTCTGTATAGGTCATCAAGTTATTCGGTAAGTTTGAAGTTGTAAATAATGGTGCCCACCTGCTTCGCGGGAGCATCGGGATCACTGTTAAAGCGGGTAGCAAGGGCAGCTCTTTTTGCAGGATCAGTAAGGCAGGTAGCGTTATTGGTTGTGCCTTTTACCCCCGGAATGGCACGTGTTACAGCACCACTTCGGTCTACTTCGATTTGAACCACTACGAGGCCCGATTCATTACAATCCTGTACAAATTTTTCCTTATTGAGAGCTTTTCTACCGCCAAGTCGATAGTTCCCGTCGCCATCAAGTCCCATTCCTGTACCGTAATATGACTTCGCATTAGG
Source organism: Salinimicrobium sp. TH3 (assembly GCF_026676115.1). Lineage (GTDB taxonomy): Bacteria > Bacteroidota > Bacteroidia > Flavobacteriales > Flavobacteriaceae > Salinimicrobium. The sequence continues at coordinate 7,319 of NZ_JAPONB010000010.1, read as the reverse complement.
ATCACCGTCGGGGCTGCCTTTATCACCTGCAACATCATCATTACCTTCTCCTCCTCTCGCCTGCCCATCATTAGCAGGGCCGTTAAGAATACTGCTCAAGGCATCTGTAGTAGATTTAGAAGGTTTGGGATCGGGTTTTTTTACTGGCTCTTCCACCTTTTTCACAGGGGTTTCCACTTTTTGCACGACCTTTTCTTCTTTCTTCTTTTCTATTACTGGAGCTTCAATAACTTCCTGGGTAACCACTTCTTCCTTAATATTGGTTTCCACAGGAGTTACCGGAGAACTGGTTTGTTGAGGCGCTGTTTTAACAGGCTCGGTTGGCTGTTCAATGCCCGAACCAACCTCTGAAGTTCCAAAGTTTATAGCTATCCCATTTTCGGGTGGTGGGTCGAGATAAGTGAAGCCAAAGAACAGCAATAGCAGGATTAGCAATACGTGGAGAACCACTGTGATTGCCATCGACTTTCTTTCGTATTCTGTTTCCAGGTATTTCACTCTGTTCTTTTTCTAGATTTTATTCAGCAAACATAGTTCCACAATTACCAAAAATGATAAAGCAGAGAATGTTTATTCGGGTTTTACTGCAAGCACGATCTTGTAGCGGTTCCGGTTTGCAATATCCATGACATCTACAGCCTTTTCAATTGGTACACCTTCTTCGGCTCGTAATATAATGGTAGGTTCTTCCACCCCTGCCAGGACTTCTTTAAGCCTGGATTCCAAAGAGCTGCTACTTACTCTCTCCTTATCAATATAAACCTGAAGGTCTTTTGTGATACTCACTGCCACGTTCTGTTTGTTCGTGGTCTTTCCCTTAGCCTTTGGAAGGATAAGATCAAGAGCTTCCGGAGTAATAGCCGGCGAGGTGAGCATAAAAAAGATCAACAACAGGAATACAATATCTGTCATGGAACTCATGCTGAATTCGGGACTGATCTTATTTCTGCCTCTTAAGTTCATACTATACAGGTTCGTTTAGAAGGTCAAGGAAATCTACAGCCGTAGCCTCCATTTGATGCACTACCTTATCTGTCTTAACCACCAGGTGGTTATACCCAATATAGGCGATAATACCTACAATAAGACCTGCAACCGTGGTAGTCATCGCTGTATAGATACCTTCAGCCAGAGCTCCCATTTCTGCCTGGCCGCTACTGGTAGCCAGTTCGTGGAAAGCAATAACCATCCCTATCACTGTTCCGAGGAAACCAATCATAGGCGCGGCACCTGCAATAGTTGCAAGTACACTCACGTTCTTCTCCAGTTTATAAACTTCAAGACGTCCTGCATTTTCAATCGCTGTGTTAATATCCTCGAGCGGACTTCCAATGCGGTCAAGCCCCTTGGCTGTAAGTCGTGCTACAGGCGAGTTAGCCTGGGCACATCGAATTCGTGCCGATTCAATATTGCCATGTAAAACGGAGTCCTTGATCTGGTTCATGAAATTACTGTCGGTTTCTGAAGCAGCTTTAATAGCAAACAATCTTTCGAAATAGATATAAATGGCTGCAAACAGCAATATGAAAAGGATGAGAATGATAACCTGTCCTCCAATTCCGCCGCTAAGAAACAAATCAAACAATGAAAGGGTTTTTTCCTCAACTATAGGTTCTGTCTCCTGTGCCGCCTGGGCAAGACCATCCTCCTGAATAAAGTATAGCATTTGTGTATGTGGTTTTTTATGTAACGTGAGAATCCAATTTTAATTGTAAAGATAAACAGCCTTTGATTTAATGCAACCTAAAAGCAGAATATAAATCTAGAAGAAATGAGTAAGCACGATAAAACTAACAGCTCCCCCTAGAAATCCCAGTAAAGCCAGGGGTGCGATGTTTTTTAAGTACCACATAAAGTTAATCTTTTCCATTCCCATAGCAGCTACTCCCGCAGCAGAACCTATGATAAGAAGACTACCTCCTGTACCTGCACTATAGGCTATAAAATGCCAGGTCCGGTCATCAACAGGGAAGTCGTACATGGCCATAGAAGCTGCTACCAGCGGCACATTATCTATCACTGCTGAAAGTCCCCCTAGAATTACCACCACAGCATCCATACTTGGAATCGCCTGTGAAAGCTGACTGGCCGCATAAAAAAGTGTCCCAACCTGCCGCCCCTGAAGAGTTCCAAAAACAAGGCTTTCAAGTCCCGCCACTGCCAGTAATATTCCCAAAAAGAACAGGATACTCGAAAATTCAATATTAGAAAGGGCTTTATGAGTGGAGTATAAATTCTTCTCGTTTTTGCTGATATTCTTCACCGGCTTTACATATTCTGAAAGCAACCAAACAAGGCTTAGGCTAAACAGCATACCAACATAGGGCGGCAAACCTGTAATTCCCTTAAATATTGGAACCAGAAGAATAGCACCCAAACCTGCGTAAAGCATTTTTCGGCTACTTAACAACCTTTCCGAATCATCATCTATCACCTTTTTCTTTAAAACCGTTTCTCCCCTAAATGCTTTAAGCCGCATAGCTGCAGCAAAAGGAAGTATAAAGCAGAATAGTGCAGGGATTATGAGATGCTCTGCCAGGCCTGCCGCAGTTACTTTATTATTGATCCAGAGCATTGTTGTGGTCACATCACCAATTGGCGACCAGGCTCCCCCCGCATTGGCGGCAATTACAATGAGCGCAGCGAACCATACCCGGTAATCCCGTTTGGGAACCAGCTTGCGCAGCAGCGTAACAAGAATGATCGTGGCAGTTAAATTGTCAATAACTGCAGAAAGAATGAAGGCCAGAGCACCGAGCACCCAGAGCAGCTTCTTTTTATCTGTAGTGACAATAGTTTTCTTTATTATAGCAAAACCCCGATGAATATCTATTATCTCCACAATGGTCATTGCCCCAATAAGAAAAAACAGGATCTCACTTATGGAACTAAAGTGGTGCATGAGATTTGCTTTAAATCCCCACATTTGTTCTGCCAGGTCCCCTTTAGTTACATTAAAAATTTCCCCATGATAATCTACAATAGAAAGGATCCCGTTATTAAAACCGAAAGCGATTCCTGCCCAAATAATGGTGGCCATTAGGAGGGCAGAAACCGCTTTATCAAGTTGTAGTGGATGTTCCAGCGTTATTGCCAAATATCCAACAATAAAGATGACAATTAAAAGGCTTACCATTGCTATAGCATCATACCAGCTTTTTTAAAGCAACTTCAAAGGCAGTTTTGCTGATATTGGTTTTACTGCTGTTATGGTTAAAGGTATTTTGAATAGCATTTCTAATAGTAATTGAGGTGTCGTTGAAGATAGCCTCATCTGTCATTTGAACTCTGCGCTCCATAAAATAAGCAAATACTCTTGCCATTCCACAGTTAGCGATGAAATCGGGTATCACGCTTATGCGCTCATCTGTATATTCCATTATGGGTCCAAAAAAGATCTCTTCATCGGCAAAAGGTACATTGGCGCCACTGGAAATGACTTCCAGTCCCGAATTCACCATCTTATCTACCTGTTCCCTTGTAATTAGCCGGGAGGCGGCGCAAGGAGCAAAAACTTCAGCATTTAAAGACCATACACGTTCATTGATCTCCTCAAAAGGAATAAGGTTTGCAGATTTTAACGCATTGCCCTGTTTGTTAAGGAACAAAACCCGGATCTCTTCGAAGGAGAAACCGTTCTCATTTATCAATCCACCTTCACGGTCAATGATTCCAACCACTTTTGCGCCCATCTGGGCCAGGTAATAGGCAGCGGCAGAACCTACGTTACCAAAGCCCTGCACAATTGCTTTTTTGCCTTGCACATTACCACCATAAATATCATAGTAGTGACGCACGGCTTCGGCCACACCATAGCCTGTGATCATGTCGGCCACGGTGTACTTTCGGGAAACATCGGGTGAAAATTTGCTATTTTCAAGCACCTTGATCACTCCCTGGCGCAGTTGTCCAATTCTATTGATCTTATCGGCTTCTGTAGGTTTGAAATGTCCATTAAAAACCCCCTCCTGCGGATGCCAAACTCCTGAGTCTTCGGTAATCGGGATAACTTCATGGATCTCGTCGACATTCAAATCTCCTCCAGTACCATAGTAACTTTTTAGAAGTGGAGATACTGCTTTATACCAACGCTCCAAAACACCTTTTTTACGGGGATCATTTGGATCGAAATTTATTCCCGATTTCGCGCCGCCTATAGCAGGTCCCGAAACGGTAAATTTAACCTCCATGGTCTTTGCCAGGGAGAGCACCTCGTTCATATCAAGGCCTTTTCTCATCCTGGTCCCACCACCTGCAGCACCACCGCGCAAAGAGTTGATTACCACCCAGCCTTCGGCTTCAGTTTCTGGATCTTTCCAATTAAAAACAATTTCAGGTGCTTTATTCTGATATAAATTCAATAATTCTTTCATAATCTTATTAAATATTGAGGCAAATATAAAAAACTAATTTTCGCAACATCTTGATTTATCTCATCCTTTTGGAAAAAAAATTACTCCTGAAGAATGGTCTTTTGAGGCTCCGGTAACCGAGCTCATAACATTGTTCTCCCCTCTCAACTTCAGCACTCCTAAAAAGGCGAATATTAAAGCCTCTTTATAATTCACTACTTCTGCTGAAGGAATAATTATTTCAGATTTTGTGCGCCTTTGAATTTCTTTAATAAGAAAATCATTGAACGCACCACCGCCGGTTACCAAAACCTTTTCTTCGGAAGTATCCCGTAATTCGTTCGAAATTACTTCCGCAGCATGTTCGGTATAGGTTCTAAGCAAAGAGGGAATAGAATTTTCATACCTTTCTAAAAGTGGAAAAATGTATTTATTTACCCACTCGATCCCCAAAGATTTTGGAGGACGAAGTCCGTAAAAAGGTAATTTCTGAAGCTCTTCCAATAGTTCTTCATTGAGTTCTCCCGAGGCTGCTATCTCCCCATCCCTATCGTAGGGAAGATCAATCTTTTGAGATAGATAATTTAAAACCGTATTCACCGCACAAATATCATAGGCCAATCGGTCTCCATTTGGTTTGGTCGAAATATTCGCAAATCCTCCAAGGTTGAGGCAATAGTTATAAGATCCAAACAACAATTCATCACCGATGGGTACTAGAGGAGCCCCCTGCCCGCCCATTTCTACGTCCTGTACTCTAAAATCACAAACAACGGTGTGTCCAAGGTTTGAAGCCAGGGCCGGAAGGTTTCCTACTTGGAAAGTAAACCCGTTTTCGGGCTCATGTTTAATGGTATGACCATGACTGCAAATTGCATCAGGTTTAAAAATGTCATTTTTGGAAAGAAATTCTGTAATGACTTTTGAAAGAAACTGCGTGTAATTCTCATTGAGGTCCTTCAGCTGTATGTCATCATAGTTGACTGCTTCAGAAAGTATTTCCTGCCATTCGGAAGGATAGGGAACTGTTTCCGCAGCCAAAATTTTGTAGGACCAACCTTCAGAAGAAGTGAAATTCACATACGCCAGGTCTATGCCATCAAGGGACGTTCCCGACATAACTCCTACAACGTTATAGTTATTTTTGTTCATTGGGGTAAAAATAGCCAACTCAATTGAAAAAATGCCACTAAAAGGGTATCTTTGGCTACCAAAATCGAACATTTTTTAAAAAATATACCGAATGGATTTTAAGCTTACAGAAGAACATATAATGATTCGCGATGCGGCACGGGATTTCGCAAAGAATGAATTGCTGCCCAGAGTGATTGAAAGAGACGAAAAACAGGAATTCCCGAAGGAGCAGATTAAAAAGATGGGGGAATTGGGCTTTCTGGGAATGATGGTTTCTCCCGAGTATGGTGGAGGCGGTATGGATACCGTTTCTTACGTACTTGCTATGGAAGAGATTTCCAAGATCGATGCATCTGCTTCTGTAGTAATGTCGGTTAATAATTCACTTGTTTGCTGGGGTCTGGAGAAATTTGCAAATGAGGAGCAAAAACAAAAATACCTTACAAAATTAGCCACAGGAGAATCTATTGGTGCATTTTGCCTTTCTGAACCAGAAGCCGGAAGTGATGCCACTTCTCAGAAAACAACGGCTATAGAAAAGGAAGACCATTATGTATTGAACGGTACCAAGAACTGGATCACAAATGGTAGCACGGCAGATTTTTACATTGTAATTGCCCAAACTCATCCCGAGTTAAAACATAAAGGAATAAACGCTTTTATTGTTGAAAAAGGCTCAAAAGGATTTGAAATTGGTCCAAAAGAGCAGAAACTGGGAATACGCGGAAGCGATACTCATTCCTTGAACTTTAATGATGTAAAAGTTCCAAAGGAGAACAGGATTGGCGAGGATGGTTTCGGATTTAAATTTGCAATGAAAACTCTTTCCGGAGGACGTATTGGAATCGCTGCACAAGCTCTTGGTATTGCAGCCGGAGCCTACGAACTTGCGAGAGAATATTCCAAAGTGAGAAAAGCTTTTGGAACCGAGATCATGAACCACCAGGCAATTGCTTTCAAACTTGCAGATATGCATACTTCTATTGAAGCTTCGCGTCACCTGGTGATGAAAGCTGCATGTGACAAAGACAATGGAGAGAACTATGATCTATCTGGAGCCATGGCAAAACTATTCGCTTCCCAGACTGCAATGGATGTCACTGTGGAAGCTGTACAGGTGCACGGTGGAAATGGATATGTGAAAGAATATCACGTAGAGCGGTTGATGAGAGATGCAAAGATCACGCAGATCTATGAAGGGACTTCAGAGATCCAAAAGATCGTTATTTCCAGAAGTATTTTGAGGGATTAAGAACAAGGATTCTATTCATATTGTAAAGCCCGATCTAAAAGATCGGGCTTTTTTTGTATTGTCCAGCAACTAAAAAATCAAAGCCAGTACCATTACTGAAGAAGTAAAGTTCCCCGCTGTAGTGTGAGAAGGGGTGGCCGCAGGCCGGGGTGGTGCATGGAACCTAATAGTTCTAGGTTAGTTATAATCTCTGGGGAAGTAAGACCCTTCCCTCGTTACTTTCCTGAATTTAACTTTGAAGAAAGAACACCCTCCCCGTCCGGCTAAATGCCGGACTTCCCCTCCCTGGAAGGGAGGGGAGCTGAGATTCGTTTCCAATTCAACTTGTTGCTTAAGTGTTCCCCTACTCTCTGAGGAGGGGTGGCCGAAGGTCGGGGTGTTGCATGGAACCTAATAGTTCTGGGTTAGTTATAATCTCTGGGGAAGTAAGACCCTCCCCGTCCGCCAAGTGGCGGACTTCCTCTCCCTGGAAGGGAGGGGAGTTGACATTCGTTTCCAGATTGGACTTTTGTAGTGTTCCCCTCCTTTTTAAGGAGGGGTGGCCGCAGGCCGGGGTGGTTTTAGGGCATAAAAAAACCCTT